>NZ_FZNJ01000002.1:0-1269482 GCF_900198535.1 Klebsiella sp. 2680 | reverse complement strand
ATCAAATAAAGCAAAGGGCTCAGTCGAAAGACCGGGCCCTTTGCTTTATCTGTTGTTTGTCGGTGAGCGCTCTCCTGAGGAGGACAAATCCGCCGGGAGCGGATTTGAACGTTGCGGAGCAACGGCCCGGAGGGTGGCGGGCAGGACGCCCGCCATAAACTGCCAGGCATCAAATAAGTGAAAAGGTCATCCTCACGGATGGCCTTTTAGATTGCTGACAAAGTGCGTTTTTCCGGAATTGCCCGGCGGCGCTTCGCTTGCGCGGGCCTACGAAAAACCCATAACATGATGATATTATTGGTTTTACATGCCAGGTAAGGCGATGGCCGCCACCCGGCAGAAATGCGAGCACAATATCTAAATCAGGTTTGTCATCAGCCTCAAAGGTCATCCTCACGGATGGCCTTTTTGCGTTTATACCGTCCGGGCACTGCCGGATGGCGGCTGCGCCTTATCCGGCTTACGTATGAACCAACACAAAGGCCTGCTCAGACTCACTTATCCTCATATTTCACTTTATCTTCGCCTGTGCGTTATCGTTAATCTTGAATGCTCCTGTCACGGAATAAAACGTGATAACCGTCACATATAAAATTATAACAATTGTATAACATTTTATTCACCAATTAATTTATCCAGATAATCTGCCACGCCCGACGAGACAGATTACAGTCTTTGCTGGAGTAGAATTATAATGACAGAAAGTAGCATTAGCGCATGCAGAACGCTGGATCATGGCGATACCCGGCGTCGTATATGGGCAATTGTAGGGGCATCGTCAGGCAATCTGGTTGAATGGTTTGATTTTTATGTTTACTCATTTTGCTCACTTTATTTTGCCCACATTTTCTTTCCTTCCGGAAATACCACTACGCAATTGTTACAAACTGCAGGTGTATTTGCCGCAGGTTTCCTGATGCGCCCAATTGGCGGCTGGTTATTCGGGCGTATTGCCGATCGACGTGGACGTAAGACGTCCATGCTTATCTCGGTTTGCATGATGTGTTTTGGTTCCCTGGTGATCGCATGCTTACCCGGTTATGCAACGATCGGGACCTGGGCCCCGGCTCTGCTTCTGCTGGCGCGTTTATTTCAGGGACTGTCTGTCGGAGGAGAATATGGCACCAGTGCAACCTATATGAGTGAGGTTGCCGTTGAAGGTAAGAAAGGTTTTTATGCCTCATTTCAGTATGTCACTCTGATTGGAGGCCAGCTTCTGGCGGTACTTGTCGTTGTAGTTTTACAACAAATCCTCAGCAATGAAGATCTGCACGCCTGGGGATGGCGCATTCCCTTTGCGCTTGGCGCAGTGTTAGCTATCGTTGCCCTGTGGCTGCGCCGTCAATTGGACGAAACGTCTAAACAGGAAACGCGCGCGCTAAAAGAGGCGGGATCGTTTAAAGGATTATGGCGTAACCGCAAAGCATTTATTATGGTGCTGGGTTTCACTGCCGCTGGTTCATTGAGCTTTTATACTTTCACCACCTATATGCAAAAATACCTGGTCAATACCGCGGGCATGACGGTGGGTACCGCGAGTATGATTATGACCGCAGCCCTGTTAGTATATATGTTAGTTCAGCCGTTGTTTGGTGCGCTCTCGGATAAAATTGGCCGTCGCACCTCTATGCTCTGCTTTGGCGCATTAGTTACCCTGTTTACCGTTCCTGTCCTCAATGCATTACAACACGTAAGTTCGCCGTATGCGGCATTTGCTTTAGTGGTATGCGCGTTGCTGATCGTCAGTTTCTATACTTCAATTAGCGGGATTCTGAAGGCCGAAATGTTTCCGGCCCAGGTTCGGGCCTTAGGAGTTGGGTTATCTTACGCGGTTGCCAATGCATTATTTGGCGGTTCGGCAGAGTACGTTGCTCTGTCGTTAAAATCGGCCGGGATTGAGCACGCTTTCTACTGGTATGTCACCGTCATGGGGGCGATCGCTTTCCTGGTTTCCCTGACGTTGCACCGTAAAGGTAAGGGCCTGCGTTTGTAGAATTAATGATATGCCTGCAAATGTCAGAAAAAAGCCCCGTGGTACGGGGCAACAATTCAGAGAATGCGGCTGATCAAACGATCTATTCGGATTCGTCGCAGACGCCGGATCAGTTTGCGGACTTTCACCGGGTAGTCGGCAATACTTTGTAGATCACGATAGTGCTGGACGATCGTGGTATGTTGACGGATGAGATTTAGCTCTTTTTCACGCATTGCGCTAAGCTGATTCTCCGGGTCATGAATAAGAATGGCATTTTCCAGATCCAGGCGCCAGGCGCGAGGGTTTAGATTGTTACCGGTCAGCAGCATCCATTCGTCATCAACCCACATGCCTTTCAGGTGGTAGCTGTTATCGTCGTCCTTCCATAAACGGATAATCAATTGCCCACTGTTGACATAATACTGTAGTCGGCTCAGAAAACGCCGTAGATTGATTTCATAAAGATAGGGTAGCGCACCGATAATTTTAAACGGCTGATCTTCCGGAATATAGAAATCATTAGCGGTTTTATCACCGACGATAATTTCAACTTTTTTCCCGCCGCGTAACAGCTGGATGATATTACGCACCAGTAGAGCGGGCAGGTTGAAATAGGGAGTGCAGATAGTCAGTTTATGCTCGGTACAGGGCATCAGATGGAAGATTGTTTTATTCAGCAGGCTGGTCTTACCCAGACCAACGAGCGGCGTTACCGATAGCCGGTCTTCATCCGCATTCCCGAGGAAGTGGTAGCTGCTATCGCGAAGTTCCTGACGATACTGACGGATATCATTTTTGATTTCCGGGCTTTTTGGGCGATCGGATCTGTCAAGACGATTAACGCCACGGCCTTGTACCAGGTGCTGCTCAACCCAGTCGAACATCACATCGGCCATCTTGCTGTTGCGGATACACTGATAGCGATCGTAACGATATTTATCGTGCTGATGCAGGTAAACGTCATTCAGACTGGCGCCGCTATAGAGCACGCAATCATCAATGATAAAGCCTTTGAAGTGGAGAACCCCGAGCGCTTCACGGGTATTGACCGGAACGCCATAAACCGGGATATCGACACCAGGATTTTTCTGCGCCATGCGGCAATACCAGTCGGCATTGGTGTTTGATGCTGCGGCACCAATACGGCCACGCTGGGCGCGATGCCAGTCCACCAGCACCCGAACATCCAGTTCAGGGCGCAGGCGCTTCGCATCATACAATGCCTGCAGAATTCCTTTGCCGCCATCATCCTGCTCCAGATAGAGCGCAATAATACAAATACGCTGGGTGGCCTGAGCTATCCTGGCCAGTAACGCTTGCCGAAAATCTGCCGGAGCGTAAAAGAACTCGATATCATCAACTGACTGATAAAGCTTAGGGAGTTGGGCAAGGTGTTGTTGATGTTTATTACGTTTAAATTTTGACAACATCACAGTGCGTTTCTTCTCTGTTTATTGAAGGGTCTTCTGTACCATGCAGACGACGTAAGCGGGCAATAATACCATTACTACCCGTTAAAGTAGTCAACAATTGCGCCCGGCTGTTTGTCATTGCTCAGATACAAGCTGAAGAGACAGACTGACAATCCCATCTTCAAGCTGAATATCAACCGAGAATCCCAGCTTTCTGGCGAGGCCGATCATGCCTTTATTATTCGGCATAGTGATGCCATTTAGCCGCTGAAGTCCATGGCTTTGTGTATAGGCAATCAGCTTTTCGAGTAGACGGCGGCCTAAACCCAGGCCTTTCAAGTCAGATCGCACCAGTACGGCGAACTCGGCATCAATATTATCCGGATCGGAGATTGCCCGCGTCACGCCGAGGATCTCATTCCCCGCCGTTGTGGAACGTACTGCGACAAAGGCCATTTCTCGATCGTAGTCGATCTGCGTCATATTGGCTAAGTCATCGTGCGTAAATTCGTTGATTTCGCTGAAGTAACGATAATAAAGATCTTCCTTCGTGACCTGGGCAATAAAGGCCAATAGCTGGGGTTCATCTTCCGGGAGGATTGGGCGGAACAGGCAGCGTTCACCATTCTTCATTATCACCCACTCTTCCAGTTGCTGCGGATAAGGGCGTATGGCCAGGCGGCTTTCTCTATCGCCAGTGAATGGGGACAGACTTAATGTTACGTCAAGCGCAGTGAATTCATGGCCGGAAGCCAGAAGAGGATGAATATCCAGACGCTGAATCTGCGGGCAATCGACAATTAAATTTGAGACCTGTACCAGCAGTTGGCTCAGGCCCGGAATATCCAGAGGGCGTAGCGCACTGCGCCCACGCACCTTTTTACTTTTGATGGCCTGAATAACCAGATAGCGCGCAAGGTTCATATTCAGCGGTGGCAGCGCGACAGCGGCCTGATCCTCCGCACGCCACTCCATGCCGCCTTCGCCCAGCATGATCAGCGGCCCGAAAACCGGATCGTGCTCCACAACCACCCGTAACTCCTGCGCCCCGGCGCGATTGGCCATGCTTTGCACCAGTAGCCCGTGAATGCGTGCCTGCGGCCAGGTCATTTTGACGCGATCGATAATGGCATCCGCCGCCTGCTGGACCTCGCTGGCGGTACGCAGATAAAGCATAACCCCCTGAACTTCCGACTTATGCGGAATATCCGGTGAACGGAGCTTCAGGGCCACAGGATAACCAATCTGCTCGGCAATATGCACAGCCTCGGCACTATCTGCGGCAATCCATGTTGGCAGGGTATGAATACCGTAAGCATGCAGGACAGGGCTCACTTCATGCGTGTCCAGCGACGTTGCGCCTTCGTCAATCGCACGCTGTAGCAAACTATGAGCTTCGGTGGAATTGGCGGTTAAGGAATTTGACAGTACCGGGGTTTCTCTGAGCTGTTTCTGGTTACGTCGATACTCCACCATATGCATAAAGGCGGTAATCGTCCCTTCGGGCGTGCGATAGGTTGGCAGACCAGCATCGCTAAACAGACGTCGGGCTTCCTGAGAGGAAAACTCACCACACCAGTTGGTGAGAACGGTGACGAACTTGCCGCGCGGATGACGCTTCAGGGCGTCAATGAGCGCCAGCGCGCTTTCTGTTCCTGGTGCGGCGGCGCTTGGTGAATGGATTACCAGTAGCGCATCGTAGTCATGGCTATCCAGCAGTACATTCAGCGCGTTGAGATAGTGCTCGCTACTGGCGTCATCGCGCAGATCCAGCGGGTTGGCGATGGCAATACCGTCAGGTAATGCCTGGCGGAGATTGTTGCAGGTTTCCTCGCTGAGAACGGCAAGTTTGCCGTTACGTAGCCAGAGTTCGTCGAGGGCCAGCGCTGCTGGCGCGGCGCCGTTACTGATAATCATCAGTTTCTCGCCGCGCAGAGGGCGCATGTGACTAAGGGTTTCGACCGCAGAAAAGAGTTCGTGTGTGTCCTGCACCCGCAGTAAGCCTGCGCGCTGAATAGCTGCGTCCCAGGCGGGATCCATACCGGAATTAACGTGCAGAAGCTTCTGTGCCGCCGGGCTGCGCCCACTTTTAATCACCAGGATGGGCTTGTTGCGCGATGCGCTACGGGCCGCTGAAACAAAACGTCGGGCATCGCTCAGGTGCTCAAGGTAGAGCAAAATAGCGCTGGTTTTACTGTCGCGCGCAAGGAAGTCGAGCAGGTCGTCAACATCAATATCCAGGCTATCGCCCAGGGCAATAAAGTAAGAAAACCCCATCTCGCGCTGCTGAGCCCAGTCGAGAATCGTGTTGGAGACCGCCGCTGATTGTGAGATAAACGCCAGTTTACCGCGATGAATCGGGACCGGTGAAAAACTGGCGTTGAGACCCTGCCAGGGAGCGAGAAGGCCCAGACTATTCGGCCCGAGCAGCCGCATTTGGTAGCGGGCGGCGCACTCAAGCAGAGCAGGATAGTGTTCGGGAATGGACGAGAGAATAATGCAGGTTTTACACCCTTTTTTCCCCAGTGCTTCCAGCAATTCAAGGTTTCTGCGGGCGTTAGTACAAAGCACAGCAAGATCGGGCGTGAAGGGCAGCGTATCGACGGTGGGCCAGGCCAGCACCCCGAGGACCGCTTTCCATGCCGGCGTTACCGGGAGAACCGGGCCGTTAAATCCGCCAGCCAGCAGGTTGCGCATCATCAGATAACCGGCGCGCTGTGGCTTCATGGATGCGCCAATAACGGCGATCGACTTTGGCCGCAGCAATGCTTCCAGGCCTCGTTGGCTCATACCGGTCTCCTTTGATCCGCAATGACCGAATGATTTTAAACGCTTTCTGGCAATTATGCTGTGATACTGCCCCTGTGCTGCGTTTTTCCTGCCAGGTAGCGTGTTCTGAATAAGCTAAAGTGATCGCCAAGCGCAGCGGCTGCGGTTTTATCCCCCGCGAGATCCAGCAGCGCAATCGCCACTTCGGCGGTGCAGTATTGCCCTTCCGCGTGAGCTTCCCGCAGTTGATAAGCGGAGATACGCGACAGGTCGACGGAAATCATCGGCAGCGCATCGAGCCACGGACTTTTGCGGAACATTTTTCGCGCTTCGGGCCAGGTGCCGTCAAGCATAATAAACAGCGGCGGTTTTCCCGGAGGCGGAGCATCAAGCACCTGGCGTTCAGTACCGGCATAAGAAGCCGGAAAAACCACCATCGGCTGGTATCGCGAGTCGGCGACTAAGTCGAGAAGCGCTTGTGGTGGTTCGGTGCGTGACCATTGAAATGCTTCCGTATCCGGCAGGATGTCAGCAATCAGCCGTCCGGTATTGCTGGGCTTCATTGGCTCGGTATCGAACATCACCAGACAAAAACGGCTGGCGGCAGTAGCCGGGGCGAGAGTGGCGCAGAGACACTGCTTCTGCGGGAGCAGGCAACCCTGGCAGCGAGGGATGCGGTTGCCGCGGGCAAGAAAAGGCCGGGTAGCGCGTGCGAGGCGTTCAGCGCGAAGGCGAAGGACAGCGTTATCAGTCATGGGGATCGCTAACAAAAGACGCCATTGTCGCAGAGGTGAAAACGGGGCACAAGCGGCGCCCCGTCTCGTTTACTGCTGGCCTGCTTCGTTTAGCCAGCTATCGAAAGGCGCTTTGGGGACGGCGCCGTTCAGCATATCGATAACCTGACCATTTTTGAACATCATAATGGTGGGGATACTGCGAATGCGGAAACGCGCGCTCAGTTCTCGTTCCACTTCGGTATTCACCTTCACGAAACGCATTTCGCCGCTGCGTTCTTCCGCCACATCTTCAAATACTGGCGCAAAGTTACGGCAAGGGCCGCACCACGGCGCCCAAAAATCGACAACAACAGGGAGATCGTCTTTCAGCAGTTTATCCAGCGTTGCCCCGGTCGCGTTGATCACATCGCCGTCAAAAAGATCGTGACCGCAGCGTCCGCATTTCGCGCCTTCTGCGCTACGATCGTCCGGGATGCGGTTCAGAGCCTGACAACTGGCACAAACGGTATTCATAACTAACCTCTGGTTATGGGTTGCAGCGCGGCACGTGGCCGATTTGTTTCTGTAATGTTACATATTATTGATGCTCAGATAATAAAGGACAATGAGTTTTATTCAATGAATACGATAGACTCCGGCTTTTAAATGAAATAATGGCTAAGTGATGGCACATCGGGTAATCTGCGCGCTTCGCGCAGCGCAGGTGGAGAAAATTGATGAGCGACGACGAACTGAAAAATAAAAGCGGCAAGGTCAAAGTGATGTATGTCCGCAGTGATGATGATTCTGACAGACGTACCCATAACCCACGAACCGGGAAAGGCGGGGGGCGTCCAGGAAAGTCTCGTGTTGACGGTCGTCACCGCCCTGCGCGCGATGAAAAAGAGAGCCGCGGCGGCGAGCGTAAACGTGATGAGCGCAAGCGTGAAGGTTTTGTCGGTGAGGGAACCTCTCCGTGGCGTACCGTATCCCGCGCGCCGGGTGATGACGCGCCGGTAAAAGTGGATCACGGCGGGATCAGCGGAAAAAGCTTTATCGATCCTGAAGTGCTGCGCCGCCAGCGTGCGGAAGAGACCCGCGTCTATGGTGAAAATGCCTGTCAGGCGCTTTTCCAGAGCCGTCCGGATGCCATCGTACGCGCCTGGTTTATTCAGAGTGTCACCCCGCGCTTCAAAGAAGCCCTGCGCTGGATGGCGGCTAATCGTAAAGCCTACCACGTGGTCGATGATGCAGAACTGGCGAAAGCGTCCGGCACTGAACATCATGGGGGCGTATGTTTCCTGATTAAAAAGCGGCACGGGACCTCGGTTGAACAGTGGGTGGCGAAAGCCGATGCTGAAGATTGCGTCCTGGCGCTGGAAGATGTCGGCAATCCGCATAACCTCGGCGCGATTATGCGCAGCTGCGCGCACTTCGGGGTGAAGGGGGTGATTGTGCAGGATGCGGGCGTTATGGAGTCCGGGGCTGCAATTCGTACCGCAGAAGGCGGCGCGGAACATGTTGAACCGATTACGGGCGACAGCTTTATCGATACGCTTGATCGCTTCCGCAAAGCGGGTTATGCGATTGTTTCGACGTCGAGCCATAACGGAACGCCATTGTTTAAAGCCGAACTGCCGAAGAAAATGGTGCTGGTATTAGGTCAGGAAAATGATGGTCTGTCCGATGCCGCTATCTCCAGCGCCGATCTGAATGTGGTGATTGAAGGAACCGGCAATGTTGAAAGCCTGAACGTTTCCGTTGCGACCGGCGTGCTGCTGGCGGAATGGTGGCGTCAGAATAAAGCATGATGCCTTAGTCCAGAGTTAAAAATGCCAGCGTAATGCTGGCATTCTCATTTTGAATCTGGCTCTGCGTTATTCACTTTCAGCCGGCAGCCTGGGTACCCAGTCAATCGGCGTTTCACCGCGTTCCGCCAGCCACTGATTTGCCCGAACGAAATGATTGCTGCCGAAGAACCCGCGGTGAGCGGAGAGCGGCGAAGGATGAGGCGCTTTCAGCACGCAGTGGCGCTGGCGATCGATAATCGCGCCTTTCTTCTGGGCATGTGAACCCCACAGCAGAAACACAACGCCTTCCCGATGCTGGTTAATCAAGGAAATCACTTTATCCGTAAAGGTTTCCCATCCGAGGCTGGCGTGCGAGTGTGCCTGGCCTGCGCGTACCGTTAATACGGTATTGAGCAGCAGTACTCCCTGACGTGCCCAGCTTTCGAGATAGCCGTGATTCGGGCGCTGGAAGCCGGGTATTGTCCCTTCCAGTTCCTTGTACATATTCAGCAACGATGGCGGCGTCGCAATCCCTGGCCGAACGGAGAAAGCAAGGCCGTGAGCCTGTCCCGGCCCGTGGTAGGGGTCCTGGCCCAGAATCACCACTTTGACGTCGCTGAGTTCAGTGTAACGAAACGCGTTAAAGACATCTTTTTGCGGTGGGTAGATGGTGATTCCTGATTGGCGCTCTTCAGCTACGGTTTTCAGGGTATTGATAAAATAAGGCTGCTGTTTCTCTTCTGCCAGCACATCGTGCCAGGTTGATGGGGCGGTCATTTTGCTCTCCTGCAAAGTGTCATTGCCATAGCTTAACTGCATCTTTCAGCATCACAAAATTTGCGCCGCCAGATTGACGTTCTTCATGCAAATAAAATTGAAAATTTACAAATTTATTTAGCATTCGCTGGGGCGTAACTTGATGTAAAACAATAATATCCGGTTATACCCATTTTTCTGGTGTGGTTTTTATTGATTTAAATCAAAGAATGCCGGGTGTCCGGCTGATATATATACACTCATACAACAATGGTTTTACCAATTGGCCGAGAAGGCCAATAATCGATAAACACTGCCTGGGAGGCACCAAATGATTACTGGTATCCAAATTACTAAAGCTGCAAATGACGACCTGCTGAACTCTTTCTGGCTGCTGGATAGTGAAAAAGGCGAAGCCCGTTGCCTGTGTGCTAAAGCCGGTTTTGCTGAAGATGATGTGGTTGCGGTAAGCAACCTGGGTAAGATCGAATACCGTGAAATCCCGGTAGATGTGAAACCAGAAGTTCGTGTTGAAGGTGGTCAACACCTGAACGTGAACGTTCTGCGCCGTGAAACGCTGCTGGATGCGGTTGAACATCCGGAAAAATACCCACAGCTGACTATTCGTGTTTCTGGCTATGCGGTGCGTTTTAACTCTCTGACGCCGGAACAGCAGCGCGACGTTATCGCCCGTACTTTTACCGAAAGCCTGTAAGGTTCATTTGATGTGAAAACGCCGGGATATCATTCCCGGCGTTTTTTTACTCTTCGTTTGACTGCGGCGCCGTATCCGCGCTGGGTTTACGGCGCTTACCAATGTTTTTGGTATCGCGATGACGTTTCTTCACGCGCGGTTTCTCTTTATCTTTCTTTTTCTTCTCTGCACGCTTCGCTAAGACTTTTTTCGACGGTTTACCCGTTAGCTTCTCGCTTGGCGCGCGCGTTACCGGGCGCAACTCATCGATCACGCGGGCCTTTAACGGTTCTTCAATATAGCGGCTAATTTTCCCCAGCAACAGGTGATCGTGGGCTTCAACCAGAGAAATTGCCGTTCCTTTCTTACCTGCGCGCCCGGTACGACCGATACGATGCAGATAGATATCCGCCGTACGCGGTAGATCGAAGTTGATGACGTGGCTGACGTCGGGAATATCAATACCGCGGGCGGCAACATCGGTAGCAATTAACACGTTAATACGGCCATCCGTCAGGCGATTAATCGCTTCGTTGCGCTTCATCTGCACCATTTCGCCTTCCAGCCAGCAGGTATTAATACCCGCTTCACGTAGCCAGCCAGCCAGTTCATGAACACGCTCACGCTTGCGTACAAAGACGATAGAACGCGTCGCTTCTGGCTGTTTCAGAAGATGGACGAGCAATGCGGTCTTATGTTTAATGTCATCGGCGCGGTAATACCACTGGTGAATCTTTTTGCGTTCACGAGTAGAAGGGTTAGCAGAGACCTCAACCGGCTCGTCCAGCAGACGCTCAGCAAAATCCTTAATTGCATCGCCTTCGAGGGTGGCGGAGAACAGCATGGTCTGCTTACGCCAGCGGGTTTCACCGGCAATGTGTTCGATATCCTGCGCAAAGCCCATGTCCAGCATACGGTCCGCTTCATCAAGAATCAGCGTTTCAACGGCGCGGCAGTCGAAGTTCTCTTCTTTAATATATTGCAGCAGACGGCCCGTTGTGGCGACAACGATGTCCTGATTCTCGCTAAACACTTCGGCGTGATTCATATATGCGACACCGCCGGTGATCGTGGCGATATCCAGATGGGTATGTTTTGCTAACTCACGCGCATGGTCGGCAACCTGCATTGCCAGCTCGCGGGTCGGGGTCAGGATCAGAATGCGCGGCGGACCAGACTTCTTGCGCGGAAAATCGAGCAGATGCTGCAACGCGGGCAGGAGATACGCCGCTGTTTTACCCGTACCGGTTGGCGCTGAACCGAGGATATCACAGCCATCAAGCGCAGGCGGAATAGCGGCGGCCTGAATGGCGGTCGGGCGTGTGAAACCTTTATCCTGGAGTGCGTCCAGCAGGTTTTCGTCGAGTTCGAGTTCGGAAAAAGTCGTTACAGTCATGATCTACCTCTGAGTGGACCGCCGATTATAGACGTTACCGACGCAATGTTCATCTGTTTGTAAGGCTATCTGTTCTCCGGTATTGTTCATAGCCTTAAGCTCAGGAGTTTTTTGCCCGCAAGGTTATTCAGGATGTCTCAGTCGAAGTTTGCGCTGCCGCGCAATGGTTTTACCTTTAAACAATTCTTTATCGCTCACGATCGATGTGCAATGAAAGTGGGTACAGACGGTATTTTACTTGGCGCATGGGCACCGATAGCTCAGGTAAAGCGCGTGCTGGATATCGGCACCGGCAGCGGCCTGCTGGCGCTGATGCTCGCGCAGCGAACCGGGGAAACTGTCATTGTTGATGCGGTAGAGCTGGAACAAGAGGCGGCGGAACAGGCGCGAGAAAACGCGGTGAATTCTCCATGGGGCAGGCGTATCCAGATCCACCAGGCGGATATTCAGCAATGGCAGCCGCCGCAAACCCGGCGTTATGAGCTGATTGTCAGCAATCCGCCTTTTTTCGTGGAAGGCGTACCCTGCGCAACCTTGCAGCGCGAGCAGGCCCGTTATACCACTTCGCTCGATCACGCGACGTTGTTAACCTGCGCCGCTGAGTTCATTACCGAAGAGGGCTTTTTCTGCGTTGTGCTTCCGGTCGATATTGGTAACGCGTTTGTGCAGCGGGCACAGAATATGGGCTGGCATCTGCGTTTACGTACTGATGTTGCGGAAACGGACGTGCGCCCGCCGCATCGGGTTCTGTTGGCGTTTTCACCAACGGCGGGGGAGGCGTGTTTTAGCGATCGCCTGGTTATCCGTGGGCCAGAGCAGCAATATTCCGAAGGATTTACCGCGCTGACTCAGGATTTTTATCTTTTTATGTGATCCAGCGGAGAGAGCACTGACGGCCCGCTGTTCGTCAGTTGATCAGGATAATCCAGCGTATAGTGAAGCCCGCGGCTCTCTTTACGCAACATGGCGCAGCGAACAATCAGTTCGGCAACCTGAACCAGGTTACGTAACTCCAGCAAATTATTGGAGACACGGAAGCGGGCATAGTATTCATCAAGCTCCTGTTGCAGCATATTGATGCGGCGCAGGGCGCGCTCCAGGCGGCGGGTCGTGCGCACAATGCCGACATAATCCCACATCAGTAAGCGCAGCTCGTGCCAGTTGTGTTGGATGACCACCAGCTCGTCAGGAATTTCGACCTGGCTTTCGTCCCACGACGGCAGCGCATTGACCGCCTGGGCGAAAGGTATGCGTTTAACGATATCTTCAGCAGCGGACCAGCCGTAGACAAGGCATTCAAGCAGCGAGTTTGAGGCCATGCGATTAGCGCCATGTAATCCGGTATAGCTAACTTCGCCGATGGCGTACAGGCCATCGACATCGGTGCGTCCGTTATCATCAACCATCACCCCGCCGCAGGTATAGTGGGCCGCGGGAACGACAGGCACCGGTTCTTTTGTCAGATCGATACCCAGTCCCTGCAGCTTTTCGTCGATCATCGGGAAGTGATGGCGAATAAATTCCGCCGGTTTATGGCTGATGTCAAGATACATGCAGTCAGCACCAAGACGCTTCATTTCATGGTCGATTGCTCTGGCAACGATGTCTCGCGGCGCCAGTTCGCCGCGCTCGTCAAAATCCGGCATAAACCGTGTGCCGTCCGGGCGTTTTAACAAGGCGCCTTCGCCACGCAGCGCTTCAGTCAGCAGGAAATTGCGCGCTTGCGGATGATATAACGCGGTAGGGTGAAACTGATTAAATTCAAGGTTGGCGACCCGACAGCCCGCTCGCCAGGCCATAGCGATGCCATCGCCGGAGGAGACGTCTGGATTTGTCGTATATTGATAGACTTTAGCCGCGCCGCCGGTCGCCAGCACCACCGCTTTCGCGCGACAGGTTTCAACCGCTTCTTTATTACGATTCCAGATCCAGGCGCCCACAACGCGACGTGTCCCCGGCAGGCCGATTTTATCAGAGAGAATCAGATCAACGGCGTTGTTGCGCTCCAGCACATGGATGTTGGGATGCGCCAGCGCCTGACTGACCAGGGTGGTCTCAACAGCTTTCCCCGTTGCATCGGCAGCGTGGAGAATTCGACGATGGCTATGACCTCCTTCACGGGTCAGGTGATAGCTCTCTTCGCCATTCGCCTGAACCTGGGTATCGAACAGTACGCCCTGATCGATAAGCCACTGCACACACGCTTTCGCATGACTGGCGACAAAAGAGACCGCATGACGATCGCAAAGACCCGCACCGGCAATCAACGTATCTTCAATGTGGGATTCTATGCTGTCGGTTTCATCAAAGACAGCGGCGATCCCGCCCTGCGCGTAGAGCGTTGAACCTTCGCTGACAGGGCCTTTGCTCAGCACCGCGACCGAACAGTGTTTCGCCAGGCGTAGGGCAAGGGATAAACCGGCAGCGCCGCTACCGATAATCAACACATCACAGGAGACATCAGGCGTTGTATTCATGGTTTTTGTTTAATTTACTAAACATGGTTGCTGAACAATAGCACCTGAAGGCGATAGTTTGTACATTTTTTTTGTCGCGTGTTGTGACGGCTAAACATAGCGCCTGAATCCAGCGGGCGGTAAATTTAAATGAAAGACACGTTTTACGCCGCCGCTGGCTGGCATCTGGATTTTATAGTGAAATAAAAGCCGGGTTACGCTACCCTTCTGGCGGGTCCTGCGCTTTTTCTTATTATCTTACATATCGTTTAGCAACCGGGACATATAATGAGAGATAACAACCTGTCAGCGGCTGCAAGACGAAAAACACAGGCGTAACGGAACTTTATTGTTTTCAGATACTCCAACCCACAGCTTGCTCATTTATGCAGTAATTGGGTGGTGTTTTTGAATTCACATGGGAATTGGGTTTGGGGAGACATTACCTCGGATGAGCGAGCAGTTAACGGATCAGGTCCTTGTTGAGCGGGTCCAGAAAGGAGATCAGAAAGCATTTAATTTGCTGGTGGTGCGTTACCAGCATAAGGTTGCAAGTCTGGTTTCCCGCTACGTGCCGCCGGGCGATATCGCTGACGTTGTTCAGGAGTCGTTCGTAAAAGCATGGCGTGCGCTGGATTCTTTCCGGGGGGATAGTGCTTTTTATACCTGGTTGTATCGCATTGCCGTCAATACGGCGAAGAATTATCTGGTTGCTCAGGGGCGCCGTCCGCCATCCAGCGATGTTGATGCTAATGATGCTGAAAACTTCGAAAGCGGCGGGGCGTTGAAAGAAATTTCGAACCCTGAGAACTTAATGTTGTCAGAAGAGCTGAGACAAATCGTTTTTCGTACCATCGAATCGCTGCCGGAAGATTTACGCATGGCGATTACGTTGCGGGAGCTGGATGGCATGAGCTATGAAGAAATAGCCGCCATCATGGATTGTCCGGTGGGCACCGTGCGTTCGCGCATCTTCCGGGCGCGGGAAGCTATTGATAATAAAGTTCAACCGCTAATCAGGCGTTGACGATAGCGGAATACTGGAAAAGGGTATCAGGTATGCAGAAAGAAAAACTTTCGGCCTTAATGGATGGCGAGGCGCTGGATAACGAGCTGCTCAATGAGCTGGGTCGTTCATCTGAAATGCAAAAAACCTGGGAGAGTTACCATCTCATCCGCGATACGCTGCGCGGCGATACGACTGAGGTGCTCCATTTCGACATCTCCGCTCGCGTTATGGCTGCGATTGAAAACGAGCCCGCTCGTCATTCGGTTCCTCTTATTCCTGAATCTCAACCTACACCGCATCAGTGGCGCAAGATGCCCTTCTGGCAAAAATTGCGTCCATGGGCCAGTTCGCTCACTCAAATGGGCGTCGCGGCGTGCGTATCCCTTGCGGTGATTGTCGGCGTTCAACAGTATAATGGCCAGGCGGATTCTTCTCAGCAGCCCGAGGCGCCGGTATTTAATACTCTGCCGATGATGGGTAAAGCCAGCCCGGTCAGTCTGGGCGTACCTGCGGATGCGTCAGCAGGAAGCGGTCAGCAGGCTCAGGTGCAGGAACAGCGCCGCAGAATTAATGCTATGCTGCAGGACTATGAATTGCAGCGTCGCCTGCATGCTGAACAGCTTCAGTTTGGTCAGGCCCAGACTCAGCAAGCTGCTATTCAGGTGCCAGGCTATCAAACTTTAGGAACGCAATCGCAGTAATGAAGCAATTTTGGTGTGCCATGTCGCTCATGGCAGGCAGTCTGTTTTTCTCCGTCAACGCCTCGGCTGATGCATCGTCCGGGGCGTTGTTGCAGCAGATGAACCTGGCCAGTCAGTCCCTCAATTACGAGCTTTCGTTCGTCAGCATCAACAAGCAGGGCGTTGAGTCGTTGCGTTATCGACACGCAAAACTGAATAATCGCCCTCTCGCTCAGCTGTTACAGCTCGACGGGCCTCGTCGTGAAGTGGTGCTGCGTGGCACGGAAATTAGCTATTTTGAACCGGGCCTTGATCCGTTCACTCTGAACGGTGACTATATTGTTGATTCCCTGCCTTCACTGGTGTATAGCGACTTTAAACGGCTGGCGGCTTATTACGACTTTATCTCCGTCGGGCGTACGCGCATCGCCGATCGCTTATGCGATGTCGTCCGCGTCGTTGCGCGTGACGGTACGCGTTACAGCTATATCGCCTGGTTAGATGTTGAAACGAAGCTACCGCTACGCATTGATTTGCTTGATCGCGATGGTGAAACGCTTGAGCAATTCCGCGTCGTCGCGTTTAACGTCGGCGATAACGTGAGCGCCAGTATGGAAACGCTGGCTAAGGCGAGTCTCCCCCCGCAACTGTCCGTTCCGGAGAGTAGTAATAAGGCCAACTTTAACTGGGCGCCAACCTGGCTGCCGCAGGGCGTTACCGAGGTGTCCAGCAGCCGACGCCGTCTACCCAATTTCGATGGCCCGGTAGAATCGCGGCTGTATTCCGATGGGTTGTTTAGTTTCTCTATCAATATCAATCACGCCACGGCAAACAGCAGCGATCAGCTCCTGCGTACCGGCCGTCGTACCGTAAGCACCACCGTGCGCGATAATGCAGAGATAACCATTGTTGGCGAGCTACCGCCGCAAACCGCGAAGCGTATTGCCGACAGTATTAAATTCGGGGCAGCACAATGATCAAAGAGTGGGCGACGGTTGTTTCCTGGAGTAACGGCATTGCGCAGGTGCACTGCGATGTTAAGGCATCCTGCAGTAGCTGCGCTTCCCGCGCCGGTTGCGGTAGTCGGGTGCTGAATAAGCTTGGTCCGCAAACCAGTCATACCATTAGCGTTCCATATGAACAACCGTTGTCGGGCGGGCAAAAAGTGGAACTGGGTATTGCGGAGAGCAGCCTGCTGGGGTCAGCGATGTTGGTCTATATGGTGCCGTTAGTCGGGCTATTCGTGATGGCGTCGATATTCCAGTTTCTGTTTGCCAATGACTTCGCTTCGCTGTGTGGGGCAATTCTGGGGGGCGTTGGCGGGTTTTTGCTGGCCCGTGGTCTTTCAGCGGGCTTAGCCACCCGGCAGTCATGGCAGCCGGTTATTCTTAGCGTTGGTTTGCCGCCAGATTTAGTCCGTGTTGAGACACCTTCCTCACCATTGGGTCAGTGATTTCACTGGCCCTTATCTTTACTTACAACTCCTGCAAGATCTCGTCATTTACTCCGGTTATGCTAGCGGTAAGAGCATTTCCTGGTTTCGTGGATGTAGTGTAGAATGCGGCGTTTTCGGATTAAAAAACGTCAGGCGCAGAACTGCGGCCTCATGATACGCGTAAGGCATAATTAACTCTAAATATGAAGAATATACGTAACTTTTCCATCATCGCCCACATCGACCACGGTAAGTCGACGTTGTCTGATCGTATTATCCAGATTTGCGGTGGCCTGTCCGATCGTGAAATGGCGGCTCAGGTTCTGGACTCCATGGATCTTGAACGTGAGCGCGGTATCACTATTAAGGCGCAGAGCGTTACGCTGGATTATAAAGCGACTGATGGCGAGACCTATCAGCTGAACTTTATCGACACCCCTGGTCACGTCGATTTCTCTTATGAAGTTTCCCGTTCCCTTGCGGCCTGTGAAGGCGCTTTGCTGGTGGTTGACGCCGGTCAGGGCGTTGAAGCCCAGACGCTGGCTAACTGTTATACGGCGATGGAAATGGATCTCGAAGTGGTGCCGGTCCTGAACAAAATCGACCTGCCTGCGGCCGATCCGGAACGCGTGGCGGAAGAGATTGAAGACATCGTAGGTATTGACGCTACTGATGCGGTGCGCTGTTCGGCGAAGACCGGCGTTGGCGTACCGGATGTGCTGGAGCGTCTGGTACGGGATATTCCGCCGCCGGAGGGTGACCCGGAAGCGCCGCTACAGGCGTTGATTATCGACTCCTGGTTTGATAACTACCTCGGCGTTGTCTCCCTGGTGCGTATCAAAAACGGCACCATGCGCAAAGGCGATAAAATCAAGGTGATGAGTACCGGGCAGGTGTATAACGCCGATCGTCTGGGTATTTTCACGCCGAAGCAGATTGACCGTACTGAACTGGAATGCGGTGAGGTTGGCTGGCTGGTTTGCGCGATTAAAGATATTCTCGGCGCGCCGGTTGGCGATACGCTGACGCTCGCCCGTAACCCGGCGGAAAAAGCGCTGCCGGGCTTTAAAAAGGTCAAACCGCAGGTTTATGCCGGCCTGTTCCCGGTAAGCTCGGATGATTATGAAAACTTCCGCGACGCGCTGGGCAAACTGAGCCTCAACGACGCGTCTCTGTTTTATGAGCCGGAAAGCTCAACTGCGCTGGGCTTTGGTTTCCGCTGCGGCTTCCTCGGCCTGCTGCATATGGAGATCATCCAGGAGCGCCTGGAGCGTGAATACGATCTGGATCTGATCACCACCGCGCCAACGGTAGTCTATGAAGTCGAAACCACCTCAAAAGAAGTGATCTACGTTGATAGCCCGTCTAAGCTGCCGCCGTTGAACAATATCCAGGAGTTGCGCGAACCGATCGCCGAATGTCATATGCTGCTGCCGCAGGAGTATCTCGGCAACGTGATTACCCTGTGTGTGGAAAAGCGTGGTGTGCAAACCAACATGGTTTACCACGGTAATCAGGTTGCGCTGACCTATGAAATCCCAATGGCGGAAGTGGTGCTCGACTTCTTTGATCGTCTGAAGTCTACCTCGCGTGGCTATGCGTCGCTGGACTATAACTTCAAGCGTTTCCAGGCTTCCAACATGGTGCGCGTGGATGTGCTGATCAATGGCGAACGCGTTGATGCGCTGGCGCTGATCACCCACAACGATAACGCGCCGTATCGTGGCCGCGAGCTGGTTGAGAAGATGAAAGATCTGATCCCGCGCCAGCAGTTTGATATTGCTATCCAGGCCGCTATCGGCAACCACATTATTGCCCGCTCCACCGTTAAACAACTGCGTAAAAACGTGCTGGCGAAATGCTACGGCGGCGACGTCAGTCGTAAGAAGAAACTGCTGCAGAAGCAGAAAGAAGGTAAGAAGCGTATGAAGCAAGTGGGTAACGTTGAATTGCCGCAGGAAGCGTTCCTCGCCATTCTGCACGTTGGTAAAGACGGTAAATAACCTTAAGGAGTTGGCATGGCGAACATGTTTGCCCTGATCCTGGTCATCGCTACACTGGTGACGGGTCTGTTGTGGTGCCTCGATAAATTTATCTTTGCGCCAAAACGTCGTGATCATCAGGCCGCTGCTCTGGCAGCGACTGGCGACCAGTTGGACAAAAAAACGCTGAAAAAAGTTGGCCCGAAACCCGGCTGGCTGGAAACAGGCGCTTCGGTATTCCCGGTACTGGCCATTGTGCTGGTGGTTCGCTCATTTATTTATGAGCCCTTCCAGATCCCTTCGGGGTCAATGATGCCGACCCTGCTGATTGGCGATTTTATCCTGGTGGAGAAGTTTGCTTACGGCATTAAAGATCCGATTTATCAGAAAACGCTAATTGAAACCGGTCATCCGAAACGGGGCGATATCGTCGTCTTCAAATATCCGCAAGATCCGAGCCTGGATTATATTAAACGTGCGGTGGGTTTACCGGGTGATAAAGTCACTTACGATCCGATCGCTAAACAGATCACCATTCAGCCAGGCTGTAGTTCTGGCCAGGCCTGCGGCAATGCTCTGCCGATAACCTATTCCAACGTTGAGCCGAGCGATTTCGTACAGACTTTCTCTCGTAGCAATGGCGGTGAAGCGAGTAGCGGTTTCTGGCAGTTGCCAAAAGGCGAAACTAAGGCTGACGGTATCCGGCTGACGGAACGCAAAGAGACGCTGGGCGACGTCACGCACAGTATTCTGACCGTGCCGATTGCGCAGGACCAGGTGGGGATGTATTACCATCAGTCCGGCTTGCCGCTGGCGACCTGGATCGTTCCGCCGGGGCAATATTTCATGATGGGCGACAACCGTGATAACAGCGCTGACAGCCGTTATTGGGGCTTTGTGCCGGAAGCCAATCTGGTGGGTAAAGCGGTCGCAATCTGGATGAGCTTCGAAAAACAGGAAGGTGAGTGGCCTACCGGAGTCCGTTTATCCCGTATCGGCGGCATCCATTAATTTCCCGCTCTTATTCACGCTGCCGCGGTAATAACGGCAGCGTGAATTATTTAAGATTTAAATCTTGCCAAACTAACGACATCCCTTGTTGTTGCGTATAGAATATCCCCCTGAAGTTTTAGGTTGTCTTTCGTAAGATTGACACAGCACACGAAACCGCGTTGGTTGTTACTCAGGTCGGTTTCGTGTGCTGCATTTTTGACGCATTTATCTATTGGTAACGCATGAACCCCATCGTAATTAATCGGCTTCAACGAAAGCTGGGCTACACTTTTCATCATCAGGATCTGTTGCAACAGGCATTAACTCACCGCAGTGCCAGCAGCAAACACAATGAACGTCTGGAGTTTTTAGGCGACTCAATATTGAGTTTTGTGATCGCAAACGCGCTCTATCATCGTTTTCCACGTGTGGATGAAGGCGATATGAGCCGTATGCGCGCGACGCTGGTGCGAGGCAATACGCTGGCGGAGATTGCTCGCGAATTTGAGCTAGGTGAATGTCTGCGTCTTGGACCGGGTGAATTGAAAAGCGGAGGTTTTCGCCGTGAATCCATTCTGGCGGATACCGTTGAAGCTTTAATTGGCGGGATTTTCCTCGACAGCGATATTCAGAACGTGGAGCGCCTGATTCTCTCCTGGTACCAAAGCCGTCTGGACGAAATTAGTCCGGGTGATAAGCAAAAAGATCCGAAGACCCGCTTGCAGGAGTACCTGCAGGGGCGTCACCTGCCGCTACCGTCTTACCTGGTTGTCCAGGTTCGCGGCGAGGCGCACGATCAGGAATTTACTATCCACTGCCAGGTTAGCGGCCTGAGTGAACCGGTGGTTGGCACGGGTTCTAGCCGCCGTAAGGCGGAGCAGGCTGCCGCCGAACAGGCGCTGAAAAAGCTGGAGCTGGAATGAGCGAAGAAAAAAACTACTGCGGATTTATTGCCATCGTTGGTCGTCCTAACGTGGGTAAATCTACTCTGCTGAATAAGCTGCTCGGGCAAAAGATCTCTATCACTTCCCGTAAAGCCCAGACTACGCGTCACCGCATTGTCGGTATTCATACCGAAGGTCCGTATCAGGCAATCTATGTCGATACTCCCGGTCTGCATATGGAAGAAAAGCGCGCCATTAACCGCCTGATGAACAAAGCGGCCAGCAGCTCTATCGGCGACGTTGAGCTGGTTATCTTCGTGGTTGAAGGTACCCGCTGGACGCCAGACGACGAGATGGTGCTCAACAAGCTGCGTGACGGTAAAGCGCCGGTGATCCTGGCGGTGAACAAAGTCGATAACGTACAGGAAAAAGCGGATCTGCTGCCGCACCTGCAGTTTCTCGGTAGCCAGATGAACTTCCTCGATATCGTGCCGATCTCCGCGGAAACCGGGCTGAACGTGGATACTATCGCCGGGATCGTGCGCAAGCATCTGCCGGAGGCTATCCATCATTTCCCGGAAGATTACATCACCGATCGCTCCCAGCGCTTTATGGCTTCCGAGATCATCCGTGAAAAACTGATGCGTTTCCTCGGGGCTGAACTGCCGTATTCCGTTACTGTCGAAATTGAGCGCTTCGTGTCTAATGAACGCGGCGGCTACGATATCAACGGCCTGATTCTGGTTGAGCGTGAAGGGCAGAAGAAGATGGTGATTGGCAATAAAGGCGCCAAAATCAAAACCATCGGTATCGAAGCGCGTAAAGACATGCAGGATATGTTCGAAGCGCCGGTTCACCTGGAGCTGTGGGTGAAAGTGAAATCCGGCTGGGCCGATGACGAACGCGCGTTGCGCAGTCTCGGTTACGTCGACGATCTCTGAGTTGGATACGCTATGGCTTTCCGGGAGCCGGAAAAAACGCGCGGGGTTTTGAACAGCGCTTGCGCTGACTCGGTCAGCACCGGATCCGGGGAGTATACTGTTGTTTGCAGTGGCGGAAAGCGGGCGCAACCCGTCTGTCGGCAACGTAAAAGACGGCAAATATGATGGACGGCTGGCAGCGCGCTTTTGTTCTGCATAGTCGACCCTGGAGCGAAAGCAGCCTGATGCTGGACGCCTTCACGGAAGAGTCAGGGCGCGTACGCCTTGTCGCTAAAGGCGCACGTTCTAAACGCTCCAGTCTTAAAGGCGCGCTTCAGCCTTTCACGCCCTTACTGCTCCGCTTTAGCGGGCGCGGCGAAGTCAAAACGTTGCGCAGCGCGGAGGCCGTTTCCCTGGCGCTGCCGCTTAGCGGTATCACGCTTTACAGCGGGCTTTACGTTAACGAACTGCTTTCCCGCGTGCTGGAGCACGAAACGCGCTTCTCTGAACTCTTCTTTGATTATCTGCACTGTATTCAGTCTCTGGCTGGCGCGAGCGGCTCGCCGGAACCGGCGCTGCGTCGTTTTGAACTGGCGCTGCTTGGGCACCTGGGCTACGGCGTTGATTTTCTGCACTGCGCCGGGAGCGGGGAACCGGTTGACGACACCATGACCTATCGCTACCGTGAAGAGAAAGGTTTTATCGCCAGCGTGGTTATTGATAACAACACCTTTACCGGGCACCATCTTAAGGCGCTGGCGAGCCGGGAATTTCCTGACAGCGACGCCCTGCGCGCGGCAAAACGTTTCACCCGTATCGCCCTGAAACCCTATCTTGGCGGAAAACCGTTAAAGAGTCGGGAGCTGTTTCGCCAGTTTATGCCCGCGCGGGCGGCGCGTGCCGATAAACCAAATAACGATTAATGAGGATTGTCATGGCTGAATTACTGTTAGGGGTCAATATTGACCACATTGCGACATTACGCAACGCGCGCGGCACCGCTTATCCGGACCCGGTACAGGCGGCTTTTATCGCTGAGCAGGCCGGCGCCGATGGTATTACCGTTCATTTACGTGAAGATCGCCGACATATTACCGATCGTGATGTTCGTATTCTGCGCCAGACCCTTGATACGCGCATGAATCTGGAAATGGCGGTAACGGAAGAGATGCTGAATATTGCCTGTGAGGTTAAACCCCATTTCTGCTGCCTGGTGCCGGAAAAACGCCAGGAAGTAACCACCGAAGGCGGGCTGGATGTTGCTGGTCAGCCAGATAAAATGCGTGATGCCTGCAAACGTCTCGCCGATGCGGGGATCCAGGTGTCCCTGTTTATTGATGCTGATGAGGCGCAAATTAAGGCGGCAGCGGCGGTCGGCGCGCCCTATATCGAAATTCACACTGGCTGCTATGCCGATGCGGAAACGGACGCTGAGCAGGCAAAAGAGCTGGCGCGTATTGCTAAATCGGCAACCTACGCCGCCAGTCTGGGGTTGAAGGTCAATGCCGGTCATGGCCTTACCTATCATAACGTGAAAGCGATCGCGGCCCTGCCGGAAATGCACGAGCTGAACATCGGCCACGCTATTATTGGTCGCGCGGTGATGAGCGGCCTGAAAGAGGCGGTTGCTGAAATGAAGCGTCTGATGCAGGAAGCGCGTGCTTAATGGCTATTCTCGGGCTGGGTACTGACATTGTTGAAATTGTGCGTATTGAAGCCGTGATCGCCCGCAGCGGCGATCGCCTTGCTCGTCGGGTACTTAGCGATCATGAATGGGCGATATGGGAGCAGCACCAGCAGCCGGTTCGATTTCTGGCGAAGCGCTTTGCAGTTAAAGAAGCCGCGGCGAAGGCGCTTGGCACAGGTATTCGCAATGGTCTGGCGTTTAATCAGTTTGAAGTTTACAACGACGAACTGGGAAAACCCAGGCTACGACTGTGGGGGGAAGCGAAGGATCTGGCGGAACGCATGGGGGTCGGCCATATTCACGTTACGCTGGCTGATGAGCGTCACTACGCGTGCGCCACGGTTATCGTTGAGAGTTAGATTTTATCGGCGTGATGCAGTAAGACGAATTTATCCCATAGCTGCTCTTCGTTTTCCTGATGTGCCGGGTCCTTCAGAATGGTATTCGGGATCGGGCACACTTTCTGGCAGGTCGGCGTGTCATAATGACCCACGCATTCGGTGCAGCGGTCGCTATTAATTTCGTAAATGCTGTCACCCATGGATATCGCTTCGTTCGGACACTCCGGTTCGCACATATCGCAGTTGATGCATTTTTTGGTGATTAACAGCGCCATCAAGAAATTCTCAGAAACAACACAAACAGGGCGGGCATTATACGCCCATTATCTGCTCAGGCCAGCTCTTTTGCATCGCGCAGAAGCGCTCGCCGTCACACCAGCTTTTTCACCAGCGCTTCGCTGTGACGGATACGATCCGGAGCATGCTCAAGGTCCTGCTGGATGAGGCCCATAAACAGGAGGTCGGTGAGCATCATTTGCGCGCTGGTGGAGGAAATGGCGGCGCTGCGCGTAGCCTGCTCTTCAGCAATGGTATACAGACACAGGGTTGCCTGCTGTTGCAGCGCGTTAGGATTAAAGCCGGTGATCGCCAGAATCTGGCTCCCCACTCGTAATGCTTCACCGGCAGCCATATTGATTTCACGCCGTTCGCCAGAATAGGAGATCGCCACCAGCAGATCGTCCGACGACATCGCTTGTACCGTTGCCAGCAGAGCATGCATATCCTGTTCAGCAACGGCGTTAATGCCAATCTTCATCAGCTTCCAGCTAAAATTTCTCGCCACCAGCCCCGACGCGCCGATACCGGTAATAATAATCCGCCGGGCGTGACGCAATAGCGCAACGGCTTCCAGTAGTTTATCTTCAGTATTGACATCCAGCGACGCGTGCATTGCCGCGATATTGTCTTTAATCAGCTTTTCTCCCACCAGTCGCAGAGGATCATCGCCGCGAATTTGATTATGCACCGGTACGGATTGCGCGGTGCTACTGCTGGCCAGCGCTTCGCTTAACGCCAGCTTCAAGGCCGGAAAACCCTTGAATCCCATTTTCTGGGCGAATTTCACGACGCTTGACTGGCTGATACCGGCTTCGCCCGCCAGCTGCTGCGAGCTGAGGTGGCGGGTTTGATCCGGTTGAGCCAGAATAAAATCAGCCAGTTTTTTATCACTGGCGGCCAGCGAGGGGTAGCGCTGGCGGATACGGGTCAAACAGTTCATAGCGGCTCCGGAGGACAGCTTTTACCCTCGGCTGAAAGAATTTTGTATTCAATTATAAAAGGATTATCGCGAATTAAAAATTCTATGTCTCAGATTTTTCAGCAAAAGCATTTTCTTAATCCAGACTCAACGACGGTCGATGTTTTCCCCGTATGTGGCCTGAGGCTGTTAATCTGTGAGTTATCGGAGCAATCGTTCAGGGGAGTGAGTTTTGAATAGCAGTATACGGCGGGTGGTTTTCTTTGATCTGGATGGAACGTTACATCAGCAGGATATGTTCGGCAGCTTCTTACGCTATGTTTTACGCCATCAGCCGTTGAATGCGCTGCTGGTGGTTCCTGCATTGCCGGTTATTGTTGCCGGACTGCTGTTAAACGGCCGTGCGGCGCGTTGGCCGATGAGCCTCCTCCTCTGGGCGGCGACCTTTGGGCGCCGCGAGATTCATCTTAAACGTCTTGAGGTTAATTTTGCCCATTGGTTTCGTCAGCGCGTCACGGCATTTCCGGTTGTGCAGGCGCGGCTGAATAACTATCTGACCAGTACCGATGCGGATGTCTGGTTGATTACCGGCTCGCCGCAGTCGCTGGTTGAACAGGTTTATGTTGATGCTGTATGGCTGCCGCGGGTGAATGTGCTTGCCAGTCGAATGGCTCGTCGTTATGGCGGCTGGGTGCTGACGGTACGCTGCCTTGGCAACGAAAAAGTGAGGCAACTGGAACAAAAAATCGGCGCGCCTTTACGCTTATATAGCGGCTATAGCGATAGCGAGCAGGATAACCCGCTGCTCTATTTTTGCCAGCACCGCTGGCGAGTCACGCCAAAGGGCGATCTGCAGCAGTTAGAATAGTGTGTAATACAGAGCGACCATGTATAATGCGCCCCGCTTTTTCCGCAGGAGTGTCCGCTTTGTCTGACCATGAATTAAATGATGAATACTGGATGCATCACGCTCTGACGCTGGCGCAACGCGCGTGGGAAGAGGGGGAGGTGCCGGTCGGCGCGGTGCTGGTGCACAATCATCAGGTTATCGGTGAGGGCTGGAACCGGCCAATCGGCCGCCACGATCCGACTGCCCACGCTGAGATTATGGCGCTGCGTCAGGGGGGGTTAGTGCTGCAAAACTATCGCCTGATCGATGCGACGCTGTATGTGACCCTTGAGCCTTGTGTGATGTGCGCCGGGGCGATGGTGCACAGCCGTATTTCCCGGCTGGTATTCGGCGCCAGAGACGCTAAAACCGGCGCAGCCGGGTCGCTGCTTGATGTGTTGCACCATCCTGGAATGAATCACCGGGTCGAGATAACCGAAGGCATTCTGGCGGAAGCGTGCTCCGGCATGCTGAGCGACTTTTTCCGCTGGCGGCGCGAAGAGAAAAAGGCGCTAAAGAAAGCGAGCCAGTAGGTCAGGCGGTGCCCCGGAACAGGCACTATTACAGGATACTGCCTAATACCCCAGCCCCGGAATTTTCAATTTTGCGTTATCAACCAGGGCCTCGGCGCTAAGTTTGAAAAAGGGCATGGCAAACGGCTCTTCTTTATCCAGTTCATCCGGCATGACCGCCGGGTAGCTTTCGCCTATGGCCGCGACCTGCGCCTCTCTCCTTTCTTTTTCCGCAAGATAGCCCACGAGGCTAATATGGTATTTACGGATATTCTCGACGTAGGCGTAAGCTTCATGACCGCGCGCATAGCCGTATTTTAGCCGGCTGTAGTAGTTTTTCTGACTCAGTAGCGGCAGGCGTTGCTTCACATCGGCCCAGCTATTGGGGTCGCCTTTTTGCTTTTTCGTCAGCGCCATGGCGTCAAGCATATGCGCATAGCCCATATTGTAAGCCGCCAGCGCAAACCAGATTCGCTCGTCCTGAGGAACGGCGTCCGGGACTTTACTCATCATGTCCTGTAAATAACGCATGCCGCCGTCGATGCTTTGCTCGGCATCAGTACGGTCGGTCAGGCCGAGGCTTTGCGCCGTATTACGGGTGAGCATCATTATTCCGCGAACGCCGGTCGGCGAGGTGGCCTGCGGATCCCAGTGTGACTCCTGCCAGGAAATAGCCGCCAGCAGTCGCCAGTCTATCTGCCGGGCATATTTTTCAAACATTGGCTGCAGTTCCGGGAGGACGTTTTCCACCGCGCGCAGAAAGGTCCGGGTATCGACGTAATCAAAATCGTTGCCGTGGCCGAGATATTTCTCTTCCAGGCGCGCGAGAGCGCCGTTTTCATTGATATTATTGAAAAAATCGAGCATTGCCGCCGACAGGGAATTATCCTCGCCCTTTTCGCTAAACCAGGTCACCGGTTGTTCGTCGCTGATATCCAGCGCCACGGCCAGCTCCGGATGGACGCGCTGAAAGCGGCTGATGGCCACCGAATCCGCGATGGTGTAGTCGAGCTTGCCATCAATGACCGCCTGCATCAGATCCGTTGTCCCGCGTTTATCGTCCACGCGCCAGGCGAGATCGGGGTATTTTTGCGCTTTTATTACCTGCAGATCGTTAATCGCTACATGTCCTGGCGCGATAACCAACTGCCCGGCGGTGAGATTTGCCAGGCTGCGCGGGCGCTGGCTACCGACGCGGTAAACCAGTTGCTGCGAAACAGAATAGTAGATTGGCCCGGTCTGATAGTTTTTCACCCGCTCAGCATTGTAGACCAGGCCGGCGGCCAGCATATCGGCTTTTCCCTCATCAAGGTCGTCGAATAGCTGGCTGATATTCTGTCGGACGGTGATTTTCAGCTTAACGCCGAGATAGTCGGCAAACTGCTGCGCCAGCTCATAGTCGAAACCGTAGGTCTTATTATTGATTGTCGCGAAGGTCATGGGCGAATTAATGGTACTGACGCGCAGTTCTCCGCGCGCGATAATCCCCGCCACGCGATTCTCTGGTTTCCCGGTCCACGGGATTGACGGCCACAGCGCAGCCGCCAGCAAAAGCGTGACAATGCCGATCAGCAGATAATTAATCTTGAGTTTTTTCAGATGGTTAATTTTCTGCAGCGTCCGGATCCTCAGCAGATTATGAGCGGAAAAAATAAAAGCCTGTTGTTGAATGAGCGGCATTTTGCTTAAGAATGCGCCAGTTGGCAACTTATTCGCGAGACGGGGCACATTAATTGCGAAATGACGGCAAGTATTTTATTTCTACGCAAACGGTTTCGTCGTGACGCAGGATTCACTATAATGGCGCCCGTTTCCCCCCTGGCTCACCCTGAAAGCTTCGAAGACGAGAGACTTATGATGGAAATTTTTCGTGGTTCACCTGCACTGTCGGCATTCCGTATCAATAAACTGCTGGCACGTTTCCAGGCGGCCAACCTTCCGGTAAGCACGATATATGCCGAGTATGTTCATTTTGCCGACCTCAGCGCCCCGTTAAACGGCGACGATCGCGAGAAACTGGCCAGGTTGCTCAAGTATGGCCCGAACTTAAGCAGCCATACCCCAACCGGTAAGCTACTGCTCGTCACTCCCCGTCCTGGCACCATCTCTCCCTGGTCTTCTAAAGCTACCGACATCGCCCATAACTGCGGTCTGTCCCAGATTGTGCGCCTGGAGCGCGGCGTCGCGTACTACGTTGAAGCCAGCAGCCTGAATGATGAACAATGGGCGCAGGTGGCGGCTGAACTGCACGACCGGATGATGGAAAGCGTATTCGATGTGCTGGAAGCGGGGGAAAAACTGTTCGCCCACCATCAGCCAACTCCGGTGACCAGCGTCGATTTGCTGGGGCAGGGGCGTCAGGCGCTGATTGATGCCAACCTCCGTCTGGGGCTGGCCCTGGCGGATGACGAAATAGACTATCTGCAGGATGCCTTCCAGACGCTGGGGCGTAACCCGAATGATATTGAACTCTACATGTTCGCACAGGCCAACTCCGAGCACTGTCGACACAAGATTTTTAACGCCGACTGGGTTATTGATGGCGAACAGCAGCCGAAGTCGCTGTTCAAAATGATCAAAAACACCTTCGAGAAGACTCCTGATTATGTGCTGTCGGCCTATAAAGATAACGCTGCCGTGATGGAAGGTTCGGCGGTGGGGCGTTACTTTGCTGACCATGAAACCGGCCGCTATGACTTCCATCAGGAAGAGGCGCATATTCTGATGAAGGTTGAAACCCACAACCACCCGACGGCGATCTCTCCGTGGCCGGGGGCGGCTACCGGTTCCGGCGGCGAAATCCGCGATGAAGGCGCGACCGGTCGCGGGGCTAAACCGAAAGCAGGCCTGGTTGGTTTCTCCGTTTCCAACCTGCGTATTCCTGGATTTGAACAACCCTGGGAAGAGGATTTCGGCAAGCCGGAGCGTATTGTTACCGCGCTGGATATCATGACCGAAGGCCCTCTGGGCGGCGCGGCCTTTAATAACGAATTTGGGCGCCCGGCGCTGAACGGTTATTTCCGTACCTATGAAGAGAAAGTGACCAGCCATAACGGCGAAGAGCTGCGCGGCTATCACAAGCCCATTATGCTGGCGGGCGGTATCGGCAACATTCGCGGCGAACACGTGCAGAAGGGCGAAATCGTGGTTGGCGCGAAGCTGATTGTCCTCGGGGGCCCGGCGATGAATATTGGTCTCGGCGGAGGCGCGGCTTCCTCAATGGCTTCCGGTCAGTCTGATGCGGATCTGGATTTTGCGTCCGTACAGCGCGACAACCCGGAAATGGAGCGCCGCTGCCAGGAAGTGATCGACCGCTGCTGGCAACTGGGCGACGCTAACCCGATTCTGTTTATTCACGATGTTGGCGCGGGCGGTTTGTCGAATGCGATGCCGGAACTGGTCAGCGATGGCGGCCGCGGCGGTAAATTCCAGTTGCGTGACATCCTTAGCGATGAGCCGGGCATGAGCCCGCTGGAAATCTGGTGTAACGAATCTCAGGAACGCTATGTTCTGGCGGTAGCCCCGGAGCAGTTGCCGTTGTTTGATGAGCTGTGCCGTCGCGAGCGCGCGCCGTACGCGGTCATCGGTGAAGCGACTGAAGAGCAGCACCTGAGCCTCAGCGATAGCCACTTTAACGATCGACCGATTGATCTGCCGCTGGACGTACTGCTGGGCAAAACGCCGAAAATGACCCGCGATGTGCAGTCTCTGAAAGCCCAGGGCCAGAATCTGGAACGTCAGGGTATCACCATTGCCGACGCGGTGAATCGTGTACTGCATCTGCCGACCGTGGCGGAGAAAACGTTCCTGGTCACTATTGGCGACCGCACCGTAACCGGCATGGTTGCGCGGGATCAGATGGTCGGCCCGTGGCAGGTTCCGGTTGCCAACTGCGCGGTAACCACTGCCAGCCTCGACAGCTACTACGGTGAAGCCATGTCAATCGGCGAACGCGCGCCGGTCGCGCTGCTGGATTTTGCCGCTTCCGCCCGTCTGGCGGTAGGCGAGGCGCTGACCAACATTGTCGCCACGCAGATTGGCGCGCTTAACCGCGTGAAGCTGTCGGCAAACTGGATGGCCGCAGCCGGCCATCCGGGGGAAGACGCTGGCTTATATGAGGCGGTAAAAGCGGTTGGCGAAGAGCTTTGTCCGGCTCTGGGGCTGACGATTCCGGTGGGTAAAGATTCGATGTCGATGAAAACCCGCTGGCAGGAAGGGGCTGAACAGCGTGAAATGACCTCTCCGCTGTCGCTGGTGATTTCCGCTTTTGCCCGCGTGGAGGACGTGCGCCGCACCGTGACGCCGCAGCTCTCCAGCGAAGAGAACGCCCTGCTGTTGATTGATCTGGGCAAGGGGAATAATGCGCTGGGCGCAACCGCGCTGGCGCAGGTTTATCGCCAGCTCGGGGATGTCACCGCAGACGTTCGCGACGTTGCACAACTGAAAGGCTTCTGGGACGCAATGCAGACGCTGGTGGCGGAGGATAAGCTGCTGGCCTGGCATGACCGTTCCGATGGCGGCCTGCTGGTGACGCTGGCTGAAATGGCGTTTGCCGGTCACTGCAGCGTCAATGTTGATATCGCCGCGCTTGGCGCTGACCATCTGGCGGCGCTGTTTAATGAAGAGCTGGGCGGCGTAATTCAGGTTCGAGCAGCCGATCGCCAGGCGGTTGAAGCGCTGCTGGCGGCAAATGGGCTGGCGGATTGCGTTCACTATCTGGGCCAGGCGACGGCGGGCGACCGCTTTGTTATTTCGGCGGATGACCGTGTGGTATTTAGCGAAAGTCGTACCACCCTGCGTACCTGGTGGGCAGAAACCACCTGGCAGATGCAGCGTCTGCGTGATAACCCGGAGTGTGCTGACCAGGAGCACGATGCGAAAACTAACGATGCCGATCCGGGCCTTAACGTGAAGCTCTCCTTCGACATCAATGACGATATTGCTGCTCCCTATATTGCTACCGGCGCACGTCCGAAGGTTGCGGTGCTGCGTGAGCAGGGCGTTAACTCACACGTTGAAATGGCGGCGGCGTTCCATCGCGCAGGCTTTGACGCTATCGACGTACATATGAGCGATCTGCTGGCGGGCCATACCGGTCTTGCGGATTTCCAGGCCCTGGTGGCCTGTGGCGGCTTCTCCTACGGCGATGTGTTAGGCGCAGGCGAAGGCTGGGCGAAATCGATTCTGTTTAATGAGCGCGTGCGCGACGAGTTTGCCACCTTCTTCCATCGTCCGCAGACGCTGGCGCTGGGGGTGTGCAACGGTTGTCAGATGATGTCAAATCTGCGCGAGCTGATCCCCGGCAGTGACCTGTGGCCGCGCTTTGTACGCAACCAGTCTGACCGTTTTGAAGCGCGCTTCAGCCTGGTTGAAGTGACCCAAAGCCCGTCGCTGCTGTTGCAGGGCATGGTCGGGTCGATGATGCCAATTGCCGTTTCTCACGGTGAAGGGCAGGTGGAAGTCCGTGATGGCGCGCATCTGGCGCAGCTTGAGAGCAAAGGTCTGGTGGCGCTGCGCTTCGTGGATAACTTCGGTCAGGTCACGGAAAACTATCCGGCTAACCCGAATGGTTCGCCGAACGGTATCACCGCCGTGACCAGCGAAAGCGGGCGCGCCACGATCATGATGCCGCACCCGGAGCGTGTTTTCCGTACCGTGTCGAACTCCTGGCACCCGGAAAACTGGGGTGAAGACAGCCCGTGGATGCGTATTTTCCGCAATGCGCGTAAACAGCTGGGTTAAGTCTTCAGGTTATTGAGCGTGAATTGCCCGGAGGAACGCGCAATTCTGCTCCGCGGGTAAACTTCATCAAGCCTCATGCGACTGCAGGGGGCTTTTCTGTATCTGGTGGCCGTTGGCAAGGGTGTCGGGAATCGCCGACAAATGCCTTATAGCGGTGTCGCTAAAAGGAGACACTTAACTAATTGATTTTAAATGGTATAGAAAAATCGCTTATTCGGTGTTGCTGATTAGCGACACTTTGTGCAAATGATGTTCACTATCATTACGCACTGAAGCTGTTAAATATTCCTTATTTATCATTGAATTAATAAATATCTTTGTGATATGGCACGCTTCGTGCATAATTACCGTCAGTGGCTCATTCACCTTCTTATGTCAGCCCCTTCGGGACGCGCTACATAAACTTCGAATGACGCACAAACAGGTGCCTGCCGTCCAACTCCTGATAATAGCGACGCTTTATCAGTCATCGGGCGAAACGTCGAGTTAGGCACCGCCTCATTTCTTAATAAAGCCAGGTTGTTTACAGCCTGGCTTTATTATATTCGTTATCGTCTGCGCGACAGGCTCTCTCCGGCGCCGGTGTAAACGCGGCTCAGAACACCGTGTGTTTTGACCTGTAACATGAAATCCATAGCGTATATCGGGCATTTTCGGGGTAGCATCGTAATGTGCCAATGAGTGAGACGATATCCTTGAAGCGACTCTCCCTTTTTCCCCGTTCGTTGCGTCAGCTGGTTATGCTGTCGTTCGTGCTGATCCTGCTCCCGCTGTTGGTGCTGGCATGGCAGGCGTGGCAGAGCCTCAACGCGCTCAGCGCGCAGGCGGCGCATATCAACCGTACCACCCTTATCGATGCCCGCCGTAGTGAGGCGATGATCAATGCTTCTCTGGAGATGGAGCGCAGCTACCGACAATACTGCGTGCTGGACGACCCGACGCTGGCGCGGGTCTATCAAAATCAGCGTAAACGCTACAGTGAAATGCTTGAGGCTCATGCGGGCGTTCTTCCGGACGAAAAAATCTGGCAGGCGTTGCGTCGGGATCTTGACGATCTGGCGGATCTTCAGTGCAAAAATAGCGGTCCGGCGGCGAAATCCGCCGCCAGTCTGGAGGCGTTTGCCTCAGCCAATAGCGATATGGTCCAGGCGACTCGCGCGGTAGTCTCTTCTCGTGGACAACAGCTGCAGCAAGAAATTGCCGAGCGCGGCCAGTTTTTTGGCTGGCAGGCGCTGGTGCTGTTTCTGCTGAGCCTTGCGCTGGTCCTGCTTTTCACTGGCATGATTATCGGCCCGGTGAAAGGCATCGAAAGAATGATTAACCGACTGGGCGAGGGGAAATCGTTGGATGATGCCGCGCTGTTTACCGGCCCGCGAGAATTGCGTTCGGTCGGGAAACGCATTATCTGGCTGAGTGAGCGTCTCGCCTGGCTCGAATCCCAGCGCCATCAGTTCTTGCGCCATCTCTCCCATGAGCTGAAAACGCCGCTGGCCAGCATGCGCGAAGGGACAGAGTTGCTCGCCGACCATGTGGCCGGGCCGCTGACGCCGGAACAGCGGGAGATCGTCGAGATTCTCGATAGCAGCAGCCGAAATTTACAAAAATTGATTGAACAATTACTCGATTACAACCGTAAACAGGCTGATGTCCCGGTTGCTCGCGAGGTAATAGATCTGCGCGAACTGGTGGAGAATGTGGTTTCCGCCCATAACCTGCCGGCAAGAGCTAAAATGATGCATACCGAACTGTCGCTTACCGCGCGTTTTTGCCTGGCAGAACCGTCGCTGTTAGTGAGCGTTCTGGATAATCTCTACTCCAATGCGGTGCACTATGGGGCTGAATCCGGTAACATTCGTATTCATAGCTATCGGCGCGATGAGCAGGTGTGCATTGACGTCATTAATGATGGCGAGCCGATCCCGCCAGCTGAGAGAAACATGATTTTCGAGCCTTTTTATCAGGGAAGCCACCAGCGTAAAGGGGCAGTAAAAGGCAGCGGCCTGGGGCTGAGCATTGCTCGCGACTGTGTGCGGCAAATGCAGGGCGAGCTAAGCCTGGTAGATGATAACTCAGGGCTTGTCTGTTTCCGTATTACGCTGCCCGCCGCTGAGGCTGAAAAAAATAACGTATAACTATCGGGTGAATATGTCCCACTTCTTCGTATTTGTCCGTTCCCTCAGGGAATGGCTGCTGCCGGGTCTTTCCTGCCTGGCGCTGGCGGGCTGCTCCGCCTTCACATCATCACATAGCGCGGATGACAAAACGCGTTTTGCGCTACCGCAGCAGCAGGTTGCTGATTTTCTGGCTGTCGAGTGCGCCGACATCTGGGCGCTGCAAAATGAGGTCAGCGATAAAAATCCACTTTACTGGCTGCGGGGAATTGATTGCGCGGAGCGCCTTGCCCCGGAGCAGGCGCGTACGGAAGCCCGGCGGCACAATGACGACAGCTGGCAAGATGCCTTTAAGCGCGGCATTTTACTGGGCGATGCCAGAATCACGCCTGATGAACGCCGGGATATGCTGGCGCGTCTGGACAGCTTCAGCGTGCAAATTGACCCGCAGATTCGTCCGCTTTATCAGCTCTGGCGCGATGCTCAGGACCGGCAGATTCAGTTAATTGACCAGCGTTCCCGTTATGCCAGACTACAGCAGTCCAGCGATACGGAACTTGAGGCGTTGCGGCAGCAGGAACAGGCATTACGCAGCCAGCTCGAACTCACGACCCGCAAGCTGGAAAATCTGACGGATATTGAGCGTCGGCTTTCCAGCCGCAAACCCGGGGGCAATTTTAATTCTGAAGGCGGGCATGGCGGCGATAAGGTGCCGGAGGTGATCCATGACGATCCGTAAACCGGCCCGCCTGCTATTAGTGGACGACGATCCGGGGCTGCTGAAGTTATTAGGAATGCGTCTTGTCAGCGAGGGATATAGTGTGCTCACCGCTGAGAGCGGCCCGGAAGCATTGCGTATTCTGGGGCGTGATAAAGTGGATCTGGTGATCAGCGACCTGCGGATGGATGAGATGGATGGTCTGCAGTTGTTCAGCGAGATCCAGAAGGCCCAGCCGGGGATGCCGGTGATCATTCTGACCGCTCACGGTTCTATTCCGGATGCTGTTGCCGCGACTCAGCAGGGGGTATTTAGCTTTCTCACCAAACCAGTCGACAAAGACGCGCTGTATAAAGCCATTGACGATGCCCTGGAACAGAGCGCGCCGACCACCGATGAGCGCTGGCGGCAGGCGATTGTTACCCGCAGTCCGTTGATGGAGCGCCTGCTGGAGCAGGCCGGGATGGTGGCGCAATCGGACGTCAGCGTGCTGATTAATGGGCAAAGCGGTACCGGGAAGGAGATCGTCGCCCAGGCAATCCATAATGCCAGCCCACGCCGCGATAAACCATTCATCGCCATCAACTGCGGCGCGCTTCCTGAACAACTGCTGGAATCGGAACTGTTCGGCCACGCGCGCGGCGCGTTTACCGGAGCGGTGAGCCAGCGCGAGGGGTTATTTCAGGCTGCGGAAGGCGGAACGTTGTTTCTTGATGAAATCGGCGATATGCCGATGGCGTTACAGGTTAAGCTGCTGCGCGTCCTGCAGGAACGTAAAGTACGTCCGCTGGGCAGCAACCGTGATATTAATATTGATGTGCGTATTATTTCCGCCACCCATCGCGATCTACCGAAAGCGATGGTGCGCGGCGAATTTCGCGAAGATCTGTTTTACCGCCTGAACGTAGTGAATCTGAAAATTCCGCCGCTGGCGGCGCGCACTGAAGATATCCCGCTGCTGGCTAACCATCTGCTGCGTCAGTCTGCGGATCGACATAAACCGTTTGTCCGCGCTTTCTCCACCGATGCGATGAAGCGGCTGATGGCGGCGAAATGGCCGGGGAATGTGCGCCAGTTGGTGAACGTGATTGAGCAGTGCGTAGCGTTGACCTCTTCGCCGGTGATCAGTGATGCGCTGGTGGAGCAGGCCCTGGAAGGGGAAAATACTGCGCTGCCCACTTTTGTTGAGGCGCGTAATCAGTTTGAGCTGAATTATCTGCGCAAGTTGCTGCAAATTACTAAAGGCAACGTTACGCATGCGGCGCGGATGGCGGGGCGCAACCGCACTGAATTTTATAAGTTACTGTCACGCCACGAGCTCGACGCCAACGACTTTAAAGAGTAGCCCCGCAACATAACGCACGTTATGATACGGTTAGTGACCGGTTATGTGACTAAAACAGGAACACCATGAAAAAGATTGATGCGATTATTAAACCTTTCAAACTGGATGACGTGCGTGAAGCGCTGGCGGAAGTCGGCATCACCGGGATGACGGTAACGGAAGTGAAAGGCTTTGGCCGCCAGAAGGGACATACCGAGCTGTATCGTGGCGCTGAGTATATGGTGGATTTTCTGCCGAAAGTGAAAATCGAAATTGTGGTTACCGATGATATTGTTGACACCTGCGTAGATACCATTATCCGTACTGCGCAGACGGGCAAAATCGGCGACGGTAAAATATTTGTTTTCGATGTCGCGCGGGTGATTCGTATCCGTACCGGCGAAGAAGACGACGCGGCGATTTAAACGCAATTCAGGATTAGGCGCAGCGTGGCTAATCCTGAACATCCCATTAGTCTGTCGCCCCGGTCAGCGCCGCGCCGCCGGGGAATTTACCAATACGCAGCTATAGCACCTTATGCGGGCCGAAGCATTCGTAATGAATGTTATCGTGGTTTACTTCCAGTTCTACCAGTTGCTTCGCGACAAACTGCATAAATGCGACCGGGCCGCACAGATAGAACTGCATCTGCGGGTCGCTGAGCTTCTCCTCCAGCGCTGATAAATCCATCAAACCTTCGCTATCAAACGGTGTCGACCGGCGATCAGCTTCACTCGGCGCGCGATACCAGACATGAGAAACGAACTTCGGCAGCGTTGCGCCCAGTGCTTTAACCTCGTCGGCGAAGGCATGAACCTCGCCGTTTTCTGCCGCATGGAACCAGTTAACCTGGGCCGGATGCTGCGTTTTCGCCAGTACATCCAGCATCGCCAGCATTGGCGTTTGGCCGACGCCGCCGGAGAGCAACGTGACCGGTGTTTCTGGCGCCACGTTGAGGAAAAAATCGCCCGCCGGTGCGGCCAGGTAAACCACGTCGCCTTCTTTGGCCGAATGATGCAGCCAGTTTGAAACCTGTCCGCCGTTTTCCCGTTTGACCGCAATGCGATAGCTTTTGCCATTGGGCTGGCGGGTCAGGGAATACTGGCGAATTTCCTGATGGGGAAAACCTTCCGGTTTCAGCCAGAGTCCCAGATATTGCCCTGGAGAGTATTCAGCCACCGGGCCGCCGTCGACCGGCTCAAATTCGAAACTGGTAATCAGCGCGCTGCGCGGGATTTTCTTCGCGATGCGAAATGCGCGGGTGCCTTCCCAGCCGCCGGTTTTACCGGCGCTTTCACGGTAGATTTCCGCTTCACGGTGAATAAAAACGTTCGCCAGTACGCCATAGGCTTTGCCCCAGGCATCCAGCACTTGCTGACCCGGACTGAACATTTCGTCCAGCGTTGCTAACAGGTGGGAGCCCACGATGTTGTACTGCTCGGGTTTTATCTGGAAGCTAGTGTGCTTCTGGGCGATTTTCTCTACCGCGGGCAGCAGCGCAGGGAGATTCTCAAGATTGCTGGCGTAAGCGGCAATCGCGTTAAACAACGCTTCCCGCTGATCGCCGTTACGCTGGTTACTCATATTAAAAATTTCTTTGAGTTCCGGGTTATGCGTAAACATACGGTCATAAAAGTGGGCGGTCAGTTTGGGGCCAGTTTCAACCAGCAGGGGAATCGTGGCTTTCACCGTGGCGATGGTTTGCGCGTCGAGCATAGTGGCTTCCTTTACGTATTATTTAATTGATGTATTTTAAATGCATCTTATAAAGATAACCCTGCATTGTAAATGGTTCTGTAATACTTTCCTGAAAGCCGTTACAACATGAATTATTTGCATCACATAGCTGAAAAGAAATCCGTTGATAATTGCAGCGTCTTTATTGCTCAAAGCCTTGTGTAACGCCGAGCCAATCGTTTGCGTAAAATCCTTTGTCAAGACCTGTTATCACAGAATGATTCAGTTATACTGTGGGCCGTTGTCCAATCGGACCGCCTTTTAGGCCGAAATTTTATTGTTAGCTGAGTCAGGAGATGCGGATGTTAAAGCGTGAAATGAACATTGCCGATTATGATGCCGAACTGTGGCAGGCTATGGAGCAGGAAAAAGTACGTCAGGAAGAGCACATCGAACTGATCGCCTCCGAAAACTACACCAGTCCGCGCGTAATGCAGGCACAAGGGTCTCAGCTGACCAACAAATACGCTGAAGGATATCCGGGCAAGCGTTACTACGGCGGCTGCGAATACGTGGATATCGTTGAGCAACTGGCTATCGACCGCGCGAAAGCGCTGTTTGGCGCCGACTACGCTAACGTCCAGCCGCACTCGGGTTCTCAGGCTAACTTCGCGGTCTACACAGCGCTGCTGCAACCGGGCGACACCGTTCTGGGTATGAATCTGGCGCAAGGCGGCCACCTGACGCACGGTTCTCCGGTAAACTTCTCCGGTAAACTGTATAACATTGTGCCTTACGGCATTGATGAGTCCGGTAAAATTGACTACGAAGAGATGGCGAAGCTGGCTCAGACTCACAAACCGAAGATGATCATCGGCGGTTTCTCTGCTTATTCCGGCATCGTTGACTGGGCAAAAATGCGTGAAATTGCCGACAGCATTGGCGCATACCTGTTTGTGGATATGGCGCACGTCGCGGGTCTTATCGCCGCAGGCGTTTACCCGAACCCGGTTCCGCATGCTCACGTTGTGACCACCACCACGCACAAAACCCTGGCGGGTCCGCGCGGCGGCCTGATCCTGGCGAAAGGCGGTGACGAAGAATTGTACAAAAAACTGAACTCTGCCGTTTTCCCGAGTGCTCAGGGCGGCCCGCTGATGCATGTGATCGCCGGTAAAGCGGTGGCGCTGAAAGAAGCGATGGAACCGGAGTTCAAAGTCTACCAGCAGCAGGTGGCGAAAAACGCCAAAGCGATGGTGGAAGTGTTCCTGAACCGCGGTTACAAAGTGGTTTCCGGCGGTACGGAGAACCACCTGTTCCTGCTGGATCTGGTGGACAAAAACCTGACCGGTAAAGAAGCTGATGCCGCGCTGGGGCGTGCCAACATCACCGTCAACAAAAACAGTGTGCCGAACGATCCGAAGAGCCCGTTCGTCACTTCCGGTATCCGTATCGGCTCTCCGGCCATTACGCGTCGTGGCTTTAAAGAAGCGGAAGCTAAAGAGCTGGCAGGCTGGATGTGCGATGTGCTGGACAACATCAACGATGAAGCGGTTATCGAGCGCATCAAAGGTAAAGTGCTGGATATCTGCGCACGTTTCCCGGTTTATGCATAACCTTTAACCGTTAAGCTGTAACGAAGGCCGCGATTGCGGCCTTTTTTGCGTCTGTCTTACATAAGGTCTATGCTCTGGTCGTGTCTCGTCCGGGCTTAACGCAACGTTTGCAGTTGTTCCTCCACATACAGATAGCCAATCCCCATAAGTTGCTGCGCACGGGTGAGTTTGCCAAAGCCGATTTGGGTGGCGTGCGCTTGCGCCCTGTCGGCAGTGAGAGACATCTTGCATGCACCTGACTTTATCGCCAGACTATCGCCTCCATTCAGGAGGGAATCATGGTTTTGCACTCCACGCGCTGGCTGGCGCTTAGTTATTTTACCTACTTTTTTAGCTACGGCATCTTCCTGCCTTTCTGGAGCGTCTGGCTCAAAGGCCTCGGACTTACGCCGGAAACTATCGGCCTGTTGCTTGGCACCGGGCTGGTGGCGCGTTTTCTCGGTAGTTTGTTCATCGCTCCACGGGTGAGCGATCCATCCCGACTGATTTCTGCGTTGCGTATTCTGGCTCTGCTCACGCTACTCTTTGCCATCGCCTTCTGGATGGGGACGAATGTCGCCTGGCTCATGGTGGTGATGGTTGGTTTTAACCTCTTTTTTTCCCCACTGGTACCTCTGACCGATGCGCTGGCGAATACCTGGCAGAAGCAGTTCCCCCTGGACTACGGACGTGTGCGTTTATGGGGATCGATTGCCTTTGTGATTGGTTCCGCGCTGACCGGTAAGCTGGTGAGTTTGTTTGACTATCGGGCGATACTGACGATGCTCAGTCTTGGTATCGCCTCAATGCTTCTTGGTATGCTGCTGAAACCGTCGGTGATGCCACAGGGGGGAGTCCGTCAGCAGGAAACGGCGGGACTACCTGCCTGGTTGACGCTGGTACGACAAACCTGGCCTTTCCTGGTTTGCGTCAGTCTGTTGCAGGGAGCGCATGCCGCCTACTACGGATTTAGCGCCATCTACTGGCAGGAGGCTGGTTACTCCGCTTCCGCTGTCGGTTATCTGTGGTCGTTGGGCGTGGTGGCGGAAGTGGTGATTTTCGCGCTGAGCAAAAAAGTTTTCCGTCGCTTCAGCGCCCGCGATTTATTGCTGCTATCAGCTGTGTGTGGGCTGATTCGCTGGTCGCTGATGGGATGGACCACGGCGCTGCCGTGGCTTATCGTCGTGCAGATCCTGCATTGCGGAACCTTTACTGTTTGCCACCTGGCGGCAATGCGCTATATCTCCGCTCGGCAGGGTAGCGAGGTGATCCGTCTGCAGGCGGTCTATTCCGCTATCGCGATGGGGGGCAGTATTGCGGTTATGACGGTATTTGCTGGATTCCTCTATCAGCACCTGCATCAGGGCGTCTTCTGGGTGATGGCGCTGGTGGCATTACCCGCGCTGGTGGTGCGGCCAAAAGCGGTAGCTTAGGTTTCGAGCATTTTACAAATCTGCTGCCGCTGATGATCGCTGAACGCTTCTTCGGCATGAAACAGCGGCGGTGAAAACAGCGGTAATGTTGTGGCATAAGGGGTCACGATAAGCGTTATTCCCTTCGGCGCCCCTTCTTTCTGAAAAGCATGAGCGCTCAGATATTTAATATTGATCGGCAGCAGGGTTAACTCGCGTAACTGCCTCTCCAGCGATTGTTCCAGTCGCGGATTATCCGCAGTGATCAGAAGCACCTGCTTCTCCTGCAGGTCACTTTTTTGCACCAGCCACGCGCCGAAAATTACTGCGATTAACCCCACTTCCTCATGGCTAAAACGCACTTTCCAGTCAGTTTCAAAATCCTCCAGCGCCGCCTGCGTTGTGCGCACTAAACGCGGGTACAGACGGCTAATTTCCTCCGGTAGCGCGTTATCGATTCCGATAGCGAATACGCTGCGGTGCAGCGCCTGAGAAAGATGAATATAGAGTTGGTCGCTCAACCCCTGTTCATCGCTAAAGGCGTGGCCGGACAGACGCTGAAAACGGTAAATCAGGCCGGAAATCGCCAGGTGCAGCCGTCGGTCCTGCTGATGACCGTCGTGGATGGGATCGGGCGTTTTCAGCAACATAAACAGCAGGGCGAGAAACAACCGCTCCTCAGGGGGCAGCGCTGTCACGGCCCGCCGTTGCCAGTGGCGTACAATCTCTTGTGCAAGGGAGAACTCCGTAGCGGCCTGTACCCATCTCTGCTGCTCACGGGTGAAGAAGGGACTCTGTCCGACATGGTGTTGCAGCAGGCAATACTGCAAATAGAGACGCAGAAAGTGCCTGTCACGGCAGTCAAAATGCCGGTTAAGCGCCCGTGCGCAGCGGTTGACCAGAGCCTGCAGGTTGGTGTCGTCATACAGCGTGCGCGCGACACCCTGCTGTTTAAGCTGCGTTTTTAATGCCGGGGTAAAATGCTGGTTGACAAAATGCGGGCATAAGCGCAGAGCGCGTTTTAACCCGTGTAAGAGGCAAAGACGTTGATTAAGCACGGTTCCTTCAATCCGGTAGCGGTCATCCCGACTGACAGTAATGGTCAACTGATGGTCGCGCTGAATCTCCTGCCCTGTTTCGAGAATATCTTCGCGGACAATGTGCTCATCAACGTCATTTAATGTACTGAATGTCTTGGTGGTGACAATTTGCTCCGGCAGGAAAAGCGTCAGCAGTACCTGGCATCGGCGCTGGGGACCGGAAAGTACAGATGGTGGAGCAAGCGTTGGCATCATCCGTCAGGTCTCCGGTAAGTATGTCAGCTAAGAATAGCTAAAGTTTGTTTATAGAAATGGTGAATGAAAGGCTTTCCGTCTGGAATACGGAGGAGGGTCACAGAATTTTTAACGTAGCGACTGAAGGTGTGACGCGTAATCTCTGAATGTACTTTCGCGCTGTTTTATCTTTGGCTGAAACCGGGCTCCGCCAACGAGAGTGGCCGAGCCGGTATCTCATTTCTGCATGTTATGCGCCTGACTTAGCGTTAACCCTACGTCACCACCCGGATGTACAGCCAGAAGTGTCTCTTTCGAATAACCGCTCTCGTTCATCAGACAGGCGCAGGCGGCATCGAAAATCGCCAGCACCAGAACGATTGATGTCGTGGCTAACATATTGAGTGGATCGGCTTCTTGCCGCACGCCGGTGGAAATCACCAGACGAGCAGCTTTGGCAATGGCGGAATCTGGATTTTCCGTGACGCTAAGGATGGGAACATTTTTCGCTGCGAGTCCAGGCAACAGCCGGGTGAGCTCATCAGAATTGCCGCCGCGTGAAAGCATGATTACCAGATCGTCGGTACGTAAAAACCCCAAATCGCCATGCGCGGCGTCAGTCGCATTGAGGTATATCGCCGGGCGCTCAACGCAAGCGAGCATATGCGCGACTTTTCGTGCCGCTATGCCGGAAGTCCCGACGCCAGTGACCACGATTTTACCCTGACAGCCGCGCAGTTCAGCCATCAGCGTCTGCCATTGTTCCGCACTCAGATGGCGTTCCAGAGCCGCCAGCTCTTCGCTGTACAGTTGCCAGACGTGAGTGGCTTGATGCCATGTATGATTCATGCGTCCCCCTGCATCAGTTGACGGTATTTCATATGGTCCTGATACATCTCGTGGAATACCTGATATTTACGATCGTAATACTGCTTAATGCGATTGGTCTGTGGAGTGACGGTTTTCCCAATCCGGCTCATCGCCGACATTGTTTCAGGGAAGGTTTCAAACACGCCGGCGGCAAGGGTACCCATCATGGCGCCGCCCAGCAGCATGGCTTCACTCTCTTCGGGGAGCAGCATGGCGCAGCCAGTAGCGTTAGCGTGTTCCTGAACGAAGATCGGATTTTTGGTGCCGCCACCGCTGGCCATGATCGTATCGATGCTGTAACCGCTGTGATTCATCGTCTCAATAATATGCCGGGTACCTAAGGCAATTGCCTGGATGGACGCCAGATACTGGAGCGCCATATCCTCCGGCGTGCGGGAGAGTTTCAGTCCGGTAATCACGCCAGTTAAGGTCGGATTCGCGCGCGGCGAACGGTTGCCGTGGAAGTAGGGGAGAATGTGCATGTCGCGGGTTAAAAAAGCGATATCTTCCGGCTCGCCGGCCATTTTCCGCAGCAGCGCATTCAGCACTTCATAAATTGTCTGCCCCTGGGTTTTTGCCTGCGCCAACAGAGTTTCATAGCACGGATGCGACTGAATAATATGGTCGATTAATGCACCCGTGGCAGACTGACCACCTTCGTTGAGCCAGTACTCTGGCAGGACAGCAGAATAATAAGGCCCCCAGACGCCGCCGATAAAACGCGGCTCTTTGGAGATCGCCATATGCCCGGTGGAGGTCCCGCCAATCAACGCGATACGACGGTCAAAATCCGCCACTTCGCCAGAAACGCCACAGGCGCCAAGCGTACCGAGCGTGCCGGCGTGGGCATCAATAATGGATACGCTCACCGCCGTCCCTGGGATCAGGCCCAGTTCACTGGCGGCGCGTTGGGTCAGGCCGTGACCCAACGGCTCCCCCATGGTTTTGACGTAACGACCGATTTTTGCCGCGTCGTGCTCCAGCAGCTCTTCCAGTCCAATCTGGCGGAAATAGCTGGCATCCCACTTATCCTCATGGCCCATGTAGGTCCATTTACAGACGGTGGAACACAGCGATCGGGTATCGTCGTTGGTTGCCCGCCAGGTCAGAAAATCAGGCAGGTCAAAATAGTATCCGGCGTTCGCCCAGGTGTTGGGCATATGCTGCTTCAGCCACAGCAGTTTTGGCGTTTGCATTTCCGGAGAGATAATTCCGCCGACGTAGTCCAGTACCCGGTGGTGCAGGGCATTGATACGCGCAGCCTGAGAGATGGCACGGTGGTCCATCCAGACGATAATGTTCTGCTCGCTGCGCCCGGAAGGGCTGATGGTCAGCGGTCTGCCTTCTTTATCCAGTACCACCAAAGAGCAGGTGGCATCAAATCCCAGCCCTTTAACCTGAATGGGATTGATATCTGACTGGTTGATCGCATCACGAACCGCGTTGCACACCGCCTGCCAGATGTTATCTGAAGACTGTTCAACGAAATCGGCCTGCGGACGATAAATGTCAATGGCACGGCTGGCCTGACCGACCATTCTGCCGTTGAGGTCAAACACGCCTGCACGGGCGCTTCCGGTTCCTACATCCACACCAATAAAATAGCTCGCCATAATTTTTTCTCCTGAAATCAGGCGTTACGGTTCTGTAATGCGATAAAGAGGATCAGCACTGCGCCCCAGAGCGCCATCGTCAGATAGCTGCTAATCCCCAGCAAGTTAAAGCCGCTTTCCAGCATCTGTAGCACAATCAGTGCCAGCACCAGACCGACAATGCGCCCGAAACCGCCGTCCGGGTTGATACCGCCCAGTACGGAGGCGAGGATGGTCACCAGCAGGTATGATTCACCGTACCCGGCTTTTGCGGAGTTAAATTTCGCCATCATCAAAATGGCTGCCATCCAGCCCAACAGGGCAGAAATGATGTAGACGGAAATTTGCACCCGAACGGTACTGACGCCGCTGTAACGGGTCGCCTGCTCATTAGACCCCACCAGATAAAGGCTGCGGCCCAGCGTGGTGTGTTCCAGCAGTACCCACAGCAGTACCGCGACCAGTAAAAAGAGCAACAGCGCCACCGGAATACCGGCAAGCGTGGCGTTGCCGAGGAACTGAATGGCCGCCGGGAAACCGGAAATTACCGTTCCATTGGAGAGCAAAATATTGAGGCCGGAGATGAGCGTCATCGTTCCCAGGGTGGCAAGAATCGGGGAGACGCCAACCCAGGCGACAAGCGCGCCGTTGAGCGTACCAATCGCCACGGCCACCGCCAGCCCCGCCAGCAGGGCGAGCACCAGAAACAGCGGATTATCCGGATGAGTGACAATCACCGCCGCCATGACCAGTGAGCAGGCGTTAGCCCCGGCGATAATCGACAGGTTAATGCCCCCGGTCAGCATCGTGATGCCCATTCCCAGCGCCAGCATACCGAGAATCGGCAGTTGTGAGCCAATGGACTGGAAATTTGCCACACTGAAAAAACGGCCGCCAAGCAGGGCGGAGAAAGCCAGCACCACCACAATAATAATGATGCACTGCAGGCGAATGATGGCATCACCGGGTAAAAATCTGGCGATTGTTTTCATCTTAAAGCTCCCTTGCCAGTTTGCGTTTTTCATTCCAGACCGTAGCGCTAATGCTGATCAGGATAATGGCGCCACTGAAAACGGTGTGCCAGTAAGAAGAGACGCTGAGCAGGGTCAGGCCATTTTGTAAAAAGGCCAGTAGAATGACCCCGAGCAGCGTACCGGTTAACGTACCGCGACCACCGCTCATACTGGTGCCGCCGAGCACCACTGCCGCCAGCACTGTCAGTTCAAAACCAAGCAGGGAGTTTGGCGCGACGGACTGGGTGATCTGCGCCTGCACCACGGCGGCAACACCGGCGAGAATACCCATATAGCCGTAAACGTAGAAATGCAGTTTCAGCAGATTCAGTCCCAGGCGAGAAGCCGCATCCCGATTGCCGCCCATGGCGTAAATCTGCCGTCCAGGACGGGTGTAGTTCATCAGCACCGCGGTAAAGACAATCACTGCCGCCAGACAGAGTAGGGGGAGCGTAAGGCCGTAATCGTAACCGTCCGCTGCAGTGAATGAAAACCAGTTGATGCCGTTCATAAACCAGTCGGGGAAACCGTACAGCCAGGTACCTTTGGTGGTGTAGACCAGCAGGCCATAATAAACATTCAGCGTGGCGATGGTGATGATGATCGCCGGTACGCGCAACCTGTAGACCAGAATACCGTTGATAAGCCCCAGAACCAGACCCACCGCCATCGCGATAATCAGCGCCAGCACAAAGTTGCCGCCGTGGCCAATGATCCAGCTTGCCATTGCGTACTGCGCGATAGCGGTCATTGCCGGGAATGAAATGTCAATGCCGCCGGATATTAAGACCACAAACAGCCCACAGGCGAGAATGCCCAGAATGGCGTAGCTGGTGGCGACATCCGTCAGGTTGCCGAGCGAAAGGAACTCGTCGGTGCTGATGCTCAGGCCAACGGCCAGCGCGACCACCAGTAGTCCCAGCCAGAATTCATGTTGCCCGATTAAGCGGGAAAGACGCTCATTATTCATTGATGACCTCAACTACTTCAGCAATCTCCTCTTCGCGACAGCGATGAGGGTTAAACTCCGCCACCAGTTCGCCGCGACGCATCACCAGCACGCGGTGGCTGTTGTAATAGGCTTCCGGGATTTCATCGCAAATCATCAGAACCGCCATGCCCAGCTCCGCAAGATCGCGAGCAATCTGGTAGATTCCCTCTTTGTTGGCGATGTCCACGCCAACGGTGGGAGAATCCAGAATCAGGATACGTGGGTTGGTCGCCACCCATTTGGCAATAGCGATGCGCTGGGCGTTACCGCCGGAGAGCGTTTTAACCGGCAGCTGCGGATCGGCGACTTTGATGTTCAGTTCGCGGATCAGATCGGCGACCAGCTTTTGCGCCTTGCCATGATCGAGCAGGCCGCTGCGGGTATGCAGTTTGTCAAACACCGTGACGATAGTGTTATCGTAGATTGACTGCTCCATGATCAGCCCCTGGGTCAGGCGATCCTCCGAGACATAGCCGATCCCGTGTTTGATGGCATCGCGATTACTACGTAGTCTGACTGGCTGGCCGTTAATCCGCATTTCGCCGCTTTCCGGATGGGTCATGCCAAACAGGCTAAGGCAAAGTTCGGTTCTCCCGGCTCCCAGCAGGCCAACGATCGAAACAATCTCGCCGCGGCACAACGACAGGTTGATATTGTGATATTTCCCCTTGCGGCTCAGGTTACGCAGCTCCAGCATGGGTTCCTGTTCAACGGGCGGTTTTTCCGGCAACGGACTGTAGTGGAAGCGTTGGCCGGTCATCAGGAAGGCCAGCTCGTGACTGTCGAGTTCGCTGGCAGGGAAAGTGCCGACCAGCTTGCCATCGCGCATCACGCTGATGCGATCGGCCACTTCCATCACTTCATCCAGTCGATGGCTGACAAACACCACGCAGATCCCGGCCGCTTTCAGCTCATTGACGACTCGCAGCAGGCCGTTAACCTCCTGACGCGTCAAAGAGGCCGTAGGCTCATCCATGATCACCAGACGTGCATTGGCGGCAATCGCCCGGCAAATGGCCACTAACTGGCGGTCGGCAATAGAGAGTTTTTCAACTTTTTTATCCGGGTTGATCGTTACGCCTATGCGCTTCATTGCGGCCAGCGCCTGCTGTTTCATTGCGCCGCGGCGTACCCAGATGTCGCCGCCGGGCAGATAGCGGTTAACGGCAATATTCTCCGCCACGCTGAAGTTTGGAAACAACGACAGATCCTGATAGATAACCTGAATACCGTAGTGCGAGGAAAGCTGGGGTGTCAGGTGGTGAAACAGTTTACCGTCAAGCTGAATCTGCGCCCCTTTCTCCGGGTGATATACCCCGGAGATCACTTTAATAATGGTGCTTTTGCCGCAGCCGTTTTGACCCGCCAGACAGTGAACTTCCCCTTTCTTCAGCGTCAGATTCACATTATCCAGCGCCAGCACGCCCGGAAATTGCTTGCTGATATTCTCAAGAGTGATAAATGCGGTGGTGTCTGTCATGGACAATACCCCTGCGAGCGTCCGGCTGGACGCTGAGTTGTTAATTTGTCGATAGCGCCGACCAGACGGCCGGCGTCAGAGTTACCTGGTGTTGGCGTGATGCCCTAGAAACCGAGTGACTGGGCGTTGTCTTTCGTGACCTCAAGGATTTTGTTAAAGCGGATTACTTTCTTATCCATGTCGACATCCGCTTTCCCTAAACCGTCAATTGTCAGATCCGGGGTGACCTCTTTGCCCTGCAGCAACTGGTCAGCTACCGTAACCAGCGCATAACCTGCGTCTTTTGGGTCCCACAGCAGCGCTTTCTTGATGTCGCCGCGCATCAGATAAGGGGCCGCCTGGGCTGGCATCGCAATACCAACCACGGCGATTTTATCTTTAGCTCGTTTTTTCTGTACCGCCTGGCCCGCACCAATTGGGCCCAAAGAGCCGAAACCAATGATCCCTTTCATCTGCGGATAGGTTTTCATCAGATCCAGGGTGGTGGAGTAGGATTTATCAATACTCTCAGCGACTGGCAGACGTGAAGTGACTTCGAACATCTCTGGGTATTTTTCTTTCTGGTATTTTATGGCGTAATCAGCCCAGGCGTTATGTAAGGGAACGGTCAGCGAGCCGACATAGATAGCATAACCCCCTTTACCGCCCATATCTTTTGCCAGCTCATCGACATTGGCCTGCGCATATTTTTCACTGTCGATGGTCTCAATATCCCACTGACCAATTTGCTGATCCGGCGACTCATGCGTCAGGACAACAATGCCTTTATCGCGCGCCTTCTTCAGTACGGGTTCAAGGACTTTGGCATCATTAGGCACCACAATGATGGCGTTCACGTTTTTGGCAATCAGATCTTCAATCACCTTAACCTGTTGGGCCGGATCCGGTGTGGATGGTCCGGTCTGATAAGCGTTGACATCCAGTTTCTTCGCTGCTTCGTTGACGCCGGTTTCCATTCGGTTAAACCATGGAATACCGGTGACTTTAGCCACCACTGCAATTTCGTATTTCTCTGCCGCAAAGGACGTGCCAGACAAAACGCATGCAGAAGCCAGGGTTGCACTGAGTAATGCGAGTTTGAATTTCATAATTGTACCTTTTGTAGGGAGCAGGGCATGTCACGGCGTGAGGTTAACAACGAAGGGAAGAGGTAATGAATATAAAGTTGTGAAAATGTGATGAATAACCATTTTTGTTAACTTGTAGATAAAATTTAGTTAAATTTTAGTTAATTTAAATGATGTGACATTCATTCATCGTGTGATTGTGTTAATGATATAATTTATATTATCATTTATTTAACATATAATTTACAATATGAGCGTTTGAAGCGGCTGAATACTCCGGCTTATGGTTGTCTGTAAGTGAAGAAATTTGCAAAATTGAGAACTGAATCGAGACCAGAAATCGATGCTCACTATTTTCTCGTTCGATGATATTCTCACGGCAATCTCATCAACGACCGTAACTGATGGCGGTCAGGATTTAGCCGTGGAGAGTTCATGCACCGCGTTCATCGTCTCGTCATAACGTTCTTGTTCGCTGTCCTGTCTTCTGGTGTCAGCGCCCATCCACACAGTTTCATCAGTTTGCAAACGCAGGCCGTGGCGGAAAAGGGTCTGCTCACCGGTTTCAAAATGCGCTGGACGATGGATGAAATGACCTCTGCCGATCTGCTTTATGATGCGGGTAATGCTAAGCCAGGCAGCGAAATCTGGAAGAAACTGGCGGCGGAAGTGATGGCTAACGTGCTGGGCCAGCACTATTTCAGCGAACTGTGGCATAACGGCCAGCGGGTGAAATTTGAGAATCGCCCCGATGGCTATGGCCTTGAGCGCAACGGCCACCAGGCGGTACTCACCTTTACCTTGCCGCTGGCGAAGCCGCAGCCTCTGGCCGGGCAAAAATTTACCTTTTCGACATATGATCCCACTTATTTTGTCGATATGTATTACGACAAAGCGTCAGACTTCACCCTGCCGGCTGCAATGAAGCCGATGTGTACAGCGAAAGTCATGACGCCGAAACCAAATGAAAAAATGTTGTCTTATGCCCAGTCGCTGGATAAAGCGGATGCCCCGCCGGAAGATATGGAACTGGGAAGCTACTTCGCACAAAAGGTGACGCTGCAATGTCAGTAATTTTCACGCAAACCGGACGTTCGCCGCGCTGGCGTCAGCTGTGGCCGCTGGCGCTATTTTTGCTGCTGGTGGCAGGCGCGGGCTTCTGGCTATGGCGAGCGTGGCCGCAGGTGCTGCTGCAAAGCGCCATCTGGCAGCGTGCGCTGAATGTCGAACTGAGCGCGTTGTTACAGTCGGTGGCGAACAATCCTTCCGCTGCGGGGCTATCGTTGCTGGGATTTAGCTTCGTATATGGTGTTCTGCATGCTCTGGGGCCCGGGCATGGAAAAATGGTGATTACGACCTGGCTGGCTACCCATCCCTCGAAACTGAAATCAAGTATCGGTCTGACGCTGGCCGCGTCGTTGTTGCAGGGAATGGTGGCAATCGCATTAGTGGTGGCGGTGCTCACCTTGCTACAGCTTCCGGCAAGACAGTTGCATCTGAGTAGTTTCTGGCTGGAGAAGGGGAGCTACCTGCTGGTCGGTGCGCTGGGGGTGCTGCTATGCTGGCGGGCGCTGAAAAAGCTGCGGATGCTGCTGCGACGACCAAAATTTACCGCTTTCACTCCGCACCATGTTCATCATGCTAACTGCGGCTGCGGGCACCAGCATTTACCGACTCCGGAACAGCGGCAAAGCGGCGACGACTGGCGGGCGCGGCTGGTGATTGTACTATCGATGGGGATGCGGCCCTGCTCCGGGGCCATTATGGTGTTGCTGTTCAGCAAAGTTATTGGCGTATTTGGCTGGGGGATGGCGGCGGCAATGGCGATGGCGGCAGGAACATCGTTGACGATTAGCAGCCTGGCGCTGCTGGTGCACGGTTTTCGTCAACTGGCGGTCAGGCTGAGCGCGAATCGGGCGCCGGTACTCTGGAAGCAGGTCGGCTGGGCAACGCTGGCGCTGGCCGGCGGCATGATTTTACTGGCAGCAGCGGTGGTGATGTGGAGTAGTGCGATGCCACAGGGCGGCGGCCTGCGTCCGTTTTAAAGAGAGAAAAAAGAGAGAAAAAAGGAAGCCGTGGCTTCCTTGAGGCTGATGACAAACCTGATTTAGATATTGTGCTCGCATTTCTGCCGGGTGGCGGCTATCGCCTTACCTGGCATGTAAAACCAATAATATCATCATGTTATGGGTTTTTCGTAGGCCCGCGCAAGCGAAGCGCCGCCGGGCAATTCCGGAAAAACGCACTTTGTCAGCAATCTGAAGGAAGCCGTGGCTTCCTTTTTGCTTTTCAGTCAGTGAGGAATTAGCGCTTCAGCGCTTCGCTCAACTGCTCGCGCATATTCGCCAGCATGGCTTTCACGACGCGCGGGTTACCTGCAACGATGTTGCCGGTCAGCAGATAGTTATGGCCGCCGGTAAAGTCGCAGACAATCGCGCCTGCTTCACGGGCGATCAGTTCGCCGGCCGCGAAATCCCACGGCTTGAGACCAATTTCAAAATATCCGTCAACGCGGCCAGCGGCAACGTAGGCCAAATCCAGGGCCGCGGAACCGGTGCGGCGGAAATCTGCGCATTCGGTATACATGTTGCCGAGGATGTTCATGTAAGCGGTGGCGTGCTGTTTCGCTTTGAACGGAAAGCCGGTGGCGATGATGGTGCCGTCCAGGTCGCGAGCGCTGCTGCCGCGCAGACGGTAGCCGTTTAGCTGCGCGCCCTGACCGCGGGTCGCGGTAAACAGTTCGTTACGCATGGGATCGTAAACCACCGCCACTTCAGTACGCCCTTTAATACGGACGGCGATGGAGACGGCGAAATGAGGAAGACGTTTTACGAAGTTGGTGGTGCCATCCAGTGGATCGATAACCCATTGAACATCCTGATCAATACCTTCGTGTTCACCGCTTTCTTCGGTGATGATGGTGTGCTGAGGGTAAGATTTGCGAATGGTTTCGATAATAATCGCTTCGGCGGCTTTATCGACGTTAGTCACAAAATCATTGCTGCCTTTCTGACTGGTTTCTACGCTGTCTGGCGTTTCGTAGTGCTTGGCAATTAAATTACCCGCCTTGCGCGCTGCGCGCACGGCGATGTTCAGCATCGGATGCATCGGTCTCTCTCACTGGATGTTAAAGAACGGGAAAAAACGGCACATATAATAGCAGTGAAATCTGCTTATGTCTCCGTTTTATGGTAGCATGCACGAATAATCTTTAGTCGAAGAACCGTAATGCTGCAAAATATCCGAATTGTACTGGTAGAAACCTCACACACCGGCAATATGGGCTCTGTCGCCCGCGCAATGAAAACCATGGGGTTAACTAATCTCTGGCTGGTTAATCCGCTGGTAAAACCCGATTCTCAGGCTATCGCTCTGGCGGCCGGCGCCAGCGACGTGATTGGCAATGCAAATATTGTCGATACCCTCGATGAGGCGCTATCGGGGTGTAGCCTGGTGGTCGGTACCAGTGCTCGTTCGCGTACGCTGCCGTGGCCAATGCTCGACCCTCGCGAATGTGGCCTGAAAAGCGTCGCTGAAGCCGGGCATGCGCCGGTTGCGCTGGTATTTGGCCGTGAACGCGTCGGGCTCACTAATGATGAACTGCAAAAGTGCCACTATCATGTAGCCATCGCGGCGAACCCGGAATACAGCTCATTGAACCTCGCAATGGCAGTGCAGGTGATCGCCTACGAAGTACGCATGGCCTGGCTGGCGGCGCAGGCGCAAAACGCGCCCGCCGTTGAACACGAAGACACTCCTTATCCGCTGGTCGATGACCTGGAGCGTTTCTACGGTCACCTTGAACAGACGTTGCTGGCAACCGGTTTTATTCGCGCCGGTCATCCGGGACAAGTCATGAACAAGCTGCGCCGTCTGTTTACCCGCGCCCGCCCGGAGAGTCAGGAGCTGAATATCCTGCGCGGTATGCTGGCGTCGATCGAGCAGCAGAAAAATAAAGAGTAGTATTGCACGTTATTACCCGGCGGCGCGATGCTTGCGCAAGCCTGCGGTTGTGTCAGTTGGATAAGCGTAGCGCCACCCGACAATCGCGGTGGGAGCACGGAAAGCTTAATACCTGACTAAAACAGTCAAGTAAATAGTTGACCAAATTACTCGGGAATGTCAGACTTGGCCTTGCTATGCAATACCCATTTTAATAAAAAGCCCGGGCAGGGGCGAGTTTGAGGTTAAGTAAGACATGAGACTGACATCTAAAGGGCGTTATGCTGTGACCGCGATGCTTGACGTTGCGCTCAACTCTGAATCAGGTCCGGTTCCGTTGGCGGATATTTCAGAGCGTCAGGGAATATCGCTTTCCTATCTGGAGCAGCTGTTCTCTCGCCTGCGTAAAAATGGCCTGGTTTCCAGCGTTCGTGGGCCGGGCGGCGGTTATCTGTTGGGTAAAGAAGCGGGTAGCATCGCCGTTGGCGAAGTTATCAGCGCAGTGGATGAATCCGTTGACGCCACCCGTTGCCAGGGTAAAGGCGGCTGCCAGGGCGGCGATAAATGCCTCACTCATGCGCTGTGGCGCGATCTGAGCGAGCGGCTGACCAGTTTCCTGAATAACATCACGCTGGGTGAACTGGTGAATAACCAGGAAATCCTTGATGTCTCCGGTCGTCAGCACAATCATGAATCTCAGCGTAATGCCCGTGCTCAGGATGCTATCGACGTTAAACTGCGCGCGTAGTTCTTATTTTGTTTCATCTTGCAGCTGTCCGGCTGCAAGATGAAACGCGCTGAGTAAAAACGATAAAAAGATTTCAGAATCAGGCCGGGATATTCCATCATCCTGTCTACTCGGTCGTACATCAAGCCGGTTGCCTGATTCCTTGCATTGAAGCGATGTACGGAGTTTATAGAGCAATGAAATTACCGATCTATCTCGATTACTCCGCAACCACGCCGGTGGACCCGCGTGTTGCCGAGAAAATGATGCAGTTCCTGACGCTGGACGGGACCTTTGGTAACCCGGCCTCTCGTTCACACCGTTTCGGCTGGCAGGCTGAAGAGGCGGTAGATATCGCCCGTAATCAGATTGCCGATCTGGTCGGCGCCGATCCGCGCGAAATCGTCTTTACTTCCGGCGCGACGGAATCCGACAACCTGGCGATTAAAGGTGCAGCCAACTTTTATCAGAAAAAAGGCAAGCACATCATCACCAGCAAAACTGAACACAAAGCCGTGCTGGACACCTGTCGTCAGCTGGAGCGCGAAGGGTTTGAAGTGACCTATCTCGCCCCGCAGCGTAACGGCATTATCGATCTGAAAGAACTGGAAGCAGCGATGCGTGATGACACCATCCTGGTTTCCATTATGCACGTCAACAACGAAATCGGCGTCGTGCAGGATATCGCGACCATCGGCGAAATGTGCCGCGCCCGCGGTATTATCTATCATGTTGACGCGACCCAGAGCGTGGGCAAGCTGCCTATCGACCTGAGCCAGTTGAAAGTGGATCTGATGTCTTTCTCCGGCCATAAAATCTATGGTCCGAAAGGTATCGGTGCACTGTACGTGCGTCGCAAACCGCGTGTGCGTATCGAAGCGCAGATGCACGGCGGCGGTCACGAGCGCGGCATGCGTTCCGGTACGCTGCCTGTCCACCAGATCGTCGGTATGGGCGAAGCCTACCGTATCGCGAAAGAAGAGATGGAAAGCGAAGTGGCCCGCCTGCGCGGCCTGCGTAACCGTCTGTGGGAAGGCGTAAAAGACATGGAAGAGGTCTACCTGAATGGCGATCTTGAACAGGGCGCGCCGAATATTCTTAACGTCAGCTTTAACTATGTTGAAGGCGAGTCGCTGATTATGGCGCTGAAAGACCTGGCGGTTTCCTCCGGTTCAGCCTGCACTTCCGCAAGCCTTGAGCCATCCTATGTGCTGCGCGCGCTGGGGATGACCGATGAGCTGGCGCACAGCTCCATCCGTTTCTCTTTAGGTCGTTTTACAACCGAAGAAGAGATTGACTACACCATCAATCTGGTTCGCAACGCCATTGGCCGTCTGCGCGAGCTTTCTCCGCTGTGGGAAATGTTCAAACAGGGCGTGGATCTGAACAGCATTGAATGGTCACATCACTAATTCGGTTTCAATAAGGAGAATTCATCATGGCTTACAGCGAAAAAGTTATCGATCACTACGAGAATCCGCGCAACGTCGGCTCTTTCGACAATAGCGACGAAAATGTCGGTAGCGGCATGGTTGGCGCGCCGGCATGTGGCGACGTGATGAAGCTGCAGATTAAAGTCAACAATGAAGGTATCATTGAAGACGCGCGTTTCAAGACCTACGGCTGTGGTTCCGCCATCGCTTCCAGCTCCCTGGTGACCGAATGGGTGAAAGGGAAATCGCTGGATGAAGCGCAGGCGATTAAAAATACCGATATTGCCGACGAGCTTGAGTTGCCGCCGGTGAAAATTCACTGCTCTATTCTGGCGGAAGACGCGATTAAAGCCGCGATTGCGGATTACAAAAGCAAACGTGAAGCAAAATAATTAAGAGTTGAGGTTTGTTATGTCGATTACTTTAAGCGACAGTGCGGCAGCGCGAGTCAATACCTTTCTGGCCAACCGCGGAAAAGGGTTTGGTCTGCGTCTGGGAGTGAGAACTTCCGGCTGTTCAGGTATGGCTTATGTACTGGAGTTTGTTGACGAACCGGCGGCAGAAGATACCGTGTTTGAAGACAAAGGCGTGAAGGTCGTGATCGACGGCAAAAGTTTGCAGTTCCTCGACGGTACGCAGCTGGATTTCGTCAAAGAAGGTCTTAACGAAGGGTTTAAGTTCACCAACCCGAACGTGAAAGACGAGTGCGGCTGCGGCGAAAGCTTTAACGTGTAATCACGTTTCTCTGTTATACCGATTAATTCGTGTTGCAGAAAGGCGGCAAGCGAGTGAATCCCAGGCGCTTACTTAAGTAAGTGACTGGGGTGAACAAGTGTAGACAACGCATCTGCAGCGCGAAGTAAGAAGGTATAGCCCCACCGTAGTCTCGCTGCGCGTGGGGTTTGCTTTATCTCGTTAACCCTGAGGTCGCTATGGACTATTTTACCCTCTTCGGGTTACCGGCCAGCTATACCCTTTCGTTAGAACCCCTGGCTGCCCGGTACCAGGAGCTACAGCGCCAGTATCACCCTGATAAATTCGCCAGCGGTACCGCGGCTGAACAGCTTGCCGCCGTACAGCAGTCCGCGACCATCAATCAGGCGTGGCAAACTCTTCGTCATCCGTTGACCCGCGCCGAATATCTCCTTTCGCTTCACGGTTTTGATCTCGCCAGCGAGCAGCATACCGTACGCGATACCGCGTTTCTGATGGAACAGCTTGAGCTGCGGGAAGAGCTGGATGAAATAGGCAAAGCGAAAGACGAGGCGCGGCTGGAAGGCTTTATCAAGCGTGTCAAAGCGCAATTTGATACCCGGCATCAACTGATGGTTGAACAACTGAATAACGAGACGTGGGAGGCGGCGGCGGATACCGTGCGCAAGCTGCGTTTTCTCGATAAACTGCGAAGCAGTGCGGAACAACTCGAAGAAAAACTGCTCGATTTTTAATTTTCGGAAGCAATTATGGCCTTATTACAAATTAGTGAGCCTGGCCAGAGCGCCGCGCCGCACCAGCGACGTCTGGCGGCGGGTATCGACCTGGGCACCACCAATTCGCTGGTTGCTACCGTGCGTAGCGGTCAGGCCGAAACGTTAGCCGACCATCAAGGGCGCTATCTGCTGCCGTCGGTAGTTAACTATCAGGCCTCGGGTTTGACGGTTGGCTATGCGGCGCGACAGAACGCGGCCCAGGATCCGGTCAACACCATCAGCTCCGTCAAGCGCATGATGGGGCGCTCTCTTACTGATATCGAATCCCGCTACCCGCATCTGCCTTATCAGCTACAGGCAAGCGAAAACGGTCTGCCGATGATCCAGACCGCCGCTGGTCTGCTGAACCCGATTCGCGTCTCTGCCGATATTCTGAAGGCACTGGCTGAGCGCGCCACCGAGGCGCTGGCAGGAGAGCTTGATGGCGTAGTGATTACCGTTCCGGCCTACTTCGACGATGCCCAGCGTCAGGGGACCAAAGACGCGGCGCGTCTGGCGGGTCTTCATGTGCTGCGTTTGCTGAACGAACCGACAGCGGCGGCGATTGCCTACGGCCTGGACTCCGGTCAGGAAGGGGTCATTGCGGTTTACGATCTCGGCGGCGGTACTTTTGATATTTCCGTGCTGCGTTTAAGCCGCGGGGTATTTGAAGTGCTGGCCACCGGCGGGGATTCCGCGCTTGGCGGCGATGACTTCGATCATCTGCTGGCCGATTACCTGCGCGAGCAGGCGGGTTTCAGCGATCGTAGCGATAACCGCCTGCAGCGTGAACTGCTGGACGCGGCCATTGCGGCGAAAATCGCCCTCAGCGACGCCGATGTTACGCGCGTAAATGTTGGCGGCTGGCAGGGGGAAATCACCCGCAGCCAGTTTAATGACCTGATCGCGCCGCTGGTGAAGCGTACGCTGCTGGCCTGCCGTCGCGCCCTGAAAGATGCTGGCGTGGAGGGGCATGAGGTGCTGGAAGTGGTGATGGTCGGCGGCTCTACCCGCGTGCCGCTGGTACGCGAGCGCGTCGGAGAGTTCTTTGGCCGTTCCCCGCTGACCTCCATCGATCCGGATAAAGTCGTCGCCATCGGCGCGGCGATTCAGGCGGATATTCTGGTGGGCAATAAGCCGGACAGCGAACTGCTGCTGCTCGACGTTATTCCGCTCTCGCTGGGTCTGGAAACCATGGGCGGTCTGGTGGAGAAGGTGATTCCGCGCAACACCACCATTCCGGTCGCGCGCGCCCAGGAGTTCACCACTTTCAAAGATGGTCAGACGGCGATGTCTATCCATGTGATGCAGGGCGAGCGCGAGCTGGTGCAGGATTGCCGCTCCCTGGCGCGCTTTGCGCTGCGCGGCATTCCGCCACTACCGGCGGGCGGGGCGCATATTCGCGTGACTTTCCAGGTGGATGCTGACGGTCTGCTGAGCGTGACGGCGATGGAGAAATCGACCGGCGTCGAGGCTTCTATCCAGGTGAAACCGTCCTATGGCCTCACCGATGGCGAGATCGCCAATATGATCAAAGATTCAATGAGCTACGCTGAACAGGATATTCAGGCACGTATGCTGGCCGAGCAAAAAGTCGAAGCCGCACGTGTTCTGGAAAGTCTGGCGAGCGCGCTGGCCGCCGACGCCGCGCTGTTAAGCGCCGCAGAGCGTCAGGCTATCGATGACGCCGCGGCGCAGGTTCGCGCCGCAGCGGCAGGCGATGACGCCGATGCGATTAAAGAAGCGATTAAAAATATCGACACACAAACCCAGGAATTTGCCGCACGTCGTATGGATCAATCGGTCCGTATTGCGCTGAAAGGCCAATCCGTGGACGAGGTTTAAAATGCCAAAAATTGTTTTTCTGCCCCATCAGGACCTGTGTCCGGATGGCGTAGTTGTGGAAGCTGAAACGGGTGAGACCATTCTTGATGCCGCGCTGCGTAGCGGAATCGAGATTGAGCACGCCTGCGAAAAATCTTGTGCCTGCACCACCTGCCACTGCATCGTACGCGAAGGCTTTGACTCGCTGGCTGAAAGTACCGAAGATGAAGACGACATGCTGGATAAGGCGTGGGGGCTGGAGCCCGATAGCCGTCTGAGCTGCCAGGCGCGCGTGACCGACGAAGATTTGGTCGTCGAAATTCCGCGCTATACCATCAACCACGCACGCGAGCATTAATATGGGACTGAAATGGACCGACAGTCGTGAAATCGGCGAAGCGCTGTATGACGCTTTCCCGGATCTCGACCCGAAAACCGTTCGCTTCACCGATCTGCACCAGTGGATTTGCGATCTCGAAGAGTTTGATGACGATCCGAACGCATCCAATGAAAAAATTCTTGAGGCGATTCTGTTAGTCTGGTTAGACGAAGCCGAATAATTTTCGCGTCATGATCCCCGTTGCAGAGGTGTTGTCCACGTTGCTGCAACGCGAATCATTTAGAGTCTATCCCATTAGGGCTATTTTGCTTGTCATTTTGAACCTGGGCAGTGCTCAGAATCCTCACGTACTACGTGTACGCTCCGGTTCTTCCGCGCTGGCCGTGTTCAAACTGTCTGCGCCAATAACGCCTGGTGGGATAGGCTCTTAGCGAGAAAAATCTAACGGGCTGCCAGAGGGTGGCCCGTTTGCTAATAAGGATAAATAAAATGACCGAAGCTATGAAAATTACGCTTACTGCTCAACCAGCCGATGCGCGCTGGGGAGAAAAAGCGTCTTACAGCATTAATAACGACGGTATTGCCCTGCATCTGAACGGCAAAGACGACCTGGGATTGATCCAGCGCGCGGCGCGTAAAATTGACGGTCTGGGCATCAAACACGTTGCGCTTGACGGTGAAGGCTGGGATAGCGATCGCGCCTGGGCGTTCTGGGCGGGTTATAAAGGGCCGAAGGGGAGTCGTAAAGTTGAGTGGCCAGCCCTGGATGACGCGCAGAAAAGCGAACTGGACAACCGCCTGACCATTATCGATTGGGTCCGCGATACCATTAATACGCCTGCGGAAGAGCTGGGGCCGGAACAGCTGGCGCAGCGTGCGGTAGACCTGCTGTGCAGCGTCGCCTGCGACAATGTCACTTACCGCATTACTAAAGGCGAAGACCTGCGCGAGCAGAATTACCTCGGCCTGCACACCGTTGGCCGCGGGTCCGAGCGTCAACCGGTTCTGCTGGCGCTGGATTATAACCCAACCGGCGATAAAGACGCCCCGGTGTATGCTTGCCTGGTGGGTAAAGGTATCACCTTTGATTCAGGTGGTTACAGCATCAAGCAAAGCGCATTTATGGATTCGATGAAGTCCGATATGGGCGGCGCGGCGACGGTGACCGGTGCGCTGGCGTTTGCCATAACCCGCGGCCTTAATAAACGCGTGAAGCTGTATCTGTGCTGCGCTGATAACCTGATTAGCGGCAACGCCTTCAAGCTTGGTGATATTATTCGTTATCGCAACGGTAAAACCGTCGAAGTTATGAATACCGATGCTGAAGGTCGTCTGGTGCTGGCGGATGGCCTGATTGACGCGTCCGCGCAGCAGCCGGAGCTGATTATTGATGCCGCCACCCTGACCGGCGCGGCGAAAACCGCGCTGGGCAATGATTATCATGCATTGTTCAGCTTTGATGATAATCTGGCGAATCGTCTGCTGGCGAGCGCGCAGGCGGAGAATGAAGCCTTCTGGCGCCTGCCGTTGGCTGAGTTCCACCGTGGTCAGTTACCGTCGAACTTTGCTGAACTGAATAACACCGGCAGCGCGGCCTATCCGGCGGGCGCCAGTACGGCGGCAGGCTTCCTGTCCCACTTTGTGGAAAACTATCAGCAAGGCTGGTTGCATATCGACTGTTCGGCGACTTACCGCAAATCTGCGGTTGAACAGTGGGCGGCGGGGGCGACCGGTCTCGGCGTGCGTACCATCGCAAATCTGCTGACCGCGGAATAATCTTTGACCCTCTCCCCACAGGGAGAGGGCGCTGTGCGGCTTTCTCCCGCGTTGCCTGCGGGAGATGGCGGGATTGGGGCATCACCGTTCTGGAACCACTATGTCCGAAACTAAAAATGAGCTAGAAATCTTGCTGGAGAAGGCGGCCACCGAGCCCGGTCATCGCCCGGCATTTTTCCGTACCTTGCTGGAAGCCACCGTCTGGGTTCCGGGAGCTGTGGCAGAGGGTGAGCCGGTCGCTGAAGATAGCGTGCTGGATCTGCAGCACTGGGAAAAAGACGACGGCACATCAGTGATCCCGTTTTTTACTTCTCTGCAAGCGTTGCAAGAGGTTGTTAAAGACGAGCAGTCTTTTGTCGCGATGCCGGTGCGTACGCTGTTCGCCATGACCCTCGGCGAGACGCTCTATCTCAACGCTAGGCTGCCAACCGGCAAAGAGTTTTCGCCGCGCGAGATTAGCCATCTGCTGGGGGAAGAGGGGAGTCCGCTCAGTTCCCAGACCGTGCTTGAAGGCGGGGAGTCGCTGCTGCTTTCCGAAGTTGCCGAGCCGCCCGCGCAGATGGTGGATTCGCTGACCACCTTGTTTAAAACCCTGAAGACGGTGAAGCGCGCTTTTTTGTGCTCCATTAAAGATAGCGCCGATGCGCCAGCCAACCTGTTGATTGGTATCGAAGCGGAAGGCGATATTGAGGAGATTATTCAGGCTACGGGCAGCGTCGCCACCGATACCTTTCCCGGCGACGAGCCGATTGATATCTGTCAGGTGATGGAGGGGGAAAAGGGGATCAGCCACTTTATGATTGCCCACATCACGCCGTTCTATGAAAAGCGCTGGGGCAGTTTCCTGCGCGACTTTAAGCAGAACCGCATTATCTGAATATCACCGGGGGCTTGCGCCCCCGGTGTGTTATCTACTGTGTCGGTTCAATGGGCAAATCCGTTCGCGCCCCCCATTCGCTCCATGAGCCATCATACAGGGACACACCGTTGACGCCCAGGGTGGTGAGCGCCAGCACCACGACTGCCGCCGTTACGCCGGAGCCGCAGCTGGCAATGATTGGCCGCGCAAAATCCACTCCCTGACGGGCGAAAATCTCGTTCAGCTCATCGACGGTTTTTAGTTCGCCGTTCATGACCAGTTCAGTCCAGGGTACGTTCAGCGCACCGGGAATATGCCCTTTGCGCAAGCCTGGACGCGGTTCCGCGACGATGCCATTAAAGCGCGCTGCCGGGCGGGCATCGACGATCTGCGCCGATCCCTCATGACTGACTAACAGCACATCGGTCAGGCGTTTGATCACCTGCGGATCGAAACGGCCGTCAAAATCCCCTTCCGCCAGATCCACAGGCCCTTGTTCCAGCGGTAGCTCATCGCGACGCCAGCCTTCAAGCCCGCCAGCAAGAATCGAGACCTTTTCGACACCGAAAGTCCGCAGCATCCACCAGGCGCGCGGGGCGGAGAAGAGATTGCCTTCGTCGTACACCACCAGATGCTTATCGCTGTTAACGCCAAGTTCGCGCATCGCGACGGCGAATGTCTCCGCGCGCGGCATCATATGCGGCAGCGGGCTGGTATGGTCGGAGAGCGCTTCAATATCGAAAAAGAGCGCGCCGGGAATGTGGCCTGCCAGGTGTTCGGCGTTGAGATCGCGATCTTCTTGCCCCGGCGCCGCCATCCGCGCATCGATTATCTGGATTTCCGGGTCATTAATGTGTTCCGCCAGCCAGTCGGCGGCGACAAAAAATGAGGTAGACATAAGTGCCTCCGTGTCATCAACAATTAAGTGATTGTTGTTGTTTTTTGCGTTATGGACAAGGCATTTTCAAGAGGAGGCGGCGGTAATGTGAGACGCCCCCGAACGGGTCGGGGGAACAGACGCTTAAAACTGGCTTTGCCGCAGGTAGCGCCAGGCGTACTGCGCATACAACTCCGCACCGTTTTTCATCACCTGCTCATCAATATTAAAGCAGCCATGATGATGCGCATAATCGCTGCCTTTCTCTTTATTACCTGAGCCTAGCAGTGCGAACGCGCCGGGAATATTTTCCATATAAAAGCTGAAATCTTCGCCGCCGGTGGTCGGCCTTTCGTTGAAAAGAACATCCTCGCCAAAGGCGTCGCGAATAACCGACTGCGCCAGCAGTGCGCTGCGTTCCTCGTTGATCACCGGCAGCGTGCCGTAGCGGTACTCCACCTCGGCAGTCGCGCCATAAACAGCGGCGGTGTGCTCCGCGTAGCGGGCGATCGCCGCCTCCAGACGCTGGCGGGCTTCAATGCTGAAGCAGCGCACGGTGCCATCAAGTACGGCATTTTCGGCAATGACGTTAAAGCGCGTGCCGACATCCATTTTGCCGATGGTGACCACGGCAGACTCCAGCGGTGACGTTTCGCGCGCCACGACAGCCTGCAGGTTCATAACGAAAGCCGAAGCGACCACCGCCGCATCGACGCACGCTTCCGGCATTGAACCGTGTCCGCCGCGGCCGCGGAAAGTGACTTTCAGTAAATCCGCCGATGCAAATGATGATCCGACGTTGCAGGAGATTTTTCCGGACGGCGTGACTGACCAGATATGCATACCAAAAACGTTATCCACGTTGTCGATTGCCCCCTGTTCGATCATCGCCTTCGCGCCTTCGGCAATCTCTTCCGCAGGCTGAAAGATCAGCCGCACGTTACCCGCAAGCTGTTCGCGGATTTCATATAACGCGCGGGCGGCGGTCAGCAGCATGGCGGTATGTGAGTCATGACCGCAGGCGTGCATTTTCCCTGCGGTTTGCGACTTGTAGCTGAGCCGATCGTTTAGTTCCAGCACCGGTAACGCATCCATATCGGCGCGCAGGGCTACCGTTTTCCCCGGCTGGCCGCCGGTGATGTCGGCGATAATCCCGGTGGGATGGGTACGACGGAAAGGAATACCGATGGCCTCCAGCCCGGCGGCGACGCGATCGGTGGTGCGCTTCTCCTCCCAGGGGAGTTCCGGGTGGGCGTGAAGGTCGCGGCGAAAAGCGATCATCGCCTGTTCTTCCCTTGCGATAATGGCTGTAATAGCTGGATTAATCATTTTGTATCTCCATATATAGCTGAACGTTCAATGTGCTCAACTGACAACGGGCGTCAGGTAGCTGACCAGGATCCCGGCTAACACCACTGAAACCATGGTGACGGAGATAAATCCGCCAACCAGCATCGGCGCCAGCATGTGGTGAGTCAGTATCTGCCGCTCTTTTTCATCATGAGTGAGGGCGTTGATAGCTTCGTTGGTAATAATGTAGTCGGCGGGAAAACCGTACAGTGCGGTCAGAGAGATGGCGTACGACATTGGACCGCTAACGCCAAGCAGTTTCCCGACCAGCCAGGAGACGATAAACATGCCGATGACCGCCGTGGCGATTAATACCACCATTGGGAAAATCAGGCGCAGCAGCATTTCCGGGGTCGCTTTATTCAGCGTATCAAAGATAAATAGCATCAATGCCATAATGGCGAAACCAAAGCCGTTGGCTTTATGCAGGGTGTGTTTTTCCAGGAAACCTAACGAAGCAAAGACCACGCCAAAAAACAGACACAGCACGAAGGGGCTAATGTTGACCAGCGGTTTTGCGAGATCGGAGACAACCCAGGCCAGACAAGCGACCAGCGCCAGGCGCAGGAATTTAAAGTAGTTGCTGTTATAGCCGACGGGGATTTTGCTGAACAGGCGCGGCATGTGTTCCTCGCCAACGGCGGTGAGGGGCTGCTCATTAGGGATACTATCAGGTTGGTACTCGCCGCGGCGATAACGGGCAAGAACCGCTTTGCCTTCGCGCTGCAGCATAATGGCGGTCAACGGGTATCCGGCGAAGCCTTGCATTACGTAGATCAAAATAGCGAAGACCGACAGGTCCACCAGCCCGGCGTTACTCGCGCCTTGCGACATAATCAGCGATGACACAATCCCGCCGACCAGCGGAGGAATGGTCACCAGTGCGGTGTTGCGGTCAAACAACACCATAGATACGGCGAAACCCCCCGCCGTTATTCCGGCAATACCGGCGAAGGAAATGACCACGGTCTTCCACTGCTGCACTAATTCTTTAAGCGACAGCAGTGTACCCATATTGGTGATTAATAGATACATCATCATTATGGCGACAGGGGTACCTATTCCGGCCTGGCTGACAATATCCGCCGGGAAAAATGTCCAGTAACCAATTAAAAACAACACCGCGCAGACAAATACCGAAGGGATCCAGGCTTTTGTGCGAGTAGAAACAACGTCGCCGATATAAAGAATGAAAATAATAACCGACAGTGCGACCATTTGTGACATAAATAATTTCCATATTATTCATCCCGTAAATGTTTTATGGGATGGGTTGATGTTGTGTTATCGAAGAAACTGCGGAACTGGCAGTTAATATCGTCGCCTCAGAGGGATGATTTATAATTAAAGGCATTGATAGATATCAAGTAATGGAAATTATGTAGGTTGTCAATTTATATGTCTGATGAGAGTAATAATTCAGAAAAAAAAGTCATATCGCCGATGATATTCAATACGGATACCCGTTCCCTTTCAGGATGCATATTGGTCAGTCGCCAGAATCTATCCGGTCACTTCGCTTGCGTAAGCTTACAGGTTCCTTTTCGCCGCCATTCAGATGCAACGCGGATGATTTTTTCTATGTGAGAAGAATGTTGCTCTTTGATATTTTGATAATTAATTCATTGCAGATATTCGTTATCCACACCCATTTTTGTTTCACATCGTTCAATATCACCGGCTGGCGAGCCATTGGTAATTTTGTCGTTAAGGCATAATAATGTGTTCACTGAATGTATCTGGCTCTCGGGCCGAGGGGTTAGAAGGATGAAACCATTTCGTTTGGCGGCGCTCTCGCTGGCGCTACTCACCGCATTATCGTTGACTGGCTGCGATGACAGCGGCAAACCACAGGCGGTCGCCCCTGCGGCCTCCGCGGTAGCGGATAAAGACAGCGCGAAACCGGACAGCGGCAGGCTGGCGGCGCTGGCGGAAAAAAGCCAGGGCAAAGCGCTGACGCTGCTTGATGCCTCAGAAGCACAGCTTGACGGCGCGGCGACGCTGGTGCTGACCTTTTCTATCCCTCTGCAGCCGGATCAGGATTTCTCCCGTAGCGTGCATCTGGTGGACAAAAAAAACGGCAAAGTGGACGGTGCCTGGGAGCTGGCGCCGAACCTGAAAGAGCTGCGGTTTCGCCATCTGGAGCCAAAACGTGAGCTGATTGTCTCGGTAGACCCGACGCTGACGGCGCTAAATCACGCGACGTTTGAGCGCAGTTTTGAAAAAACCATCACGACCCGCGATATTGCCCCGAGTATCGGGTTTGCCAGCCGCGGCTCGCTGTTGCCGGGGAAAGTGGTCGCCGGTCTGCCGGTGATGACGCTGAATGTTGATAATGTCGATGTGAACTTTTTCCGTGTCAAACCAGAATCGCTCTCCGCTTTTGTCAGCCAGTGGGAATACCGTCATTCGCTGAGCAACTGGGAGTCGGATGAGCTGCTGAAAATGGCCGATCTGGTCTATACCGGCCGTTTCGATCTCAACCCCGCCCGCAATACGCGAGAAAAACGGCTGCTGCCGCTGGCGGATATCAAACCTCTGCAACAGCCGGGCGTCTATATCGCAGTGATGAATCAGGCGGGCCGCTACAGCTATAGCAACGCCGCGACGCTGTTCACGCTCAGCGATATTGGCGTATCCGCGCACCGTTACCATAACCGACTGGATGTCTTTACCCAGAGTCTGGAAAACGGCGCGGCGCAGTCCGGTATTAATGTGCAGTTGTTGAATGCCAAAGGGCAGATTCTGGCGCAGGCGGAAAGCGACGCTCAGGGCCACGTCACGCTGCAAACCGATAAAGACGCTGCGCTGCTGCTGGCGCGCAAGGACGGGCAAACCACGCTGCTGGATCTTAAACTTCCGGCGCTGGATCTGGCTGAATTTTCTATTGCCGGCGCGCCGGGTTTCAGTAAGCAGCTCTTTATGTTTGGTCCACGCGACCTTTATCGTCCCGGCGAAACGGTGATGCTTAACGCGTTACTTCGCGATAGCGACGGTAAACCGCTGACAGAGCAACCGGTAAAGCTCGAAGTGGTACAACCGGACGGCCAGGTTATCCGTTCAACGCTCAGCAAACCGGTTAATGGCCTGTATCAGTTTACGTATCCGCTCGATAGCGGGGCAGCGACCGGAATGTGGCATATACGCGCCAGCACGGGCGATAACCAGCCGCGCGAGTGGGACTTCCATGTGGAAGATTTTATGCCCGAGCGCATGGCGCTAAACCTGACGCCGCAAAATATGCCGATTGCGCCTGCGGCGGATGTGCGTTTTGCCGTTACCGGCGCGTATCTGTACGGCGCGCCGGCCAGCGGTAACCTACTACAGGGCAATCTGTTCCTGCGCCCGCTGCGCGACGCGGTGCCTGCGCTGCCGGGCTTCCAGTTTGGCGATATCGCCGAAGAGAACCTTTCCCGTAGCCTTGATGAAGTGCGGGCCACTCTTGATGAGCAGGGGCATGCCGAAATCACCGCCGCCAGCCAATGGAAAGAGAGCCACTCGCCGTTGCAGGTGATCCTGCAGGCCAGCCTGCTGGAATCTGGCGGACGCCCGGTTACGCGTACCGTCCGGCAGCCAATCTGGCCAGCCGATACGCTACCGGGCATTCGTCCGCAATTTCCCCTGAAAGAGGTTTACGACTATCGCACCGACAGAACCGTCAGGCAGCCGGTCGTCGATGAAAACGGCGACGCCGCGTTTGAGATTGTCTACGCCGATGCCAAAGGCGAGAAAAAAGCGGTCTCCGGTTTGCAGGTGCGCTTGATTCGCGAGCGCCGGGACTACTACTGGAACTGGTCCGATAACGAGGGCTGGCAGTCGCAGTTCGATCAAAAAGATCTCCTGGAAGGCGAGGCGTCGCTGGATCTGTCTGCCGGGCAGACGGCGAAAGTGAGCTTTCCGGTTGAGTGGGGCGCGTATCGCCTGGAAGTCAAAGGGCCGGAAGATGTCGTCAGCAGCGTGCGCTTCTGGGCCGGTTACAGCTGGCAGGATAACAGCGACGGCCAGGGGGCGACGCGCCCGGATCGCGTTACCATGAAGCTGGACAAACCGGCCTATAAACCGGGCGATACCATCAAGCTGCATATTGCCGCTCCGGCGGCGGGTAAAGGTTATGCGCTGGTGGAATCGAGCGACGGGCCGCTGTGGTGGCAGGAAATAGAGGTTCCGGAACAAGGCATGGATCTGTCTATTCCGGTAGATAAAGCCTGGAATCGTCACGACCTGTATCTCAGCACGCTGGTGATTCGTCCGGGAGATAAATCACGCTCCGCGACGCCAAAACGGGCGGTGGGTCTGCTGCATCTGCCGCTTGGCGATGAAAATCGCCGCCTGAACCTGGCGCTGGACGTGCCGGATAAAATGCGGCCGAACCGGCCGTTGACGGTTAACGTTAAAGCCAGCGTCAAAGATGGCGAGACGCCGAAGCAGGTGAACGTTCTGCTCTCGGCGGTGGATAGCGGCGTATTGAATATTACCGATTATGCGACGCCGGATCCGTGGAACGCGTTCTTTGGCCAGAAGCGCTACGGCGCGGATATTTACGATATCTACGGCCAGGTGATTGAAGGACAGGGGCGACTTGCCAGCCTGCGCTTCGGCGGTGACGGCGATGAGCTCAAGCGTGGCGGCAAGCCGCCGGTCAACCACGTCATGATTGTCGCGCAGCAGGCGCAGCCAGTGGTACTGGATGATAAAGGCGAAGGCACGGTCACCCTGCCAGTCGGTGACTTTAACGGCGAACTGCGGGTAATGGCCCAGGCGTGGACGGCCGATGATTTTGGCAGCAGCGAAGAGAAAGTTATCGTTGCCGCGCCGGTAATAGCTGAGCTGAATATGCCGCGTTTTCTCGCCAGCGGAGATACCGCTCGTCTGGCGCTGGATCTCAGCAACCTGACCGATAAGCCGCAAACGCTTAATGTTGATCTGACCGCCAGCGGCCTGCTTCAGCTGGAAGGCGGAGAACTGGCGCCAGTACAGCTTGCCCCCGGCGCGCGCAGCACGCTGTTTGTCTCCGTTCGCGCGAATGACGGTTTTGGCGACGGACAGGTTAACGCCACAATCAGCGGCCTGAATCTGCCGGGCGAAACCTTCACGCCGATGCAGAAACAGTGGACGCTGGGCGTGCGCCCGGCCTTTCCGGCGCAAACCGTGAGTTCCGGCGTGCTCCTGCAAGCGGGTGAAAGCTGGCAGGCTCCGGCCGCGCAACGTCAGGGCTTCTCGCCCGCCACGCTGCAAGGGCAACTGGTGTTGAGCGGCAAACCGCCGCTGAATCTGGCGCGCTATATTCGCGATCTGAAAGCTTATCCTTATGGCTGTCTGGAGCAGACCACCAGCGGACTGTTCCCGTCGCTCTACACTAACGCCGCACAGCTTAAGGCGCTGGGCATTCGTGGCGACAGCGATGAAAAACGGCGCGCGGCGGTGGATATCGGCATTTCGCGTCTGTTGCAAATGCAGCGTGATGATGGCGGTTTTGCCCTGTGGGATAAAGAGGGGCCGGAGGAGTACTGGCTGACCGCCTATGCGATGGACTTTCTTGTGCGTGCGGGTGAACAGGGCTACAGCGTGCCGGTTAACGCCGTCAACAACGGCAACCAGCGCCTGCTGCGTTATTTACAGCAGCCGGGGCTGATCACCGTTCGCTATAGCGATGATGCCCGGGCCAGCCGCTTTGCCGCTCAGGCTTACGCCGCGCTGGTGCTGGCGCGACAGCAAAAAGCGCCGCTCGGCGCGTTGCGCGAAATCTGGAGCCGTCACGACCAGGCGCGTTCCGGGCTGCCGCTGCTGCAACTGGGGATTGCGCTGAAAGCGATGGGCGATGTGCCGCGCGGCGATGAAGCCCTGAAGCTGGCGATGATCACGCCGCGTCAGGATGCTAATCGTTGGTTTGGCGACTATGGTAGCGAGTTGCGCGATGATGCGCTGAAGCTGGCGCTGCTGGAAGAAAACAGGATGCTGCCGGAGGCGCAAAATACCCTGTTAAGCCAGCTGGCGGAAGACGCCTATGGCCAGCGCTGGCTCTCAACGCAGGAGAGTAATGCCCTGTTCCTGGCCGGGCGCAGGTTGCAGGAGAGTCCTGGCGACTGGCAGGCACAAACTTCCCTGCAGGCCGGACCGCTCTCCGGTAATAAGGCGCAAACCCGTAATCTGACCGGCGACCAGCTGGCGGCGTTGCAGGTGAGCAACACCGGTCAGCAGCCGCTGTGGCTACGCCTCGACAGCAGCGGCTATCCGCAGAGCGCCCCGCAGCCGGGCGGTAACGTGCTGGGGATTGAACGGCAGATTTTTGATACCCAGGGGCAGCAAAAATCGCTCACTTCGCTGCACAGCGGCGAGCTGGTACTGGTGAAGCTGGAAGTCACCGCCAGGCGTAACGTGCCTGACGCGCTGGTGGTGGATTTACTGCCGGCGGGGATGGAGCTGGAAAACCAGAATCTGGCCAACAGCAGCGCCAGCCTGCAGGAAAATGGCGAGGTGGTGCAGAGTCTGCTGAACCAGATGCAGCAGGCGGATATCCAGCACATTGAGTTTCGCGACGATCGTTTTGTGGCCGCCGTGGCGATCAATGAAGGTCAGCCGGTGACGCTGGTTTATCTGGCGCGCGCGGTGACGCCGGGAACGTATCAGGTTCCGCAACCGCAGGTGGAGTCCATGTATGTCCCGCAGTGGCGGGCAACCGGCGCGGCCAGCGGCCCGCTGACCGTTGCTCCTTAAATGCGCGCGCTGAGTCGCATAAAGCGTCGCTGGCGCTGGCTGGCGGCGAGTATTGCCCTGTTGTGGCTGGCGGTGCTGGCGGCCGACAGAGTGTGGCCGCTGCCGCTGCATGACGTCACGCCTGCCAGAGTGGTGGTGGCGGAAGACGGGACGCCGCTGTGGCGCTTTGCCGATGCCCAGGGTGTCTGGCGCTATCCGCTGACGCTTACCGATGTGTCACCGCGCTATTTGCAGGCGCTGATCCAGTATGAAGATCGCTGGTTCTGGGATCATCCCGGCGTAAATCCCCTGGCGGTCGCCAGGGCCGCCTGGCAGGATCTGACCGCCGGGCGGGTGATCTCCGGAGGCAGTACGCTGACAATGCAGGTAGCACGCCTGATCGATCCGCATCCTCGTACCTTCGGCGGCAAGCTGCGTCAGCTTTGGCGGGCGCTACAGCTGGAGTGGCATCTGTCAAAAAGCGAAATTCTCACGCTATATCTCAACCGGGCGCCGTTCGGCGGGACACTACAGGGTATCGGCGCGGCCAGTTGGGCCTATCTCGGTAAACCGCCCGCGCAGTTAAGCTATGGCGAAGCGGCGCTGCTGGCGGTGCTGCCCCAGGCGCCGAGTCGCCTGCGTCCGGACCGTTGGCCGCAGCGCGCCCAGGCGGCGCGCGATAAAGTATTGCTGCGGATGCAAAGCCAGGGCGTGTGGCCGTCAAAAGCGGTGCGCGAAGCTATCGAAGAACCCGTATGGCTGTTTCCGCGCCGGATGCCGCAGCTGGCGCCGCTTTTTTCCCGCCGCGCGCTGGCGGGCAGCCGTGACGAGAAGGTGGTGACAACCCTCGATGCCGGGCTGCAGCGACAACTGGAGGATCTGGCGCTGAACTGGAAGTCGCGCCTGCCGCCGCGCAGTTCGCTGGCGATGATTGTTGTCGATCATACCAATATGAAAGTACGCGGCTGGGTGGGGTCGGCGGATATTCGCGATGACAGCCGCTTTGGTCATATTGATATGGTGTCGGCTATCCGCTCTCCCGGCTCGTTACTCAAGCCGTTTGTCTATGGTATGGCGCTGGATGAAGGGCTGATTCACCCGGCTTCTTTGTTACAGGATGTTCCGCGCCGCTTTAGCGACTATCGTCCGGGCAACTTTGATAGCGGTTTTCACGGCCCGGTTAGCGCCAGCGACGCGCTGGTCCGGTCGCTGAATCTTCCGGCGGTGCAGGTGCTGGAGGCCTACGGACCGAAACGTTTTGCCGCCCGGCTACGTAACGCCGGGTTGTCGCTGGTGCTTCCCGGAGGCGCGGAGCCAAATCTGTCGTTGATCCTCGGCGGCGCCGGAGCGCGCCTTGAGGATATGGTGGCGGCCTACAGCGCGTTCGCCCGTCATGGTAAGGCGGCGCGACTGCGTATCACGCCGGGCTCTCCGTTACTGGAACGGCCGCTGCTGTCGCCGGGGGCGGCATGGATTGTGCGGCGCATTCTGGCCGGTGAAGCGCAGCCTGTTCCCGATGCGTCGCTGACGCAGGTGGTGCCGCTGGCGTGGAAAACGGGCACCAGCTACGGCTATCGCGATGCCTGGGCAATCGGCATAAATGCCCGTTACCTGATCGGTATCTGGACCGGGCGACCCGATGGAACGCCGGTCGTCGGGCAGTTTGGCTTTGCCAGCGCGGTGCCGCTGCTTAATCAGGTCAATAACATGCTGTTGGCACGACCGACGATGAGCCGTGGCGGGTTACCGACCGATCCGCGCCCGCCATCGGTGAGCGCCGGAACCATTTGCTGGCCCGGCGGGCAGAATTTGCCGACGGGCGATGCGAACTGCCGCCGACGGCTGGCAACCTGGCTGTTGGATAAGAGCCAGCCGCCGACGCTGCTGCTGCCGGGGCAGGAAGGTATCCGCGGGATCCGTTTCCCGATATGGTTAAATGAAAAAGGGTTACGAACGGCGGCGGATTGCCCTGGCGCGATGGAGAAAACGATCGACGTCTGGCCGCTGCCGCTGGAGCCCTGGCTACCCGCAGGCGAACGGCGTCTCGCCAGGTTGCCCGCGGCAGCGGCGGAGTGTTCGCCGCTGCAAATCGTCAATGCCGCTCCGCTGGGGCTATCAGGTATTCGCGAGGGGACGGTAATTAAACGTCTGCCCGGCGAGCGCAAGGTTATGCTGCCGTTGCAGACGACCGGCGGGGAAGGGCGGCGCTGGTGGTTTCTGAATGGCGCGCCGCTGACGGCGGAAGGGGCCGGCATCACCCTTAATCTTGAGCGTGCCGATAGTTACCAGTTGGTGGTGATGGATGAGAGCGGGCAGATTGTTGCCGAGAATTTCACCGTGCAATAAGCGGCGTGAGGCTTAATTGGCCGGATTTGTTGTTTACGGTCGCTTTTTTTTAAAAAAATGTTACCTAAACACATAGGCAATCGCCATAGATGATGATTATAATTCGCGCCTTATTTATACCCTAAATAATTCGAGTTGCGGGACAAAACGGTTAACCGCTTTAAACCGCGTTTCTGCTGGCCTCGTCAAGGCGAGGCCACAGGCCGAATTACGCGGCGAGAGCGTGAATCCCCGGGCACATCGATAGTTATGTGACTGGGCTGAGTGACAAATCTGCCGGGAGCAGATTTGAACATCGCTTGCGACGGCCTGTAAGGGCAAGTCGCATGGATGAGACGCGTCGTTCAGAAGTCAACGCATCTGCAATTTGAAGTATGATGGGTATATCGGTCTCATCTGCGAACCAGAACAACATATATAAAGAGGTTATCATGGCTATCGAACGTACTTTTTCCATCATCAAACCAAACGCGGTGGCAAAAAACGTTATCGGCAGTATCTTTTCTCGCTTTGAAGCAGCAGGGTTCAAAATTGTTGGCACCAAAATGTTGCATCTGAGCGTTGAGCAGGCTCGTGGTTTCTACGCTGAGCACGAAGGTCGCCCGTTCTTCGACGGTCTGGTTGAATTTATGACTTCCGGTCCGATCGTGGTTTCCGTGCTGGAAGGCGAAAATGCAGTACAGCGCCACCGCGATCTGCTGGGCGCAACCAACCCGGCGAACGCGCTGGCGGGCACCCTGCGCGCTGACTATGCGGACAGCTTCACCGAGAACGGCACCCACGGTTCCGACTCCGTTGAATCCGCGGCGCGCGAAATCGCGTTCTTCTTTGCTGAAGGCGAGGTTTGCCCGCGCACCCGCTAATCTTCTGCGTCTTTCACGCCACCGCTTTGTTGGCGTTATTCGCATACCCCGGTCACAGCGTTATCTATGCTCACGGGGATTTGCGAACTGGCCGCTTTGCGACAGTTGAAAATCCTTAGAGGATCAGGCCGGCAGTTACAGATTTTTTCATCATTGCCGCGTGCAAACGTGGTATTGATGGGCCAGAATTTGTAGAATACAGCGCCCCGGATGAGCCGTTGCTCTCCGGGGCGTTTCTTTTTCAACCCTCCAGGGGCCATAACGTGTAATAACGAGGCCGGAATCAATTATGTCTGAACAAATAGTCACACCTGATAGCGCCGCGCTGACGGTGCCGAACAACGATGCCAAAATCAACCTGCTGGATCTCAACCGTCAGCAGATGCGCGAGTTTTTCAAAAACATGGGCGAAAAGCCTTTCCGCGCCGATCAGGTGATGAAATGGATGTATCACTACTGCTGCGATAACTTTGATGAGATGACCGACATCAACAAAGTTCTGCGCAGCAAACTGAAAGAAGTCGCGGAGATCCGCGCGCCGGAAGTCGTTGAAGAGCAGCGCTCCAGCGACGGCACCATCAAATGGGCGATTGCCGTCGGCGATCAGCGCGTTGAAACGGTGTATATCCCGGAAGACGATCGCGCCACTCTGTGCGTTTCTTCACAGGTTGGCTGTGCGCTGGAGTGTAAATTCTGCTCTACTGCGCAGCAGGGCTTTAACCGTAACCTGCGGGTGTCGGAAATTATTGGCCAGGTCTGGCGCGCGGCGAAAATTGTCGGCGCGGTGAAAACCACCGGCGTGCGTCCGATCACCAATGTGGTGATGATGGGAATGGGCGAGCCGCTGCTGAACCTGACCAACGTGGTTCCGGCAATGGAAATCATGTTGGACGACTTCGGCTTTGGTCTTTCCAAACGCCGCGTCACGCTCTCCACTTCCGGCGTGGTTCCGGCGCTGGACAAACTGGGCGATATGATTGACGTGGCGCTGGCGATCTCCCTGCACGCGCCGAACGACACCATTCGCGATGAGATCGTGCCGATCAACAAGAAATACAATATTGAAACTTTCCTGAATTCGGTGCGTGGCTACATTTCGAAGTCCAACGCCAACCAGGGTCGCGTCACCATCGAGTACGTTATGTTGGATCACGTCAATGACGGTACCGAACATGCGCATGAACTGGCTGCGCTGTTGAAAGATACGCCGTGCAAGATCAACCTGATTCCGTGGAACCCTTTCCCGGGCGCGCCGTATGGTCGTAGCTCCAACAGCCGTATCGACCGTTTCTCTAAGGTGCTGATGGAGTATGGCTTCACCACCATTGTGCGTAAAACCCGTGGTGACGATATTGACGCCGCCTGCGGTCAACTGGCCGGGGATGTTATCGATCGTACCAAGCGTACGCTGCGTAAACGGATGCAGGGTGAAGCGATCGCGGTGAAAGCAGTCTGATAAATGATGCAACGCACAACCCAGGATGTGTGTTGCGTCACTCTGTTGCATCGCCGGGCGAAATACGCTGTTCTGATTAATAATTACGGTGCGTTTTTGTCGACTTTGAGGCAGTATGTAGCGGTACAACAACCGCTTAGCATTCAATATTGATAAGTCTCTGTGATAGCGCGTCATACGGACTTATACTGTTTGTCTGACGTTGAGCAGATGTCTCGCGGCGCGGGGTTACCGGCGCTGAACTTTAAATTTCACGTACCAGTAGTTGTAACGAATGAATACTGAAGCCACTCAAGATCATCAAGAAGCAAACACCACGGGCGCGCGTCTGCGTAATGCCCGCGAACAACTCGGGCTCAGCCAACAAGCCGTGGCTGAACGCTTATGCCTGAAGGTTTCCACGGTTCGTGATATTGAAGACGATAAGGCGCCTGCCGATCTTGCTTCAACCTTCCTGCGCGGCTATATCCGCTCTTATGCCCGTCTTGTGCATATCCCGGAAGAAGAACTGCTGCCGATGATGGCAAAGCAGGCGCCGATTCGTGCGGCGAAAGTTGCGCCGATGCAGAGCTTCTCGCTCGGCAAACGCCGTAAAAAGCGTGACGGCTGGCTGATGAGTTTCACCTGGCTGGTGCTGTTCGTGGTGATTGGCCTCAGCGGTGCCTGGTGGTGGCAGGATCACAAAGCACAGCAGGACGAGATCTCCACCATGGCCGATCAATCTTCCGCTGAACTCAATGCTGTCGATAACAGCAGTCAACGTATCCCTCTGGATAACAGTACGGCGAATTCCACACCGGACGCTGTTGCGAACAGTGCGCCGGTAGAGGCTCCTCCGGCGCCTGCGGCGTCGACTCCGGCTCCGGTTGATAATAACGCCGTCGTTGCGCCTTCTCAGGCGAACGTTGACACGACGGCAGCGCCAGCGCCCGCAAATCCGGCTTCACCACTGCCGACCGATCAGGCAAGTGTGGCCGCTGCGGCGACCTCTGTTCAGGATCTGGTGTTGAACTTTACCGCTGACTGCTGGCTGGAAGTCAGCGATTCCACCGGTAAAAAGCTGTTCAGCGGTTTGCAGCGCAAAGGCGGTAATCTCAATCTGAGCGGTCATCCGCCTTATAAACTGAAAATCGGTGCGCCGGCGGCGGTGCAGATTCAGTATCTGGGTAAACCCGTCGATTTAAGTCGTTTTATCAGAACTAACCAGGTTGCGCGTCTGACCCTCAATGCCGAACCATCACCGGCGCAGTAACAGACGGGTAACGCGGGAGATTTTTCATGCATAACCAGGCTCCGATTCAACGTAGAAAATCGAAACGAATTTACGTTGGGAATGTGCCGATTGGCGATGGCGCCCCCATTGCCGTACAGTCGATGACAAACACGCGCACCACTGATGTGGCAGCGACGGTCAAGCAAATTAAAGCTCTGGAGCGCGTTGGCGCAGATATCGTTCGCGTTTCGGTGCCAACGATGGATGCGGCGGAAGCCTTCAGGCTTATCAAACAGCAGGTTAATGTCCCGCTGGTCGCCGATATCCACTTCGATTACCGAATTGCGCTGAAAGTGGCGGAATATGGCGTCGATTGCCTGCGTATTAACCCGGGTAATATCGGCAATGAAGAGCGTATCCGCATGGTGGTGGATTGCGCTCGTGATAAAAATATCCCCATTCGCATTGGCGTGAATGCCGGTTCACTGGAAAGAGATCTCCAGGAAAAATACGGCGAGCCGACCCCACAGGCGCTTCTGGAGTCAGCGATGCGTCATGTTGATCATCTCGATCGTCTGAATTTTGATCAGTTCAAGGTCAGCGTAAAAGCGTCCGATGTCTTCCTCGCGGTCGAATCCTATCGTCTGTTGGCTAAACAGATCGAGCAGCCTCTGCATCTTGGGATCACCGAAGCGGGCGGCGCGCGCAGCGGCGCGGTGAAGTCCGCTATCGGGCTCGGTTTACTGCTTTCCGAAGGGATCGGCGATACCCTGCGTGTTTCCCTCGCGGCGGATCCGGTTGAAGAGATTAAAGTCGGCTTCGATATTCTGAAGTCGCTGCGAATCCGCTCTCGCGGCATCAACTTTATTGCCTGCCCGACCTGTTCTCGCCAGGAATTTGACGTTATCGGTACCGTCAATGCGCTGGAGCAGCGCCTGGAAGATATCATTACGCCAATGGATATTTCGATCATTGGCTGTGTTGTAAACGGTCCCGGCGAGGCGCTGGTTTCGACGCTTGGCGTGACCGGCGGCAATAAAAAAAGTGGCTTGTACGAAGATGGCGTGCGTAAAGACAGGCTGGATAACGACGATATGATCGCGCAACTGGAAGCGCGTATTCGTGCGAAAGCTTCGATGCTTGATGAAGCGCGTCGTATCGATATTCAGCAGGTTGAAGCGAAATAACGTATTGGGAAGCGATACGCTTCCCGTGTATGATTGAACCTGCGGGCGCGAAGCGTCGGGGTTCATTTTTGTATATATAAAGAGACTAAACGTGGCAAAGAACATTCAAGCCATCCGTGGCATGAACGATTATCTGCCGGGCGAAACCGCTCTCTGGCAGCGCATTGAAGGCTCACTGAAGCAGGTGCTTGGTAGCTACGGTTACAGCGAGATCCGTTTGCCGATTGTAGAGCAGACCCCGTTATTCAAACGCGCTATCGGTGAAGTGACCGACGTGGTTGAAAAAGAGATGTACACCTTTGAGGACCGCAACGGCGATAGCCTGACCCTGCGTCCGGAAGGTACCGCTGGTTGCGTGCGCGCCGGTATTGAACATGGTCTCCTGTACAATCAAGAGCAACGCCTGTGGTACATCGGGCCGATGTTCCGTCATGAGCGTCCGCAAAAGGGGCGCTATCGCCAGTTCCACCAGATAGGCGCAGAAGTTTTTGGCCTGCAGGGCCCGGACATCGACGCGGAACTGATTATGCTCACCGCCCGCTGGTGGCGTGAACTGGGTATCTCCGGCCATGTTGCCCTGGAGCTGAACTCTATCGGTTCGCTGGAAGCCCGCGCCAACTATCGCGACGCACTGGTGGCCTATCTTGAACAATTTAAAGATAAGCTTGATGAAGACTGCAAACGCCGCATGTACAGCAACCCGCTACGCGTGCTGGATTCGAAAAATCCTGAGGTACAGGCGCTGCTGAACGACGCGCCGGCGCTGGGCGACTATCTGGATGAAGAGTCTAAAGCGCACTTTGCCGGGCTGTGCGCGCTGCTGGATGATGCCGGTATCCGCTATACCGTGAATCAGCGTCTGGTGCGCGGTCTTGATTATTACAACCGCACGGTATTTGAGTGGGTAACCACCAGCCTTGGTTCCCAGGGGACCGTCTGCGCTGGCGGCCGTTATGACGGTCTGGTTGAGCAGCTCGGTGGCCGCGCCGCGCCTGGCGTAGGTTTTGCGATGGGGCTGGAACGTCTTGTTTTACTGGTCCAGGCAGTGAATCCGGAATTTAAAGCCGATCCTGTTGTCGATATATACCTGGTAGCCTCCGGAACCGGCACCCAGTCTGCAGCAATGCGTCTGGCTGAGCAGGTACGCGATGCGTTACCCGGCGTTAAGCTGATGACCAACCACGGCGGCGGCAACTTTAAGAAGCAGTTTGCGCGCGCTGATAAATGGGGCGCGCGCGTTGCGCTGGTGCTGGGTGAATCAGAAATCGCTGACGGAAACGTGGTAGTGAAAGATTTACGCTCAGGTGAGCAAACTACCGTAACGCAGGATAGCGTTGCCGCGCATTTGCGCACACTTCTGGGGTAATCTCCCGGGAATCATTAGTCAGGAGAAGGACTGCGTGGAAATTTACAATAACGAAAATGATCAGGTCGATGCGCTTAAGCGTTTCTTTGCCGAAAATGGCAAAGCGCTGGCCGTCGGGGTGATTTTAGGCGTTGGCGCACTGGTTGGCTGGCGCTACTGGACCTCCCATCAGTTAGATACCGCCAGAGGCTCATCGCTGGCTTATGAGAATGCGATTTCCGCGCTCAAATCGGATAAGCCAGATGCGCTGAACGCCGCGCAGAAGTTTGCCGCCGACAGCAAAAACACCTATGGTGCCTTTGCTTCGCTTGAGCTGGCGCAGCAGTTTGTTGATAAAAACGACCTGCAGAGTGCTGAAAAGCAGCTTCAGCAGGGGCTGGCGGCCGCTTCTGATGATAACCTGAAATCGGTTATCAATTTGCGTCTTGCGCGTGTACAACTGCAGCTTAAGCAACCCGATGCGGCGCTGAAAACCCTGGATGCCGTGAAAGGCGAAGGCTGGACGGCGATTGTTGCCGATTTGCGCGGCGAGATCCTGCTGAGTAAAGGCGATAAGCAAGGGGCGAAAGCGGCCTGGGAAGCTGGCTCGACAAGCGATGCTTCACCGGCGCTCAGCGAAATGATGCGTATGAAAATAAATAATTTGTCCATCTGAGAGGGACTCGATGCAATTGCGTAAATTACTTTTGCCAGGGCTGCTTTCCGTTACCTTATTGAGCGGTTGTTCGTTGTTCAACGGCGAAGAAGATGTGGTGAAGATGTCGCCACTGCCGACGGTGGAAAACCAGTTTACGCCGTCCACGTCCTGGAGCACCTCTGTCGGCGACGGTATTGGCGAATTCTACTCTAATCTGCACCCAGCTTTTGCTGATGGTGTGGTGTATGCCGCCGATCGTAAAGGTACCGTTAAGGCCCTGAGCTCAGGCGACGGTAAAGAGGTATGGTCGGTTAACCTGGCTGAGAAAGACGGCTGGTTCTCACGTGCGCCTGCGTTGCTTTCCGGCGGCGTCACTGTTTCCGGCGGCCATGTTTATATCGGTAGCGAAAAGGCCAAAGTTTATGCGCTGAATACCAGCGACGGTAGCGTCGCATGGGAGACGAGCGTTGCGGGCGAAGCGATGTCTCGTCCGGTCGTGAGCGACGGCATGGTCCTGATCCATACCTCCAACGGTCAGTTGCAGGCGCTGAACGAAGCCGATGGGGCGATAAAATGGACCGTTAACCTTGATATGCCCGCACTCTCCCTGCGCGGTGAATCCGCGCCGGCTACCGCCTATGGCGCCGCTATTGTTGGCGGTGATAACGGCCGCGTCAGCGCGGTGCTGATGCAGCAAGGGCAAATGATTTGGCAACAGCGCATTTCTACAGCGACCGGGCCGACTGAAATCGATCGTCTTAATGACGTTGATACGACGCCGGTTATCGTGAACGGTGTGGTTTATGTGCTGGCTTATAACGGCAATCTGACAGCGCTTGATCTGCGCAGTGGTCAGATTATGTGGAAACGTGAACTGGGCTCGGTAAACGACTTTATCGTTGACGGAAACCGTATTTACCTGGTAGACCAGAACGATCGCCTGCTGGCGCTGACCACCGATGGCGGCGTGACGCTGTGGACGCAAAGCGATCTACTGCATCGTCTGTTGACGGCGCCTGCGTTGTATAATGGCAACCTGGTTGTTGGCGATAGCGAAGGTTATATGCACTGGATCAATCCCGAAGATGGTCACTTTGTCGCTCAGCAGAAGGTGGACAGCTCAGGCTTCCTGACCGATCCGATCGTTGCTGACGGTAAGTTGCTGATCCAGGCCAAAGACGGCACGCTGTACGCGATTACGCTTTAAATACGGCAGTTGTCTGGTTTTGAGAAACGGCCCCTGGCAGACAGGGGCCGTTTTGACTTTTTAAAAAACGTCGCGATATACGGCGTTGTATCGATTTTTGTATGAGGCATTTAACATGATACCTGTGGTCGCGCTTGTCGGGCGCCCTAACGTTGGAAAATCCACGCTTTTTAACCGCTTAACGCGCACTCGTGATGCGTTGGTCGCGGATTTTCCGGGGCTGACTCGTGACCGTAAGTACGGTCGTGCTGAAGTGGAAGGCCGTGAATTTATCTGTATCGATACTGGCGGGATCGACGGTACCGAAGATGGCGTTGAGACGCGGATGGCGGAGCAGTCGTTGCTGGCGATTGAAGAAGCGGACGTAGTGCTGTTTATGGTCGATGCGCGTGCTGGTCTGATGCCTGCGGATTCGGCGATTGCTAAACATCTGCGCTCTCGTGAAAAGCCAACCTTCCTGGTGGCAAACAAAACTGACGGTATTGATGCCGATCAGGCGATTGCTGATTTCTGGTCGCTGGGGTTAGGCGATATTTATCCGATCGCTGCTTCACATGGTCGCGGCGTGACCAGCCTGCTGGAGCATGTGCTTCTGCCGTGGGTTGACGAAGTGAATCCGCCAGAAGAAGTTGATGACGACGCGGCATACTGGGCGCAGTTTGAAGCGGAACAGAACGGTGAAGACGTTGCCGAGCCGGAAGATGACTTTAACCCGCAGGATCTGCCAATTAAGCTGGCCATTGTCGGTCGCCCGAACGTAGGTAAGTCAACGCTCACCAACCGCATCCTGGGCGAAGAGCGTGTGGTGGTTTACGATATGCCGGGCACGACTCGTGACAGTATCTATATCCCAATGGAACGTGATGAGCGTGAATATGTGCTTATCGATACCGCGGGCGTGCGTAAGCGCGGTAAAATATCTGACGTTGTAGAGAAATTTTCGGTTATCAAAACCCTGCAGGCAATTGAAGACGCTAACGTCGTGCTGCTGGTGATTGATGCGCGAGAAGGTATCTCCGACCAGGATTTGTCCCTGCTGGGCTTTATCCTCAATAGCGGTCGCTCGCTGGTGATTGTCGTCAATAAATGGGACGGTCTGAGCCAGGAAGTGAAAGAGCAGGTGAAAGAGACCCTGGACTTCCGTCTGGGCTTTATCGATTTTGCCCGGGTGCATTTTATCTCCGCGCTGCATGGTAGCGGCGTCGGCAACCTGTTTGAATCCGTACGTGAGGCCTACGACAGCGCAACCCGTCGCGTGGGCACCGCGATGCTGACCCGCATCATGACCATGGCTGCCGAAGATCATCAGCCGCCGCTGGTGCGCGGTCGTCGCGTGAAGCTGAAATATGCCCATGCTGGTGGCTATAACCCGCCAATCGTGGTGATCCACGGTAACCAGGTGAAAGATCTGCCGGATTCTTACAAACGTTATCTGATGAACTACTTCCGCAAATCGCTGGAAGTGATGGGGACGCCTATTCGTATTCAGTTCAAGGAAGGGGAGAACCCGTTTGCCAACAAACGCAATACCCTGACGCCGAACCAGATGCGTAAGCGTAAGCGCCTGATTAAACATATCAAGAAAAGCAAATAAGCGATCCACTGGCGAGAAATACGAAGCCGCATCTGTGAACGTGAACTGCACCCTAAAAGTTGGACACCGACTAAGTAAGGTGCAGTTTTTTATGGCAAAGCCAACGTATTTTTTGAAACAAGATGAGGTGTTATTAATCAGTACTGCTCTGGAAAGAGCTCGATATCCCACTTAGCTTTTTGCTGTAGTAAGAACATTGCTATAGTGACGGGCCGGAATCAGGCGGCTTGATAATATTGATATTTTTATCTTTGAAGATTAATTTAGCCTGATCGTCTTACCCGAATTTTCCCGGCGCCCAAATTCTGTAGATCATATATTATTTAATATTAGTCAGACGGATCTCCTGTGTCATACCGCGTAAACTACTATTTTTAATAGGTAGACTGATGCGGTTGGTAAAGAACAATATTGATTTACTATTCAACGCATACTCTGGATGTTTATCAACTGCCCGGAGAGAGTCAAATGAACATCAAATTAGTGACTATTTCGTTGCTTGCTGCTGGTTTTATCCTGGCGTCAGATATGGCTATCGCCAAATTGGCTCCGTTAACAGATAACCAGGTGAAGCAGAGGATTATTGACGACTCTATCGCTTCCTACCCCGGTACATGCGCCTGCCCATTTAATACGGCACGTAACGGAAGTTCATGCGGTCGCCGCAGCGCCTGGAGCAAAGCCGGAGGTTACTCGCCGATTTGTTATAAAAAAGAAGTGACAAAAGAGATGGTTAAAGAATGGCGTCAGCGGAATCAATGAGTTGAAATTCGTGATTCGGATACAGCGGTTTTGATGTTTTCAGCCTGCTAATCCTTTTTATCTTGCTATATAAATAATTTAATTGGCAGGATCGCCCATGTCTATTTTTTTAACACAGCGTTATTCACCAATAGTGAAACGATGCCAGTGCCGGAGTGGTAAAACTGAGGTTTTCTTGTTTGTGAGACCGGGGTGAGTAGTAAAGCCAGTTCAAATATAAACTGGCTTTTATGATGGTTAGAATTTCATACTAACGCCAGCGGTAACCGAACGCCCCGGTGCGGGTTGACGTCCCCACGGGCTGGTGTCTATTCCGCGGAACCAGTAATCACGATTAAAGAGATTATTGATACCAATATAACCGTTCAAAACGGTGTTGCCGGATTTGTAGAGATCGCGGCTAACCTGTGCGTTCCATACCCAATAGGATGGCAGTTGTCCTACTGAGTCGGTGCTATTTTCATCAAGCGTGTTTGCTGCATCGGAATAAGATTTACTGAAGTAGTAACCCGCGAGAGTAAAGGTTGTACCACGCCAGTCATAATTACCGTCGAGTGTTACCTGATTGCGCGAGGCGTATGGCACTTCTTTTCCTCGGTTGACGCCATTACGTTGTTCTGCCTGCAGATATGCGTACCCTGCATGCAATTTTAGCCCGCTAACCACGTCTGGACTCCAGAACCCTTCCAGCTCAATCCCCTGATGTCGGGTACGGCCTATATTGAGATAGCTGTCTGATGTGCTGTCGTAAGAGATTTGATCTTTATAGTCGATTCGGTAAATATCCGCATGCAGGCTGATATTTTTTGTCGGCGTATAGCGCACGCCGCTTTCATAGTTCCAGGCCAGCTCCGAGTTGACATCTCCGCCTTTTACAATTTGCGTGACCTGTACGGGGCGAAGGCTCTTTTGCATATCAGCATACAGGAACCATTGCGGCGTCATTTGATAACCTACGGTCAGCCCGGGTAACCACTGGTCGTCAGGGGAAGAGGTATGCAGACCCGTATTGTTGTCAGTGTACTTTTCGCTGACATGTTCGAAACGCATACCCGGAGTAATAGTTAATGAATCATCGAAGAGTTTTATGGCGTCGCTGATGTAACCGGCCCAAGCCTTATCATTAAAACTCCAGTCGCGGGTTACCGCGGTTGTACCTGTGGCGAGGGTTTTCTGGCGTACCTGATAATCAATTTTTTCACTGACAAAACGACCACCAATGATCCACTGTTGATTGACGTTATCGCCCGTAATATCCATGCTCAGACGTGGCTCCGTACCCCATACCTTAAAGTGTCGCGGAGAGTTTTGTACGATGTCTGCAGGTAGCGAAGGGTTCCATGTCTGGCCGGAGACTTTACTCATTCCGACATGAAAATCGCGATCGGAGTTATGCCCGAAAAATAGCCAGTTAAATTCGGCAGAGTCGATGATTCCCAGGGATCCTAATAGCTGGTTATAGACAGCGCTGTAGCGTTTGGTATGGCCATCATAATCGTCCCACGGACGAGTGCTCTGCCTGCGATCATGCTGATAGTCCTCAGCCGATAGCGCGCCGGCGAGATCTGCATGTGCATCGTAGTATTGGTATGAGAGGTTTAGGGTTGTGTCTTCATTGATGTTCCAGAGACCTCTTATGCGGAAATTTTGCACTTTACTGTCGCTGTGTTCGCGGAAAGAGTTACCTTTTACCTGATTGGCTTCAACCTGCAAGCCAAAATCATCGTTCAACATTCCGCCAGTTCTCAGGTAGGTGTCCCACAGGTTGCGGCCCTTACCATAAAAGGTGGCTCGCTCTGAGATCTCATTCTCCCATTTCAACGGGATGGGTTTACTGATCAGATTTATTACGCCGCCGACATTGTTGGGACCGTACTGTACAGCCGCACCGCCGCGAACCACATCGATACGGTCAATGGTGGCAAACGTCACCGGGAAAGCGACATTCCCTCTTGTCCGTATGGTGCCAGCGCCAGGGGGATCCCATCTTCAAGGATTTGCGCTCGGCCGCTGCGACTGTCGTACAAACCGCGGATCGCGATTTGTGGCAGAACTCCGGTCCCCGTTTCATCCTGAATTTTTACTCCGGGAACGCGCTGTAGGGCATCATCCAGTGTGCGATTCGCCCCTTTTTCTAATTGTTCATTGCTGATAACGGTCCGGCTTCCGGCCCATGTTTTTACCGCTTCAGCGCGAGAGTCACCGAGGATGTTGCCATTAACTACGATTGTTTGTTCAGCAGCGGCGCTGGCGTTTCCTGCCATCAGGAGTGTTATTAATGTTGCTATCTTCGAGTACTGCATTTTTTATCCCTGAATAATGGTTCTTATTAATAATAATTTTAATAAACATTATCATTATTAATTGTGGGTCGGTATCTACCCGAAAATGAAATGATGTTGTCAAGGGTTGGTTTGGTGGCCTGGTTAAAGGGCGGATACGGTGTGTAATACGACAGGTTTCAGTGAGAAAAGCAGGAAAGACGCGCCACAGAGAGTGCGATTACTGTTGAACTTAAATAGAGACTTAACCTAAATCAAAATTTTTGATAAAGATGTTTAAAGTTTACGAATAAAACTATTTTATTGGGCAATTATTAGGTTGTTCCGGTCCACTGGACGAAACCGTCGGAAGTGTATCGCTCATCAGCAGGTTGCTGTGCGGTAACGGATACCAGGTGAAAACAAAAAATGCGCTATTTTCACCATATCAAACCGAAAAGGCAGTTATGTACGCAGGCTTTATCAAACCTGAAACATGATAAAATCGCGCAAGACCAACTTCATCAGGAGTCACTATGGAATTTGATTGCCCCGTATGCCGCGCCCCGCTTGAGGTACAGGCCAATAGCGTTCATTGTGAGCATTGTGCGAAAGATTTTGCAGTGGAAGCTCGCTGCCCGGAGTGCCATAAGCCGCTGGACGTTTTAAAAGCCTGCGGCGCGGTGGATTACTTTTGTCAGAACGGACACGGGCTGATTTCGAAAAAACGCGTTGAGTGGGAAGCGGTAGAGTAACTGGCCTTACTTCTTTTTTACCCGGGTTTTCTTCACCGGCGTAACCGTTTTTACCTCGCTCTCTACCCAGCCATCGTTCAGGCGAGTGGTGAGGAGATCTCCTTCGCGTACCTGTTTGGTCTGCTTCAGCACGGTACCGTTGCTGGCGGAAGTCACGCTATAGCCGCGGGCGAGGGTGGCCAGTGGACTGACGGCTTCCAGGTGCGTGACCATATTACCGAAGCGTTCGCGCTGTTCAGCAAGTCGTGCACGGATGTTTTCCGCCAGTCGGTATTCGAGTTGCTGAATACGGCTCTGGGCACGGTGAATACGCGGCTGCGGGTTTTGCTGATTCAGGCGCTGTATGGCGCGCTGCTGGCGCTGGTCGGCGCGCTTCATTTGCGCCTCAAGGGCGAAACGCATGCGCTGACGCAATCTTTCCAGTTCCGTTTGCTGGCGAGCCAGCCGCAACTGGGGATGCTGCTGTTGCAGGCGGTGAAAAAGCTGGGTAAAGCGACGATGGCGGTTGGCAAGGAAGTAGTCCATCGCCATTTCCAGACGCTGCTGCCCGGATTGTATCTGGCGCAGCAGCTCCTGCTGGTTACGGCTGACAATCTCCGCCGCGGCGGAAGGCGTTGGCGCCCGTAGATCAGCGACGAAATCAGCGATAGTGACGTCGGTTTCATGGCCTACCGCGCTGACGATTGGAATTTGACTGGCAAAAATCGCCCGCGCGACCCGCTCGTCGTTAAAGCTCCATAAATCTTCCAGTGAACCGCCGCCGCGCCCGACGATAAGCACATCGCACTCCTGACGCGCGTTGGCCAGCTCAATCGCGCGAACGATCTGCCCTGGGGCGTCATCGCCCTGAACGGCGGTCGGGTAAATAATAACCGGTAGCGAGGGATCGCGACGCTTGAGCACCTGCAAAATATCGTGCAGTGCGGCGCCGGTTTTTGACGTAATAATGCCGGTGCAGTGTGCCGGTGAGGGGAGGGGCTGTTTATGCTGCTGATCGAACAACCCTTCTGCAGACAACATCACCTTGAGCTGCTCATACTTCTGCTGAAGCAGACCTTCACCTGCTGGCTGCATACTTTCAACGATGATTTGATAATCGCCGCGTGGTTCGTAAAGGGTAACATTCGCGCGCACCAGCACCTGCTGCCCGTGCTGTGGGCGAAAAGTGACGCGGCGGTTGCTGTTGCGGAACATCGCGCAGCGCACCTGAGCGTTATCGTCCTTTAAGGTGAAGTACCAGTGGCCTGATGATGGCTGGCTGAAATTTGAAATCTCGCCGCTAATCCATACCTGCCCCATTTCACGTTCCAGCAGCAGACGAACCGCCTGATTCAGGCGACTTACCGTGTAAATTGAGGGTGACTGGGATGGAAACATGTGAGCAAGATCAAATTTTAAATCAGCAGGTTATTCAGTCGATAGTAACCTGCTCAGAGGGGATCGCAAGTATTATTTTCAAAAAAGGGTAGATGCAATCGGTTACGCTCTGTATAATGCCACGGCAATATTTATCCACCCTGGTCGAGATATTGCCCATGCTACGTATCGCTAAAGAAGCTCTGACGTTTGACGACGTCCTCCTCGTTCCCGCTCATTCAACCGTTCTGCCAAATACCGCCGATCTCAGCACTCAGTTGACGAAAACCATTCGTCTGAATATTCCTATGCTCTCCGCAGCAATGGATACCGTGACCGAGGCGCGTCTGGCAATTGCTCTGGCACAGGAAGGCGGCATCGGCTTTATTCATAAAAATATGTCCATCGAGCGCCAGGCTGAAGAAGTCAGGCGTGTGAAGAAGCATGAGTCCGGCGTGGTAACCGATCCGCAGACCGTCCTGCCGACCACCACGCTGCGGGAAGTGAAAGAACTGACCGAACGTAACGGTTTTGCGGGTTATCCGGTGGTGACTGAAGACAACGAACTGGTCGGTATTATCACCGGTCGTGATGTGCGTTTCGTGACCGATCTGAATCAACCGGTTAGCGTTTATATGACGCCGAAAGAGCGTCTGGTCACCGTTCGCGAAGGTGAAAGCCGCGAAGTGGTGTTTGCCAAAATGCATGAAAAACGCGTTGAGAAAGCGCTGGTTGTGGATGACAGCTTCCATCTTCGCGGCATGATCACGGTTAAAGATTTCCAGAAAGCGGAACGTAAACCGAACGCCTGTAAAGATGAGCAGGGCCGCTTACGTGTTGGCGCCGCAGTTGGCGCAGGCGCGGGTAACGAAGAGCGCGTAGATGCGCTGGTTGCTGCGGGCGTTGATATTCTGCTGATCGACTCCTCTCACGGTCATTCCGAAGGCGTATTGCAGCGTATTCGTGAAACTCGCGCTAAATATCCTGATCTGCAGATTATCGGCGGCAACGTTGCCACCGGCGCGGGCGCGCGGGCGCTGGCTGAAGCGGGCGTGAGCGCGGTGAAAGTAGGGATCGGTCCTGGCTCCATCTGTACCACGCGTATCGTCACCGGCGTGGGCGTTCCGCAGATCACGGCAGTATCCGATGCGGTTGAAGCGCTGGAAGGTACCGGTATTCCGGTGGTTGCTGATGGTGGTATCCGTTTCTCCGGCGATATCGCCAAAGCGATTGCCGCAGGCGCGGCGGCGGTAATGGTTGGCTCTATGCTGGCCGGTACCGAAGAATCCCCGGGCGAAATTGAACTTTATCAGGGGCGTTCTTATAAATCTTACCGTGGTATGGGCTCCCTTGGCGCGATGTCCAAAGGCTCCTCCGACCGTTACTTCCAGAGCGACAATGCTGCCGACAAACTGGTGCCGGAAGGTATCGAAGGCCGCGTCGCCTATAAAGGCCGTCTGAAAGAGATCATTCACCAGCAGATGGGTGGCCTGCGCTCCTGTATGGGGCTGACCGGTTGTGGTACTATCGATACACTACGGACCAAAGCGGAATTCGTGCGCATCAGCGGCGCGGGTATCCAGGAGAGCCACGTTCACGACGTGACCATCACCAAGGAATCCCCGAACTACCGGATGGGCTCCTGATTTTCATCGCCCGGCCATGTGCCGGGCGATTTATTTAACCTGTATCACTTGCCTCGGAATTATCGTCAATGACGGATAACATTCATAAACATCGTATTCTTATCCTGGACTTCGGTTCTCAGTATACCCAACTGGTTGCGCGTCGCGTGCGTGAATTAGGTGTCTATTGTGAACTGTGGGCATGGGACGTGACTGAAGCTCAAATTCGTGAGTTCAATCCTAACGGCATCATTCTTTCCGGTGGCCCGGAAAGCACTACCGAAGATAACAGCCCGCGCGCGCCGGAGTATGTCTTCGAAGCAGGCGTGCCGGTATTTGGCGTATGCTACGGTATGCAGACCATGGCGATGCAGCTTGGCGGTCATGTTGAAGCGTCCAATGAGCGTGAATTCGGCTATGCGCAGGTTGAAGTTCAGACCGATAGCGCGCTGATCCATGGTATTGAAGATGCGCTGAGCGCGGATGGCAAGGCTATGCTGGATGTCTGGATGAGCCACGGCGATAAAGTTACCGCCATTCCGTCTGACTTCGTCACCGTCGCCAGCACCGAAACCTGCCCGTTTGCCATTATGGCTAATGAAGAGAAGCGTTTCTATGGCGTGCAGTTCCATCCTGAAGTGACCCATACTCGTCAGGGACTGCGTATGCTGGAGCGCTTTGTGCTTGAGATCTGCCAGTGTGAAGCGCTGTGGACGCCAGCGAAAATTATTGACGATGCCATCGAGCGTATTCGTCAGCAGGTCGGCGACGATAAAGTGATCCTTGGCCTGTCAGGCGGCGTGGATTCCTCTGTTACCGCGATGCTGCTGCACCGCGCTATCGGCAAAAATCTGACCTGTGTATTTGTGGATAACGGTCTGCTGCGCCTGAACGAAGCACAACAGGTGATGGATATGTTTGGCGACCGTTTCGGTCTGAACATCGTTCATGTGGAAGGCGAATCCCGCTTCCTGGCCGCGCTGGCGGGGGAAAACGATCCTGAAGCGAAGCGTAAAATCATTGGCCGCGTGTTCGTTGAGGTATTCGACGAAGAGGCGCTGAAGCTGGAAGATGTTAAATGGCTGGCGCAAGGCACTATCTACCCTGATGTCATTGAGTCTGCGGCCTCCACGACCGGTAAAGCGCACGTCATCAAATCTCACCACAACGTGGGCGGATTACCGAAAGAGATGAAGATGGGCCTCGTTGAACCGCTGCGTGAGTTGTTCAAAGATGAAGTGCGTAAGATTGGTCTCGAACTGGGTCTGCCGTACGACATGCTGTACCGTCATCCGTTCCCGGGGCCGGGTCTTGGCGTTCGCGTGCTGGGCGAAGTGAAGAAGGAGTACTGCGACCTGCTGCGTCGCGCGGATGCTATTTTTATTGAAGAGCTGCACAAAGCCGATCTGTATAACAAAGTGAGCCAGGCGTTCACTGTGTTCCTGCCGGTTCGCTCCGTCGGCGTGATGGGCGATGGTCGTAAGTACGACTGGGTGGTGTCCCTGCGCGCGGTGGAAACCATCGACTTTATGACCGCCCACTGGGCGCATCTGCCGTACGATTTCCTCGGCCGCGTGTCTAACCGCATCATCAATGAAGTCGACGGTATTTCCCGCGTGGTGTATGACATCAGCGGTAAACCGCCGGCAACAATAGAGTGGGAATGATTTAACGTCTGGCAACAGCCTGCACGTAAAAGCAGTAAAGTACCTCTAAGCCCGCGTAACTGCGGGCTTTTTTGTTTTTGTGTCTGGCACTTTCTGGCAGCTTTTAGCAACGGGAAGCACGGTTTTTTCAATGGAATTTTTGATGGTACTCTCTGGTTTTGAATTCAGGTTTGAAAAAGTACCATGTGATAAATTTCGGTTGAGTTATGGTATTTGTTTTTTATAACTCAATTAAAAACAGAGAGTTAAATGACTTTTCTGGATTTTTTACAACATGGTATTTTTTGATAAAGGAAAACAATAAACCATGTTGACTGACACCAGGCTGCGTCACCTTAAGCCGAAGGAGAAACTCTATAAAGTTAATGACCGTGATGGTCTGTATGTTGCGGTCACTCCGGCTGGAACTATTTCATTTCGTTATAACTATTCAATAAACGGAAGACAGGAGACCGTTACTTTTGGCCGCTATGTTGTTGGAGGGATCACGCTTGCAGAAGCGCGTGAACGGCTCAATGAAGCCAAAAAAATGGTTGCCAGTGGAAGATCGCCTGCTAGGGAAAAAGCCAGAGATAAAGCGCGTATCAAAGATGCTGAGACTTTTGGTGCGTGGGCTGAGAAATGGTTACGCGGTTATCAAATGGCTGAATCGACACGTGATATGCGGCGTTCGGTATATCAAAGGGAGTTGAAGTCAAAATTTGCCCAGCAGAAACTTAGCGAGATTACACATGAAGACTTACGTGCATTAACCGATAACATTGTCGAGAGAGGGGCACCGGCGACAGCTGTACACGCCAGAGAGATTGTATTGCAAGTCTATCGCTGGGCTATTGAGCGCGGTCAGAAGGTGGAGAATCCAGCTGATCTGGTACGGCCTGCAAGCATAGCGAAATTTGAGCCTCGTGACAGGGCATTGACGCCAGTTGAAATCGGTCTGATGTATCGGTATATGGAACGGGTAGGAACGACGCCATCAATCAGAGCAGCGGTTAAACTTTTGCTGTTAACGATGGTACGTAAAAGCGAGCTTACTAACGCGACTTGGAGCGAGATCAATTTTAGTGAAGCATTATGGACGATACCAAAGGAGAGGATGAAACGACGTAATCCACATTTGGTTTTTCTTCCCCAACAGGCAATGGATATTTTGATTGCTCTTAAAACCTTTGCCGGTAGCTCTGATTTTATCCTTCCTTCGCGCTACGATTCCGATGCACCTATGAGTAGCGCTACTTTAAACCGGGTTTTGACACTGACGTATCGTCAGGCACAGAAAGAAGGGGAGTTGTTGCCTAAGTTTGGCCCCCATGACTTACGGCGTACTGCCAGCACCTTGCTACATGAGGCCGGGTATAATACTGACTGGATTGAGAAGTGCCTTGCCCATGAACAAAAGGGGGTACGAGCTGTTTATAACAAGGCTGAATATCGTGAGCAGAGGGCTGAGATGCTACAAGATTGGGCGAATATGATTGATGAATGGGTAAGTAATTGATAATAAATTAAATTGTAATCAATCTTTTTCTGGCGACAGAAGGAAAATTTTAGCCGCTAAAATATGAAGGCATCTATGTCTCTAAATGCCACCTCTATGATTCAGCAAGTAAGATAGCACCTATTGAGCAGAGGGAAGGGCAACTGTAAACGACCCTTTGGCTTAGACTTACTCGCAGGAAAACCAATGCCTTTCATGATCAGAGGCAAGTAAGGTGATGAGCCATTGCATAACCATAGAATTGATCAGCCCTATGTCATTACAGATCAGCTTCTGTGGTTTACTGGTAAGGTAATATCACAGAGATCCATTTTGCATAATCGCTTACAGCTGCGCTATAAATGATAAATCATAACACCATGAGCCATCATCTTAATACCGTTTAATCGCGGAAGATTTTACATAACTGGTTGATGATAATATTAAAATGTATTATGTATTTAGTTTTTCTGCGAGAGATTTTAGCCGCTAAAATTTTGCCAGAAATGGAATTTTATAAGATGAACTCATCACGAATCGTTCCTAAGGCTTTAGAAATAGCTTGATTTGTTAGTACACTACCTGTTAAGCCCCCTAATTTTATACCAATTTCGCGATTGGAAAGCCCTTGCTTATGAAGAACCAGTATTCGCTTTTTGTTGTCAGTCAGTCGCGAATCTACCATTCTGCGTGCTAAGTTGCGCAGTTCAGCGACATTAGTTGGATCCAGTGAAGAATCAAAGAGGTAATGATAAAAGTACTCATCAACTAAATTATCTCCAGATTTTGCATTGTAGCGATCTGGATGGGCAATTTGTCTCCGTAGCCTCAAGACTTCTTGCTCAAATTGCTTTGTAGAACGTTTTGCCTGTTTGTAGGTCGCGTTCCAAGAACCATCGTGCAGTTTCGGTCGGTGATTTAGACAGTATGTTTGACTGAAGTCTGGTCTCTTTTTTTTTCCAAATTTCTCATTATCTTCGTTTTCTTCACCTTCAATAACTCCATTCTCTTTCCATGATCTAATAAATGATGAAAATTCAGTCGGGTTTCCACATAAGGCACAAATTCGCGTTTTTCTTTCCATATTTACATAGAGATCGGGGGCTAGCTTTGAATTTTTTGGGCTGTTTCCTTCACAATACATAAAAAATGATTTGAGCATGTCCTGAGTGGATATGAAAAACATGTCTTGCTCTGTATGAGAACTATGGTTAACAAAATTTCTCAGATGAAAGTGAATTTGATCGGCCGTATAAGAAAAGCCTCTGAGTTTAACAAGATCGCTATAGTTACAATTTTTTATTGAGGCAGGGCAAAAAGATAAATAATGATTTGGAAGTCGACTTAAATATTCCGATACAGATAGATCAATCAACTCTTTGATCAATTTTATGATGTTGTACCGTTTAGATTTATCAGAATATGAATGCCATTTTTCCCTAAAGATGCGGATGGCATGCACTACCGTTTCATCAGTATGTTCCCAAACAGGGATGTAATACAGCCCTAGTCTTTTTTGCGCATTCTCTTCCGTTTCAAATATTTTCATGTCCAACCTATTTGTCCAATTGATACCTCTAAGATACAAGAAACTTCAGGCAATATCTACTAAACAGTGTTGATAAGGAGATATGGTATGAATTCGTCAATGACTAATAAAATGCTGATTAATCGCAGAACATTACTCAAGATGATTCCTTTGTCTGATCGAACAATCTATAACTTGGAGCAGCGTGGTGAGTTTCCTAAGCGTATTGTTTTGACTAGCCGAAGTGTTGCTTGGGATTTAGCTGAGGTTGAAAACTGGATTGAAGAAAAGCGCAGATCGGCTTTAAAGGCAGCAAGACCCGGTTTTTTTTGGTAAGTGCGAGTCATCATGATGATTAAATATGTAATGGATGCTCCATCTAGGGAACCGACTCAAAACAAAAAAGGGTCAGTGAAAGTTAAGAGAAATACGAGATATATAGATAAACTTTTGGCAATCCAGGAGTGTAGTGCTCTGGAAGCCAATGAAATTGGTTTTATTGCTCGGTTCTTAATTCAAGCAACCCTACCACACAGCAATCCAGGATTGAATGAGTGGTGCCGTAAAAATGGTAATTTAACCATGCATATGATGGCACCATCAGCAGTAGGTTTGCCTTTCGGTTGCTATGCTCGATTGCTATTAGTTTGGGTTAGTTCTCAAGCAGTTAGAAATAAGTCAAAACTGGATAAAGGATTTATTACAGAACAGGAAGCACGTAAGCTTGAATTGGGTCGCTCCCAACGGCGTTTCATGGAAGACTTAGGTCTTCGCTCAACCGGTGGAAAAAATGGTTCTATAAATCCATTTCGAGAACAGATGCGGCGATTATTTAAAACTACGGTCAGTGTTACGTTTGCAGAGTTAAATGAGGAAAGTGGATATGTTTGTGAGGATGAAATGGGAGCCAGAGTAGCGGATGTATCCCATATTTTGTGGAGTGCAAAACAACCAGAGAAAGATTTTCTATGGGAGTCTTGGGTTGAGTTGTCACCTAAATTTTTTCAACTGATAACAGATAAACCTGTCCCATTGGATATGAGAGTATTGCGTTTGATTAAGCGCTCTCCGATGGCCTTGGATATATATTGCTGGGCGACGTATCGTGTGAGTTATTTAAAGCGAGGCACAATTATCCCTTGGCTAGGTTTGATGGAGCAAATGGGTTCAAATTATTCCGATGTCAGAGACTTTAGGAGACGGTTTAACGATGGGCTTGAAAAGGTACAGCGGGCATGGCCAGGGCTAGACGCTACACCGACCGACAAAGGACTTCTTATAAAACCAGGTGCTCCTCAAGTACCTCGAAGGAAAAAATACAGAACTGAGGGATATTGAAGCGTGATGAACGTCTATCAACTTAAACTTTACAAGTGTGTATAAGCTTGGGGATGAAGAAAGTTATCCACGCATATTCTGTCACGCTTTAAAGAAAGTATTCTGCGCATGTTCTGTCGAAGTTTACGCATGTTTTGTCTCGGTATACGCATGTTCTGTCACTTGGATGGTTGTAAAATCAATTTATAACAAAGGGTTATAGAACACCCTGTAGTGTTTTCCTGTAGGTTTAACCTATATAAAAATTAACCTGTAGTTAAAGGAAAGATACTGTGGATAAGCTCGATGGGGTCAAATTCATTCCTGATTATCACTATTAGATTTTTTAGTGTAAATTTTATTGGGGTTTGTTTAGCTAAACATTAATTGCTTGTGTTTGTATTGTTGACACATGAGGTAGAGGTTTTTAAGCATATAAAATAATTGGTTAGCTGTGATTAGGAGGCTTTAGAAATTTTAGCCGCTAAAATCCGATAAATTTCCCTATGAGTTAGGTGCGATGAAATCAGTTATGGCTGAGTTTATAACCAGTGAGACGGGGTCGAGATTCACGATATACCGAAGGATTTTACCCGAGTAATCCTGCATTAATACGCCAAGAAAACACATCCTGTACACTGAAATACACATTGATGTGCACAGATATACTACGGCAACTGGAGGGCAGGATATGTAAAGTAGGCCCACCGTGAACGGTGGCCCAACTTTACCTTCCCTTATTCGCAGCTGGGCTGCTCAACGGGAATCCTGCTCTGCGAGGCTAATCGGCTACCGCCTTTTTGGAGATCGAGATGACAGAGAAACAGACACGGAAAAATTGCACGCCTATCAAGGTGTACTGTCTGCCAGAAGAAAAAATGCTCATCCAAGAAAATGCAGAAACATCTGGATTAAGTGTTGCCTGTTTTGTTCGTAGAGTTGCAATGGGTTATCAGGTTGATTCTATCGCAGATATAAAACAGGTTAATGAACTTAGCCGAGTAAACGCTGATCTTGGACGACTTGGCGGATTACTTAAATTATGGCTCGCAAATGATCCTCGAACAGTTGATTTTTCACCCACACTGATAAGAACCTTGCTTGCGAAAATAGAATCAACTCGGCAAGAACTAAGGAACATTATGGATAAAATTTTGGATAAATAAATGTGTGGTTTCCTATATACCTGCGTCTGTTAACAGACAGTGTGTTAAATATTACTGAACTGATGAAAAAGAGGTGAGCAAATGAATTTAATGTTCCGAGTGGTTTCATTACAAAGAGGGATTTTAGCCGCTAAAAAAGCTTTAATAGTTCCTTTCGTGGCGTCCGTCATCGCATTACCGGTGAAGGCCGGAATTCCCGTTATTGATGGCACAAATGTGGTTCAGACCACAATCAGCGCAGTTAACAACGTTCAGGCTGTGACTAAACAAATCCAGCAGTACCAGACGCAGCTGCAGCAGTATGAAAACATGCTGCAGAACACCGTAGCTCCTGCGGCCTATATCTGGGACCAGGCAAATTCAACAATTAATAAATTGTTGCAGGTGCAGAATACCCTTAATTACTACAAGAATCAGGCCGGGAGTCTGGATGCGTACCTGAAACGATATCAGGATGTCAACTACTACAGGACATCACCTTGCTTTAACAGCAATGTTGAATGTACCGCGTCTGAAATTAGTGCACTGCGTGAAGCTGAACAGAACAGCTCAGGGGCGCGTAAAAAGGCCAATGACGCAGTATTTAAGGTAATTGACGAACAGCAGAACACCCTGCAGAGCGATGCTGATAATCTTGCCGAATTACAAACTCAGGCAAGCGGCGCACAAGGGCAAATGGAAGCTATTCAGGCGGCAAACCAGCTTGCCAGTGCACAGACAAATCAGTTACTGCAAATCCGCTCACTTTTGGTAGCCCAACAAAACGCTGCAGCAACACTGGCACAGGCTCAGGCAGATAAAGAATCACAACAGATAGCCGCTGATGAAAAAGCGTTAGCTGGAGAGAATACACCAAGCCCGAAGCGAATTTGGTGAGGAAACGCAGAATGAAAGATAATCTTTTGATTGTATCTATTCTGATCAGTTTATTGACCATATGTTCTTGCGATAAAAATGATAAAGATTGTTTATCGACGCCAGATAATAAATTTGATGAACATAAATACGATAAATGTGCTCTACGGAGTAATAATAAACCAAGCCCTAAACGAGAATGGTAATCATGAAAATAGTAAGTAAGCTCACCTTTTTAGGTATCATACTTTTCTTTTCTATAAATGCCTATGCTGGTCAATTAGATAGTAGCGGGCTACTTGATTCTTTATTAGATAAGTTTCAACAAGTAGCCAGTACATGGACAACAGTAATTGCTGACTATGCAAATTGGCTCTTCTGGGGGCTGGTATTAATAAGTATGGTTTGGACATTTGGTATGATGGCGATGCAAGGGGAAGGGTTGACAGGCGTACTTGCTGAAATAGTTCGCTTTTTTGCCGTCATTGGTTTTTTTTACTATCTTTTAATCAATGGCCCATCCATATCTCAATCCATAATTAATTCAATGAGACAACTTGCAGCAAACGCTTTAGGAATAAGTACTGGTATTTCGCCCTCAAGCATAGTTGATATGGCGTTTGCGATATTAACAAAGGTCAGTTCAGCCGCATCAATTTGGTCGCCAATGATATCCACCATTATGATAACGGTCGCGATAATCGTTTTGGTAGTGATGTCCCTTATAGCGATAAATATGCTAATCATGTTGGTTTCTGCATGGGTGTTATGTTATGCAGGAGTTATATTGCTTGGATTTGGTGGTTCGAAATGGACCTCTGATATAGCAATTAATTACTTACGAACTGTTTTATCGATTGGCATTCAATTATTCACGATGACATTAATTATTGGGATTGGACAATCATTTTTAGATCAATATTTTTCTCTTATTAATGATGATGTTCCTGATCTTAATAGTCTTATCGTTTTGCTTTTGGCGTCAATTATCCTATTAGTATTAACGAATAAGCTACCACTGTTGTTATCAGGTGTTGTAGGAGGGGGGTCTTTACAAGGGATTGGTGGATTTGGGGCGGGTATGATTACCGGCGCTGCCGCTACTGCCATCAGCGGTGCTGGATCAATGGCAATAGGGGCATCAGCTCAACTCAGCGGCGGAGCCTCTGCATTAAAGGCAGCGTTCGAGTCTGCGCAAGCTGCCATGGCCGAAGAATCTGGTTCAGGTGGTGGAGGCAGTTCCGGTGGAGGATTTGGCGGCGGGGAAGATACCGGTTCTGTAGATACTTCTGGAGGCCAACCCTCAGGCAGTTCCGGTGGTTCGTCAGCAGGGAGCAGTTCAGTTAGCACCAGTGGAGGAAGTCAGGGGTTTGCTTCATTCTCACGAGCTGGCCGCATGGCAAGCCATATGGGAAGCAGCATGGCCAACGGAGCTGCTGAGTACCAGAAAATGAAGCGAAGTAGCAATTCTTCTCGTGTCCAACAAACTATTGGAGGGGAGTTGGCGACTCAGATACGTAAGCAGACAGCTACTCATCGGGATAACCGCGAACATGATGATTTTGCCGATGATAGCTTATCGGGTAATAATAAATCTTAAGTCACGTGCGTCAGTTAACGAGGTAGCGTGAGCTGACGATTTCACTGTGCGAACTTTACTCCTGCAATTCAAAGGAAAAACATGTCCAGGACTCCCTATACACGGTTACGCATTGAGGGCTTCCGCAAAGCAGAGGCTTCCCTGAGATTTGAAGGAATGGACCCCAGTGGTACGCCACTGTACGAGTCCATTAAGGCACGTATTATTTCAGGTGAGCTTACGTATGAGCTGGGGCGTTCAGAGATTCTTGCATACTACACAAAAGCAGATACCGCCGGGCCTGTGACAGTGGGAGAAATGTTGGCAGAGGAATTTTTGAAACCGCTGAGTATGTCTCATGATGAACTGGCGGAAGCTATTGGTGTTTGCAAGCAGGATATTGAAGATATTATCTGTGGTTTGCGTCGTCTTACGGATGATGAGGCTCGCGTTCTTGCTGACATATTTGGGACTGATGAGGATTTCTGGAGTAATCTGCAGAAGTTGCAAGATCGGAAGAAACGACGGTAGAAATAATAACTCAATGCCATGATATCTGCGCAGCCCCTCAAGTGTCATGACAGTAGTTCTTCAAGTCATAGCATCTTGAAACACCTTCGATTATCAGGTAACGATCTTATATAGTATAGGTCTTTGACTTTCATGACTTTTGGGAGCTTTAATGCATCTAATAATGCTCGATACATGTGTTTGGCTTGATATTTCCTCTAAAAAAGCTGAATTGCCAATGCTTACTGCCATCGAGCATCTGGTAGAGGATGGGAGTATCAAAATACTACTGCCCGATCTGATACGTGCCGAGTACGAACGAAATAAAGAAAGGGTGATTGAGGCTACGCGAAAACGACTCTCCAGTGAATTTCGAGTAATTAAAGGGGTAGTTGAGTCTTTTGGCGGTGAAGGTAAAGATACTGCGCTCAGGACCTTAGATGATGTTAATCACAGATTGCCTATTCTTTCCGAAGTTAATCAAAATACAGTAAATCGTGTTACCAAAATTTTTGACATGGCCCACGAAGTTATAATCTCTGATGCCGCAAAAATAAGAGCGGCAGAGCGGGCTATCGCTAAGAAGGCACCGTTCCATAAGCAGAAGAATAGTGTGGCTGATGCAATGTTAGCAGAAACTTTCCAAGAGTTTCGGCTGTCGCATATAAGTGAGTACGAAACCTTTAGATTTGTCACTCACAATGTGACGGATTTTTCCGGCAAAGACCACAGGCAGCCACACGACGATTTCGCAGATATTTTTGACGGCAACAGCTCTTTATTCTTTAACGCCACGAGCGCTGCCATCGAGGATCTGCTCGATCTTGAAGAATTTCACTATGAGAATAGCTTTGCTTGGGAGGACGAAACTCGTGGGCTTCAGGAAATCATGTCTGCGATGGACGAGCTCTTCGATAAAGTTTGGTACAACCGCCATATGAACATGATGTATCACCTAGATAATGGTGATATAGAGGTAATCCCCGCTGGCACAAAACGCCACGGCAATGATGTGATTCACGAAGATACCCTCGACCAAGCAAAAATTGCAGCTCAACGAGTCAGGGATAAATATGAAGATACTGGGCCTTGGAGCGACTTTGAATGGGGGGTGCTCAATGGGAAGCTTTCTGCCCTGCGATGGGTCTTGGGTGATGAGTGGGACATGCTCGATACGTAAGTAAGGAAGGCATTGCTGCTTATCGAATGGGCAAAAGCTACGCTGGCGAGCCGCTATCTTGGAGGATGATTACGGGAAGAGCTGCATAAAGACATTGCAATGAACCGTTTTTGAACTTAATGTGTAAAGTGTAACGTAACACTTTACATAGAGGCAGCGACCATGACTGATGATTCCCTCCCCCTTCATCCCGGTTCCTATGTTCGGAAAAACGTCCTTGATCCTCGTGGGCTCACGGTTACTGAGGTGGCGAAGTTGATCGGCGTTAGCCGCCCGGGCCTATCGAATTTTCTCAATGGGAAGGTATCTGCAACGCCCGATATGGCAGCACGTCTTGAACGTGCTTTCGGGATTTCCGCCAAGGCCATTCTCGATTTGCAGACAGAATATGACGCGCAGGGTGATAAAACGGCAGGCGCAGCTCAAAAGGCGCGTACTTACGTGCCCCCTTTTTTAAATGTCCAAGCCAACGATCTCGTAAATTGGTTCACAACGACAATTCTTGCGCGCACTAAGCTGTCGGTGCTGCTGCGAACGCTCATTCACTCCACGGGACGTGATCTTCAGAAAGTAGATTTCCCCGGTAACGACGATGCCGAGCGTGCCGGCTGGGATGGCTTCATTGAGGCCAGTTCCGGCACACCTTGGATACCTTCTGGTGCCTCTGGGTGGGAGTTCGGTGTCACCGCGGACATCAAGGCCAAGGCAGACGGGGATTTTGCAAAAAGCGTCCGGGCTATCAAGAGCGCTGAAAGGGCAAATATTACGTTTGTCTTTGTCACTCCAAGGCGGTGGCCGGGTAAGACGGCCTGGGTCGCGGATATGAAGAGCAAAAAGCTTTGGAAAGACATTCGTGCATACGACGCCAGTGATCTTGAGCAGTGGATGGAGCAATCACTCGCGGCCCAGACCTGGTTTGCGAACCAGACGGATCGTCCTTCTAATGGTGTCAGAACCTTAGAGCGTTGCTGGAGCGATTGGGCAAACGTAGCGGCCCCCGCGCTTCATCCTTCTCTTTTTACTACGGCGAATGAGGCGTGGAACGGCAAGATCAAATCCTTCCTGGCGAAAGACGATGCGAATCCCTTAGTAATAGCGGCTGACTCCGTTGAAGAGGCGCTGGCGTTTTTAAATCAAGTCTTGGCCCCCCCCGAGTTTGAACAGTATAGGGATCGGGTGTTGGTATTTGACAAGGCAGGAGTACTCCCGAAACTCGCCCAAGGCACTACCGATTTCATTGCAGTAGCCCATACGCGGGAAGTGGAGCGTGAGCTTGGGCCCTACAGCACATCGCTGCGAACCATTGTTGTTTATCCCCGCAATGCTACTAGCGTGGAGCCTCATGTCGTGTTGGAGCCGCTCGGGTTCGAGCCGTTCACTAAAGCTCTGGAAGCGATGGGAAAATCGCGCGATGACATAGCGAAACTAACTAACGCCTCGGGGCGTTCGTTGACGGTTCTTCGACGTCAACTCTCGAATATTCCGGCAATCCACACACCTGCTTGGGCTGAAGATCCAAGAATCGCATCGGGGATTGTTCCGCTTGTTCTTGTCGGCGCATGGGACGCTCAGAACAAGGCGGATCAAACTATCCTGTCCCATCTGGCTGAGGCACCTTTTGAGGTGTTGGAAAAGCGCATTCTTGATTTGTTGCGGCTCAACGATTCTCCAGTCTGGTCAATTGGTGGGTATCGGGGGGTGATTTCGAAAATCGACTCCCTCTTCGCAATTGCGGGCACGGTCTCCAAGGCTGATCTTGACCGCTTTCTTGACGTTGCGCGGACTGTACTGGGTGAAGATGATCCTGCCCTCGACTTGCCCGAGAAAGATCGTTGGGCGGCGGCCATTCATGGCAAAAGACGAGAGTTCTCGGGGGCTGTGCGAGAAGGCGTTTCCGAGACTTTGGTTTTGCTGGCTGTGTACGGCAAGAATCTCTTCGGGAAGCACCTTGGCTTTGATGGGGAATTTGAAGCCGCGAAAATCGTGCGTGATCTTCTTGTGCCTGTAACGACTAGAAAGCTAGAGGCTAATGGGCGCGACCTTCCACTTTATGCAGAAGCTGCTCCCGCCGAGTTTCTTGATATCATCGAGCGTGATCTGCGAGCAGAAAAGTCCGAAGTCATGGGCTTGCTGAGGCCTACCGATACCGGGGTTTTTGGCTCATGTCCGCGCACTGGACTGCTTTGGGCTCTCGAAGGACTTGCTTGGAATCCGACCACCTTTCCGCGGGTAGTGAAGATTCTGGGCCAGCTTTCTGAGGTAGAGATTAACGATAACTGGGCAAATAAGCCTATCGAATCGCTTGGTTCCATTCTTCGTGCATGGATGCCGCAGACGGCGGCAAACCACGAGATGCGCCTGAAGGCGGTCAGCATGCTTTTGGATAAGCACCCGGCGGTCGGGTGGAGGGTTTGCCTCCAGCAGTTCGGTGATTACGGCAGTGGCGTCGGCGGCTATAGCCATAAGCCGAAGTGGCGTCCTGACGGCTACGGGTTTGGGGAGCCTTTCAAAACATGGGGACCAATCCATGCATTCGTCAGAGAGATGGTAAAAGTCGCGCTAAGCAGGCCGTCCTACACTGTCGAGATGTTATGCGACCTTGTGTCAAGGCTGCATGCACTCGCGGCGGAGGATCAGGCGCGCGTATGGGAGATTATCGACGAGTGGCGCAACTCGGGCGCGCTTGACGAGGAAGTTGCGAAGATCCGCGAGAAAATTCGTGTGACTGTTCTCTCTCGCCGGGGGCGTAAAAAGGTCAATGAGGAAGGCCAAGCGAGCCTGACGGAGAAAGCCAAGGCAGTCTATGCGGAGTTGCAGCCCAAGGACATTGTGAATAAGTATGAATGGCTGTTTCGGCAGGGATGGGTTGAGGAGTCGGCAGACGAACTCGCAGGAGACGAGATGGACTTCCGAGCGCGTGAGCAACGCATAGAAAAGCTCCGCGTTGAAGCCCTGACAGACATTGTGCAAGAACGAGGTATTCCGGGCATTCTCGCACTCTCTGAAAAAGGAAATTCCCAACGCCAAATCGGTGCTCACCTGGTGTCCGGCATACTTACCGACGAGCAGATTGAAGATTTGATCTTGCAATGCCTGCGTCCGGCAGAAAATTATTCGGGTCGTGATGGCATTGTCGCCGGCGCGCTCTGGTCGTTGGACGAGGATAGGAGAAAGGCCATATATGCGGGCCTGCGGGATAAAGTGGTCGAAGAGGAAACGCTCCGTCTCTTGTTGCTTTCACCTTACCGGGCTTCTACGTGGGGGCTTGTAGATCAACTTTCGGCTGAAGCTCGGAGTCGTTACTGGGTTGAAGTAGTTCCACAATATGTTTTTGACTCGCCTGAGGAAAACAATGAGAGCGTTCGCCGCCTGCTTGAAGTCGAACGTCCGAGGGCAGCCTTCGCATCAATACATTTCAAGCTTGAAGAAATACACCCACCTCTCCTAGTGCAGACTCTATCTGCCATGGCGAAAAATAGTCAGGATAAAGCTGGGGAGTACCAGCTGCACGACTACGATGTGCGGCGCGCCTTCCAGCTTCTCAATCGCAACTCAGACCTCACTCTAGAGGAAAAAGCTGGACTGGAATTCGCATATTTAGAGGTTCTGGCTCGCTCTTTCCGAGGGGGAGACCAGCAGCAGATTCCAAACCTTGAGCGCTACATTGAGGAACATCCTGAACTATTCGTGCAGGCTGTAGTGTGGGCCTATAAGCGCAAGGATCGTGGCGAAGATCCCGCCGAGTTTCGCATTACAGAAGGTCGCGAGCATATGGCACAGCGCGGGTACCGCCTCCTTGAAGCCATTGAACGTATCCCTGGTCAAGATAAAGCAACTAAAGAGGAACAGCAGGAAAAGCTCGCAGAATGGGTTGCAACGGTAAGGCGGTCTTGTGCTGAACTTGACCGCGCGGAGATCGCGGACGTGTGCCTTGGAAAGCTATTCTCTAACGCACCGGCTGGCGAGGATGGCGCGTGGCCGAACGAAGCTGTTCGCGATGTGATGGAGGATCTACGGTCTGAGGACATCAGCAGCGGCGCACATACGGGTTTATACAACGCGCGCGGCGTTCATTGGCGCGGGGAAGGCGGTGGTCAGGAGCGGGAGCTTGCAGACAAGTATCGCGCCTGGGCCGACACCTTGCAATTTACGCATCCCTTCGTGGCGTCATCGTTGCTGATGTCGATGGTCAATACGTATGAGCGTGAAGCTGAGCAACACGATACTGAAGCCGGTATCCGTCGTCGGTTAAGGCATTAAAGGGGAGAATATGGCTGTGGCTTATACTTCATGGTATTCTCCATGGTATCATGATGTTGGTGATATTCATGTTTTTGATGTGTAAGGGAAATATCACTCTATTGATAATAGAGTGGGAATGATTTCCCTCAATTTTCTATGACTGATTTTAATGGCTGAATGAAACCCTCTGTTTTGCAGAGGGTTTTTTACGCCTGGTCTTCAGGGGCCAGAAGAATAGTTTTAAATCCAGCTGCGAACACATCCGTCGCGGGTAATGGCATGGAGATGCTCAAGTTTCGCTTTTTGTTGGCCAATGATGAAATCTTTTATGGCAGGTAATATGATCCTCTGCCGTTGAAAATCAAGTATTTTCAATGAGCATGGGGATAAGCGGAAAATGACCAAACAGGATATTTATCAGTCAATAATAGTTATGCGCCAGATAATTCGAGTTGCAGAACAAATTGTTCAGGCACGAATTATAACGCTGTTCATGGTGTCTGTCAGGATGAAGCTCTGGGATGAGCTGAGTTATTTCTAATGTATTGATTAACCGGTAATAAAAGATAACCACGCCATAATGGTTACTGCTGATGTCAGAGTATAGCCTACGCCTTCTCCTGCCATATAACGACGCATGGTCATATTCATATTACCTACCTGAATTTTCTCATATTTCTCTTCGTGCGTGGCCTTGATGATCGTTCGAAATGCAGCAATTCCATTGGTCAATAAAAGCGAACAGAAGGCAGCAACGGCAAAGGTTAGCATGTTATCCATGGTCATCGATTTCAAAAGGTCTGTCAGTTGAAGTTGAGAGATATTTTATTTCAGATATCGGCAGATTTCAGATTAAAATTAGCTATCAATTCCATCGTTCCAGACTTTAATGCACACAGTCGGGATAAATGTGACCATGCCGGAGAAAATAAAAGGCAAGGAATCGCACCACTGTATTCAGTCAGGAAAACGTAATGCTCTCTGTCCGGAGGCGGCATAGTCAACAATTGCCGCCTGGTGTTCGATAATGTCACCCTCACGGTCGGACACTTTGTCATCCATCATCCAGCCCGATTTTATGGTCCAGCTGTCAGTTTGTAACCGTATCTTCGGAGTACCATTCTGGTTGTACTGTATTGACGGTTTACAGTCTTCTGCCCGGTATCGCGAGGAATCAATGGCATCATTGCCGCCAGACGTGATGCGGCATCAGGACAGCTGCCCGTTTATTTTTGCGCGGGTGCTTTTGCTGGATCGGAAGGTTCAACGGTGATGGTTGATTGCTGTGATTGCTTTTTGTCCTGATGATGATACCAGGCACCGATAGAAGAGTAGACAAAGCGTCCAAAGAAGAAGATAAAGCTGATAAGCAGTACGATACGGGTCATGCGACGGTTAAATCGATGTCGTTTACGCATACTGGGTGCCTGACTCACAAAAGGTTCCTTCAAGTATACCCGGCGAATGGGCGATGTGCGTATTAAGGCACAGGAAAGCGGAAGGGTCAATTGATGAGAAGGCAAAAATCCGCTGTTCAATATATTACCAAATCTTATATAAGAGAATTGTTGTATTGACATATTTTCTGCTTATAGCGAGCAGATGCTAAAAAACAGGGCGTTATCAATATAGGCCAGGCGATTTATTGATTTATATCAATCGTCTGTCGTCGTTGATAACTAAAATCACCAGCCAGTTCCGCGTTGTTAACCCTGGTATGATTATGATGGCTGGTTAGATGCCCACCCGACTATTTTGAGGTGGGATTTAGGGATATCCGTATAACATCAATGAAGATAATTAAACTTTACAGGCAATATCGTGATAAATGGTGGGCGCTGCCGTTCGTCTTACCCGTTGTTCTGCTCCCCATGTCAAGATGGGCCAATACCACCGTATTGCTGGAGGGGAGAGACGTCTATCTTTACTATTTACCCTTGGCAATGGTACTCAGCCTGATGATGTTTTTTGGCTGGGCTTCGTTGCCAGGCATTATTCTCGGTTTGTTACTTTCCATTACGCACGGTATGACGCTGGAAAATTCCATTTGCGTCATTTTCCATTTTCTTATTCCGGCAGTTTTATGCCGGGGCGGATACCATATTTTTGTGCCACGCAGGCAGCAAATTTCACTTTGTCACCCAGGAGCAATGCCTCAGCGGCTTTTCTGGCAGGTGTTTATGCCATCTGGTATCTTTCTTATTCTCTGGCAACTCGCTGAGTGTCTTGGTATTCAGCCGCAGGCGATGCACCTGATGGAGATAAACCCTTTAAGTTTGCATTCGCTCATCACGTTTCAGGCTTTGATGGTGGGGTGTTTAACCGGGGGAATATTGTGTTATTTTTTAATTCGTATCATCCGGCATCCACCGTATATCCGCGGGGTTATTTCTCAAATCAGGTTGCAAAGTGATCCGAAAGTAACGTTCCCGGAGATCTTTTTATGGGCTGCGGCGCTATGCATGTTATTCATTCTACTATTAATGCCGTTAAGTCGTGCGAGTACTATTCTTAATACATATTATACGTTGTCATGGCTTATGCTGGTCATACTATGGGGGGCAATACGCTTCGGCTGTTACGTTATTTCGTTAATTTGGTTGCCAGTTCTCATTGTTCTTATTCACTTTCATTATCAATACCTGCCGTTATCTCTGACTTATAATAACCAATTGGCTATAACTTCTTCCAGCTATCTGGTGTTCTCTTTTATTATTATTTATATGTCGATGCTGGCGACGCGACAACGAACAATTTGCTCGCACAGGCGGCGGATGGCTTTACTGGATCGGACGATTAACTTGCCTAATTTGCGCGCATTGAGCCGCGAACTCAATTACACACCCCGGTCGGTACTGTGCCTTTTACGTATTCCGGGGCTGGAAATACTGGGGCATCATTACGGCATTCTGCTGCCCGTTCAGTACAAACAGCAACTGGCCGGGGTGCTCAGCAAGTTATTACAGCCGGGGGAAGATATCTATCAAATGACCGGGCATGGGCTGGCGATCCGCCTCAACAGCGAAGGTCATCATCAACGAATCCCCTTGTTATATGAGCGGATTCAAACGTTTCGCTTTGTCTGGAATGATATGCCATTACAACCACCAGTGGGAGTGAGCTATTGCAGCGTCAACTCTCCGGTGAGCCGTCTGCATTTGCTGCTTGGTGAACTCAACAGCGTGACCGATCTCTCGCTGGCTACCGGGGAGCCGGAAAATTTACAGCGCAGTGGCGCGATCAATTTGCAGCAGCAGCTAAAAAATAAAATCACAATGATGAATCAACTGATGAAAGCGCTGGAACAGGATCGATTTCTGCTGATGGCCCAGCCGATAGTTGGTATCCGCGGCGACAGTTATCATGAAGTCCTGCTCAGGGTGCGGAATGACAATGATGAGATCATTATGCCGGAGACTTTTTTGCCGGTAGCAGAGGAATTGGGTCTCTCAGCGCGTATTGATAGCTGGGTTCTGGAGCGTACTCTGGCATTTATGGACAGGCAGCGTAATACTCTGCCGGGAATACGCCTGATCATGAATGTTTCGCCTTTTTCCGTGAACAATAGCCACTTTCATCGGCAGGTGAAAATGCTGCTGATCCGCTACGATATTGAGCCCTGGCAGCTTATTTTTGCATTGACTGAAAACCATTTTCGGGGCAGCCCGGAACGGGCGCGGAATACGCAGGCGCACTTGCAGGAGATGGGCTGTCGCGTAGTGATGGATGAGTTTGGCCGCGGTTATTCCAGCGACGCGCAACTGAAAATGATCAATGCGGATCTGGTGAAAATTGACGGTGGTTTTATTCGTAATCTACTGAGCAGTAGTCTTATCTATCAGACCGTCGCATCCATTTGCCTTGTTGCGCGAATGCACAATATGCAGGTGGTGGCCGATTATGTCGACACGCCAGAAATTCGTCAGGCGGTAATTTCGCTGGGGATTGACTATATGCAGGGTGATGATATTGGCAAGCCTGTCCCGCTTGAGAAGCTGGTGATGCCTGCTGATAGCGATGGGCCGGGGGGCGGCCCATCGGGGATGACTTAACCCTCGGCGTCAGGTTTTTCTTCGCTGATCTTCAGCAACCAGTCCGGAACGCCTTGCCAGTATTCCTGCTCTTTCTCCAGATCGAGCAGTACCAGCGCATTCTGGCTGAACCAGTCATGGGGGAACACCAGCGTCCAGTGGTTGGCTTCGGTTTTTAGCGTGAGGGTCGGCGGCGTTGTCGTCGCCTGACGCTGGTTATTCAGCAGGACGCCAAGGCGCAGAAGCTGAATCAAAGGCAAAAACTGCTTTTTCTTAAACAGCGTAAAACGCGGCAAATCATCCAGCTTAATGGCTTTCCGATGGTAGCGGACCAGCGTCGCCATCAGCATTTGCTGTTCCTGATTAAAGCCCGGCAGATCACTGTTTTGCAGGATATAAGCCGAGTGGCGATGCATTCCGCTGTGATTAATATTTAAGCCGACTTCATGTAGCATGGTTGCCCATTTCAGCAGCGCCTCCAGATGCGGATTAGCCAGCTTAGGATTTTGCTCCTGCCACTGCTCAAACATATGGGTGGTTGTCTCCAGTACCCGCCGCGCCTGCTCACGATCGATATTGTACTGGTTGGCCAGACTTTGTGCGGTGCGGCTACGAATGTCCTGATGACGGAACCGGCCCTCCATCTCGTACAGCACGCCTTCGCGCAGCGCGCCATCGGACAAACGCAGCTCTTTAATCGCCAGCGCGTCGAATACGCCGCAGAGAATTGCCAGGCCGGGAGCAAACACGGCCTTACGATCTTCCGATAATCCCGGCAGGTTCAGCGAGTCGTAATTTTTGTATTTCAATAGCTCATCAACCAGCATTTCGAGGCGTTCCGGGGTAATAACGCCATCTTTCTCGCCCATCGCCACCAGCACTTCATGCGCGGCTTTGATGGTGCCGGATGCGCCGAGGGCGACGTTCCAGCCCTGAATACGGAACTGCCAGGCCAGCGTTTCCAGCTTTTGCACGGCTGACAGGCGCGCGCGCTGGAAATTTGCTTTACTGATAACGCCGCCAGGAAAATAAACCTGGGAGAAGCTCACGCAGCCCATCCGGCGGCTTTCCACCAGACGGGGTTCAAAATCTTCGCCGATGACCAGTTCGGTAGAACCGCCGCCGATATCAATAACCAGCTTACGGCCTCGCTCCGGTTGCGTATGCTCCACGCCCATAAAAATCAGACGCGCTTCTTCGTTGCCGGGGATAATTTCAATCGGATAGGGGATGACCTGCTCGGCGCGCTTGAGAAATTCCGCCGCGTTGGTTGCCTGGCGTAGCGTATGAGTACCGACAATGCAGACGCTTGAGGGATCGAACCCCTGCAAGCGCTCGGCAAACAGCGACAGACAGTTCAGCCCGCGTTTGATGGCCTCTTCGCTGAGGAGAGAATTTTCATCCAGACCGTCAGCCAGATGTACACGCTGCTTCAGACGACCGATGATCTGCATTGCTCCGTCGACGACACGGGCGATCACCATATGAAAACTGTTCGAACCGAGGTCGACCGCAGCAAACTCTTGTGGCCGGGGGGCATTTTCGTTTATTGGCATAGGTTAATCGGGCTGTTCAAGTGATTTGAGGTAGTCGTATATCGCCATCTGTGCGCGAACTTTACGGCGGTTGCCGCGCGGCACGTAGCGATTACTCAGTTCTTTATCAAGATAGCGCGCTTTTACCGTATCGCTGAACAGAATATCTAAAATATCCAGCACGCGCTGTTTGAGTCGGGGATCCAGCAGCGGCGTGGCGACTTCGATACGATAGTCGATATTGCGCGTCATCCAGTCCGCGGACGATAACCAGACCTGCTTATCGCCGCCGTTTTCGAAGCTATAGATCCGATCATGCTCAAGGAAGCGGTCAACGATGCTGATCACGCGAATATTGTCACTGATGCCTTCCAGACCGGGGATCAGCGAGCACATGCCGCGAATCAACAGGTTCACCGGGACGCCGGAACTTGAGGCCGCGTACAGACGATCCACCAGCCCCTTATCAACCAGGTTGTTCAGCTTCAGCGTAATGCCTGATGGCCGGCTATTCTGCGCGTTAGCAATTTCACGGTCGATCATTTCATACAGCAGTCGGCGCGAGTTTTGCGGTGATACCAGCAAATAGTCGAAGCTTACCGGGCGATAGGGGTTTTCGATAAAGTTAAACACCCGACGAACTTCATTGGTGATCCGCGCATCGGCGGTGAGCAATGAATAGTCGGTGTAGAGACGGGCGGTTTTTTCGTTGAAGTTGCCGGTACCGATATGCGCATAACGGACGACTTCATCCCCTTCTTTACGGGAAACGAGAAACAGCTTGGCGTGGATCTTCAACCCTGGCGCGGAGAAGATAACGTGCACGCCGGCTTCGGTCAGACGTTTGGCCCAGTGAATGTTGGCTTCTTCATCAAAACGCGCCTGCAGTTCCACAACTACGGTTACTTTTTTACCGTTGTGGGCGGCGTGGATCATCGAATCAATAATTCGCGAATCTTTAGCGACACGATAGATGTTGATTTTGATAGCCAGCACGCTCGGGTCGAAAGAGGCCTGACGCAGCAGTTCCAGCACGTGCTCGAAGGTGTGGTACGGATAGTAGAGCAGCACATCGCGTTCGCGAATCGCATCAAAGCCGTTGCGGAACTTATCGAACCACAGATGGCGCAGGCGCGGCATCGGCTTGTTAACCAGGTTGGCTTTGCCAACATTCGGGAAACTAATAAAATCTTTAAAGTTGTGGTAGCGTCCGCCCGGCAGCATCGAGTCGTAGTTGGAGATAGAGAGCTTATCGCGCAGCATTTCGACCATCGCGTCAGGCATATCGCGCTGATAGACGAAGCGCACCGGTTCGGCGGTCAGACGCTGTTTCAGACTGGAGGACATCAGCTCCATCAGGCTCGATTCCATCTCGTGCACCAGGTCGTATTCGGCATCACGCGTCATTTTCATTGAGTAGGCGTTGAGCGTGTCGTAATCAAAGAAGCCCTTAAAGATATCATCGAGGCAATAGCGCAGAATATTATCTAAAAGAATCATTGGCTTACGGCGACGTGGCGCTTCCGGCGGAAGGTTCACAAAACGGGGTACCTTGTCTGACGGAATCTCCAGCAGCGCGTAATTGATCGTTTCTCCGCGGATGATCTCAACGGCCAGATAGGTGTAATCATCCTTCAGAAACTGTACCAGATCCGTTTCGTGGTTGATCAGGATTGGCGAGATATGCTGGCGAAGGTAGACCTTGAAGTAGTTACGCAGCCATGACTGCTGATTAACCGAAAGCTGACGCTCGTTAATCAGGAAAATCTGGTTACGCGCCATTTCCAGTAACAGCTCGTTATATAAACTGTCAAACTCCTGATCGGCCTTCAATACGCGCGTCTGAATTTTACCCAGCAGGTGGCGAGAGTGGGCGGTAATACCTTGTTCTTCACTAATGATGATGCGCCGCTTCAGCTCGGCAAAACGGACTTTATAAAATTCATCGAGATTGTTGGAGTAAATGCCTAAAAAGCGCATGCGCTCGATCAGCGGATTGCTTTTGTCCGCCGCTTCCTGAAGTACACGCTCGTTAAAGGACAACCAGCTGAGTTCTTTTTCGATGTATAGCTTTTCCTGGCCCATTACAACTCACACTCCGTTTAACTCACAGGACGTAGACTATTATGACGAAATTTTCCGCATAGCGATCCACTGTGTCACAATAATATGACAGTAAGAAGAACAATACTCTTCAATATGATTGATTGTTAAGCGATTTTAATCAAAAAAAAGCCCCGCGTGGATAAAGCGCAGGGCGGTGGGTTACTCGTCAGCGGCGTAGCCTTGCGGTGGCAGTTTGACCTTATCAAGCCAGGCTTCATTCCCTACCGCGCGAAGGCGACCGTCGACAAACCAACTGATGACCAGCGGATAGATGTCGTGTTCCTGAGCCTGTACACGGGCGGTAATCTCGTCTTCGGTATCCTCAGTAAAGACCGGCACTTTCGCCTGCAGCACCACCGGGCCTCCGTCCAGCTCATCAGTCACGAAATGCACCGATGTCCCGTGCTCCTCATCACCGTTTTCCAGCGCCTGACGATGGGTGTGCAGCCCCGGATATTTCGGCAGCAGGGAAGGATGGATGTTCAGCAAACGCCCCTGATAGTGCGCGACAAATGCCGGGCTCAGAATACGCATATAGCCGGCCAGCACCACCAGATCCGGCGCGTAAGCATCAATTTCGTGCATCAGTTCACGATCGAAGGCTTCACGACTGGCAAACTGGCCGGGAGAGAGCGCATGAGCCGGAATATTCGCCGCGCGAGCGCGCTCCAGGCCGAAGGCTTCGGCTTTGTTGCTGAAGACTGCACGCAGGGTGCCGTTGATTTTTTTCCGGGCGCAGGCGTCAATAATGGCCTGCAGATTACTGCCGTTACCGGAAATCAGCACCACGATGTTTTTCATTCAATAACCACACGCTGTTCGGAATCTGAGGTTTTGATATAACCTATTTTCCACGCGTTTTCACCTTTGTCGTTCAGGAAAGCGATTGCGTTATCGGCCGCTTCCGCCGGGAGAGCGATAACCATGCCGACGCCGCAGTTAAAGGTACGATACATCTCATGGTTGCTGACGTTTCCGGCCGTTTGCAGCCACTTGAACACCGCCGGCCACTGCCAGGAGGACTCATCGATAACCGCCTGAGTGTTGTCCGGCAGAACGCGCGGGATATTTTCCCAGAAGCCGCCGCCGGTCAGATGGGCGATGGCGTGCACGTCAACGTTGGCAATCAGGTCGAGTACCGGTTTCACATAAATACGGGTCGGTGCCAGCAGGTGATCGGCCAGAGGCTTGCCGTTGAGATCGGTAGTTTGCGGGTCAACGCCGCTGACTTCGATAATTTTGCGCACCAGAGAGTAGCCGTTGGAGTGCGGGCCACTGGAGGCCAGTGCGACGAGAACATCGCCATCGGCCACTTTGCTGCCGTCGATAATTTCCGCTTTTTCTACTACCCCAACGCAGAAACCTGCTACGTCGTAGTCTTCGCCATGGTACATGCCCGGCATCTCCGCCGTTTCACCGCCCACCAGCGCGCAACCTGATTGCAGGCAACCTTCGGCAATGCCGTTGATCACGCTGGCTGCGGTATCGACATCCAGTTTTCCGGTCGCGTAGTAATCAAGGAAGAACAGCGGCTCTGCGCCCTGAACCACGAGATCGTTCACGCACATGGCGACCAGGTCGATACCGATAGTGTCGTGACGCTTCAGGTCCATCGCCAGACGCAGCTTGGTGCCAACGCCATCGGTGCCGGAAACCAGTACCGGCTCGCGATACTTCTGCGGCAGCGCGCACAGTGCGCCGAATCCGCCCAGTCCACCCATCACTTCCGGGCGACGGGTTTTCTTCACCACGCCCTTAATACGGTCGACGAGAGCGTTGCCTGCATCAATATCCACGCCGGCATCTTTATAGCTGAGAGAGGTTTTATCGGTCACTGCGAAGTCTCCACGCGTTTGCGGTAGCAATAAAAAACGGCGCAATTCTAACAGGGAAAGCAAACGTTTGCGAGCCTGCTTTGCAGTCAATACAAAACGACGGCTAAGTGTACAAATTTGATACTGTTCACGAAAATGAAACCGGGTACATTCTTCCGCTTGCTACGGTGTACACGAATGATCATTATGCCACTGAAACCGGTTTCTGTTTTTGTCGCATGCTGTATGACGCAGATAAACCGCGAATGCGATATCAGCGATACGGCGTTAAAAATGGCGTAATGAGGCGCTCAGGCGGATGTCAGTTACCCTTTTAATCAGCAGCAGAGGCGCATAGCGGCCGCTGCGCATAGGGAGAGAGCATGTCTGGATTTAAACAAGGTTTTCTGTGGGGCGGGGCGGTTGCCGCGCATCAGCTGGAAGGCGGATGGAAAGAGGGGGGTAAAGGCGTTAGCGTCGCCGATGTCATGACCGCGGGCGCGCACGGTGTACCGCGCGAAATCACCGATGGCGTGTTGCCCGGGAAAAATTACCCCAATCATCAGGCAATTGATTTTTATCATCGTTATAAAGATGACATTCAGCTGTTTGCCGAAATGGGTTTTAAATGCTTTCGGACGTCTATTGCCTGGACGCGTATATTCCCGCGAGGAGATGAGCTAGAGCCCAACGAAGCCGGGCTACAGTTTTATGATGATCTGTTCGATGAGTGTCTGAAGCACGGCATTGAGCCGGTGATTACGCTCTCCCACTTTGAAATGCCGTACCATCTGGTGACGGAATACGGCGGCTGGCGTAATCGTCAGCTGATTGATTTCTTTGTTCGTTTTGCGCGGGTTGTGTTTACCCGTTATCAGCATAAAGTGAAGTACTGGATGACCTTTAATGAGATCAACAACCAGGCTAATTTCCATGAAGATTTTGCGCCGTTCACCAACTCGGGACTGAAGTTTCTGCCGGGAGAAGATCGTGAGCCGGTGATGTACCAGGCGGCGCACTATGAGCTGGTCGCCAGCGCGCTGGCGGTCAAAGCGGCTCGCGAGATTAACCCGTCACTGCAGATTGGCTGCATGATCGCCATGTGTCCGATTTACCCGCTGAGCTGCGCGCCAGACGACATGATGATGGCGATGAACGCCATGCATCGTCGCTACTGGTTCACCGATGTTCACGTGCGCGGCAAATACCCGCAACATCTGCTGAACTACTTTGCGCGTCGCGGTTTTGCGCTGGATATGAGCGAAGAGGACCGCGTGGCGCTGACCGAGGGCCGCGTCGACTATATCGGCTTTAGCTACTATATGTCGTTCGCCACCAAAGCGACCGATGACAATCCGCAACTGGATTATGATGAAACCACCAGCCTGGTTTCTAACCCGTATGTACAGAAGTCAGACTGGGGCTGGCAGATTGATCCTGTCGGCCTGCGTTACTCTCTGAACTGGTTCTGGGATCACTATCAACTGCCGCTGTTTATTGTTGAGAATGGCTTCGGCGCCATTGATGTGCGTGAAGCGGATGGTTCGGTGGATGACCAGTATCGTATTGACTATCTCGCCGCGCATATCGCTGAGATGAAAAAGGCGGTTGTTGAAGATGGCGTAGAGCTGATGGGATATACCCCGTGGGGCTGCATCGACCTGGTCTCCGCCGGTACTGGCGAGATGAAAAAACGCTACGGTTTTATCTATGTCGATAAAGACAATGAGGGCAACGGTACGCTGGCGCGTAGCCGCAAGAAATCGTTTGCCTGGTATCAGCAGGTTATCGCCAGCAACGGCGAGAGGTTGTAAATCGTCGCAAAGCCTTATACGGCCCCGCTTTTGGCGCAATGCTGGTCAGTTAAGGGCTGTCAGTTGTATTTATGGCTGGCTGAGCGGTTCCGTTAATCGGTGGTTCTGGCGAACATGACGCATTTTTCATTTTCACCCATTTTGGCTTAGTGGCCTGTTCCGTTCACTATAAATTCGCGGATATTCGTTATATCCACAGCGTGTGAACGGGCAGGGGGACGTTTCGCCCGTCCCCCTGCCCCCCCGGCATGGCGCTGAAAACCTGCCGCTGCGCGGTTCGCTCCACTCCGGCTTCATCTGGCGGACCGGGCGGGACTCGCCCTTCCAGGGCCAGCGCAAGCGCTGTTCAAAATTGCTCCCGGCAATTTTGTCCTGTCTCGACCCGCCCTCTGGCCACCGTCCTGGCGGCCAGTCATGGATGCGCGCCTGCGTTCTCGCGAGGCTTTCCTTGATGCGCCCAACCCCCATGCGGTGAGTCCGTTATTCGTCAGGGGCTTTTCAGAGGCTGAAAATCATAAAAAAAGTTATATCCTTTATATTTCATTCAGCCCGTATCAGCTCAGTAAGTGAATCAATCGAATCAGATTTTCGTTTAAACCACCGATAATGCGATTGCCACAGGCAAATAAAACAAAAGGCAACACCAATGGTTTGCTTAAGTGAACGGCATTGCCGCTTTTGGCGGGGCTTTTTTTTATTTCGTTTATACTGCCTCAGGAAGCGTAAAGCATTTTGCTTGATCGGGGTCAAACATATCGGCTATGGCGCAAAAGGGAAAAAGCGGTATAATCCCGCGATTTTTTTTGTGGTTGCCCTTCAGAGGAGAAAGAGAATGAAGATTGTGGAAGTGAAACACCCACTCGTCAAACACAAGCTGGGGCTGATGCGTGAGCACGACATCAGCACCAAACGCTTCCGTGAACTCGCCTCAGAAGTGGGCAGCTTACTGACTTATGAAGCGACCGCCGATCTGGAGACGGAAAAAGTCACCATTGAAGGCTGGAACGGCCCGGTAGACATTGAGCAGATCAAAGGCAAAAAAATTACTGTGGTGCCGATTCTGCGCGCAGGTCTGGGCATGATGGACGGCGTGCTTGAGCACGTCCCAAGCGCGCGCATCAGCGTCGTGGGTATCTACCGTAATGAAGAAACCCTTGAGCCGGTGCCCTATTTCCAGAAGCTGGTGTCCAATATCGACGAACGCATGGCGCTGGTGGTTGACCCTATGCTGGCAACCGGCGGCTCAATGATCGCCACCATTGACCTGCTGAAGAAAGCAGGCTGTAACAGCATTAAGGTGCTGGTTCTGGTGGCTGCACCGGAAGGCATTGCCGCGCTGGAGAAAGCTCATCCGGATGTGGAACTCTACACCGCGTCGATTGATCAGGGCCTGAACGAGCACGGATACATTATTCCGGGGCTCGGCGATGCCGGTGATAAGATCTTTGGTACCAAGTAAATGATGAAGTAAAAAAAGCCGACTTTGATAGTCGGCTTTTTTTTGAATAAAACACACAGCAACTAACAAACGACTCTCAGAGGAAAATGCTATGACGCGCCGTGCTATCGGGGTGAGTGAAAGACCACCACTTTTACAGACAATCCCGCTTAGTTTGCAACATCTGTTCGCCATGTTTGGCGCAACGGTACTGGTGCCCGTTCTGTTTCATATAAATCCGGCCACGGTACTGCTGTTTAACGGCATTGGTACACTGTTATACCTTTTCATCTGCAAAGGTAAAATCCCGGCTTATCTTGGATCGAGCTTTGCGTTTATTTCTCCGGTTCTGCTTCTGCTGCCGCTGGGCTACGAAGTCGCTCTCGGCGGCTTTATCATGTGCGGCGTACTGTTTTGTATTGTCTCCTTTGTGGTGAAAAAAGCCGGTACCGGCTGGCTGGACGTGATGTTTCCTCCGGCGGCGATGGGGGCAATTGTCGCGGTTATCGGCCTGGAACTGGCGGGCGTCGCGGCAAATATGGCCGGTCTGTTGCCTGCCGAAGGGCAATCGCCGGATAGCAAGACCATCATTATTTCACTGGTGACGCTGGCCGTGACGGTCTTCGGTTCGGTGCTGTTCCGTGGCTTTCTGGCGATTATCCCGATTTTAATCGGCGTACTGGTCGGCTACGCGCTCTCTTTTGTCATGGGGGTAGTCGATACCACGCCTATCGCTGAGGCGCACTGGTTTGCGCTACCGACCTTCTACACGCCAAGTTTTGAATGGTTTGCGATTTTCACCATTTTACCTGCCGCGCTGGTGGTGATCGCCGAGCACGTTGGCCACCTGGTGGTGACGGCCAATATCGTCAAAAAAGATCTTATCCGCGATCCGGGTTTACATCGCTCGATGTTTGCCAACGGTCTGTCTACGGTGATCTCCGGCTTCTTTGGTTCAACGCCGAATACTACATACGGCGAGAATATCGGCGTCATGGCGATTACCCGTGTATACAGCACCTGGGTTATCGGTGGGGCGGCGATCATCGCCATTTTGCTCTCCTGCGTCGGGAAACTGGCCGCAGCGATCCAGATTATTCCGCTACCGGTCATGGGCGGCGTCTCCCTGCTGCTGTATGGTGTGATTGGCGCATCAGGTATTCGCGTGCTGATTGAATCCAAAGTGGATTACAATAAGGCGCAGAATCTGATCCTCACCTCCGTTATCCTGATTATCGGTGTCAGTGGCGCGAAAGTGCATATTGGCGCCGCCGAGCTGAAAGGTATGGCGCTGGCGACCATTGTCGGTATCTGTCTGAGCCTGATCTTCAGGCTGATCGGCGTTTTGCGCCCGGAAGAGGTTGTCCTCGATGCCGCGGACAGTGAAGACGCAAAACCGTGATCCTTATACCGGGCGGTGAGCCTGCCCGGTTCTCTCCTTGCGTATTTCTGTGCTAAACTCTTCGCGTTTTTCTGCAAGCCTATGTTGAGGTCCATCTGAACGCACCGGCACAGCTCTCTTTGCCACTGTATCTTCCCGATGATGAAACTTTCGCAAGTTTCTGGCCGGGTGATAACCCTTCTCTTCTTGCTGCCCTCCAGAACGTGCTGCGGCAGGAACATAGCGGATATATCTATATCTGGTCGCGCGAAGGGGCGGGGCGCAGTCATTTATTACACGCCGCCTGCGCGGAACTCTCCCAGCGTGGCGATGCAGTGGGCTATGTTCCTCTGGATAAACGGACGTGGTTTGTGCCGGAAGTGCTGGACGGAATGGAGCAGCTATCGCTGGTTTGCATCGACAACATTGAATGTGTGGCCGGTGATGAACTGTGGGAAATGGCTATCTTCGACCTCTATAACCGCATTCTTGAATCAGGGAAAACCCGGCTGCTGATTACCGGCGATCGGCCGCCTCGCCAGCTTAAGCTGGGGCTGCCGGATCTGGCCTCGCGTCTCGACTGGGGGCAAATCTACAAACTGCAACCCCTGTCGGATGAGGATAAGCTCCAGGCACTGCAACTGCGCGCCAGACTGCGCGGTTTCGAAATGCCGGAGGACGTCTGCCGTTTCCTGCTTAAGCGACTGGATCGCGAAATGCGTTCGTTGTTTATGACGCTCGATCAGCTCGATCGTGCCTCGATTACCGCCCAGCGCAAACTGACGATTCCATTTGTGAAAGAGATCCTGAAGCTTTAACTGCACGGCGACGTTCTAATCCGCCGCCGTGAAAGCGCGTTAGCCAATGATTTCCAGCACTTGCTCCGGTGGGCGACCGATACGCGCTTTGCCGCGGCTGACGACGACAGGTCGTTCGATCAACTTCGGATTATCGATCATCGCCTGGATCAGCGCTTCTTCGCTGAGCTGCGGATTTGCCAGCTCCAGTGATTTATACAGATCTTCTTTCTGGCGCATTAATTCGCGTGCGCTGGCCATTCCCAGCATCTTCAGCAACTGGCGCAGCGTTGCGGCATCCGGTGGCGTCTCCAGATAAAGCACCACTTCGGGGTCGATACCGTTGGCCTTCAGCAGGCTCAGGGTGTCGCGGCTCTTGGAGCAGCGGGGATTATGATAGATTTTGACCGTCTCGGACACGAGATCTCCTTACATTTTCTGGTACGGTTTGAAGCGTTCCTGCAACTGTCGCAACTGATCGATGCGCGCGTCGTAGCGCGCTTGTTGCAAGCTGCCTAATTTCACTTGCGAACTGGCGCGGCTAAGTAATGAGATAGCCTGATCGAGTCGCCCGACCAGCGCCATGCTTTCTGCACGCGCCGCCAGTTCCTGATCGCGATTGCCGAGTTTGGCTTCCGCCTGGGCCAGTAAATCCCAACCGTTGACGTCCTCTTTATTATTAAAGGTGTAGCGGTTAAGAATAGTTGCGGCTTCCGCCGGTTGCCCGCCTTCCAGTAACGCGTTGGCAAGGTTTATCTGTAGAACCGGATCGGTACGAAGTTCACGGGCATTTTTCAGGCGCCTGATCGCATCAGTTGCTCTCTTTTGCCCGAGGTCGATATCGGTTGCCAGATCGAGATACCAGGCGTTTTGCGGATCGGCGTTTAACAGCGGTTGCAGCGTTTTGCGCGCCAGATCGTAATTATCGCTGCCCATTGCCAGCAGGGCGCGTCCGTATCGGGCGGCGTGTTGTTCGCGGATATTGCCTTTTTCCCAACTGCTCAGTAGATCATTATTGAGCTTATTGTCTCCGGAAGCATACATCCCGAGGGTTCTGGCCTTTGCCAGATAGAAGTTTGCGGAAGATTGCACGACAACCGGGCGCATCTGATTCGCCCGGTTGCGGGCGTCAGCGAGGCGGCTTTCCGGCAATGGGTGAGTCAGCAACATTTCCGGCAGACGGGTCGAATAACGTGATTGGTCAAGCAGTTTTTCCATAAATGCCGGCATGGCCTGAGGATCGAACCCTGAACGCTGAAGCACCTGAATACCAATACGGTCCGCCTCTTCTTCGTTTTGTCGGGTAAAGCTGATCATCCCCTGCTGAGTACCGGCAAGCGTGCCGGTGAGCGCCGCCATCCCGGCCTGCGGGCTGGCCATCGCCAGCAGAATAGACCCCAGCGCGCCGACCCAGGTCAGTGGGGCATTACGCTTCTGATCTTCCATTGCGCGGGCAAGGTGGCGTTGGGTGACGTGTGAAATTTCGTGCGCCATGACGGATGCCAGCTCGCTTTCGTTATCCACGTAACGGAAGAGCGCCGAGTGCAGCACAACGTTGCCGCCGAAGAAAGCAAAGGCGTTAATTTCGTCATTATTAATCAGATAAAAGTGGAATGGCGTACGCACTGAATTGGCGTGCGAGACCAGCCGCATGCCTAAGCCATTAATATATTGCACCAGAAGAGGGTCGTTGATTAACGGCGCGCTGCCGCGCAGCTGACGAACATAGTAATCTCCCATCTGCATTTCCTGACCGATGGAGAGCGTGCTTCCTGCGGTGGTGCCCATGTCTGGCAACGTATCTGCGGTATCGGCAAAAGCAGGTAATATCGACCCCAGCGTCAACGACGCGATGACGGCTGCCACCAGCGTTTTCTTCAACTGCCTGAACATAACCCCTGTCCTGTAATGTGGATGTGCCAGTTTGACCGATTGTGCGGCGTAATGTTCCCTGACCGCAACTCCAGCGAGTTTAGCTGGGGTGAACCGCATTGAAAATATGATATTCACCCGGTCATTAATGTTTGTCGTTTTACCCATAAAAAGCGAAGTCTTTTTTGTGACATTTCGATACAATTCCTGAGATTGTTACAGCTTCGCTCTTCAGGGAAGGGTTTTATGCTTCAGATGTTAATGCAGTGGTATCGTCGCCGGTTCAGCGATCCGGAGGCGATAGCGCTGCTGGTCATTTTGTTGGCCGGGTTTGGCATTATGTTTTTCTTTAGCGGCCTGCTGGCGCCGCTCTTAGTGTCTATCGTACTGGCTTATTTGCTGGAATGGCCGACCGTCAGACTGGAGCGCATCGGTTTTTCACGGACCTGGGCCACGTCAGTTGTTCTGATTCTGTTTGTTGGTATTTTGCTCCTGATGGCTTTCGTGGTGATGCCGGTTGCCTGGCAACAGGGTATTTATCTGATTCGCGATATGCCTGGCATGCTGAACAAACTTTCTGACTTTGCCGCCACCGTGCCGCGTCGTTATCCCGCCTTAATGGATGCCGGAATTATCGACGCGATGGCGGAAAATATGCGCAGCCGGATGTTAACCGTCGGCGATTCGGTGGTGAAATACTCCCTGGCTTCACTGGTCGGGCTGCTGACGCTGGCGGTCTATCTGGTACTGGTCCCGCTGATGGTGTTCTTCCTGCTGAAAGATAAAGCGCAGATGCTGAATGCCGTGCGCCGTGTTCTGCCGCGTAATCGCGGTCTGGCCGGGCAGGTGTGGGAAGAGATGAACCAGCAAATTACCAACTATATACGCGGTAAGGTGCTGGAAATGATTGTCGTCGGCGTGGCGACATGGATTGGCTTTATCCTTTTTGGGCTCAATTATTCGCTGTTGTTGGCAGTGCTGGTCGGTTTTTCGGTATTGATCCCTTACATTGGCGCGTTTGTGGTCACCATTCCGGTGATTGGCGTGGCGCTGTTTCAGTTTGGCGCGGGCACCGAGTTCTGGAGCCTGTTCATGGTGTACCTGATTATTCAGGGGCTGGATGGCAACCTGCTGGTTCCGGTATTGTTCTCAGAAGCGGTTAATCTGCATCCGCTGGTCATTATTCTGTCGGTGATTATCTTCGGCGGTTTGTGGGGATTCTGGGGCGTGTTCTTCGCGATTCCGCTGGCGACGTTAATCAAAGCGGTAATGCATGCCTGGCCGGATGGCCCTGTTATCGAAGACGGGAAGTAGCTGAGAAGCTGAAAAATATGCGCTAAAAAAGACGCCGGGTGGTTGGGTAACGACCCGGGTCTTGCATTTTTCTCAGCGTCAGGCGTTTTCTTTCAGCCAGTTCAACACCACTTCGTGGTGATTACTGGTTTTGAAATCATCAAATACATGCTCGATTTTGCCATCGGCATCAATGAGGAAGCTGATGCGGTGAATGCCGTCGTAGGTTTTCCCCATAAACGTTTTTTCACCCCAGATACCAAACTGTTCGCATACCTGATGATTTTCATCAGAGAGCAAAGTGAAGTTCAGCAGCTCTTTTTCGGCGAAACGGGAGAGTTTTTCTGGTTTATCCGTACTGATGCCCAGTACTTCAACGCCTGCTTTTTTCAGGTCGTCCATGTTATCGCGCAAACCGCACGCCTGTACGGTGCAGCCCGGGGTCATGGCTTTCGGGTAAAAATAAACCAGAACACGCTGTCCCTGGAAGTCGGTCAAATTTACTTCCTCGCCGTCCTGGTCCGGTAAGCTAAATTTCGGTGCAATATCACCGGCTTTCAGTGGGTTCATTACTCAAACTCCATCCTGTTCATCATGCTGTGAATAATTAACGATATTAATACTGCCTTGTGCATTCAGTTCTGTACATAGTGCTTTAAATGCTTGTTCGATATTTGACGCATTTTGCGTTGTTGGACTATGGGCGGTGATTTGGATAAAAAGCTGAACGGAATCGTCGTTTGCGCCCGATTGGGTGCGGGAAACCAGTTCGGCAATATTCATTTTCCATTTATCACACAGGGCGGTAAATCGCTCAATAATATGCGGTGAATCCGGCACCTCAACCTGAATCCAGACGGTATTCTGCATCGCCTGAGGCGGTCTTGCGGTTGTACGCTTCATCACGATAAGCAGTTCCAGCTCGGCGCCTTTCAGCGGCAGAGTGGATTCAATCAGGTTAATCGCATTCCACGAGCCGGAAAGCAGCATGATAAACGTAAACTCGTCGCCAAGCATAGCCAACCGGCTGTCTTCGATATTACAGCCGCAACTGCTGACGTGGCGAGTGATTGTATTCACGATGCCCGGGCGGTCTGCGCCCAATGCGGTAATAACCAGATAGTGTTGTAATGAGGCGGTCAAACCTGTTCTTCCTTTAAAAAGGTGAGGTAACGTTAGGAAAGCATAAAAAAAACCGGCATACAACATCCCTGATGGCATCGGGTCTCTTGCTTTTATTACAGCACCAAACGTAACATTGAATATCTTATCCCACTTCTGCTCTGAGGATGGCCCATGTTTACGGGAAGTATTGTAGCGCTTGTCACGCCGATGGATGAAAACGGCAATGTCTGCCGATCAAGCCTGAAAAAACTGATTGATTACCATGTCGCCAATGGAACCTCGGCGATCGTTTCGGTAGGGACTACCGGAGAGTCCGCAACCCTAAGCCATGAAGAGCATGGTGATGTGGTGATGCAGACGCTGGAACTGGCTGACGGGCGTATTCCGGTGATTGCCGGTACCGGTGCGAATGCCACCGCCGAGGCGATTAGTCTGACTAAACGCTTTAACGATAGCGGTGTGGTAGGTTGTCTGACGGTAACGCCTTATTACAACCGCCCGACTCAGGAAGGGGTGTTCCAGCATTTTAAAGCGATTGCCGAACATACTGATTTGCCGCAAATTCTGTATAATGTGCCGTCCCGTACGGGGTGCGATATGTTACCGGAAACCGTTGGCCGTCTGGCGGAAATCAAAAATATTATCGGTATTAAGGAAGCAACGGGGAACTTAACGCGTGTTCATCAGATCAAAGAGCTGGTTTCAGATGACTTTATTCTGTTGAGCGGCGATGACGCGACCGGAATGGACTTTATGCAGCTTGGTGGTCATGGCGTGATTTCCGTAACGGCAAACGTTGCGGCGCGTGAAATGGCCGAAATGTGCCGACTGGCGCTGGCGGGTCAATTTGCTGAAGCGCGTGCGATTAACCAGCGTCTGATGCCGTTGCATACCAAATTATTTGTCGAACCCAATCCTATCCCGGCCAAATGGGCCTGTAAGGCATTGGGTCTTGTGGCGACCGATACGCTACGTCTGCCGATGACACCAATTACCGAAAATGGTATTAAGGCTGTCACCGCCGCGTTGAAGCATGCCGGTTTGCTGTAAAGTTTAGGGAGATTTGATGGCTTACTCAGTACAGAAGTCGCGCCTGGCGAAGGTTGCGGGTGTTTCGCTGGTTCTACTCCTCGCGGCCTGTAGTTCTGATTCGCGCTATAAGCGCCAGGTGAGCGGCGATGAGGCCTATTTGCAGGCAACGCCGCTCAGTGAACTTCATGCGCCAGCAGGCATGATCCTGCCGGTTCAGGTGGGTGATTATAACATTCCGGTTGCGACCAGCACCGGTAACACAGGTAAAGCGCTGGACATCCGTCCGCCTGCTCAGCCTCTGGCCCTGCTCAGCGGCGCGAGCACCCAGTTTAAGGGGGATACCGCGACGCTGATGGTGGAAAATGGCCGCAGCGGTTCGTTGTGGGCACAGGTGGCAAGCATCGTGCAGGCGAAAAACTACACTATTGCTAAGCGTGATGATGCCAGCCAGACGCTGAATACCGACTGGGTCGACTGGAATCGCCTTGATGAAGATCAGCAGTACCGTGGTCGCTATCAAATCTCAGTGAAGCAGCAGGGCTATCAGCAGGCAGTGATCGTGAAGCTGGTGAACCTGGAGCAAGCGGGTAAACCCGTTGCCGATCCGGCGTCGCTGCAGCGCTACAGCACCGCGATGCTGAACGTCATTTCCGAGGGGCTGGATCTGAACGCCACCAACGCACAGAACGCCGCGCAGAAAAATGCCGGAGCGACTTTCGACGTGCAGAGCGCGGCTGATGACACCGGCCTGCCGATGCTGGTGGTGCGTGCGCCGTTTAACCTGGTTTGGCAACGTCTGCCGGGCGCGCTGGGAAAAGTGGGGATGAAGGTAACCGACAGCTCTCGTTCTCAGGGCAGTCTTTCTGTGACTTACAAACCGCTATCTGACAGCGGCTGGACCGATCTGGGGGCTCGCGACCCGCAGCTGGTATCCGGCGATTATAAACTGCAGGTCGGGGATCTCGATAACCGCAGCAGTCTGCAGTTTATCGATCCGAAAGGGCATACGTTGACGCAGTCGCAAAATGATGCGCTGGTCGCCGTATTCCAGGCGGCATTCAGTAAGTAATAAACAGGGCTGGAGCAATCCGGCCCTTTTTAATGTATAGTGACGCAAACGTGTGCGTATGCGCATCATCCTTCAAATTGCGTCGTTGTTGGTTGCCTTCGTTCACCCCAGTCACTTGCTTATGTTAATGACCGGGGATTCGCTCAGTTGCCGCCTCAATGCGCTTTGAATGATGTTGTGTACAGGCGGGAATGTATTTTTTGGGCTTAATATCACTGGAGTGGTGAAAGATGAAAAAGCAAGCTGAGTTGTATCGTGGTAAAGCGAAAACGGTATACAGCACCGAAAATCCGGATCTGTTGATACTCGAATTCCGTAACGATACGTCAGCAGGGGATGGCGCTCGCATTGAGCAGTTTGATCGTAAAGGCATGGTGAACAACAAGTTCAACCATTTCATTATGAGCAAGCTGGCGGAAGCGGGTATCCCGACCCAGATGGAAGCGCTGCTGTCCGATACCGAATGTCTGGTTAAAAAGCTGGATATGGTGCCGGTGGAGTGCGTGGTGCGTAACCGCGCTGCCGGTTCTCTGGTAAAACGCTTAGGGATTGAAGAAGGTATTGAACTGAATCCGCCGTTGTTCGATCTGTTCCTGAAAAACGACGCCATGCATGACCCAATGGTCAACGAATCCTACTGCGAAACCTTTGGCTGGGTGAGCAAAGAGAACCTGGCCCGGATGCGGGAACTGACCTATAAAGCTAACGATGTGCTGAAAAAGCTGTTCGACGACGCAGGCCTGATCCTGGTGGACTTCAAGCTGGAGTTTGGTCTGTTCAAAGGTGAAGTGGTGCTGGGTGACGAATTCTCTCCGGACGGCAGCCGCCTGTGGGATAAAAAGACCATGGATAAAATGGATAAAGACCGCTTCCGCCAGAGCCTTGGCGGTCTGATTGAAGCCTACGAAGAAGTGGCGCACCGTTTAGGCGTCAAACTGGATTAAGCCTTCCTCTCTTTCTGCCGGGCTGACAGGCCTCGCTCTCCATGCCGGATGCACCGTTTACGTCGCCATCCGGCATGTCACTGATGACGTTATGCTCATCAGGTCGACAATAACTCTCCGTATTCCGGTCAGATAACGTGAGGCCGGGGACATGCCCTCCGACATATTTCCAGTGGTAATCCCGTTCATAACCGCCTACGATCGTAGGAGTAATTTATAGAAGAAGATAGAGGTAGTTATGCGTTGGCAAGGACGTCGCGAAAGCGACAATGTTGAAGATCGCCGTGGTCAATCTGGTTCGTCAATGGGAGGGGGCGGGGGTTTTCGTCTTCCCAGCGGGAAAGGCGGCATTGTGCTGCTGATTATTATTCTGGTGGCGGGCTATTACGGCGTAGATTTAACCGGTATGTTGACCGGCGAACCGCTCTCTCAGCAGCAGACCACCAACCAACGCTCCATCAGCCCGCAGGATGACGAAGCCGCGACATTCACGAAAGTGGTTCTGGCGGATACGGAAGATACCTGGGGCGCGATTTTTAACGATATGGGCAATCAGTATCGGCAACCGAGGCTGGTGATGTATCGCGGTTCGACGCCAACCGGCTGCGGTACTGGCCAGTCGGTGATGGGGCCATTTTACTGTCCCGCAGACAGCACTGTTTATATCGATCTGTCGTTCTACGATGACATGAAAACCAGGCTCGGCGCGGGCGGCGATTTCGCCCAGGGTTACGTTATCGCCCATGAAGTGGGCCATCATGTGCAAAAGCTGCTGGGGATTGAATCGAAAGTGCGCCAGCTACAGCAGAATGCTTCACAGGCGGAAGCCAATCGCCTGTCGGTAAAAATGGAGCTACAGGCGGACTGTTTTGCGGGCGTCTGGGGCTACAATATGCAGAAGCAGGATTTACTGGAGGCCGGCGATCTGCAGGAGGCGCTGAACGCCGCAGAGGCGATTGGCGATGACCGCTTGCAGCAGCAGAGCCAGGGGCGCGTGGTGCCGGACAGCTTTACCCACGGGACGTCACAGCAGCGCTATACCTGGTTTAAGCGCGGTTTTGACAGCGGTGACCCGGCGCAGTGCAATACATTTGGCAGTACGTTATAACCTCGGCCCGTCATGGATGAACTGCTTCATCTGACCACACAAATGGCGCGTGAAGGCATCCGTCGTCTGCTGGTCCTCAGCGGCGATGATGCCTGGACTTTGCGTCAGGCGCAAATACTGCGAACGGCGTTGGCCGGTGACGGTCTGTGGGTCGGCCCGCAGCCGATGCCGGCACCGTACACCTCACCTGGAACGCTGAAATCCCTGCTGGGACGCGAATTTCAGCATGCCTTTTTTGATGCCCGCGAGGGCTTTGATGTCGCGGCGCTGGCTGCGCTCGCCGGTACGCTGCGCGCCGGAAGCTGGCTGATCCTGCTGACGCCTGATTTCGCGCAGTGGGCCATGCGGCCAGATGCGGATTCTTTGCGCTGGAGCGACACTCTCCTGCCTGTGGTTGCGCCGAATTTTGTCTACCGCTTCTGTCAGCAAATTATTGCCGATAGTGAGTCCATTCTCTGGCGGCAGAGACACAAACTGGTTGTGCCGGACTTTTCAGCGCGCGTCGCATGGCATCCTGCTGATGGTCATCCGCAGGCGGAGCAGGCCACCGTTCTTGCCGAACTGGCCGATTTTTCCCCCGGTATTGCCGCGCTGATCGCAGAACGCGGGCGAGGAAAGTCCGCTCTCGCCGGAATGCTTATTCGCCAACTGGCGGGCGATGCCATTGTTACGGCGCCTGCACGTGGAGCAACCGATGTGATGGCGGCTTTCGCCGGGGGGGATTTTCGTTTTATGGCTCCCGATGCATTACTGGCGTCAGAATGCAATGCTTCATGGCTGATTGTCGACGAGGCCGCCGCCATTCCTGGCCCGCAGTTGCGCCAGCTTATCGCCCGCTTTCCGCGAACGCTGTTGACCACGACCGTGCAGGGGTATGAAGGTACCGGACGCGGCTTTCTGCTTAAGTTTTGCGCCAGTTTTACGCATTTGCGGCAGTTCAGTTTGACGACGCCTGTCCGTTGGGCGGCAGGCTGCCCGCTGGAAGCGATGATTGCGCAACTGCTGCTGTTTGGCGACGAGACTTTCCGCCAGCAGCCAATTGGCGATGTGATGCTGGAAAGCGTCGATCAGGCCCTCTGGCGGCAATATCCCGGGCTACCGGAAGCGATGTACCAGTTGCTCTCCGGCGCGCATTATCGTACCTCTCCGCTGGATCTGCGGCGTATGATGGATGCGCCAGGACAGCATTTTGTCTGCGCCCGCAGCGGCGACCGCGTTGCCGGGGCGCTGTGGCTGGTGGAAGAGGGCGGGCTTGAGCCCTCGCTTAGCCAGGCTGTGTGGGCCGGGTTCCGTCGACCGCGTGGTAATCTGGTGGCCCAGTCGCTGGCGGCGCACGGCGGCAGTCCGCTGGCGGCAACGTTGACCGGGCTGCGTATCAGCCGTATTGCCGTGCATCCGGCCCGCCAGCGTGAGGGACTGGGGCAACGGCTGGTGGCCCGGGCGATATCTCTGGCGGCGGACCGGGATTATCTTTCCGTCAGTTTTGGTTACACGCCGGAGCTATGGCGTTTCTGGCAGCGTTGCGGTTTTACGCTGGTACGTTTAGGAACCCACCGGGAAGCCAGCAGCGGCTGTTATACCGCGATGGCGCTCTATCCCCTCAGCGAGTCGGGTCACCAACTGGTTAATAAGGAAGCGCAGCGACTGTTGCGCGACGAGTACTGGCTACGTGACTGGCGGGATGGCGCTTTTCCGCTGACAATGCAGGAAGCGACTATCCTTACGGAGGAGGACTGGCTGGAGGTGGCGGGCTTTGCTTTTGCCCATCGTCCGTTGCTGGCGTCGGCGGGCAGCCTGAACCGCCTGCTTATGCAGGTTGATTTACCGCTACCGGCGCTGCGGGCGCGTCTGCGGCGGCAGGACGAGTCGACGCTGTGCCGGGCGTTACAGATATCAGGGCGCAAAGCCCTGCTGGCCAGGCTACGGGAAGAGGCGGCCCAGGCGTTATCCAGCCTTAACGCAACCCGTGCCGATGCCCTGCGCCAGCAGGTGACAATTCTGCAATTTTTTTAACTAACTCCTTCAGTTAAATGACATGGTCATATTCCGCCTGTGGCGTAAACTTCCTTGCAGACATTAAGGAGACAGCCATGAAACACGATCATTTTATTGTTCAAAGCCCTGCGACACCTGCACAGCAACTGCTGCTGCTGTTTCATGGCGTCGGCGATAACCCGGTTGCCATGGGGCAAATCGGTAGCTGGTTTGCCCCGCTCTTTCCTGATGCGCTGATTGTCAGCATCGGCGGCGCAGAGCCGTGCGGGCCGCCGCCGGGGCGCCAGTGGTTTTCCGTGCAGGGCGTTACTGAAGATAACCGCCAGCAGCGCGTGGATGCCATTATGCCGACCTTTATTGACACGGTTCGCTACTGGCAGCAGCAAAGCGGCGTCAGCCCGCAGGCGACGGCGCTGATCGGCTTCTCGCAGGGCGCGATTATGTCCCTCGAAAGTATTAAGGCGGAGCCGGGTCTGGCCTCGCGGGTGATTGCCTTTAATGGTCGCTATGCGACGATGCCCGAGTCGGCGAGCACGGCCACGACCATCCACCTGATTCACGGCGGCGAGGATCGTGTCATCGATCTGGCATGGGCGGTAGCGGGACAGGAGGCGTTACAGCAGGCAGGCGGTGACGTGACGCTGGATATTGTTGAGGGGCTGGGACACGCGATTAATGAGCAAAGCATGCAGTTTGCCCTCGATCATCTGCGTTTTACCGTACCGAAGCACTATTTCGACGAAGCGCTCAGCGGCGGCAAGCCGCAGGACGACGATATTATCGAACTGCTGTAATAAAAACCCCGGTAGTGAAAAACAGATACCGGGGTTAATGTTTAAAAAGCGTGGCTGGTCAGGCTGAACAATACGCTTATTTCTTTGACTGGTCGTTTTTAGGCCAGTCGTCATCATCGTCCCACTTGTCGTTGAAGTCACGATGCGGCGGCAAATCCGGCTTATTGTTGAGAAATTTTTTGTGGTCAACGCGGTTAAGATCTTTAATCACGTTGATGATCACCCCCACTAAAAAGACTAATACCAGGATCCACCAGTGTTTGATGAGCCACTCCATGCGCTACTCCTTTTCCGGCAATGCCCTCAGGCGATCAGTTGTTCCATAATGCGTTGATACATCCGCGCCAGCAGCTGGAGGTCGGCGGCATTTACGCACTCATTGATTTTATGAATGGTGGCATTCACAGGCCCCAGTTCAACCACCTGCGCGCCCATGCGCGCGATAAAGCGCCCGTCGGAAGTGCCGCCATTAGTCAGCAACTGCGGCTTTATTTCATTATAGTGCTCAATGGCGTTTACGACGGCATCCACCAGCTTACCGCGGCTGGTCAGGAATGGCTGGCCTGAAAGCCACCACTCAACGCTGTAACGTAGCGCGTGCTTCTCCAGCAGGGCCACGACGCGCGCTTTAATCATTTCGTCGGTGAGCTCGGTGCTAAAACGGAAGTTGAACTGCACAAACATATCGCCGGGAATCACATTGTTGCTGCCGGTTCCTGAGCGCACATTAGCGATTTGCATACTGGTTGGCGGGAAAAATTCGTTGCCTTGATCCCACTCAATGTTCACCAGTTCAGCCAGCATCGGCGCAGCGCGGTGTACCGGGTTATCGGCGAGATGCGGATAGGCAACGTGCCCCTGAACGCCGTGAATGGTCAGGTTACAGGTCAGCGAACCGCGACGGCCATTTTTGACCACATCGCCGACGACTTCGGTGCTGGACGGTTCGCCGACGAGGCAGTAATCCAGGCGTTCGTTGCGTGCCATCAGCGCTTCAACGACCTTGACGGTGCCATTTTTCGCGCTGGCCTCTTCATCAGAAGTGATCAGAAACGCCAGACGGCCTTTATGGTCAGGGTGATGAGCGACAAAACGTTCGGCGGCAACCACCATCGCGGCCAGAGAACCTTTCATATCCGCCGCGCCGCGGCCAAACAGCATGCCGTCACGAATGGTCGGCTCGAACGGTGGGTTAATCCAGCGGTCAGCGTCACCTGAGGGAACAACATCGGTGTGGCCGGCGAAGGCCAGCGTCTCTCCGTGCCCACGCCAGGCCCAGAAATTTTGAGTATCGCCGAAATCCATCGGTTCGACGGTAAAGCCAATCGCCCGCAGACGTTCAATCATTAATGCCTGACACCCCGCGTCATCGGGGCTGAGGGAAGGGCGGCGAATAAGCTGCTGAGCAAGCTCAATGACCGGGCAAGACATAGACTACACCTCGTTAAACTGCTGATAACTTGATTCACTGAAACCCAGCAGCATAGGCTTACCAGGCGCACAGAGCAATGGGCGCTTGATGATTGCCGGCATTTCCAGCATCAGATCCGCTGCGGCGTCGGCGTTATTGATACTGGCGCGAACCGTTTCATCCAGTTTGCGCCAGGTGGTCCCTCGGGTGTTGAGCAGGGCTTCCCAGCCGAGTTCGGCGATAAAGGTGTCGACTAATTCGCGACTCAGGCCATCAGCACGATAATCATGAAAGCGATATTCAAGCTGATGGGCGTCCAGCCAGCGGCGGGCCTTTTTTATGGTGTCGCAGTTTTTAATTCCGTACAGGGTTAGCATGATTAAACCTTTCTCTTTGAATTAGAGCCTGTCCCATTAGGGCTATTTTGCTTGTCATTTTGAACCTGGGCAGTGCTCAGAATCCTCACGTACTACGTGTACGCTCCGGTTCTTCCGCGCTGGCCGTGTTCAAACTGTCTGCGCCAATAACGCCTGGTGGGATAGGCTCTTAATCTTTGGATTGAGATACTCCGAATAGATACCCTAAATAATACGCGAATGACTGTAATAAATATCTTTTTTTCCCGCAGGATAGTTTGAATGTAATATTTTTCGTCTGTTTTTTAACCTCTCGTTTGTGCTTATCCCGACCCGGGGTCAGGGCTGGCGGATTGAGCAGATGAATGAATGTTGCTGAATGTTGCTATTGGTCACATTAAACCGCCACAAATAGGCTCATAGTACTTACGAATGAAAGGGGAACATGTCGGAGACGATAGTAAAGCAATGAGAGCGATAGCAAAAACAAACTTTTCATTAACAACAAATTTGCATAAAATTACCCATAATAATAAGAGAGGTTAGTATGATTGAGCATGAACTGGGGAACTGGAAAGATTTTATCGAAGGTATGCTTCGTAAATAAGTTTCCACAATGAGAGCAGGGCGATTCCACGAGCAGGATAATAATGCAGTTGAAGCGGCCACATGAAAAAGGCGACACCATATGTCGCCTTTTCTGTTATTTGCCCCGGTGAAAACTGTCACCATCGCTTCTGCTATTGTGGCCGTTCCTTGAGCGGAAAACGGCGTCGCACAAGCGTGAAGAACAGCGGCACGAAGAAGATAGCCAGTAGGGTGGAAGAGAGCATGCCCCCCATAACACCGGTGCCGACGGCATGCTGGCTGCCGGAACCCGCACCGGTGCTGATAGCCATTGGCAGTACGCCGAAGATAAACGCCAGCGAGGTCATCAGAATTGGCCTCAGACGCTGACGGCAGGCCGATAACGTCGCGGTAAGCAGATCCTCGCCTTTTTGGTTTAACTCATTGGCAAACTCGACGATAAGAATAGCGTTTTTGGCCGACAGGCCGATAACCGTCAACAGGCCCACCTGGAAGTAGACATCGTTGTCGAGCCCGCGCGCCCAGGTTGCCAGTAGCGCGCCAATAACCCCCAGCGGCACCACCAGCATCACCGAGAACGGCACCGACCAGCTTTCATACAGCGCCGCCAGGCATAAGAACACCACCAGCAGAGAAATCGCATACAGGGCCGGCGCCTGCGCGCCGGAGAGACGTTCCTGCAAGGACATCGCCGTCCATTCAAGGCCAAAACCGTTCGGCAACTGCTGAGCCAGTTTTTCCATAATCGTCATGGCGGTGCCGGTACTGACACCGGGCGCGGCTTCGCCGATGATTTCTACCGCCGAGTAGCCGTTGTAGCGCTCCAGGCGCGGCGAACCGGTCTCCCAGTGGGAGGTGGCGAAGGCGGAGAAGGGGACCATTGTGCCGCTACTGTTGCGCACGTACCATAGATTGATATCGTCTGGTAGCATGCGATACGGCGCAGCCGCCTGGACATAGACTTTCTTCACGCGCCCACGATCCATAAAGTCATTGACGTAGCTTGAACCCCATGCGGTTTGCAGCGTGTCGTTGATATCGTCGATGGAAAGGCCCAGCGCCTGAGCTTTACGTTGATCGATATCGATCTGCAATTGTGGGCTATCGTCGAGGCCGTTGTGGCGTACGCGGGTTAGCTGTTTATTTTGCGCGGCCAGTTCCAGCAGAGTATCGCGGGCGGCCATCAGCGCATCGTGCCCGTTGCCCGCGTGGTCCTCCAGTTCCATATCGAAACCGGCTGAACTGCCGAGTCCGCTGATAGCCGGTGGGCTGCTGGCAAAGACGCGAGCCTCTTTAATCTTGTTAAACGCTTTCGTTGCGCGTTCGATGATGGCGAAAGAGGAGCCGCTCGTCGGATCGCGCTGGTTCCAGTCTTTCAGGCGTATGAACATTCGCGCCACGTTCTGGCCGTTGCCACCGGGGCCGGCACCGATTGTTGCGAACACCGATTCAACGTTCGCTTTCTCCTTTTTCAGGAAATAATCTTCTACCTTCTGCACCACTTTCAGCGTTTGTTGCTGGGTCGAGCCGCCAGGCAACTGTACTGAAGTGATAAACATTCCACGGTCCTCCTGCGGCAGGAACGACGTCGGCAGATGCAGAAACAGAAAGACCATGCCGCCCAGCAGCAGAATGTAGATCATTATCCAGCGCAGCGAACGATGAAGAATTTTCGCCACCGCGGATTCGTAGCGGCTGGCGTTGCGGTTAAATAGGCGGTTAAACCCGCCGAAGAAGCCCCGTTTCCCGTGATCGTCTCCGCGGTGAATCGGCTTCAGTAAGGTGGCGCACAGGGCGGGCGTCAGAATCATCGCCACCAGAACAGACAGTACCATCGCTGAAACAATGGTAATTGAGAACTGACGATAGATCGCGCCGGTTGTGCCTCCGAAAAAGGCCATTGGCACAAATACCGCCGACAGGACCATCGCGATGCCAACCAGCGCGCCCTGGATCTGCCCCATCGATTTACGCGTCGCTTCGCGCGGCGAGAGGCCCTCCTCGCTCATGATACGTTCGACGTTTTCCACCACCACGATAGCATCATCCACCAACAGACCGATTGCCAGCACCATGGCGAACATGGTTAAGGTGTTGATACTGTAACCGCAGACATAGAGGATGGCGAAGGTGCCCATCAGCACCACCGGTACGGCAATCGTCGGGATAAGCGTGGCGCGGAAGTTTTGCAGGAACAGATACATCACGAGGAACACCAGTACGATGGCCTCAAGCAGCGTTTTGACGACGTCAGTAATGGATGCTTTGACGAAAGAAGTCGTCTCGTAAGCGACTTTGTATTGCAGGCCGTGCGGGAAGTATTGCGATAGTTCGTTCAGGCGATCGATAACGCGCTCGGCGGTTGCCATTTCGTTAGCGCCGGAAGCCAGCTTGATCCCCAGGCCGGAGGCCGCCTGGCGGTTGTAGCGACTGAGATAATCATATTTCTCCGCGCCCATTTCGACGGTAGCCACGTCGCCAAGGGTGACTTCGGAACCATCCGGATTCACTCGTAACGTGATATTGCGGAACTGCTCCGGGGTTTGTAACAGCGATTGCGAATTAATGGTGGCGTTCAGCGCCTGCTTATCCACCGATGGCGTGCCGCCCAGTTGACCGACAGCGATTTGCGCATTTTGCGCGGAAATGGCGTCAGTGACATCGCTCGCCGTCATCTGAAAACTATTGAGTTTGGCCGGATCGAGCCAGATGCGCATCGCGTACTGCGAACCGTAAGCGTCGATATCGCCGACGCCGTTCACGCGACTGAGCGGCTCCTGAATATTACTGGCGACGTAGTCGGCGATGTCTTGTTTATCCATACTGCCGTCGGTGGAGACGAAAGCAAGGGTCAGAATGTTGGTGTCCCCGGTTTTTCTCACCGTCACGCCCTGGTTTTGTACGGCCTGGGGGAGCTTGCGCATTGCCGATTGCAACTGGTTTTGTACCTGCTGGACGGCTTCATCCGGGTCGGTGCCGGCGGTAAAACTTAGCGTAATCGTGGCCTGGCCGGAACCGCTGCTTTGCGATGACATATACATCAGGTTGTCAAGGCCCGTCATGTTTTGTTCTATAACCTGGGTGACGGTATTTTCCAGCGTCTGTGCTGAAGCGCCGGGATAGTTCGCGGTGATCCGCACGTTAGGCGGGGCCAGTTCGGGATATTGCTCAACGGGAAGCGATAAGATTGCAAGCGTTCCGGTCAGGCATAAAAGGATGGCCAGAACCCACGCAAAAATGGGGCGATCGATAAAAAAATTCGCCATCAGAATCAGGACCTCATTGTGTGCATTTTTTTGTTATTGCGCAGCCTGTGACACTCTAGCGGCAAGCTCTCAGACAACTGTGGAGAAAGCAAGGAGAACGTGTAAGTTATCGTGCGCCGTTTCTGGTAGCGTAAAGAATCGTCCTTCTCTCTCTACCTTTATCAATATTTCCACGTTCTTCCCGTCGCCGCAGCTTCTCTGGCGTAAGCAATTATTACCTGAATAAATAAAACGCAATTTCATTTAAGTCAAAAAAATTGATCCAACTCGGGTTATTACCAAAAAATCGCCATCCTGGGCAAATGTACATTGTTCCGGTACCGCCTTGTCGGTTAATAGATAGGCATGCGAATTGAGGGGTTATTCACCACTAATACTGAAGGATGTCATGAACCACTTTATTTTAAGCGATAGTCATAAGTGCATCGGATGCAAGGCTTGTGAAGTTGCCTGCGTTATGGCGCACAACGATGAGCAGCATGTATTGACCCCGCAGCGTTTTTTGCCGCGTATCACGGTTATCAAAGGCGAGCAAAAGCGTAACGCAGTAACATGTCATCATTGTGAGGGGGCTCCCTGTGCCCGCAGTTGTCCAAATGGCGCCATCAGCCAGCTTAACGGCAGTGTCCAGGTTAATCAGGAGAAATGCATTGGTTGTAAATCCTGTATGGTCGCCTGTCCGTTTGGTGTGATGCAAATCGTCCTTACGCCGGTAAAGGCGGGAAGCGTCAAGGCGACAGCACACAAATGCGATTTGTGCAGCGGTCGTGAAGAGGGGCCTGCTTGCGTACAGAATTGCCCGGCCGAGGCACTGCAGCTGGCGACGGACGACACGCTGCTGAATCTGGCGAAACAGCGCCGGCAACGCGCGGCGCGGATGGACGCTCAGCCGTGGCACAGCCATTCCGGCGCGGTGGTCCCACTGCGCTCTGTCGGAAAAGCGGCGCGCATGGCCGCCACGCCGCCGCGTGGCGAGGCCGATAAACTGTCTGCTGAGGCGCGTAAAGCTAATTTCGCCGAAATATATCTCCCGTTTAGCGCCGGACAGGCCAGCCGTGAGGCGGAACGCTGCCTGAAGTGCGGCGAACACAGTATTTGCGAATGGACCTGTCCGCTGCATAACCATATTCCGCAGTGGATTGAGCGCGTCAAAGCGGGCGATATCTCCTCCGCGGTGGAGCTTTCTCATCAGACCAACTGTCTGCCGGAAATTACTGGCCGTGTCTGCCCGCAGGATCGCCTGTGCGAAGGGGCCTGTACGCTGCGCGATGAGTACGGTTCGGTCACTATCGGCAACATTGAACGCTATATTTCCGACCAGGCGCTGGCCAGCGGCTGGCGGCCGGATCTCTCGCAGGTGGTTGAAAGCGGCAGGCGAGTGGCGATTATCGGCGCCGGCCCCGCCGGGCTTGCCTGCGCTGATAATCTGGTGCGCAACGGCGTTCGGCCAGTGGTGTTTGATCGCCACCCGGAAATCGGCGGCTTGCTGACCTTTGGTATTCCGGCGTTTAAGCTGGATAAATCGCTCCTTGCCCGGCGGCGTGAAATCTTTACCCAGATGGGCGTGCGCTTTGAGCTTAACTGCGAGATAGGCAAAGATCTCCCGTTGACCACGCTGCTTGACGACTACGATGCGGTGTTTATCGGCACCGGAACCTACCGTTCAATGAAAGCGGATCTGCCAAATGAAGACGCGCCAGGCGTGTATGATGCGTTGCCATTCCTGATTGCCAACACCCGGCAGGTGATGGGGCTTGCTGAGCTGCAGGATGAGCCTTACATCAACACCGAGGGGCTGAATGTTGTCGTGCTGGGCGGCGGCGATACGGCGATGGACTGTGTGCGGACTTCGCTGCGCCACGGCGCGAAACAGGTCACCTGCGCCTATCGTCGCGATGAAGCCAACATGCCGGGCTCGAAGAAAGAGGTTAAAAACGCGCGTGAAGAGGGGGCGATGTTTGAGTTTAACGTCCAGCCAGTGACGCTGGAACTGGATGCGGAAGGCCACGTTAACGGCGTACGCTTCCTGCGTACTCAACTTGGCGAGCCGGATGCTCAGGGGCGTCGCCGTCCGTCGCCGATCCCGGGAAGCGAGTTCGTGATGCCTGCCGATGTGGTGATCATGGCTTTTGGTTTCCATCCACACGGCATGCCCTGGCTGGAGTCGATCGGCGTACAGCTTGATAGTCGCGGTCGGATTAAAGCCAGCGTTGAAAGCCGCTATCGTTATCAGACTACCCATCGTAAGGTGTTTGCCGGGGGGGATGCCGTGCGCGGCGCTGACCTTGTGGTGACGGCGATGGCGGAAGGACGCCATGCTGCGCAGGGGATAATGGATTTCCTCGGTGTGAAATCGAATCCGCTTCACTAACGACAAAGCGGGTCCCGCGGCGTAGTATGACGACGTCATTCTATGCTGTGGGGCCTGTATGTCACTCAATATCAACGTCATCAAAGATAAAATCCTCTCCGAAAACTGGTTTGTTTTACGCAATATGACCTATGAACTCACGCGCAGCGATGGCAGCGTGGTGCGCCATAAGCGTGAGGTTTACGATCGCGGAAACGGCGCCACCATCATGCTGTATAACCGGCGTAAGCAGAGTGTCGTGCTGGTACGCCAGTTCCGCGTCGCCACCTGGGTAAACGGTAATCAGGATGGCATGCTGATCGAAACCTGTGCCGGGCTACTGGATAATGACGAGCCGGAAGTCTGTGTGCGCAAAGAGGCCATTGAAGAGACCGGTTTCGAGGTTGGGGAAGTGCGTAAACTGTTTGAGCTGTATATGTCTCCAGGCGGCGTCACCGAGCTTATCCATTTCTTTATCGCCGAATACAGCGATGCCCAACGGGCAAACGGCGGTGGCGGCGTTGATGATGAAGATATTGAGGTGCTGGAACTGCCTTTTAGCCAGGCGCTGGAGATGGTCGCGAACGGGGAGATTCGCGATGGCAAAGCGGTGATCCTCCTGCAATATTTGCAAACATCCGGGCTGATGACGCGGGATATCTGATAAATCTGATTGAGTAAAACCTTGCCGCTGGTGAACATGGCCGCTGTTTATCGCGTTTTCACCGGGGTTGTGCCGCTCATGTTGTATCGGGTTATTCTTTTTCTGCTCTTCGGTTTGCTGCCGATGTCGCAGGTGCGGGCGGCACCTGCCCAACAGCTATTCAGCGACTGGCTGGTGACCTGCAATAATCAGAATTTCTGCATCGCCCGCAACGTCGGGCTGCACTATGGTCTGGTTATGACGGTCAGTCGTAGCGCCGGGGCGACGACTAACGCCAGTCTGCGTATTGAACTTGGCGGCGTGGGCAACCCCGTCTCGGCGCTGGCACCGATCGCACCGCGTCTCCAGCTTGACGGCCATCCATTGATCCTCAGCGATAAACAGTGGCAGATCACCGATAAACTGCTTAAAACCGACGATAGCCTCACCATTGATGCTTTCCTGCAGCAGGTGCAGGACGCGCAGGCCATTACCCTGGAGAATGGCCTGCAGAGTATTTCTCTGCAAGGGCTGAAAGCCGCTTTATTGTTCATTGACAGCCGACAAAAGCGTGTGGGGAATGAAACCGCGTGGGTAGGTAAGGGAGAGGCTCTGTCGTTTAGCGTTCCGCCCGCGCCCGCTTTACGCGCGGTGGGAAAAGTCGATATGGCGCAGTCACCCCTCAGTCGCGATGAACTTAACGATCTGATGGATTACGGCAACGAGAAGATGAACAGCAGCGCTTGTTCACTGGACCCTTTTCGCCGCGAAGTACGGGTTAGCGCATTGACCGATGACAATGTTCTACTGATGACCAGTTGTGAAGCGGGCGCTTACAACACCATTTGGCTGGCCTGGCTGGTTTCGCGTCAGCGGCCATTCATTGCACGTCCGCTCCATCTGGCGTTGCCGTTTCAGCCGCCCGGCGATGCCGCGCGCGACATTGAGCTGGTTAATGCCAGCTATGATGACCAGCGTCAGGAACTGGTGACGCTGGATAAAGGGCGCGCGTCCGGCGATTGTGGCACACAAACTCGCTGGCGTTACGATGGTCAGCGATTTAATCTCGTACGTTATGCGCAGCAGCCGCGGTGCGATAACTGGCAGGGGCCAGATGCCTGGCCCACGCTGTGGGTTACCCGTTGAGTATCTCATTTGCCACATTAACAATATGCTCAACGGTAAAGCCGAAGTGAGGGAAGAGCTTGTCCGCGGGTGCTGATTCGCCATAACTGGTCATACCGACGATTTTTCCTTTTAGCCCCACGTATTTATACCAGTAGTCGGCGATTCCGGCCTCGACGGCGACGCGGGCGTCGACGTCTGCTGGCAATACCGATTCCCGATAGGTTTCGTCCTGAGCATCGAACACGTCGGTCGATGGCAGGGATACCACACGGACATTCACTCCCCGGGCGAGCAGTTTTTCTGCCGCCAGCACCGTTATCTCTACTTCTGAACCGGTCGCTATCAGGATCAGGTCTGGTTTACCTCCGGCATCTTTCAGTACATAACCGCCGCGGGCGATATTCTGTACTTGTTCCGGCGTCCGCGCCATTTGCGCCAGGTTTTGCCTTGAGAGGATCAGCGCCGTCGGGCCGCAGTGTCTTGCTACTGCTGCCTGCCATGCGACGGCTGTTTCGACCTGATCGCATGGTCGCCAGGTGCTGAAGTTGGGCGTCAGTCGCAGGCTGGCCAGTTGCTCAACCGCCTGATGAGTCGGGCCATCTTCGCCAAGACCGATAGAGTCATGGGTATAAATCATGATTTGTCGCGCTTTCATCAGCGCCGCCATCCGCGCCGCATTGCGGGCATACTCGACAAACATCAGGAACGTGGAGGTGTAGGGGATAAAGCCGCCGTGTAACGCGATGCCGTTAGCAATAGCGGTCATGCCGAATTCACGTACGCCATAGTGGATATAGTTGCCTGCGGGCTCTTCTTTAATTGACTGCGAACCGGACCAGATGGTCAGGTTGCTGGGCGCGAGATCCGCCGAACCGCCCAGTAGTTCAGGCAGGATGGGGCCGTATGCGTTCAGCGCGTTTTGTGAGGCTTTTCGGCTGGCAATTTTCGCCGGTTCCGCCTGCAATCCGGCGATATAATGCTGAGTGACTTCCGTCCAGTTTTCCGGAAGCTTGCCGCTCATCCTGCGGGTGAGTTCCGCTGCCAGTTCCGGATATTGTTGTTGATAATCGGCGAATTTTGCGTTCCACGCCTGTTCGGCCTTTTCGCCGCGCGGACGGGCATCCCAGCCCTGATAGATTTCTTTGGGAATGTCAAACGGCGGATATTTCCAGCCCAGTTTCTCGCGGGCCAGAGCGACCTCTTTTTCCCCTAATGCGGCGCCATGTGACTCTTCGGAACCGGCTTTATTCGGTGAGCCAAAGCCAATAATGGTGCGGCAGATAATCAGCGAGGGCTTATCCTTAACGCCCTGCGCTTCAACAATGGCCTGTTTGACTGCCAGTGGATCGTGGCCGTCAATATCACCGATGACGTGCCAGTGGTAGGCGTTGAATCGCGCGGCGGTATCATCGGTAAACCAGCCTGCGGTTTTACCATCAATAGAGATGCCGTTATGGTCGTAGAAGCCAATGAGTTTCCCTAACCCCAGGGTGCCCGCCAGTGAACTGGCTTCGTGAGAAATCCCCTCCATCAGGCAACCATCGCCCATAAACACGTAAGTGAAATGATCGACTACGTCATGCCCAGGACGGTTGAACTGGGCAGCGAGCGTGCGTTCGGCAATCGCCATTCCCACGGCGTTGGCGAGCCCCTGGCCCAGCGGACCGGTGGTGGTTTCGACGCCAGGCGTATAGCCATACTCCGGATGACCGGGGGTTTTCGAATGTAGCTGGCGAAAGTGTTTGAGTTCCTCTATCGACAGCGCATAACCGGTCAGGTGCAGCAGGCTATAGAGCAGCATGGAAGCATGACCGTTGGAGAGAATAAAACGGTCGCGATCGTACCAGTGAGGATTCTGCGGATTGTGTTTAAGAAAATCGTTCCACAATACCTCGGCGATATCCGCCATTCCCATTGGCGCGCCGGGATGGCCTGAGTTGGCTTTCTGGACCGCATCCATACTGAGGGCGCGGATGGCGTTAGCAAGTTCTCTACGGGACATAATGTACTCCTGAAACAATACGTTGCATGAGTTTTTATTGATTTAGGATAGAGAGGACGATGAGTTGCATAACTAAAAAGCATAGCAGACAGGGCCATCCTTGCTTTCAAGGGCAAGTTACATACACATTATAAATCTATAACAAATATAACGTTGTTATGGCGAGAGTTTGGCGGTGTTCAAAGTTTGCGACGCCGTCAGGCGAGATACTGGGTCACCCTTTAGGGTGAACACCAGGTACGCTATTACGTTTCACCCTCCCTACGATCGATACGTGAAAGGAACGATAAAATGGATGAGCAGTTAAAACAAAGCGCCCTTGATTTCCATGAATTCCCGGTTCCCGGAAAAATCCAGGTTTCCCCGACCAAGCCCCTTGCGACCCAGCGCGATTTGGCGCTGGCCTACTCGCCGGGCGTCGCTGCACCCTGTCTTGAAATCGAGAAAGATCCGCTGGCGGCCTATAAATATACCGCGCGTGGCAACCTTGTGGCGGTGGTCTCTAATGGTACGGCAGTGCTGGGGTTGGGCCATATCGGCGCCCTGGCCGGTAAACCGGTGATGGAAGGGAAAGGTGTTCTGTTTAAGAAATTCGCCGGTATTGATGTTTTCGATATTGAGGTTGATGAACTGGACCCGGACAAATTTATCAATGTTGTCGCGGCGCTGGAGCCGACGTTTGGCGGGATTAACCTCGAAGATATTAAAGCGCCGGAATGCTTCTACATTGAGCGCAAGCTACGCGAACGCATGAATATTCCGGTCTTCCATGACGATCAACATGGAACCGCGATTATCAGCACCGCCGCTATTCTTAACGGCCTGCGGGTGGTGGAAAAAAATATCTCTGACGTGCGGATGGTGGTCTCCGGCGCGGGCGCGGCGGCGATTGCCTGTATGAACCTGCTGGTGGCGCTGGGGATGCAGAAACACAACATCGTGGTCTGCGACTCGAAAGGCGTGATCTACAAAGGCCGCGAGGCGAATATGGTGGAAACCAAAGCGGCCTATGCGGTGGAAGATAGCGGTAAGCGCACGCTGGATGATGTGATTGACGGGGCGGATATTTTCCTTGGTTGTTCCGGGCCGCGAGTGCTGACGCAGGAGATGGTGAAAAAAATGGCTCGTGCGCCAATGATTCTGGCGCTGGCCAATCCGGAGCCGGAAATTCTGCCGCCGCTGGCGAAGGAAGTGCGTGCCGACGCCATTATCTGTACCGGTCGTTCTGATTACCCGAACCAGGTTAACAACGTGCTGTGTTTCCCGTTCATCTTCCGTGGGGCGCTGGACGTTGGCGCAACCGCGATCAACGAAGAGATGAAGCTGGCAGCTGTTCGCGCCATTGCCGAACTGGCCCATGCCGAACAGAGCGAAGTGGTGGCCTCCGCCTATGGCGATCAGGATCTGAGCTTCGGCCCGGAGTACATTATTCCGAAACCGTTCGATCCGCGTCTGATTGTCAAGATCGCCCCTGCGGTGGCGAAAGCGGCGATGGATTCCGGCGTGGCGAAGCGTCCGATTGCCGACTTTGACGCTTATATCGATAAGCTGACCGAGTTTGTTTACAAAACCAATCTGTTTATGAAACCGATTTTCTCGCAGGCGCGCAAAGCGCCGAAGCGCGTGGTGCTGGCGGAAGGGGAAGATAGCCGGGTGCTGCACGCAACCCAGGAGCTGGTCACTCTGGGGCTGGCGAAACCGATCCTGATTGGTCGTCCGGGAGTGATCGAAATGCGCATCCAGAAGCTGGGGCTGCAGATCAAATCAGGCATTGACTTTGAGATCGTCAACAATGAATCCGATCCGCGCTTTAAAGAGTACTGGAACGAGTATTACCAGATTATGAAGCGTCGCGGCATCACGCAGGAGCAGGCGCAGAGAGCGGTTATCAGCAACACCACGGTGATCGGCGCGATCATGGTGCATCGTGGTGAAGCGGATGCCATGATTTGCGGCACTATCGGTGATTACCATGAGCATTTCAGCGTGGTAAAAGAGGTGTTTGGCTACCGTGAAGGCACCCATGCGGCGGGCGCGATGAACGCATTGCTGCTGCCAAGCGGCAACACTTTTATTGCCGACACCTACGTCAATGACGATCCGACACCGGAAGAACTGGCGGAAATCACCGTGATGGCGGCGGAAACCGTGCGTCGCTTCGGGATTGAGCCGAAAGTGGCGCTGCTGTCGCACTCTAACTTCGGTTCGTCCCGATGCCCATCGTCCGGCAAAATGCGTGCAGCGCTGGAACTGATCAAAACCCGCGCGCCCGATCTGATGATTGACGGGGAAATGCACGGCGATGCCGCGCTGGTGGAAAGCATTCGTAATGACCGGATGCCGGACAGTCCGCTGAAAGGCTCTGCCAATATTCTGGTGATGCCGAATATGGAGGCAGCGCGTATTAGTTACAACTTACTACGGGTCTCCAGTTCCGAAGGTGTGACGGTTGGACCGGTGTTAATGGGCGTAGCCAAACCGGTTCACGTATTAACACCGATCGCTTCTGTTCGTCGTATTGTTAATATGGTGGCGCTGGCGGTCGTGGAAGCGCAAACACAGCCATTGTAATCTCTATTTAATTCATTCAGGCGCGGGAACTCTCCCGCGCTTTTTTATCGACAAAAAAATAGCCGGAGACTGATAATAAACCGGTTCAGATACCGTACTGGTGTTTTATACCCGTCATACTTCAAGTTGCATGTGCGTTGGCTTTCCTCGTTCACCCCAGTCACGTACTGGAGTACGCTCCCGGGGATTCACTGCGTCGCCGCCTTCCTGCAACTCGAATAATTTAGGGTATAGTCGGGTGGAGGCTGACGCTCTTCCCGCGCCGTGAAGCCAACAATATGATCAAGTTATGCATCTATTGTCGGCCCGGCCAGGGAAGCGGCCCGGGCGATTTCAGAAGAACTCACTTTGCAACATTCTGAGTCATAATAGTATCTACAAGACGAGTCGTGCAGGCCAGATAAATGTCACCCATACGGGTTCACACCCAGTCGCGCACCTGAATAAATTCGCTCAGCGCCGCTTCCGGGCTGCCTTCTTCCGGCTGCCAGTTGTACTCCCAGCGCACCAGCGGCGGCATCGACATCAGAATCGACTCTGTGCGCCCGCCGGTTTGCAGGCCAAACAGGGTGCCGCGGTCCCATACCAGATTGAACTCGACGTAGCGTCCGCGGCGGTAGAGTTGAAAATCACGCTCACGTTGACCCCAGAGCATTTCCTTGCGCCGCCCGACAATCGGCAGATACGCGTCGGTATAGCCTTTTCCTACCGCCTGCATAAAACGGAAGCAACTGTCGAAATCTGGCGTATTCAGATCATCGAAGAAGATCCCGCCGATGCCGCGCTGTTCATTACGGTGTTTGAGAAAGAAGTAGTCGTCGCACCATTTTTTATAACGCGGATAAACCGCTTCGCCGAAAGGCTGGCACAAATCCCGCGCCGTGCGGTGCCAGTGAACGGCGTCTTCCTCAAAACCATAATATGGCGTTAAATCGAACCCGCCGCCAAACCACCAGACCGGCTCCGCGCCGGGTTTCTCGGCGATAAAAAAACGCACGTTGGCATGGCTGGTGGGAATATAGGGATTGAGCGGATGCACCACCAGCGACACGCCCATCGCTTCGAAGCTGCGACCCGCCAGCTCAGGTCGATGAGCGGTAGCGGACGCCGGCATCGCATCGCCGTGTACGTGCGAAAAGTTAACGCCTGCCTGTTCAAAGATACCGCCATCGCGCAGTACCCGACTGCGTCCACCGCCGCCAGCTTCCCGCTGCCAGTTATCTTCAACAAAATTGCTTCCGTCGGTCGTACTTAGCTTCTGGCAGATGACGTCCTGCAACTGAAGCAGGAAGGCTTTGACCTGATGGGCGTCGGGTTTCATTAACGTCTCTTCGAATGGGCTTTCTGGTTATCGAACCAGTGGAAATAACTCATAATGCCGTTAGCAATTGCCGTGGCGATTTTGTGGCGGAACGCGGTGGTCCCTAACAGCTTTTCTTCGTTCGGATTGGTAATAAACGACGTTTCTACCAGCACGGAAGGGATCGAGGGCGATTTTAGCACCACGAACGCCGCCTGCTCGGTATTACGGCTGTGCAACTTATGCACCGGCTTAATTTTTTTCAGAACATACGAACCGAGCGTCAGGCTGTTTTTGATGGTGTCAGTCTGGACCAGATCGAACAGTACCTGCTGCAGAAGGTGGTCCCTGTCTGTCGTTTTTTTGCCCGCGACTTCGTCGGCGCGGTTTTCCCGATCGGAGAGATACTTCGCCATCGCGCTACTGGCTCCACGGTTGGACAGGGCGAAAACAGAGGCTCCTGCCGCGCTCGGATTGGTAAAACCGTCGGCGTGAATCGACATGAAAAGATCGGCGCCATGCTTATGGGCGATCTCTACGCGGTCATATAGCGGGATAAAGGTATCGTCAGTTCGCGTAAGCCGCGCGTCAATACCGTTGCTGCGTAAAATGCTGCGCACGTTTTTCGCGATCGCCAGAACAACGTGTTTCTCTTCTGAACCGTTATGACCAATAGCGCCGGTATCAATGCCGCCATGGCCGGGATCGAGCATGACGATACGTTTAGCGCCCTTTTTCTTCGCGGCGGGTTTGCTGTGACCATTGGCTGTCTTCAATGGCTGTTCTTTCGCGCTGGCCGGAGAGGCGATCCCTGAAAGCGTGATTGCTGCCAGCCCGGCTTTCAGTACCTGGCGGCGCGAAGCAAGTATTTTTAATGGTTTAAAAGTGCTCATTCGGCCTGAATTGCAAACAAGTGGTAATCAATGTTATATCGTATCGTGTTTTCCGTTACGACCATTCCAAATAAGAATTGTTTTACTTTTCATTTCAATACATGACAAAGTCACATTATGCCATTTTTTGAGACGCATTGCGCCTGATATTGGCTATCCGGCGCAATCGCGCCATAATCTCAGTTTTTAACCGTCAATGGTGGGCAATACCATGGAGATACGCGTTTTTCGCCAGCAAGATTTTGAAGAGGTGATAACCCTGTGGGAGCGTTGCGATCTTCTGCGGCCGTGGAACGATCCGGAAATGGATATTGAACGTAAGCTGAACCACGATGCCAGCCTGTTTCTGGTTGCCGAGGTTAATGGTGAGGTGGTTGGTACGGTGATGGGCGGCTATGACGGTCATCGCGGATCTGCTTATTATCTTGGCGTTCACCCTGAATACCGTGGTCGCGGTATTGCTAATGCCCTGTTGAATCGGCTGGAAAAAAAGCTGATCGCGCGTGGTTGCCCGAAAATTAACATTATGGTGCGCGAAGATAACGAGATGGTTCTGGGGATGTACGAGCGCCTTGGCTATGAGCATTCTGACGTGCTGTGCCTCGGTAAGCGTTTGATTGAAGATGAAGAATATTGAGTATACCCCCGCCGATTTTGATTCCCACGGTCGCCTGCGCTTACCGTTCCTTTTTTGGTGCGTGCTGTTGTTGCAGGCCCGAACATGGGTGCTATTTCTGATGGCCGGCGCATCGCGTCAGCAGGGGGATGCGTTGCTGAATCTGTTTTATCCGGACCACGATAACTTTTGGCTGGGATTGCTGCCCGGCATCCCGGCGGTTATGGCGTTTATTATCAGCGGATACCGTCAGCGCTTTCCCCGCTTCTGGCCATTAATGCGTTGGCTTCTGGTGATCTCTCAGCTATTGCTGCTGGTCTGGCAACCGCTATTGTGGGTGGGCGGCGAATCGCCTTCGGCAGTGACCAGCGTCCTGCTGGCGGCGGATCTTTATGCGTTGTGGTGGCTGTTAAGTAACCGGCGCCTGAAAGCCTGTTTCCATGAAGAACAGCTTTAACGGCACTTTTTGCCGATCGCGTACTCCAACTTGCGTTGAATTAATCAGAAAGGACTGAGTCATGACATCGCTACGTATACTTCTCTGCGCATTACCGCTGGCTTTAACCGGCTGCTCAACGATGAGCGCGGTCAACTGGTCGGCGGCTTATCCGTGGAACTGGTTTGGTTCTTCGACGGAAGTGACTGAGCAGGGCGTCGGTAATCTGACAGCAGCAACGCCACTAAGCGAGCAGGCTATCAGTGATGCGATCGGTAGCGGTTATCATCTGCGCAGCGGTATGAAAATGGATAATGGCAGGATTGTGCGCTACTTCGAAGCGTTAAAAGATGGCAAAGTGGCGCTGACCATCAATGGCGACAACGGTACCCTCAGCCGTATTAACGTACGTGATAGCCGTATCGCAACCGCCAGTGGGGTGAAAATTGGTACGCCGTTCAGTGCTATCTACAGCAAAGCTTTTGGTAACTGTCAGCAAGGCCATAACGACAGCGGCAGCGTAGTGGAGTGTAAAGCCAGGGATAGCCAACATATTAGCTATGTTTTTACCGGTAGCTGGAGTGGCCCTGACGCGCTAATGCCTGCCGACGATACGCTGAAAAACTGGAAGGTGAGTGAAATTATCTGGCGCCGCTAATTTGATCTGAAGTGATTCGGCTCCCTGAAAAAACGGGTACAATAGCGCCTTAAAAAGGCCACCGTGTGGTGGCTGTATAATTTCAGGAGGAGCGATGTCTCAGGTTCAGAGTGGCATTTTGCCGGAACATTGCCGCGTGGCGATTTGGATTGAAGCCAATGTCAAAGGTGACCTTGATGCCCTGCGGAAAAGCAGTAAGGTTTTTGCCGATAAATTAGCGACCTTTCAGGCAACATACCCGGATGCTAAGCTGGGCGCGGTCGTGGCTTTCGGCCATAACATCTGGCGCCAGTTGAGCGGCGGCGTGGGGGGCGAAGAGTTAAAAGCGTTCCCGGGCTACGGCAAGGGGCTGGCCCCGTCCACGCAGTACGATCTGCTGATCCACATTCTTTCCGCACAGCATGAGGTGAACTTCTCTGTTGCCCAGGCGGCAATGGCGGCGTTTGGCGCAGTGGTGGACGTTAAAGAAGAAGTTCATGGTTTCCGCTGGATTGAAGAGCGCGATCTGAGCGGCTTTGTCGATGGTACGGAAAACCCGGCTGGCGAAGAGACGCGCCGTGAAGTGGCGATAATCAACGATGGCGTGGATGCGGGCGGCAGCTATGTTCTGGTGCAGCGCTGGGAGCATAATCTTAACCAGCTTAATCGTATGAGTATTCCCGATCAGGAAATGATGATTGGCCGCACCAAAGAAGCCAATGAAGAGATTGACGGCGATGCGCGTCCGGCAACTTCTCATCTGAGCCGCGTGGATCTGAAGGAAGAGGGTAAAGGGCTGAAGATTGTTCGTCAGAGCCTGCCGTATGGCACCGCCAGCGGTACCCACGGCCTTTACTTCTGCGCTTACTGCGCGCGCCTGTACAACATCGAGCAACAACTGCTGAGTATGTTTGGCGATACCGATGGTAAGCGTGACGCGATGTTACGTTTCACTAAGCCCGTCACTGGCGGGTACTATTTCGCGCCGTCGCTGGACAGGCTGCTGGCGCTGTAAATTCCCCCTTATCCTGGCCCTCTCCCCACAGGCTGAGAGAGGGCCGGGGTAAGGGTATCAGTGCGTCGCGCTTCACATATCCTCGCTATCACCGTCTTCTCATAATGCGCAAACGTATTATTCCGGAAGCGTAGAACTCTTGCCGCCATCGGGTACTGTGCCAGCTTGCCAGCGTCTGTCAGAACGCTATCCTGATTCTGGATGCACGATTCAGAAAAACGTTGCGGTTCTCTTATTCTCTTTTCGACTTCCAAATCGCCAAACGGTATATAAAACCGTTACTCCTTTCGTACCTGTTATAAATATTATGACTATAAGAAAGTCATCAAATTTATAAGGGTGCGCAATGGCGATAAATTCACTGAAAAAAGGATATCTGGCGCTGGCGGCTTCTGTGCTGTTGGTTGCGCAGGCGCAGGCGACGGAACTGCTCAACAGCTCATATGACGTTTCCCGCGAGCTATTTGCCGCCCTTAACCCGCAGTTTGAACAGCAGTGGGCGAAAGATAACGGCGGCGATAAGCTGACGATTAAACAATCTCATGCCGGGTCATCAAAACAGGCGCTGGCGATCCTGCAAGGGTTGAAGGCCGATGTGGTGACCTATAACCAGGTGACTGACGTACAAATTCTGCATGACAAAGGCAAACTGATCCCGGCCGACTGGCAAAGCCGCCTGCCGAATAACAGTTCGCCGTTTTACTCGACAATGGGATTTCTGGTTCGCAAAGGGAATCCGAAAAATATCCACAGCTGGAATGATCTGGTGCGTCCCGACGTTAAGTTAATTTTTCCGAATCCGAAAACGTCAGGTAACGCGCGTTATACCTATTTAGCTGCGTGGGGTGCGGCGGATAAAGCGGACGGTGGCGATAAAGCGAAAACCGAACAGTTCATGACGCAATTCCTGAAAAATGTCGAAGTCTTTGATACCGGCGGTCGCGGCGCCACAACCACTTTTGCCGAACGCGGACTCGGCGACGTGCTGATTAGCTTTGAATCAGAAGTGAATAACATCCGTAAACAGTACCAGGATCAAGGATTCGAGGTCGTTATTCCTGAAACCAATATTCTTGCTGAATTCCCGGTGGCCTGGATAGACAAAAATGTGAAGGCCAACGGGACTGAAAAAGCGGCTAAAGCCTATCTGAACTGGCTCTACAGCCCGCAGGCGCAGGCCATCATTACCCGTTTTTACTACCGCGTGAACAACCCGGAAGTCATGGGGAAACTGAAAGATAAATTCCCGCAGACCAAACTGTTCCGCGTGGAAGACCAGTTTGGTTCCTGGCCAGAAGTGATGAAAACCCACTTTGCCAGCGGTGGTGAACTGGACAAACTGCTGGCTGCGGGGCGTAATTAATGTTTGCTGTTGCGACAAAGCGTGTGCTGCCGGGCTTTACTCTGAGTCTTGGTACCAGCCTGCTGTTTGTTTGCTTGATTCTGCTGTTGCCGTTGAGCGCGCTGGTAATGCAACTGGCGCAAATGACCCTGAGCCAATACTGGGATGTGATCACCAATCCCCAGGTTGTGGCGGCATATAAAGTGACCTTGCTATCGGCCTTTGCGGCGTCGATTTTTAACGGCGTATTTGGTCTGCTGATGGCATGGGTCCTCACGCGCTACCGATTTCCGGGCCGCACGCTGCTGGATGCGCTGATGGATCTGCCGTTTGCGCTACCGACAGCGGTGGCGGGCCTGACCCTGGCATCGCTGTTTTCGGTCAACGGTTTTTACGGCGAATGGCTGGCGAAGTTTGATATCAAAGTGACCTATACCTGGCTGGGGATCGCGGTCGCGATGGCTTTTACCAGTATCCCGTTTGTGGTTCGGACGGTACAACCTGTACTGGAAGAGCTCGGGCCGGAGTATGAAGAAGCGGCGGAAACCCTGGGCGCGACGCGCTGGCAAAGCTTTCGCAAAGTCGTCCTGCCGGAGCTTTCTCCCGCGCTGTTGGCTGGTATTGCGCTGTCCTTTACTCGTAGTCTGGGGGAGTTTGGCGCGGTGATCTTTATCGCCGGCAACATCGCGTGGAAAACGGAAGTGACCTCGCTGATGATTTTTGTTCGTTTGCAGGAGTTTGACTATCCGGCGGCCAGCGCGATTGCCTCGGTGATCCTTGCGGCGTCGTTGTTGCTGCTGTTCTCGATTAACACCCTGCAAAGTCGCTTTGGTCGACGTGTGGTAGGTCATTAATGGCGGAAGTGACTCAATTGAAGCGCTATGACGCACCCCGCATTAACTGGGGAAAATGGTTTCTGATTGGTATCGGAATGTTGGTGTCCGCTTTCATTCTGATCGTGCCGATGGTCTATATCTTCGTGCAGGCCTTTAGCAAAGGCCTGATGCCGGTGCTGCAAAACCTTGCCGACCCGGACATGCTGAATGCTATCTGGCTGACGGTGATGATCGCCTTAATTACCGTGCCGGTAAATCTGGTATTTGGCACATTGCTGGCGTGGCTGGTGACGCGTTTTACTTTTCCGGGGCGTCAGCTGTTGCTGACGCTGCTGGATATTCCGTTTGCCGTCTCGCCGGTGGTGGCGGGGCTGGTATATTTGCTGTTTTACGGTTCTAACGGTCCGCTTGGCGGCTGGCTTGACGAGCATAATCTGCAGATCATGTTTGCCTGGCCGGGTATGGTGCTGGCGAGCATTTTCGTGACCTGCCCGTTTGTGGTTCGTGAGCTGGTGCCGGTGATGATGAGTCAGGGCAGTAATGAAGATGAAGCGGCGATTCTGCTTGGCGCATCAGGCTGGCAGATGTTCTGTCGGGTTACGTTGCCAAATATCCGCTGGGCGCTGCTTTATGGTGTGGTGCTGACCAACGCCCGGGCGATCGGTGAATTCGGCGCGGTTTCGGTGGTTTCAGGCTCGATTCGCGGTGAAACCTTGTCACTGCCATTACAGATTGAATTACTGGAGCAGGATTACAATACCGTCGGCTCCTTTACCGCCGCCGCGCTGCTGACGCTGATGGCGATTATTACCCTGTTTTTGAAGAGTATGTTGCAATGGCGCCTGGAAAATCAGGAAAAACGCGTGCAACAGGAGGAAAATCATGAGCATTGAGATTGCCAATATTAAGAAGTCTTTTGGTCGCACCCAGGTGCTGAATGATATCTCGCTGGATATTCCTTCCGGGCAGATGGTTGCGCTACTGGGGCCGTCAGGCTCTGGTAAAACCACGCTGCTGCGCATCATCGCCGGGCTGGAGAATCAGTCCAGCGGTCATATTCGTTTTCATGGAACTGACGTCAGCCGGGTACATGCCCGCGACCGTAAAGTGGGTTTTGTGTTCCAGCACTATGCGCTGTTTCGTCATATGACGGTGTTTGACAATATCGCCTTTGGTCTGACGGTGCTGCCGCGTCGTGAACGGCCAAATGCAGCCGGAATCAAGGCCAAAGTCACTCAGTTGCTGGAAATGGTCCAACTGGCGCACCTGGCCGATCGCTATCCGGCCCAGCTCTCTGGCGGGCAGAAGCAGCGCGTAGCGTTAGCGCGTGCGCTGGCGGTCGAACCGCAAATTCTGCTGCTGGATGAACCCTTCGGCGCGCTGGATGCTCAGGTACGTAAAGAGTTGCGACGCTGGTTGCGTCAGTTGCATGAAGAGTTGAAGTTTACCAGCGTATTTGTGACGCACGACCAGGAAGAGGCGATGGAAGTCGCTGACCGCGTTGTGGTGATGAGTCAGGGGAATATTGAGCAGGCCGATGCGCCGGAGCAGGTGTGGCGTGAACCTTCCACCCGTTTTGTGCTGGAGTTTATGGGCGAGGTTAATCGCCTGAAGGGCACAATTCGCGGCGGTCAGTTTCATGTCGGCGCACATCGCTGGCCGTTAGGCTATACTCCCGCGTACCAGGGGCCGGTCGACCTGTTCCTGCGCCCGTGGGAAGTGGATATCAGCCGCCGTACCAGCCTGGATTCACCCTTGCCGGTACAGGTGCTGGAAGCCAGTCCCAAAGGGCACTATACCCAACTCGTCGTTCAGCCGCTTGGGTGGTATGACCAACCGTTAACCGTGGTACTGCAGGATAATGACGCTCCGTATCGTGGGGAGCGCCTGTTTGTCGGCTTGCGGAACGCCCGTTTGTACAACGGCGATGAGCGCATTGAGCCGCGTGAAGAGCTTGCTCTGGCGGAATCAGCCTGATAGGTTAATATCACGTAGTTTTGCCGGGTGGCGCTGCGCTGACCCGGCCTACAATATGATCTGCGTAGGCCCGGTAAGCGAAGCGCCACCGGGCTTTTTACTGGACAGAGAAGTGAACACATTAGAACAAACAATTGGCAATACGCCTCTGGTGAAATTGCAGCGGATGGCGCCGGATAACGGCAGTGAAATTTGGGTCAAGCTGGAAGGCAATAACCCTGCCGGGTCAGTGAAAGACCGGGCGGCGCTGTCGATGATCGTCGAAGCGGAAAAACGCGGAGAGATTAAGCCTGGCGATGTGCTGATTGAAGCGACCAGCGGAAATACCGGCATTGCGCTGGCGATGATCGCCGCGCTCAAAGGCTACCAGATGAAACTGCTGATGCCGGACAACATGAGCCAGGAGCGCCGCGCGGCGATGCGCGCCTATGGCGCTGAGCTGATTCTGGTCAGCAAAGAGCAGGGGATGGAAGGGGCGCGCGATCTGGCGCTGGAGATGGCCCGGCGTGGGGAAGGTAAGTTGCTCGATCAGTTTAATAATCCCGATAACCCGTACGCGCACTACACCACCACCGGGCCGGAAATTTGGCAACAGACTCACGGGCGTATTACGCATTTTGTTTCCAGCATGGGCACCACCGGTACGATTACGGGTGTTTCACGCTTTCTGCGTGAGCAGGATAAAAAGGTCAGCATCATCGGGTTACAGCCGGAAGAAGGCAGCAGCATTCCGGGGATCCGCCGCTGGCCTGCTGAATATATGCCGGGTATTTTTAACGCGCAACTGGTGGATGCGGTGCTGGATATTCATCAACGGGATGCAGAAAACACCATGCGGATGCTGGCGGTGAAGGAAGGTATTTTTTGCGGCGTGAGCTCAGGTGGCGCGGTAGCCGGCGCCTTACGTATTGCGCGGGAAAATCCCGGCGCCGTGGTGGTGGCGATCGTTTGCGATCGCGGCGATCGCTACCTTTCTACCGGCGTCTTTGGTGAAGAGCATTTCAGCCAGGGCGCGGGGATTTAAGCCGTCGGGCTGAGCGGTATCACCGGTGTCTGCGTCGTCAGCATGGAGGCTCGTGCTCCTCAGATTCGTTCTCTGTGTATCAGGCTTGAACGCAAGTGACCCGTTTGGACGCAACGACGACATTATGAGCTGTTACGGGATATAGCCTGTTACCTGGTATAAATCATTGGCAAGTTTGTGAATTTCATCATCATTCAGCGTTGCAAGTGAAAGCCGTAGCCCGTGGGATGGTGTGCCAATACCGAAAGCTTCCCCTTCGCGAACCCGCCAGCCTGCATGCGCCAGGCGAAGTGCCGCCTGTTGGCTCGGCTTCTCCAGCGGGAACCAAAAATTCAGCCCATCCCCTGGCGTCAGGTGGGTGATCCCGCACTTTACCAGCGCGGCAATGAGTTTTTCATGTTGCTGACGGTAGTGGCGCCGACTGGTCGCCAGGGATGCCATAAAGATCTCATCGTTCAGGCAGGCCAGCACCAGATCCTGCAATAAATGGCTGACCCATTGGCTGCCGGAATTGAGCCTAAGGCGTAGCGCCGCCGAAGTCTCAGCATCGCTGGCGACAATAGCCAGACGCATGTCCGGCCCCAGGGTTTTCGATAGCGAGCGCACCAGCGCCCAGCGCTTCGTTTCCGGGGAAAGCGGTGAGTACCAGGGGGTGGCGGATAACAGCGCGAAATGGTCATCAATAATTACCAGAACCTGCGGGTAACGGGCGAGTATCTGGCGTATCTTGCGGGCGCGGGTTGCGTTGAGGCTACAGCCTGTCGGATTATGCGCCCGGGGGGTAATCATCACCGCCCGGGCGCCGTTGCTCAGCGCCTTCTCAAGTGCGTCTGGCTGCATGCCTTTACTATCGACCGGAACGGGGGAGGGGTGAAAGCCGGTATAGCGCAGCATATTGATACTACTGAGAAAGCAAGGGTCTTCGATGGCCACACTATCTCCCGGAAGCAGCAGAGCGCACAGCAACCGTTCAAACGCATCAATAGCGCCGTTGGTAAGATTAATCGCGGCGTCTATCCCCAGATCGTTGTTCATCCAGTTCCGGGCCCAGGCTGCCAGTTGTGGTTCAACTGCCGCATCGCCATACAGACGCGGCGCTTCTGCGATAGCGTCAAAGTAGTTCTTGATGTGCGCCAGGCGGGCAGGGTCGGGGTTCCCGCTGGAGATATCCTTGAGCGGAGAAGACGGATCGCCACCTTCAAGGGCAGGAAGAGGAGTCGGTGCCTTGATGGCTGTACCATTGCGTCCCTGACCCGTAGCCAATCCTGAAGTCACCAGTCGCTTATAGGCGGCAGCGACGGTGTTGCGATTGACCGCCAGGTCGATCGCCAGGTCGCGCACTGGCGGTAAAACATCCCCTGGTTTGAGTTCACCATTTTGTACAAGGTGACGGATGTTGTCGAAGATTTCACTGGCTGTTTTCCCGCCAATCATTATTGACCTATGACAAAATGAATTTTAGCATAGGACAAATGATAATCAGGGGATGACAAGCTGTCCAGCGGGGGAGAAAAGGATGGAGCAAGAAGACGAAATACAATCGGTGCTCTTTAGCGATAAAAGCCGGGCGCAACAGGCTGATATCGTGGCCGTTCAATCGCAGGTCGTTTACGGTAGTGTGGGAAACAGTATCGCAATACCGGCAATCAAGCAGCATGGGCTGCGGGTAGTGGCGGTACCGACCGTGTTGTTCAGCAATACTCCGCATTATGATACCTGGTATGGTGGCGTGATCCCGGAAGAGTGGTTTGTCGGTTATTTAAAGGCGCTGGAAGAGCGTGATGCCCTTCGCGAGCTCAAGGCGGTGACGACCGGCTATATGGGAAGTGCGGTACAGATTGAGCGGCTCGCGCAATGGTTACGTCGAATCCGCAAACGCCACCCTGGAGTATGTATTCTGGTCGATCCGGTCATTGGCGATGTGGATAGCGGTATCTACGTGAAGGCTGAGATCCCGGAAGCCTATCGCAGCCATTTACTGCCCCTGGCGCAGGGGATTACGCCAAACCTGTTTGAGCTGGAGATGCTGAGCGGCCTTCCTTGCGCGAATCAACAGGAAGCGGTTGTTGCCGCCCGGAGCCTGTTATCCGAGTCACTGAAATGGGTGGTGATTACCAGCGCGCCGGGAATGGACAGCTCGACAATCAACGTGATGGTGGTCAGCGCTGAAGCGGTTGAGGTGGTGGCGCATCCACGGGTGGAAACCGACCTGAAAGGAACTGGTGACCTGTTCTGTGCAGAGCTGGTGAGCGGTCTGGTTTGCGGGGTCTCATTGCATGATGCGGTTCATACCGCTGCGCGACGGGTACTGGCGGTAATGACCTGGACCGAGGAACAAGGTTGTGATGAACTTATTCTTCCTCCGCAGGGGAAGGATACAGAAAATGGCGATACCGTGGCGTGAGAAAACAGAGTGTGATAAAAAATGGCGCCCTTGAAGGCGCCATTTTTCTGCAATAAGAATTACTTCTTAATGCGGATAACCGGGGTTTCACCGACGGTCACGCTACCGGACAGTTTGATCAGCTCTTTGATCTCGTCCATGTTGGAGATAACAACCGGGGTCAGCGTTGATTTGGCTTTTTCTTCCAGCAGCGGCAGATCGAATTCGATAACTGTATCGCCGACTTTCACTCGCTGGCCTTCTTCAGCAATGCGTTTGAAACCTTCACCTTTCAGTTCAACGGTATCAATACCAAAGTGAACGAACAGTTCAATGCCGCTATCAGATTCGATTGAGAACGCATGGTTAGTTTCAAAAATTTTACCGATGGTGCCATCTACCGGAGCAACCATTTTGTTGCCAGTAGGTTTGATTGCAATGCCATCACCCACAATTTTTTCCGCAAAAACGACATCCGGCACGTCTTCGATGTTGACGATCTCGCCAGAGAGCGGAGCAACAATCTCAATAGTTCCGGTGTCTTTTTTGTCATCAGAAACCAGAGATTTCAATTTATCGAACAAACCCATGATCTTCTCCTAAGCAGTAATTTGGGCCGCATCTCGTGGATTAGCAGATTGTTTTTTCTTCAATGAACTTGTTAACCAGCGTCATTAACTCGTCCGTTGTCGGTTGAGCAAGAGCTTGCTCTGCTAATACCTTCGCATCTTCGAAGTTCGTGTTACGGATAATCTTCTTAATGCGCGGGATAGAAATGGCGCTCATAGAGAACTCGTCCAGCCCCATCCCCAGCAACAGAAGTGTAGCACGTTCATCGCCCGCAAGCTCACCGCACATGCCAGTCCATTTGCCTTCAGCATGAGAAGCATCAATAACTTGCTTAATCAGCGTCAGTACAGACGGCGACATTGGCTGGTAAAGATGTGAAATCATATCATTACCACGGTCAACCGCCAGAGTATACTGCGTTAAATCATTGGTACCGATACTAAAGAAATCAACTTCTTTGGCTAAGTGATGAGCAATGGTTGCCGCGGCAGGGGTTTCTACCATGACGCCAATTTCAATTGCTTCATCAAAAGCTTTACCTTCGCCGCGCAGTTCCTGTTTGTAGGACTCAATCTCTTTTTTCAGTGCGCGCACTTCTTCAACAGAGATGATCATCGGGAACATGATGCGCAGTTTACCGAAAGCAGAGGCTCGCAGAATCGCGCGCACCTGATCGCGCAGAATCTCTTTGCGATCCATTGCGATACGCACGGCGCGCCAGCCGAGGAACGGGTTCTCTTCTTTCGGGAAATTCATGTACGGCAGCTCTTTGTCGCCGCCGATGTCCATGGTGCGAACGATAACGGCCTGTGAGCCGCACGCTTCGGCAACCGCTTTGTAAGCGGAAAACTGTTCTTCTTCCGTTGGCAGCGAATCGCGATCCATGAACAGGAATTCGGTACGATACAAACCCACGCCTTCCGCGCCGTTACGCTCCGCGCCTTCGACATCACGAACGGTACCGATGTTGGCGCAGACTTCAACCTGATGGCCGTCAAGGGTAATCGCCGGCAGGTCTTTCAGCTTAGCGAGCTCTGCTTTTTCTTCCGCGACCTGAGACTGCAGATTGCGCAGCTCTTCGATTTTTTCGTTGTCTGGGTTAACCAGAACCTGATTATTCACCGCGTCGAGGATCAGATAGTCGCCGTTTTTCACCTGCGCTGTCACGTTACCAGTGCCCACGATGGCTGGCAGTTCAAGGGAACGCGCCATGATAGAGGTGTGGGAAGTACGACCGCCTGCATCAGTGATAAAGCCCAGCACTTTGTCCAGGTTTAGCTGTGCGGTTTCTGACGGCGTAAGATCGGCGGCAACCAGGATCACTTCGTCCTGAATCGCGCTCAAATCAATGATCGCCAGACCAAGAATATTGCGCAACAGGCGCTTACCGATATCACGTACGTCAGCCGCACGCTCTTTCAGGTATTCATCATCCAGCTCTTCCAGTGCAGAAGCCTGACCTTCGATAACTTCATGCGCAGCTGCGTCAGCCGTCATGTTCTTATCTTTAATCAGGGCTATGATTTCCTGCTCCAGCTCCTCATCTTCCAGCAGCATGATGTGCCCTTCGAAGATGGCTTCTTTTTCTTCACCGAAAGTTTCACCAGCTTTGGTTTTGATAGCCTCCAGCTGGGCGGAGGCTCTGGCGCGGCCACTCAGAAAACGTTCAACTTCCTGATCAACCTTATCGGCAGAAATTTTTTTCCGGTCGATGACAATTTCATCTTCTTTCAGCAGAAGCGCCTTGCCGAAAGCGATACCCGGGGATGCTAAAATGCCTGAAATCATAACCCTACCTTACTTGTGACTGATATTAAAAAGAACCCGTGAACTTATTCGAGCTCAGCCATCAGTTTTACCAGATGCTCAACGGCTTTTTGCTCATCTTCGCCTTCGGCAGAGAGAGTCACAACAGTCCCCTGAGTCAGACCCAGAGTCTGCAGTTTGAACAAGCTTTTGGCGCTGGCGCTTTTGCCGTTGGAGGTTACAGTGATCTCAGAAGTGAAGCCTTTAGCTTCTTTAACAAACTGAGCGGCAGGGCGGGTGTGCAGACCGTTCGGAGCGGTAATAGTAACTTCTTGCTGGAACATTATATTTCCCCAACTTATAGGTTTAGTGTTGTGGACCTAAAGTTTAGCTTAACGGCTAAACTTTAGCCTGTATCGTTAGCGCCGGCATCACATGTCCGGCTCAGGCACCAGGAGCAGAGTATTGCTGTGGAAACCTTCAGGCCGTTGACATCTACATGTCATTAAACATTATGCCGCTAAAGGAAGACTTGAACCAAATCATAAAATCGATTCAGCCTACGGAAATCCAAATCGGAATAATTTCGCGCATCAAAATAAATGTGCTGGTTAAATACCAGACCCAACGAAGTGAATCAATGCCAGGAGGGGTAAAAGTTTGACCTGTGCCACAAAAAAGCACCTGAAAAGGTGCTTTTTTACACAATATTAACAAGCTGGCATTACTGTTGCAGTTCTTTCTCAGTGAAAAGATCGGCAAACAATGCGGTGCTTAAATAACGTTCACCTGAGGAAGGTAGGATAACCACAATATTCTTATTGGTAAAGGATTCATCTTCCTGTAGCTTCAGTGCCGCGGCAACGGCAGCGCCAGAGGAGATGCCGGCCAGAATACCTTCTTCTTCCATCAGGCGACGTGCGGTGGAAATCGCCTCTTCGTTGGTAATCGTAACCACTTTATCAACCAGCTTCAAATCCAGGTTGCCCGGGATAAAGCCGGCACCGATACCCTGAATTTTATGTGGCCCAGGTTTCAGTTCTTCACCGGCCAGCGCCTGGGTGATAACCGGAGAATCGGTCGGTTCAACTGCAACGGTAATCAGATCTTTTTTGCCTTTCGTGCCTTTGATATAACGGCTTACGCCGGTCAGCGTACCGCCCGTGCCGACACCGGAGATGAATACATCGACCTGGCCGTCAGTATCTTCCCAGATTTCCGGGCCGGTGGTTTTTTCATGAATTTCCGGGTTTGCCGGATTGCTGAACTGCTGAAGCAGGAGGTATTTTTCCGGATTGCTGGCGACGATCTCTTCGGCTTTCTGGATGGCGCCTTTCATGCCTTTCGCGCCTTCGGTCAGAACCAGATTGGCGCCCAGCGCTTTCAGCAACTTGCGACGTTCGATGCTCATGGTTTCCGGCATCGTCAGCGTGAGCTTATAACCGCGCGCGGCAGCGACATAGGCCAGGGCGATACCGGTGTTACCGCTGGTCGGCTCGACCAGCTCAATGCCAGGTTTCAGCACGCCGCGTTTTTCGGCATCCCAAATCATATTGGCACCGATGCGGCATTTAACGCTAAAGCTTGGGTTACGAGATTCTACTTTTGCCAGAATGCGCCCGTTACCGATGCGGTTCAGTCGTACCAGCGGCGTATGACCGATAGTCAGGGAGTTGTCTTCAAAAATCTTACTCATGGCCCGTCCTTAACTGTATGAAATTTGGGAGTACAGCTTCAGCATACCCGCTTAAAGAATATGCGGAAGTAAGGATTTAGCATATCTATATTCGGAAGAGAAATAATGGCAAGCCAGAAGTAATAAGGAGCGGTATAAGCCGCTCCGAATAAAGACAGTGTTACTTCCACATGGCGTGTTTGTCGCGATAGCAATCGACCCACATAGCCGTTGCGCCGCAAATGGCTACCGGCAGGATGACCAGATTTAATACCGGGATCATGGTAAACAAGCTGGTTAAGGCGCCAAATTGCATATTGGTCACTTTGCGGGTACGCAGCGCTTCACGCATGGTTTTAAACGGCACTTTATGGTTATCAAACGGGTAATCGCAGTACTGAATGGCCAGCATCCATGCGCTGAACAGGAACCACAATACCGGGGCAACAGTCTGGCCGATGCCGGGAATGAAGTAGAGGAGTAACAGTACGATCGCGCGTGGCAGATACCAGGCGAATTTTTGCCATTCCCGTTTCATAATACGCGGCACGTCTTTCATTATGCCGAAAACCCCCACATCCGGAGGTGTTGCGCCGGTGAGGCGGGCTTCAAGCTGTTCGGCCAGCAGGCCGCTGAAGGGTGCGGCAATCCAGTTGGCAATCGTGGAGAAAAAGTAGCCAAAAACCAGCAGGATTGAAATGACCGCGATTGGCCATAACAGATAGTTGAGCCAGTGCAGCCAGTCTGGCACATGGTTCATCAGCGAAGGGATCCAATGACCCAGACGATTGAACAACCACCAGAATGCGCCGCCCATCAGAACAATATTGACGAGTAAAGGGAGGAACACGTATTGACGGATCCCCGGCAACCTGATTAGTTTCCAGCCTTGTGAGAAATAGTAAACGCCACTACGTGGGGCCGTTACGGATGATGAAACCATAGTCAGGTAATGCTCCTTTTTTAACATCCGGGCTGAATGCCGGGCTATTTTATCGGGTTAACGGATAATAACCAGTTAGGAAATGTTCGAAAAAACAGCAAAAAGCACGATTTAGTTCATCTTTATGTAGTGAAAGTTCCTGACGCACTTGCACTTGGTGTAATCGCCAAATACTCTTAGTGAGTAAATGTTTGCCGTGGTGGCAAGGTGTTAGAACAACAGAGAATATAATGATGCAGGATTTGCGTCTGATATTAATCATTGTTGGCGCGATCGCTATAATCGCTTTACTGGTACACGGTTTCTGGACCAGCCGTAAAGAGCGCTCCTCGATGTTTCGCGATCGTCCACTTAAACGTATGAAGTCTCGCGACGAAGAAGCGCTGGAAGGCGATGACTTTGATGATGATGATATTGAAGGTGTAGGTGAAGTTCGGGTTCATCGAGCCAATCATGCGCCGAATAGCGCTCATGGGGAGCATGAAGCACCCCGTCAGCCGCGGCAGCACCAGTATCAGCCTCCCTATGAGCGTCAGGCGCAACCGCAGCCAGTGCGCCAGGAAGAGCCTGTTCGCGCACCGCAGCAGCCGCATCCGCCGCAGCCACATCACCAGCCAGTTGTTCATACTCAGGCGCCGGTTCAGCAGCCGCAGTCGGTGACGCAACCTCAGCCGGTACAACAACCGCAGCCGGTACAACAACCTGTGCCCCGGCCACAGTCGGCGCAACAATCTGCTGCCCAGCCGGTGGCCGCACCTCCGTCGCAACCCGCGCCTGAACCGCAGGCGCCTGAACCACCGCCGGCGGCGCCAAAGCCAAAAGAGCGCAAGGAGACGGTGATTGTGATGAACGTCGCCGCGCATCATGGTTCGCAGCTTAATGGCGAGCTGTTGCTCAACAGCATCCAGCAGGCTGGCTTTACATTTGGTGATATGGACATTTTCCATCGTCATTTAAGCCCGGATGGCAGCGGGCAGGTTCTGTTTAGTCTCGCGAATATGGTCAAACCAGGGACTTTTAATCCGGATAGTATGGCGGATATGCTAACCCCCGGGGTGACGATCTTTATGCAGGTTCCGTCCTTTGGCGATGAACTGCAAAACTTTAAACTGATGCTACAGTCCGCCCAATACATCGCTGATGAAGTCGGCGGCGTGGTGCTGGATGATCAGCGTCGCATGATGACGCCGCAAAAACTGCGTGAATACCAGGACCGCATCCGTGAAGTGAAAGAGGCTAACGCCTGATTCATCTTCCTGCGTTTCGTCTGCTGAGCCTGAACCCCCGCCCGTCGGGGGTTTTTTATCATTGATGGTGTGATATGGAATCGAATGAACAAAAACTGACTGAACTGCGAACCACGCTTCGCCATCATGAATATCTGTACCACGTCATGGATGCACCGGAAATTCCTGATGCTGAATATGACCGCTTAATGCGTGAGCTGCGTGAGCTGGAAGCGCAACATCCTGAACTGATTACGCCGGACTCGCCAACCCAGCGCGTCGGCGCCGAACCGCTGGCCTCATTTAGCCAGATTCGTCATGAAGTCCCGATGCTGTCGCTGGATAACGTTTTTGATGAAGAGAGCTTCCTCGCGTTTAATAAGCGCGTTCAGGATCGCCTGAAAAACACCGACGATCTTGTCTATTGCTGTGAGCTAAAACTGGATGGCCTGGCCGTCAGTATTCTGTATGAAAACGGCATACTGGTACAGGCGGCGACTCGCGGCGACGGAACAACCGGGGAGGACATTACGTCCAACGTGCGTACTATTCGCGCTATCCCGCTGAAGCTGAGAGGCGACAATATCCCACAGCGGCTGGAAGTTCGCGGTGAAGTTTTTCTCCCTCAGGCTGGATTCGAAAAAATCAATGAAGAGGCTCGCCGAACCGGCGGGAAAGTGTTCGCTAACCCACGTAACGCGGCTGCCGGTTCTTTACGTCAGCTCGATCCGCGCATTACGGCGAAGCGACCACTTACATTCTTTTGCTATGGCGTGGGTGTGCTGGAAGGCGGCGTGTTGCCGGAGAGCCATTCAGCGCGTTTACAGCAATTTAAAGCCTGGGGATTGCCGGTCAGCGATCGCGTAACGCTCTGTCACACGCCAGAAGACGTGCTTACTTACTATCGCAAAGTGGAAGAAGATCGGCCGAGTCTGGGGTTTGATATTGATGGCGTGGTTATCAAAGTTGATTCACTGGAATTGCAGGAACAGTTGGGCTTTGTGGCCCGCGCGCCGCGTTGGGCGGTGGCGTTTAAGTTTCCGGCGCAAGAACAGATGACCTTCGTACGCGATGTTGAGTTTCAGGTTGGGCGTACCGGCGCCATTACGCCCGTTGCGCGTCTGGAGCCGGTCCATGTCGCCGGGGTGTTAGTCAGCAATGCGACGCTGCATAATGCGGACGAAATCGAACGTCTGGGGCTACGAATTGGTGACAAGGTGGTTATTCGCCGGGCCGGGGATGTTATCCCCCAGGTGGTCAATGTGGTTCTCTCGGAACGCCCGGAAGGGACGCGCGAGATTGTATTTCCCACCCATTGCCCGGTGTGCCACTCCGATGTTGAGCGCGTTGAGGGTGAAGCCGTTACTCGCTGTACAGGCGGTCTGATCTGTGGCGCGCAGCGTAAAGAGTCTCTCAAGCATTTTGTCTCTCGTCGTGCGTTAGATGTCGATGGTATGGGCGATAAGATCATCGATCAACTGGTTGAGAAAGAGTACGTGCATACGCCGGCCGATCTTTTCCGGTTGACGCCGGGTAAACTCACCGGGCTGGATCGCATGGGGCCGAAATCCGCGCAAAATGTCGTGGACGCACTGGAAAAATCCAAAGAAACCACGTTTGCCCGTTTTCTTTATGCGCTAGGTATCCGTGAAGTTGGGGAGGCCACGGCAGCAAGTTTAGCCGCGCATTTCGCCACCATTGAGGCACTGGAACAGGCTTCCATTGACGACCTGCAAAAAGTGCCCGATGTGGGGATTGTTGTCGCTACGCATGTGCGTAATTTCTTTGCTGAAGAGAGCAACCGTGACGTTATTGCGCAATTGCGTAAAGAAGGCGTCCGCTGGCCCGCGCCTGTCGTGGTCAACGCCGAAGAGATTGATAGCCCATTTGCCGGTAAAACGGTGGTTCTGACGGGCAGTCTGAGTCAGCTGTCGCGGGACGATGCGAAAGCGCAGCTCGTTGCGTTGGGCGCGAAGGTCGCGGGCAGCGTGTCGAAGAAAACTGATCTGGTCATCGTCGGGGAAGCCGCGGGGTCTAAACTGGTCAAAGCGCAGGAACTGGGGATTACGGTGATTGATGAAGCCGAAATGCTGCGCCTGCTTGGAGAATCGCGTGGATAAAGCCCGGCTTATTGAGATTGCCAACACGGAAATGCCGTTTGGTAAATACAAAGGACGTCGTTTAATTGATGTGCCGGAAGAGTATTTGCTGTGGTTTGCCCGTAAAGATCAATTTCCCGCCGGGCATCTTGGCGAGCTGATGGCGTTGACGTTGCTGATTAAAACGGAGGGGCTGACCGACCTGGTTCAGCCCCTGAAGCGTCCTCGTTAAGCCTCGGAGGCGCGGGTCTTTTCCTGTGCCTGTAATGCTTCGTTCTGGCGTTTATAGCGCCTCGCCAGAACGGCGCACACCATTAACTGAATCTGATGGAAGATCATCAGCGGCAGCACCATTATCCCCAGTATTGAGGTCGGGAAGAGAATATTGGCCATCGGGATCCCGTTTGCCAGGCTCTTTTTCGACCCGCAGAACACAATGGTAATTTCATCCGCCTTATTGAAGCCGCATTTACGCGCGACAACGACGTTAATCGTAATCACAATGGCCAGAAGTACCAGGCATACAATGACGATAAACAGCAGCGATCCGATACCGACTTTATGCCAGATACCGTTAACGACCGCTTCGCTGAAGGCCGAATAAACAACCAGCAGAATGGACGTCTGGTCGGTTTTTGAGATCCACTTTTTATGTTTTGCCACCCAGTCGCCAATCCAGGGACGAGAAAGATGCCCCAGCACAAACGGCAGAAGCAGTTGTAGCATAATTTTTCCGACCTGCTCCAGACTTCCGCCTGCGCCGTGCAGATTCATCAACAGACCGACCAGCAAGGGCGAAATAAAAATCCCCAGCAAGCTTGAGGCCGAAGCCGAGCACACGGCAGCCGCGACGTTACCGCCAGCCAGCGAAGTAAACGCAATCGCCGACTGGACGGTCGCGGGCAGAATACACAGATAAATAAAACCGGTGTACAGCGCCGGATCAACGTTGATGGGGGCCCACTTTGCGAACAGTACGCCGAGCACAGGGAATACGATAAACGTGCTGCATATTACCCAGAGATGCAGGCGCCAGTGGCTTCCTCCGGCAACAATCGCCTCACGAGAGAGTTTCGCACCATGCATAAAAAATAACAGGGCAATGGCGGCGGTGGTCAAATGCTCGAAGAAGGGAACAAACCCACCGCGGGCAGGGAAAAAGGAGGCCAGCAGGACCACGGTGACTAACGTGAGAGTGAATGGATCAATAATGCGGAAAAATTTCATAAACGCTCCTGAAAATCGATGCCGCTATTGTGCTTTCTTTAGTTTGAGAAATAAAATTGATTTATTGCATCTATTCATGAAAAAAAGAAATGAATTACTCGCTACGTCAATTAAGAGTGTTTGTGGCCGTCGCACGCGCTAAAAGCTTTAGTCGGGCGGGGGAGAATATCGGTCTCAGTCAGTCGGCGGTCAGCCATAGTGTTAAAGACCTGGAGCATCGCACCGGCGTGCGTTTGCTCGATCGAACGACCCGGGAAGTGGTACTCACGGAGGCCGGTCAGCAACTGGCCGTCAGGCTTGAACGTCTGCTAGATGAACTGAACAGTACGTTGCGCGAAGCGGGCCGTGTCGGACAGCAACTGACGGGAACCGTCCGGGTTGCGGCCAGTCAGACCATTTCTGCGCATCTGATCCCGCAGTGCATTGCCTATAGTAATCAGTATTATCCGGAGATCGATTTCGTTCTGCACGATCGCCCTCAGCAGTGGGTGCTGGAGAGCATTCGTCAGGGCGAGGTGGATTTTGGCATTGTGATCGATCCCGGCGCTGTCACTGATCTACAGTGTGAGACGGTTCTCGCGGAGCCTTTCTTGTTGCTTTGCCGTCGGGATCACTCTTTTTCTTCTCGTGACTCGGTGAGCTGGCAGGCGCTACAGCATCAGCGACTGGTGTTACAGGATTATGCATCAGGTAGCCGTCCGCTTATTGATACCGCGCTTGCGCGATTTTCGGTTGAGGCAAATATTGTGCAGGAGATTGGCCACCCGGCAACGCTGTTTCCCATGGTTGAGTCGGGGATAGGTATCAGCATATTGCCAGCGTTAGCTCTGCCGCTTCCGCAAGGCAGTCAGTTACAGGTGAAACGGCTTACGCCGGTGGTTGAGCGGCAACTGATGCTGGCACGACGTAAAAATCGCTCGTTATCTACCGCGGCAGAAGCGTTGTGGGAGGTGGTCCGACATCAGGCCGGCCAATTAACCGCGTTGCGCGAGCATGACCCCTTGTATCAGATATAAAATCAATAGCTTTTAGGTATTGAACGTCCTGGAAAACTGTATTGGTAATCGATTGCGTAGCATCGTTATAACAATCTGGTGCCAGATCAATTTTTCAGTTTTTAAGGACATTTCATGAGCCATTCTCTTTTCTCACAGAACCCGTGGTATAGCGCAGACATTATTCGCGGCTATAAGCCAGATTTTACGCCGCGGGTCGCGTTTATTCTTGGCTCAGGCCTCGGGGCGCTGGCAGAACAAATTGACGATGCCGTGGCGATTTCTTACGAGAAGCTGCCGGGATTCCCTGTCAGTACCGTGCATGGACATGCAGGTGAACTGGTACTCGGCTATTTGGCTGGCGTTCCTGTCGCATGTATGAAAGGTCGCGGGCATTTCTATGAAGGGCGCGGCATGACGGTGATGACCGATGCCATCCGGACGCTAAAACTTCTGGGGTGTGAATTGCTGTTCTGCACTAACGCGGCGGGCTCTTTACGCCCGGAAACCGGGCCCGGCAGTCTGGTGGCGTTAAGCGATCACATTAACACCATGCCGGGGACGCCAATGGTTGGCCTGAATGATGAACGCTTCGGCGAGCGTTTCTTTTCTATGGCCAATGCCTATGACGCGGATTATCGCGCCATTTTGCAGCGTGTTGCGGCCGAAGAAGGTTTTCCGCTTACCGAAGGTGTGTTTGTTTCTTATTCGGGGCCTAATTTTGAAACCGCGGCAGAGATTCGCATGATGCAGATTATTGGCGGCGACGTGGTGGGGATGTCCGTGGTACCGGAAGTGATTACGGCCCGTCATTGCGGGTTGAAAGTGGTGGCCGTCGCGGCAATCACCAATCTGGCTGAAGGTCTGGGGGATGTGAAATTATCTCATGCGCAAACTCTGGCGGCGGCAGAACTTTCCCGGCAGAACTTTATCAACCTGATCTGCGGCTTCCTGCGCAAACTGGTCTGAATAAACCATAACACCAATAATATTGCTCCCATTTGCGGAGTTTTACTTTAAGGGCAAGGAACGGAAAATGGGTATCGTATCTCGCTTAAAGCTCATGTCGTTTTTGCAGTATTTTATCTGGGGAAGCTGGCTGGTAACTCTGGGTTCTTACATGATCAACACCCTGCATTTCACCGGGGCGAATGTCGGTATGATTTATAGTTCCAAGGGACTGGCAGCGATTATTATGCCGGGCGTTATGGGGATCATTGCCGACAAATGGTTACGTGCGGAACGCGCCTATATGCTCTGCCATCTGGTCTGCGCCGGGGTGTTGCTTTATGCGACGACCGTTACCGACCCGGAGACGATGTTTTGGGTGATGCTCATTAACGCGATGGCCTATATGCCGACGATCTCGTTGTCCAACAGTGTCTCCTACGCTTGTCTGGCGCAGTCTGGCCAGGATCCGGTGGCCGCATTTCCACCAGTTCGCGTATTTGGCACCATGGGTTTTATTGTCGCGATGTGGACGGTGAGCCTGATGGGACTGGAACTGAGCAGCGCGCAACTGTATATCGCCTCTGGCGCTTCGTTATTTCTGGCGATGTATGCGTTTACGCTACCAAAAATCCCTGTTGCCGGGAAAAAATCGGCGGCAACGTTTGCCAGTAAACTGGGGCTGGATGCCCTGGTGCTGTTTAAAAATGCGCGAATGGCGATTTTCTTCCTGTTCGCTATGATGCTGGGGGCGGTGTTGCAAATTACGAATGTCTTTGGTAACCCGTTCCTGCATGATTTTGCCCGCTATCCGGCGTTTGCAGATAGTTTTGTGGTGAAGTATCCCTCTATTTTGCTTTCGGTTTCGCAGATGGCGGAAGTCGGTTTTATTCTCACTATTCCGTTCTTTCTTAAGCGCTTTGGCATTAAAACAGTGATGCTGATGAGTATGCTGGCGTGGACGTTGCGCTTCGGTTTCTTTGCTTTTGGCGATCCTTCTCCGCTCGGTTTTGTGCTACTGCTGATGTCGATGATCGTCTACGGGTGCGCATTTGATTTCTTTAATATTTCGGGATCGGTGTTCGTGGAGCAGAGCGTCAGTCCAGACATTCGTGCCAGCGCGCAAGGGCTGTTTATGACAATGGTGAACGGTTTCGGCGCGTGGCTGGGGTCAATTCTGAGCGGCATGGCGGTGGATTATTTCTCTGTCGATGGCGTGAAGGACTGGCAGACCATCTGGCTGGTGTTTGCGGCCTATGCGTTGGCGGTGGCGGTTCTTTTTGCGCTATTTTTCCGAGAGCGGCATGAGCCTGAGGCGTTGACGAAGAAAGAAATGGCGCCGTAGCTTTCCGGTGGCGGGGTCATTTCCCCGCCGTTTCATTTTCTATGATGCCATGTGGTAACTTTGCGTATTCTCTTCCGCTCAGGAACGCATTACATATGGAACGCACGCATCGTATCGATCTGAAGTTATTGCGCTACTTTCTTGCTGTCGCAGAAGAGCTGCATTTTGGACGAGCGGCCGCCCGCCTGAATATGTCGCAGCCTCCGCTGAGTATTCATATTAAAGATCTGGAACAGCACCTCGGTACGCCGTTGTTTGTTCGTCATTCCCGCAGCGTGGCGTTGACGCATGCCGGAAAAATTCTGATGGAGGAATCCCGCCGTCTGCTTACCAACGCGAACCAGGCCCTGGCGCGAGTGGAGCAGATTGGGAGGGGTGAAGCGGGGCGGATAGAATTAGGTGTGATCGGCACGGCAATGTGGGGAAACATGCGCCTGGCGATGCGCCATTTTTTGCAGGAAAATCCGAATGTTGAAGTCCTTTTTAGAGAGAACATGCCTGCTATGCAGATGGCGATGCTGGAACGACGGGAGCTGGACGCCGGGATCTGGCGAATGGCAATAGAGCCTTCTCCAGGGTTTACCAGCCAGCGTTTGCATGAATCCTCTTTTCTGGTTGCAATGCCGGAAGAGCACTCACTTACCGTGCTTGAGGAGATCCCTCTTGCGTTGCTGCGTAACGAATATTTTGTCACTATGCCGTCAATACATACCGACTGGACGTTTTTGCAACGCGTATGTCAGCGGGCGGGATTTTTGCCGATGATTGTCCGCGAAGTGATGGAGCCGCAAACGGTTCTGGCGATGATCAGCATGGGAATGGGTATCACACTGATCGCCGATAGCTATGCGCAGATGCAATGGCCTGGCGTCGTGTTTCGTCCACTGGAGGAGCGTATTCCGGCCGATTTATACATCGTATATGACCACCAGCAGGTGACCCCCGCTCTGGAGAAAATGGTCTCAGTGCTGACGAATTGAATGCCGTATGCCGCGGGCGAGGGAAATGAGCGCGTTACCCGGCCTGGGCAGACGCAAAACGCTCCCGACGGACTCGCAGACTGAGATATCCATCTGAAGTCCGAACGGTTGTCCGGACTTTGAATCGTATTTTTCAGACGCGGGCGCCTGACTTCAGAATAAGGCGCCTCGCGGGGGCGATAGATTAATGTTCATGTTTCTGTTCGCGCAAATAGATTATCCAGTAGGTAATACTGACCAGAACGCCGCCGCCGATAATATTGCCGATGGTTACCGGGATTAAATTATCGATAATAAAATTATGCACCGTCAGCATCGGGAAATTATCCGCTGTGGTCTGCGTCATACTCCAGAATTGATCGGGGGAAAAGTCGCGAATCACGATCGCCAGCGGGATGATAAACATATTGGCAATACTGTGCTCAAAGCCACTGGCGACAAACATGCCGATAGGCAACAACATTGCGACGATTTTGTCCGTCAGAGAGTGGCCGGAATAACTCATCCAGACGGCAAGGCAAACCATTAAATTACACAACGTCCCCAGGCAGACCGCCTCAATAAAGGTATGGTGCATTTTATGATCGGCGGTTTGCAGAACATTGAGCCCCCATAAGCCATTGCTGCTCATGGCTTGTCCGGAAAACCAGATCAACAAAACAAAAAAGAGCGCCCCGACAAGATTGCCGAAATAAACAATAATCCAGTTCACAATTAACTGCCGCCAGCTAATTAAGCCGCTGGCTTTCGCCATGACCGTCATTACTGTCGACGTAAAAAGATCGGCACCACATACGACAACCAGAATCAGACCGAGTGTAAAACAGAGGCCACCGGCGAGTTTTGTTAATGATGTTGCCGGCGTTGCCCCCGTGGTTACCGTGATATAAAAAACAAAGGCAATAGAAATAAAGACTCCCGCGGTTATAGCCAGAAAAAATGCGAGATCTTTTCTCTTGGAAACTTTATAGACACCGGCCTGTTCCGCGACTTTTGCCATTTCTGCGGGCATGCGCAAATCGAAAGAAATATCATTCTTCATCGAAGGCTCCTGGATTACATTAAGACATGCATGATTACCTTCATATATGCATAGTGCGTACCAGAATGCCTTCGTCATTCGGTGCTAATATGTGATCCATTTCACTTTACAACCGCTAGAGTACTTCCCGTGCGGCAATGCCCAGACGCTGCATCCGCGACAACAGGGTCGTGCGCTTCATCCCCAGGCGGGTTGCCGCGCCGCGCGGCCCGGCGACAATACCATTCGTCTCCCTGAGCACCTGGATAATTCGCTGGCGTTCCTCTTCATCGGTTTCCGGCGCGGCGGGATTTAACATTTGCGCCATTGAACCTCGCGGCTGAACGTCATGACTTAAAGACGGCAACAGGTGAGTTTGCGGGGTATTAAGATGTAAATTCAGGGTGGTGCCGCGAGTGAGCAACACGGCGCGTTCAATAACGTTTTCCAGTTCCCGTATATTACCAGGCCAGTCCCATGACATCAGTTGCTGGAGCGTTTCGGAGGAGATGCTATCAATGGTACGATTCATCCGTTTCGCCATTTTTTGCGTAAAATATTTCGCCAGCAGAGGAATATCTTCCGGCCGCTCGCGCAACGGCGGTAATTCCAGAGGGAAGACATTAAGCCGATAAAAAAGATCGCTGCGAAACTCCCTGTCTTCAACCATTTGCCATAAGTCACGATTGGTGGCGGCAATGACTCTGACATTAACCGGAATAGTTTTATTGCTGCCGAGGCGCTCAATTTCCCTTTCCTGTAATACGCGCAATAATTTGGGCTGTAGCTCTAATGGAAGGTCGCCGATCTCATCAAGAAACAGCGTACCCCCATCGGCAATCTCAAAACGACCGCGATGGGTGTTAATTGCGCCGGTAAAGGCCCCTTTATCGTGGCCAAATAATTCACTTTCCAGCAGGCTGGCGGGGATGGCGGCGCAGTTAATTTTCACCAGTGGTTTATCGCGCCGCAGACTTAACTGATGTACGGCGCGGGCGATAACTTCTTTGCCGGTTCCGGTTTCTCCGCAGATGAGAACCGTGCTGTCGCTTTGCGCCACAATTTCGACCTGCTGTAGCAGCTCGTCCATAGCCCGGCTTTTATAAATAATATCGCCCATCCCCTGGCTGGAAAATAACTGCTCGCTGAGCTGGCGATTCTCCTGTTTAAGACTTTCCTTCAGCTCTGTCATATTGCGCCAGGCGTTGGCATTATCGACAGCAATAGCGATGCGATCGGCAATATGCTGCAGTAATTCACAATTTTCTTTGCTAAATACACTGGCTGAAGTATGTGCCAGGAACAGTATGCCTGGCGTACGATTGCCGAAGGTCATTGGGAGTATCACTGCGGCTTCCAGGCCCCGTTCCGCGATTTTCTCCAGCAAAGCGTCCCGTTGCCACAGGGCCGGATCTTCAGCAAGATGAAGTAAGCGATGCTGGTTCTCACGCAGCGTTTGCATGAGAATCTCGCTGCTGCCAGGCAGATGATATTGCGTGTACTCAGGCTCCGAATCTGAAAAGTGGGTGCACCACACATGGAACTTATCCGCCTGTCGGCTATCACGCAAAACCAGACTCACGGATGTTGTGCCAAAGAAATGATGAATTTCGTTGCCGATGTCGGCGACAAGTTCTTCCAGATCGAGATGGGACAGAACAGAATTGGTGATATCGACCAGCACCCGGTGATGATCGCGCTCTTTCGCCACTGCCTGTAGCGTTACCCGCTGTTTGGTTTGTTCAATCATCGCGGCGAGAACGGGCGTGATGATGCGCGTTAGCCAGTTGAACAGCATGATATCCTGGGGTGAGAACGGGTCGCCAGTGATACAAATGAAACGCAGTTCTATCATCAGGGCATTGTCAGGCTGCACCACATGTCGCGAACAGTCTGCGTAGTCACCTTGCCAGGCTTCTGTTGCCGTCTCGTCGCTTCCGTCATCAAAGCAACGATACCAAATCTCGCTGCCAATAATGTGGAGCTCAATAAGCTGTACAGTACGAAAAGAGGGCGGGAGCGGAATGAAAGCGCGCAACAGAGACGCCTTATCATTCTGCTGAGTCAAAAACTGTAACAGTGCATTGATGAGATTATCTTGCGGTATCTCTTCAGGCGGGGCAGGAGTTGCCTCGTCAAACATAGTCATCAAGAGTCCTTTTTAATGAAGGGACATTCCACGTAACGATGGCGCGTTAGATTGATTATCCTGGCCTTATAATACTATAGCCTATCCCTTCATTTTGTAATGTTATCCTTCTCACGAGATCTTTTTTGCCATCAGATAAATGGCGGGTTCGCGAACAATATCATCCAACAAATGAATAAACTGGATACTCAGCGATTTCCAGGGGGCCGCGCCATCGTCAGCCAGCGTCGCGAAGGCGTGAGTCAGCATGGCGGTGTGCGACGCATCAATCACAATTTCCCCAAAGGTTAAGACGCCAGCCATTTTTCGCCGCGCCTGCTCGTCACTTAACAAGTCAATCCATTCACGGTATTCCTGCAGAGGGCAACGCAGCGCCACATTGAGACAATCAATCACGCCGACATGATGGCCAATCGCCAGTGAGTAATACATAACCTGACGACTTTTCTCTGGCATGGAGACACTGCTGTCGATAAACTTTTTCCGCAGCGTCCAGAAGACGATCTCACCGCTGTTTTCCGTCATATCCCCCCCGAACCGTCAGTAATAATTGATGGACAATATCATTCAGTCGCGGATCGTTCGCTTCCCGGAGCCAGTGTTCAACCTGCTTTCCGGTGGGATCGCGGGTAAGTACCGTGAAAAGCCGATCGCATATTTCCCGTCCCTGACGGTATCCCGCAAGACGTCTGGCTTCGCGTTCTACGGCAACACGCTGTGCGGGAGGAATGTGCGGCCACAGGAGTTGAGGGGATTCGGCGGCGGCCTCCAGATAATCGACCGCATGGATCTTTTGCTGAAGCAGGCCAAGCGCGACCGCAAAACCATGAATCGTGGCGGCAGGCGTCGGAGGGCAGCCCGGAATCCACACATCGATAGGCACGATTGTGTCGCTGCCTCCCCACACGCAATAAAGATCGTGGAAAATACCGCCACCGACGCCGCAGGCACCGTAGGAGAGGCATATCTTATGGTCCGGCGCCGAATGATACGCCCGCAGCGCAGGCATGCGCATGGCGCGCGTTACCGCGCCGGTAAACAGCAGAATATCGGCATGGCGCGGCGACGCGACGACTTTGATCCCAAAGCGTTCGGCATCAAACAGCGGCGTAATGGCTGAGAAAATTTCAATTTCACAGCCGTTGCAACCGCCGCAATCCACCCGATAAACATACGCTGAGCGGCGAATGTCCTGCAGAAGCAGCTGTTTCATTTTCTGCGCCTGGTCATCCAGGGGGATGGGCTGGCTGACATGATGGCGATGCGTTTCAAACGAGGTCGTCATAGTTTTTCCTTAATCGCAAAGGAAATATTTTCACTGCCGCCATGAAATAACGCGGCATGGCGTCGGCATTCCGGGCAAATGCATGCCTGTTGACGCAGCGTTTCCAGAAGGTCCGGGGTATGTTGCTGTTGCGCCAGTAGCTCTACCGCCATCTCAATAGATTTTTCCGCCGCGAAGGGCCGCTGGCAGCGCGTACATTTCTGCAAACGGAAGGTGGCGCGCGTATAGAGATCCGTCTTATTGGTGACGGCGAGCTCAAAGTTTTCCGACAGACGTATTGCCCGGGTAGGGCACACTTCTTCACAGCGCCCACAATAAATGCACCGCCCCAGATAGAGTTGCCAGGTCCGGGTGTTATTTTTATCGTCCGTTTCCATTGTCAGAGCATTGGCCGGACAGGCGGAGGTGCAGGCCGCACAAGCAATACACTGGCGCGGATCCAGCTCAGGCTTTCCGCGAAAACCAGGGCAGACTTCCAGTGGGGCAAAAGGGTATTTCACCGTCGGTTCGCCGGCCCGCATGATTGTTTTCAGTAATTTCAGCATTTTTCTGTCCTTACTTTAGCGGTGAGCGATTTCGCTCCAGGCCATAACGTTCGATCTCTTTATATGGCACGGTCCTGGACTGACGTTTACGAACGTCGACCAGCGTCACACGGTCAGTGCATGAATAGCAGGGATCGAGGCTACCTATAATCAACGGCGCGTCAGAAACCGTGTTTCCGCGTAACATGTAGCGCAGTACCGGCCAGTTGGCATAGGTGGCGGCGCGGCATCGCCAGCGAAACAGTTTCTGATTATCGCCGAGCATACTCCAGTGAACGTCTTCGCCACGCGGCGCTTCAACGTAGCCAAGCGCGAAGGCGTGCGGACGATAGCTGAAGCCTTCTGTGAGCAACGGCGTGTTGGGCAAGTTGTCGAGGGCGAATTCGATCATCGCCATCGAATCAAAGGTCTCTTTGACCCTGACCATCACTCTGGAGAAAACATCGCCGCCAGCGAAGGTGAACAGCGTTTTTGGCAGGTTGCCGTAATCGGCGTAGGGGTGATCGAATCGCAGATCGCGGGAGAAGCCACTGCCGCGAATCAACGGCCCCACGGGGCTGAAATCACGGGCGATCTGCCGGTCAAGGATACCAACCCCCTGCGTGCGCTGCTCAATATTTGGCGTGTCTAATAGCATTTCAACCAGCTCAGTGACTTCCGCGCGCATCTCTCTGACCAGTTGCAGCGTTTTCAGGCGCTGTTCTTTCAGAATATCCCGGCGAATTCCGCCAATCAGGTTAAGTCCGTAGGTTTTGCGTGAACCGGTTAACAGTTCCGCTATGGTCATTGATTTCTCTCGTACGCGGAAAAACTGCATAAAGCCGGTATCAAAGCCGACGAAATGGCAGGAAAGACCAAGATTGAGCAGATGACTATGCAGTCGCTCCACCTCCAGCAGGACGGAGCGAATGGTGTGTGCCCGCTGCGGAACCTCAATACCCAGCGCATTTTCCACAGATGTGGCGTAGGCCACGCTATGCGCAAAGCCACAAATGCCGCATACGCGATCCGACAAAAAGGTTACTTCGTTGTAACCCATGCGCGTTTCAGCAAGTTTCTCCATACCACGATGGACATAGAACAGGCGATAGTCCGCATCGACAATCTGCTCACCATCAACGAACAGCCGAAAATGGCCCGGTTCGTCAGACGTGATATGCAGCGGACCGATGGGAACAATCCGTGCGTCATTGTCGCCATCGTTAATGAAAGAATATGTTTCCGTATCAGTGGTCGGTTCCGGCCGCAGACGATAATCCATCGCATCTTTACGTAGCGGATGCATATCGTCTGGCCAGTCATCCGGTAACACCAGACGGCGTTGATCCGGCAGGCCGACAGGAATCAGACCGTACATGTCGCGAATTTCCCGCTCCCCCCAAACGGCGGCCGGGACGCGCGGTGTGACGGAGGGGAACTCCCGGCTATCGGCATCAACCAGTGCTTTAACCACAATCCAGCACTTTTCTTTTCCTTCAATTGAGAGCGCATAGTACACCGCGTAATGTCCGTTCAGGCTACGCTCGTCGTTGCCAAACAGAACAGGCAACCAACCTTCATGCTGGTAATAGAGATAATGCACCACATCCGGCAGCAGGTTAGTCTTCACGGTAATCGTAACCTGCGTTGGCGTCTGTCGCTCTTCCTCCAGTATGGCGCCGGGAAACTGTGCTTTTACCGCGGCCAGACAGGTTTCGCCGCAGTTTGAAGATAAATTAACGCTGTCCAAATAGTTCACTTTTATTCTCCGGTACTGAGGCGGTCGTGGGATTCATAAAATCTTGCCAGCCGTTTATTTGCACAGGCTGTTCATGCGAGCCTGAAAGGACAATGGCCGAGGCATTTTCCAGAATCTGGCTTACGGGGTGTGGAATATGCGTCCCCATGACCAGCATCATGACCAGCAGAATGGCCATCGGGGCAGTGGTCAGCCAGCCCAGTTCGCCGCGGCTCACGGCTTCCGGCGGGTGGGCAAACAGCACCCGCGCCACCATGCGCACCAGCCCTGCCAGTACCAGCGTCAGCAGCAGCAACAGCAAAATGGTGATGGCGATATGATCGCGGGCGAGGCCCGCCGCGACGGTCATGAATTCACTGAGGAAAATGTTGAACGGCGGCATTCCTCCCAGCGCCAGCGCGCCGCCGCCAAGTAACACGGCGCTAAAGGGCATGATCTTCAGCATACCGCAGACGACATCCAGATTGCGGGTGCCGTACTTCAGCAGTACGTTCCCCGAACCGCAGAACAGAAGGGTTTTCGCCAGACTGTGGTTGAGGGTATGGAGCAGGGCCGCCAGAATGCCCAGCGGACCGCCAATCCCCAGCGCGACGGCAATCAGCCCCATATTTTCCACGCTGGAATAGGCCAGCAGACGTTTCATATCCTGCTGCACGAGGATAAAAAATGCTGCCACGGCGACCGAAAGCAGACCAAATATCAGCAGTAGCTTGCTGGGGAAATCGCTGCCGATGGCATGGCAGATAATGATGTAGTAGCGAATCAGCACCAGTAATGCGCAGTTCAGCAACACCGCTGAGAGCAAGGCGCTGACCGGACTCGGCGCTTCGCTATGGGCATCCGGCAGCCAGGCGTGCATCGGGAACAGCCCGGTTTTGGTACCGAAACCAATCAGAATAAATACAAAAGCCAGCAGCATCAGCGTTGGATTCAGCCGCGTCGCCTCTTTAAGGACTTCCGTCCAGAAAATCGCCTGATTAGGGTCGGGCATAAAACTGGCGGCGTTGGCGTAGACCAGCACCGTGCCAAACAGGCCGAAGGCGACGCCGACCGTACAGATGATAATGTACTTCCATGCCGCTTCGAGCGAGGAACGTTGCCCATAGATACCCACCAGAAACGCCGAACTTAGCGTCGTGGCTTCGATCGCCGCCCACATGACAATCAGATTGTTACTGGTGACCACCAGCAGCATGGTAAATAAAAAGAGATGGAAGAATCCGTAGTAGTCGCAGAGCGTGACCGGTGAGATCTCACCATGCGCGACTTCGTGGCGCATATAGCCAATCGAATAAATACCGGTGAGAAAGCCGATCGCGCCGAGAATCGCCAGAAACAATCCGCTCAGGCTATCAATATGCAGCCACTGGTGTGCGGCGAATATTTCGCCTTCACGTAAAGCTTCATTTACCGTCCATAGCGCCAGAATCAGCAGCAGTGTTATGCCCGCCGCATGCAGGATGGTGACTGTCCCGACAGCGGCATTTCCCATTATCCGGCAGGCAAAGCACAATAACGAGAAAACCAGTGGTACCAGCAACAGTAAGGTGAAGATGACAGAATGACTCATTTCATTATCCCTTAAGCGCAGTCAGGTTGTTCACGTCCAGCGTGCCGTGAACACGCCCTATCTTTCTGGCCAGCAGAACCATCACAATGACGGCGAAAATCGCGTCGGTGGCTATCCCGATCTCCACCAGTTCCGGCGCGCGCCAGGCGAGCAGCGCCAGTACCAGATGGGAACCGTTCTCCATCAGACAGTAGCCAAAGATTTGCCGCAGAATATTGCGCTGGCTGACGATGCACAGAAGGCCTAACAGGAAGTGGCCTAACGCCACCGCCAGCGCGGGTTTGAGATCAACCGCCATCGGTAAATTCACCGGCTGAACGACGAAAGCGCATAGCAGAACGATGAGCGCTGCCAGCAACGCCATAATGGCGGGGCCGAACAATGCAGGTTGCGTATTAATCGTGGTCAATTTGCGCATGGCGAATCCCATAATTAATGGCACCATGACCACTTTGGTGATAAACGCGCCAATGGACCACATGAGTAATTGTTCAGCCGCAAAGACTCTGGATAACGTGACGAAGATAGATACCAGCACCAATGACTGGATGGCATAAAAAACACATGAAAGGCGGTGGCTTTTTACACTGATGACCAACAGCGATGTCAGCATCATCAAGCCCGCCAGATTATTAACAATCATTGTTCCGCTCATCCTTCACCTCCTTACTGAAGCCAGGCTGCGGCGATGACGCTGGATGCAAGCGACATCACAATCAGTACGACCAACACCACGCGCATAGAAAGCGGCAGCGGCGACGCGTGGGCAACCTCGTCGCTCGGCTTGCCTGGCACTACGCGCCCAAACCAGTAAATAAACCAGCCAAAGCTGGCGACAGATTCAATCAAAACCAGAATCATGGCGGGCAACAGTAGCCAGTACTGGTTTGAAAGGGTGAAGCCCGCGGCAAACAGCGGGTATTTACTGAAGAATCCATTGAACGGGGGCACGCCGGTAATCGCCAGCGCAGCGACGCAGAAACCCACGCCAGCCAGCGGCAACGTATGCAAAACGCCGCGTAGACGAGGCAGGAGACGTGTCCCGCAGCTATAGCTGAGGGAACCCGCCACCAGGAAGAACAGACTCTTAGCGAAAGCGTGGTTGACGATATAGGCAACCCCGCCTTCAAATGCGAGACGCGATCCAAAGGTTGCCAGTGAGAGTGCGAGGAAAATATACGCCAGCTGGGTAATTGTCGACCAGGCCAGCAAACGCTTCATGTCTTTCTGGGGGAGATACATCAGGAAACCATAAATAAGGGTTACCAGCGCCATCACCGCGCCGATCCCGCCAATGAGATGCGGGATATTCCCGCCCTCAAGAATGGCTCGCGCGAAGATATAGACCCCGACTTTAACCATCGATGCTGCATGGAGATAGGCGCTGACCGGTGTCGGCGCTTCCATCGCGTCGGGTAACCAGGCCTGCAACGGCAACTGGGCCGATTTCCCCCACGCGGCGAAAAGAATGCCGCCGTATACCAGATAACGGGCATTTCCCTGCAGCTCACTCAATGCGCTTAACGAGAAGGTGCCGGTTTGCAGGAACAGCGTGGCGGCAGCAAGATAGAGCCCAAGAGAGGCGATATGGGTAAGCAGAAGCGCCTTCAGTGCCGAACGTTGCGCTTTCTCGCTCTGATAGTAGCCAATCAACGCCCAGGAGCAGCCGCCGGTGATTTCGAAGAATATCAGCTGACCGAGAATCGTTGACGAGAGTACCAGCCCGGACATAGCGCCGATAAAAATCAGCAGAAACGCATAGTACCGGTTGCCGCCGTCATGCGGATGCTCGCGGTTCTTTTCCGTTAAATAGCCGGTGGAATAGAGGGCGACCAGCAGCCCCAGAAACACGACAACAAACAGGATCAGCGTGCTGAGCCTGTCGATGGTAAGGCCAAAAAGCACGACATCGCCAATACTGGCGAGGGAAATGGTGACAGCCGCTTTCCCTGCCAGATAAAAAACCGCTTCAAGCCACAACATGCTAAGGGTCGCCAGCAAGGCGAACAGCGTGCCCAGTTTCGCGGCCTGGCGCTGGGGCGAGAGCGAAACGACGAGTGCGCCGACGAAAGGCAGCAACAGTGTCGTCAGAGCAAGAGTTTCCATAATATGACGATGCTCCTTACAGACCGGTTAACCAAAAGACATACGACAGTGCGGCAAGGCCGAAGCCGAGCCAGGTCACATGATGCGTCAGTAAAAATCGTCCCCGCGCTAACGAGTTTTCTACGATGGATGCAATCACAAAAATCAGCAGTAGCTTGATGAGCGTGACGACCAGGGAGAGCAGCAGAGAACCGAAAGAGAGGGTTTCAGCGCTGCCAAATGGCAGAAACAGGGTGATAAATAGCGATGCCATCACCACTTGTTTGAGGCCCACTCCCCACTTCACTAACGCTAGTCCGGCACCGGAGTACTCTGTCAGCGGCCCTTCCTGTAGTTCTTGCTCGGCTTCGGCCACGTCAAAGGGAATTTTCCCCATTTCGATAAAACAGGCGAACGCGCAGGACAGTAACGCCAGCATCGTCGCGACAGGCGAAAGCCAGCCTGACGCCAGCGTGGTGCTGATGGCGGCGATATGGGTTGACCCTGCGATTAACGCGACGACCAGTAAAGCGAGGATTAGCATCGGCTCCACCAGAATGCCCAGCGTCAGTTCACGACTGGCGCCGATCCCGGAGAACGGGCTACCGGTGTCCAGGCCGGAAAGAGCAAAGAAGAAGCGGAACAAGGCAAACAAATAGATCAGCGTGATGATGTCACCGCCGCCAGCAAGAGGCGACGCCTGGACAAACAGCGGCAGCGCCATCGTGACAACCAGCATGCTGCTCAACAGCACCCAGGGCATCAGGCGGAACATCAGACCCGAAGAGGCCGGAGCCACCTCCTGGCGTTTTAATAGTTTGTTGAGGTCCCGGTAGTCCTGCCAGATGCCCGGTCCACGACGAGAATGCATTCTGGCGCGGATTTGCCGTGAAATGCCCGTGAATAATGGCGTGATCAACAGCAATATAAGCGCCTGTAACAGGGCAAAAATCACCAGATATCCGTCGGAGAGTTGATGTGTCATAGCGGTTTCCTCAGACGGCAATAGCCAACAGTAGAACAATCAGCGTGGCGACAACGTACAGGCAATAAAGGCGAAAATCGCCGCTTTGCAAGTGCTGTACGCGTTGCGCCAGCCTGTGTGTCGTCTGTACGATCGGGCGAATGATGTATTCATCCCAGAACGGTTCGGTGTGTTGCGCCACATGGGTCATGTGTGCCAGCCCCCCGGCAAGTGAGGCGCTGGGGTCGAGTTGTTTACGCATTCGGTAAAGCGCGGAGAACATGACGCGCAACGGCTGGGTAAAACTGCCAGCGGAAGGCGCCATCAGACTCTCCCAGCCGTACCCGCAGGCCCAGGCCTCGCCGGTGCGGCGGAAGGCGCCACGGCGTGGACGGTTTACCAGCCAGAACAGGCCCGGCAAAATGGGCAGGGCGATAAGCAACAGGAAGATTGCCGAGGGCGTCAGCAGGGTTTGATGCATTTCACCTGGAATGAGCGCTACGCCCTGGGTCGCCGGTATGGCCGAAACGGTGGTAAAGGTAAGCACGACAGACATGATTTGCGGCGCGACCCAACAGGCGAAAACACCGGTTAATACACATAGCGCAGCGAGTATCAACATGGCTACGGTCATCTGCCAGGGGGCTTCCTGCGCCTTTTCTGCTGCTTCACTTCGCGGCGCGCCGCAGAAACTGATACCGTACACTTTGACAAAACACATTGCCGCCAGCGCCCCGGTGATTGCCAGCATCACAATGGCGACAGGGCCAGCGAGACGCAGCACGATGTCGTCAATGCGGGTCATCGCGAAGAGTGACTGATAGGTGTACCACTCGCTGATAAATCCGTTGAGTGGCGGCATGGCTGAAATCGCCAGGCAGCCAACAAGAAACGCGCCTGCGGTCCACGGCATTCGCTTCGCCAGCGCACCCATTTTTTCCATATCGCGGGTGTGCAGACGCCAGATAATTGAACCGGCGCCAAGGAAGAGCAGACCTTTGAACAGGGCGTGATTAAGCAGATGAAAGAGGGCGCCCAGCAGGCCAACCGCCGCCAGCACGGGATAGTGCAGCGATAGTCCAATCATCCCGACGCCAACGCCGAGCAGGATGATGCCGATATTTTCGACGGTATGCCATGCCAGCAGGCGTTTGATATCGTGCTCCGCCAGGGCGTATAACACGCCCAGTACCGAGGATACGGCACCGAATGCCAGAACGACAATGCCCCACCAGAGCGCGATGCCGCTATGTCCCAGCAGATCGATACCGACTTTCAGCATACCGAAAATGCCGATTTTCACCATCACGCCGGACATCAGGGCCGAGGCGTGCGACGGTGCCGCGGGGTGGGCGCGCGGTAGCCAACTGTGCAGCGGCAACATCCCGGCTTTGGCGCCAAAGCCGAAAAATGCTAACAAGAAGATGGCGGATGCCACGCCAGGTGAAAGCGAAGTTTGGCGGAAGCTGGCAAAATCGAGGCTGTCGGTCTCCCGCCAGAACAGGAAAAAGGCGATCATAATGAGCACAGATCCCGCATGGGCGATAAAGAAGTAGAGCATCCCCGCCCGGATAGATTCTTCATCTTGCTCAGCAATGACCAGAAACCAGGAGGCCAGCGACATCATTTCAAACAGCACGATGAACCAGAACGCGTTGTCCATCACCAGTAATCCGACCATTGATGCGATAAAGAGATTCATAAAAAAGCCCATTACCGCCGCACCTTTGCCGATGTATTCGCGCATATAAGCCAGCGAATAGAGCGCGCAGACCGTAACCAACAGTGAAATGACCAGCACCATAAAGGCAGAAAGCGTGTCCATGCGCACGCTGAGTTCAGCGAAGGGGAAGGGGGTTACAGCGTGCCAGGTTAGCGTTGTGCCGGATTTGAGCTGCGTGACGGCGCCAGCAATGCCGGCAATGCCGCCGAGCATGGCGCAAATGCCAGCCATATTAATGGCGCTTTTATCCCGTCCACAGAGCAACAGTGACGCTACCCCGCCAACGAGATACAGCGTCAGTGACCACATCAATAATTGCAGAGCATCCATTACAATTTTTCCGAAGTAAAGGAAAGAGAAGCCACACCGCCGTCGTTCAAATACTCTGCGGTAAGACGCTGCTTCTGTTTCACCTGCTGTTTTAAGAGATCGTCGGTAACCAGGTGCAGGGCATGAGTAACGCACGCACGCACGCAGGCTGGCCCTTCCGGAAGGAAATAACAGAGATCGCATTTCACTGCGATGGCCTGTACCCCCGCCTCCCAACGTAAAAAAGGATGCAGAGACGGCGTGCTTTCCGGTGTGTCGCTAAGCTCTCCTTGCGCCAGATGCGCAAACTGTTCTGGCGCGTTTACTGGTCGGCTTCCGGAAGGAACAATCGCGCCAAAAGGACATACCAGACCGCAAAGTTTGCAACCGATACAGAGTGTTTCGTTCAGTTGAATCGCATCGTTCTGAAGGGAGATGGCGTTAACCGGACAAACCTGCTTACAGGGGGCATCCTCACAGTGACGACAGAGGATGGGCGCGGTTTGTGTTGTCGTCTTTACCATCGCCAGTCTTGGATGTCGTTGTAGACCTTGTGTTTTATGCACCTCGGAACATGCGGCAAGACAGGTGTTACATCCTATGCACCACTGAGGATCGGCAACCACAAAGCGGTTCATGTCGGCTCCTTAACGAAGAAACAAAAAGTTCAGCTTTGTAATGCACAAACAATGCCATTATTTAAATTTAATAAAATCAAATGGTTGTGTTTTTATTCTCAAAAGGGAGAGGCAAAAGTGATGGTCATTAACGTTCGGGCGGAGGGACATTCGGCATTTTTGTCGAGGTAGTTGGAGGCGTAAATTTGCTGAAATTTTTAGCCTGTTTTTATGGCCTTCAGCGTCTGGGGGTTATAGCGTGTTAGCGGGTTTAGCACAGGGAGGTGGGCCTATCGTTGCCGCGGGCGGCTCGTGTACTGTGGCAGGTAAAAATCTTTACATCGCTGATAGCAAAAAAGCGCCTTTAGGGCGCTTTTTTACACTGGTGGGTCGTGCAGGATGACTCGCTTTGCTCGCCCTTCGGGCCGTCGCCGCGGGCGGCTCCGTTGTCTTCACTTCGTTCGACCCGAACCTGCTGCAGGTTCGAATCTTATCTATCACAGATAGCAAAAAAGCGCCTTTAGGGCGCTTTTTTACACTGGTGGGTCGTGCAGGATGACTCGCTTTGCTCGCCCTTCGGGCCGTCGCCGCGGGCGGCTCCGTTGTCTTCACTTCGTTCGACCCGAACCTGCTGCAGGTTCGAATCTTATCTATCACAGATAGTAAAAAAGCGCCTTTAGGGCGCTTTTTTACACTGGTGGGTCGTGCAGGATTCGAACCTGCGACCAATTGATTAAAAGTCAACTGCTCTACCAACTGAGCTAACGACCCGAAGTGGTGGGTGATGACGGGATCGAACCGCCGACCCCCTCCTTGTAAGGGAGGTGCTCTCCCAGCTGAGCTAATCACCCACTTCAGTACTTCATTTTGCAAGAAATTTCGCTGGCGAGAAAGTGGTGGGTGATGACGGGATCGAACCGCCGACCCCCTCCTTGTAAGGGAGGTGCTCTCCCAGCTGAGCTAATCACCCACTTCTCAATTTCTTGCTTTAATCCTCATTTTTCACGTTATTACATCGGCTTTCTTTATTTACTCCAATCGCTTACTTTATGTAAGTTCAACAGAGTTATTCAGTTGCCGCTTGACCACAACGCAAAATATAGTGGATTACACGGCGGAGACTACGTGAAGTAGTTGGTGGGTGATGACGGGTTCGAACCGCCGACCCCCTCCTTGTAAGGGAGGTGCTCTCCCAGCTGAGCTAATCACCCCCGCTGTGTGGAGTCGCATTATAGGGAGAGTTGAAAATGAGTCAACGCCTTTTCTAAATAATTTTTTTGTTCGTCGTAAAATTAAACAAAACGATTGCCATGCCATCTATGGCGCATGATTTATAAACAAAAAGATAAAGCGTGACGTTGAAATGGTAACAACATTGAGGAATCAGCCCACGGTGTTAGAATATTCGTCCATAAAATCTAACGAACACTGCCGCGTGTCGGCATCTTTATCAAACGTAAGGCCAATTCATGAAAATCAAAACTCGTTTCGCGCCTAGTCCGACAGGCTATCTACATGTTGGCGGTGCGCGTACTGCTCTCTATTCCTGGCTTTTTGCACGTCACCACGGCGGTGAGTTTGTGCTGCGTATTGAAGACACCGATCTTGAGCGCTCAACGCCAGAAGCCATTGAAGCCATTATGGATGGTATGAACTGGCTGAACCTGGAATGGGATGAAGGTCCGTATTTTCAGACCAAACGTTTTGATCGCTACAATGCCGTGATTGATGAAATGCTGGAGGCGGGCACTGCCTATAAATGCTATTGCTCCAAAGCGCGTCTGGACGCGCTGCGTGAAGAGCAAATGGCAAAAGGCGAAAAACCGCGTTATGACGGTCGTTGTCGCCATGGTCACGAACATCATGCTGATGACGAGCCTTATGTTGTGCGTTTTGCCAATCCAGAAGAAGGCTCCGTTATTTTTGACGATCAGATCCGTGGCCCTATCGAATTCAGTAATCAGGAACTGGACGATTTGATCATCCGTCGTACCGATGGTTCCCCGACCTACAACTTCTGTGTGGTGGTTGATGACTGGGATATGGCGATTACCCACGTGATTCGCGGCGAAGATCATATCAATAATACTCCGCGTCAGATCAATATCCTGAAAGCATTGAACGCGCCGGTGCCGGTTTATGCTCACGTCTCTATGATCAACGGCGATGACGGTAAAAAACTCTCCAAGCGCCACGGCGCGGTGAGCGTAATGCAGTATCGTGATGATGGCTATTTGCCGGAAGCGCTGTTGAATTATCTGGTGCGTCTGGGATGGTCCAGCGGCGACCAGGAGATTTTTTCGCGTGAAGAGATGATCAAACTGTTTAGTCTGAGCGCAGTGAGTAAATCGGCGAGCGCGTTCAATACTGAAAAACTGCAGTGGCTGAACCATCACTATATTAATTCGCTGGCGCCGGAATATGTGGCGACGCATCTGCAATGGCACATTGAGCAGGAAAATATCGATACCCGTAACGGTCCGCAGCTGGCTGAGCTGGTGACATTGCTGGGCGAGCGCTGCAAGACGCTGAAAGAGATGGCGGCAAGCTGCCGTTATTTCTACGAAGACTTTGCTGAATTTGATGCCGATGCGGCGAAAAAACATCTGCGACCGGTTGCTCGTCAGCCGCTGGAAGTGGTGCGCGATAAGCTCGTCGCCATCAGTGACTGGACGGCAGAGAATGTTCACCATGCGATCCAGGCGACGGCGGATGAACTGGACGTCGGTATGGGGAAAGTCGGTATGCCGTTGCGCGTAGCCGTCACGGGAGCGGGCCAGTCTCCGGCACTTGATGTAACCGTCCACGCGATCGGTAAATCGCGTAGCATAGAGCGTATTAATAAAGCGCTGGCCTTTATTGCCGGGCGTGAAAGCCAGCAGTCCTGATTCAGATAAGAGATACAGTAAAGCGGCGGAGTTATTCCCGCCGCTTTTTTAGCTATTATTTCTCCCCAGTAATACCAAGCCGGGATAAAAATCCGCTGATCCCCTCGCGCACCAGAAGATCGCGCAACTGTAACTGTTCTGACCGGGACATAAGGTGCAGCGTTTCGACGATTTGACGTCTGACCGCGTCTGCATCATTAACAAAGTAGTTAACGGGCGCTTCTGCAAGCTGGTTGTCAATGGTCAATCCCCGGAATTCCTTACTATTTGCCAGATAATCAATTACCGCCTGATCGATAACAATCAGACGAGCGCGCCCGCCTTTAATGCCTGGTATGGTTTCTGTTCGCCATTTTTGCTCTCTGGCCCAGCGGTTGATTGTTTGTCGGGTAAGTTTAAGGCCTTTAGCGAGCTCCGCTGCCGTCATTTTGTCTTTGAGTTTCATCATGATGTGACTTACTGGTCGCGAATACCCAGCCGATTGAGCAACCCGCTGATCCCTTCACGAAGCAGCAGCGACATCAACTGTTTTTGCTCTCCCGGCGTCATCTCTTTACTCAGGGTAAGCAGCAGCGATTCCAGATTGTTATCGGCGGGAGAATAGGGGACTGGATTCTCAGCCACGCGTTGTGCGCTGCGAATAAACTCGCGAACTTGTTCATTGACATGTACGAGACGCGCCTTTCCGCCCTGCACGCCAGGGCGCGGAGATGTTTGCCACCCCTCTTTGCGGACCCATTTGTTAATTGTTTGCCGACTGAAACCAGTCAGATGCGCTATTTCTTCAGGTGTCATTCGTTCCTTGAGCATACTATTTCCTGAGTAAATATATGGGAATTAGTTGTACATGTTATAGCATCCTTTTAGAGGAAAGGGTGACATGTTTGGCTTTTGGCTGCGATAATGCTCGCAATGTCAGCCGTTTGTCTGCTTTTTCAGCGATCAAAGGGTCGAGGTTGATTTTGCCGTTGACACCTGGCGAAGGAATTCATATTATGCCGCCCGTCAACACGACACGCTTTACGTTACGGGGCTATAGCTCAGCTGGGAGAGCGCTTGCATGGCATGCAAGAGGTCAGCGGTTCGATCCCGCTTAGCTCCACCAAAACCTGCACCCATCAGGTTTGGTTCGTAAAGAGTTTCTTCGGGGCTATAGCTCAGCTGGGAGAGCGCTTGCATGGCATGCAAGAGGTCAGCGGTTCGATCCCGCTTAGCTCCACCAAATTTCAATTCTCCCGTGGTTTCCGCAAAATATTCCATAATAAATGAATACGCTAAGCTTAGCGCTTCATCGTTAACGCGCTTGCAACTTGACCTGGATGCGTCCCCCAATGATGACTCCTTTGCTAGTCGCTGCGTGATGCATCACCTCCATGAAATGCGCTCTTAAGAGGCGTCGTCCGTGCATTCAGATCTGCTCCGACAGTTTTGTCGCTCACCACGGTTACTGACTCATACCCGCTCCAGGGAAGGCATTCAGTGGACCCCCAATGCATCTCGAATGATTTTTTGTCCATAACAGGCATATCCCTTAGCGAAAGGTAATTTCAGATTTTTTCTCGATTTAATATCTTGCCTGCCATTATTAAGCAGCATAATATTTGTTCATATAGATGTTATGCTGAGCGAGTTAATAACAACAATAATGATTAACTATTCTGCTGTTAAAATTAAAAGAACTCTGCTGGCGTTATTGATCTGTTTTATTACTATCCCTCTTTCCAGATTTATTTCCCCACAAATTTTCCTTGGTGAGAATCAACTCTATCTGGTGTGGTTACCGTTGAGCGCCATGTATTCACTCCTTTTTATATTTGGTCGGTATGCTGTTGTACCATTGATTATCACATTTGCAATCGATAATACCCTGATTGTCGGTCTGGCGTTACCGCAGGCGATGATTTTGTTGTTTTGCCAGCTCATCCCGGTTCTTGTTTCCTGCGCGATTATTCGCTTTCAGTCTGGAAGACGCTGGCGCAGCGGCCTGAGGGGGAAGCATTGGGGCATACGGATTTTTTGGGCCGGTTTCTTCGCCCCGCTGTTGTTGAAAGGTAGCATGTATGTGGTGGGGCAATTTTTCTCGTTTCCAGTGGCAATGTCTGGTTATTTCGGCCATATATCGATAATCTACACAATTATCGATATACAAAGTCTGATTAGTGCAGGATTAATTTTTACGGCGCTGTTCTATTATCCATTGCGGATGATTATCAGTCCGCGATATGCACGTGTATTTTGGCGCAATCATTGCCAGCCGCGTCTGGCGTATGGGCATAGAATATTTACGTTGTACTGGTTTATTGCCCTGACTACCATATTATTTGTGCTTTGTACGCCTTATATTTCTGATTTGATTGGAGGTTATTTAGTTCCTCTTATTTTTATTTTGTACTTCGTAGGTATTGGGCGTCTGGGACAGACGCTGATTCGCATTTTATGGTCCATATCAGCATTTTTACTCGTTGTTTATCATCCGAATTTTTTACATGGGGTAAGCATTGAGTATTCACTAGCATTTGTTCTTTCCGTGTTAATTTCGTTTACTGTCTGTTTGTTTTATATGGCAGATATCTATGCACGTAGCGAGAGGATGAGGATTAGATGGCGTGAGCAGGCTGGGGAAACCTCACGCGTAGGGGCATTGAATATGGGGCAGGGACAAATTCCCGAGCGCTCAAGCGAACAGCTTCATCTGCTCAGACAGGTTGAACACGCCATTAATAAAGGCTCGTTGCTGCTATATGCTCAGCCTATTCAGAATGCAACTGGAGAAGGTTATTACGAGATACTCTGTCGGATGCGCTGCGGTAACGCCATCATCATGCCGCAGCAGTTTATTCCACTGGTTAGCCGGTTCAACCTGAGCCAGCGTTTTGATATGCAGGTGCTGGAAGCGTTATGCCGCGTCCTGCATCACTATCCGGGTAAGCATTTTTCGGTCAACCTGCTGCCTCACACATTGATGCAACAAGATAGCGCGGCGCAAATTATCATGCTGTTTAAACGTTACAACCTGGCGCCGGGGACGATAACCATTGAGGTGACCGAAGAGCAGGTATTTTCTGATATTGAAATCAGTATGTATAACATCCAACAGTTACGAAATTTCGGCTGCAGTATCGCTATTGATGACTTTGGCACCGGCTACGCCAACTATGAGCGCCTGAAAAATTTACAGGCTGATATTGTAAAAATAGACGGTTGCTTTGTGCGTGATATCGCAACCGATCCGCTAGATGTCATTATGGTTAAATCCATTATTGAAATGGCGAAGGCTAAAAATATGAAGGTGGTTGCGGAGTATGTCGAAACCCAGGAGCAGAGAACCCGGCTTTTGCAATTAGGCGTCGATTATTTACAGGGATATCTGATTGGTAAACCGCAACCCTTGAGTGAATTGCGGGTATGAAAAAGCCGGGGCTTGCCCGGCTTCGCAATACAGGTTGCTAATTACAGCACCAGGGCGGCGATAGACGCCGAGAGCACGCTCACCAGCGTCGAACCATAGACCAGTTTCAGGCCGAAACGGGAAACCACGTTACCTTGTTCCTCGTTCAATCCTTTAATTGCCCCCGCGATAATGCCGATAGAGGAGAAGTTGGCGAAGGAGACCAGGAAGATAGAAAGGATGCCTTCCGCACGTGGAGAGAGCGTAGCGGCAATTTTCTGCAGATCCATCATCGCGACGAATTCGTTAGAAACCAGTTTGGTTGCCATAATACTCCCTACCTGCAGCGCTTCGCCCGCAGGTACGCCCATTACCCATGCGATCGGATAGAAGATGTAGCCAAGGATCCCCTGGAAGGAGATACTGTAGCCGAACCAGCCGGTAACGGTGGCGAACAGGGCGTTCAGCGCAGCAATCAGCGCGATGAAACCGATCAACATTGCAGCGACGATAATCGCCACTTTAAAACCCGCCAGGATGTACTCGCCCAGCATTTCGAAGAAACTTTGTCCTTCATGGAGATTGGACATCTGCAGGTTTTCTTCACTTTCGTCCACGCGATACGGGTTAATGAGCGACAGAACGATGAAAGTACTGAACATGTTGAGCACCAGCGCCGCCACAACGTATTTCGGCTGCAGCATGGTCATGTACGCGCCCACGATAGACATAGAGACGGTCGACATCGCTGTCGCTGCCATTGTGTACATGCGGTTGCGGGACATTTTCCCAAGAATATCTTTATAGGCGATGAAGTTTTCCGACTGGCCCAGAATCAGCGAGCTGACCGCATTGAAGGATTCCAGTTTACCCATGCCGTTGATTTTGGACAGTACGGTGCCAATTGCGCGAATGATAATCGGCAGGACACGAATATGTTGCAAAATACCGATCAGCGCGGAGATGAAAACGATGGGGCACAACACTTTCAGGAAGAAGAAAGCCAGGCCTTTATCGTTCATGCTGCCGAAGACGAAGTTTGTCCCTTCGTTGGCAAAACCGAGGAGTTTTTCAAACATCCCGGCGAAGCCTTGTACAAAACCCAGACCAATATCAGAGTTCAGGAAGAACCAGGCCAGTAACACTTCAATGACCAGCAGTTGAATGACGTAACGTACACGAATCTGATTACGGTTGTGGCTGACCAACAGGGCCAGAATGGCAACCACTACGATCGCGAGAATAAAATGCAGGACGCGGTCCATATTTGCTCCAAACATGAGGCAGGTTAAATTTCTGTGCACATTTTATGTAACAGTTTAAAAGAAAACGAGATGCAGAGCACATTATTGCAAGGATATGTGAAGAAGGGAAAGAATAGTGATCGATCATTGATTTTTGTTATGTTGCGTAAAGGTTTTAAAAGTTGCACCGATGTACTATTCTGATGACGGTGAGATAAAGCAACGTTTATCAACCTCAGTTTTCCGTTATTGGCCCGCTATTGCTCCCCCCTATCACAGTAATCATTATCACCTTTACAAATGAACTTGATAATCATTCGCACTTTGATAGCATGAAACATAGCAAAGGCTATATTTTCAGAGGCAGAAAATGACAAGCAGTCGCGTTGAGAATAGCAGTGGTCGCGCAGCGCGCAAGATTAAGCTCGCCCTGATGGGGCCTGCGTTCATTGCTGCCATTGGCTATATCGATCCGGGTAATTTCGCCACCAATATCCAGGCCGGGGCCAGCTTTGGTTATCAACTTCTGTGGGTTGTGGTCTGGGCGAATCTGATGGCGATGCTGATTCAGGTCATGTCGGCAAAGCTGGGTATTGCCACCGGTAAAAATCTGGCGGAGCAAATTCGTGATCACTATCCGCGTCCGGTGGTGTGGTTTTACTGGGTGCAGGCGGAAATCATCGCCATGGCCACCGACCTTGCTGAGTTTGTCGGTGCGGCCATTGGATTTAAGATGGTGTTCGGCGTGTCATTACTTCAGGGTGCCGTATTGACAGGGATTGCGACCTTCCTGATTCTGATGTTACAGCGTCGTGGTCAAAAACCGCTGGAAAAAGCGATCGGTGGACTGCTGCTGTTTGTCGCCGCGGCATATGTGGTCGAACTCATCTTCTCTCAACCGGCGATGGCGCCGCTGGCGAAGGGGATGCTTATTCCGTCGCTGCCGACCCAGGAAGCGGTTTTTCTTGCCGCCGGGGTGTTGGGGGCGACGATCATGCCGCATGTTATCTACCTGCATTCTTCGCTAACTCAGGATTTGCGCGGCGGGACGCGTAAAGAACGCTACAACGCCACGCGCTGGGATGTGGCGGTTGCCATGACTATCGCTGGTTTTGTTAACCTGGCGATGATGGCGACCGCTGCCGCGGCCTTTCATTTCAGCGGCCACAGCGGTATTGCCGACCTCGATCAGGCTTACCTGACTCTGGAACCTTTGTTGAGTCAGGCGGCGGCGACCATCTTTGGCCTTAGTCTGATGGCCGCCGGTTTGTCGTCCACTGTGGTGGGGACGCTGGCGGGGCAGGTGGTCATGCAAGGTTTTATCCGCTTCCATATACCACTCTGGTTTCGCCGGACGGTGACGATGCTGCCGTCATTTATTGTCATCCTGATGGGACTGGATCCGACACGCATTCTGGTTATGAGCCAGGTATTACTGAGTTTCGGTATCGCTCTGGCGCTGGTGCCGCTGCTTATCTTCACCAGCAATTCGCAACTGATGGGCGACTTAGTTAATGCCCGTTGGCTGAAACTGCTGGGATGGACGATCGTCGCGATCGTGGTGGTGCTCAACGGTTGGCTGATTGTCGGCACGATATCTGGTTAGTCTTGACATCCTCCCCGCCCTAAAGGGCGAGGATTCCTACAGCGTTCAGACCGTAGCCTGACTCGCCTCGGTGGGTTCCTGCTTCAACGGGCGGTCTGACTGCACCCTCCCTCCACAGGCAAGCACGGCATGTCCAGCCGCTAAGATGTTACGTGCCCCATTGATATCGGCATTTTCGATATATCCGCATTCAAGGCACTCAAATTTACTTTGTAACTGGCGATTTTCTTTCGCTGTATGACCACAGCAGGCACACCGCTGACTGGTATATGCCGGAGGGACTGCCAACACCTGACCGCCGCGCCAAAGCTGCTTGTATTCAAGTTGACGGCGCATTTCGTACCAGCCCTGATCCAGTATCGAACGGTTCAAACCTGATTTGGCTTTGACGTTTCGCCCGTGCTGTTCTGACGTACCTTTTGCCGATTTCGACATGTTACTGACCTTCAAGTCCTCAATGACGATCATTGCGTGATTTTTGCTGATTTCAGTGGTGACTTTGTGAAGGTAGTTCCGCCGGATATTGGCAATGTGCGAATGAAGACGCTGGATTTTTCGCTTCTGTTTCTGCCAGTTTGCGCTGAACTTTTCTTTGCGGCTTAATTGTCGCTGGAGCATTGCCAGCTTACGCTGGCTTGCTTTAAAGCTGTTGACGGGCTGATATACCGTGCCATCTGAAAGTGTGGCGAGTTTTGTGACTCCGGCATCCAGTCCGACCATTGACTCTGCGTTGTGAACCGGATCAGCCACTTCGTATTCTGTCTGGATACTGACGTACCATTTGCCGCATGACTGGCTGACCGTGACGTTTTTCACTTCACCAATGACTTCACGGCTGTTGCGATAGCGTATCCACCCTAACTTTGGCAACGATATTCGATTGTTGGGCTGATCGAGCTTCACGCCCTGCGGGTAGCGGAATGCGTCATTTTGACCCCGTTTTTTGAAGCGGGGGAAAGCAGCCCGTTTCTGAAAGAAATTTTTGTAGGCTCGCTCAAGGTCTTTCAGTGATTGCTGTAACGGCTGTGATGGGGCTTTTTTCAGCCATTGTGTCTCTGTGTCAGATTTCCACTCAATGAGCCATGAAGCCATCTTTGTATAGGGAATGTATTTGTTCCCTGCTTCGTGATTCTCATTCTGAAGTGCTAACGCCCGATTGAAAACAAAACGACAAGCCCCAGCGAAGCGCAACATATCACGCTCCTGCTGACCATTTGGTCTTAACTGGAATTTAAAAGCTTGTAGGCGTTTCATTTCACCTATTATACTTTGGTCTATGAAAAATGAAACCGATATTCGCCGTGGCAGACATTGTGTATTCCTGATGCATGTTCATTTGGTCTTTGTCACAAAATACAGGCGAAAAATATTTGATCAGGATGCGATTGAAAAACTGCGTAGCTACTTTGCCAGCGTCTGTGCTGATTTTGATGTTGAGTTGGTTGAGATGGACGGAGAATGCGATCACGTGCATTTACTGATCAACTACCCGCCAAAGATCGCAGTATCAAATCTGGTTAACAGCCTCAAAGGAGTTTCGAGTCGATTGCTTCGACGGGATCGTCCTGACATTGCGCAGCGTTATTACTACAAAGGGGTTCTTTGGACACCAAGTTATTTCGCAGGGAGTTGTGGTGGTGCACCAATATCCATTATTCGCCAGTACATTGAGCAACAGGAAACACCTGGCTAGTTTAAAAACCACGCCTTATATCCCCGCCCTGAAGGATGGGGTTTTACGGCGCTACAGATAAAATATAGAGTGGGGAACCATCTGGCTCCCCTCTGAGTGCTGACATACCTCAGACGTAAGAAAGATGGCAGAGGATGCCTTTGCGATTAAGGATGCCAGCGATCCCCTGGCCCATCTTCCCAGCCGCCGCGTCGGTTATGGCGATCGTTCCAGCCTTCACGATATCCACGCTCGTAAGCCGCGCGTTTATCCCAGCCACGATGCCAGCCATTGTCGTGGCGATACCAGCGGTTATTGCGCCATTCATAGTGTCTGCGCCAGTAATCTCGGTCACGCCAGCCGTGGCCGTCCCAGTAATGGCCATAATTGTCGCGATCGCCGATTTGCAATTTTATTGATGGCAACAGGGTGATTTCCCCGGCATTTACAACCCATGGGGCTGAAGCCAGTAGCACCGTAGCCAGAATCAGTGACCTGAACATACTCTTCTCCTTCACGATCGGGGCCATTATTGGCCTTTGCCCGGATATTACGGGGCGGTAAAGCTCCGTCGCATCGGGGGACTCTTAAATCGTTAGTGGGAGCACGTTTTGTTAAGTTAACGTATAGATGGCGACAACGTTCGCCTGCTTTTTGCCCGTTTCGTTCTGGAGATCCGCAGCCCTGGTATCGCGCTGAAATCTGCTATCGTAAACAGCGAAATCATCGTGTTTAGTTATTGCGCCGTCTGGCGAGCATCAGCGGTTTTCCGGCCAGTAGCAGCCAGGCCGGAAGCATAACGATACACAGCAACGGGAGTAGGGTGGCATCCGGCACCACGACGGCGGCCATAAACAAGCTCAACCAGCCATCACGCGTCACCACCAGCATCAGCCCGAGAATCGCGCAGGAGACGGTGATTGCGGCCGGGACCGCATTCACATGCGTATGCAGCATCAGGCCGAGTGCGACGCCGACGAACACCGCCGGGAATATTCGACCGCCCCGAAAGCCGCTGGCGGCAGCCACCACCAGCGCCGCCAGCTTGACCAGAGCAATAAGCAGTAAATCGTTGGCGGTTAATGTCTGGTTAAAAACCAACTGGTGCATTTCATCCAGGCCTGTAAACAGTGTGACAGGTCCGCCAATGACGCCAAGTACCCCCAATAAAAAGCCGCCGATACCCTGGGCCAGTATCGGATTTTTCAGGGTTTGCATTAGCGCGTGTAAACGCGGCAAGCACCAGACGCCGACCATACCGACGGCAATCGCAATAAGCGTAACGACGGCGCCGCTAAAAATGTCTACGAGGTGCAGCCGAGAGTAAGCGGGAATGGGCAGTGAAAAGCGGGGGTGAAAAAATAACATTGTGGTTAAAGAACCCGCTGATGCGGCGAGCAGCGGGGCAAATAACCTGTCCCATAATGGCACATCGTTGTCGCTATTCAGCGTTTGCGCAAAGATGAGCGCTGCGGCCACCGGGACGCCAAACAGCGCGCCGATCGTGCCGGATGCCGCGAGGATCGTCCAGTCCAGCGTGCTGACGCGCGGGAATAAGCGGCTACCCGTCGCGACCACCAGCGCGATATTGAGCACCATAATCGGATGTTCGGGTCCGAGGCTAACGCCACCGGCAAGGCCTAATACCAGCGCAGCGAGTACGCCCGGCAGCGCGCTGGTGCTGACGGGGGCGCCAATTAATGACTCTGTTGCCGGGTCTGGCCCCGCGTGACCGGGGCTAAAACGGACCAACAGGCCGACGGCGATGCCGGTAGCGGTGAGGAGGGCTATCGTCCAGAATGGGCTACTGGCAGGGATACCTAAGCTTCCGGGCAGGCTGAACCACAGAATATTCTGTAATACCGACGCCATTTTCATCACCGCAATCAATACCAGACCGCAAGCGATACCAATAATGATTGCAGGTATCGATAGCAATAGCATCGTTCGGGCACGTGGATGCAACATGAAACGTATCCTTTTGAGTTGGCTTTGACACTGCGAGGGCATCGACACCAATAAGGCTGAAACGATAAAGTAAAGACAGAGCCTGGTGATTGTGCAGAGAGCACCCTGCACAATATTTCACAAATTACAGTTCAACTGTGACTCATGTCGCTAAACCAGGGGCACTTATGCGTTGGTCATTGTTGTTAAGACGTCATAAATTTACAGTGTGCCAAAATAATTATTTTGACTTTAGCGGAGCCGTAACGGAATGACAAAATTTGCTTTAGTAGGCGATGTTGGCGGAACCAATGCCCGTCTGGCATTGTGTGATATCGCGAGCGGGGAGATCTCCGGCGCCAGGACTTATTCCGGGCTCGATTATCCAGATCTTGAAGCCGTTATTCGGGTCTATCTGGCAGAGCATGATGTCAAGGTGGAGGACGGCTGCATCGCTATCGCCTGCCCGATCACCGGGGATTGGGTGGCGATGACTAACCACAGCTGGGCCTTTTCCATCGCGGAGATGAAAAAGCGCCTGGGGTTCTCGCATCTGGAAATCATTAACGATTTCACCGCGGTGTCGATGGCGATTCCGATGCTGAAAGCGGAACATCTGATTCAGTTTGGCGGTACGGCGCCGGTGGAAGGTAAACCTATTGCTGTCTATGGTGCGGGCACCGGGCTGGGCGTAGCCCATCTGGTGCATGTGGATAAGCGCTGGGTGAGCCTGCCGGGTGAGGGCGGCCATGTTGATTTCGCGCCGAATAGCGAAGAAGAGGACATTATTCTGCAGCAGTTGCGTAAAGAGCTGGGGCACGTTTCTGCTGAACGTGTGCTATCCGGCCCGGGGCTGGTGAATCTCTATCATGCGATTGTTAAATCCGATGGGCGTCTGCCGGAAAATCTGCAGCCTAAGGATGTGACCGAGCGCGCACTGGCTGATAGCTGTATTGATTGTCGTCGCGCACTGTCATTGTTTTGCGTCATTATGGGCCGCTTCGGCGGTAATCTGGCGCTGAATCTTGGCACGTTTGGCGGCGTGTATATCGCTGGCGGTATCGTGCCGCGCTTCCTCGACTTCTTTAAAGCATCCGGTTTCCGTGGCGGGTTTGAGGATAAGGGCCGTTTTAAAGATTTCGTGCAGGATATCCCGGTGTATTTGATTGTGCACGATAACCCCGGGCTGCTGGGCTCCGGCGCCCACTTGCGTCAGACGTTGGGCCTGGTGCTCTGACGCCGGCTTTGATGCGGGGTTATTTCGCTACAAATGCATGAGCTGGCGAAACTCTTTCACTTTGCTGCGGCTGACCGGAACCTGAAACTCGAGATCCCGAAGCCGCAGAATATAGGTGTTATTAAACCAGGGTTCAATTTCACGAATTTTATCCAGGTTGACGCAATACGAGCGATGGCAGCGGAAGAAGTGCGCGGGCGGGAGTTTGCTGCAAAACTCTGTAATATTCATCGGCATGACGAACGATTCCCGCCGGGTATAGACGAAGGTCATCTTTTCATGCGCTTCCGCGTAGTAAATATCGTGGATGCTGGTGACGATAATTCGTTCATCTTTAATTAAATTGATGGTGTCGTTTTCCCGCGTCGGGTTGGCGACCATCCCGCTACCGACGCTGGTCTGCTGTTGCTGCTGCCAGGCGTTAGTCAGCTTTTTCAGCATATTGATGATGCGCGACTCTTCGTAAGGCTTAAGGATGTAATCGAATGCCTCCAGTTCAAAGGCCTCCACCGCATGCTCTTTCCATGCGGTGATAAAGACGATAAAGGGTTTATGCGCGAACTGGCTGATATTTTGCGCCAGCAGAACGCCATCCAGGGAGGGGATATTGATGTCGAGAAAAATAGCATCGACCTTGTTGTGCTGTAAAAACTTTAGCACATCCAGCCCATCATCAAAGGTGCCGACAATTTCCATTTGACTATGGGTGTTAATCAACCAGGTCAACTCTTGTTGCGCGAGAATCTCATCTTCAACAATAATGACTTTCATTTTATCTCCGCTCATGACTACCGGGATTCCGTCGCCGCCAAAGGCGCATGTTGGTTTGGCACATAGAAAGCAATCTCGGTACCTGGCGTCAGACGTCGGATATGCAGGCCTTCGCCGTACAGTAGTTTGACCCGGTGATGAACATTCAGTAAACCAATTTTGTTACCTGGCATTTCATCGGCCCCCACTCTTGCCACTACTGCCGGATCAATACCATTTCCTGTATCACGAACGCTAATTCGCACCCGATTTCCGCACTCATTAATACCGATGGTGACCACGCCTTTACCTTTGCAGGGTTGGATCCCATGGACAATCGCATTCTCCACCAGTGGCTGGATAAGCAGGCTGGGGATCATACAGTTGACGTCATCATCAATATCATAAATCACCGTCAGCTTATCGCCGAAACGAGCCTGCTCGATGGCGATGTAGTCCTTGATCTGATACAGCTCTCTCTTGATATCTATCTGCTCATCATCTTTTAACTCAATGTTATAGCGTAAATAGCGCGACAAATTAAAAATCAACTGACGCGCGGTGTCGGGATTCAGACGAATCGACGACGAAATCGCGTTCAGGGCGTTAAATAAAAAGTGGGGATTGATTTTGCTTTGCAGCGCGCGCAATTCAGCTTTGTTAGCCATTTCACGAAGTTGTTCGGCACGGGAAACTTCCAGTTGAGTAGAGATAATTTGCGACAGGCCAACCGCCATTTCCTGCAGCGAAGAGGTAATGCGGTGCGCGTGGCAGTAATAGATTTTTAGCGTACCGGTGACGACGCCCTTCTCCCACAGCGGGATGACCAGCATGGAGTGTATTTCCGGCGTTCTGTGGGCTTCATCATTGTTTTTAATAATGATTTTTCCATAGCGAATCGCCTGTTGCGTCGTCGGGCTAATAAAGTCATCGTTATCGCGGTAGTTAATTTCCCCTACGCCAACATAGGCCATAACATGCTGGGTATTGGTCATTGCCACGGCATCGGCATTGATATCACGGCGGATGATGTCGCATACCTGACGCAAGGATTCGCTATTCACGTGGCGAAACAGCGGCAGCGTTTTGTTGGCGATATCAAGCGCCAGTTTTGCCTGACGCGCCGCGCTGGCCTCTTTTTCACCCTCAACGCTCTGTACCAGCAGAATGATAAAGCCGATACAAACGCTGCCGAGGATCATCGGGATACCAATTTTCGACACAATGTCGATCCCCAGCGAGAGCGAAGGCGCCCACAGCACCACCAGGATCATGGTCAACGTCTCGCACAGCATCCCGGCGAGGATCCCGGCTTTCCAGTGTTGCGCTTTAGGGACTTTACGACTGATAAACCCGGAGAGCAGGCCCGCGACAATACTGGTAATAAAGCAGGGTACGGCGGTGACGCCATCGATATCAATGAGATAGCGATGCACGCCGGCAATCATACCCACAATTGCCCCGACCCAGGGGCCGAAAAGGATCCCGCTGGACATCACGGCAATCACTCGCACATTGACCAGCGATCCTTCCACCGGTACGCCAGACCATGTGCTGAACAGCGCGAACAGGGAGAAGATAGCGGTTACTGCCAACAGCTCTTTCGGCGTATGCGCGGATTTATGCAGCAATTCACGAAAAAGGCGCAGTCGAATAAGAAAAAAGAGGCAAATCAGCATGAGTGCTGCGCGGTCATAAACCGCCAGCAGCATGTTAAATATTTCGTGCATGGGTACGCCGCGTTAATCGCAAGAAAGGGCTATGATAGAAAACCTCGCGGCAGAAGGCCAGCCGCAGGTATGAATAGGGAAATACCCTATAAATAAAAGGGGATTAGCGGCAACAAACTGAGATTCAACAGCGTTTGCTGATGACAGGGCGTTTAAGTAAAGTAAAAGATATCAATGTGTTAATTTTTTTTATTGCACACAGGTATCCTGAGATACGTTCTGCCGTATTTAGCCGATTTAATTCCTGTTTTGCCACCGGCAATTATTTTTTATCTCTCCTCTCGACAGCATGAATTTTTTCGGGTTATTTTCTAAACATGCCGCAAGCGCGGCAGCGTCGCTCGGACGGTCCGGGCGCTAACGTTAATCCGAGGAATCTATGGCTGAATTCAGTCCTGAACGCCGTTTCACGCGTATCGATCGTCTCCCCCCGTATGTTTTTAATATCACTGCTGAACTGAAAATGGCTGCGCGTCGCCGTGGCGAAGACATTATCGATTTCAGCATGGGTAACCCTGATGGCGCGACGCCGCCGCATATCGTTGAGAAACTTTGTACTGTTGCCCAGCGGCCCGACACCCACGGTTACTCCACTTCCCGTGGTATCCCGCGCCTGCGCCGTGCGATTTCACGCTGGTATCAGGAGCGTTATAACGTTGATATCGATCCGGAATCGGAAGCGATTGTGACTATTGGTTCGAAAGAGGGGCTGGCGCATCTGATGCTGGCTACCCTGGATCATGGCGATACCGTCCTGGTGCCCAATCCGAGCTATCCGATTCATATTTACGGTGCGGTCATTGCCGGAGCCCAGGTGCGTTCGGTACCGCTGGTTGAGGGCGTGGATTTCTTCAACGAGCTTGAGCGGGCCATTCGTGAAAGTTACCCGAAACCGAAAATGATGATCCTCGGTTTTCCGTCCAACCCCACGTCCCAGTGCGTTGAGCTGGCGTTTTTCGAGAAGGTTGTCGCCCTGGCGAAGCGTTATGACGTGCTGGTGGTGCACGATCTGGCCTATGCCGACATTGTTTACGATGGCTGGAAAGCGCCGTCGATTATGCAGGTCCCTGGCGCGCGCGATGTTGCCGTCGAATTCTTTACGCTTTCGAAAAGCTACAATATGGCAGGCTGGCGCATTGGCTTTATGGTCGGCAACAAAACCCTGGTTAACGCGCTGGCGCGTATAAAAAGCTATCACGATTACGGCACTTTCACGCCTCTGCAGGTGGCGGCAATTGCTGCGCTGGAAGGCGATCAGCAGTGCGTTCGCGATATTGCGGAGCAGTATAAACGCCGCCGCGATGTACTGGTTAAAGGACTACATGAAGCGGGCTGGATGGTGGAGTGTCCGAAGGCTTCGATGTACGTCTGGGCTAAGATCCCGGAGCCATATGCGGCGATGGGGTCACTGGAGTTTGCGAAAAAGCTGCTGCAGGACGCCAAAGTCTGCGTTTCACCGGGTATTGGCTTTGGCGATTATGGCGATACCCATGTGCGCTTTGCTTTAATTGAAAACCGCGATCGTATCCGCCAGGCCGTACGCGGCATTAAATCAATGTTCCGCGCCGATGGGCTTCTTCCCGCGTCGAAATTGACGACTGAAAGCCATGAATAGAAAAACGGGAGCCTGCTGGCTCCCGTTTTTTTACACCGTTATGCTTAGATCATCAGGGCGAACGTACCGGCCCAAACGATGACCATAAAAGAAATGCCCATTAAAAAGTATTTCACGACTCATCACTCCGCGCGCTCAACGAGACGCCTTAAATGAATTTAATTTTCATTACTTACCCAACCAACGCTAACAGCAATGCAACATTTTACTGTCGGCGGTCGTTGCAAATTTTGTGTTCTGACTGGTCCAGATGGCGCTAATGTACGCCTAAAAAATGAGGGAGACAAGGGCCATTTTTTTATTAATTTTTAGTTACTTATAAGTGTCGTGATTCGGCGACACATTAATTTCATTTGGTATTAAATTCAATTCTGGCGACGCTGTTCGACACGAATTCCATGTCATATATAGTCATTTGATTTTGGACTTTTTTCTGCCAAAAAGAGAGCAGTGAAAAACGGACCCTGCGACAGGGAAGGGGCCTGAAGCGAGTTGGTAAATTTGGATATGGCCGCTCTTGCGGACAGCACGCCTGTATTCGGCGGATGTACCTGATGTTTACCGACATCACTCCGCGTGAGTGATGACCGGCAATGTCGTTTGCCGGGGAATTTCGCCGTAACTAAGCACAAACATTGTCACTTTGCTCCGCTGTCGCTACCATACCCGGGTGAAACAAGGAATTGCGCCAATGATCGATAAATATTCAACCGTACCCGTCTATTTGCAGCTTGAACAATATCTTATCGGCCAGATTACTTCCGGTTCGCTGAAACCCGGCGACGCAATTCCCTCAGAAAGTGAACTTTGCCAGCAGTTTGCGATATCCCGAATGACCGCGCGAAAAGCAGTGGATTACCTGGTACGTCAGGGCAAAGTGGAGCGTCGTCGGGGTCAGGGAACCTTTGTCGTGCAGACGGGTAAAAATGTGCGCATTTCTCTGCCACTCGACAGGCATCTCTCTTCCAGCGAAGCAACGTTGGGTCTGGATGAACCGGTAGTAAACCGCCTGATTTACCTCGATCGCCAGCCCGCCTCGCGGGATATTGCGGATAAACTGCGTCTTGCTCCTGACAGCGACGTGTGGTTTATGCAACGTCTGCGCCTGCTGGGAGAGATTCCATTTGTCTTCGAGCAATCGTGGATGATTACCGAACCCTTCGACGATTTAAGCGCAGAAGATCTGAATAGCTCTAAATATGCCTATATCAGCCGGAAGGGGTTTACCGTTGCGCGCTCGGAAAAAGAGATCCATGCGGAACTCCCTTCTCAGCAGGTGCGCGACATGCTGGGGATTAAACGCGATGAACCGGTTCTCCATTCCACCTCGCTGGCGTTCCTTCATGACGACATTCCGTTCGAGATCTCTGAAATTTACTATAACCAGCAACACTACCGTTTTACCCTGACCGCCGTACGTCCGTAATCGGATAAAAAGGTTTAACTTTGTGATCCTTGCCGCGTTTTGACTTTAGTGGGCTAGACAACTATACATTATATCTCGCTATACTCAGTCTCATGTTCAGTCAGTGCCCTAAAGGAAAATAACAATGAGTCGACCGGGTGAGTTTCTACAGGATCTGGGAAAGGCATTAATGATGCCGATTTCCGTGATTGCTGCCGCTGGGATATTTCTCGGCCTGGCAGCGGCATTACAAAATCCGAGCATCGTGGGGGAAGGTATTATTCATGCTGACGTGATGCAGCAGATTATCGGTTTCATCCGTAAAGTTGCCGGGGCATTATTTGGTAATCTGCCGTTACTTTTTGCGATTGCTGCCGCTATTGGCCTGGCGCGGGATGAAAAACCGACGGCCGCATTTGCTGCCGTCATTGGATTTATTACTTTTCACATCGGTGTGAATTACAGCCTGTTGGCGCAAGGTCTTACCCCACAAACAACGTCTGTCGCTGCCTTCATGGAAAAGGGATATAGCCAGACGCAGGCGGTAATGTATTCTGCTGAATTCGCCAATACGTTAGGTATTTTTTCTTATCAGATGAGTGTGCTGGGGGGCGTTATTGCCGGCCTGGTCACCGTTATTCTGCACAATCGCTTTTATACGATTAAACTCCCGGCGGCCATCGCCTATTTTGGTGGCCGCCGTTTTGTTCCTATTATTACTATTATCGTGCTGCCAGTTATTGGTGTGTTAATGTCGTTGGTCTGGCCGATCATTGCTAACGCAATTATCCATCTGGGACAGTTTATTGGTGAATCTGGCCCTTTTGGCACATTTGTTTATGCCTTTACCGAGCGTATTCTGATCCCAACAGGTTTGCACCATATCCTCAACGAGACGGTTCGTTTCACTCCGATAGGTGGCGTGGTGCATGTCAATAATGAAAGCGTGATTGGCGCACTCTCTATCTTCAATTATGCACTGGCCCATCCTGGTGCGCTATCCGATGATATTGTGCGTGAGGCGACTCGCTTTCTGGCGCAAGGGAAAATTCCGGTGATGATGTTTGGTCTCCCTGGGGCGGCACTGGCGATTTATCGCTGTGCGCGACCAGAGCACAAACAACGGGTTAAAGCGTTAATGATGGCGGGGGCGCTGGCCTCTTTCACTACCGGGATCACCGAACCCCTGGAATTCAGCTTTATTTTTGTCTCGCCGCTGCTGTTCTTATTTCATGCCGTGATGACGGGGCTCTCTTTTGCCTGCGCTCAGCTTTTTCAGGTGATGATTGGCAATATACAGGGCGGTTTTATTGATTTTATGGTTTTTGGCGTGTTGGGCGGCGCGAAAACACTCTGGTGGTTTGATTTGTTACTGGGATGTATTTGGGCTCCGGTCTATTACTTCGTCTTCAAATGGATCATTGTGCGCACCAATGCCAGAACGCCGGGGCGCGAAGAGGATGAGGCGGTCAACCATTATCGCGTGGAGTCTACGCAGGATAATCTGGTTACGGCAAAAATTATCGCCGGTCTGGGAGGGCGAGAAAATATCCAGAATGTCGACTGCTGCTTCACGCGTTTGCGCGTAAAAATTAAAGATATGCAGAAAATTGACGAAGACATTTTAAAACAAAGCGGCGCCAATGGTTTTATTCGTGCAACCGACACTGATATTCAGGTTATTTACGGTCCGCAGGTGGAAGGGATCGCCAGTGCGGTGAAGCAAAATTTACTTGTTCAACAGACGCAATAAGAGAACGAATGATATGAAAACTGCATTTAATATTGTATTGGTTGGGGGAGGGTCTACATGGACGCCGGGTTTATTAAAGGCGTTATGTAAACTGAAAATGCGTCTGCCGTTAAAGAAACTGGTGATGTTCGATGTGAATGAAGAACGCCAGAAGGTGATTGGCGAATATGCCAGGGTGTTGTTTCGTGAAGAGTACCCGGAGCTGGAGTTTATGTATACCGGGGATGAAAATGTGGCGTTCAGCGATATGGATTTTATCTTTTGCCAGATGCGCACTGGCGGGTATGCCATGCGTGAGAAAGACGAAAAAATTCCGCTGAGCCTGGGTGTGATTGGCCAGGAGACCTGTGGTGCGGGTGGGTTTGCTTATGGTATGCGCTCTATTCGCGACATGATTGCGCTGGTGGAAAAGGTTCGCTCCCGTTCACCGAATGCCTGGATCCTGAACTACACCAACCCGGCGGCAATTGTAGCTGATGCGCTCAACAAACGTTTCCCGGATGATGACCGTATTCTGAATATTTGCGACCAGCCCGTTAACCTGCTTCGTTCATACGGTCGCCTGTTAGGGCGTGATCCGGGGACTTTTGACCCGGTCTATTTCGGTCTTAATCATTTCGGCTGGTTTACCCACCTGTACGACGAAAATGGCTACGATCTGGTTCCTGAGTTGAAGGCCTATATCGCGAAGAATGGTTTTATACCGGCTGATGCTGAGCAACGTGACCAGTCGTGGCTGGATACTTACGCGCTGGTGGCGGATATGCTGCGCGATTTCCCGGATTATCTGCCCAACACCTATCTGCAATACTATCTCTATCCGGAGTATAAATTCTCCAGACTCGATCCGAACTTCACCCGTGCCAATGAAGTGATCAATGGTCGGGAAAAAAGAGTCTTTGAAGAGTGTCGCACGGCGGTCGCGGAAGGGACAACACGAAATGTGCATGTTGTGCATAATGACGCGCATGGCGACATGATCGTTGAGCTGGCGGAAGCTATCGCGTTTAACCTGAAAAAGAAATTCATCGTTATGGTGCCGAACAACGGCCTGGTCGAGAACCTGGATGACGATGTCATGGTTGAGCTAACGGCTGAAGTCGGCTGCAACGGTCCTCGTCCGTATGGCGTGGGGAAAATCCCGACGTTCTACAAAGGGATGATCGAACAGCAATTTGCTTATGAACGCCTGACGGTGGAAGCCTGGTTTGAAGGATCCTATGCCAAAGCTCTCCAGGCGCTGACGTTAAACCGGACGATTATTGATGCTAAAAAAGCGCGTAAAGTACTCGATGCATTAATTGAGGCTAACAGAGAGTATTGGCCGGAATTAAAATAAGCGAACTGGGCCTGCGGACTTCTGTGCTTATTGCTAAGAGCCTATCCCATTAGGGCTATTTTGCTTGTCATTTTGAACCTGGGCAGTGCTCAGAATCCTCACGTACTACGTGTACGCTCCGGTTCTTCCGCGCTGGCCGTATTCAAACTGGCTGCGCCAATAACGCCTGGTGGGATAGGCTCTAAAGAGGGGGAAACACGTTTTCCCCATCCTGATGAGTATCAGCCGAAATCAATCAGCTGGATTTCCTTGTTTATTTATTGACAATCCCCGGTCTATTTTCTTGTAACTGAGTTTTGTCAGTTATCTGGGGCGTTCAGCTTCAGGATAACGGAAAAATGAGTGAAGGCACATGGCCCGGAGAATAAAATGTAACGTTTCGTGCGTCATCAATTAAAGAAAAATATTGAAACTACAGCTTATAGTATATTTCATACTGATGAACTATGGCAGTCAGCGCCAGGGAAGACGCTACTTCGGGAATCAGGTTTTTAATCCATTTTACGTCTGAGAAAACGTGTTTCTGTCGGTAAATCATTAACGTCATTATTGGGGCGTTTATCTGGTGTGGTTAATTCTTTTTTGAGATGCTCAATGAATGTCATTGTTAATGGATTAATATATCTTGTTCTCTTTCTGATTGCATATAAATAATGAGAAAGTCCTGCGTGATACTCTGGCAGTATATGAACCAGTGCGCCTTTTTTAATATATAAAGAAGCCAGGTAATCTGGAATGCATGAAACACCATTATGATTTAGTAATATACTTAATAACGTCAGGCTGGAATTAGAGGTTATAACCGAATCAACGGGAACCATGATCTCTCCGTTGCTACCTGAAAATACCCAGTTATCATGGTAGGACATAACCAGATTGGTGATGCAGCGATGTTGGGTCAAATCATTGGGCGTTTTTATTGCGGGTTTTCCGGAGAGATATTGAGGGGAGCAACAATATATCCAGTTAATTTCTCCGATATAAGTGTGGCATTCCGTTTCAGTGAGTTTCCGGGTTATCCTCAATACCATATCAAAATTGGTTTCTGATAAATTAATTATATTGTCATTCAAATCAATATGGAATTTCACACGGGGATATTTCATCTGATAAGCTGTAATCAGATCCGGAAGAACTTTTGAACCATAGGCTACCGAGCAGGATAGCTTCAGATGTCCCTCCGGCTCAGAATAACTACGAACTTTTGAAAACATATCTTCGCATTCTTCCAGCAGAGTAATCGCGCGATTAAAAACGGCCTCACCGTGCTCGGTAATAAAGATATTTCTGGTTGTTCTTTGTATTAACTGGGTACCCAGTTGTTCTTCGAGTTTTGACAGACTTTTGCTGACCGCTGAACGAGATAGCCCCAGTTCTCTGGCGGCTTTGGTGAAACTCCTTGTTTCGGCGATCCTCACAAAGACGCTTAACTGACTTAATGTACCTGAGTTTAACACATTGTGATCCTCCTCTTTCCTGTGATTGAGTGTATCAAAAATCATTAATTACGCAATGTTGTTAAATGATTGAGAAATCACAAAACAGAAAGTTATTTTATCCTGGCGATATTATTCTCTTTAATTCACTAATGAGTTGTATGTTATTCAACAATAATATAATTATTCCATTCCGATCACAAAATCCTGTTTTGTTATTAGCACTAAATAATTCGCTGTGGTTATGTAGAAATGTAGATGTTTCTTGTTTAACTAACATAATGGTAACATCATGAATAATAACGCTGATATTTCAGAAGGAATGATTTCACAGAAAATACCTTTTACAACGTATGATGTCGGATGGATTATTCTTTGTATTGGTATGGCCATTGGTGGTGGGATTATTTTTCTGCCTGTACAGATTGGTTTAAAAGGAATTTGGGTCTTTTCCTTATCGGTTCTGATTGCCTATCCTGCACTCTATATGATGCAGTCACTTTACCTTAAAACTTTATCACAAAGCCCGGAATGTAAAGATTACTCTGGTGTTATTACCTATTATTTAGGTAAGAATTGGGGGTTTTTCCTCGGTGTGACGTATTTTATTATGTTGCTTAAAGGGATGTTAACCTATTCACTTGCAGCAACATTTGACAGTGCATCGTATCTCCAGACATTTGGCGTGACCTCGGAGATGCTGTCGGATAAGTGGTGGTATGGGCTGGTGGTCCTGGCCTTACTGGTAAGCATTGCGGCGCAAGGTGAGAAATTACTTTTCAAAGTTTCAGGCCCGATGGTGGTGGTAAAACTGGCGGTGGTTGTGCTGTTAGGTATGGTAATGATTCCGCACTGGGATATGCGCAACATTAGCAATTTGCCGCCTGTTGGAGAACTCCTGACAGGTACTGTTCTGACGCTGCCTTTTACATTGTTCTCTATCCTTTTTGTTCAGATTCTTAGTCCGATGAATGTCGCGTTCAGGAAAGTAGAAGCAGATCCTAAAATTGCCACTCTGCGAGCGTTAAGAGCGAGTCGGATAGCTTATGGAATACTCGTTTGCTCTGTGCTTTTCTTCGCGTTTTCGTTTACCTTTTCCCTGAGCCATGAGCAGGCGGTTGAGGCAGCTCAAAATAATATTTCCGCAATGGCCATTGTTGCAAAAGTTATTCCTGGGGAAATGGTGAGAGTGATGTCTATCCTGCTGAATATTTTCGCTATCGTGACGGCCTTTTTTGGCATTTTCCTCGGTTTTCAGGAGGCGATGAAAGGAATAGTGGTCAATGTACTGTCCCGGTTTATCGATGAAAAGGCAATTAATGAAACTGCTGTGAGTATCGGCGTTTCAGTCTTTATTGTTCTTCTGCTATGGGCATGGGTACTCACACACTTTCCTGTTCTGCTGTTACAACAGATAGGGGCGCCGGTTTATGGAATTGTTTCGTGTATTATTCCATGCTATCTGGTGTTTAAAGTCCCACAGCTTAAAAAATATTATTCCTGGCGGGTCCTGTTTATCTCAGGAACGGGACTGTTGCTCTGCCTGTCACCTTTTTTCAAATTATTTGAGTAGAAGGCTATCTGATGAAACACAATGCAGAACTGAAAAAATTCAAGATGAGTACACAACTAGCAATGTTGGGACGAAACCCTGATGAACAGAACGGATTTGTCAATGCGCCTGTATATCGCGGGTCGACAGTGGTCTACAAAAGCTGTGATGATATCCGACATAAAAGAGCCCGCTTTTCTTACGGCACATCCGGTACGCCCACGATTGAAAATTTAGAAATGGCCTGGTCCTCGCTTTGTGATTCAGCCGGGACGGTTCTTTCTCCATCCGGTCTTGGCGCACTGGCGCTGGCGCTATTCTCTGTCACCAGTGCGGGCGATCATATTCTGGTGACGGATTCCGTGTACCGACCAACCCGCAATTTCTGTAACACGCTGCTGTCGAAATATGGCGTTTCCGTAACGTACTACGATCCCCTGATCGGAACGGATATCGAAGCGCTCATCCAGGAAAATACCCGCGTAATCCTGCTTGAATGTCCGGGGTCGCAAAGTTTTGAGGTGCAGGACATCGGGGCGATTGTCGCGGTGGCTAAACGACACAATATCAGCACGATAATTGATAATACCTGGGCCACGCCTCTGTTTTTCAACGCGCATGCGCATGGCATTGATTTGTCCGTCGAGGCCGGCACGAAATATCTCAGCGGTCATTCCGATTTGCTGATGGGGTTAGTGTCTGCTAATGATTCTCACTGGCCGGCATTACGTAAAACGTATGATGCGATGGCGATGCTGCCAGGTGCTGAAGACTGTTTTCTGGCGTTACGTGGGTTGCGAACTATGCATCTGAGGGTAAAAGAGGCGGAAGCTCGTGGTCTGGAAATGGCTGACTGGTTAAAGCGTCAACCAGAAGTCAGCAGGGTGCTGCATCCGGCGTTTGAAGACTGCCCGGGCCATGAAAACTGGAAAAAGTATTTTACCGGTTCAACAGGCCTATTCTCCATTGTACTTAATGCCCGCTTCAACCAGGATAATGTTGATGACATGCTTGATAACATGCGCATTTTTTGTATGGGGTTTTCCTGGGGCGGATTTGAAAGTCTCATCATTCCTTTTAATTGTGCGGAATACCGAACGGCAACGGCATGGAAACCGGAGGGGATGACGCTACGACTGCAGATTGGTCTGGAAGATATGGACGACCTGAAATATGACTTAAAAGAAGGTCTGAAGCGTTTGTCTAACCGGTAATTTATTCCCCTCACTGTCTCTGCGCGAGAGCGTCTCGCCGATACAGTGGGGGGAATTGTCGCAAGCATTCTCCTCCGCAGGCAATCAGAGCGCGTTTCTGGCGCCTGGCCCCCATTTTTTCTCTTCCTCCCTGATGATTACCTAACGACCTTCAGCGCCTGGGCATTGAGCGGTACAGGTCATCTGTCGCAGCCGAATCTGCCAATAGCCCGTTCATCTCCACTCCCCGCAGGCCTGATGGTATGCGCGTAGCGCTTATTCTCCGGTATATCCCTCTTCTTAAGGAGGTTATTGCGTCGCGTATCGCTTTTGCGCCCTCCCGGGGGCATCGGGCATGGCGGTGAAGAAAAGTTGATGCAGTGCACCGGGCTGGCCGGGTTACGCTCAGCATGTCGGTCGAACGGAAGGATAATTATGGGAAGAATGACAAGTTTGATAAGTTTGTCGTATTAGACAAGTTTGACAAGTTATTGCACGGTGAAGTGCGCGCAATCGACATCCCTGTTATCCGGCCTGGCGTTTTTGAGGGTCGGAAATACTGTTAGTCCGGAGTGTAAGATGAACCTTTCACCAGCAAGAGAAAAAATGCCTTCTGGCGATCCTGCCGCCCCTGCGGTAGCGATTGCCATGAAAGGCGTAAAAAAGCAGTTTTTAGATCATGACGATAACGCAGTAGACGTTATCAAAGATATTTCCCTCAATATTTATCACCAGGAATTTATCAGCATTGTCGGGCCCAGTGGCTGCGGCAAAACCACGATGTTTAACATTATCGCGGGGCTGTTGCCTCCGACGGCGGGCGACATTCAAGTGTTCGATCCGTACTATGCCATGCCCGGTAAAGGGCGTGTGGGCTACATGCTGCAAAAGGATCTGCTGTTTCCGTGGCGTACTATTCTGGATAACGTTTGTCTCGGTCTGGAAATTAACGAGATGCCGAAGAAGGAGCGGCATGAACGGGCAATGACATACCTGGATAAATACGGGCTGGGTGATTTTGCCCACGCTTATCCCGCCACGCTTTCAGGGGGAATGCGGCAACGCGCAGCACTGATCCGTACCCTGGTCATTGATCCTGACATCATTCTGCTTGATGAGCCGTTCTCTGCGCTGGACTACCAAACCCGGCTGGTACTGGAAGAGGAAATCCTGACGATCCTCAACGAATACAGAAAAACCGTGGTGTTGATCACCCATGATATTGGTGAAGCGATTGCCATGTCCGATCGTATTGCGGTGATGTCTCAGCGACCAACCTGGAACAAAAAAACCTACGATATTGGCCTTGCCAGGCGGCACGGCTCTGCCATGGGCGCCCGTAAAGATCCTCAATTCCAGACCTTCTTCGATGCCATCTGGGCTGATATGGATATCCAACTGGGGGAACATGCATGAGTAAATCCGCCGTTGTTGTTGGTAAAACTGCCTCGGATCGCGCACGCCAGGGACGTCAGCGCACAAAGCGCTGGCTGTCACTATTGCGGGATAATGGTTGCCGGGTATTGCTCCTCGTCGTCATTGTCGCTCTGTGGCAGCTAGGGGTGAATACCGGTGTGGTAAATGCCTTTCTGATGGGATCGCCAGCGGGGATTTGGCAGGAATTTGTACGTCTGGTGGCGAATGGTGAACTGTTACAAAATACCTATGTCACGGTATATGCCACCGTAACGGGATTTGTGCTGGGCAGCTTGCTCGGTTCATTTTCGGGGCTTTTGTTGTGGCATACACCAATGCTGGCACGTATTCTCGATCCTTTTTTCATTGCACTCAACAGCCTGCCGAAGATCGCTTTGGCGCCGATCATCATCATTTGGTTTGGTTCCGGGCTGTTTTCCAAAATTGCGCTGGCCTTTATCGCGACCTATGTCGTGGCATTACTCTCCGCATGGCAAGGCACACACCAAATTGATGATAGCCAGGTAAACCTGATGCGTTCCCTGGGGGCTAACCGTAACCAGATTTTTCGTAAGGTGGTGGTGCCTTCGACCCTGCCGTGGATTATCGCGGCTTTTCGACTAAACATCGGTTTTGCCCTGATTGCCGATATCGGCGGTGAGTTCATCTCCTCCGATTACGGCCTGGGGAAAATGATTTTCGTTGCCGGCAACCTTTTCAATCTCAACGTTGTGTGGGTTGGCGTCTTTGCGTTGCTGATTGTTGCCATTGTGCTCTATCTGGTCGTGGTTCAACTACAACGCTGGTTACTGCCCTGGGAACGTCAGCAAACGCATCGCTAGGGGTACCGTTCCGTAGTTCCTTAACGCCTTAAGAAGGAAAGTAAAATGAATAAAATCGTTGCATGGGTGTGCGCGGCGCTGTTTACCGCTTGTTCTGTCAATGCATCAGCGGCTGATGCGAAGCCCGATCGCGTACTGGTGACCGAAGCATTTCACTCTTTACTGTATCTGCCGGTTTATGTTGCCAGACACCAGGGATTTTTCGAAAAAAACCAGATAGACGTCACGTCGATTCGCTCAGCGGGGTCAGGACCAACGGCGCTGGCGGCGGTGCTGTCTGGTGAAGCGCAATTTTCCGTACATGGCCCGGAGCATGTCGGATTCGCTCAACAAAAAGGGGGCAAGGCCAAAGCCGTCAGCGCGGTGGCTAACAGTGCGCCAGTATGGATTGTGGCTAAACCAGATTTTAAATTCTCTTCACCGGCGGATTTAAAAGGCAAACGGGTGGTCGTTGGCCTGGCGCCAGGGACGTCGAATACGCTGCTGTTACGCTTGCTAGGTCAGAACGGATTGAATCCGAAGACGGATGTGGAAATTAACGAAGTACAAAATGGTTCGGAACTGGGACCGTTGTTAGCGGGCCGCGCGGATGCTGCCGTGGTGTATGAACCTCAGGCGGATCAGGGGGTAGGGCAAGGGTTGAAAGTGATTTATGATTTTACGCGTGACTACCCGGAGTATGCGTTCTCCACCATTAATACCTCGGAGAAAATGATTGCCGATAATCCGCAACTGGTTGCGCGCTTTGTTAAAGCTATCAATGAATCGTTGGCGTTTATCCATCAGCATCCCGATGTTGCCAAACAGGTGGCACGCGAGGAATTTGCCGGACTGAACGGCAGCGTGGTGGATGCGGCGGTACAGCGGATGATCGACAGCAACGTCTATCCCGCCAACGCGGTCATTTCTCCTGAAGCATTTACAACCGCGATTAATATTCAGAAGTTTGTCGGCAATATCACGCAGGATATGCCTTATACGCAAATCGTTGACGGTCAGTTTGCTGCCAGACCATAACAGGGACATGAGTGGATGAAGAAAGTGTTGGATACCTCGCCCTTTGCCACGATTGCCGCTACCCGGCGGCAGCTGGCGGCGCGCAAGATTTCTCCGAGCGAGCTGTTAAGCCATTTTCTGGCGCGTATCGAGCAGCGTGACGGCGAGGTCAACGCGTGGCGTTACCTTGATACAGCGGGGGCGCGTCAGCGCGCCCTTGACCTGGACCAGCAGATGGACGCCATTGCCTGCAAGCCTGCGCTGTTTGGTATTCCTTATGGCGCGAAGGACATTTTTCATACCCGCGGTTTGCCGACCGAAGGGGGATCAAAGGTACTGAAAGGTCATATCTCCAGGGAAAACGCAAGCGTGATCGACAGGCTTGAGAGTCAGGGCGCTTTGTTGCTGGGGAAACTGACGACCACCGAATTTGCTAATCTGGGCACGCCGCCGAAGACGGGCAATGCCTGGAACCCGGCGCATACGCCCGGCGGATCAAGTAGCGGATCGGCTGCCGCCGTCGGCGCACGAATGGCGCTGATGGCATTGGGTACACAAACTGCCGGATCGCTGTCTCGTCCGGCGGCATTCAATGGTGTGACGGTACTGAAAGCGACCTATGGGCGTATCAGCAAGGCGGGAGTGATCCCCGCCAGTTGGTCGCTGGATCACGTTGGCGCTTTTACTCATACGGTTGAGGATACGGTACTGGTGTTTAATGCGCTTTCCGGCCCGGATGGTCGTGATGACACTACGCATTCCTTGCCCTATACGCCGCTGCAGCTGCGTGAAAATCACGATTACAGCGTGGGGATCGTGGAGCATCCCTATTATGCTGATGTGGATGATGAAATTGGCGCCGCTTGTCTGCAGGCAATGGATGATCTCGCCGGGCGAGGTGTTAAGCTCAAACGTATTGCGCTTCCGCAAAGCTTCGATGCAGCTTGCCGCGCCCACCATATTGTGATGCAGGCGGAGTGCGCAGCGTATCATCAGGACACCTTCTTACAGAAGCCGATGTTGTTTGGTGCGTATTTGCAGGAATTCCTGCAACAGGGGCTCGCGATCTCCGCGCAGGAATACTTGCAGGCGCAGCAGGTGAGAAGGCGTTATCGCCATGAGCTGGCGGCGTTGTTCGATGACGTGGATATCTTGATGACGCCAGCAACGCCGACATTGGCCCCCTATGGCCTGGCGGCCACCGGGTCTCCTGCTTACAATATGCCGTTTACCAACGCGGGCGTACCGACGTTGGCGCTGCCGGTGGGCATTTCCTCAACGGGAATGCCAATGGGCATACAGTGGGTTTCCCGTCACGGTAATGAGCAGGCGCTGGTGGATTTAGGCATGCTGTATCAACAGATCACAGACTGGCATGCCTGTCTGCCGCCACTCTGTCAGGTATAATGGTTGATAACTGCGTGGCGCCTCCGTCAGAAAAGCGTCACGCGATGAGACCACAGGACGCACCGGTCTGGTATACAGCTACTTTTCCGGTCAATGGGATAGATATGTCATGTACGATAAATTATTGACGGTTTCTGATGCGGCGAAAATGCTGGGGATCTCTGCCAGCACGTTGCGTCGACTGGAAGAAAACGGGGAGGTCAAAACCTATGGGCTGAAGGTCGTTTATACCCCAGGCGGTCAGCGTCGTTACCTTGCGGACGAGATTCAGCGGGTTTTCACGCAGACGGGTTTTGCCCACAAGATAGGCTTTGGTAGCAAGGCGGCGATTTTGGTGCGGGATGTTACCTACGCCTACATGGATTCCGGTTCGACGCTGGCGATTGATACCCCGTTTGATAAACAAGGCTTGCATCGGTTGTTGACGCTTGCGGCGCAGCGTGGGCTACCAACGATATTTACTCGCACAATTTATCGTCCTGAACATGCATTTTCCTGGCTGTGGGGGAAAAAATACCCGTTTATTACCAGGCTGACAGAAGATGCCTACCTCAACCAGATCGATGAGGCGCTGGCGGATGCGCCCTTTTCGCGCAACCATACAACGTGTTATGTCTCTGACTTTTATGGTAATAATCTGGAGGCGTGGCTAAAACAGCAGGGCATCGATACCATAATTCTGGGGGGCGTTACCGCCAGCGGCAGTATTCGCGCTACCGCCATTGAGGCGTTTCAGATGGGGTTCCATGTGATGGTGCCCCGCGAAGTGATTGGCGATCGCAGCCAGTCATTGCTTGATTTCACCTTGCTGGATCTTAATGCCCGCTATGCTGATGTATTAAGTCTTGAAGAGGTGTCCGGGTGGCTGACGACTTTACCATTCGCGCCGGGTGAATCAACAATGCGTCATTGCCAGCCCGATGAGTTGAGTGAATGATGCATGTCATTAATTCTCTGATTGTGTTGTGATTTCTCCTCGACATTCAGTATCAGTGGCCATATTTATCCGGGGTGCTGTCTATGATTGCTCATCAGACCGGTTATGTCGCGCAAGTGTGAGTCGTCTCGTTTTTCCCTGTCGGCGTACCGGTTGCGGTGACCGTCACCTTAATGAAGGCAGGCGCTGTGGCTGAATAAAAGTCTTCTGTTTCACCTTTCATGTTGGCATAAGCATTGAACGGTTACCAGGCGCGTGACGCGCCTGTACGAGTGGAATTGGCACACAAAGGGCAAATATCAAGCTTCATTATTCAGGCGCTGCATCGCTAACGCCCGCCAGGGGGCGGCAAGAAACGGCATTGCCGACAGCGCCAGTAACTCTTCATCGCTGCCCTGGTTATCAAACACCATACGCTGTACCCGACTGAGCGGCCAGCCGTCGGCGAGGCGATCGATAAGAATAAAGGTATCATCGCAACGGGCTTCCCCCGGCGTCACAACCCGATAGAACCAACCGTTGCGCGACTGTCGATGCATGATCGTCGGTGCATTCGGATCCTGCAGCCGCCCGGCCATAGTCTGGCAGGCGACTCTGCCCCAGGAGACCTGGATTTCTGCGCTACCGAGGCGAAAAACATCTCCCGGGCAGACATCATTTTCCGTCATTCCGCGAGTGGAAAAGTTCTCGCCGAAGATCCCGGTGTAGAGCGCCTGGCCACCCAGCGCCGGGTAACGTTCGCGCCAGAAATCGTAATGTTCCAGCGCGTAATGCATCAGCGCGCAGTCCGGATCTGAAAAATGTTCCTGGATACCGTTCTCTGCTTCCAGTCCGTGCTTGCTGAGGTGTACCCGACCGCGCAGCACTATTTTGCGCTGCGAACCATCAGCCTGGCGCTGATTGCCCAGAATAGCCTGTAGCCTGACCGAAAAATCTGTATTCATGATTGACTCCCGGGGGTTCCGCTGCGCGGAACCGCGTTTAAAATTTATATTCCACACCGGCCCAGACGTTGCGCCCCTCTTCAATAAATCCTTCGCTGTAGTAATAGCGGGTATCGAAGAGGTTGTTGACTGAAGCGTTGATGCTAAAGCCGCGGCCAATAGCGTAATCCGCGCGCAGGTGAGTGATGGCGAAACCTGCTGCCCGCTGGGAACCATCGCTGTTGCTGTAGCTGGACGATCGCGCCTCTTCCGACAGCGTTACGCGTAGCGATTCCGTTGGCTTCAGCGTCAGCCAGGCGGTTAAGGTTTGATTTGGCAGATCGGTGACTTTTCCCGCCGCCTGACGTTTGGCGTCGGCATGAATCAGGCTGTAACTCAGTCCGACATCCAGCATCGCCAGCGGCGAGCCTTTAATACCCGCATCGATTCCGCGGTAGTCAACGCGGCCGCTGTTCTGGTTCTGCACCGTGTCATCGTCAATATTGATCGCCAGAATCGCATCGCTGACCCGGTTGTACCAGGTGCTTATTTCGTAGGACCAGCGATCGTTAAAATGGCCGTTCCAGGTGAGGTCTACGCCGCGAGCGCGTTCCGGTTTCAAGTGCGGGTTGACCAACGCGATCTGGTCTTTTGCCGGTTTCGAGGTGGTGTAGCGCTCCTTGAGCGTCGGGAAACGGGTACGATCGTACCAGGACAACGCGAGGGTATCCTGCCTGGCGAAATGGTAGCGGGCCATGGTTTCCCAGTTAAATGCGTTTTGCCTGTTGCTGTCATAATGGGTGACGCTGCCGTTATTTTCGTGCTTCTTACCCTCAAGACTATTACGCCAGTCGTAGCTGACGCCGACAACGATATCGAGGTCATCGGCGGCGGCCCATTGATATTCGCCAGCAACCGACCAGGTACGATCCTGATAGCGATCGTAAGGGCCATTTAGTGCGCTCTTTTCGCGATGCACGTCATCTTTCCAGTTTACCGCCAGCGAGAGCTGGTCACTATCGAGAAGGTCGGCAGACAGCTGTAAGCCCGCGCCGGTACTGTAGTCGTCGTAGCGGCTGTAGTTGCCCTTTTTATTTTTAAGATCCGCAAGGCTGTTGTACATCAGTAGCGTATTTTTGAAGGTATCGTGGTACAGGCGACTTTTCAGGGTAAAGGCGTCGGTAAGATGAGTCGTGCCCTGATAGTAGTAGCTTTCCTTATCGTATTTCGGCCACTGCCAGTAGCGCGATTTCTGGCTGCTGGTTCCGGCATACGGTGGGTTCTGCTTTTCACCGTCCTGTTTAATATAAGTGAACGCGTATTCATCACTGGCACGCGGCGTGAAGCCAAGCTTGATGATGCCGCGCTTGTCATCGCTGGCGGAATTGACCATTTTGCCATTTTCACCGGCGATGGCATTGCGGACGCCATGCGGCAGGCCGAGGAAATCCTGCTTGAGACGACTGCCGCTAAGCTGGATATAGCCAAGGTCGTTGCTGGCTGCGAGCGAAGCGTGAGTATCGAAGGCATTGTCTTTGCTGCGGCTCCAGCCCTGGCGATAGCCGACGCTGGCCTCGAAAGGTTTAGCGGGGCGCGGGGTGGTAATATTTATTGCGCCGCCCATTTGATTCGGCCCTTGCAACAAAGAAGAGTAACCCTTAGAGACCTCGACCGATGCGATGTCGGAAGTGAGGAAACGCCCGAGATCGAGATTGCCGTCGTAAGGGACATAAATTGGTACACCGTCAAAAAATACCGGTACCTGACGACCGTCAAAACCGCGAACTTTCACCTGCAGTTCGTTACGGCTACCCGCTTTTTGTAATACCACGCCGGGTACGACTGAGAGCGCATGCGCGACATCGTTCTTATCCAGCGACTGTATGGTCTCTTGCCCGAGAATCGTGGTCGTAGCCGCCGGGGCCGGGCTCGACCACACGGTCATTGACTCCTCCGCGGCTGCTGAACATGCAGCCTGACTGATGCCTAAACCCAGAGCGGTATAAATAATATTGTTCCTGACGTTCATTTTTATCATTCCATTTTGGCTTATTTATTTTTATTGCGAACTTTCCACCTGCATACTGACCTGAATGTCGGCTGGCTGTGCGAACCACGGCGCCGAAGTGATGAACAGTTCGATTCCACAATCGAGATAATGGGGAAGCGTGCTTAAGGTAATGCCGCCGGTGAGCGCCAGCGTGCAGTGCGGCGCGAGGCGTGCCGCCTGTTGCGCGATGTCGCTGGCCTGTTGCGGCGTAAACTTATCCAGTTGCAACACATCCGGCGCGGCGTTCAGCGCGGCGATCGCCTCATCGACGTTATCAGCTTCGACGGCGATCTTTTTTTCCGGCGAACTTTGCCGCAACTGCTGGATAGCTGAATGCCAGTCGTTTCCGTTGCTGAGGAAGCGGCGATGGTTGGCGAAAAGCAGTAGCGTTTCCGCGCAGCCCGCGCGATGAATCAGCCCGCCAGCGGCGACGATCGCCTGCGTTCCTAATAGTCGCGTGCCGGGAATGGCTTTACGGGTGCAGGCAATATGACCATTGGGCAGACGCTGATGAAGCATGTCCAGCATCTGCGCCATATAAGCCGAAACGCCGCAGCTCCATTCGAGCACATTTTGTACCGCTTTCCATCCCTGATGCAGCGCGTCGGCGCTGCCATTGGCGCACAGTAAAATATCGCCTGCGGCCACCCGGGTGCCATCACGCTGCGTTTGCGAAACCGTTAAACCCAGACTGCGTAGCATCTGGGTTGCCGGGGCGATGCCGCTTATGCAGCCGCCCTGTCGATGGCGAAATACCATGACGCCTGGCCGTTCGCTAATGGCCAGCGCGCGGGTCGTCAAATCGCCGCCGCCGATATCTTCCATCAGCCAGCTATCGGTAAGAGCCTGGGGAAAATAGATCATGATGCGCTCCTGCATTGCCAGGAGATCAGCGCCCAGTCGCGGGTCGGCGGCGCGATCTGCTGTGGATCCTGCTGGCGATACCAGTGCTGAAGGCGATCGCGTTCGTCATCGTCAAGCGTGCCAAGGGTCCACTTCACGTTCTCTTCGAAACGTTCGAAAGTGCTATTGTCCTGTTGACAATTAGGGCCGCGAATAAAATCGACGCGCGCATGGATACCCATCTGATACAGCACATTCAGCGCGTAGATATAGTTCGGCAGCTCAACCACATCGCGTCCCAGCGCGCGCTGGATAGCGGGCGACATAAACCAGGGACTGACCAGATGCGTCGTATAAACGCGAAGCCTGGCCTGGCGATTAAGTTTATCCATGGCGGCGTGCATATCGCTGACCAGCGTGGAGCGCGAAGCCACGGCGATATCACAACGTGGAAGGTCGTCCCATGACGCTTCCCACGCCCGGCGGTGCCACTGGGCGTTGTTGATGTTCTGAAGTGCGGCGCGGCGCTGAGCCACCTCCAGCATACCCTGACTGTAATCCACACCGTGCACTTGGGTCAGTTGATCGGCCAGCGCCAGTGCGACGGTGCCTGGGCCGCAACCCATATCAAACAGGCTATCGGCGCCGGTTAAATCGATTTTCTCCAGCAACTGCAGCAGGTAACTATCGGTGGGGCGGGCGCAGTCCGTGGCCATTTTTTCCGCGCGGGCGTCCCAGTGCGCGGGGGATTTTTCGGTTCGCCCGGCAAGCTTAAGCTGCTGGCGGTAGAGTTCGGCAAAATCAATATCGTCAATGAGCATAATTATCCTTGAAAATAAGAGTGACCCAGGTGGTGGTGGATCTGCGCGGGTGTCACGCCGTATAGCTCAGCGAGCGCGCTGGCGCGCAGTTGTTCTTGTGGTGCGCCGCTGCTGACGCGACCGTCTGCTTCAACCCGAATGACCTGATCGGCGACAACCCGCGCGTGCAGGGGGTGGTGCGTTGCCATCAGCAGCGTAACCCCGTGTTGCCTTAGCTGACGCAGGACGTCAAGGAGCCGGATTTGGTGACCAAAGTCGAGGCTTGACGCGGGCTCGTCCAGCAAAAGCAGCCGCGGTTGCTGGACCAGGGCGCGGGCGATTAACGTCAACTGACGCTCGCCGCCGCTAAGCGTTGACCAACTGCGTCCGGCGAGATGGGCAATCCCAAGTGATGAAAGCTGGGTCAGGGCGATCTCGCGATCGCGGGGAGTGGGTTGGGTGAAGGTATTCAGGTGCGGGCTGCGGCCCATCAGCACCATATCAATGACGTTGAAAGCAAATGCGCCCTCGTGGGCCTGCGGAACCCAGGCCATCGCGCATGCGCGTTCGCGCGGCGACATCTGCCTGATGGCGATACCGTCAAGTGTTATTTCACCGCCGCAAAGCGCAAGCAGGCCGAGAATACTGCGCATCAGCGTCGTTTTACCGCCGCCGTTCGCCCCCAGGAGACAGCAAATTGTCCCGGCGGACAGGGTGAATGAGACATCGCTCAATACCGTGCGCCGGGCATAGCCAACGCTGGCGTGATCGACTACGAGTAGCGTCATAGCGGGCTCCGGTGTAGCAGCAGCGCCAGGAAGAACGGCGCGCCGATAAATGAAGTGAGGATACCGAGCGGGATCTCAGTGGTACTCACGCTGCGGGCAAGGGTGTCGGTTAACAGGAGTAAAATCGTTCCCAGCGCCATCGCCACCGGCAGCAGGCGCTGATGATTACTTCCGGTGAGCAGCCTGCCAATATGTGGAACGATAAGGCCGACCCAGCCGATGATGCCCGCAATCGCGACCGCGCTGGCGGTGACGAGCGTGGCGCATAACACAATAATCAGCCGCAGGCGTGCGATATTCATCCCCAGCGCGCGGGCTTCATCGTCGGAAAGGGTCAGCATATTGAGCCGCCAGCGTAGCAGCCATAAAGGCAGACAGCCAATAACCATCAGCGGGGCGGCGAAAGTCAGATCGCCGAGGGTGATATCCGACAGCCCACCAAGCAGCCAGAAGGTGATCGACGGGAGCTGGGTATAGGGATCGGCGATAATTTTAATAAGCGATATTCCGGCGCCACAGAGAGTGCCTAAAGCGATCCCCACCAGGACCAGCGTCAGCACCGGTTCGTGGCGGGTGGCGGTGCGGGCAATAAGGATCACGCCGCCGACAACCGCCAGGCCGCCAAAGAATGCGCAGAGCTGGATAAACCACGCCGGGCCGCCCCACCAGATAGCGAAGCAGGCGCCGAGCCCTGCGCCCGCGGCGACGCCGAGAATATCCGGTGAGACCAGCGGGTTACGAAATATTCCCTGATAGGCGGTTCCGGCGGCGGAAAGCGAGGCGCCGATTATCAACGCGGCGGCAATTCTTGGTACGCGAATTTGCCAGAATACGATGCTGTCGCGTGCGTTGGCGTGAGAAGAAGAGAAAAGCAGTTCGCAAAGGCGCGCAGGTGTGAGATCCCAGGGGCCGGTTAAGAATGCGATGCCCAGAGTGACCAGCGCGGCGGCCACTAACGTGAAGCTCAGGCTAATGGGTTTCATCTTGGATTCATCAGCTCCGTGTAGCGTTGAGGAGAGAGCGCCGCATGCCAGAACAACTCGCTATAGCGGGTAAGATCGGTTTGCAGGGTGGCTTGTATTTTCGGATCCAGCCAGGCGTGCAGGCGACGCAGACCAGCCAGACGATTCACGCCAGGCGGCGCATCCAGCCAGCCGAAGGGTAGCCCGTCCAGTAGCAAGACATTGCCTTTTGCCACGGCATCAATGCCCCGCCAGATCGGATCCTGGGTAATATGCCGCCAGGTCGCCGCCTCCTGGGTCAGGATAATGTCCGGCTGCCACTGCAGCAGATTTTCCAGCGATACCTGACTTAGTCCGGTGCGTCCAGCGGCGCGGGCGACGTTAACCAATCCAAGCAGTTCCGCCGCCTCGGTATGCAGCGACCCTGCGAGGCCGGTTTCCAGCCCCTTTGCGCCGCGGGCGGCGTAGAAACGGGTTGCGGCGCGGGATGAATGTGAAAAGGCGAGGGCCTCATTAATAAAGCGTTGCGCCAGCGTCGCCTGCCGCTGAGTTCGCGCCTCCTGGCCGACGATCTCGCCGAGGGTTAACAGTTGCTGTGCCGATGTCGCCAGCGTGCCGCTGATGATGACCCAGGGAATGCCGCTGCGGGCGCCGATCCGTCGGGCTTGCGATATCCAGGTCTCATCGGCGTTGCCGCAGTCGACAATCAGATCGGGCGCAAGCGCGACCAGCGCCTCCAGCGACAGGGTGCTGGCGCGCCCGGCGAGACGGCCCAGTTTGCGCAGACGGGCAATCTCTGGCGGTAACGGAGACTGAGGAAAGCGCGAAAAATCAAATGAGGAGAATCCCAGCAGCTTTTCCGGCGCGACGGCAAGCAGCAGCATATCCGCCGGCGCACCGGCGCTGACGATACGCTGGATAGCTGCAGGCGCGGGGAGATTTCCCAGTCGAAAATCCAGGTTCGGGGCGGCCCAGCCTTTCATGTTTGGCAAATAGAGCGCCAGGCCCAGCGCCTGCAAGAAGGTACGGCGGGAAAATGGCATATGTTTCTGTCCGGAAACAAAGAGATTAAAAAATCGCTATATCTTTTCATATATAACGATAGCACTATTGCGTGAGATCAAAAATCACGGGGATTGGCTGGCGCTTATCCTATGAGGGAGACATGAGATGGGTAAACGATATGAAACTCGCTTGCTATCGTGACTTCATGAAAGAACACGGGGAAATTAGCGAGGAGCGTATGTGAACGCTGTTTATTGTCCTCGCAAGGGCGAGGTCCGGGGAGGGGGGAGTGACTGTCAACGCGCATACAACTTGAAGTCTGGTCGGTGTATTCAGTTATGCGTCATTCAATCGTGTCTTAATCCAGTCAGCATAAGTAATGGTGTAATAAATAGCATGAGCAAACGGAAAAATATGCGGGACGATACTGTTTATTACACTGGATAAGCCTTCTAATTATTGGCCCGTTTTTTCCTGCCGCACTGGGTGACGGTTAATGAGTTTCGGCATGCGGGTATATTATGGAAACCTTGCAGCGCCGGGAATTCTGCGAACGACTACAGAGAATAGTGAACGGTGGAAAGTGTCCCCTGCAGGAATCGAACCTGCAACTAGCCCTTAGGAGGGGCTCGTTATATCCATTTAACTAAGGGGACGAAGCGGCCGGGATTATAGCGTCTTTTCCCTTGCAGGTTAAGCAGGTCTGCACTGACTGCTTAAACTGTCACCACTTTTTTGTTTTTGCCTGAGCTTTTTTCTCATGGCTCATATCGTTACGGATCTGCGCATGACTCAGTAAGGCGAAAATAAAGGTCCCGCCGCAGATATTTCCCGCAAGCGTTGGCAGAGCGAAAGGCCAGATAAATTCCTGCCAGGGTATCGCCCCAGTGAATACCAGGTAAAATATTTCGACGCTGCCGACCACAATATGCGCAGTGTCTGCAAGTGCGATAAGCCAGGTCATCAAAATAATGACGACAATTTTTGCTGACCCCGCAGCAGGGAACATCCACACCATAGTGGCAACCAGCCAGCCGGCAATAATCGCGCTGGCGAACATCTCGAAGGGGGAATTATGCATCACCTTCAGGCTGATATCGCTGAAGGCTTCACGTGTAGGTTGATCGAAAACAGGCATGACATTGAATGCCCACGCCGCAATCGCGGTGCCGATTAAGTTACCGATGAGCACAATGCCCCACAAACGTAACAAGAGGCCGATATTGCCGAACGTTGGATTCTGCATAACAGGCAGGACGGCGGTGACGGTGTTCTCGGTAAATAACTGCTGGCGAGCAAGGATAACGATGACAAAACCAAAGCAATAACCGAAATTTTCCAGCAAAAAACCGCCGGGAAGTTCGCCAGAGTGCACATGAAAGATGCCTTTGGCGAGAAGTGAGGCGCCCATTGAAAGTCCGGCGGCAATGGCTGACCATAATAGCGCCATCGCATCACGCTCAAGCTCTTTTTCGCCTTCCTGGCGAATGACTTCATGCGTGGCCATCGCTCGCGAAGGCAGATGCTCTTCATCAACCTCGATCTCCTCTCCTTTTTGTTTTTCAACGCTTTCAACTTCCCGTTCTTTACTGTCATGGCGAGTCCGCGATGTCATCATTATTCCTCTGCGACTTGTCTTTATTATAATCGTAGAGCGATTTCCGCAATTCGGCGCTGAATAACCGCCTAAATTCTTCTCAATGACAAGATTAGCAATACGGAGATTGCAAAATGTGTATAGAATCTGGGGGCAACAATGATGCCAAAGAAGGCTATGCTGAAAGCAGGCACATGCTTATGGGCGATATCTTGATGGCGGCTGCTGTCCCCGGATACCCCCAGCGATAGCTTAAATTAACAGGGAGACACCTATGAATTTTCGCCTGTCGGCGCTTGCGCTTGGCGCTACATTGCTGGTGGGATGCGCCAGTTCTGGTTCTGGCGATCTACCGCAGGGGCGTTCAGATCCCCTTGAAGGTTTTAACCGCACCATGTTCAACTTCAACTACAATGTTGTTGATCCCTATGTGCTTCGGCCCGTCGCCGTGGCGTGGCGTGACTATGTTCCGCAGCCGGCGCGTAACGGCCTGAGTAACTTTACCAGCAACCTTGAAGAACCGGCGATAATGGTGAACTTCTTCCTGAAGGGAGATCCCTATAACGGGATGGTGCACTTCACGCGTTTCTTCCTGAACACGCTTCTTGGAATGGGCGGCCTGGCTGATGTGGCTGGGATGGCAAACCCGAAACTGCGGCGCACTGAACCGAGCCGTTTCGGCAGTACACTGGGTCACTATGGCGTTGGTTACGGTCCATATATGCAATTGCCATTCTATGGCAGTTTTACTCTTCGTGATGAAGGGGGCGATATGGCCGATGATTTCTACCCGGTCCTTTCCTGGCTGACGTGGCCGATGTCTATTGGTAAATGGATGGTTGAGGGGATTGAAACGCGCGCGCAGTTGCTGGATTCCGACGGATTGCTTCGTCAGTCTTCCGATCCGTATGTCATGATGCGTGAAGCTTACTTCCAGCGTCACGACTTTATTGCCAACGGCGGCAAACTGACGCCGAATGAAAACCCGAACGCGCAGGCGATTCAGGGCGATCTTAAAGACATTGATTCTCAGTAAGCAATCCCGTTGCCGAAAGTAAAAGGGTGCGCATCATGCGCACCCTTTTTGTCCCGTCAGATGATCAGAAGCGGTAGTTGAAGTTCATACCGTACAGCCAGGCTTTACCTTCAGATTTGAAGTGATACGGGCCTTCATCAAATTCGACATGCTGGCCGTGCATATAAGAAACGCCGACATCGACCGACGCATCTTTATTAAAGGCATAGGTCGTACCTGCGCTTAGCCACAGACGATCCTGGTCCGGAATGGAGATGGAGCGGTTAGATGCCGGTACCGGGCTATCATCAAATGCGATACCGGTACGGAAGGTCCAGCTATCGTTATAGTAATAGGTCGTCCCCAGAGCGATACGATAGGAGTCTCTAAAGCCTTCGTCTTTATAGAACAACGTTTCTCCACCGCTGGTTTTGGTTGCTTTTAGCTCCTGAAACTGGCTCCAGCTGGTATACGCCAGACTGTAGTGAATGGCCCACTTTGGCGCGACGCGGTTATAGCCGGAGAGTTCCCACATTTCAGGCAGGTTCAACGTCAGAGACCCGCCAATAGTGGAACCGTTGGTGCCGTAGGGCAAACCCAGCCCCAGGGCGGAATTGATGGCGTTAAGGGATGACGGCAGGCTGCTCTTATAATCCCCGTCAAAATCAATTTTGACTTCAGAACGATAAGTTAAGCCGTAGCGGTTATTTTTATCGACCTCATATAAAATCCCTGCATTCCAGCCAAAGCCCCATTCATCGCCCTTCAGATAAGCGATTTGAGTGTCGCGGCTGATACCGCCCGCTTGCTGGCCAATTGCTTGCGCCTGGGTCGGAGACAGTACGCCTGATTGCACCATCTCTGGCAACTGGGCGCCGATAATATCCGGTAAATCCCCGGCATAGCGCTCTAATTTTGCCCGGGCGTACACCGCGTTGAGGCCCAGACCAAAACTCCAGTGATTGTTAAGGCGATAAGCGCCGCTCAGATTGAGGTTAAGTGTTTCAAGGTCGGTAGTCCCGCCCATTGATCCTGCGGCGAAATCATTGTTGAACTCGGTGGATAAACCGTAGTTAGATGTGAGTGATGCCCCCCAGCCAAACTGTTCATTTATTGGCGCGACAAAGTGCAGATTGGGCACCCATGCGGTCGGCGCGATATTCTTCTGGCTGGCGTCATTACCGATCGCTGAACTGCCGCTAACGTTGACATCGGGATCGACAAAAATCGCGCCAGCGGAAAATGTCGGCCGGTCGAACATCATGATTAACGCCGGGTTACGACTGACGTTTCCCGCATCATCGGCTATTGCGCCTTCGCCTGAATAGGCGCGACCAAGGCCTGACGAAGAGAATTCATTTAACTGAAAGCCCGCTGACCAGGCCTGGGTGGAAACAATTGCTACAGCCACTGCAAGGGCAGATTGGGTAACGCGGGTTTTCTGGCTCATGCCCATAACCTCATAGAGTCATTTTTATTAAATCAATGTTACATGTGGTAACAGAGGCGCGAAGTGTAGAGTCTGCTTTACGACAGAGAAATCAGACCAGTTGGCTGAGTATAGGTCCGACCAGATGAGATGTTGCAAGTTTGTTTATAAGTTTTTTCAATTGTTATATTGGAAACGAGATCTGTCTGGCAAATTTGCCGGTAAAGCGCATACCAAAAGTAGGGTATTTTTGTTTTGGATCATTTTTAAGTGTGATTTCTGTCACTTATCCCATTTGTCGCTATTAACGACTGGAGGAGGGCATACACCGGGCGTAAAATAAACACAGTCATTGTCTGGCACCTTGAGTGCATATACAGAGGAAATCTACGATGAGTAAATGCAGTGCTGATGAAACCCCGGTTTGCTGCTGTATGGATGTTGGCACCATTATGGACAACACCGATTGCACCGCTTCCTGGAGCCGCGTGTTCGCTAACCGTGCCGAAGCAGAAGAAACTCTCGCGACATTGAGTGCCAGAGCGCGTAGTGTGGAATCCGAGCCGTGCAAAATCACCCCGACCTTCACTGAGGTGGATGGTGGTGTGAAACTGGATATCGACTTTGTATTCTGCTGCGAAGCCGAAACCCTGATTTTCCAGCTCGGCCTGCGTTAATCTGCCCCCGCACGCCCCTCGTCACCGGGGCGTTATTTTTCCTGCTCAATGTGTTTTAGCTCCCACTTTTTCCCCTCCCCGATTGGCTTAATGTAAAATATTGGTTAAAACTGTTATCAGGTCAGACCACTTTGTCTTATTGGTTAACAGGGGCATGTTATGAGTCAGGTATTACCGCTGGTCACCCGTCAGGGCGATCGTATTGCTATTATCAGCGGCTTACGTACCCCGTTTGCCCGACAGGCAACGGCATTCCACGGTATTCCTGCCGTTGATTTAGGCAAGCTGGTGGTTGGCGAAATGCTCGCTCGCAGCAATATTCCCGCGGAAATAATAGAACAACTGGTCTTTGGCCAGGTGGTACAGATGCCGGAAGCGCCGAATATCGCCCGGGAAATTGTGCTGGGAACCGGCATGAGCGTACATACTGATGCCTACAGCGTCAGTCGTGCCTGTGCGACCAGTTTCCAGGCCGTGGCCAACGTTGCGGAAAGCCTGATGGCGGGAACTATCCGCGCCGGTATCGCTGGCGGGGCCGACTCCTCTTCCGTGTTGCCGATTGGCGTCAGCAAAAAACTTGCCCGAACTCTGGTTGATGCGAACAAAGCCCGTACCCTGAGCCAGCGTCTGAAGCTCTTTTCCCGTCTGCGCTTTCGCGATCTTCTTCCCGTGCCGCCAGCGGTTGCTGAGTATTCTACCGGGCTGCGGATGGGGGATACCGCCGAGCAGATGGCGAAAACCTGGGGAATTACGCGTGAACAGCAGGACCAGCTGGCGCTTCGTTCGCACCAGTTGGCAGCCAGAGCGTGGGAAGAGGGTAAACTATCAGCAGAAGTTATGACTGCGTATACCCCCCCGTTCCGGGAACCGCTGGAACAGGACAACAATATTCGTAAGAATTCAACACTGTCTGATTACCAAAAATTACGTCCGGCCTTTGACCGCAAACACGGAACGGTGACCGCCGCTAACAGTACGCCATTAACCGACGGGGCGGCGGCGGTGCTTCTGATGACCGAGTCCCGGGCTAAAGAGCTGAGCCTTATTCCGTTGGGCTATTTGCGCAGTTACGCTTTCACCGCCATCGATGTCCGCCAGGATATGCTGCTGGGGCCTGCGTGGGCGACGCCGCTGGCGCTGGAAAGAGCGGGACTCACGCTGGCTGATTTAACGCTGATTGATATGCACGAAGCCTTCGCCGCGCAAACGCTGGCCAATTTACACTGTATGGCCAGCGAACGCTTTGCCCGCGAAGTGCTTGGCCGTTCACAGGCGACGGGAGACGTGGATGAGCGCAAATTTAACGTCCTTGGCGGGTCGATTGCTTACGGTCATCCGTTTGCCGCCACCGGCGCGCGGATGATAACCCAAACCCTGCATGAACTGCGGCGTCGCGGAGGCGGGTTTGGTCTGGTCACTGCCTGCGCGGCGGGCGGACTCGGTTCAGCCATGATTCTGGAGGCCGAATAATGGAAACCGTATCGGCATTTGCGCTTGATATTCGTCCGGACAATATCGCCGTTATTACGATTGATGCTCCCGGCGAAAAAATGAATACCCTGAAAGCCGAGTTTATCAGTGAGGTTCGGCGAATTATCCGTCAGATTCATGATAATAAAGACCTGCGCGGCGCGGTGTTTATTTCGGCAAAACCGGATAATTTTATCGCCGGGGCGGATATTAACATGATTGCCCGCTGCGCGAGCGCGCAGGAAGCGGAATCGCTGGCCCGTGAGGGGCAGCAAATTATGACCGAGATTCACGGCCTGTCGATTCCGGTTATTGCCGCTATTCATGGAGCCTGTCTGGGAGGCGGCCTTGAGCTGGCGCTGGCTTGCCACGGGCGAGTGTGTAGCGACGATGATAAAACCCGGCTTGGATTGCCTGAAGTTCAGCTAGGGCTGCTGCCGGGATCTGGCGGCACTCAGCGTTTACCGCGATTAATCGGCCTCAGCGGTGCGCTCGATATGATTCTGACCGGAAAGCAGCTTCGTCCGCGGCAGGCGCTTAAGGCCGGGCTGGTTGATGATGTCGTGCCGCAGACTATTTTGTTGCAAACCGCCGTGGAGCTGGCGCTGAAAGGGGGGCCGAAAAGTCGTCATCTTCCGCTGCGCGAGCGCATACTTGCTGGCCCCCTGGCGCGTAGCCTGTTGTTTCGGTTAGTAGAAAAAAAAACCTATCAGAAGACGCAGGGCAACTATCCGGCGACCGAACGTATTTTGCAGGTGATGGCGATCGGGCTGGCACAGGGCAGTAATCGCGGATATAGCGAAGAGGCGCGCGCCTTTGGCGAGCTGGCGATGACGCCACAATCGCAGGCGCTGCGGTCGGTTTTTTTCGCCAGTACCGATCTGAAAAAAGATCGCGGCGCGGATGCTGAACCTGGTGAACTGCGTAGTGTCGGCGTTCTTGGCGGCGGATTAATGGGTGGTGGCATCGCCTGGGTTACCGCGTGCAGGGGAGGGCTGCCAGTACGTATTAAGGACATTAATCATGGCGGGATTAATCACGCACTGAGGTACAGCTGGGACCTGCTCGACAAGCAGGTTCGCCGCCGCTATCTGCGGGCCAGCGAGCGCGATCGTCAGCTGGCGCTCATTTCCGGCTCTCTGGATTACCAGGGATTTGCTCACCGCGATGTGGTGATCGAAGCGGTATTTGAAGACCTTTCCCTTAAGCAAAAAATGGTGCGTGAAGTTGAGCAGCACTGTCATGCGGAGACCATCTTTGCATCGAATACGTCATCATTACCGATCGGCGAGATTGCGGCTCTGGCGAGCAGGCCGCAGCGAGTTATCGGGCTACACTTCTTCAGCCCGGTAGAAAAAATGCCGCTGGTGGAGGTGATTCCCCATGCCGGTACCGATCAACAAACGATTGCAACGGTGGTGAAACTGGCGAAGCTGCAAGGGAAAACGCCTATCGTTGTTGCCGACAAAGCGGGTTTTTATGTTAACCGCATTCTGGCTCCTTATATTAATGAAGCGATGCATTTATTAACGGAAGGTGAACCGATTGAGCATATCGATAACGCTCTGGTGAAGTTCGGTTTTCCGGTTGGCCCTGTTCAGTTGCTCGATGAAGTGGGAATCGATACCGGCACCAAAATTATCCCCGTGCTGGAAGCGGCCTGGGGGGAACGTTTTAGCCCGCCAGCAAACATCATTAGCTCGATTCTGAATGACGATCGCAAAGGTAGAAAAAATAACCGGGGTTTGTATCTTTATAAGACAAAAGGGCGTAAAAGCAAAAAACGGCCCGACCCGGTTGTTTATCCTTTGCTGGGGGTCTCTTCTCCACAGGCGCGCTTGTCCGCGCAGCAGGTGGCGGAACGTTGTGTGATGATGATGCTCAACGAAGCGGCGCGTTGTTTCGATGAGCAGATTATTCGTAGCGCCCGTGACGGCGATCTCGGCGCGGTGTTTGGCATTGGTTTCCCGCCGTTTCTTGGTGGCCCGTTTCGCTATATGGATATGCTGGGCGCAGGAGAGGTTGTGGCGATTTTGCAGCGCCTCGCCGCACAGTACGGCCCGCGTTTTACACCATGTGACACTTTATTACATATGGCTAAACAGGGGGCAACCTTCTGGCCCGCGAATGAACGGACGAGCAAAGTTGAGGTCAAAGAAGGTGAATCCGGTTATGTATTCCGGTAATGGATGATGTTGTCTTCTGTCTATTTTGTAAGCAATGGTTGACTATACTTACGCCATTGAGGTAAAAAACAGCATTTCATTCGTGGAATGGATCAGGCACAATGCCCGGCCACCGGGTCGCCCGTGTATTGTCTGCGCGGGTAAGACAGCGGTGCTTCTGGTTAACAAAAGCGGTGCAATATGCAAGTTTTTATCATGCGTCACGGCGACGCTGCCCTCGATGCAGCCAGTGACTCGGTTCGTCCATTAACCGTCTGTGGTTGCGATGAGTCGCATCAGATGGCAACCTGGCTGAAAAGCCAAAAAGTGGATATTGAGCGGGTTCTGGTCAGTCCCTACCTGCGTGCGGAACAGACGCTGGAGATCGTCAGGGAGTGCATGAGTCTGCCAAAAGATGTCGACGTCATGCCGGAACTGACGCCGTGCGGCGATGTTGGTATCGTCAGTGCTTATCTTCAGGCGCTGGCAAATGAGGGGGTGGCAACGGCGTTGGTCATGTCTCACCTGCCGCTCGTCGGCTACCTCGTTTCAGAGCTGTGCCCGGGAGAAACGCCGCCGATGTTCGCCACCTCGGCGATTGCCTGCGTCACACTTGATGATGACGGTAAAGGTATATTTAACTGGCAAGTGAGTCCCTTCAATTTGAAGATGGCGAAAGCTATCTGATTCCCGCCGGGGCTGATGTATTACGGAAGTTCCGGTGGTTGCCACTCTTCAACTTCGATCAGTATCAGCAGTGCGGCGTTCCCGCCGTACTCTTTTGGCGCCTGATGAAAGGCCATAATATGCGGATGCTGCGCCAGCCATAGCGGTGTTTGCTGTTTGAGAATATGCTTTCCATGCCCGTGCATCACGCTGGCGCAGAACACATGTTCCCGGCGGCAGGCGGCGATCAACGCTCCCAGTTCCTGTTTGGCTTGTTGCTGGGTCAGACCGTGCAGGTCGAGAAACAGCTCCGGCGAATAATCGCCGCGGCGTAGTTTTTTCAGTTCAAAGTGGCTGACGTCTGAGCGCACGTACTTAACCGCTCCTTCGGTATTCAGCAGAGGCTGAAACTCATCGGAAAAGTAGTGACTATTGTCTGCCTGCTCCTGGAGCAGACGCTTTGGCGCTACTTCACTCACCTTCTTGCGCAGCGGGCGGTGAACAATGGTGTCCTGCTTAATCTGACGCGTACCGGCCATCAGTTGCCGGAACAATGCCTGATCCTCCTTACTTAGCGATGTTTTCTTTTTCATTACCTGATCTCATTGTTTCTTTGCCGTTAGTTTACCCGACTCGCCGTACATTCAGGCAAGGAAAACCTATTTTTCCCCTTCAGCCTGACGTAAGAATGCTGATTTATCCCCGTCTTCATGGCAAACTAGCCGCCGAATTTATAGCAGAGCGTGCCCTGGGGGAGAGCGTGGATAAAATTTTTATTGATGAGGCCGTTAATGAGCTTCATACCATTCAGGACATGCTGCGTTGGGCGGTAAGCCGCTTCAGCGCTGCAAATATCTGGTATGGACACGGCACCGATAATCCGTGGGATGAAGCGGTGCAACTGGTTATGCCGTCGCTATATCTGCCCCTTGATATTCCGGAAGATATGCGCACCGCGCGTCTGACCTCCAGCGAAAAACACCGTATTGTTGAGCGCGTCATTCGCCGTATTAACGAGCGCATTCCGGTTGCCTATCTGACCAACAAAGCCTGGTTCTGCGGCCATGAATTTTATGTGGATGAGCGCGTGCTGGTGCCCCGTTCACCGATTGGCGAGCTGATTAATAACCGGTTTGCGGGGTTGATTGACCACTCGCCTCAACACATCCTCGACATGTGCACCGGCAGCGGCTGTATCGCTATCGCCTGCGCATACGCTTTCCCGGAAGCGGAAGTCGATGCGGTTGATATCTCTCCTGACGCGCTGGCCGTTACAGAACAGAACGTGGAAGATCACGGCTTAATTCATCACGTTACGCCGATCCGCTCCGATCTCTTCCGCGATCTGCCGAAGGTGCAGTACGATCTGATCGTCACCAATCCGCCTTATGTTGATGAAGAAGATATGTCTGACCTGCCGGGGGAATATCGCCATGAACCGGTTCTCGGACTGGCTTCCGGTAGCGACGGCCTGAAGTTGACCCGCCGCATTCTCGCCTGCGCGCCGGATTATCTCAGCGATGACGGTATCCTGATTTGTGAAGTGGGTAACAGCATGGTACATCTGATGGAGCAGTATCCTGACGTTCCATTTACCTGGCTGGAATTTGAAAATGGCGGCGATGGCGTCTTTATGCTGAGCAAACCGCAGCTGATTGCCGCCCGCGCGCATTTCGGCATCTATAAAGACTAAAACAACACGCAAACATAACGACAATAATGGAGCCGTGATGGCAGGAAACACAATTGGACAACTCTTTCGCGTGACGACTTTCGGTGAGTCGCACGGTCTGGCGCTGGGCTGCATCGTTGACGGCGTGCCGCCAGGCATCTCGCTGACCGAAGCCGATCTCCAGCACGATCTCGACCGTCGCCGTCCGGGAACGTCGCGCTATACCACCCAGCGCCGCGAACCGGATCAGGTGAAGATCCTCTCCGGCGTGTTTGAAGGCGTGACAACCGGCACCAGCATTGGTCTGCTGATTGAGAATACCGACCAGCGTTCTCAGGACTATGGCGCCATTAAGGATCTTTTCCGTCCCGGGCACGCCGATTACACCTATGAGCAGAAATATGGCCTGCGCGATTATCGCGGCGGCGGTCGTTCTTCTGCGCGAGAAACCGCTATGCGTGTGGCTGCCGGGGCGATTGCCAAAAAATTTCTCGCTGAGAAATTGGGTATCGTCATTCGCGGCTGCCTGACCCAGATGGGGGATATTCCGCTGGCGATAAAAGAGTGGGATCAGGTTGAACTGAACCCGTTCTTCTGCGCGGACCCGGACAAAATCACCGCGCTTGATGAACTGATGCGCGGGCTGAAAAAAGAGGGCGACTCTATCGGGGCGAAAGTGACCGTGGTGGCTGATGGTGTTCCTCCGGGCCTGGGCGAGCCGGTGTTTGACCGCCTGGATGCAGATATTGCGCATGCGCTGATGAGTATCAATGCGGTCAAGGGCGTGGAAATTGGCGATGGTTTTGATGTGGTAAAACTTCGCGGAAGCGAGAATCGCGATGAAATTACTAAATCAGGTTTCCAGAGCAACCATGCGGGCGGCGTTCTCGGCGGTATCAGCAGCGGCCAGCAGATTGTTGCCAATATCGCGCTGAAGCCGACTTCCAGCATTACCGTTCCAGGGCATACGATTAACCGCTTTGGCGAAGAGGTCGAGATGATCACCAAAGGGCGTCACGATCCTTGCGTCGGTATTCGCGCGGTACCCATTGCCGAAGCGATGCTGGCGATTGTGTTAATGGATCACTTCATGCGTCAGCGCGCGCAAAATGGCGACGTGACGACATCAATCCCACGCTGGTAACCGATGAAAAAAACCGTTATCGCACTGCTGGCCTTATTGGCCAGCGCTACCTGCCTGGCCGCGACGCCGTGGCAGAAAATCACGCACCCCATCAGCGGCAAGCCGCAGTCAATTGGCGCGTTCGCTAATGGTTGCATCGTCGGCGCGCAAGCGCTGCCGTTAAACTCCAGCAGCTATCAGGTGATGCGTACCGATCAGCGGCGCTACTTCGGCCATCCGAATCTCGTGCAGTTTATTCAGCGTCTGAGCAATCAGGTACACAATAAAGGCATGGGAACGGTGCTGATTGGCGACATGGGAATGCCAGCCGGTGGCCGTTTCAACGGCGGCCATGCCAGCCACCAGTCCGGACTGGATGTCGATATATTTCTCCAGCTTCCGCAGAGGCGCTGGAGTTCCGCGCAACTTCTGAAACCGCAGGCGTTGGATCTGGTCGCTCGCGATGGCAAACACGTGGTGCCGTCTTTGTGGCGTCCGCAAATCAGTGAACTGATTAAAATGGCGGCGGAAGATAGCGAAGTGACGCGCATTTTCGTTAACCCGGCGATCAAGCAGCAGCTATGTCTCGATGCCGGGAGCGATCGCGGCTGGTTACGCAAAGTGCGCCCGTGGTTCCAGCATCGCGCGCATATGCATGTGCGCCTGCGTTGTCCGGCGGATAGCTACGAGTGTGAAGACCAGGCGCCTCCTCCGGCTGGCGATGGTTGCGGTGCCGAATTACAAAGCTGGTTTGAACCCCCAAAACCCCCCTCAACCCCTCCTGTGAAGAAGACGCCGCCACCGTTGCCGCCTTCATGCCAGGTACTACTGGATGAGCATGTTCTTTAATGGATAGTTTTATCAATCTCTTTATGGTGTCACCGACAGTATTGGGCATGCTGTTCTTTGTGGCGGTAATGGCAGGGTTTATTGATTCACTGGCGGGCGGCGGCGGGTTGTTAACCGTACCGGCGTTGATGGCGGCGGGTCTTCCTCCCGCGCAGGCGCTGGCGACCAACAAGCTACAGGCGTGCGGCGGCTCGCTGTCCGCTTCGCTGTATTTTATCCGTCGCAAAGTGGTGAATCTGGCCGATCAGAAGCTCAATATTCTGATGACTTTTCTCGGTTCTACCAGCGGTGCGCTGCTGGTTCAGCACGTTCAGTCCGATATCCTTAAGCAGATTTTGCCGATTCTGATTATCGGTATAGGCCTCTATTTTCTGCTGATGCCAAAATTAGGCGAAAACGATCGGCAGCGGCGTCTGTATGGCCTGCCGTTTGCGCTGGTTGCTGGCGGCTGCGTGGGTTTTTATGATGGCTTTTTTGGCCCTGGCGCAGGCTCTTTCTACGCGCTGGCGTTTGTCTCGCTGGCGGGTTTCAATCTGGCGAAATCGACCGCCCACGCTAAATTGCTTAATGCGACCTCTAACATGGGAGGGCTGCTGCTGTTTATTATTGGCGGCAAGGTGATCTGGGCGACGGGTTTTGTGATGATGGCCGGGCAATTTATTGGAGCCCGAGTGGGCTCACGGCTGGTTCTGAGTAAAGGACAATCGCTGATTAGGCCGATGATCGTTGTGGTCTCGGCGGTGATGAGTGCAAAACTTCTTTATAGCAGCCACGGACAGGAGATCCTTAATTGGCTGGGAATGCATTAATGAACAGCACGCATAAATATGAACAGCTGATCGCTATTTTCGACGGCTGTTTTGCTGATGATTTTAATACCCGTCTGATTAAAGGCGACGATGAGCCAATCTACCTTCCGGCAGATGATGATGCGCCGTACCACCGCATCGTTTTTGCTCACGGGTTTTATGCCAGCGGACTGCATGAGATTTCGCACTGGTGCATCGCCGGAAAGGCGCGCCGTGAGCTGGTGGATTTTGGCTACTGGTACTGCCCGGATGGCCGCGATGCGATGACCCAGTCTAAATTTGAAGACGTTGAGGTGAAGCCTCAGGCGCTAGAGTGGCTGTTTTGCGTGGCGGCGGGCTATCCGTTCAACGTCAGTTGTGACAACCTGGAGGGGGATTTCGAACCCGATCGCATTGCTTTTCAGCGGCGGGTACATGCTCAGGTCATGATTTATCTGGCGCAGGGGATACCCGAACGTCCGGCGCGTTTCATTAAAGCGTTACAGCAATATTATCAAACGCCACCTTTGACGGCGGAACAATTCCCGTGGCCGGAAGACCTGCGCTAAGGCCACACTTATCGATAAATGAGGAAAGAAGATGATCGCGGAGTTTGAATCACGCATTCTGGCGTTAATTGACAATATGGTAGACCACGCCAGCGATGATGAACTGTTTGCTGGCGGTTATCTGCGCGGCCATCTGACGCTGGCGGTGGCCGAACTGGAGGGTGAGGGTGAACATAGCGTGGAAGCAGTACATAGTAAGGTGAGCCAGAGTCTGGAAAAAGCCATCAGCGCGGGGGAGCTTTCTCCACCGGATCAGATTCTGGTGCAGAGTATGTGGGATAATTTGTATCAGCAGGCGGTGCGGTCGTAGGTTCCTTTTTTGACGAAGCCCGGTTTTCACCTGACCGGGCTTTGATGCTGGTCGATTAAGCGAGTTACAGCTTCAGCCAGATTGCTGACAAAGTGCAGTCTTTTGGAATTGCCCGGCAGCGTGCGCTGCACGGGCTTACGTCGCCGGATGCAGAAGGTCATGTCGACCGAATAAGGCGCAGCCGCCATCCGGCGTAGTAAATGTGGGCCACAATATCTGATACCGGTGTGTTGTTCGCCTCAGCCTTAGCTCGGATTCAGCTTTCCTCAATTATTTTACCGCTTTGCCTCTCAGCAGCTTTCTTACCCACAAACGATTTGGATTCAGCGCCGCTAACGTTTCCCTGTCCATCGGTAACGGCTCCTCACTCATTTGCGCCGCCAGAATCTCCGCCGCCAGAGGCGCGGAACATAAACCGCGTGAACCCAGAGCCCCCAGCATATACAGATTGCGGTGAACCGGTGCTTCTCCGGCCTGCTCAGGATGTTCAACCAGCGAGGCATACTCACGTAAGGTGGCGTCATAATCGGGCACATTTCCGACCATTGGTAAATGATCGCGCGTGGCACAGCGCACGGCGCAACGGGCCTCGTTTGCGCTGATATCCACCTCCTGTGCCCATTCCGCCAGCGGGAAACAGTCAATCAGGCGTTGACGATTCTGTCGCTGATCTTCCGGGCTGAAATCCGTATTCGTCTCCCCGCGATGATAGCTCGCGCCAATGCAGTGCTGTTGATTATGCGGATTTTGCGGCGTCAGATAGCCGTCGTAGCACAGGACCTGACGCAATTGTGATAACCCTGCCGTGGTGGGAATATGGCTGACCTGCCCGGCAACCGGATACATCGGGAGATGCGCCGTCTGGACGAAACGGGTTACCTGATGGCCATTCGCCAGCACCACGATCTCATGGTACTGCCGCTGGTTCAATTGCCAGCCGTTACCATCAGCGCTGATAGTCTCAACGGGGAAATTGTAGTGAACACGTAATCCCTGGGTGGCGGCGAGGGAGAGAATCTCGGCGGTTAGCTGTTGTGGGCAGAGCCAGCCGCCAGCGGGATAGCTTATCCCTCCGCAGCCGGTTTCCACGCCGGTGATGTCTGCTGTAGTCTGCGCGTTTACAGCAACGGCGATTTCCTGGGGCAGGTTAAGGGTGAGCATCTGGGCAATTTTCTGCGCGCTTTTTTCATCCCAACCCAACTGGGTAACACCGCACCAGTCATGCTCAAACGGCACCGGAAGCATGTCGTACAGGCGGCGGGCAAAAGTAAACGCCGCCGGAAAAAAACGGGCCAGCGCCGGATCGTGTTGGCTTAGCAGCGGATAAAGCGCGCCCTGACGGTTGCCGGAAGCGCCTTCCGCCGGAGCGCTGTCGGCGCAATATAACGTAACCTGCCATCCACGGCGCAGCAGCGCCAGAGAGAGCAGGGCGCTGGCGATCCCCCCACCGATAATCGCCGCCTCGCGCAGTTCCGTTCCGCGACGGGAGAACCATGGCGTACGCAAAGGGAAGGTCAGCGTTTGCGCCATTTCGCCGGTAAGCATTTCACGCTTGCGGCCAAACCCTTTGCGCTTCCGCATGCTGAACCCGACTTCCTGTAGCCCACGACGAACAAAACCGGCGGAGGTAAAGGTGGCCAGGGTGCCGCCAGGTCTCGCCAGGCGGGCCATGGCGGAAAAGAGCGTCGGCGTCCACATATCCGGGTTTTTCGCCGGGGCAAAGCCGTCAAGGAACCATGCATCTACCTGCTGATTCAGTGAATCATCCAGCTCGTCGGTCAGTTCGTTGATATCGCCAAACCACAAATCGAGGGTTACGCGCCCGTTATCCAGCAGCAGGCGATGACAGCCTGCGATCGGCAACGGCCACTGCGCCTGAAGCTGTTCCGCCCATGGCACCAGCTCTGGCCAGCGCTGATGCGCCAGACGCAGGTCTTCCGCTTGCAGAGGAAATTTTTCAAAACTGATGAAATGTAATCTTTGCAGGGTAGCGTCAGGGTTATCGCGGTGAAAAACGTCAAACGCCTGCCAGAGCGTGAGGAAGTTAAGGCCAGTGCCGAATCCGCTTTCGGCGACAATAAATAACGGGCGCGGATGAACGGGAAAACGTTCGTTGATCTGGTTAGCGCCGAGAAAAACGTAGCGTGTCTCTTCCAGACCGTTGTCATTGGAAAAGTAGACGTCGTCGAAATCTCGGGAAACAGGTGTACCCTCAGCATTGAATTCCAGCCTGGCAGGTTGTATAGCGTTTTGTTTCACGTAAGTTACTCGAATCACAAGGTGTAGCACGATCTTAACGATGTGTGCCGGGAGGCGCAAATTTATACATAAATTGTCTGATCGGACTTGTTCGGCGTACAAGTGTACGCTATTGTGCGACACGAAACTTAATATAGTGTGACTTACAGAGGTATTGAATGAAACGTGCAGTGATTACTGGCCTGGGCATCGTTTCCAGCATTGGTAATAACCAGCAGGAAGTCCTGGCATCTCTGCGTGAAGGACGCTCCGGGATCACTTTCTCTGAAGAATTTAAAGATTCAGGAATGCGTAGCCACGTATGGGGTAACGTCAAGCTGGACACAGCCGGTATGATTGACCGCAAAGTGGTTCGTTTCATGAACGATGCCTCTATCTATTCCTATCTCTCCATGCAGCAGGCGATCGAAGATGCTGGCCTGAAAGACGAGGTTTATCAGAACAACCCGCGTGTGGGCCTGATTGCCGGTTCTGGCGGTTCTTCTAAATCTCAGGTTTTCGGCGCTGACGCAATGCGTAGTCCGCGTGGTCTGAAAGCCGTGGGGCCTTATGTGGTGACCAAAGCGATGGCATCTGCGGTGTCCGCTTGCCTCGCGACACCTTTCAAAATCCACGGCGTGAACTACTCCATCAGCTCCGCATGTGCGACTTCCGCTCACTGTATCGGCAATGCGGTTGAACAAATCCAGCTGGGCAAACAGGACATCGTGTTTGCTGGCGGCGGCGAAGAGCTGTGCTGGGAAATGGCCTGTGAATTCGACGCGATGGGCGCATTATCCACCAAGTACAACCAAACACCAGCAAAAGCCTCCCGTACCTATGATACCCATCGTGACGGTTTTGTTATCGCCGGCGGCGGCGGTATGGTTGTCGTTGAAGAGCTGGAACACGCTCTGGCGCGCGGTGCGCATATCTATGCTGAAATTGTTGGTTACGGCGCAACGTCCGACGGTGCGGATATGGTTGCGCCATCCGGCGAAGGCGCGGTGCGCTGCATGAAGATGGCGATGCACGGCGTTGATACTCCTATCGATTATCTGAACTCTCACGGTACTTCCACGCCGGTTGGCGATGTGAAAGAGCTGGGCGCGATTCGCGAAGTCTTCGGTGATAACAGCCCGGCAATCTCCGCCACAAAAGCGATGACCGGCCACTCCCTGGGCGCTGCAGGCGTGCAGGAAGCTATCTACTCGCTGCTGATGCTGGAACACGGTTTTATCGCCCCGAGCATCAACATTGAAGAGTTGGACGAGCAGGCTGCAGGGCTGAACATCGTGACCGAGCCGACAGAACGTGCGCTGACGACGGTTATGTCTAACAGCTTCGGTTTTGGCGGCACCAACGCCACGCTGGTGATGCGCAAATACAAGGCATAACCTGCCATCGTTGAAAAAGGAGCCAGTCGGCTCCTTTTTTATCCTGTTGACAGACCCTTGCGTCTGCAGGCAAACTCCTGCCACAACATTATTCTCTCCGATAATGCGTAAGCGTTTAACGTCATCCAACGCGCCTTAATCCTGACAATCAGGTGGAGAAGGCGTGGCTATTACCCCGCCTTACTCTGCGAACTGGAGTAAAGCATGTCTGCAGTAATGAAAACCACAATCTCCTCTTCAGCGAACGGTTCGTTATTTCGTATCACGCTTGCCATTTTCCTGACCTATATGACCGTCGGTCTGCCGCTGACCGTGATCCCTTTGTTTGTCCATCAGGAACTGGGCTTTGGCAACACTATGGTGGGTATCGCCGTAGGTATCCAGTTTCTGGCAACCGTGTTAACTCGCGGCTATGCCGGTCGCCTGGCGGATCAGTATGGCGCGAAGCGCTCCGTACTCCAGGGGATGCTGGCCTGTGCGCTGGCGGGCGGCGCCTGGCTGTGCGCTGCGCTGTTGCCGGTATCGGTTTTGGCGAAGTTTGGCATACTGATTGTCGGGCGTCTGATTCTTGGGTTTGGCGAAAGCCAACTGCTGACGGGTAACCTGAGCTGGGGCATGGGGCTGGTGGGGCCATCGCGTTCCGGTAAGGTGATGTCGTGGAATGGTATGGCAATATATGGCTCGCTAGCGACAGGGGCCCCGTTGGGACTGTTAATCTACAGCCATTATGGTATCCCTGTGCTGGCCTGCGTCACCATGCTGTTGCCGTTAGTCGCATGGGCGATCAACGGTACGGTGCCAAAAATACCGGCTCACGGTGGCGAGCGCCCGTCGCTGTGGAGCGTTGTGGGGATGATCTGGCGGGCAGGTATTGGACTTGGGCTGCAGGGCGTGGGTTTCGCCGCGATAGGCACATTCATTTCGCTCTATTTTGCCAGCAATGGCTGGGCGATGGCCGGTTTTACGTTAACCGCGTTTGGCGGGGCGTTTGTGCTGATGCGCGTGCTGTTTGGCTGGATGCCGGATCGTTTTGGCGGCGTGAAGGTCGCCACCGTTTCGCTGCTGATCGAAGCGATAGGGTTGACGCTGCTTTGGCTGGCGCCAAATGCCTGGGTGGCTCTGGCGGGGGCCGCGCTAACCGGCTGCGGCTGTTCGCTTATCTTCCCGGCGCTGGGGGTAGAGGTCGTGAAGCGGGTGCCGCCCCAGGTGCGCGGCACTGCGCTTGGCGGCTATGCCGCGTTTCAGGACATCTCTTATGGCGTGACGGGGCCGCTTACCGGGCTGCTGGCGACTTCTTTAGGCTACTCTTCCGTCTTCCTGGCCGCAGCGATATGCGCTGTTCTGGGGATTGTGGTGACGCTACTGTCATTGCGCCACCAGGCGAGTACCCTGGTCCGGCATACGGGGGGATGATGGTTTTACATCATCAACCACAGCAGGATGAGTAGTACGATCAGCGTCAGCGCGATGACCCACGGTTTTTTGAATACCCGTCTGGGCGAGGCGGGGGGAGACTGAACCGGGGGAATGGTCAGTGTCTCCTGTGCTCTGGCGACTCTGAGAACAAAGATTTTGTTAAGCAGGGTCAGCAACTGTGCCGCGCTTAGCGGTGTTTGCGCTGTCACGTGCCAGCTGGTTTGGGCAAAACTCATCACTTTTTGCCACTCTGCCGCTTCAAGCGGCTGTTTTAATGCGGCCTGTAACGAGGTCAGCGTTGGCGCCGCCTGCGCGCTGAGCGTTTGCCGGGCGTGTAGCCAGTATGAGAGCGGGGTGAAGTGGGTAGCCGGGATCAGCTCCCCGCTTTTTACGCCGCTGAGCTCCAGCATGGACTGCCAGATGAGCTTACTGGATTCACCGGTGGCGGCGGCAAGTTTGGTCACCTGCTGATTGAGCGTGTTGTGTTCCGCAGGCAGCAGCGGGCGGTGCGTTGGCGGGCGCTGCTGAGGCTGAGGAATCGAGAGCTGGCCGCTTTGCAGTAATTGCAGCACATTTTCCAGCTGCGGCTGAGTGAGTGCGTGCAGTGAAGTCTGCCCGTCATGTTGACGAATATAATCGCTGACCGCCTGGCGAGTGTTGCCCTGGTTAAGCCGTTCGCTCAGTTGCGCCAGGACCTGCCGCCGGTGATGATTTTGTTGTGCAAGGATTAAGCGTTGATTCAGGCTATTTTCCGCGGCCGTAAAATGGTTTGCCAACAGCGGCGCATCACTCTTCAGGCCCAGATCGTGTTTGACACCGGCCCACACTTCCGCATTTTGCTGCGATGTTAACGCCACCAGGCGCGTAATCTGGCGCTCGAGTACGGTGCGTTGCTGCATGGTGAGCGGAGGTTCGCCTGTCTCCGGAGGGCGATCGGACATACCTGAAACGGGTTGCGTCATGACTAATCCTTTCCGTATTACTGTACTAAATTACTGTACTAAGGGCCGGGGGATGATGTTCCTGGCGGCAAGATTATGGCACACTTCCCCGGTTTACACTCGCTCTCAGACAGGTACTGAATCGTGAAAATCCTTGTTGATGAAAATATGCCCTACGCGCGTGAGCTTTTTAGCCGTCTGGGGGAAGTGAAGGCCGTTGCGGGTCGTCCTGTCCCGGTCGACGCGTTAAACGATGCCGATGCGCTGATGGTTCGTTCCGTCACTAAAGTTAATCAGGCGCTGCTCGACGGCAAGGCTATAAAATTCGTCGGCACCGCCACCGCGGGCACCGATCATGTTGATCAGGAATGGCTGGCGCAGGCGGGGATCGGTTTTTCCGCCGCGCCGGGCTGCAACGCGATAGCGGTGGTGGAGTATGTGTTTTCAGCGCTGTTAATGCTGGCCGAACGCGATGGTTTTATGCTCCGCGATCGCACGGTTGGCATCGTCGGCGTCGGCAACGTCGGCGGGCGTTTGCAGAAGCGCTTTGAGGCGCTGGGGATTAAAACCCTGCTTTGCGATCCGCCGCGTGCCGATCGCGGAGATGAGGGCGATTTCCGCCCCCTTGATGAGCTGGTGCAGGAAGCGGATATTCTGACCTTTCATACGCCGCTATATAAAGAGGGGCAGTATAAAACGCTGCACATGGCGGATGAGGCGCTGATTCGCCGTCTGAAACCGGGGGCGATTTTAATCAATGCCTGCCGCGGCGCGGTGGTGGATAACGACGCACTGCTCAAATGCCTGGAGGAAAACCCGCCGTTAAGCGTGGTGCTGGACGTCTGGGAGCCGGAGCCGGACCTGAATACTGAATTGCTCAAGCGGGTTGATCTTGGCACACCGCACATTGCCGGCTATACCCTGGAAGGGAAAGCGCGCGGCACGACCCAGGTTTTTGAAGCCTATAGCGCGTTTATCGGTCATCCGCAGCAGGTGGCGCTGGATACGCTGCTACCGGCACCGGAGTTTGGCCGTATTACGTTGCACGGACCGCTCGATCAGGCAACGTTAAAACGACTGGTTCATTTGGTGTATGATGTGCGCCGCGATGATGCGCTGTTGCGAAAAGTCGCTGATGTCGCGGGCGAGTTCGACAAGCTGCGTAAAAATTATCAGGAACGCCGTGAATGGTCGTCGTTGTACGTACAGTGCAGCGATGCTCAGGCGGCGACGCTGTTGCGTCAGCTGGGCTTTAATGCCGTACATCATCCGATTCGTTAATATCATCTTAATGCGCCTGCCGGATACGCCGGCAGGGGCGCTTTTTTCTGGAGTACACCACCATGTCTGAAGGCTGGAATATTGCCGTACTGGGCGCAACGGGCGCCGTAGGCGAAGCCTTGCTCGAAACTCTTGCCGAACGTCAGTTCCCGGTGGGGGATATTTATGCGCTGGCGCGGGGTGACAGCGCTGGTGAACATCTGCGTTTTTCCGGTAAGTCGGTTGTCGTTCAGGATGCTGCCGAATTTGACTGGACTCTGGCCCAACTGGCCTTTTTTGCCGCCGGTGTTGAAGCAACCGCGACGTATATCGAAGAGGCCACTCAGGCGGGCTGCCTGGTAATTGATTTAAGCGGCCTGTTCGCGCTGGAGCCGGATGTGCCGCTGGTGGTGCCGGATGTGAATCCGTTTGTCCTTGCGGATTACCGCAATCGCAATGTTATCGCGGTACCAAACAGCCTGACCAGCCAGCTATTGTCGGCGTTGAAACCGTTGATCGATCAAAGCGGTCTGTCGCGTATCAGCGTAACCAGCCTGCTTTCCGCTTCCGCACAGGGGAAAAAGGCGGTCGATGCGCTGGCTGGCCAAAGCGCCAAATTACTGAATGGTATGCCGATCGATGAAGACGATTTCTTTGGTCGTCAACTGGCATTCAACATGTTGCCATTGCTGCCCGATCGTGAAGGTAGCGTGCGCGAAGAGCGCCGTATTGTCGATGAAGCACGTAAAATTCTGCAGGATGACGGTCTGATGATTTCCGCCAGCGTTGTCCAGTCTCCGGTGTTCTACGGCCACGCGCAGATGGTCAGCTTTGAAGCGCAACGCCCGCTGGCGGCGGAAGAAGCGCGCGATGCTTTTGGCCGCGGCGAAGATATCGAGCTGTCCGAGGAGAGCGAATTCCCGACCCAGGTGGGCGATGCATCCGGCAACGCCCGTCTTTCAGTGGGGTGTGTTCATAATGATTACGGTATGCCTGAGCAGGTACAGTTCTGGTCCGTTGCCGATAATGTTCGCTTTGGCGGCGCGCTGGTCGCGGTGAAAATTGCTGAGAAGCTGGTTCAGGAGTATCTCTACTGATGTCCGGGATGGAACAGCCGGTCTATAAAATTGCGCTGGGCATTGAGTATGACGGCAGCAAGTATTATGGCTGGCAGCGGCAGAACGAAGTCCGTAGCGTACAGGAAAAACTGGAAAAGGCGTTGTCGCAGGTGGCCAATGAGCCGGTTAACGTCTTTTGCGCGGGGCGTACTGACGCCGGTGTTCATGGCACCGGGCAGGTGGTGCATTTTGAAACCCGCGCGCTGCGTAAAGACGCGGCATGGACGCTGGGGGTTAATGCAAATTTACCTGGCGATATCGCGGTACGCTGGGTTAAGGCAGTGCCGGAAGACTTTCACGCCCGTTTCAGCGCCACGGCGCGCCGTTATCGTTATGTTATCTATAATCATCGTTTGCGCCCGGCGATATTGAGCCGCGGCGTCACCCATTATTATCTTCCTCTGGATGCCGGGCGGATGCATCGCGCCGCCCAGTGTCTGCTGGGAGAGAATGATTTCACTTCGTTTCGGGCGGTGCAGTGCCAGTCGCGTACGCCGTGGCGTAACGTGATGCACATTAACGTCGCGCGTTATGGCGCTTATGTGGTGGTGGATATCAAAGCGAATGCCTTTGTACATCATATGGTAAGGAATATTGTCGGCAGCCTGATGGAAGTAGGTGCCGGTAACCAGCCAGAGAGCTGGATTGCAGAACTTCTGGCGGCAAAAGACCGGACGCTTGCCGCCGCAACGGCAAAGGCCGAGGGATTGTATCTGGTATCGGTGGATTATCCGGCCCGCTACGATCTGCCGGTCATGCCGATGGGCCCGCTGTTTTTGGCGGACTAATACATACTCGACGTCATTCGAGCAGCATGATAAACACGCGACGGCGCCAGCAGGAAGGCGGCGCATAGATGGACCGGATACGCCGCAGCCAACGCGCATGCAGTTTGAGATATGATGAATGGAGTTATTAAGGGCTAACGCAAATTATGGATCTGATTCATTTTTTAATTGATTTTATCCTGCATATTGATGTGCATCTGGCTGAACTGGTTGCGCAATACGGTATCTGGGTATACGCGATTCTGTTTTTGATTTTGTTCTGTGAAACCGGTCTGGTGGTAACGCCTTTCCTGCCCGGAGATTCTCTGCTGTTTGTGGCAGGGGCGCTGTCAGCGCTACCGACCAACGATCTCAATGTGCATTTAATGGTGTTATTGATGGTGATTGCCGCAGTTGCCGGCGATGCGCTGAACTACACTATTGGTCGGCTTTTTGGCGAAAAGCTATTCAGCAATCCTCATTCTAAAATCTTCCGCCGCAGCTATCTGGACAAAACGCATCGTTTCTACGAGCGCCATGGCGGGAAAACGATTATTCTGGCGCGTTTCGTGCCGATCGTCAGAACTTTTGCGCCATTTGTCGCGGGGATGGGGCATATGTCCTATCGGCATTTCGCGATGTATAACGTGGCTGGCGCGTTGCTGTGGGTACTGTTGTTTACTTACGCAGGCTATCTGTTTGGCGATTTGCCGATCGTACAGGAAAATCTGAAGCTGCTGATTGTGGCGATTATCATCCTTTCGGTACTGCCAGGCGTGATTGAAGTCATCCGTCACAAGCGGGCAGCGGCGAAACAGGCGAAATAACGCGGTGAATTTCTTCGGTCGGTACACTGTCGTCCGAAGAGTAAAGTGTGAGCGGTTCGACCACTTTTTTATCCCATGTTACGGGATGTTATGATTTAATGTGCAACATTCATGGTCTGTAAGGGGCAAAAATGGCATTATGCGCCCCTTGCGACAAAACTGGCATCGACCAGGTTCTGGTAGAAAGGTTATCAATGAGCTGGATTGAACGAATTAAAAGCAATATAACCCCCACCCGTAAGGCGAGTATCCCTGAAGGTGTATGGACCAAGTGCGACAGTTGCGGTCAGGTATTGTACCGGGCAGAGCTGGAGCGCAACCTGGAGGTTTGCCCTAAGTGCGATCACCATATGCGCATGTCGGCGCGCAATCGCCTGCATAGCCTGCTGGACGAAGGTTCTCTTGTGGAGCTGGGAAGCGAGCTCGAGCCAAAAGATGTGCTGAAGTTCCGCGATTCGAAAAAGTATAAAGACCGTCTGGCATCAGCCCAGAAAGAGACTGGCGAAAAAGACGCGCTGGTGGTCATGAAAGGCACCCTGCATGAAATGCCGGTTGTTGCCGCTGCTTTTGAGTTCTCCTTTATGGGAGGATCAATGGGGTCTGTGGTCGGCGCGCGTTTTGTGCGTGCGGTCGAACAGGCTCTGGAAGACCACTGTCCGCTGATTTGCTTCTCGGCCTCTGGCGGCGCGCGTATGCAGGAAGCGCTGATGTCGCTGATGCAGATGGCGAAAACCTCCGCGGCGCTGGCGAAAATGCAGGAGCGCGGGCTGCCGTATATCTCCGTGCTGACCGATCCGACGATGGGCGGGGTATCGGCGAGCTTTGCCATGCTGGGCGATCTCAACATCGCTGAGCCAAAAGCACTGATCGGTTTTGCGGGTCCCCGCGTTATCGAACAGACCGTGCGTGAGAAACTGCCGCCGGGATTCCAGCGCAGTGAGTTTCTGATTGAGAAAGGGGCGATCGATATGATCGTTCGTCGCCCGGAAATGCGCCTGAAGCTGGCCAGTATTCTGGCGAAGCTGATGAACCTCCCGACGCCAAATCCGCAGCTTGCGCCGGAAGGCGAAGTGGTGCCAGCGGTGCCGGATCAGGAACCCGAGGCCTGATGATACAGAGGGCGGGCCTGACGGCGCTGCCCTTTTTTTTACGCGTAGTTATCTTAACTCTTGCCGGATATCATGGAAAAACAACCTATTCCTCAGGCCGCGTCGCCCCTGGCAACGTGGCTTTCTTATCTGGAACATCTGCATAGTAAAGCGATTGACCTCGGGCTGGCGCGTGTCAGCGAAGTGGCGAAGCGGATGTCAGTATTAAAACCCGCGCCGTTTATCTTTACGGTAGCTGGAACCAACGGCAAAGGAACCACCTGCCGTACCCTGGAATCGGTACTGATGGCGGCGGGTTATAAGGTTGGCGTCTACAGTTCGCCGCATCTGGTGCGCTATACCGAGCGGGTGCGGGTGCAGGGCGAGGAACTGCCGGAACTTGCGCATACGGCCTCTTTTGCGGAAATTGAAGCCGCGCGCGGCGAGATTTCCCTTAGCTATTTTGAATTTGGTACCCTTTCGGCACTGTGGCTGTTTCAGCAGGCGCAACTCGACGTGGTGATTCTGGAGGTTGGCCTTGGCGGCCGCCTTGACGCGACCAATATCGTCGATGCCGATGTGGCGGTGGTGACCAGTATTGCGCTCGATCATACGGACTGGCTGGGGCCGGATCGCGAAAGCATTGGCCGTGAAAAGGCGGGTATTTTTCGCGCCCGGAAGCCAGCTATTGTTGGTGAACCGGATATGCCGCTGACTATCGCCGGGGTTGCCAGTGAAAAAGGCGCGTATCTGCAGCGCCGCGATGTTGACTGGCATTATAAAACAGCCGCGCAGAGCTGGTCGTTCAGCGATCGGCGCGGCACACTGGCCAATCTGCCGCTGCCGCAGGTACCTCTGCCGAATGCCGCGACCGCGCTTGCCGCCCTGCGCGCCAGCGGGCTTAAGGTTGACGAGCAGGCGATTCGCGAGGGGATTCAAAATGCGATGCTTCCGGGGCGCTTTCAGATAATCAGCGATACTCCACGGGTGATCCTGGATGTTGCGCATAATCCACACGCGGCGGCTTACCTCGCCGGGCGTCTCAAAACCTCAGGGAAAACGGGGCGCGTACTGGCGGTGATTGGTATGCTGCATGACAAGGATATCGCGGGTACGCTGGAAAACCTGAAAGCGGAAGTTGACGACTGGTACTGTGCGCCGCTGGAAGGGCCGCGTGGCGCCACGGCGGCACAACTGATGGAACATTTGCGCGCAGGCCAGGTCTATACCAGCGTCGCACAGGCGTGGCATGCGGCGATGGCTGATGCCAGACCAGAAGATACGGTGCTGGTGTGTGGTTCATTCCATACGGTGGCGCATGTAATGGAAGAGATAGACGCGGGGAGAATCGGTGGCCAGTAAGTTTCAGAACCGTTTAGTCGGGACGATCGTGCTGGTGGCGCTGGGGGTGATTATCCTGCCAGGGCTGCTGGATGGTCAGAAAAAACACTATCAGGATGAGTTTGCGGCCATTCCGCTGGTACCAAAACCGGGGGATCGCGATGAGCCGGATATGCTGCCAGCGGCGACGCAGGCGTTGCCTTCACAGCCTCCGGAAGGGGCGGCGGAAGAGGTGAGAGCCGGGGATGCCGCGGCGCCATCGCTCGATCCGTCGCGGATCCCGGTGAACAGTAACAGTTTTGATGTGGCGCAGGAGCCGGTTGTGACGGCAAAATCGCAACCTCAATCTCCACCGAAACCTCAGCCTGCACCTAAACCTGAACCGAAACCTCAGCCTAAGCCGGTCGAGAAACCACAGCCGCAGAAGCCGGCTGAAATTCCGGCGCCGACCGGTAAAGCTTATGTTGTGCAGTTGGGCGCGCTGAAGAACGCCGATAAGGTCAATGAGATTGTCGGCAAGCTGCGCGCCTCCGGGTTTACTGTCTACACGGTGCCTTCGACGCCGGTGCAGGGGAAAATCACGCGCATTCTGGTGGGGCCGGATACCTCGAAAGAAAAGCTGAAGGGGCAGCTTGGCAAGCTGAAGCAGCTTTCAGGACTCAGCGGCGTGGTGATGACCTACAGTCCGAACTAACCCTATTCTCTTTTTAGCTGAGAAGAGTGTAATCTGTGAACAGCCTCCGCTGAAGGGGTGTAAGGCGGTATGGCGTTGAATGTTTTTTCAGCGCCATTTTTATTTCTGTAGGGTATGGAAATCCCTACGCAAACGTTTTCTTTTTCTGTTAGAATGCGCCCGAACCGGAAGACAGGGCGTGAAAATCGTGGGACGTATATGGTCTGGATTGATTACGCCATTATTGCGGTGATCGGTTTTTCCTGCTTGGTTAGCCTGATCCGCGGCTTTGTTCGTGAAGCTTTATCTCTGGTAACCTGGGGATGCGCTTTCTTTGTTGCCAGCCATTACTACACTGACCTGGCTGTCTGGTTCACGGGCTTTGAAGACGAACTGGTTCGAAATGGGATTGCTATCGCGATACTGTTTATCGCAACGCTTATCGTTGGCGCTATCGTTAATTTTGTGATCGGTCAACTGGTGGAAAAAACCGGCTTGTCGGGTACCGATAGAGTGTTAGGGAGCTGCTTTGGCGCCCTGCGTGGTGTGCTAATCGTCTCGGCGATGTTGTTCTTTCTCGATAGCTTTACCAGTATGGCGAAAAGTGAAGACTGGCAAAAGTCTGAGCTGATCCCGCAGTTCAGTTTCGTTATCAGATGGTTCTTTGACTATCTGCAGAGCTCGTCAAGTTTCTTGCCCAAAGCATAAGCGTTGGGATGTAGCTTAACGAGGAAAAGACGTATGTGCGGTATTGTCGGTATCGCCGGTGTTATGCCGGTAAACCAGTCGATTTATGACGCGTTAACGGTGCTTCAGCATCGTGGGCAGGATGCCGCAGGCATCATCACTATTGATGCGAACAACCGTTTCCGTTTGCGAAAGGCGAACGGTCTGGTGAGCGATGTTTTTGAAGCCCGCCATATGCAGCGTTTGCAGGGTAATATGGGGATTGGTCACGTTCGTTACCCGACGGCTGGCAGCTCCAGCGCCTCTGAGGCTCAGCCTTTCTATGTTAACTCGCCGTACGGCATGACGTTGGCGCACAACGGTAACCTGACCAACGCTCACGAGCTGCGTAAAAAACTGTTTGAAGAAAAACGCCGCCATATCAACACCACCTCCGATTCCGAAATCCTGCTCAATATCTTCGCCAGCGAGCTGGACAATTTCCGCCACTACCCGCTGGAAGCCGACAATATTTTTGCGGCGATTGCCGCGACCAACCGGCAGATTCGCGGCGCCTACGCCTGCGTGGCGATGATTATCGGTCACGGTATGGTTGCCTTCCGCGATCCGAACGGTATTCGTCCGCTGGTATTGGGTAAGCGCGATGTGGGCGATGGCCGCACCGAGTATATGGTTGCGTCGGAAAGCGTGGCGCTGGATACGCTGGGCTTTGAGTTTCTGCGTGACGTCGCGCCAGGTGAAGCCATATACATCACAGAAAAAGGCCAGTTGTTTACCCGCCAGTGCGCGGAAAACCCGGTCAGTAATCCATGCCTGTTCGAGTACGTGTATTTTGCGCGGCCGGACTCATTCATTGACAAAATTTCCGTCTATAGCGCCCGCGTCAATATGGGGAGAAAACTGGGTGAGAAAATCGCCCGTGAATGGGAAGATCTCGATATTGATGTGGTGATCCCTATTCCGGAAACCTCCTGCGATATCGCGCTGGAAATTGCCCGCATCCTCGATAAGCCATACCGCCAGGGCTTCGTGAAAAACCGCTATGTGGGCCGTACCTTTATCATGCCTGGCCAGCAGCTGCGTCGTAAATCCGTACGGCGTAAACTGAACGCCAACCGTGCTGAGTTCCGCGATAAGAACGTGCTGCTGGTTGATGACTCCATCGTGCGCGGCACCACGTCAGAACAGATTATTGAGATGGCGCGTGAAGCCGGGGCGAAGAAAGTGTATCTGGCCTCTGCTGCGCCGGAAATTCGCTTTCCGAACGTGTATGGCATTGATATGCCAAGTGCTAATGAGCTGATTGCTCATGGCCGTGAAGTGGATGAGATCCGCCAGCTTATCGGCGCAGATGGCTTGATTTTCCAGGGCCTGAACGATCTGATCGATGCGGTTCGTGCGGAGAATCCGGATATTCAGCAGTTTGAATGTTCGGTGTTCAACGGTATCTATGTCACCAAAGATGTCGATCAGCGGTATCTGGATTATCTGGATACTCTGCGTAATGATGATGCGAAAGCGGTTCAGTTGCAGAATGAAGTCGAAAACCTGGAGATGCACAACGAAGGGTGAGTCTTACGGGTTATCATATGGCCTGCGCTCGTAAGAGCGCGGGCCATTTTTTTGGTGATTCATCATCCATCGCAACGTTATGCTGTTGCGTTAGAGAGGATAATCCGGCAAAGTTTGCGCCACTGTGTAAGAAGGAGCAATTACCGTGAAGCGACTCATTGTTGGTATTTCCGGCGCCAGCGGCGCAATTTATGGCGTGCGATTGCTCCAGGTTTTACGCGATGTGTCTGATGTCGAAACTCACCTTATTTTAAGTCAGGCTGCACGGCAGACGCTGGCGCTGGAAACGGATTTTTCACTGCGTGAAGTGCAGGCGTTAGCCGATGTGGTTCACGATGTTCGCGATATTGCCGCCAGTATCTCTTCCGGTTCGTTTAAAACCGCCGGGATGGCGATCCTGCCGTGTTCGATGAAAACCCTGTCCGGCATTGTGCATAGTTATACCGATGGTTTGTTGACCCGGGCTGCGGATGTGGTGCTCAAGGAGCGCCGCCCTCTGGTGCTGTGCGTGCGGGAAACGCCGTTCCATACCGGTCACCTGCGTTTACTGCTCCAGGCGGCGGAAATGGGCGCGGTGATCATGCCGCCGGTGCCTGCGTTCTATCATCGCCCGCAAACCCTTGACGATGTGATTAACCAGACGGTTAATCGCGTTATCGATCAGTTTGATATTACCCTTCCACAGGATCTTTTCACCCGCTGGCAGGGCGCACAGGATTGCACTAAATAAGTGCAATGCATTCGTGAGTGTGCTCTTGTGGTGCAATTTTGTCGTCCCGATCAAATCCCCGATATTTAATTTGCTTTTTTGCGTTCTGGCGCTGCGGTTTATCCGTTATTGCTGGTATCTTTCCCTTTAAGACAAATACGCAACCTTTAATTAACAAATTTAACGTTGTTTTCTGTAGTCATTGTGAAAATGGCATACAATGTGCAGGAATTTGTCGGCAGTACAAATAACAAGACGACGCATCGCATAACAATATCACGACACTTAAGGGTAACCTATGAAGAAGACGGTCCTGGCTCTCTCTTTAATGATGGGAATTTGCAGCGTTTCCAGCGCATTCGCTGCGCTGCCGAAGAGTATTCGCATTGGCACAGACCCCACCTATGCGCCTTTTTCATCAAAGGATGCGAAAGGGGATTTCGTGGGTTTTGATATCGATTTGGGCAATGAACTCTGTTCGCGTATCAAAGTTAAATGTACCTGGGTGGGCAGCGACTTTGACGCGCTGATCCCGTCGCTGAAGGCCAAGAAAATCGATGCTATCATCTCTTCGCTGTCGATTACTGAAAAGCGTCAGCAGGAGATCGCGTTTTCTGACAAGCTTTACGCGGCGGATTCCCGACTGATTGCCGCCAAAGGTTCGCCGATTCGACCGACGCTGGCATCCCTGAAAGGTAAACATGTCGGCGTACTCCAGGGCTCCACGCAGGAAGCTTATGGAAATGCATACTGGCGCAATCATGGTGTCGATGTGATCGCCTATCAGAATCAGGATTTAATTTATTCAGACCTTGCCGCTGGCCGTCTGGATGCCGCATTTCAGGATGAAGTCGCCGCCAGCGAAGGCTTCCTCAAGCAGCCCGCCGGTAAAGATTTTGCTTTTGCCGGCCCCTCCGTTAAAGACAAAAAATATTTTGGTGATGGTACCGGTATCGGGTTGCGTAAAGACGATACCGAGCTGAAGACGGCGTTTGATAAAGCACTGGCCGATATGCGTAAAGACGGTACCTACGACAAGATGGCGAAGAAATACTTCGATTTTAATGTATATGGTGACTAAGACGCCCGCAGGCCCGGAATGCCGGGCCATGTGGAACCGTCTTGCTCTTTATTGGTGCGTGAGTGATTTTTTTGAACCATCATGGTGCGCAAGATGGCCTCGTTGCACGATAAAATTGCATAGTTACGCGTTTCTGGTGCGAAAAGATTTCCTTTCTGGCGCAGAATGTTTTGCCTTATCGGGGCGAATAATGGCACGATAACTGGTGTAAGTGCTTCTAATAAACCCGTTAGAATGACAGTCTGTTGAGGATAGTTATGAAAAAACTGGCGTTGTCTCTCTCTTTAGCGCTGGCGCTTTCCAGCGTTTCCGCCGTATATGCAGCAATTCCGCAAAAAATTCGCATCGGTACCGATCCGACTTATGCCCCGTTTGAATCAAAAAATGCGCAGGGCGAATTAGTGGGTTTTGACATTGATCTGGCAAAAGAGCTGTGTAAGCGCATTAATACAAAATGTACCTTCATTGAAAACCCACTGGATGCACTGATCCCATCCTTAAAAGCGAAGAAAATCGATGCCATCATGTCCTCGCTTTCGATCACGGAAAAACGTCAGAAGCAAATTGCCTTTACCGATAAACTTTACGCGGCAGATTCTCGTCTGGTGGTGAAAAAGGGGAGTGATATCACCCCCGATCTGGATAAGCTGAAAGGTAAACGTGTGGGCGTGCTGCAAGGAACAACGCAGGAAACCTACGGTAATGAATATTGGGCGCCGAAAGGCATTGAGATCGTCTCTTATCAGGGGCAGGACAATATTTATTCAGACCTGACCGCCGGACGCATTGATGCCGCGTTCCAGGATGAAGTGGCCGCCAGCGAAGGGTTTCTCAAACAGCCCATCGGCAAAGATTATCAGTTTGGCGGTCCGTCGATTAAAGATGAGAAGCTGTTTGGTGTCGGTACTGGTATGGGACTGCGCAAAGAGGACAACGAACTGCGAGAAGCACTGAATAAAGCCTTTGCCGAGATGCGTAAAGACGGCACCTACGACAAGCTGGCGAAGAAATATTTTGATTTTAACGTGTACGGAGACTAACCATCTTGCGTACCCCATCGTGCGTCATTTGGCGCGCGATGGTCGATGACAGACAGGGTAAGACAGCATGCTGTACGGGTTTTCTCAGGTTATATTTCAGGGCGCGCTGGTCACCCTTGAGCTGGCGTTAAGTTCGGTTGTTCTGGCGGTGCTCATTGGCCTGGCAGGCGCCGGGGCCAGGCTTTCCAACAATCGTGCGCTGGCGCTAATTTCTGAAGGTTACACCACCTTAATCCGCGGCGTACCCGATCTGGTTCTGATGCTGCTGATTTTTTACGGATTGCAGATTGCGCTTAATAGCGTGACAGACGCACTTGGCCTGGCGCAATTTGATATCGACCCGATGGTGGCGGGGATTATCACACTGGGCTTTATTTATGGCGCCTATTTCACCGAAACTTTTCGTGGCGCCTTTCTGGCGGTGCCGAAAGGCCATATCGAAGCAGCGACAGCTTTTGGCTTCAGCGGCGGGCAAACCTTTCGTCGCATCTTATTCCCGGCGATGATGCGCTTTGCGCTGCCTGGAATAGGCAACAACTGGCAGGTGATCCTCAAGGCCACCGCGCTGGTTTCATTGCTGGGACTCGAAGATGTGGTGAAGGCGACGCAGTTGGCCGGTAAAAGTACCTGGCAGCCTTTCTATTTCGCTATCGTCTGCGGCCTGATTTATCTTGTATTTACCACGGTTTCCAATGGTGTGCTGCTGATGCTCGAACGCCGTTATTCTGTAGGCGTGAAGAGGGCTGACCTGTGATTGAAATTATTCAGGAGTACTGGAAATCCCTGTTGTGGACCGATGGCTACCGGTTTACCGGCGTGGCGATTACGCTCTGGTTGCTGATTTCTTCGGTGGTGATGGGAGGCATTCTGGCGGTTTTTCTCGCTATTGGCCGTGTCTCAAGCAATAAATACATTCAGTTTCCTGTCTGGCTGTTTACCTACATTTTTCGTGGTACGCCACTGTATGTGCAGTTGCTGGTGTTCTATTCAGGGATGTACACGCTGGAAATCGTCAAAGGAACAGAACTGCTGAACGCGTTCTTTCGCAGCGGCCTCAACTGTACGGTGCTGGCGCTGACGCTAAATACCTGCGCGTATACCACGGAGATTTTCGCCGGAGCGATTCGCTCGGTGCCAGCCGGAGAGATTGAGGCGGCGCGGGCGTATGGTTTTTCAGCGGTCAAAATGTATCGCTGCATTATTTTGCCTTCCGCGCTACGCATCGCTCTGCCTGCATACAGCAACGAAGTGATTTTGATGCTGCACTCCACCGCGCTGGCTTTTACCGCTACGGTGCCGGATCTGCTGAAAATCGCCCGTGATATCAACTCGGCAACTTACCAGCCGTTTACCGCCTTCGGTATTGCCGCTGTGCTGTATTTAATTATCTCGTATGTGCTGATTAGCTTGTTCCGTAAGGCGGAAAAGCGCTGGCTGCAGCATATCAAACCCTCTTCGACGCACTGAGAACGCCATGTCCGACAATAAATTAAATGTAATCGATCTGCATAAACGTTACGGCGAACAGGAGGTGCTGAAAGGCGTCTCGCTGCGGGCGGAAGCCGGGGACGTAATCAGTATTATTGGTTCATCAGGTTCCGGTAAAAGCACCTTTTTGCGCTGTATTAACTTTCTCGAAAAACCCAGTGAAGGCACGATTGTCGTTAACGGGCAAAATATTGGCCTGGTTCGTGATAAAGATGGCCAGTTGAAGGTTTCAGACAAGAACCAACTGCGTCTGCTGCGTACCCGATTGACAATGGTGTTTCAGCATTTCAATCTCTGGAGCCACATGACGGTGCTGGAAAACGTCATGGAGGCTCCGATTCAGGTGCTGGGATTGAGCAAACAGGACGCGCGCGACAGGGCGGTGAAATATCTGGCAAAAGTGGGTATTGATGAGCGCCAGCAGAGTAAATACCCGGTACACCTTTCAGGTGGCCAGCAGCAGCGCGTTTCCATTGCTCGTGCGCTGGCGATGGAGCCGGAGGTGTTGCTGTTTGATGAACCGACATCGGCCCTCGACCCGGAACTGGTGGGCGAGGTATTGCGTATTATGCAACAGTTAGCGGAAGAGGGGAAAACCATGGTCGTGGTGACTCATGAAATGGGGTTTGCCCGACATGTCTCTTCACACGTGATTTTCCTTCATCAGGGGAAGATTGAAGAAGAAGGGCATCCCGACGAGGTCTTCGGTAACCCAAAAAGTCAGCGCCTGCAGCAGTTCCTGAAAGGTTCGTTGAAGTAGTCATGCGGGTCAGTTAAGGGGCCGTCAGCCGGAGTGCGCGGTTCGGTTAAGTGGCGGTCAGGCGAACGCCTGAGGCGATTTTGAGGCTGACAATAGCGTCGGTTTTTTATGCGCTACAGCGGCGGGAGAGTTACAGCTTCAGCTCAGATTGCTGATAACGCGCGTTCTTTTCGCATTGCCCGGCGGCGCTTCGCTTGCGCAGGCCTGCGTGGAATACATAACTTTATGATATTGCTGGTTTTGTAGGTCGGGTAAGGCGTGATCCGCCACCCGACACGAAAACGGCACAATATGTGATGCCGGTTTGTCATCAGCGTTAGCCCAGGCTCACCGCAAGGGGCCGTGCATCTAAAACCTGGCGAGAACGCAGGCCCGCACCCATAACTGGCCGCCAGGTGAAGCCGGTCACAGGCGGTGGATATAACGAAGACCCTCGTATTTCTAGTGAACGGAACAGGCCACTAAGCTAAAAATGGGCGAAAACTAAACATATGCCATTTTCGCCTAACCCACTGCAAAAGCGATTGCCGCTGGATAACGTTCCGGCCAAATGAGGGGCGTTGAACTAGCCCAGCACATCGGCCAGGGCTTCATCCAGCTCGTACCAACGAAAGCCAAATCCGGAGGCTTCCAGCCGTTTTGGCAGCATGCGCTGACCGGTGAGCACCAGCACGGAAGATTCTCCCATCAGCAGCCGAATAGCCGCAGCCGGGACGCGGAAGATCGCCGGGCGGTTCAACGCATGACCCAGCGCGTGGGCAAACTGTTCGTTGCGCACCGGGTAAGGAGCGACCATATTAAACGGGCCGCGCAGGTCATTATCCAGTAGCCACAAAATGCCGTTGACCATATCGTCAATGTGGATCCACGCCATGTATTGTCTGCCGCTGCCAATCGGGCCGCCGAGGCCGAGCTTAAACGCTGGCGTCAGTTTGGCCAGAATACCGCCTCGCGGCGCCAGCACGATGCCGGTGCGCAGCAGGCAGACCCGGGTCTGCTCGTTTTGCGCTTCACAGGCGATCTGCTCCCAGCGGGCGCACAGTTTATGCGTAAATTCGTTATGCGGCGGCTCTTCTTCGGTCACCACCACTTCGCCGAGGTCGCCGTAATATCCGGCAGCGGAACCGCTAATCAGCACCGCTGGCGGCGTGTCGCTGGCATGAATCAGCGCGACCAGTCTTTGCGTGATATCCCAGCGGCTGTGGCACAGTCGCTGCTTTTGCTCTGCCGTCCAGCGTTTATTGGCGATAGGTTCGCCAGCCAGGTTAATGACGGCGTCAACGCCGTTGAGATTTGTCTGCCCTTCGAAATCGCGCCACAGAGTGACGCGCGAATCGAGCCGGGTTTTCGCCTTTTCAGGGCTGCGCGTTGAAACCGTTACGTCATGCCCCAGCGCTAATAACCGGGGGATAAGATGTCGGCCAATCAGGCCGGTGCCACCAGTAAGCAGAATTTTCATACTGCCTCCTAAGATGCGCCTACCGTCGCCAGCTCATGGTCATGGATACTGAATCGGCATAGCGCAATGCGTACAGTTTATCGATCTCTACTTCAGCATAGGTAACCCAGTGATGTTCGCATGCGATATTGAGCACATCCTGCGTTAATTTTTCCAGCAGGGAGAAGCGGTTATTCTCGATATGGCTAATGATGCGCTTGGTGATCGTACGGTAGTTCAACGCATCGTTAATATCTTCGCTGTTGCGGGATTTATCCGCCGGGTAGTGGATAGCGACGTTGACCACCACATCCTGGCGGTTGGCGATCTCTTCTTCTTTAATTCCAATAAAAGTACGCAGGCGCAGGTTCTTAATTCGAATAATGGCGTCTGGTTGAGACATTGCAGGCTTCCTCCGTGTAGTAATTTCCGCAATCATACATCAAAGCAGCGCCGGCGAGCAGAGGGTTAATTGGCTTGTATTTTCATGAGCGCTTCAACGGTGGCAGGACGCTGGCGAATACGCTCGAACCAGTTGTGTACTGCCGGGAAATTTGCCAGAGCGATGCGCTGACGCTGATGGGCATTAATCCACGGCCAGCAGGCAATATCGGCGATGCTGTAGTGGTTTCCGCCAAGCCAGGGACTCTCTCCAAGACGTCGGTTGAGGACGCCATACAGACGTTGCGTTTCCACCTGATAGCGCTCAATGGCGTAGGGAACCGCCTGCGGGGCAAAATGATTAAAGTGGTGATTCTGCCCGAGCATCGGCCCCAAACCGCCAACCTGCCAGAATAGCCATTGCAGCGTAACGTGACGCTCGCGAAGTTCACCGCTCAGTAGCTTGCCGGTTTTTTCTGCCAGATACAGCAGGATCTCTCCGGATTCAAACAGGTTTAACGGCGCACCGCCGTCGGCGGGGGCGTGATCAACGATCGCCGGGATCTTGTTATTCGGTGAGATAGCGAGAAATTGCGGACGAAACTGTTCTCCCTTGCTGATATCTACCCGAATCAGGCGATAGGCTAGCTGCGCTTCTTCGAGGAAAAGCGTGATTTTATTGCCATTGGGGGTGGGGGCATAGTAAAGATCGATCATGGCATCTCCCGCCGTTATTGCGCGCAAACTTTTCGAGTATAGGCGAAGGCGCCCGATTTGGCTGACGTGCCGGGTCTGTTATCGATTTCACCTCGCTCAAGTGGTTCAGGCAGAATCCTTATGGCGGCGTCGGTGACATCCTCTGAAAGACAGGATATGTTGATTCTTGTACCCTGACCTATTCGCTATTGAGGACACCATGAACCAGCCCGTCATTACCCTGTGGTCCGATGCCGATTTTTTTTCGCCGTACGTGATGTCAGTATATGTTGCGCTACGGGAAAAAAGCCTGCCTTTTACGCTGAAAACCGTCAATCTTAATCGCGGAGAACACTTACAGAGCGGCTGGAAGGGGTACTCTGCGACCCGTCGCGTCCCGTTGTTGGACGTCGACGCGTTCTCCCTGAGTGAATCTTCCGCAATTACTGAATATCTGGATGAGCGTTTCGCGCCGCCGGAGTGGGAGCGACTTTATCCGCATGACCTGCAAAAGCGCGCGCGGGCGCGTCAGGTGCAGGCCTGGCTCCGTAGCGACCTGATGCCGATTCGTGAAGAGCGTCCGACGACCGTGGTGTTTGCCGGCGCGAAGAAACCGCCGCTGAGTGAAGCCGGACGGAGAAGCGCTGAAAAATTGTTTGAAATCGCCAGCGGCTTGCTGGCCCACGGCCAGCAGAATCTGTTTGGCGAATGGTCTGTTGCCGATAGCGACCTGGCGTTGATGATCAACCGGTTGGTCCTGAACGGCGATGATGTCCCTGGCGCGCTGGCTGACTACGCCGCTTTCCAGTGGCAACGGGCGTCGGTTCAGCGCTTCCTCACACTGTCGGGCAAACATGCTGGCTGATAAGCCCTGGCAGTTCCGCTATTATAGGCGCATCGTAATGCGTGGAGATGGAATGTATGAAGCTGATGTTTGCATCGGATATCCACGGCTCTCTGCCCGCAACTGAGCGCGTTCTTGAACTGTTCGCACAACGCGGTGCGCAGTGGCTGGTGATCCTTGGCGACGTGCTGAATCACGGGCCGCGTAACGCTCTGCCTGAAGGGTATGCCCCTGCCCGGGTTGCGGAGAAGCTAAATGGCGTAGCGGAACGGGTGATTGCCGTGCGCGGCAACTGCGATAGCGAAGTTGATCAGATGCTGTTGCATTTCCCCATTACCGCCCCCTGGCAGCAGGTATTGAGCGTGCGAACGCGCCTGTTTTTGACGCACGGGCATCTGTATAGCCCGGATAATTTGCCTCCGCTTGCCGCTGGCGATGTGCTGGCTTATGGTCATACTCATATTCCGGTTGCCGAGAAGCGCGACGACATTTTTCTCTTCAATCCCGGCTCGGTCAGCATCCCTAAAGGGGGATTTGCCCCCAGCTACGGCTTCCTGAATGGGGGGCAATTGCAGGTTTTAGCACTCGATGATAATCAGGTTATTGCAGAGGTCGCGATTTACCCGTAATTTACCCCTCAACCATATAGACGCGCCGCGAGAGCGCTTTAAAAAGTAAGGTTTTCTGATGGCGGAACAGAATCATTTGGCAAGCACAGAGTGGGTCGATATTGTTAATGAAAACAATGAAGTGATAGCGCAATCCAGCCGTGAACAAATGCGTGCGGAGTGCCTGCGTCACCGGGCGACTTATATTGTTGTTCATGATGGGATGGGCAAAATACTTGTGCAGCGTCGTACCGAAACGAAGGATTTCCATCCGGGGATGCTGGACGCGACCGCCGGCGGCGTGGTGCAGGCTGATGAGCAAATGCTGGAGTCCGCGCGCCGTGAAGCGGAAGAGGAACTGGGTATTGCTGGCGTACCGTTTGCCGACCACGGTCAGTTCTACTACGAAGATAAATACTGCCGTGTCTGGGGCGCGCTGTTTAGCTGTGTATCACATGGGCCTTTCGCGCTGCAGGAAGAGGAAGTGAGTGAAGTGTGCTGGCTGACTCCGGAAGAGATCACCGCCCGCTGCGATGAGTTCACCCCCGATTCATTAAAGGCGCTGGCGCTGTGGATGACGCGTAATGCCAATAATGAGTCAGCGAAAGCCGAAAAACAGGAAGAGGCGGAGTAGCCGCCGCTACGCATTACTGACAACGTGCGCGCTTTTCGAATCGCCCGGCGGCGCCTGCGCGAGCCTGCATCGCGAATGCTGAAGGTCGTGCAGGCCGCATCAGGCGGAAATGCGAGCACATTATCCGATACCGCTTTGTCATCGGCCGCAGGCGGAGTAGCCGTTAACAGCTGTCCCGCATGCATAATCTGGAGGCGATAGGTTTTCTGTCGCGCCAGTTTCCCTCATTAAGGCGTTCCAGAAGCGTTTTCCCGGCTTCGATGCCAATTTTTTGATGCGGTACCGCCATAGTGGTCAATGGCGGCTGACAGACCCGGCTGACATCGCTATCCCCAAAGCCGACGATGGCTAAATCATCAGGCACTTTGATGTGTCGACGCTGGCACTCATACAGCGCCCCGCATGCCAGCTCATCGGAAACACAAACCAGCGCGTCGAGCTCCGGCCAGGCCAGCACAAATTCCGCGAGCTGTGATGCGCCAGTGGAAAAATTGGCGGGCAGCGCGGCGTTAATTACCCGGTTGGGGGACATATGGTGGCGCAGCATGGCTTTATACCACCCATGTAAATGCTGCTGAAAAATCCACTGTTCCTGATTGGCGCACAGCAGGGCGATATTCTGATAACCGCGGTGGATGAGCATTTCCGTAAGCTCGAACATCGCCGCTACGTAATCAATGCCGATATTCATGTCGATAGGATCGGCGCGCATCGCGCCTATTTCCATCACCGGAATTGAGGCGTTTTTCAGCCAGTGGCGCACCGTATCGCTGTGTTCAACGCTAAGCAGAATGGCGGCGGCGATGTTAGAGGCCAGTAGCGTTTCGAGCAATTTTTCTTCCTGCTCAAGACGGTGCTGCGATTCCGCCAGCATAATTTGATAACCTGCGGGTTGTAATACCTGTTGCAGCCCGGCGAACATTGCTGAGCAGCCCGCCTCTGCAAGATTGGGTACTACCATGGCAATGGTTCTTGAGGAGGCCGATGCCAGCGCGCTGGCGGCAAGATTAGGCATGTACCCGAGCTCCTGCACCGCCGCTTCGATTTTTTCTCGTAGCTTATCGGAAACCTGTTCGGGCGTACGGAGAGCGCGAGAGACGGTCATCGTACCTACACCAGCCAGTTGAGCAACATCGGCGATCGTCACCTTACCGGTGCTACGCCGTTTTCGGGTTAGAGACATACATATTCCTGCTAAACAGACGCTTTTTATTATCATCCATTGCTTCACCTGTCACGGAGTATACCCCTTAAACGGGCTTTTTTAGCGTCTTTTCATGCAACCAACCGGAATTGATAGCGCTATCACAATTTTGCATATTCTCTTTTGGTAGCGCTATCTTTGTGAACTTTATCGCAGATAACTATTGTCCGCTTGCCTACAGTTTGCTCATCTTTTTTGTTAAAAGATGAGGGGAAAAATGCTGAAGACATGGCTCTCAGATGCCACGATTACGCTGCGGCAGAGTGTAGAAACCTGGCCGCAGGCGCTGGAGATGTGCGCCCGCCCGCTGCTTGCAGCTGGCGTTATTGTGCCTGAATATGTGACGGCCATTATTGCGCAACACCATCAACTGGGGCCGTATTATGTACTGGCGCCAGGTCTGGCGATGCCGCATGCGCGACCAGAGGCGGGGGCGAAAGGTTTAGGGTTATCGTTACTGAAACTGGAACAGGGAGTGTCGTTTGGCGCCGAAGAGTTCGATCCGGTTGATATTATCATTATGCTTGCGGCACCGGATAAACATAGTCATATCGAAATGATTGCTGACCTCGCCGAACTATTTTCCAGTGAGGCAGATATGCATAAATTACATCAGGCAACGAGCCTGGAGGAGATAAAAAAAATAATCGCGCGCTTCTGACCTGATTTTAATATCTGATTTCTACCCATTACGCGCCTGCGTGATGCGAACGTACTCTACCCAAAAAAGGTGATAACAATGAAAATTATGGCAATTTGCGGTTCTGGCCTGGGCAGTAGTTTTATGGTTGAGATGAATATTAAAAAAGTCCTTAAAAAGCTCGAAATAGAGGCTGAAGTGGAACACTCCGATCTTTCGTCGGCAACACCAGGGGCGGCGGATTTGTTTGTGATGGCGAAAGATATCGCCGCCAGCGCCAGCGTGCCGGAAAGCCAGTTGGTGGTGATTAACAACATCATCGATATTAACGAACTCGAAGCGCAGTTGCGTGCCTGGTTTGCTAAACAATAACTATTTATAGCGAGGCGGATATGTTTATCCTTGAAACGCTGAATTTTGTTGTTGATATTCTCAAAGTTCCCTCAATACTCGTCGGATTAATTGCGTTAATTGGCCTTGTGGCGCAAAAAAAATCTTTTTCCGATGTTGTGAAGGGAACAATTAAAACGATATTAGGGTTTATTGTTCTGGGGGGCGGGGCGACGGTACTCGTTGGCTCGTTGAACCCGTTAGGAGGAATGTTTGAACATGCCTTTAATATTCAGGGCATTATTCCGAATAATGAAGCGATAGTTTCTATTGCCCTTGAGAAGTATGGCGCTTCAACCGCGCTGATTATGGCATTCGGGATGGTGGCGAATATTCTGGTTGCACGTTTTACGCGCCTGAAATACATCTTCCTGACCGGACATCATACTTTCTATATGGCCTGTATGATCGGCGTCATTCTTACCGTGGCGGGATTCGACGGCGTGGGACTGGTATTTACCGGCTCACTGATCCTCGGACTGGTGATGGCGTTCTTCCCGGCCCTGGCGCAGCGCTATATGAAGCGTATTACCGGTACGGATGATATTGCTTTCGGCCACTTTGGCACGCTGGGTTACGTCCTGTCGGGCTGGATCGGCAGCGTCTGCGGTAAAGGCTCGCGTTCAACCGAAGAGATGAATCTGCCGAAGAACCTGAGTTTCCTGCGTGACAGTTCTATCTCTATTTCCCTGACCATGATGATTATCTACCTGATTATGGCGGTCAGCGCAGGGCGTGAATATGTTGAAAGCACCTTCAGCGGCGGTCAGAACTATCTGGTATACGCCATCATTATGGCGATTACCTTCGCTGCCGGGGTATTTATCATTCTGCAGGGGGTTCGCCTGATTCTGGCGGAAATTGTACCGGCTTTTACCGGCTTCTCGGAAAAGCTGGTGCCTAACGCGCGTCCGGCGCTGGACTGTCCGGTGGTCTATCCCTACGCGCCTAATGCGGTGCTGATTGGTTTTCTGTTTAGCTTCCTCGGTGGATTAGTGGGGCTGTTCCTCTGCGGGCAATTTAAGTGGGTCCTGATTCTACCGGGCGTCGTGCCGCATTTCTTTACTGGCGCGACAGCCGGCGTGTTTGGCAATGCCACCGGCGGACGGCGCGGCGCGATGATCGGCGCGTTCGCTAACGGGCTGCTGATCACTTTCCTGCCGGTGCTGTTGTTGCCTGTACTGGGGGCGATTGGTTTTGCCAATACCACCTTCTCAGATGCTGATTTTGGCGCCGTGGGTATTGTGCTGGGGAATCTGGCCCGCTACCTGTCGCCGCTTGCCATTACCGGCCTTGTTGTCGTGTTGTTCGCGCTGCTGGTTGTCTACAACGTGTTGGCGAAAAAGAAATCTGTGGGCGGTAGCGCGCAGGAGAACACCGGAGCTAAATCATGAATGTGAAAGAAGTGACTGAACTGGCGCGTAATATTCGTCTCGCCACCCTGAAATCGCTGACCAATCTTGGTTTCGGGCACTATGGCGGCAGCATGTCGGTAGTGGAAACGCTGGCCGTGCTGTACGGCGCGGTGATGAAAATCGACCCGGCGGATCCGGACTGGCCAGAGCGTGATTATTTTGTGTTGTCAAAAGGCCATGCTGGCCCGGCGCTCTACAGTACGTTGGCGATTAAGGGATATTTCCCGATAGAGGAACTGAGTACGCTTAATCAGAATGGTACGCGCTTGCCAAGCCATCCGGACCGGCTGAAAACGCGCGGTGTGGATGCGACGACGGGGTCATTGGGGCAAGGGATTTCTATTGCTGGCGGGATGGCGTTGTCCCATAAGCTGGCGGGACGCGCGAATCGAGTATTTTGCATCGTCGGCGATGGCGAACTGAATGAAGGCCAGTGCTGGGAAGCGTTCCAGTTTATTGCCCACCACCGTCTGAATAATCTGACGGTGTTTGTTGACTGGAACAAGCTACAGCTTGACGGCAAGCTGGATGAAATTATTCGCGCTTTCAACCTGGAAGATAAATTCCGCGCCTTTGGTTTCGATGTTGTTACCGTCAAAGGCGATGACATACCCGGGCTGCTGGCTGCAGCGCAACCCGTTCCGCCGGTGGACGCGCGTCCGCGCGTGGTGATCCTGGACAGCATTAAAGGGCAGGGCGTGCCGTATCTTGAGAAGCTCAGTAATAGTCATCATTTGCGTCTGACGAAAGAGATGAAAGAGACGCTAAACGAGTTCATTCGCCAACGGGAGGCTGAGCATGATTAAGGTTGCACCAGCGGGACAAAAAGACGCAACGGAGATGCGCAAAATTTATGCCGCATTCGTCACCCGGCAAATCGAAGCTGGTCGCCCGATTATCGCCCTCGAAGCGGACCTGATGAGCTCCATGGCGATGGACGGCGTGGCGCGGGATTACCCACAGCACGTCATCAACTGCGGTATTATGGAAGCTAACGTGATTGGCACTGCTGCCGGGTTAGCGTTGACCGGGCGTAAACCGTTTGTGCACACCTTTACCGCTTTCGCCAGTCGGCGCTGTTTTGACCAGCTATTTATGTCACTGGATTATCAGCGCAATAATGTCAAGGTGATCGCCTCGGATGCCGGTATTACCGCGTGCCATAATGGCGGCACCCACATGTCTTTTGAAGATATGGGAATTGTGCGCGGTCTGGCACATTCAGTAGTGCTGGAAGTGACTGATGCAGTGATGTTTGAGGATATACTGCGTCAGCTTATCGATCTTGACGGCTTCTACTGGGTACGCACGATTCGCAAGCAGGCGTCGAGCGTGTATGCACCGGGGTCAACCTTTACCATCGGTAAGGGTAATGTTCTGCGTGAAGGGGATGATATCACTCTGATTGCCAACGGTATTATGGTGTCGGAGGCGCTGGAAGCGAGTCGTCAGCTTGCGCAGGAAGGCGTGAGCGCGGCAGTGATTGATATGTTTACCCTGAAACCCATCGATCGCATGCTGGTGAAAAACTACGCCGAGAAAACCGGGCGTATCGTGACTTGCGAAAACCACAGTATCCATAACGGACTGGGTTCGGCGGTGGCGGAAGTGCTGGTGGAAACCTGTCCGGTACCGATGCGTCGCGTGGGGGTAAAAGAACGTTATGGTCAGGTGGGGACGCAGGACTTTTTGCAGAAGGAGTATGGCCTCACGGCGCATGATATAGTCTCGGCGGCACGAGAGCTACTGTAAATAAAATGGCGACCCTGCTATATGGTCGCCATTTTTGCCGGGTCGCGTTTCGCGAATTCGGCCTGTAAAACGATAGACCCGGTCAGCGCTGCAGCCGGGTCTTTTAGCTTACTGCTGCTGAGCAGACTGAATCGCGGTCAGGGCGATGGTGTAGACGATATCGTCAACCAGCGCGCCGCGGGACAGGTCGTTCACCGGCTTACGCATCCCCTGCAGCATTGGCCCGATGGAGATCAGGTCGGCAGAACGCTGTACGGCTTTATAAGTGGTGTTACCGGTGTTCAGATCCGGGAAGATGAACACGGTAGCGCGACCGGCAACCGGAGAGTTCGGCGCTTTGGATTTCGCGACGTCAGCCATAACCGCAGCATCATACTGCAGCGGACCGTCGATCATCAGATCAGGACGTTTTTCCTGCGCCAGGCGTGTCGCTTCACGTACTTTCTCTACATCGCTACCTGCACCAGAGGTACCCGTAGAGTAGGAAAGCATCGCCACGCGCGGCTCAATGCCGAAGGCAGCGGCAGAGTCTGCGGACTGGATTGCGATTTCAGCCAGTTGCTCAGCGGTCGGATCCGGGTTGATCGCACAGTCGCCGTAAACGTAAACCTGTTCTGGCAACAGCATGAAGAACACGGAGGAGACCAGAGAACTACCCGGTGCGGTTTTGATCAACTGCAGCGGCGGACGAATGGTGTTGGCGGTGGTATGCACCGCGCCGGATACCAGACCATCAACTTCGTCCTGTTCCAGCATCAGCGTGCCGAGAACCACGTTATCTTCCAGTTGCTCACGGGCGACGGCTTCAGTCATGCCCTTGTTCTTACGCAGTTCGACCAGGCGGGCAACATAGCTTTCGCGCACCACTTCCGGGTCGACGATTTCGATACCGGTACCCAGTTCAACGCCCTGAGAGGCGGCAACACGGGTGATCTCATCCGGGTTACCCAGCAGCACGCAGGTTGCGATACCGCGCTCGGCGCAGATCGCCGCGGCTTTAACGGTGCGCGGTTCGTTACCTTCCGGCAGAACAACGCGCTTGCCTGCTTTACGCGCCAGCTCAGTGAGCTGATAACGGAAGGCGGGCGGGGAGAGACGACGGCTGCGCTCGGAGGTGGCGGTCAGGGATTCAATCCAGTCGGCATTGATATAGTTAGCTACGTACTCCTGAACTTTCTCGATACGCTCGTGATCGTCAACTGGTACTTCCAGATTGAAACTCTGCAGGCTCAGAGAGGTCTGCCAGGTATTGGTATTGACCATGAATACCGGCAGGCCGGTAGCAAATGCGCGCTCGCACAATTTGCTGATGCGCGCGTCCATTTCGTAGCCGCCGGTCAGCAAGATTGCGCCGATTTCCACACCATTCATCGCCGCCAGGCAGGCGGCGACCAGCACGTCAGGACGGTCAGCGGAGGTCACCAGCAGAGAGCCGGCGCGGAAGTGCTCCAGCATGTGCGGGATACTACGCGCACAGAAAGTGACTGACTTCACGCGACGGGTATTGATATCGCCTTCGTTGATGATGGTGGCATTCAGGTGATGAGCCATATCGATCGCACGGGTGGCGATCAGATCAAAGCTCCACGGCACTGCGCCCAGAACCGGCAATGAACTCCCGCTTTGCAACTGAGCGGGATCGATCTTCACGACTTTTGCTTTGGAAGAGTCATCGAAGATTTCCGACAGGTCAGGACGAGTGCGGCCCTGTTCGTCAACCGGCGCGTTCAGTTTGTTGACGATAACCCCGGTAATACTGGTGTTTTTTGCGCCGCCGAAACCGCTACGAGTCAGCTCAACGCGCTCTTTCAGTTGTTCCTGCGTATCGGTGCCCTGGGACATCACGAAGACGATTTCCGCATTCAGCGTTTTGGCGATTTCGTAGTTCAGCGACTGGGCAAACTGGTGTTTGCGGGTTGGCACCAGACCTTCAACCAGCACCACTTCCGCGTCCTGAGCGTTGGCGTGGTAGTTGGCGATGATCTCTTCCATCAGCACGTCTTTCTGATTGCTGGAGAGCAAGGACTCGACGTGGCTCATTTTCAACGGTTCTGCGGCCGGAAGGTCGGAGTTCGCGCGAATGATGGTTGTCGTCTGGTCAGGCGCATCGCCACCGGCACGTGGTTGCGCGATTGGTTTAAAGACGCTCAGACGAACGCCCTTACGTTCCATGGCACGGATAACACCGAGGCTGACGCTGGTCAGGCCTACGCTGGTTCCGGTAGGGATTAGCATGATTGTACGGGACACGATATATCCTCTTTCGTTACCGCCAGTATCAGGCGGGATACAAAACTACACCACCAGCTTCCCGTCATACTCAAGTTACATGTGCGTTGGCTTTGTTACTCGGCTCATCCATGAGCCTCTCCCTTACGGGTCGCCGCTACACGGCGTTCAAATCTGTTCCGGACAGATTTGTCGCTCACCCCAGTCACGTACTACTCGTACGCTCCTGGGGATTCTCTGCGTCGCCGCCTTCCTGCAACTCGAATTATTTAGGGTTATAGCTGGCGGTGTGGAATCAGGCGGTCAGACGGTGGGCGTCTTGCGCGATAACCAGTTCTTCGTTAGTCGGAATGACAACGGCCGGGCGAGTGCCTTCTTTGTTGATGAAGCCAGATTTGCCGAAACGGGCGGCCAGGTTACGTTCGTGATCAACTTCGAAGCCCAGTACGCCAAGTTTGCCGAGGGACAGCTCGCGAACCATCGCCGCGTTTTCGCCGATACCACCGGTAAACACAACCGCGTCGAGACGACCTTCCATTAGCGCGGTGTAGGAACCGATGTATTTTGCCAGACGATGACAGTAAACGTCCATTGCACGGCGAGCATCCGCTTTTTCCTGATAGTTGTCTTCAACATAGCGGCAGTCGCTGGTGACTTCGGTCAGACCGAGCAGGCCGGACTCTTTAGTCAGCATTTTGTTGATCGCGTCAACGCTCATGCCCAGCGTATCGTGCAGATGGAAAATGATTGCCGGGTCGATATCGCCTGAACGGGTTCCCATAACCAGACCTTCCAGCGGGGTCAGCCCCATGGAGGTATCAACGCATTTCCCGTTACGAATAGCGGAAACAGAGCCTCCGTTACCCAGGTGGCAGGTGATGATATTCAGCGTTTCAACCGGTTTGTTCAGAACTTTCGCGGCTTCCTGAGTCACATAAAAGTGGCTGGTGCCGTGTGCGCCGTAGCGGCGTATGCCGTGTTCTTTGTACAGGCTGTACGGCAGGGCGTAGAGGTAAGACTCTTCCGGCATCGTCTGATGGAAAGCGGTGTCGAATACGGCAACGTTTTTCTCTTTCAGGTGCGGGAATGACTTCAGCGCTTCCGCAATACCGATCAGGTGCGCCGGGTTATGCAGCGGAGCGAAAGACGCGGCGTCTTTGATCCCCTGAATGACGGAGTCATCGATCACGACGGAACGGGTGTATTTCTCGCCGCCATGAACGATGCGATGGCCAATTGCGGTCAACTGCGCAGACAGCTCTGGTTTTTGTGCCAGAATAGTGTTAACGATAAAGTTAAGCGCTTCACTGTGAGCGGCGCCAGCGCCTAAATCAGCCTCTTGTTTGCTGCCGTCCATTTTCCATTTGATACGCGCTTCCGGGAGATGGAAGCATTCGGCTAAACCGGACAGGTATTCGTCGCCGTTGAGGGCGTCAAGGATAGCAAATTTTAGTGAGGAGCTACCGCAGTTCAGAACCAGTACTAACTTACTCGACATGGAAGTACCTTTATGATGATACGTGGCTAAAAAAAACGTCAGAATGTCACAAAGCGTAGCGCAGGATGACATCGACATTTATGATTAACATCATGCCTTGTACTGTTTTAGGGCACGATGAGAGAAGTACATTTGATTTTATGCCATTTGCCTGATTTTCAGCCAATGGCAGAATATGCGATAATTTTACTAACCTGGTAAAAGGGTCTAACCGCCCCTTCAGGTGCGCACAGAATACCTGATTGACGCATCCATTGCCAAAATCTTTTGAACGTTGTCATGCATAGTTGGTGTTTTGCACAAATTTTTTAAGTTTTACATGTAAAGTTGAGGTGAGTCATGTCTGGTTCTGAGAAACGCCCTGTGAGTTTTTTTGGTCTGTTTCGCCACGGGCAGCACTATGCAAAGACCTGGCCTCTGGATAAACGCCTTGCCCCGGTATTTATCGAAAATCGCATTATTCGCGCGACTCGCTATGCGATCCGCATTATGCCGCCGGTAGCGGTTTTCACGCTGTGCTGGCAAATTGCGCTCGGCGGCCAGTTGGGGCCGGCGGTGGCTACCGCGCTGTTCGCATTGAGCCTGCCGATGCAGGGGTTATGGTGGCTTGGTAAGCGTTCGGTCACCCCTTTGCCGCCGTCGGTGCTGAACTGGTTTTACGAAGTGCGGGTTAAATTGCAAGAGGCGGGTCAGGCGCTGACGCCTGTCGATGGTAAGCCTGATTATCAGGCTTTAGCTGACACGCTTAAGCGTGCCTTCAAACAACTGGATAAAACTTTCCTTGATGATTTGTAATTGGATCAGGAAAACGCATATAAAAGAAGGCGCATAATTTATGCGCCTTCTTTTTTCACGCCGTAAAGTGCTACAGGAGTCAAAAATGGAAATGACCAATGCGCAACGTCTGATTTTGTCGAATCAGTACAAGATGATGACGATGCTCGACCCGGACAACGCCGAGCGTTACCGCCGTCTACAGACCATCATTGAGCGTGGATATGGGTTGCAGATGCGCGAGCTTGATCGCGAGTTTGGCCAGCTTACCGAGGAAACTTGCCGTACCATCATTGATATTATGGAGATGTATCATGCGCTGAATGTCTCCTGGACTAACCTGAAGGACGCCAGTGGCATTGATGAGCGTCGGGTAACTTTCCTTGGCTTTGATGTGGCCACCGAAGCGCGCTATCTCGGATATGTGCGTTTTATGGTTAATGTTGAAGGGCGCTACAGCCATTTTGATGCCGGGACGCATGGCTTCAACTCCCAGACGCCAATGTGGGAAAAATACCAGCGTATGCTGAGTACCTGGCACGCTTGCCCACGTCAGTATCACTTAAGCAGTAATGAAATTAATCAAATCATCAATGCCTGATGGAGGTTGCCGTGCAGTGTAAGGGGTTCCTGTTTGATCTTGACGGGACATTGGTTAATTCGTTGCCGGTGGTAGAGCGTTCCTGGTGTCGGTGGGCGGATCGATTCGGCATTGCCCACCATGACGTGCTGAGCTTCATTCATGGCAAACAGGCGATAACGTCGCTGCGTCATTTTCTCCCGGGGCGTAGCGAAGAGGAGATTCAGGCTGAGTTTGCCTGGCTGGAAAAGGTCGAAGCGACGGATACTGATGGCGTTACGGCGCTGCCCGGAGCGATCGCATTGCTCAATACTCTGGACAAAGCAGGCATTCCCTGGGCAATTGTGACTTCAGGTTCGATACCTGTCGCCCATGCCCGCCATCGTGCGGCAGGTCTGCCAGACGCCAACGTTTTTGTCACCGCTGAGTGCGTGAAGCATGGAAAACCCGCGCCGGACGCTTATCTGCTGGGCGCTGAATTGTTGGGTCTGGCGGCGGAACAGTGCGCCGTTGTGGAAGATGCCCCCGCCGGGCTGCTCTCCGGTCTGGCTGCGGGTTGCCGTACGATTGCGGTGAATGTCCCCGCCGACGCGCCGCGTCTTGATGAAGCGGATCTGGTGCTAACGACGCTTGAGAGCCTGGCGATCGAGCGTCTTCCTGACGGCAATGTGAATGTTATTCTAAAAGACTAATCTCATGATTTGGCCCCGCGTTGACGGGGCATTTTTATGCCAAACTTTCGACTCTATTTTCGGACAAGGATAAGTTGTGAACGGTGAATTGATCTGGGTGTTATCTCTGCTTGCCGTAGCCGTCGTGCTCTTTGCCACCGGGAAAGTACGCATGGACGCTATCGCATTGTTGGTGATTGTCGCTTTTATCCTCAGCAATACGCTAACCCTTAGCGAGGCTTTCTCGGGGTTTAGCGATCCCAACGTTATCCTTATCGCCGCGCTGTTTATCATCGGCGATGGTCTGGTACGCACCGGAGTCGCCAGCAAAATGGGGGCCTGGCTGGTGAAGGTGGCCGGTAACAGCGAAACAAAAATGCTGGTTTTTTTAATGCTGACCGTCGCCGGGCTGGGCGCCTTTATGAGTTCGACGGGCGTGGTAGCCATTTTTATCCCGGTGGTGCTTAGCGTTTCAATGCGCATGAATACCTCGCCTTCGCGGTTGATGATGCCGCTCAGCTTCGCCGGGCTGATTAGCGGGATGATGACGCTGGTCGCCACGCCGCCTAACCTGGTGGTCAATAGTGAGATGTTGCGTGAAGGGTTGCAGGGATTCGGCTTTTTCAGCGTGACGCCAATCGGCCTGGTGGTACTGGTGCTGGGCATTCTCTATATGCTGGTAATGCGCTTTATGCTGAAAGGAGAAGAGGGCGAGCAGGTGCGCGACGGCCGTAAACGGAGCACTTTTCGTGATTTAATCAAGGATTACCATCTGACAGGCAGGGCGCGCCGCCTGGCGATTCGTCCCGGTTCGCCGATGATTGGCCAGCGCCTGGATGACCTGAAGCTTCGCGAACGTTACGGGGCTAACGTTATCGGCGTTGAGCGCTGGAGGCGCTTTCGGCGAGTAATTGTTAACGTTAATGGGGTATCAGAATTCCGCGCCCGCGATGTTCTGCTGATTGATATGTCCGCTTCGGACGTGGATTTACGCCAGTTCTGCGGCGAGCAAATGCTGGAGCCCATGGTGCTTCGAGGCGAATATTTTTCCGATCAGGCGCTGGATGTGGGGATGGCGGAAGTTTCCCTTATTCCGGATTCCGAACTGGTGGGCAAGACGGTACGTGAGATCGCCTTTCGTACCCGTTTTGATCTCAATATCGTGGGCTTAAAGCGAGACGGTAAGGCCATTGATGGCGCGGTCATTGATGAAGCGCTACAGCTCGGCGATATTCTGCTGGTTGTGGGCAACTGGCGACAGATTGCCGCACTGGCTAAACGAGGGCGCGACTTCGTGGTGTTGAATATGCCAATTGAAGTCAACGATGCCTCTCCTGCGCACAGCCAGGCGCCACATGCAATATTCTGCCTGGTATTGATGGTCGCACTCATGCTTACCGACGAGATCCCCAATCCAATCGCGGCAATCATCGCCTGTTTATTGATGGGCAAATTTCGCTGTATTAATGCTGAGAGCGCGTATAAAGCGATTCACTGGCCGAGTATTATTTTGATTGTCGGGATGATGCCGTTTGCGCTGGCGTTGCAGAAAACAGGTGGTGTTGACCTGGTTGTCAGAGGTTTGATGGACGTGGCGGGCAGCAAAGGTCCCTATCTGATGCTGGCATGCCTGTTCGTGATGTGTGCGGCGATAGGTTTGTTTATTTCAAATACCGCGACTGCGGTGTTGATGGCGCCCATTGCGCTGGCGGCGGCCAGGTCGATGGACGTATCGCCTTATCCTTTTGCGATGGTGGTGGCGATGGCCGCATCGGCGGCGTTTATGACCCCGGTATCTTCTCCGGTGAATACTCTGGTGTTGGGGCCCGGTAAGTACACATTCAGCGATTTTGTGAAGATCGGCGTACCGTTCACTATACTGGTCATGGTGGTGTGCGTACTGCTGATTCCGGTACTGTTTCCGTTCTGATGAGTTTCCCGGTCAGCTGATACTGCCCGGGAAATTGGGATTCACAGCGGTGAATCCTGGCTGATTTCATCAAGCGAAAGATGGAAACTTGGTACAAATACTCGCATAAAATAGTCCATCTCCGGGCTGCGGCGTGATTCCAGCGTTTTCTCAAGGCGGCTTTTGGCCAGCAAAAACTCATTGTTACCCGCCGACAGCTCTTCAAGGCATTTCAGATAGGCGCATAACGCATCGGCTTGCTTAACGAGCGCTTTCTCTTCTTCGCTATAGTGACGCTCGTCAATTAGCGGAGCAAAAATATCCCGCAGTTCGTCAGGCACCATATCGACCAGCTTTTGCTGGGCGATTTTCTCAATGGCTTTGTACTCCTGAGCAATCTGCGAGTTGAAATATTTCACCGGGGTAGGGAGATCGCCGGTCAGGACTTCCGAAGCATCGTGGTACATCGCCAACAGCGTAATCCGTTCGGCGTTAACCTGACCGCCAAATTTTCGGTTCTTAATCGCCGCCAGTGCGTGAGCCACCATCGCGACCTGCAAACTGTGTTCGGATACGTTTTCTGTGCGCACATTGCGCATCAGCGGCCAGCGATTGATGAGTTTCAGGCGGGAAAGGTGGGCAAAAAAATGACTCTGACTCATAGGAACCCTTAATCAGTAACAACGTCGGGAGCCATTGTGCGCCGGGAATGCCGCCGGATGCAACAAGTCCCGGCGGCGGATCTGACGAAATCAGAGCTGATGATAACCGGAAAGGAAACGCCCGAAGCGGGTGATTGCCATTGCCAGTTCGTCTTCGCGAGGAAGGGTGACGATACGCACGTGATCCGGCCATGGCCAGTTAAAGGCGGTGCCCTGAACCAGCAGGACTTTCTCCTGCAGCAGGAAATCGAGCACCATCTTCTGGTCGTCATGGATATTAAAGCGTTTCGCGTCAATTTTCGGGAACATATACAGCGCGCCCTGCGGCCTGGTGCAGGAGACGCCGGGGATTTCGTTGATCAACTCCCAGGCGCGGTTACGCTGCTCGTACAGGCGACCGCCAGGTACAATAAATTCACTGATGCTCTGATAGCCGCCGAGGGCCGTTTGAATCGCGTGCTGGGCCGGGACATTAGCGCACAGGCGCATAGAGGCCAGCATCTCCAGGCCTTCGATATAACCTTTTGCGTGTTTCTTCGGGCCGTTAAGCACCATCCAGCCCTGGCGGAAACCGGCAACGCGGTAGGTTTTTGACAGGCCGTTAAAGGTCACGGTGAGCAGATCCGGCGCCAGCGGCGCAATTGAGTGGTGCTGCGCGTCATCGTAAAGGATCTTGTCGTAGATCTCATCGGCGAAAATAATCAGGTTATTTTCACGGGCGATCTCAACGATCTCCATCAGCAACTCTTTTGAGTACACCGCGCCGGTCGGGTTATTCGGGTTGATGATCACGATACCGCGGGTGCGCGGGGTGATTTTGGCGCGGATATCGTCGAGGTCCGGGAACCAGTCAGAAGATTCATCACAAAGATAGTGCACCGCTTTGCCACTGGAAAGCGCCACGGCGGCAGTCCACAGGGGATAATCTGGCGCAGGCACCAGCATTTCATCGCCGCTGTTCAGCAGCGCCTGCATAGCCTGGACGATCAGTTCGGAAACGCCGTTGCCGATATAAATATCTTCGACCGTAACATCTCGCATTCCACGCGCCTGGTAGTGTTGCATGATGGCCTTGCGTGCGGAATATAGACCCTTTGAGTCGCTATAACCCTGGGCGGTGGGGAGATTACGGATGACGTCAACGAGGATTTCGTCGGGGGCATCAAAGCCGAATGGCGCCGGGTTGCCGATGTTCAGCTTCAGGACTTTGTTGCCTTCTTCTTCAAGGCGTTTCGCTTCTTTCAGAACCGGGCCGCGGATATCGTAACAGACGTTATCTAATTTGCTGGATTTTTCGATGGGGGACATGAACCTTTGACCTTTTAGCTGTTAGTGCCACTCCCTGCCGTGGAAGTCAGCACGAAATAATGTACTCCCCATCCCGGTCATTTTGAAGGGTTAACAGGAGAAGATTTTGTCGTTTTTGTTTTTTTGGAGTAATCAATATTCCTGATGATTGTTGGTTTTGTTTGTGGATTATGCCTTTATATGGCTAGTTTGTGGTCATATGTTGTGATTTTTTTAATTTTTTCGAACAGTTATATGGTTTGTTGTCTTGAGGGGTGTCCGTTTGTTTTTACGTAAAAGAGTCACTTCTTTTTGCTAAACGTTTAATTCACAGGCTACAAGACTTTGTAACAAGCTTGCCTGATATTTTTAATAAAAGCATTTAATCGATGAGTAATTTTTATTTTATGCAAATAAAATTTTATCGGCTGTTAATTTAATTAATGCGTAGAATCGTGTTTAAAATGGGCGATAAGACAAGTTAATAACGCTTATAAATATTGTTTTTTTCGGTTAGAATATCATCGTTAATATTGATGCCAGGCAAGCCAGACAGCGGTTGTGATATTATTAATATATTGTTATTGCAGGTTTTTGTTTGTGTTGTTGAGTGCCGACATCAGTTTGGATGTTTGTGGTGCGTAAAAGGATGAGCGTTGAGGGTTATTTTTGCGCCGCGTCACAGTAAACGGCGTCAGCGTAATTAAACGCGCCAGGGTGTATCACAAAATATTACTCAGCGATTCCGTGCATTTGCGGCTGATGAGTGCTTTCAAAAGCAATACAGGCACGGACGGCGTTTCGAGCCCGGAGCGTACACGTAATACTCGTACGTGGGATTATTCGCTTCGCTCACCTTCAGGGCCGCACTGGTGTGCGTTCAACATCGAACGCATTTTGTTTGAGCGCTGTCCGAGTCAAAATGGCAAGTGAAACAGCCCTATGGGCCAGGCGCTCAGTCGCCTGTAAGTGAAGCCAATATGATAAATGAAAATCGCCCGATACTAAATTTAGACCTCGATCTGTTAAGAACCTTTGTTGCTGTCGCCGATCTCAACACATTTGCCGCTGCGGCTACTGCAGTACGCCGTACCCAGTCGGCAGTAAGCCAGCAAATGCAGAGGCTGGAGCAGCTGGTTGGAAAAGAGCTCTTTGCTCGTCATGGGCGCAATAAACTTCTGACGGAACAGGGCATTCAGCTACTGGGATACGCGCGGAAAATTCTGCGTTTTAATGATGAAGCCTGCATGTCGCTGATGTTCGGTAGTTTGCAGGGAACGCTCACGATCGGCGCATCTGATGAGACGGCGGAGACTATTTTGCCTTTCTTGTTGAACCGAATCGGCAGTTTTTATCCCAGGCTGACTCTCGAAATCAAAGCGCTCAATCATGTTGATGTTGAAAAGAGGCTGGCGAACGGGGCAATCGATCTTGCGTTGACCACCCAGCAGACAAGCGGTTATGAACAGATAAGGTTACGTACATCACCAACGTTATGGTACTGCGCAGCCGATTATATCCTGCCACAGGGCGAGTCTGTACCGCTGGTCCTGACCGATACGCCTGACACGCTCCGTGAAGCAATGATTACCGCCCTCAATGCCGCCCGGATCCCCTGGCATCTTGCCCACGCGGCGTCCTCAATCGCCGGCGTGAAAGCGGCGGTGAAAGCGGGTCTTGGCGTGACCGCGCAACCGGTAGAGATGATGGGGAGAGAGTTTCGGGTGCCCGGTAAGAGCGAAGGGTTACCCGGGCTGCCGGACACGCACTATATGCTGAGCTGTTATCCTCAGAAGGTCAGTGAGTTGGCGCGCGTCATTTTTCAGTCACTGAGCGCAGAACATCAACCGTGGTCTGTGCAGCGCGTTTATACCCCGGAAGGGGGAGAAGATCATCCCCTGTTTCATGAAGGGGAAAGTCCGACAAAAGGCACGAAATCTGGTAACAAAATGTAAGTGCGAAAAAGAACCACAAATGTGCGAAATGAACGCAGTGGTTCTTTTTTTCAATTTTTTTTGATGAATTACATGTTTTATTGGTTGTTTTTGATTGAAATCATACTGTTAATCTTCCTTTTCATCGTTTCGCCTCAATTTTTTCTGCACGTTTAATACTTCCTGCTAATGTTAAAAAACCGGATAGTTTGTTGCCGTTTTTTTGATTGAATTAACAAAACCGTGTCATAGATCAAGAAAATACCCCTACTTAGGGGGATGAATCGTGGCTAAATCCTGTCAAAATAGGCGGGTAATTTTGATTTACGGCGGAAACGGACACGATTCACCAGCACTAAATCCCTTCGATATGCAAGGCTACTTAGCAGAAAAGGGCATTTAATGTTAATGAAAAGAATCCAATGTAAATTAATGTTGTGAAAACTTTTGTTAAAGTTGACAAAAGGTTAACGAAAGGGGTAAAAAGCCACCGCAATTGGCCTTCCACATCAACAATCAAGGACGCTTTTTGCACGGCTATTTTTTTATTCCTCCCTGTGAAACGCTGTGGCGTTCATCTGCCGGTAAGAGCAGAGGGTTTTAGCGCTACACTTTTTTGGTTAAGCAATGCGTATGTCAACATCCACTGAAGTTATCGCTCATCATTGGGCATTCGCTATATTTCTCATTATTGCTATTGGTCTGTGCTGCCTGATGCTGGTTGGCGGCTGGTACCTCGGCGGACGCGCGCGGGCGCGTAGCAAAAACACGCCGTTTGAATCGGGGATCGACTCCGTTGGTTCTGCTCGCTTACGCCTTTCTGCGAAGTTTTATCTGGTAGCCATGTTCTTTGTCATCTTCGACGTGGAAGCCCTGTATCTCTACGCATGGTCGACTTCTATCCGTGAAAGCGGCTGGGTCGGCTTTGTGGAAGCCGCCATTTTCATTTTAGTGCTACTGGCTGGTCTGGTTTACCTCGTTCGTATCGGCGCACTGGACTGGACGCCTGCGCGTTCCCGTCGCACGCTGGTTAACCCGGAAACAGGCAGTCCCACTAACCGTCATACGCAGTAAAAGCGAGGCAATAAGATGGATTATACGCTCACCCGCATCGATCCTAACGGTGAGAACGACCGTTACCCCCTGCAAAAACAGGAGATCGTAACCGACCCCCTGGAGCAAGAAGTCAATAAAAGCGTGTATATGGGCAAACTCGAACACGCGTTGCATGACATGGTGAACTGGGGCCGTAAGAACTCAATCTGGCCTTACAACTTTGGCCTTTCTTGCTGCTACGTGGAAATGGTGACGTCATTCACAGCGGTGCATGACGTTGCGCGTTTTGGCGCAGAAGTATTGCGCGCCTCCCCGCGTCAGGCGGACCTGATGGTGGTGGCCGGGACCTGCTTTACCAAAATGGCCCCGGTCATTCAGCGCCTTTATGACCAGATGCTGGAGCCGAAGTGGGTTATCTCAATGGGCGCATGCGCCAACTCCGGCGGTATGTACGATATCTATTCCGTTGTGCAGGGCGTGGATAAATTTATTCCGGTTGATGTTTATATCCCGGGCTGTCCACCGCGTCCGGAGGCTTATATGCAGGCGCTGATGCTGCTACAGGAATCCATTGGTAAAGAACGTCGCCCGCTTTCGTGGGTGGTTGGCGATCAGGGCGTCTACCGCGCCAATATGCAATCGGAACGTGAGCGTAAACGCGGCGAACGTATTGCAGTGACCAATCTGCGGACGCCGGACGAGATTTAACTTGCGCCTGCGGGCGGGATAGCAACTTCGCAAATCAATCTACAACAGCGCGAAGCCTCGCCAGCAGTCACCACGGACCTTTTGCAATGGTGAACAATATGACCGATTTAACCGCGCATGACGCCGCACCAGCCTGGCAAACCCGCGATCACCTTGATGACCCGGTGATTGGCGAACTGCGCAACCGTTTTGGGCCGGATGCCTTTACCGTTCAGCCAACCCGCACCGGCGTCCCGGTCGTTTGGGTGAAGCGCGAACAACTGCTTGAGGTGGGTGATTTCCTGAAGAAATTACCGAAACCTTACGTAATGCTGTTTGACCTGCACGGCATGGACGAGCGACTGCGCACGCACCGTGACGGCCTGCCCGCCGCGGATTTTTCTGTTTTCTACCACCTGATCTCAATAGAGCGCAATCGCGACATCATGCTCAAGGTGGCCTTGTCTGAAAACGATTTGCATCTGCCGACGTTTACCAGGCTGTTCCCTAACGCCAACTGGTATGAACGGGAAACCTGGGAGATGTTTGGCGTGACCTTCGATGGTCACCCGAACCTGCGTCGCATCATGATGCCGCCGACCTGGGAAGGCCACCCGCTGCGCAAAGACTACCCGGCGCGCGCGACCGAATTCGATCCGTTTGAGCTGACCAAAGCCAAACAGGATCTGGAAATGGAAGCGCTGACGTTTAAGCCGGAAGAGTGGGGCATGAAGCGCGGGACCGAAAACGAGGACTTTATGTTCCTTAACCTCGGCCCGAACCACCCCTCCGCGCATGGCGCGTTCCGCATTATCCTGCAACTTGATGGCGAAGAGATCGTCGACTGCGTACCGGACATTGGCTACCACCATCGCGGCGCGGAGAAAATGGGCGAGCGCCAGTCATGGCACAGCTACATTCCGTATACCGACCGTATCGAATACCTCGGCGGCTGCGTTAACGAAATGCCGTACGTGCTGGCGGTAGAAAAACTGGCGGGGATCACCGTGCCGGACCGTGTTAACGTGATTCGCGTCATGCTTTCCGAACTGTTCCGTATCAACAGCCACTTGCTGTATATCTCTACCTTTATTCAGGACGTCGGGGCGATGACCCCGGTGTTCTTTGCCTTTACTGACCGCCAGAAAATTTACGACCTGGTGGAAGCGATTACCGGCTTCCGTATGCACCCGGCCTGGTTCCGTATCGGCGGCGTCGCGCACGACCTGCCGCGCGGCTGGGATCGTCTGCTGCGTGAATTCCTGGAGTGGATGCCGAAGCGTCTGGACGCTTACGAGAAAGCCGCGCTGCGTAACACGATCCTGATTGGCCGTTCGAAAGGGGTTGCCGCCTACACCGCAAAAGAAGCGCTGGAGTGGGGCACCACCGGCGCTGGCCTGCGCGCTACCGGTATTGGTTTCGACGTACGTAAATGGCGTCCGTATTCTGGCTATGAAAACTTCGACTTTGAAATCCCGACCGGCGGCGGCGTTTCCGACTGCTACACCCGCGTGATGCTGAAAGTGGAAGAGCTGCGCCAGAGCCTGCGCATTCTCCAGCAGTGCCTCGACAACATGCCGGAAGGCCCGTTCAAAGCGGATCATCCGCTGACCACGCCGCCGCCGAAAGAGCGCACGCTGCAGCATATCGAAACCCTGATTACGCACTTCCTGCAGGTTTCCTGGGGCCCGGTGATGCCGGCCAACGAATCCTTCCAGATGATAGAGGCGACAAAAGGGATTAACAGTTACTACCTGACCAGCGATGGCAGCACCATGAGCTATCGTACCCGTATCCGCACGCCGAGCTATGCGCACCTGCAGCAGATCCCGGCGGCCATTCGCGGCAGCCTGGTATCCGACCTGATCGTCTATCTGGGTAGTATCGATTTTGTAATGTCAGACGTGGACCGCTAATTATGCACGAGAATCAACAACCACAAACTGAGGCTTTTGAGCTGAGTGCGGCAGAGCGTGAGGCGATTGAGCACGAAAAGCACCACTATGAAGACCCGCGCGCGGCGTCCATTGAAGCGCTGAAAATTGTGCAAAAGCAGCGCGGCTGGGTGCCGGATGGCGCAATCTACGCGATCGCCGATGTGCTGGGGATCCCGGCAAGCGATGTCGAAGGTGTGGCGACGTTCTATAGCCAGATTTTCCGCCAGCCGGTGGGGCGTCATGTGATCCGCTACTGCGACAGCGTGGTGTGCCACATTACCGGCTTCCAGGGGATTCAGTCGGCAATTGAGAAGACGCTGGACATCAAACCGGGTCAAACCACCTTTGATGGCCGTTTCACTCTGCTGCCGACCTGCTGCCTGGGCAACTGCGACAAGGGGCCGACCATGATGATTGATGAGGACACTCACAGTTATTTGACGCCGGAAGCGATTCCTGACCTCCTGGAGCGGTATAAATGAAAAACGTTATTCGTACTGCCGAAACCCATCCGTTAACCTGGCGTCTGCGCGACGACAAACAGCCGGTCTGGCTGGATGAATATCAGAGTAAAAACGGCTACGCCGGGGCGCGTAAAGCGCTCTCCGGGATGGCGCCTGATGAAATCGTCACCGCGGTAAAAGACGCCGGTCTGAAAGGGCGCGGCGGTGCGGGCTTCTCCACCGGTCTGAAGTGGAGCCTGATGCCGAAAGACGAGTCCATGAACATCCGCTACCTGCTGTGTAACGCCGATGAAATGGAGCCGGGCACCTATAAAGACCGTTTGCTGATGGAACAACTGCCGCACCTGCTGGTGGAAGGGATGCTGATCTCCGCGTTCGCGCTGAAAGCGTACCGTGGCTACATCTTCCTGCGTGGCGAATATATTGAAGCGGCGGTGCATCTGCGCCGGGCGATTGCCGAAGCGACCGAAGCCGGTCTGTTGGGCAAAAACATTCTCGGCACCGGCTTTAACTTCGAACTGTTTGTCCATACCGGGGCAGGGCGCTATATCTGCGGCGAAGAAACCGCGCTAATTAACTCCCTCGAAGGCCGCCGCGCCAATCCGCGCTCTAAACCGCCGTTCCCGGCAAGCTCCGGGGTATGGGGCAAACCGACCTGCGTCAACAACGTGGAAACGCTGTGTAACGTTCCGGCGATCCTCGCGAACGGCGTGGAGTGGTATCAGAACATCTCGAAGAGCAAGGATGCGGGCACCAAGCTGATGGGCTTCTCCGGTCGCGTGAAAAATCCGGGCGTCTGGGAACTGCCGTTCGGCACCACCGCGCGTGAAATTCTTGAAGATTACGCTGGCGGCATGCGTGATGGCCTGAAATTTAAAGCCTGGCAGCCTGGCGGCGCGGGGACCGATTTCCTGACTGAAGCGCATCTCGACCTGCCGATGGAATTTGAAAGTATCGGTAAAGCGGGTAGCCGTCTGGGGACGTCGCTGGCGATGGCCGTTGACCACGAGATCAACATGGTGTCGTTGGTGCGTAACCTGGAAGAGTTTTTCGCCCGTGAGTCCTGCGGCTGGTGTACGCCGTGCCGCGACGGGCTGCCCTGGAGCGTGAAAATCCTCCGTGCGCTGGAGCGCGGCGAAGGCCAGCCGGGAGATATTGAGACACTTGAGCAATTGTGTCGGTTCCTCGGGCCGGGAAAAACCTTCTGCGCGCACGCGCCGGGCGCGGTTGAGCCGCTGCAGAGCGCGATTAAATATTTCCGTGAAGAATTCGAAGCCGGCATTAAACAGCAGTTCAGCAATACCCATGCAATTAATGGTATTCAGCCGAATCTGCTTAAGACGCGCTGGTGATTTTAACCCCTCACCCTAACCCTCTCCCCTCAGAAGTAGAGGGTTAGGGCCAGAGCCGCAGTCGTTTTTCTCCCTCTTCGCAGAGGGGAGGGTGAATGAACCGGAACCGCTTTCTCTCTCGCCCCTTTGGGGAGAGGGTCGGGGTGAGGGGAAGAATTTTGATTAACGCTCGGTCTCGGCTGAGCCAACTGGAAGCATGCTAATGGCTACGATTCATGTAGACGGCAAAGAATACGAGGTGAACGGGGCGGACAACCTGCTGGAAGCTTGTCTCTCTCTGGGCCTTGATATTCCCTACTTTTGCTGGCATCCGGCGCTGGGAAGCGTTGGTGCTTGCCGCCAGTGTGCGGTGAAGCAATATCAAAACGCGGAAGACACGCGTGGCCGCCTGGTGATGTCCTGTATGACACCGGCATCCGATGGCACTTTTATTTCCATCGACGACGCAGAAGCGAAACAGTTCCGCGAAAGCGTAGTTGAGTGGCTAATGACCAACCATCCGCATGACTGCCCGGTCTGCGAAGAGGGCGGCAACTGCCACTTACAGGATATGACCGTGATGACCGGTCATAGCTTCCGTCGCTACCGCTTCACCAAGCGTACTCATCGCAATCAGGATCTGGGGCCGTTTATTTCGCATGAAATGAACCGCTGCATTGCCTGCTATCGCTGCGTGCGTTACTACAAAGATTATGCCGATGGCACCGACCTCGGCGTGTATGGCGCGCATGACAACGTCTACTTTGGCCGTCCGGAAGACGGTGTGCTGGAAAGCGAATTCTCCGGCAACCTGGTGGAAGTGTGCCCGACCGGCGTCTTCACTGATAAAACGCACTCCGAGCGCTATAACCGTAAATGGGACATGCAGTTTGCGCCAAGCATCTGTCAGCAGTGTTCCATCGGCTGCAACATCAGCCCCGGCGAGCGCTACGGTGAACTGCGCCGTATCGAAAACCGTTATAACGGCACCGTTAATCGCTATTTCCTCTGTGACCGCGGTCGTTTCGGCTATGGTTATGTGAACCTGAAAGATCGCCCGCGTCAGCCGGTTCAGCGTCGCGGCGACGATCTGATTGCCCTCAACGCCGAGCAGGCGATGCAGGGGGCGGCGGATATTCTGCGTCAGTCGAAAAAGGTTATCGGTATTGGTTCCCCGCGCGCCAGCATCGAGAGCAACTTCGCGCTGCGCGAGCTGGTGGGCGCCGATAACTTCTATACCGGTATCGCAAAGGGCGAACAAGAACGCCTGCAGATGATGCTGAAAGTGCTGCGCGAAGGCGGTATCCATACTCCGGCGCTGCGCGAAATTGAATCCTACGACGCGGTGCTGATTCTTGGGGAAGATATTACCCAGACCGGCGCGCGTATCGCCCTGGCGGTGCGTCAGGCGGTTAAAGGCAAAGCGCGTGAAATGGCGGCGGCGCAAAAAGTCGCCGACTGGCAGATCGCCGCGATCCTTAACATCGGTCAACGGGTGAAGCATCCGCTGTTCGTCACCAATATTGATGATACCCGTCTTGATGATATCGCCGCCTGGACCTACCGCGCGCCGGTGGAAGATCAGGCGCGTCTCGGTTTTGCCATCGCCCACGCGCTGGACGACAGCGCACCGGCGGTAGAGGAGATGAGCAGTGAGCTGAAAGGCAAAATCGACGTTATCGTTCAGGCATTAGCCGGGGCGAAAAAACCGCTGATTATCTCCGGAACTAACGCTGGCAGCATTGAGATTATCCAGGCGGCGGCAAACGTCGCGAAAGCCCTGAAGGGGCGCGGCGCGGATGTCGGCGTTACCATGGTGGCTCGCGCGGTGAACAGCGTTGGCCTCGGGATGATCGGCGGCGGCTCGCTTGATGAGGCGCTGAGCGAACTGGAGACCGGCGCTGCTGATGCGGTTATCGTGCTGGAAAACGACCTGCACCGTCACGCTTCCGCCGCCCGTGTTGATGCGGCGCTGGCGAAAGCGCCGCTGGTGATGGTGGTTGACCACCAGCGCACAGCGATTATGGAAAACGCGCACCTCGTGCTCTCCGCGGCAAGCTTCGCCGAAAGCGATGGCACGGTGGTTAACAATGAAGGCCGTGCTCAGCGCTTCTTCCAGGTTTACGACCCGGCTTACTATGATGCGAAAACCGTGATGCTGGAAAGCTGGCGCTGGCTGCATTCATTGTACAGCACCGTTAACAACCGCCAGGTTGACTGGACGCAGCTGGACCATGTCATTGACGCCGCGATTGCCGCCTTACCGCAGCTGGCGGGTATTAAAGACGCCGCGCCGGATGCGACCTTCCGCATTCGTGGGCAGAAGCTGGCGCGTGAACCGCACCGCTACAGCGGTCGTACCGCGATGCGCGCTAACATCAGCGTTCATGAGCCGCGTCAGCCGCAGGATAAAGACACCATGTTCGCCTTCTCAATGGAAGGGAACAACCAGCCGGGCGCGCCGCGTTCGCAGATTCCGTTTGCCTGGGCGCCAGGCTGGAACTCCCCACAGGCGTGGAACAAATTCCAGGATGAAGTGGGCGGTAAACTGCGTCATGGCGATCCGGGGGTGCGTCTGATTGAAGCTTCCGCCAGCGGTCTGGCGTACTTTACTAACATACCGGCAGGCTTCCAGGCTGAAGAAGGGAAGTGGCGTATCGCGCCTTATTACCACCTGTTCGGCAGTGACGAAATGTCGCAGCGCTCTCCGGTATTCCAGAGCCGGATGCCACAGCCGTACATCAAGCTTAATCCGGTGGACGCCGCGAAGCTTGGCGTTAATGACGGTGCAACGGTCTCCTTCAGCGTTGATGGTCAGACGCTCCGCCTGCCGCTGGTTATTTCGGCGGGGCTGACGGCGGGTCAGGTTGGCTTACCGATGGGCATGCCAGGGATTGCGCCGGTACTGACCGGCGCGTGTATTGATACTCTGCAGGAGGCGAAAGCATGAGTTGGTTAACTCCCGATCTCATCGACATTCTGTTAAGCATCCTCAAAGCGGTGGTGATTCTGCTGGTAGTGGTTACCTGCGGCGCGTTTATGAGTTTTGGCGAGCGTCGTCTGCTGGGCCTGTTCCAGAACCGTTATGGGCCAAACCGCGTGGGCTGGGGCGGTTCGCTGCAGCTCGTCGCCGATATGATCAAGATGTTCTTTAAAGAGGACTGGGTTCCGCGCTTCTCGGATCGCGTGATCTTTACTCTGGCGCCGGTTATCGCCTTTACCTCGCTGCTGCTGGCCTTTGCGATTGTGCCGGTCAGCCCGAGCTGGGTTGTCGCTGACCTGAACATCGGCATTCTGTTCTTCCTGATGATGGCTGGGCTGGCGGTCTATGCGGTGCTGTTCGCCGGTTGGTCGAGCAACAACAAATACTCCCTGCTCGGCGCGATGCGTGCTTCTGCCCAGACCCTGAGCTATGAAGTGTTCCTCGGGCTTTCCCTGATGGGCGTGGTGGCGCAGGCGGGGTCGTTCAATATGACCGATATCGTCAATAACCAGGCGCATTTGTGGAACATCATCCCGCAGTTCTTTGGCTTCGTAACCTTTGCGATTGCGGGCGTGGCGGTGTGTCACCGTCACCCGTTTGACCAGCCGGAAGCGGAACAGGAACTGGCCGATGGTTACCACATCGAATATTCCGGCATGAAGTTCGGTCTGTTCTTCGTCGGTGAATATATCGGAATTGTTACCGTATCGGCGCTGATCGTGACGCTGTTCTTCGGCGGCTGGAATGGCCCATGGTTACCTCCTTTCATCTGGTTCGCGCTGAAAACCGCGTTCTTTATGATGATGTTCATTTTGATCCGCGCATCATTACCGCGTCCCCGTTATGACCAGGTAATGTCCTTTGGCTGGAAGGTATGCCTGCCGTTAACGCTGATCAACTTGTTGGTAACGGCGGCTGTCATTCTCTGGCAGGCGCAATAAGGGGTGAATTGACCATGACCTTAAAAGAATTATTGGTAGGGTTTGGCACCCAGGTCCGCAGTATCTGCATGATCGGGATGCACGCCTTTGCCAAACGTGAAACTCAGATGTACCCGGAGGAGCCGGTATATCTGCCGCCGCGCTACCGTGGCCGCATTGTGTTAACGCGCGATCCGGACGGCGAAGAGCGCTGCGTTGCCTGTAACCTGTGTGCGGTAGCCTGTCCGGTAGGCTGTATCTCGCTGCAAAAAGCAGAGATGAAAGATGGCCGCTGGTATCCGGAATTTTTCCGTATCAACTTCTCACGCTGCATTTTCTGCGGCCTGTGCGAAGAAGCGTGCCCGACCACGGCGATTCAGTTGACCCCGGATTTTGAACTGGGCGAATACAAGCGTCAGGATCTGGTGTACGAGAAAGAGGATCTGCTGATTTCCGGCCCGGGCAAATACCCGGAATATAACTTCTACCGGATGGCGGGTATGGCAATCGACGGCAAAGATAAAGGCGAAGCAGAGAACGAAGCTAAGCCTATCGACGTCAAAAGCCTGTTACCGTAAGGAGAGGGTAATGGAATTCGCTTTTTATATCTGTGGCCTGATAGCCATCCTCGCGACCTTGCGGGTGATCACCCACACCAATCCGGTGCATGCGCTGCTGTACCTGATCATTTCTCTGCTGGCGATAGCCGGGGTGTTCTTCTCGCTGGGGGCGTATTTCGCTGGCGCGCTGGAAATTATCGTCTACGCCGGAGCCATTATGGTGCTGTTCGTGTTTGTGGTGATGATGCTCAACTTGGGCGGTAGCGAAATCGAGCAGGAGCGTCAGTGGCTGAAGCCGGGGATCTGGATTGGCCCGGCCATTCTTTCTGCGGTGTTGCTGGCGGTGATTGTCTACGCCATCCTCGGCCTGAACGATCAGGGTATCGACGGCGTGGCGATTAACGCCAAAGAGGTGGGTGTTGCGCTGTTTGGACCGTATGTTCTGGCGGTGGAACTGGCCTCCATGCTGCTGCTGGCGGGCCTGGTCGTCGCCTTCCATATTGGCCGCGAAGAGCGCGCCGGGGAAGTGCTGAGCAACCGTCCGAACGACAGCGATAAAAGAAAAACGGAGGAACACGCATGATCCCTTTAACACATGGATTGATCCTCGCCGCTATCCTGTTTGTCCTCGGGCTGACGGGGCTGGTTATCCGCCGCAATTTGCTGTTTATGCTGATTAGCCTGGAGATCATGATCAATGCCGCCGCGCTGGCCTTCGTGGTTGCCGGGAGCTACTGGGGCCAGACTGATGGTCAGATAATGTATATTCTCGCCATCACCCTCGCCGCCGCAGAAGCGAGTATCGGCCTGGCGCTGCTGCTGCAGCTCCATCGTCGTCGCCAGAATCTGAACATTGATTCAGTAAGTGAGTTGCGTGGATGAACATGCTTGCCTTAACCATTATTTTGCCATTGATTGGCTTTGTCCTGCTGGCGTTCTCCCGCGGTCGTTGGTCGGAAAATCTATCCGCTACGGTGGGCGTGGGCTCGGTAGGTCTGGCGGCGCTGGTCACGGTGTTCGTCGGCGTCGACTTCTTTGCTAACGGTAAACAGGCGATCAGCGTGCCGCTGTGGACCTGGATGTCGGTGGGCGATTTCAACATTGGTTTTAACCTGGTGCTGGATGGTCTCTCTCTGACCATGCTTTCCGTGGTGACCGGCGTCGGCTTCCTGATCCATATGTTCGCCTCCTGGTATATGCGCGGTGAAGAGGGCTACTCCCGTTTCTTCGCTTACACTAACCTGTTTATCGCCAGCATGGTGGTGCTGGTGCTTGCCGATAACCTGCTGCTGATGTATCTCGGCTGGGAAGGCGTGGGCCTGTGCTCCTATCTGCTGATCGGTTTCTACTACACCGATCCGAAGAATGGCGCGGCGGCGATGAAAGCGTTTGTGGTCACGCGTATCGGCGACGTATTCCTCGCTTTTGCGCTGTTCATTCTTTACAACGAACTGGGTACCCTGAACTTCCGTGAAATGGTCGAGCTGGCGCCTCAGCACTTCGCCGCGGGCAACAATATGCTGTGGTGGGCAACGCTGATGCTGCTGGGCGGCGCGGTAGGTAAATCCGCGCAGCTGCCGTTGCAGACCTGGCTTGCCGACGCGATGGCGGGGCCGACGCCGGTCTCCGCGCTGATCCACGCCGCAACCATGGTGACTGCCGGTGTCTACCTGATTGCCCGTACTCACGGCCTGTTCCTGATGACCCCGGAAGTGTTGCATCTGGTGGGGATTGTTGGGGCGGTGACGCTGGTGCTGGCCGGTTTCGCCGCGCTGGTGCAGACCGACATCAAACGTGTGCTCGCTTACTCCACCATGAGCCAGATTGGCTACATGTTCCTCGCGCTTGGCGTGCAGGCGTGGGATGCGGCGATTTTCCATCTGATGACCCATGCGTTCTTTAAAGCGCTGCTGTTCCTCTCTTCCGGCTCGGTGATTCTCGCCTGCCACCATGAGCAGAACATCTTTAAGATGGGCGGTTTGCGGAAGTCTATTCCGCTGGTGTACGTCTGCTTCCTGGTGGGGGGCGCGGCGTTGTCTGCGTTGCCGCTGGTGACCGCGGGCTTCTTCAGTAAGGATGAAATTCTGGCAGGCGCGATGGCTAACGGTCATATCAACCTGATGCTTGCCGGTCTGGTCGGGGCATTTTTTACCTCGCTGTATACCTTCCGTATGATTTTCATCGTGTTCCACGGTAAAGAACAAATTCACGCGCATGCAGGGAAGGGAATTACCCATCATCTGCCGCTGATTGTGCTGCTGGTGCTTTCAACCTTCGTTGGCGCGCTGATTGTACCGCCGTTGCAGGGGGTTCTGCCGCAGACCAGCGAACTTGAGCATAGCCGTGTAATGACGCTGGAAATAACCTCTGGCGTTGTCGCGATTGCCGGCATCCTGATTGCCGCCTGGCTGTGGCTGGGTAAACGCACGCTGGTGACCTCGCTTGCCAATAGCGCCCCGGGCCGTCTGCTCGGAACCTGGTGGTACAACGCCTGGGGCTTCGACTGGCTGTATGACAACGTGTTCGTGAAGCCGTTCCTTGGCGTGGCGTGGCTGCTGAAGAGCGATCCGCTGAATGCGTTGATGAACATTCCGGCGATTCTGTCCCGTTTCGCAGGCAAAGGCCTGGTGGTGAGCGAGAACGGCTATCTGCGCTGGTATGTGGCTTCCATGAGCATCGGTGCGGTTGTGGTGCTGGCGCTGTTGATGGTATTGCGTTGAGTTTGTTGGCTGGATGAACGATTGCCGGATGGCGTTGTGCTTATCCGGCCTGCAAGCCCAAAAATAATTTTAGAATTCGTTGAAAATCTGTTCCTGAAGTACAGGTGTCATCGGCGAAGTCAGACCGAAGACCGCCAGCGCAGAGCGACCGGAGCGTACAAAAGTACGTGAGGATTGCGAGCACTGCCGGGATTCGGGCTGGTGAGCGAGATAGCCTGAGCAGGAGTAAATATAAGGGACATACTTAGCTATGTTATTACCTTGGTTAATACTCATCCCCTTTATCGGCGGCTTTCTGTGCTGGCAGTCCGAACGCTTTGGCGTGAAGATGCCGCGCTGGATCGCGCTGATCACCATGGGATTGACGCTGGTGCTCGGTCTGCTGCTGTGGATGCAGGGCGGCTATTCTCTGACACAATCCACCGGTATTCCGCAATGGCAGTCTGAGTTCGTGCTGCCGTGGATCCCGCGCTTCGGTATTAGCATCCATCTGGCTATCGATGGTCTGTCGCTACTGATGGTGGTGCTCACCGGTTTGCTGGGCGTGCTGGCGGTACTTTGCTCCTGGAAAGAGATTGAAAAATATCAGGGCTTTTTCCACCTGAACCTGATGTGGATTCTGGGCGGCGTGATCGGCGTGTTCCTCGCCATCGACCTGTTCCTGTTCTTCTTCTTCTGGGAAATGATGCTGGTGCCGATGTACTTCCTGATCGCGCTGTGGGGCCATAAAGCCTCTGACGGCAAAACGCGTATCACGGCGGCCACCAAGTTCTTCATCTATACCCAGGCGAGCGGTCTGATCATGCTGATCGCCATCCTGGCGCTGGCGTTTGTCCACTTCAATGCGACCGGCGTCTGGACGTTCAACTACGAAGATCTGCTGAAGACGCCAATGTCGCACGGGGTGGAATACCTGCTGATGCTGGGCTTCTTTATCGCCTTCGCGGTAAAAATGCCGGTGGTTCCGCTACATGGCTGGTTGCCGGACGCGCACTCCCAGGCGCCGACAGCGGGTTCTGTTGATCTGGCCGGTATTTTGTTGAAAACGGCAGCCTACGGTCTGCTGCGCTTCTCGCTGCCGCTGTTTCCGAACGCGTCCGCCGAGTTTGCCCCCATCGCAATGTGGCTGGGCGTCATCGGTATTTTCTACGGCGCATGGATGGCATTCGCGCAAACCGATATCAAGCGTCTGATTGCCTACACCTCTGTTTCCCATATGGGCTTTGTGCTGATCGCGATCTATACCGGTAGCCAGCTGGCTTATCAGGGCGCGGTGATTCAGATGATTGCCCACGGTCTTTCCGCTGCCGGTCTGTTTATTCTCTGTGGTCAGTTGTACGAACGTCTGCATACTCGCGATATGCGTCTGATGGGCGGCCTGTGGAGCAAAATTAAGTGGTTACCGGCACTGTCGATGTTCTTTGCCGTCGCGACGCTCGGGATGCCGGGTACTGGTAACTTCGTCGGCGAATTTATGATTCTGTTCGGCAGCTATAAAGCCGTGCCGATGATTACCGTTATTTCTACCTTTGGTCTGGTGTTCGCGTCGGTTTACTCGCTGGCGATGCTGCATCGCGCCTACTTTGGCAAAGCAAAAAGCGCAATCGCCGCCAAAACGTTGCCGGGGATGTCCCTGCGTGAATTGTCTATCATCCTGCTGCTGGTGGTTCTGCTGGTGTTGCTGGGCTTCTTCCCGCAGCCGATTCTGGATACCTCGCACTCTGCGATGAGCAACATTCAGCAGTGGTTTGTTAATTCTGTTTCTACTACAAGGCCGTAATTCGCCATGACAATAACTCCACAACAACTGATCGCACTGCTACCGCTGCTGATCGTCGGCTTGACGGTGGTGGTTGTGATGCTCTCCATTGCGTGGCGACGCAATCATTTCCTCAATGCCACGCTGTCGGTTCTCGGCCTGAACGCCGCGCTGATTTCACTTTGGTTCGTGGGTCAGAACGGCGCGATGGACGTCACGCCGCTGATTCGTGTTGACGGTTACGCCATGCTCTATTCCGGGCTGGTGCTGCTGGCCAGTCTGGCGACCTGTACCTTTGCTTATCCGTGGCTTGAGGGGTACAAGGACAATAAAGAAGAGTTCTATCTGCTGGTGCTGATTGCCGCAATGGGCGGTATTCTGCTGGCGGGCGCCAATCATCTGGCGTCCCTGTTCCTCGGTATCGAACTGATTTCGCTGCCGCTGTTCGGTCTTGTCGGCTATGCCTTCCGCCAGAAACGCTCGCTGGAAGCCAGTATCAAATATACCATTTTGTCTGCCGTTGCCTCTTCGTTCCTGCTGTTCGGTATGGCGCTGGTGTATGCGAACTCTGGCAACCTGTCGTTTCTTGCCCTTGGTAAGAGCCTGGCGGACAACGCTCTGCATGAGCCGCTGTTGCTGGCAGGGCTGGGTCTGATGATCGTTGGTCTCGGCTTCAAACTGTCGCTGGTGCCGTTCCATTTGTGGACGCCGGACGTATACCAGGGGGCGCCTGCGCCGGTATCAACCTTTCTGGCGACCGCCAGCAAGATTGCCATTTTCGGCGTGGTGATGCGTCTGTTCCTCTATATGCCGGTGGGCAATAGCGAAGCGGTGCGCATGGTACTGGGTCTTATCGCGTTCGCGTCCATTATCTTCGGTAACCTGATGGCGCTCAGTCAGACCAATATTAAACGTCTGCTTGGCTACTCTTCCATTTCCCATCTTGGCTACCTGCTGGTGGTGATGATTGCCCTGCAGAGCGGCGAGATGTCGATGGAAGCGGTAGGCGTGTATCTGGCCGGTTATCTGTTCAGCAGCCTCGGCGCGTTCGGCGTGGTGAGTCTGATGTCCAGCCCGTACCGTGGGCCGGATGCGGATTCGCTCTATTCCTATCGCGGCCTGTTCTGGCATCGTCCGATTCTGTCGGCGGTGATGACGGTGATGATGCTGTCTCTCGCCGGTATTCCGATGACGCTGGGCTTTATCGGTAAATTCTACGTGCTGGCGGTCGGTGTGCATGCGCACCTGTGGTGGCTGGTGGGCGCGGTGGTTGTTGGGTCTGCAATCGGCCTCTACTACTATCTACGCGTGGCGGTGAGCCTCTATCTGAGTGCACCGGAGACACTGAATCGCGATGCGCCGTCCGACTGGCAGTACAGCGCCGGAGGCATCGTGGTGCTGATCTCCGCGCTGCTGGTACTGGTGCTAGGCGTATGGCCGCAGCCGCTGATTAGCATTGTGCAACTGGCGATGCCGCTGATGTAATTTGCCCGCTCAATGGTAAAGGATCGCTTCGGCGATCCTTTAAAGCGGATGTTAACCTGTAGTAGATTTTGTGCTCGCCTTATTCATCTCACTTTGCGTTTTTTACTCCCTGATTTCTATTTATCAATAACGGATAAACTTATTTAATAAGTGTCCGCTGTTTTTTTACAAAGTAAATCGGGTAATGGAAACTATTATTTCGCTATAAATAGGGTTTTGTGAGGGGTAATAATAGTGTGATGTGCGATTAATTCGGATTTTGGCTTGTGGAAATATCCAGGGTGAGAATATTTATATGAAAAATAATAATGCGGGGTTTGTATTAGCTTGGTAAATAAGATAAGTGTGTTATATTGTTGGGAGGGTAATGATAATATTGATAAATAAACTTCAACGTAATTTATACATAAAATAAATCTAAAAAACTAAAGGTATAAATATTTATGATATTTAATGTAATTTAACCGAAATAAAGCTGCGAATATTCCTAAGCGCGAATTGACAATATTAAAATCTGTCGATAGCATGGCGCCAGTTTGATACGGATAACGACTTGAATATTATATCCATTTAATGGAGTGATATTCTTTGTATTATTAATATCAAGCACAAATGAAAGGATGCGCACGGTATTGCGCTTTTACGTTAATACATTGACTGCATTAACTGTATTGAAAAGGATAAATCATGAATAAAACATTACTTGCTACTATGGTTGCTGGTTGCGCGGTGTTCTCTGGTGCTGCGTTTGCAGTAGACGGTCAGGTGAAGTTTACCGGTGCTGTCATCGATGCGGGCTGTGACGTGGTCAACAATATGGCTAACCCGCTGGAAGTGCTGATGGGGCAGGTTCCCAAGACGCAGTTTACCGGCGTTGGCTCGACTGCCGCAGAACAACGCTTCGCTATTAAGTTAGAAAACTGCCCGAATACGGTGACTAAAGCATCGGTAATATTCTCTGGCGATAACGTTGGCGGCGACGACAGCAAACTGAAACTGACTGGAGCAGGTTCTTCTGGCGTCGCGTCCGGTGTAGCCCTGCAGCTGGTTGATGGCAGCACCAACGCGACCCTGCCGCTGTATTCCCGTTCGACCAGTCTGGATATTCCGGGTTCCGGTGATATCGATCTGCCGTTCCGTGTGCGTTATATCCAGACTGAGAGCACCGTTACTGCTGGTACCGCTGACGGCGCTGCGAACTTCACTATCAGTTACAACTGATTCCCGTCTATTTGACCGTGCAGCGAGCCGAATACGGCTCGCTTTTCCAGGGAGCAGGAGATGAAACGATACCTCAACGTGCTGATGGCTGGATGGCTGTTAGTCGGTTCTGCGGCATATGCGGGCGTCGTCACCGGCGGTACTCGTCTGATTTATCACGGTGGCAAAAAAGAGGCCTCTCTCAGCGTAACGAATAATGATGCTACACCATATCTTATTCAAAGCTGGGTAGAGGCGAATAACGGCTCTTCGCCCTTTCTGTTACCCCCGCCATTATTTCGCCTGGAGGGTGAACAGCAGACCCGTCTGCGGGTGATTTATAGCGGCGGGTTACCAGAAAATAAAGAAAGTATGTTCTGGATGAATATCAAAGCGATTCCATCCTCTCAGGCTAAAGAGGGCGCCAATACCTTACAGATCGCCATTAAAACGCGCATCAAATTAATTTATCGGCCGAAATCCGTTGCGGGAACGCCAGAAATGGTGACGGAGCAGCTGCGCTGGACGCGCAGCGGCAATACGCTGCAGGTTACTAACCCCACCGGATTTTATATGAATTTCGCTGAGGTAAAGATTGGTGGCGCAGAAGTCAAAGACGCTAATTGGGTGGCGCCGGGAGAAACGGCGCGCTTTGAACTACCGCGCGGTAGCGCAGGCACTTTGCGCTGGAAATTGATTAATGATTACGGAGGAATTGGCGCACCGCACAGCGCTGATTTATAAAGGCCGTCAGGCCAGGGAGTTCCAGAGAGAATGACAAATAACCATAATAAATGGCAGCTAAATCAGATAGCTGTAGCTCTGGTCGTTGCTTTACTACCGTGGTGTGATGATGCGCTGGCGCGGGATGTATTTAACCCGGCCTTGCTGGAAATAGACGGCCCGCAGACGGGCATCACGGATCTATCGGCCTATGAGCGTGTTGGAGGGCAGCAGCCGGGAACCTACCGGGTAGATATTTACCTCAACAATGTCTTTATGGATACCCGGGACGTGGCTTTTCAACAGCGCGACGCTCAGGGAGCAATCGAATTGCAGCCCTGTTTGAACGTTGAGGAGCTTGCCGTGTGGGGTGTGCGCGTTGCGCAGTTTCCTGAACTGGGCCGCAAATCGGCGGACTGTGCGGATTTGGGCGTAATACCGCAGGCAAAAGCCGATTTCCGTTTTAGCCAGCAGCGCCTGTTATTAAGCTTCCCTCAGGCGGCGGTTGCCAGCGCCGCGCGGGGATGGGTCGATCCGAAACGGTGGGATGACGGGGTGACGGCGCTCCTGCTGAATTACTCTTTGAGCGGGGCGAATAACTGGTCGCGTAAAGATCATACGCCCGACAGCGACAGCCAGTACGTTAATCTGCGTCCCGGCATCAATATCGGGCCGTGGCGTTTACGCAATTACACGACGTGGAACCGCAGCAGCAGCGGCGAGGTGTCACATAGCAGTTGGGATACGGTTTATACCTATGCGCAGCGCAATATTACCGCTCTGAAAGGCGTGTTGACGCTGGGTGACAGCAACACCGATGCCGATGTTTTCGAAGGCATTCCTTTCCGTGGGGCGATGCTCGCGTCCGATGACGATATGCTACCGGAAAGCCTGCGCGGATATGCGCCTGTCGTTCGTGGCATCGCCCGGACGAATGCCCAGGTCACGATTCGTCAGAACGGCTATGAGATTTACCAGTCCTACGTCTCTCCCGGCACGTTTGAAATCACCGATATGTATCCAACCGGCGGCTCGGGCGATTTATCGGTCACCATCAAAGAGTCTGATGGCAGCGAGCAGCACCTGGTGGTGCCCTATGCATCGCTTCCCGTACTTCAGCGTGAAGGCCGTCTGAAATACAGCCTTACCTCCGGCGTATACCGCGCCTATGACAATAGCATTGATCAGACGCCTCTAAGCCAGGCCACGGCGATTTACGGTCTGCCCTGGGGAGCGACCCTTTACGGTGGGGGGCAATTTAGCCGCAAATATCAGGCGCTGGCGCTGGGGATGGGGAAAAACCTCGGCGCGATCGGCGCCGTCTCAGCGGATGTCACCCAGGCGTGGTCGAAGCAGCGGAATCAAGACCGGGAGAGCGGGCAGTCGCTACGGGTCCGCTATAGCAAGGATCTGCCGGGCATGGGAACCAACGTGACGCTGGCGGGATATCGCTATGCGACCAGTGGCTACTGGGATATGCAGGAGGTACTGAATACCTATCAGGATAATCGCGATAGCGCTTCGAGCGAACGGCGGCGTAACCGCGGAGAAGCGACGCTCAGCCAGAGCCTCGGCGACGAAATAGGGTCGCTGTCGCTGAGCTATGTCCATGAGGATTACTGGTCCACCGGGCGTACGATGGAATCCGTTGGCGTCAGTTACAACAATAGCTGGCGTGGTATTAGCTATAGCCTGAACTACAGCTATAACCGCAATACCACCGATCGGAGTAGCGGAAAACGTAATGACGAAGATCATCTGTTCGCGCTCAGTATTAGCGTACCGCTCGGTGAATGGCTACCTAAGCCAGTTTATGCAAATTACGCGTTGAACAGCAGCAAAAATGGTTCTACCAGCAATACGCTGGGGCTGTCCGGCACGCTGCTGGAGCGTAATAACCTGAGCTGGAGCGTGCAGGAAGGCTATACCAGCCAGGGAAGAGGCGAGAGCGGCAGCATCAACGCGGACTGGCGCGCAACCTATGCTGAACTGACCGGCGGCTACAGCCATGACAAATACAACCATCGCCTGAACTACTCCCTGCGCGGCGGGGTACTGGTACATGAAAACGGCCTGACGCTGGGCCAGCCTTTTGGCGAAACGGTGGCTTTAATTAAGGCCCCTGGCGCCGCGGGCGTCGGCGTAAACAACCAGACCGGCGTCAGGACCGACTGGCGCGGCTATACCGTGGTGCCTTACGCCTCGCCTTATCGCAAAAATACGCTGACCCTTGATACCAGCACCATGCCGGATGATGTCGAGCTTGCGTTAACCACCCAGACGGTGGTGCCGACTCGCGGCGCGGTGGTTCGCGCAAATTATGTTACCAGCGTAGGCAATCGGGTGCTGATGACGATACGCCGGGAGAATGGTCAGCCCTTGCCTTTTGGCGCAATGGTAAGCGTGACAGGTGCCGCAGCACCAGCGCAAGCTTTTATCGTTGGTGATGGCGGGCAGGTCTATCTGACCGGGCTGGCACCTGATGGCGAACTTAATGTGAAATGGGGGGCTGGCGCACAAGAGCGCTGTCGGGTCCCGTATGCGTTGCCGTCAGGCAAAACCCTAACCGGTATTATTGTCGCCCAGGGGCTATGCCGCTAATCGAAAGGATGCAGAGACAATGAAACGATTTTCAGGAATATTGGCGGGTCTGGCGGCGCTGATGATATCGCCGCAGGCGATGGCGGGAAATGGCTGGTGCCAGAATAATAGCGGTGCTCCATTTCAGGACAGCTTTTCGTTTGTTCAAACGTTCACCGACCCTTTGCAAAATCAGGCCGGCAGGTTGTTTAACCGTTTGTACGGGTGGAATACCGGGGGAACATACCTGACAACATGTGATTGCAAATATTCCGCTACTCTGCGGGTTAAAGCGACGATACCGGGCCTGACTCAGACCCAGACCCGCAACGGACTCAATTTCTATCGACTTAATGAATACCTCGAAATTGCCAGCGAGATATATTTAGCGGGGTATCAAAATCAATTTTTTCCTACCCCGGTTAATAATCAGGGTTTTGATGTTATTGTATGTGGTGCAAATGGTACATATTTTGATGCCGGCTCGCGAGGATATATATCACTCTATTTTACCCGACCTTTTGTCGGCCAGGTGACGATCCCTCAGACGGTTGTTCTTAATGTTTACGGTTCGACGAAATCGGGAAGCTATAGCTCGATTCCAATGACGCAGATATCAATGAGCGGTACGGTGACGGTACCGCAATCCTGTGAAATTAATACCGGTCAGCCGATTCACGTCGATTTTGGCGATATTGCGGCCAACAACTTTAAAACAGCGGGCCAGATGCCGACGGGTTTCACTCCGCATACGGTAAATATGACGCTGGCCTGTACCAATATTTCCAACAAGGTAAAAATCGCCCTTTCATTTCAGGGGGCAGCGGATAACCATGACAACTCTGCGCTGGCCACCAGCAATAATGACATTGGCGTACGGATCGAAAATATTACCGGAACCAAAATCCCTGTTCTTTCAGGATTGTTACCGGTCAATATGAACTACTCTGCCCAGATCGGCGAAACAACCATGAAAATCTATCCGATTAATACTACCGGCAATTTGCCCGCAGGCGGCGGATTTACGGCCACGGCAACCATTCAGGCTGAAATTCAATAACAGGAGCAAATAATGAAAAAGGCGCTATGGCTGGCATTGTTACTACCTGTTTGTGCATCATGGGGAGGCGTCCCCCTGTATGTGAAAGGTAATATTTATTTTCTTCCCTGTAATGTGAGCACCGACACAAAATATCAGGAGGTGGATTTTGGTACGTTTCTGAAAAGTGATTTTCAGACGCCCGGTACCGCTTCAGAATGGAAAACATTTAATCTGAAGGTGGAAAACTGCCCGCCAGGAACAACAAAAGCGACGGTGAAGTTTGACGGCATAACGGATAGCGATGATGCCACGCATTTCGCCAATCAGGCGGCCAGTAATCCGGCGCAGAATATTGCGCTGCAAGTAACCAACGCCGGGCATACGATAACCTACAAAAATCAGGACCAGATGACGATTGATATTAACAGTGGCAACGCGACGGGCGTCTTTCCACTGGCGGCACGCTTATATTCAACCCAGGGGGCGGTGACGGCCGGTAGATTTGAGTCTGTAGTACAGTTGACATTCACCTGGCAGTAACTTTAGAGCCTATCTCATCAGGACTATTTTGCTTGTCATTTTGAACCTGGGCAGTGCTCAGAATCCTCACGTACTAGGTGTACGCTCCGGTTCTTCCGCGCTGGCCGTGTTCAAACTGTCTGTGCCAATAACGCCTGGTGGGATAGGCTCTTAATATCTATAGCCGCCATACTTGAGGTTGCAGGTGCGTTGGTAATAGCCCGACCCACATCCCCTAATGCCGTTCACTTAAGCCAATCATCGGTGTTGTCTTTTGTTTTATTTGTCAGCGGCAATCGCATTATTGGTGGTTATGGCGAATATGGCGCATTTTTCATTTTCGCCCATTCAGATTCCGTGGTCTGTTCCGTTCACGATAAATACGCGGATAGTCGTTATATCCACAGCGTGTGAACGGGCAGGGGGACGTTTCGCCCGTCCCCCTGCACCCCCGGCATTGCGCTGAAAACCTGCCGCTGCGCGGTCCGCTCCACTCCGGCTTCATCTGGCGGACCGGGCGGGACTCGACGTCCCTGTCTCGACCCGCCCTCTGGCCGCCGTCCTGGCGGCCAGTCCTGGATGCGCGCCTGCGTTCTCGCCAGGTTTCCTTGATGCGCCCAACCCCCATGCGGTGAGTCCGTTATTCGTCAGTGGCTTTTCAGAGGCTGAAAGTCATAAAAAAATTATATCCTTTATATTTCAGCCCGTATCAGCTCAGTTAGTGAATCAACCGAATCAGATTTTCGTTTAAACCACCGATTGACAGAACCGCTCAGCCAGCCATAAACGCAACTGACAACTCTTAACTGACCAGCATTAGGCCCACATCCCTGGGCCTCGTTCTTGTGGGCGCTGCGCACCTCAGCCGCTGGCTGTGGGGTTCCCGGCGTCGCCGCGTTATTCCCGTTTTTATTCCACTATTTCCTCTATTTCCACTATTCCACGGTATAGGTCAGAAAATCTTCCGCCAGTAGGGTGGACGGGAAGACTTCCCGACACTCAGCCAGCAGGCGCTGACAGCCCTCGGCGTCATAGCGCGAGCTGAAATGCGTGGCGATAAGCGTACCGACGCCCGCATCTCGTGCCAGCGCAGCCGTTTGCTGGCTGGATGAATGCCCGCGGCTGTTAGCCTTTTCCGCCATCGCCTGTTCGAGGGTGACCTCATGAACCATGACGTCCACGCCGCGCGCCAGCGCCAGCGCTTCTGTGCAGGGAGCGGTATCGCCGAAAATCGCCAGCTTTTTACCCGGCGTGGCCGGACCGAGATAGCGGCTGCCGTCAATGACCCTGCCATCTGCCAGTTCAACCGTTAATCCCTGTTTTAAACGCTGAAACATCGGGCCGGGGGGTACGCCATCGGCGATAAGCCTGGCGGCATCAAGCGTGCCTGGCTTATCGTGCTGCTCGATACGATAGCCGTAGCACTCAACCGGATGGTTTAGCGGCCAGGCAGTAACCCGGTAGCCTGCTTCATCAAAAACCACGCCTTTTTCAACTTCGACAACGGTAAGCGGATAATCGGTCCATGAACCGCTAAGGCGTAGCGTGGTTTCCACAAACTCTTTCAGCCCCTCAGGCCCGTACAGCGTCAGCGGTAGCGAATTTCCCTGCATTGAGCGGCTGCAAAGCAGACCGGGGAGGCCGAACAGATGGTCGCCATGTAAATGGGTGATAAAAATCTTATTCAGTTTGCCAGGATGATAAGGGGTATGCAGAAACTGATGCTGAGTTCCTTCTCCGCAGTCGAACAGCCACATCTCAGCCGTTGTCGGCTGTTGCAAATTCAGCACCATAGACGTCATATTACGTGTACGGGTGGGCACGCCAGCGGATGTTCCCAAAAATAGTAATTCCATCGTCCGGTGTCCTTAGGGCGAGAGTCAAAAAACAGAGTATACCTGCCATTATTCAGGTTGCATGTGCGTTGGTTGCGGAGTGTCCGGGTGAAACGATATCAAGTAAGGAACGATAAATGATGATATGGCAGGATCTACACCACGCTGAACTGACCGTTCCACAGCTCTATGCTGTGTTGAAGCTACGCTGTACGGTGTTCGTTGTCGAACAAAACTGCGCTTATCTGGATGTCGATGGCGACGATCTGGTGGGAGAAAACCGTCATCTTCTCGGCTGGCGCGACGGCGAACTGGTGGCCTACGCGCGCATTCTCAAGAGCGATGATGAGTTTGAACCAGTGGTGATTGGCCGGGTGATCGTCAGCCCGGCGGCGCGCGGCCAGAATCTCGGCTATCAGTTGATGGAACAGGCGCTGGCCTGTTGCCGCCAGCACTGGCCGCAAAAGGCGATTTATCTGGGGGCTCAGGCCCACCTGCAAAAATTCTACGCCAGCTTTGGTTTTGTACCGGTTACTGAGGTTTACGATGAGGACGGCATCGAACATATCGGCATGGCGCGTGAAATCGTCGCCGTCTAACGAGCCGCAGTCAAACGTGGCTTCCTCATTGTAGGTACTGCTATTCATTGTGTTACCCCGTATAATATAGGGCCTTTATTCTGTGGCGGTTTGCGCGTTGTTTGTTTCCCTCTACCGGAAAGTTTATATAGCTGTCTGGCCGACGATTTTCCTCCAGCCGCCACACTCTCAACGGCGTTTACCTTTTGGTGGCCTTTAACCTGCGGCGGGTATACGGGTTAAAGGCCATCATTTGTTGTTTTTGCGTCTCTTGGTGTTCGCTGGGGCGATAAATATACGTTGAGATTGTTCGTCGGGGCTGAACCGAAGCAAGAGCGGCTGAAAATTGAACATAACGCTGCCAACGTGCGTGCGTTTTGCTTGCAGAAACACAGATAAAACGATGCATATCAAAACGGCAATAATTTGCATTATTTATACTTAGCCTCAATATTTGATACTGGACAAATTCATGTCAGTAAGCGCATTTAACCGACGCTGGGCGGCGGTGATCCTGGAAACGTTAATTCGCCACGGCGTGCAGCATATCTGTATTGCGCCCGGCTCGCGCTCGACACCGTTAACCCTGGCGGCAGCGGAAAACCACGCGTTTATTCACCATACCCATTTTGACGAACGCGGCCTCGGCCATCTGGCGCTGGGGCTGGCGAAGGCCAGCGGCCAGCCGGTGGCGGTGATTGTCACTTCCGGCACTGCGGCGGCTAATCTCTATCCGGCGCTGATCGAGGCCGGATTGACCGGCGAAAAACTCATTTTATTGACCGCCGACCGTCCCCCGGAATTAATTGACTGCGGGGCTAATCAGGCTATTCGTCAGCCGGGGATGTTTGCCTCGCATCCCTCGCAGACGATATCGTTGCCTCGTCCGTCGCCGGATATTCCCGCCCGCTGGCTGGTTTCGACTATCGATCAGGCGCTTGGCGCGCTGCGCACTGGCGGCGTTCATATTAATTGCCCGTTTGCTGAACCGCTGTATGGCGATATGGACGATACCGGCGTTGAATGGCAGCAGCAACTGGGGACATGGTGGCAGAGTGATAACCCCTGGTTGAGCCAGTCGTTGCATCTGGAAAGTGAAAAGCAGCGCGACTGGTTTTTCTGGCGACAAAAGCGCGGTGTGGTGGTAGTCGGGCGAGTGAGCGCCGAAGAGGGCAAAAAGGTGGCTGAGTGGGCGAAAACCCTCGGCTGGCCGCTGATTGGCGATGTGCTCTCACAAACCGGGCAGCCGCTGCCCTGTGCCGACTTGTGGCTTGGCAATAGCAAAGCGGTTACTGAACTGGCGCAGGCGCAAATCATTATCCAGTTGGGCAGCAGCCTGACCGGAAAACGGGTGTTACAGTGGCAGGCGACCTGCGAACCTGAAGAGTACTGGCTGGTGGACAATCTACCGGGACGTCTGGACCCGGCACAGCATCGCGGTCGTCGCCTGGTCTGCGCCATTGACCGCTGGCTGGAGCTGCATCCGGCGGAAAAACGCCCGCAGTGGGCGACCATGGTGCCAGAACTTGCGCGTCAGGCGTGGCAGGCGGCGGTCGCCAGTTGCGCGGATTTCGGCGAGGCGCAGCTGGCGCAACGGATTCACCGCTATCTACCGGAACAGGGTCAGCTATTTGTCGGCAACAGCCTGGTGGTGCGGTTAATCGATGCGCTGTCGCAGCTACCGGCCGGTTATCCGGTTTACAGTAATCGCGGAGCCAGCGGAATCGATGGCCTGCTGGCGACGGCCGCCGGGGTACAGCGTGCCAGCGCGCGCCCGACGCTGGCCATCGTCGGCGATCTTTCGGCGCTCTATGATCTCAATTCGCTGGCTCTGCTGCGCCAGGCGTCGGCGCCGATGGTGCTGATTGTTATCAATAATAATGGCGGGCAGATTTTCTCTCTGTTGCCGACGCCGCACGAGCAGCGAAGCCAGTTCTATCTGATGCCGCAGAATATCAATTTTGATCATGCGGCGGCGATGTTTGGTTTGCCTTACCATCGTCCGGCGGGGTGGGCGGCGCTGGAATCTGCCCTGGATGCCGCCTGGCGAGAGCCTGGCGCCACGCTAATCGAACTGGTGGTGAATGAAACCGACGGTACGCAAACGCTGCAGCAGTTGCTGGCGCAGGTAAGCCAGCTATGACGCTGCATTCGGTGGCAGAATGCGGCCAGTCGGGCTACCCCTGGCTGGTCTTTTTGCATGGTTTTTCCGGCGATTGCCGCGAATGGCGGACGGTGGGAGAGGCGTTCAGCGCATATCCGCGTTTGTATCTCGATCTGCCGGGCCACGGAGGTTCGGCGAATATCGAAGTGAGTGACTTTGCCGATGTCTGCCAGCTCCTTAAGAATACGCTGAATAGTTACAACATACTAAAGTACTGGCTGGTGGGTTACTCCCTTGGCGGACGGGTGGCGATGGCCTATGCCAGCCAGCCGCGTAAAGGTCTCTGCGGGCTGGTCGTCGAAGGCGGGCATCCGGGATTACAGGATGACAACCAACGTCTGCTGCGGCAGCAAAGCGATGCCGCATGGGCGGAACGCTTGCGCTGCGAGCCTTTGCCGCAGGTCTTTGCCGACTGGTATCAACAGCCCGTTTTTGCTTCCCTTGATGAATCCCGTCGTGCGGCGCTGATTGCGCTCCGCAGCCAGAATAATGGCGCGGCGTTAGCGGCGATGCTGCAGGCAACCTCACTGGCGAAACAACCCGATCTTCGCGGGTTATTACAGATGCGTGATTTTCCTTTTCATTATCTTTGCGGCGAACGCGACGGCAAATTTCGCGCCATTGCGCGGCAACTTGCTGCGACCACGCACATTATTAATCATGCCGGACATAACGCACATCGGGAAAATCCCGATGCCGTAGCGGCCTGTCTGGCGCAGTTTTTAGCGAGTTAACTGAAGGACACCCTATGATCTCTCTTGATGAAGCCATGCTTTACGCCCCGATTGAATGGCAGGACTGCTCTGAAGGCTACACCGACATTCGTTATCAAAAATCAGCGGACGGGATTGCCAGAATCACCATCAACCGCCCGCAGGTGCGCAACGCATTCCGTCCACTGACCGTTAAAGAGATGATTCAGGCGCTGGCGGATGCCCGCTATGACGACAATATCGGCGTCATTGTCCTGACCGGCGAAGGTGACAAAGCGTTCTGTTCCGGCGGCGATCAGAAAGTTCGCGGCGATTACGGCGGCTATCAGGACGACGCCGGCGTGCATCACCTTAACGTTCTCGATTTCCAGCGTCAGATCCGTACCTGTCCGAAGCCGGTGGTGGCGATGGTCGCGGGTTACGCCATCGGCGGTGGTCATGTACTGCATATGATGTGCGATCTCACTATCGCCGCGGAAAACGCCATTTTCGGCCAGACCGGTCCGAAAGTCGGCTCATTTGACGGCGGGTGGGGCGCTTCTTATATGGCGCGCATCGTCGGGCAGAAAAAAGCCCGTGAAATCTGGTTCTTGTGCCGCCAGTACGACGCGCAACAGGCGCTGGATATGGGGCTGGTGAATACCGTGGTACCGCTGGCGGATCTGGAAAAAGAGACCGTGCGCTGGTGCCGCGAAATGCTGCAAAACAGCCCGATGGCGCTGCGCTGCCTGAAGGCGGCGCTGAACGCCGACTGCGATGGTCAGGCCGGTCTGCAGGAACTGGCGGGTAACGCCACCATGCTGTTCTATATGACCGAAGAGGGTCAGGAGGGGCGCAACGCTTTCAATCAGAAGCGCCAGCCGGACTTCAGCAAATTTAAACGGAACCCGTAATGCGACAGGTGCAGGTTTACCGCTGGCAGCTACCGATGGATGCGGGCGTCGTGCTGCGTGAAAGGCGGTTAAAAACCCGCGATGGCGTGCTCCTGCGGCTGCAGGAAGGGGGGCGTGAAGGCTGGGGGGAAATATCTCCTCTGCCGGGATTCAGCCAGGAAACCCTGGACGATGCGCAGTCAGCTCTGCTTGCCTGGGCCACGGCCTGGCGCGATGGCCAGGACGCTGCGCCGCCGACGCCGCCTTCAGTTGCTTTTGGCGTCAGTTGCGCCCTGGCGGAGCTGCGTGACGAACTGCCGCACGCGGCGGATTATCGTGCCGCGCCGCTCTGTACCGGCGATCCGGATGAGCTGTTTGCGAAGCTTTCCCGGATGCCCGGTGAAAAAGTCGCGAAGGTTAAAGTCGGCTTGTATGAAGCGGTGCGCGACGGCATGGTGGTGAACCTGTTGCTGGAAGCGATTCCCGATCTGACGCTCCGCCTTGACGCTAACCGCGCCTGGACGCCGCTTAAAGCGCAGCAGTTCGCCAGATACGTTAATCCGCAATACCGCAGCCGTATTGCTTTCCTGGAAGAGCCGTGCAAAACCCGCGATGATTCGCGCGCGTTTGCCCGGGAAACCGGTATTGCCATTGCCTGGGATGAGAGCCTGCGTGAGGCGGATTTTGCGTTTGCCCCGGAGCCGGGTTTACGGGCGGTGGTGATTAAACCTATGCTGACCGGCAGCCTGCAAAAAGTGCGGCAGCAGGTGGCGCAGGCTCATGCCCTGGGGCTGACGGCGGTCATCAGTTCATCCATTGAGTCGAGCTTTGGCCTGACGCAACTGGCGCGGGTTGCCGCCTGGCTGACGCCGCACACCATCCCCGGTCTGGATACCCTGAGTCTGATGCGCAGCCAGCTGGTTCGCTGTTGGCCGGGCAGCGATCTGCCGTGTCTGACCGTTGATGGCCTGGAGCCGCTGCTGTGACATTGGGTGACTGGCCCTGGCGCTACTGGCGTAAGTGGCGGGGAGAGGCGCAGGCGCTACGGCTGAATGAACAGCGGATAAGCTGGCGAGAACTGTGCGCGCAAATTGATGCGCTGGCCGCCGGGTTTCACGCGCAGGGCGTGAGCGAAGGCGATGGTGTGCTGATCCGCGCTTATAATCAGCCTGATGCTGTATTGGCATGGCTGGCGCTGTTGCAGTGCGGCGCTCGCATCCTGCCGCTGAATCCGCAACTGCCGACCGCATTGTTGGCGCAACTGCTGCCATCGTTAAGTCTGCGCCACGCGCTGCTGCTCAATGGCGGCGACCTTGCGGAGAACCTCAATCTGCTGGTTATGCGCTCTGCAACTGGCGAGCACGCGGTTGACTGGCGGGACGATCGCATCGCCTCAATGACGCTAACGTCGGGGTCAACGGGGTTACCGAAAGCGGCGGTCCATACTTTTCGCGCTCATCTTGCCAGCGCTGAAGGCGTGCTGGCGATGATACCGTTTGCGCCTGAAGACGACTGGCTGCTGTCGCTGCCGCTGTTTCACGTTTCCGGCCAGGGTATTTTCTGGCGCTGGCTGCTGGCGGGCGCTGGTCTGACGGTGCGCGAGAGACAGCCGCTGGATCAGGCACTACGGGGTTGTACCCATGCTTCCCTGGTGCCAACCCAGCTCTGGCGTCTGCTGAACGGTGATGCCGGTGTGTCGTTAAACGCGGTCCTGCTTGGCGGCGCGGCGATTCCGGTGGCGCTTACCGAGCAGGCCCGTCAACGCGGTATTCGCTGCTGGTGCGGTTACGGGCTGACTGAGTTTGCCTCCACGGTGTGCGCCAAAGAGGCCGATGGTCTGGCAGATGTCGGGCGGCCGCTGCCGGGGCGTGAGTTAAAGATTGTTGATGGCGAAGTCTGGCTTTGGGCCGCCAGCATGGCAATAGGCTACTGGCGGGAGGGACAAATTACGCCGCTGATAAATGAGAGCGGCTGGTTTGCCACCCGCGATCGCGGCAGACTGGATAACGGCAAACTGACCATCCTCGGGCGCATGGACAATCTCTTTTTTAGCGGCGGGGAAGGCATTCAGCCGGAAGAGGTGGAGCGGACGATCGGCGCTCATCCGCAGGTTCAGCAGATTTTTATTGTGCCGCTGGATGATGCTGAATTTGGCCAGCGCCCTGTGGCGGTAGTGGAGTGCAGTGAACATTGCGATCTTACTATGTTAGCCGCCTGGTGTTCCGACAAGCTGGCGCGCTTCCAGCAGCCGGTGCGCTGGCTACGGTTACCGGAAACCCTGAACACGGGCGGGATTAAAATTTCCCGCCGGGCGCTGCGAGACTGGGTAAATGGCGGGCTTTAACCGCCATATCAACCAGCCAGAGGCGATCGTTTTCTTGTCTGTGACGTTGCAGCGCTGACGCTGTTAGTAGCAACTGGTTACAATCACAAGGGTAAAGGCGGCCTCAGTTCATTGATTCCTTAGCGTTCAGCAGTACAATTCTGCGGTGTTTCGGGATTTTTTTATTCATGTCTTCTGGATAGATAAAAATGAAAAAAAGCATAATGATGGCCCTCTGCGGCATGATGTTCGTCTCGACGGCGGCAAATGCCATCAGCGTTGGCGGGCAGGTTGGTAAGCACTACACCAACCTTGGGGTCGGTTTTGGCACGGAATCCACGGGCCTGGCAGTGACCGGCAACTGGTTGCACAACGATGATGATGGCGATGCGGCGGGACTGGGGCTGGGCCTGAATGTTCCGCTGGGGCCATTTCTGGCGACCGTGGGCGGCAAAGGCGTTTACACTAACCCGAAGGACGGCAGTGATGGCTACGCGGCAGCGGTTGGCGGCGGTTTGCAGTGGAAAATTGGCAGCAGTTTCCGCCTGTTTGGCGAATATTATTACTCCCCGGATTCACTCTCCAGCGGCATCGACAGCTATCAGGAAGCCAATGCCGGCGCGCGTTTCACCATTATGCGCCCGCTAAGTATCGAAGCCGGTTATCGTTATCTTAATCTGGCAGGCAAAGACGGCCATCGCGATAATACCGTGGCGGACGGTCCGTACATCGGCGTTAACGCCAGCTTCTGATCCTCTGGCGCGGTATGCCGCCGCGCCTGATTTTTCGCGTTTTTCAGCCAGCGACCTCGCGCTACTTTGTCGTCCCTTTCTCGCGTTCCCCCGGCAGACAACGATCGGCGCTGTTCGGGGAACGTCTGTGGTTCCCTGTCCCGCAGCGGGAATGATTTAAGGTATAGTATTCCGACTAATCAGGCTGGAGTTGACAATGTTAAACGTGGAAATGCTGTCCACTGGCGACGAAGTCTTGCATGGACAAATCGTCGATACGAATGCCGCGTGGCTGGCGGATTTCTTTTTTGATCAAGGATTACCTCTCAACCGTCGCAATACCGTGGGTGACGATCTCGATGCTCTGGTGGCGATTTTACGCGAGCGCAGCGAGCATGCCGATGTTCTGATCGTTAACGGTGGTCTGGGGCCAACCAGCGACGATCTGAGTGCGCTGGCCGCGGCGACGGCCAAAGGCGAAGGGTTGATTTTGCATGAAGAGTGGCTGGACACGATGGCCCGTTTCTTTGCTGAACGGGGAAGGCCGATGTCCGCCAGTAACCGCAAGCAGGCGGAAATTCCGCAAAGCGCGGAGATGATCAATAACCCGGTCGGCACCGCCTGTGGCTTTGTTTTGCAGCTTAATCGCTGCCTGATGTTCTTCACCCCCGGCGTGCCTTCCGAGTTTAAGGTTATGGTCGAGCAGGAGATTTTACCGCGCCTGCGCGCACGTTTCCCGCTACCCGCTCCCCCGCTGTGTCTGCGTTTGACCACTTTTGGACGCTCGGAAAGCGAACTGGCGCAGAGCCTCGATCATCTGCCGTTGCCGCCTGGCGTGGTGATGGGCTATCGCTCGTCAATGCCAATTATCGAACTGAAGCTGACCGGGCCTGCTGAGCAGCGCGAGGCGATGCTGGCGCTGTGGTCGGAAGTGAAGACGGTCGCCGGAGATAGTATGATCTTCGAAGGCACTGAAGGCCTGCCGGCACAGATTGCCTGTCGCCTGCAGGCGCGCCAGCTAAGCCTGACGCTGAGCGAGCAGTTTACCGGCGGTCTGCTGGCGCTACAGCTTTCACGCGTCAATGCACCGCTGCTGGCCAGTGAAGTGATCCCCGCTCAGGAAGAGACCCTCGCGCAGTCCGCTCGCTGGGCGGCTGAACGGCGCGAAAAACACTTTGCTGGTCTGGCGCTGGCGGTCAGCGCTCAGGAAGGCGGGTATTTGAACTTTGCGCTCTCCACGCCGGAAGGTACTCACGCCCTGCGGGTCAAATTCAGCACCAATCGTCATAGCTTACAGGTGCGTCAGGAGGTCTGCGCAATGATGGCCCTGAACATGCTACGCCGTTGGCTGAATGGCCAGCCGGTTGCCAGCGAGCACGGCTGGATTAACGTTGTCGAGTCACTGTTCGTTTAAACACACCGCTGCGTCGGGAACCGCTTCCGGCGCGGCATAAGTCCAGCCCGCTGTACTCGCTTTAAAATATTCTGTGCACTATCTCGCATTTTCCCCTCTTCAGGCGTCCACTTCGCTGGAATAGTGTCGTCATTTGAAGTCGCTCACAATTTACAGCCCCGACAACCGTAACACTGATTCCAGTATTCAGGATTGGAGTCCAGCATGTTGGAATCAAGCAAAGTTCCGGCGTTGACCCGCGCCATTGATATTCTCAATTTGATCGCTCGCATCGGCCCCTGCAGCGCCGCGACCATTATTGACGAACTGGGTATTCCGAAAAGTACCGTTTATTTGCTGCTGGGTGAGCTGAAAAAACAGCGTTTTCTCAGCATCGATAATCAGGACAACTACTGCCTGTGGACCAAACTGGTTGAACTGGCCGGCCATGCGTTAAGCAAAATGGATCTGCGTGAACTGGCGCGCCCGCGCCTGACGCAATTGATGGATCAATGCGGGCTGCTTTGCCACCTGGGCATTATTGATAACGGTAACGCTTATTACATTCTGAAAATTGAATCCCCGGCCACCATCAGCGTGCGTTCGCATGAGGGGAAGAGTCTGTCGCTTTATCGCTCCGGTATCGGTAAATGCCTGCTGGCCTGGCAGCCTGAACGGGTACAGGAATCCATTATCAGCGAACTGCGTTGGGAGCAGGCTACGCCAACCACTATCACCAGTGCGTCGCAGCTTCGCGATGAGCTGGGGCGCATTCGCGCCAGAGGCTGGAGCTTCGATAACGGCGAAGATTATCCGGATGTTCGTTGCGTGGCCGCGCCGGTGTTTAACGCCAATAACCAGTTGACCGCCGCCATCTCCGTGGTGGGGACGCGTCTGCAAATCAATGAAGACAATCGTGATTACCTTGCCGGTAAAGCGATTGCCTGCGCCAAAGATATTTCCCGACTGTTGGGGTGGAAGAGCCCCTTTGAACAACAAGCCTCATAATAAGGAGAAGCGTATGACCCTACCGAAAATTAAACACGTTCGCGCCTGGTTTATCGGCGGTGCGACGGCAGAGAAAGGTGCAGGCGGCGGTGATTATCACGACCAGGGGGCGAACCACTGGATTGACGATCATATCGCCACCCCAATGAGTAAATACAAACAATATGAACAGTCCCGACAGTCGTTTGGCATCAACGTTTTGGGCACGCTGATTGTGGAGGTGGAAGCTGAGAACGGACAGACCGGTTTTGCGGTATCAACGGCGGGGGAGATGGGCTGCTTTATTGTTGAGAAACACCTCAACCGTTTTATTGAAGGTAAATGCGTCAGCGATATTAAACTGATCCATGATCAGATGCTCAACGCCACCATGTATTATTCCGGCTCCGGTGGTCTGGTGATGAACACTATCTCCTGTATTGACCTGGCGCTGTGGGACCTGTTCGGCAAAGTCGTCGGCCTGCCGGTGTATAAACTGCTGGGCGGCGCGGTGCGCGATGAAATTCAGTTCTATGCGACCGGCGGCCGCCCGGATCTGGCGCAACAGATGGGCTTTATCGGCGGAAAAATGCCGACCCACTGGGGGCCGCACGATGGCGATGCCGGGGTGCGTAAAGATGCCGCGATGGTCGCAGAGTATCGCGAAAAATGCGGCCCGGATTTCTGGCTGATGCTGGACTGCTGGATGAGCCAGGATGTTAACTACGCCACTAAGCTGGCTCACGCCTGTGCGCCGTATAACCTCAAGTGGATTGAAGAGTGCCTGCCGCCGCAGCAGTACGAAGGCTATCGCGAACTTAAACGCAATGCGCCAGCCGGGATGATGGTCACCAGCGGCGAGCATCACGGTACGCTGCAATCCTTCCGTACGCTGTCGGAAACCGGCATTGATATTATGCAGCCTGATGTTGGCTGGTGCGGCGGCCTGACCACGCTGGTGGAGATCGCGGCGATCGCCAAAGCGCGCGGCCAACTGGTGGTACCGCACGGTTCATCCGTCTATTCCCACCATGCGGTCATTACGTTTACCAACACGCCGTTTAGCGAGTTCCTGATGACCAGCCCGGATTGTTCAACCTTGCGTCCGCAGTTCGATCCGATTCTGGTTGGCGAGCCGGTGCCGGAGAAGGGGCGCATTCACAAAAGCGTGCTGGATAAGCCGGGATTTGGCGTCGAGCTGAATCGCGACTGCAACCTGAAGCGACCTTATAGCCACTGATCCTGCCGTGCCGCACCGTGCTGACGTGCGGCCTCTTCTTGAGGATATTACGATGAGCAACACCTTGCTTGAGAGCGTGGTGAAGAAAAACCGCGCCCGTTTGATCCCGTTTATGCTGGCGCTGTACGTGCTGGCGTTTCTTGACCGCTCGAATATCGGTTTTGCCAAAGAGACCTACCAACTGGATACCGGGTTAAGTAATGAAGCCTATGCGCTGGGGGCGGGGATTTTCTTTGTGGTATACGCCTTTCTTGGCGTGCCTGCTAACCTGCTGATGCGCAAATTCGGCGCGCGAAAATGGATTGGCTGCACCACGCTGCTGTGGGGCGTGCTCTCCGCAGCGATGGCTGGGGCGGATACGGAAGCGAAATTTTTGCTGATACGCACCTTACTCGGGGCTGCCGAAGCAGGCTTTTTCCCCGGAATGATCTACCTGACCTCCCAGTGGTTTCCGCAGCAAAATCGCGCCAGCATCATGGGGCTGTTCTATATGGGGGCACCGCTGGCGTTGACTCTCGGTTCGCCTTTATCCGGTGCGCTGCTGGAAATGCACGGTTTTATGGGGCATCCGGGTTGGTTCTGGATGTTCATTATTGAGGGATTATTGGCCGTTGGCGCGGGGGTATTTACCTTCTTCTGGCTGGACGACACGCCGCAAAATGCGCGTTTCCTGAGCGCGACTGAAAAACAGGCGCTGATCGGCGAACTGGCCAGAGAAGAGGAGAAAAAGATCACATCGCGGCTCTCCGATGCGCTGCGCAATGGCCGGGTCTGGCAACTGGCGATTATCTATCTGACTATTCAGGTAGCGGTTTACGGTTTGATTTTCTTCCTGCCGACCCAGGTTGCCGCGCTGCTGGGCGCCAAAGTCGGGTTTGTGGCCTCGGTGGTGACCGCCATCCCGTGGATTGCGGCGCTACTTGGCACCTGGCTTATTCCTCGCTATTCCGACCGTACCGGCGAGCGCCGTAATATTGCGGCATTCACCCTGCTGGCGGCGGCGTTTGGCATTGCCGTCTCCGGGCTGGTTTCACCGGTGCTGGCGATTATCGCCCTGTGCGTAGCCGCCGTTGGCGTGATTGCCGTGCAGCCGGTTTTCTGGACCATGCCGACTCAGTTGTTGTCCGGCACGGCGCTGGCCGCTGGCATTGGTTTCATCAATCTGTTCGGCGCCATTGGCGGTTTTCTGGCACCGATTGTTCGTGTCCAGGCGGAAACGATTTTCGCTAGTGATGCCGCCGGATTATTGACGCTTGCCGGTGTGGCGATTATTGGGGTCGCTATTATCTTTTCACTGCGTGTTAATCGCGCCGTTCCGCGGGCTGACAGCGTACAGCATTAACGTAAGGGATACCTATGAACGCAATTTTATCGAATCCGTTTAAAGCGGGATTATTACAGGGGGAAGCGCAAATTGGCCTGTGGCTGAGCTCGACCTCCTCTTATATGGCCGAGATCGCCGCCACTTCAGGTTACGACTGGCTGCTGATCGACGGCGAACATGCGCCGAATACTATCCAGGATCTTTATCATCAGCTTCAGGCTATTGCGCCGTATGCCAGTCAGCCGGTGATTCGCCCGGTAGAGGGCAGTCGCACCCTGATTAAGCAGGTGCTGGATATCGGCGCCAGAACGCTGCTGGTACCGATGGTCGATACCGCCGGACAGGCGCGGGAGATTGTTTCGGCAACCCGTTATCCGCCGATCGGGACGCGCGGCGTCGGCGCCGGAGTGGCCCGCGCCGCACGCTGGGGAAGGGTCGAAAACTATATGGCGCAGGCGAATGATGAACTCTGCTTGTTGATCCAGGTGGAGAGCAAAACGGCGCTTGATAACCTGGATGCGATTCTCGAAGTGGAGGGCATTGATGGCGTATTTATTGGTCCTGCTGATTTATCGGCTTCGCTGGGGTATCCGGATAACGCGGGTCACCCGGAGGTGCAGCGGATTATAGAACAGAGCATCCGCCGCATTCGCGCGGCGGGGAAAGCTGCCGGATTCCTGGCTGTGGACCCGGAAATGGCGCAAAAAGCACTGGCGTGGGGGGCGAACTTCGTCGCCGTGGGCGTCGATACCCAGCTTTATACCAGCGCGCTGGATAACCGGCTGGCGATGTTCAAGCCGGTAGCCGGGCAACCGGGAGGAAAGGGGAGCTACTAGGCGCTTAATGGCGCGGGTTTTCAGGCCAGCGCCTGCGCCAGCAGGGAGATGGGATGTTCACAGCGCTTGCTGGTGGACATCTCAATCTGCCACTTGCAGGTTTCGCAATCGGTCACCACCAGATCTGCGCCGCTTTCGTCAATCTGCCGGAACAGCGGTGCGCCAATCGCCTGCGACGAAGCGTAATTCTCCGACTTAAACCCGTAGGTTCCGGCGATACCGCAGCACTGGGAATCGAGCACTTGCAGTTGCAAGCCGGGGATCAGCCGCAGTAGCTCAAGGGTATACAGCGACCAGCCCATTTTCTCCATATGACAAGGGGTGTGATAAACCACCTTCAGCGGCAGCGATTTTAAAGGCAAACTGCGACCGGCATCCAACTGACGCCAAATCCAGCGGGTAGCCAGTTCAATCCGTTCGCGAATGTCGTGATTATCGATATCCAGCACATGCGAATATTCGTCGCGCAAGGTAAAGGCGCAGGTCGATGAGGTGGCGATAATCGGCAGGTTATTTTCCCGCATCGCCGCGACGTTACTGAGCGCCTGTTTACGCGCTTTAGCAAAAAATCCGTTGGCGATTAACGGCACGCCGCAGCACTTCTCTTTGCTGAGTAACTGCACGCCGACCCCCATAGCGTTCATCACGCGGACAAGATCTTTGCCCAGTTGCGGATGATTATAGTTGACATAGCAACCGTGAAAGAAAGCGACCTGCTCGCGATATTGCGCCTGTTGGGCGGCCAACTGGCGCCAGGCGCGACGAAAGGTGCCGAAACCATATTTAGGCAGCGTGCGGCGATGATCGATTTTCAGCGTTGCGTCGAGAACCTGGCGTACCGGCTTTAGCCCGGTTACGGCATTAACCAGCGGTGCAAACGGTGTGGATAGCGTGCCCATCAGGTCGGTGTGGCTGAGCACGGCATCGCGCAAGGTCGGTTTTTGCTGACTGTACTGAATGCGCGCCCGCTGGATAATATCGCCGATTCTGACATCTGAAGGGCAGGCTACCTCGCAACGCTTACAGTTGATGCAATATTTTAACGCTTCATCGTAGAGGGCTCCGTCCTTCAGACGTAAACGCTCGCCGTCCGGTCCGGCCTGCTTGGGGCCCGGATAACGCGGATTGACGCGGCTGACAGGGCAGGCGGTAGTGCAAACGGTGCATTTAATGCATTGCTCAAAACGGGTGTCGTTCATGATTCTTCTCCGGCAAGCTCGCTAATTTGCTTTGCGGCATGCAGCGCCGTCACCGCGCAGATGCCGCCGCCGCATCCCAGGGCAATGGCGTCAAAACCTCCGAGCAGGGAACCAATGGCGAACAAATTTTCCAGTGGCTGCCCCTGACGCTGCGGGCGTAGATTCGCATCGGTTTTCAGGCCGAAACGTTGCCAGGGCTGCGAAGCAAAAAAGTCCTGCTGATACCAGCCTTCGCGCGGTAACGTCTGTTGCAGGTCGAGACCGAGAATCGGCTCCCGCACAGCGTCACGTTCGGCGACCAGTCCATTACTGAAAAAGCTGCCGCTGGCCAGCACGGCAAAACGCGGACGCAGCGGGATATCGCCGTGGTTGCGCGTCCAGACTGCGTCAACGACACCATTATGATGACTGATGTTGATCGCTTCATCCCCATTAAGCCAGGTTCCGCCGCGACGAATAAACTGGCGCTGTAGCTGAGCGTGCAGGCGCATCCCCGGCACCGATGGCGGCAGAGTCGGCAGCAGGCGAAGCGGGCAGGGCAAGCGTTGTTGCAGCCAGTGATAGAGGCGATCATCGGCGAGACCGAAACAGGCTGGCATGATTAACAAATTGTGTTGCTGCGCGAGCGGACGGAGCGCGGCCAGCAGCGTCGGCCAATGGGCGTCGTCGTCCAGCAGGCGGGCGATATTCGCGGCGCGGAATTCGGAGGGATTATCGCGCAGGACATCAAGCAGAGGTAAATCGATCTCTTTCGCCGTCGCGCTGACGCCGCGCTGATTCAGTGAGGCCGCGGCCAGATGCGGCTGGAAATCGGCGAAACCGCTAATCCCCACCAGACAGACCTGGCGAGCGGGCAGCGGCGCGGTAGCGATTTCCTGCGGTGAAAGCCAGGCCGCGCGTAACGTTCCTAACGGCGTGACGCGCAGATGCGACTGGCTGGCGTCTCCCTGCATGACGATGCCGCTGGCGGCAAGCAGTTGCTGGGTCTGGCGGGCGTACATCATAACCCGCTCGACGCCAAGTCTGGCATAAGGGTGTTGCGGAAGCTGGTGGGTTAGCTGGTTTATGCCGTGAGCGATATCGGTGACGCTTTCACCGTTCGGCAGCGCCGAGAGCAGATCCAGCGAGGCGGAAGAGAAGTGCAGGGCGCTTTGACCGCGACTGACAATCACGCTGCGCAGGCCGCGCTGGTTTAGCGCCAGCCCGCATAGTAACCCGGCCAGTCCGCCGCCGATAATCACGCAATCAAACTTCATCCTGATGCTCCTTCTGTAGCCCGCACAGGCCGAGATAAACCCAACGGGTAAACTCGCTTTCGCGCAGCGCATCGCCCCAGGCGACCGGTTGCACGCCTTTCCAGCGTTCGTTAAGAAATTCAGACAACTGCGTGAGGGATTGCGCAGAGGTGGCGACGTTGAAGCGCTGTAGCAGTCCGGCGGCGCGACAGGCGCACAGTTCGCCCTGGCAGGTCCCCATGCCGACGCGGGTGCGGCGGCGCAAATCGAGCAGATTTTTCACCGCCAGATTTTCCACTGCGTACTGAACTTCGCCGGCGGTGACGGCTTCGCATTCGCAGACCAGACTTCGGTGCTGGCGGCTATCGCCAAGCCAGGCAGGGGTGCGATCGCCATGGCGATAGATGGCCGACCCGCGCAGCGGCGCAGGTAAAGAGATAATTTTGCGCAGGGTGGTTTCTGCCGATTCCTGCGAACCGGGCAGCGGCGTATCGGCAGTGGTGCAGGGCGTGGTGTTGCCCAGTTTGCGGCACACCGCATCCGTGGCCCATTCCGCCATCAGGCGATAGGTCATCAGCTTGCCGCCGGTGATGGTGATAAAGCCGTTCAGGCCGTCGCGTTGGGCGTGATCGAGCAGGACGATGCCGCGACTGACGTTGCGCCCGCTCGGATCGTCATCGCTGGCGACCAGCGGGCGCACGCCGGAGTAAGCGCGCAGCACGCGGGTGCGGCCCAGTACCGGGGCCAGCTTTTCACCTTCGCGCAGCAGGATATCGACTTCGGCGGCGGTGACCCGGTTATCGTCTATTTCATCATAGGCGATATGCATTGAGGTGGTGCCGATTAGCGAGATGGTATCGCCGGGCACCAGAATATCGGCGTCGGCGGGTTTGCGGCAGCGGTTAATGACCTGTTGGTTAATACGGTGATCGAGGATTAACAGAGACCCCTTGGCCGGGAACATGGCGACGCGCAGGTCGGCATACTCGGCGATGTGCTGCCCCCAGATACCGGCGGCGTTGACCACCACGCTGGCGCGTAGCGTACGCGCTGCATGATGTTGGTGGTCATAAAAGTGGACGCCGCAGACGCGATCGCTCTCGCGAAGTAAACCGGTGACTTCACAGCCGGTGAGCACCAGCGTGCCATGCTCGCGGGCATCCAGCATATTGGCGGCGGTAAGACGGAAGGGATCTACGGTGCCGTCGGGAACCTGAACGGCGCCGATTAACGTGGGATTGACGGCAGGTTCAATGCGCAGCGCTTCGGCGGGCGTCAGGGGATTAGCATCAATATCCGCCTGTCGGCAGGCGGTGATAAAGGTTTGCTGATAGGCCAGATCGTCTTCGGGTAGCGTGATAAACAACCCGCTGGTTGGCTCAATACAGTGACGGGCGATGCGGCGTAAGATCCGGTTTTCGCTAATGCACTCTCGCGCCGATTCGCTATCGGTGACCGCGTAGCGTGCGCCGCTGTGCAATAATCCATGGTTACGTCCGGTTGCGCCGGTGGCGATGTCATGTCGCTCAATCAGCGCCACACGTAGCCCTCGCAGCGAACAGTCCCGCGCGATCCCCGCGCCGGTTGCGCCGCCGCCGATGATAATGACATCGCATTCCTGGGTGTCGGCCATTTTCACATCCCTCTACTTTCGCTTTACATCATTTAGCCATACTGAACGTGTGGATTGTTTGATTTCGAGCATATTCGAGCGAAATTCGAACTGAATTTGTGATTTTGTGCTCACAATGGAAAATTTTGTCATATTTCTGTAACAATATGTGCAATGTTTCACAGTATCGACACAGCGCTTTGCCTACTATCGCAGTCTCAACGGAACCTGGTGAATAAACTGGCTTTTTTGCATCAACATAAAGAGAACCGTACTGGTCACGGAGGCTGTAATGTTAAGTATTTTTAAACCTGCTGCGCATAAAGCGCGTTTGCCAGAGGCGGAAATCGACCCGGTATATCGTCGATTACGTTGGCAGATCTTTATTGGTATATTTTTCGGCTATGCCGCTTACTATCTGGTACGTAAGAACTTTGCCCTGGCAATGCCTTATCTGATCGAGCAGGGGTTTTCCCGTGGCGATCTCGGTTTTGCGCTCTCCGGCATCTCTATTGCCTACGGATTTTCGAAATTCATCATGGGGTCCGTTTCCGATCGTTCGAATCCGCGCATTTTCTTACCCGCTGGTTTGATCCTGGCCGCGCTGGTGATGCTGGTCATGGGTTTTGTGCCCTGGGCGACCTCCAGCATTATGGTGATGTTTGTCCTGCTGTTTTTGTGCGGGTGGTTCCAGGGAATGGGGTGGCCGCCCTGCGGACGCACGATGGTGCACTGGTGGTCGCAGAAGGAACGCGGCGGGATCGTGTCGGTGTGGAACTGCGCGCATAACGTCGGCGGCGGGATCCCGCCGTTGCTGTTCCTGCTGGGGATGGCCTGGTTTAACGACTGGCATGCGGCGTTGTATATGCCTGCTTTCGGCGCCATTTTACTGGCGATTTTCGCCTTCGCCATGATGCGCGATACGCCGCAGTCTTGCGGTTTGCCGCCGATTGAAGAGTATAAAAACGACTACCCGGATGATTACAGCGAAAAGAATGAAGAAGAACTGACCGCAAAACAGATTTTCATGCAGTACGTCCTGCCGAATAAGCTGCTGTGGTATATCGCGGTGGCGAATGTGTTCGTTTATCTGCTGCGCTACGGCGTTCTCGACTGGTCGCCGACTTACCTGAAAGAGGTGAAGCACTTCGCGCTGGATAAATCCTCCTGGGCTTATTTCTTATACGAATATGCCGGGATCCCTGGCACCCTGATTTGCGGATGGATGTCCGATAGGGTGTTTAAGGGCAACCGTGGCGCGACCGGCGTCTTCTTTATGACGCTGGTGACCATTGCCACCGTGGTTTACTGGCTGAACCCGCCGGGTAATCCTGGCGTGGATATGGCCTGTATGATTGTTATCGGTTTCCTGATTTACGGCCCGGTGATGCTGATTGGCCTGCATGCCCTGGAGCTGGCGCCGAAAAAGGCGGCGGGTACGGCTGCGGGCTTTACCGGGTTGTTCGGCTATCTCGGCGGCTCCGTGGCGGCGAGCGCCATTGTTGGCTATACCGTTGACTTCTTTGGCTGGGATGGCGGCTTTATGGTGATGATTGGCGGTAGCGTGCTGGCTGTCCTGCTGCTGGCAGTGGCGATGGTTGGTGAAAAGCGTCACCACGCGCAGTTGAAAAAGGCTTAACTTAAGGAATGCGTATGAAAACATCCTTATCGACGTTCATGGGCGCAATTCTACTGGCGGGAGCGACGTTGAGCGTCAGCGCGGCGGCGGGGGATAAAATCGTTATCGCCCATCGCGGCGCCAGCGGTTACCTGCCGGAACATACTCTACCGGCGAAAGCGATGGCCTACGCGCAGGGCGCCGATTATCTTGAGCAGGATCTGGTGATGACGAAGGACGACCATCTGGTCGTCCTGCATGACCACTACCTTGACCGGGTCACTGATGTTGCCGAACGTTTCCCGAATCGCGCTCGCCAGGACGGGCGTTACTACGCCATTGATTTCACGCTGGATGAAATTAAATCCCTGAAGTTTACCGAAGGTTTTGACATTGAGAACGGCAAGAAAGTACAGACTTACCCTGGCCGTTTCCCGATGGGGAAATCAGATTTCCGCGTGCATACCTTTGAGGAAGAGATAGAACTTGTTCAGGGGCTGAATCATTCGACCGGGAAAAATATCGGTATCTATCCGGAAATCAAAGCGCCGTGGTTCCATCATCAGGAAGGGAAGGATATTGCGGCTAAGACGCTGGATGTGCTGAAAAAGTATGGTTATACCGGTAAAAAAGATAACGTCTATTTGCAGTGTTTCGATGCAGCGGAGTTGAAGCGCATTAAGAATGAGCTGGAACCGAAGAGGGGGATGGATCTCAATCTGGTGCAGTTGATTGCGTACACCGACTGGAATGAAACTCAGCAAAAACAGCCGGACGGCAGTTGGGTTAACTATAACTACGACTGGATGTTCAGGCCCGGCGCGATGAAACAGATCGCCAGCTATGCCGACGGGATCGGCCCGGACTACCATATGCTGATTGATGAAAAATCGACGGTGGGGCATATCACGTTGACCGGCATGGTGAAAGAGGCGCAGCAGAACAAGATGGTGGTGCATCCTTACACCGTTCGCGCCGATCGCCTTCCTGACTACGCCACGGATGTTAATCAGCTTTATGACATCCTGTATAACAAGGCGGGCGTGGAAGGATTGTTCACCGATTTCCCGGATAAAGCGGTGGCGTTTTTGCAGGAGAAACACTAAAAAGCTGGATGGCGGCTTTGCCTTACCTGGCCTGTGAACTGCGGTTTTGTTGGTCGGGAGCGCTGCGCGCTACCCGACAAAATCACATCTCGATCTCAATATCCCCTTTTGCCCTGCAACAGCAGGGCAAAATTTCCCCTTCACTGATAAATGCCAGCGGCTCCGTCAGCCAGTCTACCTGGCCTGAGAGCAGACGACAGCGGCAGGAGCCGCAGTAGCCTTCGCGGCACTGGTATTCCACGTTGATATTATGCGATTCCAGCGCGGCCAGCAGAGAAGGGTGTTCATCCTGACACTCCAGGCGAGTGTCAGAAATCTTCAGAAAAATACGACTCATCAGAGCTGGAAGTTGCTCAGGTCGTCAGCATCGACTTCGGAATCGATCTGCCCGACCAGATAAGAACTGACTTCCACTTCCTGCGGCGCAACCTGCACGTTATCGGACACCAGCCAGGTGTTGATCCACGGGATCGGGTTGGAGCGGGTCTGGAACGGCAGATCGAGACCAACCGCCTGCATGCGGATGTTGGTGATGTATTCGACGTACTGGCACAGAATATCTTTGTTCAGGCCAATCATTGAACCGTCACGGAACAGATAATCCGCCCACTCTTTTTCCTGCTGAGCCGCCAGCACGAACAGGTCATAGCACTCCTGCTTGCACTCTTCGGCGATTTCCGCCATTTCCGGGTCATCGGCGCCGGAACGCAGCAGGTTCAGCATATGCTGCGTGCCGGTCAGGTGCAGCGCTTCATCACGGGCGATCAGACGAATAATCTTGGCGTTACCTTCCATCAGCTTGCGCTCGGCGAAGGCGAATGAACAGGCGAAGCTGACGTAAAAGCGGATAGCTTCCAGCGCGTTAACGCTCATCAGGCACAGGTAGAGTTTCTTTTTCAGCTCGCGCAGGTTAACGGTAATGGTTTTGCCATTAACGCTGTGCGTACCCTCGCCCAGCAGATGCCAGTAGCTGGTCAGCTCGATCAATTCGTCGTAGTAGCTGGAGATCCCTTCCGCGCGTTTCTGAATCTGCTCATTGGTGACAATATCGTCAAACACCACCGCCGGATCGTTAACGATGTTACGGATGATATGGGTGTAGGAGCGCGAGTGGATAGTCTCGGAGAATGCCCAGGTTTCAACCCAGGTTTCCAGCTCCGGGATCGAGATCAGCGGCAGCAGGGCGACGTTCGGACTACGCCCCTGAATGGAATCCAGCAGCGTCTGATACTTGAGGTTGCTGATAAAAATGTGCTTTTCGTGCTCCGGCAACGCCTGATAGTCGATACGGTCGCGGGAAACGTCAACTTCTTCCGGACGCCAGAAGAAAGAAAGTTGCTTTTCAATCAGCTTTTCAAAGATGTCATATTTTTGCTGATCGTAGCGGGCGACGTTCACCGGCTGACCAAAAAACATCGGCTCAAGCAACTGATCGTTTTTGGTCTGCGAAAAAGTGGTATATGCCATTAAATGTGAGTCCTGTTGAAATTGTATCGCCCGGCGGTAGTTCGTTTGCCGGGCCTACAAAACCGTAGGCCGGGTAAGCGTCGCGCCACCCGGCAAAATAACTTAGATCTTACATGCGCCGCTTTCGCAGCCATCGTCCTGGATGGACGGCGCCAGGTCATCCTGGGCATCTTCCGCGCCATCGCGGGTGTTGTGATAGTACAGTGTTTTTACGCCGAATTTATAGGCATTGAGCAAGTCTTTCAGCAACTGCTGCATCGGCACTTTTCCTGACGGGAAACGCGTCGGATCGTAGTTGGTATTGGCTGAAATCGACTGGTCGATAAACTTCTGCATAATGCCCACCAGTTGCAAGTAACCGTCGTTGTTCGGCATCTCCCACAGCAGTTCATAACCGTTCTGCAGTTTTTCGTAGTCCGGCACCACCTGGCGCAGAATACCGTCTTTCGACGCTTTAATGCTGACGTGGCCGCGTGGCGGTTCGATCCCGTTGGTGGCGTTGGAGATCTGCGAAGAGGTCTCAGACGGCATCAGCGCAGAGAGCGTGGAGTTACGCAGACCGTGCGTTTTGATCGATTCGCGCAGGGATTCCCAGTCGTAATGCAGGGATTCGCTGACGATCGCATCGAGGTCTTTTTTGTAGGTATCGATCGGCAGAATACCCTGCGCATAGGTGGTTTCGTTAAACCACGGGCAGGCCCCTTGCTCGATAGCCAGTTCGTTAGAAGCTTTCAGCAGATAATATTGAATCGCTTCGAACGTTTTGTGCGTCAGGTTGTTGGCGCTGCCGTCTGAGTAGCGTTTGCCGTGCTTCGCCAGATAGTAGGCAAAGTTAATGACGCCAATCCCCAGAGTACGACGGCCCATTGCGCCGCGCTTAGCCGCCGGAATCGGGTAGTCCTGGTAATCCAGCAGGGCGTCCAGCGCGCGAACCGCCAGTACCGCCAGATCTTCCAGTTCATCCAGGCTATCAATCACGCCGAGGTTGAAGGCGGACAGGGTGCACAGCGCGATTTCGCCGTTTTCATCGTTAACATCTTCCAGCGGCCTGGTCGGCAGGGCGACTTCCAGACACAGGTTGGACTGACGGACCGGGGCGACAGCCGGGTCAAACGGGCTGTGGGTGTTGCAGTGGTCAACGTTCTGGATGTAGATACGGCCGGTGGAGGCGCGTTCCTGCATCATCAGCGAGAACAGTTCAACTGCTTTAATACGCTGCTTACGAATGCTGTCGTCCTGCTCGTACTTGGTGTACAGGCGTTCAAACTCATCCTGGTCGGCGAAGAACGCATCATACAGACCCGGAACGTCGGACGGGCTGAACAGGGTAATGTCTCCCCCTTTCAGCAGACGGGTATACATCAGCTTGTTGATTTGTACGCCGTAGTCCATGTGACGAACGCGGTTGGCGTCGGTACCACGGTTATTTTTCAGTACCAGCAGACTTTCCACTTCCAGATGCCACAGTGGGTAGAAGAGGGTTGCCGCGCCGCCGCGCACACCGCCCTGGGAGCAGGATTTCACCGCCGTCTGGAAGTGCTTATAGAACGGGATACAGCCGGTGTGGAAGGCTTCGCCGCCGCGAATCGGGCTGCCCAGCGCGCGGATACGCCCTGCGTTAATGCCGATACCGGCGCGCTGCGAGACGTATTTAACAATGGCGCTGGAAGTGGCGTTAATGGAGTCCAGACTGTCGCCGCACTCGATCAGCACGCAGGAGCTGAACTGACGGGTCGGGGTGCGCACGCCGGACATAATCGGCGTCGGCAGCGAGATTTTAAACGTGGATACCGCGTCATAGAAGCGCTTGATGTAATCCAGACGCGTTTCACGCGGATAGTTGGAGAACAGGCAGGCGGCAACCAGAATGTACAGGAACTGCGCGCTTTCATAGATCTCACCGGTGACCCGGTTCTGTACCAGATATTTGCCTTCCAGTTGCTTAACGGCCGCGTAGGAGAAGGTCATATCGCGGTCGTGCTGGATGAACGAATCCATCTGCCTGAACTCTTCTTCCGTGTAGTCTTCCAGCAGATGGGTATCGTATTTGCCGTTTTTCACCATCTTTGTGACGTGATCGAACAGCGCTGGCGGCTCAAACTGACCGTAGGCTTTTTTACGCAGATGGAAAATCGCCAGGCGCGCAGCGAGATACTGGTAATCCGGCGCATCGCGGGAAATAAGGTCCGCGGCGGCTTTGATGATGGTTTCGTGAATATCGGCCGTTTTGATGCCGTCATAGAACTGAATATGGGAGCGCAGTTCTACCTGGGAGATGGATACGTTATTCAGCCCTTCTGCCGCCCAATCCAGTACGCGATGGATTTTGTCGAGATTGATGCGCTCGGTGCGACCGTCGCGCTTTGTCACCAGCAGACTCTGATTCATGTGGATTATACCTGTCCGTGAAAGAAGATATCCCCCACTTATCCACAGAGACTCGTTGTGACTAACTCTGTGGATAAATACTATATGTAGGGGGTTATTGATAAAAGAAACGCTATATGGTGAGTATTCTAGTAAGGATTCTTTTGAGTACAAGAGTTGATTTTGACGTTAAATTGAGGTTGCGTAAGGGGAATAATCGTGAAATCCACGCCACATAAGGCCTGGAGAAGATGTCAATAAATCAGAAAAAAAAATGAAAATTTGATCGGGTGCCGATTTCTTCATCGGAAGAAGAAATCACGCGGCTTGATGCCGCGCAATCATCATAGGAAAAACTGCTGACGTTATGTGTTTTTCGTCGTTGTATGCAACATATAATTAACATCAACACCTGGCGCCAGCTTGAAGGTATTGGTCAATAAATTGTAATGCAGGCCGGTAATATGCTGTTCTTTCAGAATAGTCTGATCTACCCAGCCAATCAGCTCCGCAGGTTTAATGAATTTCTTCACATCATGGGTCCCCTTGGGCACCATCTTCATAATGTACTCGGCGCCCACCACCGCCATCAGCCACGCTTTACCGTTACGGTTAATGGTCGAGAAGAAAACGTGGCCGCCGGGTTTGACCAACTGCGCGCAGGCGTGCACGACCGACTGTGGGTTCGGGACGTGTTCCAGCATCTCCATGCAGGTGACCACGTCGTACTGCTGAGCGTGTTTTCCCGCGTGCTCTTCGACCGTTTGCTGAATATATTCGACCTGTATACCGCTCTCCAGCGCATGCAGTTTCGCCACCTGTAAGGGTTCAAAACCCATATCGAGACCGGTCACCGTTGCGCCTTCGCGCGCCATGCTTTCCGCAAGAATACCGCCGCCGCAGCCGACATCGAGCACTTTTTTGCCGAACAGACCGCCGGAGCGCTCCGCGATGTAGCTGAGACGCAGAGGGTTGATGCGATGCAATGGTTTGAACTCGCCCTCTAAATCCCACCAGCGTGATGCGACGGCTTCAAATTTAGCGATTTCATTATGATCAACGTTGTGGGCTACCGACGATTTTTCGGCATTCATGAGCGCTTTTACTCCTTCTTCGATTCAGGTCTGGGAGTATATCAGCAGACCGCCGTGAATAAACCGTATATGCCGTCGCCAGCTTTGCCAGCCTTCGCTACTCCTGGCTGGAGACATTCATTCGCGACGAATTCGCCGTCCTGATGCGGCGAGAAATTCATTGGGTATAGATTTACCCGTATTACTGCGGCTGTGTTATAATTTGCGACCTTTGAATCCGGGATACAGTAGAGGGATAGCGGTTAGATGAGCGACCTTGCGAGAGAAATTACACCGGTCAACATCGAGGAAGAGCTGAAAAGCTCGTATCTGGATTATGCGATGTCGGTCATTGTTGGCCGTGCGCTGCCGGACGTCCGAGATGGCCTGAAGCCGGTTCACCGTCGCGTACTATACGCCATGAACGTATTGGGCAATGACTGGAACAAAGCCTATAAAAAATCTGCCCGTGTTGTTGGTGACGTCATAGGTAAATACCACCCTCATGGTGATACCGCCGTTTATGACACCATTGTACGTATGGCACAGCCATTCTCCTTGCGTTATATGCTGGTAGATGGTCAGGGTAACTTTGGTTCTGTCGATGGCGACTCCGCCGCGGCGATGCGTTACACAGAAATCCGTCTGGCGAAGATCGCCCATGAACTGATGGCCGACCTGGAAAAAGAGACGGTGGATTTCGTCGATAACTATGACGGCACGGAGAAGATCCCTGACGTCATGCCGACCAAAATCCCGAACCTGTTAGTCAACGGTTCGTCCGGTATCGCAGTCGGTATGGCAACCAATATTCCGCCGCACAACCTGACCGAAGTGATCAACGGCTGTCTGGCGTACGTCGAAAACGAAGACATCAGCATTGAAGGGCTGATGGAACACATTCCGGGCCCGGACTTTCCGACCGCCGCGATCATCAACGGTCGCCGCGGTATTGAAGAAGCCTATCGCACCGGTCGCGGGAAAGTGTACATTCGCGCACGCGCGGAAGTGGAAGCTGATGCCAAAACCGGCCGCGAAACCATCATCGTGCATGAAATTCCGTATCAGGTGAACAAAGCGCGTCTGATCGAGAAAATCGCCGAGCTGGTGAAAGATAAACGCGTTGAAGGTATCAGCGCGCTGCGCGACGAGTCCGATAAAGACGGCATGCGCATCGTGATTGAAGTTAAGCGTGACGCGGTGGGTGAGGTCGTGCTTAACAACCTTTATTCACAGACTCAACTGCAGGTCTCCTTCGGTATCAACATGGTTGCTTTGCACCATGGACAGCCGAAGATCATGAACCTGAAAGAAATTATTGCCGCGTTTGTGCGCCACCGCCGCGAAGTGGTGACGCGTCGTACCATTTTCGAGCTGCGTAAAGCCCGCGATCGTGCGCATATCCTTGAAGCGCTGGCGGTTGCGCTGGCGAACATCGATCCGATCATCGAGCTGATCCGTCGTGCGCCGACGCCGGCAGAAGCAAAAGCGGGGTTAATCGCCCGTCCGTGGGATCTGGGCAACGTTGCGGCGATGCTGGAACGCGCCGGTGATGATGCCGCGCGTCCGGAATGGCTGGAACCGGAATTTGGCGTGCGCGATGGTCAGTATTACCTGACTGAACAACAGGCGCAGGCGATTCTGGATCTGCGTCTGCAGAAACTGACGGGTCTTGAGCATGAAAAACTGCTCGACGAGTACAAAGAGTTGCTGGAACAGATCGCGGAACTGCTGCACATTCTGGGCAGCGCCGAGCGTCTGATGGAAGTGATTCGTGAAGAGCTGGAGCTGGTGCGCGATCAGTTCGGCGACCAGCGCCGTACGGAAATCACCGCCAATAGCGCTGATATCAACATCGAAGATCTGATCAACCAGGAAGATGTTGTTGTGACCTTGTCCCATCAGGGCTACGTGAAGTATCAGCCGTTAACCGATTACGAAGCGCAGCGTCGTGGCGGGAAAGGCAAATCTGCGGCGCGTATTAAAGAAGAAGACTTTATCGACCGTCTGCTGGTGGCTAACACCCACGACACGATCCTTTGCTTCTCCAGCCGTGGCCGTCTGTACTGGATGAAGGTTTATCAGCTGCCGGAAGCGAGCCGTGGCGCGCGCGGTCGTCCGATCGTCAACCTGCTGCCGCTGGAAGCCGACGAGCGTATTACCGCTATTCTGCCGGTACGCGAGTACGAAGAGGGCGTTAACGTCTTTATGGCCACCGCCAGCGGTACGGTGAAGAAAACGGCGCTGACCGAGTTCAGCCGTCCGCGTTCCGCCGGTATCATCGCGGTGAACCTCAACGAAGGCGACGAGCTGATTGGCGTGGATCTGACCTCCGGTTCCGACGAAGTCATGCTGTTCTCTGCCGCCGGTAAAGTGGTGCGCTTTAAAGAAGATGCCGTTCGTGCGATGGGTCGTACCGCGACCGGCGTGCGCGGTATTAAGCTGGCGGGCGAAGACAAGGTTGTCTCTCTGATTATTCCGCGCGGCGAAGGGGCTATCCTGACCGTGACGCAGAATGGCTACGGTAAACGTACGGCGGAAGGCGAATATCCAACTAAGTCTCGTGGTACGCAGGGCGTTATTTCCATTAAAGTTACCGAGCGTAACGGCTCTGTTGTTGGCGCGGTACAGGTGGATGATGCCGACCAGATCATGATGATCACCGATGCAGGCACGCTGGTGCGTACCCGCGTTTCTGAAGTGAGCATTGTGGGCCGTAACACGCAGGGCGTGATTCTCATCCGTACAGCGGAAGATGAAAACGTGGTCGGCCTGCAGCGCGTGGCTGAGCCGGTTGATGACGAGGAACTGGACGCTATCGATGGCAGCGTGGCGGAAGGCGATGATGATATTGCGCCAGAAGCGGAAAGTGATGATGATATTGCCGAAGATGAAGAGTAATTCTCTACGGTAATTGTTCTGAAAGGGTCGGGGTTATCCCGACCCTTTTTGTTTTCCCGTTGCGGGGCCGTTGTTTTATCGTTACCTTAACGCCATTCTGTTGAGCCCCTGACGGCCGAGCATTGCGACATTGAAATACCTTGCTTCCTTTCGTACAACCCTGAAAGTTTCACGCTACCTGTTCAGAGCGCTGGCGGTATTGCTGTGGATGTTAATCGCTTTTATCTCGGTGTTTTACATCGTCAATGCTCTGCACGATCGGGAATCGAAAATTCGCCAGGAATTTAACCTCAATGCCGATCAGGCGCAGCGCTATATTCAGCGTACCGCCGACGTGATTAAAGAGCTGAAATATGTCGCTGGCAACCGCCTGACGGATGGGAGTGAAGACGGCGACACGCTGGTTCAGCGCGGTGATATTGCGATCCCTAATTTTGAACCGCTCTATCCTGATTCCGATTGCACGCTAATGAGCTCCACCTGGCGTAATTCGCTACAGTCGCTGGCATGGTTTATGCGTTACTGGCGTGACAATTTTTCGACAGCTTATGACCTCAATCGTATTTTTTTGATTGGTAGCGACAATCTCTGTATGGCCAACTTCGGCCTGCGCGAAATTCCGCTGGAGCGAGACCAGACGTTAAAAGTTTTGCACCAGCGCATTGAGCAGTATCGTGATGCGCCGCAAAACGAGCGCGGTAACAATCTGTTCTGGATAAGCCAGGGCGTGCGTCCTGGCGTCGGGTATTTTTACGCCCTGACGCCGATTTATGTGGCTAACCGCCTGCAGGCGATGCTTGGCGTAGAGCAAACGATCCGGATGGAAAGTTTCTTTATCCCCGGCAGTCTGCCAATGAATGTGACGATTCTCGACGATAACGGTCAGTCGCTCATTTCGCTTGCCGGGTCGGATAGCAATATAAAACCGGATGCCAAGTGGATGCAGGAGCGACTGTGGTTTGGCTATACTTCCGGTTTTCGCGAGCTGGCGATGAAAAAGAGCCTGCCGCCCTCTTCGTTGAGCATTGTTTATTCGGTATCGGTGGATCAGGTTCTGGAACGTATCCGGATGCTGGTACTTAACGCCGTCGTGCTTAACCTGCTGACCGGCGTGATCCTTTTTGCTCTCGCCCGGATGTATGAACGGCGGATCTTTATTCCGGCGGAAAATGACGCTCAGCGGCTGGAAGAGCACGAGCAGTTCAACCGAAAAATCGTCGCCTCGGCGCCGGTAGGGATCTGTATTTTGCGTACGCTCGATGGCACCAATATCCTGAGTAACGAGCTGGCGCATAACTATCTCAATATGCTGACGCATGAGGACAGGCAGCGATTAACGCAAATTATCTGCGGCCAGCAGGTGAATTTTGTCGATGTGCTGACCAGCAATAATACCAATCTGCAAATCAGCTTTGTTCACTCACGCTACCGTAACGAGAATGTGGCGATTTGCGTGCTGGTGGATGTGTCGGCGCGCGTCAAAATGGAGGAATCGCTGCAGGAGATGGCGCAGGCTGCGGAGCAGGCCAGTCAGTCGAAATCCATGTTCCTTGCGACGGTCAGTCACGAACTGCGTACCCCGTTGTACGGGATTATCGGCAACCTGGATTTACTGCAGACCAAGGAACTGCCGAAAGGGGTTGGCCGACTGGTAACGGCGATGAATAACTCTTCCAGCCTGCTGCTGAAAATTATCAGCGATATTCTCGATTTCTCAAAAATTGAATCCGAGCAGCTGAAAATTGAGCCGCGGGCGTTTTCGCCGCGGGAAGTGATGAACCATATTTCCGCCAACTACCTGCCGCTGGTGGTGCGTAAACAGCTAGGACTGTACTGCTTTATTGAGCCCGATGTGCCGCAACTGATGTCCGGCGATCCGATGCGCCTGCAGCAGGTGATTTCAAACCTGCTGAGTAATGCGATTAAGTTTACCGATACCGGCTGCATCATTCTGCATGTAAAGCGGGCGGGCGACTATCTGCAAATTAGCGTTCGCGATACCGGAGAAGGGATCCCGGCGAAAGAGGTGGTGCGTCTGTTCGACCCGTTCTTCCAGGTCGGTTCCGGGGTGCAGCACAACTTCCAGGGAACCGGGCTTGGCCTGGCCATTTGTGAAAAGCTTATCAACATGATGGATGGCGATATTGCCGTCGAAACCGAACCCGGAATGGGCAGCCGGTTTACCATCCGTATTCCACTCTATGGCGTACAAAATAGCCTGCCGCTGCTTAGCGACGGCTTGTCTGAAAAATGCTGCTGGCTGGCGATAGATAATACTTCTTTGGCGCTGTTTATCGAGTCGCTGCTGACATATCACGCGATTCCGTTCCGTCGCTTTACCGGGCAAGAACCGGGAGCTGAAGACATCCTGTTGACCGACAGTGAGATCTCTTTGCCCTGGGCTGGCCTGGCTGCCGTTATCTTCTGTCGTCGCCATATTGGTATTCCGCAGGAGCGAGTCCCCGGCGAGTGGCTGCACAGTGTTGCCACACCGCATGAGTTGTTGTCGCTATTGGGGCGCATTTTCCACATTGCGGTCACCAGTGCAGGCAGCGAGCCTGCGTTATCCATTCCGGAGACGCAAACGGACAGCAATAATGATGACATGATGATTCTGGTGGTGGATGACCACCCGATTAACCGGCGTCTGCTGGCCGACCAACTGGGATCGTTGGGTTATCGCTGCGTCACCGCAAACGATGGCATTGATGCCCTGAATGTATTAAGTAAACAGCATATTGATATTGTGCTTAGTGACGTCAACATGCCGAATATGGACGGTTATCGCCTGACCCAACGCATTCGCCAGTTGGGACTGACGCTGCCGGTCATCGGGGTGACCGCCAATGCGCTGGCGGAAGAGAAACAGCGCTGCCTGGAGTCGGGTATGGACAGTTGTCTGTCGAAGCCGGTCACTCTGGATATTATCAGGCAGACCCTGGCGATTTATGCCGCGCGGGTGCGTCAGGGAAGAGAGTAAAAGATTTTCCCGGTCGCGGCGTTTATCGCCGCCCGACCGGGAGCAGAGGGGTTAGTCTTTGTCCGTTGAACTCAGCGAAACGGAAGAGAGATAATTCAGCAGGGCGATATCGTTTTCCACGCCGAGCTTCATCATCGCCGATTTCTTCTGGCTACTGATGGTTTTGATACTGCGGTTAAGCTTTTTGGCAATCTCGGTGACCAGGAAACCTTCAGCGAACAGGCGCAATACTTCACTCTCTTTTGGCGACAGCCGTTTGTCACCATAGCCGCCGGCGCTGATTTTCTCCAGCAGGCGCGACACACTCTCCGGGGTGAATTTTTTGCCTTTTTGCAGCGCCGCCAGCGCTTTCGGCAGATCGGTCGGGGCCCCCTGTTTCAGGACGATCCCTTCAATATCCAGATCCAGCACGGCGCTCAGGATCGCCGGATTGTTATTCATCGTCAGCACAATGATCGACAGATCCGGGAAATGGCGCTTGATATACTTGATAAGCGTAATGCCATCGCCGTATTTATCGCCAGGCATGGATAAATCAGTGATCAGAACGTGTGCATCCAGTTTTGGCAGATTATTGATTAATGCGGTGGAGTCTTCAAACTCGCCGACAACGTTTACCCACTCAATTTGCTCAAGTGACTTACGAATACCGAACAGTACGATCGGATGGTCATCGGCAATAATTACGTTCATATTGTTCATGTATTAGGCTACCTTGCTACAGCAAGCTCTTGACGTAGACGTCAATGTCGCTGACATATTTTTCTATTCCTTGCGCATCTTTTTCACGAATCAGATGTTCAAGCGTTTCACATAACTGTTTGCCGGGTACCAGATTTAGCATAGCAAACGCCCCTTTCAGGCGATGAGCGGTTTGTGCCAGTGCGGCGAAATCGCTCGTTGTTAGTTCATTATACAGCCTCTTAACATCATCTGGTACCGTGTCGGCAAACAGGGCGTAATAGCCGCTGGCATGGAGTTGCACGTTACTCTCGCTGGCGGGAGCGTCTTCATCAGCCAACTGCTGCTCAATCAGCTGCAGGATCGCTTCCTGCATCGCGGTGCTGATATTAAAGTTAACGCGAAGCTGGCCTGGGCCAATTTTGCGTATTCCGGCCTCATCATCGCTTAAAAGCAAGCCTGAAGCAGTAAGATTAGACGGATTATCCGTTAAAAAGAGATCATATTGTTGACGCGTTAGTTTGTCATCCGGCGTAATGCAGCTCGCTCCCCAGCTTTCAAGTTGCCGCGTAACGATCCGGCGCACTTCATTGGCGGTGATATCAAGCAATACCACAACATCATCCAGCAGATGCTCGCCTGAATCGCTCTCTTCTTCACTGACCGCCATTTTCAGATGCAGGGAGTAGCGGGTACCCAGCGATTCACGCGCGTTGATATGCAACTGACCGCCCAGTTTGCGCATCAGTTGATCGCAGAGCCAGAAGGTGAGGGCGTTGGCTTTGCCGTACAGATCGGACTGCGTAGCGTTGAGGAACGGGAAGTGCATATTGTCGATTTCGTTACCGGAAACGCCGTTGCCGGTGTCGAGTATGCGGAAGGTCAGGCGATCGTCCGCTGACTCATCCTGACTCACTTCAAGGGTGATCTTGCCAATTGGCGTGGTGGTAACTGAATACTGGATAAGCAGTAAAAGCGTGCGCCGCAGCGCGTCACGATCGCCGTAGCGTTGCTCATTCGCCGGAAGCGCGTTATTAATCAGCAGTTGCAGACCTTTGCGTTTGATAAGCGGCAGGACTTCAGGTACGACTTCATCAATGAGTTGCTGAACAGAGAATCGCCCCTGAACGCTTTTCCAGTTATCGCTTTCCAGCAGATTTGCCAACTGTATTTCATCTACCAGCTGTACCAGTTCATCCGCATGCTGTGCCAGCTTACGACTCTCGCTAATGCCCAGCGCAGCCGCCTCTTCCGCCAGCGTTTGTGCCGGTTGCTTCAGCGCGGCGCCAATATGTTGCATAAAAGCGGTTCGACTATGCTGATTTTTCTCGTACAGACGCTGAGCCTGTCGGAGCTTCTTATTTACCATCACTTCACGATCCTGATCGCGAATAATGAATATTTGCGTACGAGGCGCGACCTGGCTACGAAACTGGCGGATCTCATATAGCTCATTATTCACCGTCGCCTGGATTACCCCCTGGTGCTGATCGGCCATATTGGTGATGTTTTGCAGGTTCAGATGCGGCAGCAGATGATCGGCGATAGGATTGCTGATGACGGTACGGTTAGCCTCCTGATCGTGAACCAGCAGCCCCAGCGGCAATAGCGAGACGATCTCTTCATGGATAGCGCGTTGGACGCGTAGTTCACTGTTGGCGACCGAAGAGACCGCCGTACCGGATATGCTGTTCCGGTTGCTGTAGTGGCGGAAGGTGGTAAAACCGAACAGCGTCAGCGCCAGCAAACCGATGTTCAGCAGGAGCGGCAGTAAAATATTCTGTAAGGATTCCAGAATCAGCTCGCCGAAGGGCACTTTCCATATCAGACGCATGCCGGTGGTACTGATTGTGGTGATAATTTCAATCCGTGGGCCATTAAAGTTGATGCTGACAATGTCGCTTGTTGCTTTATCCGGCGTACTGGCGATATTTTTTGACGGATCCGGTTCAAGACGAAAACTATCCAGCGACATATTGGGGGGGATCAGGTCATTAATGGGCAGATCGAAAGCCACAACGGTCGCCAGATGGCCCGGTTGGTTGAAGGTGGTGCGCAAAGTAAAGTAGTAGCCATTTTGCCAGACGAGGTGGCGCAGCGAAGAGAATGTTTCGCGTTCATCCAGGGTATTTGCCTGAAGCAGCATTTCTTCCCGACGCGACTCTACCACGCTGCTGATGGTCGACTCTTTATAGCTGGATGATAAATCCTTCAACGGCAGCGTCGAAACCAGAATCAGGCTGTTATCAAGCCCATTCAGATAGTACATCGACCATGGAATTGTTTCCGCACCCCACAAAATGTCGAGGTAACTGGAGATTTTTTTCGTCATTTCCAGCGTAGAACTGTCATGAGAACCAAAAATCAGCGCTTCGGTTTTACGCCGTGGTTTCTCCAGATAGTAAACATCCTGCTTTAAACGCGTTTCCTGTAAGTCTGTATCCTGAGTCGCGCCGGAAGAGGTCGAGGTGGCGGCAATATTGTCGTAAATTTGCCAGGTGGCGTAGCGCCAGGTATCAATGCGTTTGTGCAGGTCATCACTGATATCGACAATCTGGTAGCTTTTATCTTTCAGCCAGGTATTCACGGCGCTCTGAATCATGATCCCCATCGTCGCCAGCAGGACGATGACCATTAAAATGAAGAAGCGGGTAATGTTGCCAGGGATTAGGGACAATTTTTTCGAGGTCATCTTGTGAGAGTGCGACTCATCAGTGTTTATGAACGGGCGGTTGCGCCAGGAGCAACGGGAGCGTAGCGGATGCCACAAACAGTATAAAGGTTAACGTCGAAAATCCATACATCTGGATATCATACAAACACTTTTTTGCCTTGAGATTTATCTTAAACTTACCGGGTGGCAAAATGTACAGCCGCCTGGAGGTTGTACAAATATTTACTTTTTCTGTCAGTAAAAATAGCACTAAATAACAAAGAATTGTCTGAATAATGATTCTTCACAGCATAGCTGTTTGATTAATAGTCGTTATTTTTTTTGTTGGCAGGCATGGAGTAATTAAAGTGATGTAAAGAACGGTAAAAAAAAACCGAATGCGAGGCATTCGGTTGAAATAGGGGTAAACAGGCATTCAGAACTGAATGACGGTAATAAATAAAGTTAATGATGATAGCGTGGATAATTTTAGTCCCGGATGACGTTTTTGTTTTACCATTCAGTGCTATAGATGAATTGATTTTTAATGTATTGATTTTATTTGTTTATTTTTATTTTTTGATTATTAGTGCTTATTTTGTTGCGTTTTTTATGCTTAAAAAAGTTCCCTTTCATTTACAAATTGAAATATTTTGCGGGTATTTTGAAACACCTTAGAAGTTTTAGTATCATATTCTTATTGGATTATTCTGCATTTTGCAGCACAATGAAATGGCCGGCTGATTAGAAGGGTAATCAGTAAGCAGTGGAATAATAAAGGCATATAACAAACAGAGGGTTAATAACATGAAAGTTAAAGTACTGTCCCTCCTGGTACCGGCTCTGCTGGTAGCAGGCGCAGCAAATGCGGCTGAGGTTTATAACAAAGACGGCAATAAATTAGACCTGTACGGTAAAATCGACGGTCTGCACTATTTCTCTGATGATAAGAGCAACGATGGCGACCAGACCTACATGCGTCTGGGCATCAAAGGCGAAACTCAGATCAATGACCAGCTGACCGGTTACGGCCAGTGGGAATACAACGTTCAGGCGAACAACACTGAAAGCTCAAGCGATCAGTCATGGACGCGTCTGGCGTTTGCCGGTCTGAAATTCGGCGATGCGGGTTCTATCGATTACGGTCGTAACTACGGCGTGGTATACGACGTGACTTCCTGGACCGACGTTCTGCCGGAATTCGGTGGTGACACCTACGGTTCCGACAACTTCATGCAGCAGCGTGCTAACGGCCTTGCAACCTACCGTAATTCTGACTTCTTCGGTCTGGTTGATGGCCTGAACTTTGCCCTGCAATACCAGGGTAAAAACGGCAGCGTAAGCGGCGAAGGTACTTCTCCGACCAACAATGGCCGCGCTCCTCTGAAACAGAACGGCGACGGCTTCGGTACCGCTGTAACCTATGACATCTGGGATGGCATCAGCGCTGGTTTTGCGTACTCTCACTCTAAACGTACTGGCGATCAGAATACTCAGTTGGATCTGGGCCGTGGCGACAACGCTGAAACCTATACCGGTGGTCTGAAATATGACGCCAACAATATCTACCTGGCGACTCAGTACACCCAGACCTATAACGCAACTCGCGCTGGCAGCCTGGGCTTTGCCAACAAAGCGCAGAACTTCGAAGTGGTTGCCCAGTATCAGTTCGACTTCGGTCTGCGTCCGTCTGTAGCTTACCTGCAGTCCAAAGGTAAAGATCTGGAAAACGGTTACGGCGATCAGGATATCCTGAAGTATGTTGATGTCGGCGCGACCTACTACTTCAACAAAAACATGTCCACCTACGTTGACTACAAAATCAACCTGCTGGATGACAACAGCTTCACTCGTAACGCCGGTATCTCTACCGACGACATCGTTGCTCTGGGCCTGGTTTACCAGTTCTAAGCACGCTGAAGTTGCTAAAAAGGCGCCGATGGCGCCTTTTTTTATGCCCGGTTTAATCTTGCTGGTGTACTCTTTGGCTCTTAGCAAGAGGAAGCCAATTTTTATGGATATGACTTTTTTCCGCGCCGCCCTGGTTGGGGTTTGCGTACTGTTTTCAGGTTGTGATTCAGCCACATCTCCCCAGGAACCCAAATCCGCCGTCACCGTGCTGGAGGGGAAAACCATGGGCACATTCTGGCGGGTCAGCGTGATAAATGTTGATCAGGCAAAGGATCAGGCGCTGCGCCAAAAAATTCAGGCACAATTAGATGCTGACGACCGTCTGCTCTCTACCTGGAAGAATGATTCAGCGCTGATGCGTTTTAACCATTTCTCCGGCACCACGCCGTGGCCGGTCAGCGAAGCGATGGCGGATATCGTCACCATGTCGCTGCGCATTGGCGCCAAAACCCATGGCGCGATGGATATAACCGTGGGACCGCTGGTGAATTTATGGGGCTTTGGCCCGGATAAACAACCGGTAAAAACGCCGGATCCGCAGCAGATCGCCGCGGCAAAAGCGCGTACTGGGTTACAGCATCTGACGGTGATTAACCAGGCCGATAAGCAGTTTTTGCAAAAAGACATTCCGGATCTGTTTGTCGATCTTTCTACCGTAGGTGAAGGTTATGCCGCCGATCATTTAGCGCGCCTGATGGAACAGGAAGGGATTTCGCGCTACCTGGTTTCGGTGGGCGGCGCGCTGGTGAGTCGGGGAATGAACGGCGAAGGGCACCCGTGGCGGGTGGCGATCCAGAAACCGACCGATCGTGAAAATGCGGTGCAGGCGATCGTCGATATTAACGGCCACGGTATCAGTACCTCAGGTAGCTATCGCAACTACTATGAACTGGATGGCAAGCGTATCTCGCACATTATCGATCCGCAAACCGGGCGCCCGATCGATCACAAGCTGGTTTCGGTTACCGTGATCGCCCCGACGGCGCTGGAAGCTGACGGCTGGGATACCGGACTGATGGTGCTGGGACCGGAGAAAGCGCAGGATGTGGTACGTGAACAGGGGCTGGCGGTCTATATGATTGTTAAAGAAGGGGAAGGATTTAAAACCTGGATGTCGCCGCAGTTTCGCACTTTTCTTGTCGGTGAGAAAAATTAAACAGCAAGATTTCGGGTTTTTGATAACGGAGTTCGGCCCAGACTGAAGATACACTTAGTGCTTATCCCATCGGGGTGTTTGACTTGTCAGTTTGTGGTCGGCCATGGGCGAAAAACGCGTTGTGTTTTGAACGTACTTCAACGCGGCCGGGAGGGAGCGCGAAGCGCTTCCGGATTCCGACTGACAAGCTAATAACCCCCCGTAGGGAGGCGCTGCTTACCGCAGGAGTCCGTTATGAAACCGATAATGATTGATACCGATGAGGGCCGCTGGCAGGCCGTATGCGAACGCGATGTTCGCGCCGATGGTCAGTTTGTGTTTGCCGTGCTGACTACCGGAATTTGCTGTCGCCCATCCTGCCGTTCGCGACGGGCATTGCGGGAAAATGTCCGCTTTTATCCCTCCGTTGACGCCGCGCTGGCGGCAGGTTTTCGCCCGTGTAAACGTTGCCAGCCGGAAAAAATCGCTCCGCAGCAGCAGAAGGTGGATAAAGTCGCAGCTGCCTGTCGATTGCTGGAGCAGGAGGCGCCGATAACGCTGGACACACTGGCGCGTCAGCTTGCGGTCAGTCCGTTTCATTTTCATCGTCTCTTTAAATCTGTCACCGGTATGACCCCCAAGGCCTGGCAACAGGCCTGGCGCGCCCGTCGCTTACGCGAAGCGCTGGCTCAGGGGGAAAAGGTCACCGATGCGGCGTTGTCCGCCGGTTTTCCGGATAACAGCAGTTACTATCAGCAGGCTGATGCCGCGCTGGGGATGACCGCCAGTCAGTTTCGTCGTGGCGGCGACAAGACTGATATTACCTGGATATGCGGCGACGGTCCTCTGGGGCGCTGCCTGGTCGCAGAAAGCGAACGAGGCGTATGCGCCGTATTGCCGGGAGAGAATGACGCCTTGCTCTATGAGGAATTAGCCCGAATATTTCCCAATGCACGCCTGGTGCCTGGTGACGACGTTTTTCGCCAACGGGTGGCGCAAGTATTTACGCATCTTAACGATTTCCGCCAGCCATTCTCTTTACCGCTCGATTTGCGCGGTACGGCGTTTCAGCTTCAGGTCTGGCAGGCGTTGCGGCAGATCCCGGCGGGCGAAACCCGCAGCTATCGTCAGGTCGCGCAAAGCATTGGCCGTCCCCGCGCGGTCAGGGCCGTGGCGAGCGCTTGCGCCGCCAACAGGCTGGCGCTGGTGATTCCCTGCCATCGGGTTGTCCGTGAGGGAGGGGCGTTATCCGGCTATCGCTGGGGGAGGGCGCGCAAAGCGCTGCTGCTGGCGCGCGAAGCACAAACCGAGGAGAACTGATGCTCGATCTTTTTGCCGATACGCCGCCCTGGCAGGAGCCGCTGGCGCCGGGGGCGATCGTTTTACGTCGCTACGCCCGCGAGCGCGCAGCGGGACTTTTGCAGGTCATCGCCGATATTGCCCACCGCTCGCCTTTTCGTCAGATGGTAACGCCCGGTGGTTATACCATGTCGGTGGCGATGACCAACTGCGGCGAACTGGGCTGGACCACGGATCAGCATGGATATCTCTACGCTAATACCGATCCGCTCACGGGCCAGCGCTGGCCGCCGATGCCACAGCTTTTCCGTGAGCTGGCCTCAGATGCTGCCGCCGCTTGCGGCTATGCGCAATTTGCGCCAGATGCGTGCCTGATAAACCGCTATCAGCCGGGGGCGAAGCTGTCGTTACATCAGGATAAAGATGAACACGACCTGCGTGCGCCGATCGTGTCCGTTTCGCTGGGGCTGCCGGCAATATTTCAGTTCGGTGGCTTGAAGCGTAACGACCCACTACAGCGGGTACTGCTGGAACACGGTGACGTGGTGGTCTGGGGCGGGAAATCACGACTGTTTTATCATGGTATCCAGGCGTTGAAAGAGGGAATGCATCCGGCGACCGGCGCCTGCCGTTATAATCTCACTTTTCGTCTGGCGGGCAATAAAAATGAGAATTATTCTTGCCGTTACCGGCGAGCCGTTTAAACTGCTGGCTGTTTTTGCTTGCCCGGATTCGGTGTTATGGAACTTCTTCTTCTTGTCTGGCGCCAGTATCGCTGGCCGTTTATTGCCGTCATTGCCCTGAGTCTGCTCAGTGCGGCGTTGGGTATCGGGCTTATCGCCTTTATTAATCTGCGCCTGATTGCCATTGTGGATACCTCCCTGACGGTTTTACCGGAATTCCTCGGATTGTTGCTGCTGCTGATGGCCGTCACGCTCGGCTCGCAGCTGGCGCTGACCACGCTCGGTCACCATTTCGTTTATCGCCTGCGCGGAGAATTTATTAAACGTATCCTTGATAGCCAAATCGAGACGATTGAGAAAATCGGCAGCGCGTCGCTGCTGGCCGGGTTAACCAGCGATATTCGCAATATTACTATTGCCTTCGTGCGCCTGCCTGAGCTGGTGCAGGGGATCATTCTGACCTTCGGTTCCGCCGCCTATCTGGCCTGGCTATCGGGGAAAATGATGTTGATTACCGCGCTTTGGCTGGCATTGACCATCTGGGGCGGCTTTATACTGGTCTCACGCGTCTATAAACATATGGCTTTGTTGCGTGAAAGCGAAGATAAGCTGTATCACGATTATCAGACGGTGCTGGAAGGGCGCAAGGAGCTGACCCTTAACCGCGAACGCGCTGAATATGTATTTAACCAGCTTTACCTCCCGGATGCGCGTGAATATCGGCATCATATTGTGCGTGCCGATACCTTCCATCTGAGCGCGGTAAACTGGTCGAATATAATGATGCTTGGTGCCATTGGCCTGGTTTTCTGGATGGCCAATAGCCTGGGCTGGGCCGATACCGCGGTGGCGGCGACCTACTCATTAACCTTGTTATTTCTGCGCACGCCGCTGCTTTCGGCGGTGGGGGCGCTGCCCACTCTGCTCAGCGCTCAGGTGGCGTTTAATAAGCTGCGTCAGTTTTCGCTCGCGCCCTATCGCGCCGAATTTCCGCGGGCGCAGGCCAATCCTCACTGGCAGACACTGGAACTGCGCGATGTGGTGTTCCATTATCCCGATAACCGCTTTTCGGTAGGGCCTGTCAATATGATGCTGCAACGCGGCGAGCTGATATTTCTGATTGGCGGCAACGGTAGCGGAAAATCAACCCTGGCCATGCTACTGACCGGTTTGTATCAGCCGTGTGCCGGGCAGATTCTGCTGGATGGACAACCAATAGCGGCGGATAAACCGGAAGATTACCGTAAGCTATTCTCCGCCGTATTTACCGACGTCTGGCTATTCGACAGGTTGCTGGGGCCGGAAGGGAAAGCGGCCGATCCCGCGCTGGTGGACAAGTGGCTGGATTATCTACAAATGGGGCATAAGCTGCCGCTGGATAACGGTAAAATTCTCGATCTGAAACTTTCGAAAGGGCAAAAAAAGCGGGTGGCGCTGTTGCTGGCGCTGGCTGAAGAGCGCGATATCATCATGCTGGATGAATGGGCTGCAGATCAGGACCCGCATTTCCGCCGTGAATTTTATCAGGTATTGCTGCCGCTCATGCGGCAAATGGGGAAAACCATTTTTGCCATCAGCCACGATGACCACTATTTTCAGCATGCCGACAGGCTGCTGGAAATGCGCGGTGGTCAACTGGCGGTGCTGACGGGCGAAGAGCGAGCGCAGGCAAGCCGCGATGCGGTCGCCCGTACCGCCAGATAAACGTTGATACCTCTCCGGGAAGCTCTCTTCGGGGCTTCCCGCCATCCGCTGTTTTTTCCATCGACTGAATGCCTGGCGGTTATTATTTCCGTCTCCTCGCGCTATGCTTAATGCTTCCGGCCTGCTGGTCTGAGAGATATTTCACAAGGATTGCCTGATCGATGTCCGTTTTGCATAAAAAAAGCGCCAGGCTGCGCGACGAAGAGCGTGCCCGCCTCATCTGGCTACTGAGCACTGATAAAGCCGTCACATCTTCACTGTTGGGTAAATTAACCCTGGCTGAACGCTATGATGACGGTACTCTTCACGACGATCTGGCGGAAGTGGGCGCGCTGGTTTCGCACCTGCCGCCGCCGGATCTTGCCGATGCGCTGGAAGCGTTGCCTTATGACGCCCGTAACGCGCTCTGGCGACTGGTGGCCGACGACAAACGTGGCGAGGTGCTGCTGGAGGCGTCGGAAAGCGTCAGGGGCGATCTCATCGATAAGATGAGCGATCATGACCTGCTGTTTGCCTTACAAAATCTGGATATTGATGAGCAGGTCTATCTGCTGCAACACTTGCCGCGTGATCTGACCGGGCGACTGTTGGCCACGCTGTCGCCGGATAAGCGCGCGCGTATTCGCCAGATGATGCGCTACGCTGACAATACCGTCGGCGCAATTATGGAGTTCGAGGTTATCACCGTCCGCCCGGAGGCCACCCTTGCGGCGGTTCAGCGCTATCTGCGGCGATTGGGCAAAATGCCGGAAAACACCGATAAGCTGTTTGTGACCACCCGCAACAAGCTGCTGCTTGGCGAACTGGAACTGCAAACGATTCTGCTCAACGATACGCGTAAGCGAGTCGGGGAGGTGATGGAAGGCGATCCGATTACTTTTCAGCCGCATGAGGATGCGGAGAAAGTCGCCCGTACTTTCGAACGTGATAACTTACTTAGCGCCGCGGTGATTGACGCAGAAGGCGTGCTGATGGGGCGTTTGACCATTGATGAGATCGTTGATGTTGTTTATGAAGAGACGGATAACGATTTACGCCGGATGGGGGGACTGAGCAATGAGGATGATGTTTTCGCCCCGGTAAGCAAAGCGGTGAAAACCCGCTGGGCCTGGCTGGCGGTGAATCTCTGCACTGCCTTTATTGCTTCCCGCGTTATTGATGGTTTCGAACATACCATTTCCCAACTGGTCGCCCTGGCGTCGTTGATGCCGATTGTCGCCGGGATCGGCGGTAATACCGGTAATCAGACGATCACCATGATTGTGCGGGCGATGGCGTTGCAGCTTATTCAGCCGGGCAGCTTTTCGTTTTTGCTCCTCAGAGAGATGGGGGTCGCGCTGATCAACGGCATTGTCTGGGGCGGGATTATGGGCGCGATTACCTGGTGGCTATATGACGACCCCCAGCTTGGCGGCGTAATGATGCTGGCGATGATGTTAAACCTGCTGATGGCGGCGATGATGGGCGTGATTATCCCGATGGTGATGGTCAGACTGGGGCGCGATCCGGCGGTCGGCTCCAGTGTGATGATTACCGCTATCACCGATACCGGGGGGTTCTTTATTTTTCTCGGGCTGGCGACGCTTTTCCTGATGTAACCGGCGCTTTGTTGCGCAGGCGGCGGGGGATCAGCGCCATGGAGAGCAGACCTGCCAGGACGCCAATCGCCAGATTACTGGTGCCGACGGTGGCGCCGACGGTCACCAGCATTACCAGGGTTTCCGGCCACGGCGTCCGCGCGATCTCCGTCGGGCGAATGCTGTGCCAACTAAAAGTTTTCACCGCCACAATCACCATCACACCGGCGAGAACGGCCATCGGGATTCTCGCCATCACTTCGCTTAGTCCGGTGACCAGCAACAGTAGCACCAGGCCAGCGGCAAGGGTGGAGATCCGGCTACGCGCTTTGCCCATTTCAACGTTGACAATGGTCTGGCCGATCATCGCGCACCCGGCAATACCGCCGTAAAACCCGGCGAGAATATTCGCGATGCCCAGACCTGCGCTCTCGCGCGCTTTGCCGGAAGGGGTTTGCGTTAGATCATCAACTAATTTCGCCGTCAGCAATGATTCCATCAAACCCACAAAGGCGATACTCAGCGCGCAGGGCCAGATGATTTGCAAGGTTGTGATATCCAGCGGCACCATCAGGGTGTTCAGACCCGGCAAGCCGCCACGCATTGAGCCTTCATCCCCGACCGTTGGCAGTAATTGCCCGCTGGTGACGGTAAACAGCGTGAGCAGCACAATCGCAATCAACGGGGAAGGGATCGCTTTAATGTAACGTGGCGCCCATAATACGATCAGCAGCGTTAACAGGAATAAGCCGATAATCAGCGGCTGTTTACTCCAGAAATGGGGGATCTGGGCGAAAAAGATCAGGATCCCGAGGGCGTTAACAAAACCGGTCATGGCCGCCTGCGGGATAAAGCGCATCAGCCGCGCCATGCCGCAAACGGCAAACAAAATTTGAATTATGCCTGCCAGAATAACCGCCGGAAGGATATAGCCGACGCCATATTGATGCACCATCGGCCCGATGACCAGCGCCACCGAACCGGCTGCCGCGGTGACCATGGCCGGTCTGCCGCCCAGTACCGACATGGCAAGGCATAACACCACCGAAGCGATCAGGCTAACCTTCGGATCAACGCCGGCAATAACGGAAAAAGAGATGACTTCGGGTATGAGGGCCAGTGCGGTCAGTGCGCCTGCCAGGGTTTCACGTGTCAGCAGCGCGGGAGAACGCACTATCTGGCGTAATGTGCCGACGTTAGCGGAGAGCGCGGAGTCAGAAACGGGTGGCATAAAAAAAGTTCGCAGAATATAAATAAAAGTGAGTATTGTCAGACGATGCTAACGTGCGGTCTGTCACAAAACCGAGGATGATAGCGCGGAATCGTTCCTGATACCAGTACAAAATGTGATTTATGATACACATTTATTAAACATTTTTATAACAGATCTCAAAACTCAACTTAAATTTTAAACAATATTTAAATTATTTTTCTTCGGTGCTACCTTTGGAGTCGAGAATCGTTTCACCTGCGCTAAATAAAAAAGCGAGTAAAGTAAGGCTCAAATCCGATGAAGAAAAAGATGGCCGTACCCAGCTCACAGGCGGTTGGTTCCAATAACACTCGGACCCACACCCGCCATGAGCAAGAGACGGATGTATTGCTGATTGGCGGCGGCATCATGAGCGCCACGTTGGGAACCTGGCTGCAGGAACTGGAGCCGGAGTGGTCTATTACCATGGTTGAGCAGATGTCCAGCGTTGCGGAAGAGAGCTCAAACGGATGGAATAACGCAGGGACCGGCCATGCGGCGCTGATGGAGCTGAACTATACGCCGCAAACCGCTAATGGCATCAATATTGATAAAGCGGTTGATATCAACGAATCTTTCCAGATCTCTCGTCAGTTTTGGGCGCATCAGGTGACGCGTGGCATTCTGAAAAAGCCGAAATCTTTCATTAATAGCGTGCCGCACATGAGTTTTGTGTGGGGCGAAGACAACGTCAATTTTTTGCGCGCCCGCTATGCGGCACTGCAACAAAGCGAACTGTTCCGCGGTATTCGCTACTCTGAAGATCATCAGCAAATTAAAGCGTGGGCACCGCTGGTAATGGAAGGGCGCGATCCGCAGCAGAAGGTTGCCGCGACTCGCTCGGAAGCAGGCACTGATGTGAACTACGGCGAAATTACCCGTCAGCTGATTGCCGGGCTGCAAACCCATGAAAATTTTTCTCTCCAGTTGAGTACCGTTGTGCGCCGCTTTAAGCGCAATGCGGATAAGAGCTGGAGCGTCACCCTGGCGGATGCCAACAATCGTCATCAGAAACGGGTCATTAAAGCGAAATTTATCTTTATCGGCGCCGGTGGCGCTGCGCTAACCCTGCTACAGGAAACCGGTATTCCACAAGCCAAAGAGTACGCGGGTTTCCCGGTCGGTGGACAGTTCCTGGTGTGCGAGAACCCGGAAGTGGTTAATCACCATCTGGCTAAAGTTTATGGTCAGGCGGAGGTTGGCGCGCCGCCGATGTCCGTTCCCCATATCGACACCCGGATTATCGACGGCAAGCGCGTGGTGCTGTTCGGACCGTTTGCCACATTCTCTACGCGTTTCCTGAAAAACGGTTCGCTGTGGGATCTGCTGGCTTCCACCAATACGTCAAATATCATGCCGATGCTTAACGTGGGCCTGGATAACTTTGATCTGGTGAAATACCTGATTAGCCAGGTGCTGCAAAAAGACAAAGATCGTCATGCGGCGCTGTGCGAGTATTATCCTGAAGCGCGTAAAGAAGACTGGCGCCTCTGGCAGGCCGGTCAACGGGTGCAGATTATCAAACGCGATGAGAAAAAAGGCGGCGTGCTGCGCCTGGGAACCGAAGTGGTCAGTGATGATGACGGTACGGTGGCCGCGCTACTCGGCGCATCGCCGGGCGCTTCCACCGCGGCGCCAATTATGCTGCAACTGATGGAAAAAGTCTTTAAGGATAAGGTCAATTCGGCAGAATGGCAGGCGAAACTGAAAGCGATTATACCAAGCTACGGTACGCGACTGGATGGCAATGCCGCGGAAGTTGAAAAGGCGCTGGCGTGGACCAGCGAGGTTCTGGAGCTGCACTATGCGCCGCACACGGCGCCCGATGATGTTCCGCAGGCGGAACTGAAGCCGTTGACTACAGGTCAGTCTGTCGCGGATATTGCGTTGTAATCCGTTATCCGGCGGCTAAGCCGCCGGACGCTCTCTGAAGCATTAACGGGTACGGCAAGGCAGAGCATCTTCACCTCTCGTCGTGCGCCGCGCTACTCCTCGTGATTTTTTCCCTCTTCTAAAAAATCTTCATCTATCTCATCAATGTTTCCGGCGTGATCGCGGCCGGACAGCAGGTTCCAGCAGGCGATAAACAACGCGGCAATCAGCGGGCCAATAACAAATCCGTTGATGCCGTAGATTTCCATTCCGCCAATTGTGGTGATCAGGATCAGGTAGTCGGGCATTTTGGTATCTTTGCCGACCAGCAAAGGGCGCAGGATGTTATCCACCAGACCAACGATAATCACAAAGAAGCCGACGATAAAGGCTCCCTGCCAGAGCTGGGCGGTGGCGAAGAGATAGATGGCCGCAGGGACCCAGATAATCGCCGCGCCGACGGCCGGAATCAGCGACAGGAATGCCATTAGCGCGCCCCACAGGATGCTGCCATCAATACCGACGATCCAGAATGCCAGCCCACCCAGCGCGCCCTGAGCAAGCGCTACCGCGACGGTGCCTTTTACCGTCGCCCGGGCGACAGCGGCAAATTTAGCGAAAAGATGCTGCTTAACGTGGGTTGATAGCGGCAGCGATTCGAGAATCAGCCTGACGAGGTATGGGCCATCTTTTAGCAGGAAAAACAGCAGATAAAGCATGATGCCGAAGCTGATGGTAAAACCGAAAGTCCCTTTACCGATCAAAAATGCGCTACCGGCAAGGTACTGACCACCTTTTAGCGCAACCGAAGAAAGCTGCCGTTGGATTTGTTCGGCGCTATCAAGATTATGCTCAGCGAGGAAGCTGCGGGCCCATTCCGGCAGGTGAGCAAACAGGCTGGCAACCACCGCCGGGAACTGGGTATCATTATGCTGAAGTTTGCTGTAAACGACATTCAATTCAAAGGCCAGAGACGAGAGAATGATCGCCAGCGGAGTAAAAACGATCAGGCAGATAATGATAATTGTCAGCAGCGCCGCCAGGCCGTTGCGCTCTCCGAGTTTACCGCGCAGCGTGTTCTTCACCGGATGGAAGATCACCGACAGAATCGCGGCCCATAAAATGGCTGAATAATAGGGCGAGAGAACGTCGAAAAAAGCGAGGGTGACGATCAGCACTATCAGAATGAAAAAGCCTTTTGTAAGTCCATTAACTCTCATGTAAATCCTTCAAAAAATGACGTATAGAATAAAATAATAGAAGCTTTTCCACGATTTACAATCTGATTGATTTTCATGCTTCAGTAAGCAAAGGGGGAGGGGAATAAGGCCATTAAAAACCGGATATGGGAGCAGGGGCTGCGTTGATTGTGACGATGTACGCTCTGGCGGCCAGTCCGGATGCGCGCTGTGTTCTCGTCAGGTTTTTTGATGCGCCCATCCTCCATGCGGTGAGCCGGAGAAAGCCGCAGATGCAGCAGTAACTCCCAAGGCACTGTCGGTCATAAAAAAGGCATAAAAAACAGACGAGATTGTGAGGCTGATGACAAACCTAATTTAGATATTGTGCTCGCATTTCTGCCGGGTGGCGGCTATCGCCTTACCTGGCATGTAAAACCAATAATATCATCATGTTATGGATTTTTCGTAGGCCCGCGCAAGCGAAGCGCCGCCGGGCAATTCCGGAAAAACGCACTTTGTCAGCAATCTGGATTGTCAGTCTTGCCGCCGCATCAGGCTTTCGCAGAACCCACCGAAAAGTGATTCCCGTTGGCAAATACAACAGCGAACAACGCTGATGCCTCGCTTAACCGATGATGAGCATCAGGCAGCGCTTCCATTTTTTACGTATGGTTTACCGGTATTGTCATTTATGAACGACACAGTACAGATATGTTGATTTTTTATCCGTGCTGTGAATAAAGTAGGGGAGTCGTTTATCAATCTTGCGGAAACTGCTTATGTCTCATCTTATCAGGCCAGACGCCATCGGCAGTTTACCGTACCATCGGGACTCGCGGTGAAAAAAAACCAATACTTCGGGCCTGCGGCCGATTTTGCTATACGGACAACGCTGGCCGCTGCGGGTAGCATGCTTTTCGCTACCTGGCTGGGTTTTCATCACCCCTGGTGGGCCGCAATGACCGTCTGGCTGGTGGCGCAACCTACCCGCGGGCTGCTACTGGAGAGAATGATTGCGCGCTTTACCGGCAGCGCAGTTGGCGCACTGGCCAGTATGGCGATTCTGCTGTGTCTGCCGATGAAATCATTCGGGCAATTATTGGTGCTGACGCTGTGGTTAGCGGCCTGCGCGGGCATTGGCAGTTTCTTCCGCCAGTTCCGTAATTATGGCTTTGTGCTGGCAGGCTACACCGCCGCTGTTATCGTTATGTTCAGCTATTTTGAAGCGCACACCGACTCACGCCTGGCCATTGACCGCACGTTTTGTACCCTGACGGGGATAGTTTTCACCGGGCTTGCGGCTTTTCACAGTTTGTCCGGCAACCGTTTTTCCGTGCTGAGTCAGCGATTTACTCTCCTGATTAATACCGTGTTATCGCAGGTACCGTATGCGCCGACCGCAAAACAACTTGTTGATTATATCGGGACGATTACCCGTCTTAACGCCGAGCTCGATAAAGAATCGGCAGGCTCGCTTTCAGCAATGCGCCAGGCCCGACAAATGAAACGAACGCTGCTTGCCTTGCTGAATGTTATCGCCACGCTGGCAACGCCCCACGCTGTGGTAGCCCGACATCCAGAATACCGCGTTCCCACTGCGCCTGACCTTTCGGCGCTTATCCGCCAGGCATCTGTGTCCGATAACACGCTGCTGGCACAGTCTCTGACGGAACTGCAACAATGCCTGGCGGGCGTGCCGGAAAGCTACGGTTTTTTTTGCCGGTTGCGCCACCATGACTGGCTGGTTGTGCTGCATGCTGTGTTGCGTCCGGTCGGGGCGCTCGCGTTATCTGGCAGCCTGTGGTTACTCACGGGCTGGGAAACCGGCCCCATTATGGTGATGACAGCCGTGCTGTTCGCGTCATTATTTTCCAGTAACCCGCAGGGCAACACTGCTCTTGCGGATGTGCTGTCGGGGACGATCATCGGGGCGCTGGCGGGGTGTCTGTTCCGGCTGTGGATCTCGCCGCAACTGAGTCATGATGCCGGAGTGCTGGTGATTATTCTGTTTCTGATGACCGGGGCCTACCTGATGGCATGCCCGCGTACCAGCAAAATGGCTATCGACATCAATATGACCTTTCTGTTGGTGACGCAGCCTTTTTCGTCCCAACTGCCTGCCACGGTCTCCGACGTATTGATGCAAAGTGGCGCGATTTTATCCGGCGCCACGATTGCCGCCCTCTGGTACTGGCTGGTATTACCCGCATCTCCTCGCAGCAGCCAGGCGCGCGCCGCACGGCGTCTCATCGGGATTGCGCGTCGTTTATCCCGCAGTACATCCCCTCAGGAGGTGTCGTGGCTGCTGCGATATGGTCAGTCGACGTTGATGCAGTTATTTGCCAGCCACAGCCATGATGCGCAGTTTATCAGGTCCGGGCTGCGCTATCTGCGTCAGGCACAGCGCAGTGTTATGCAGTTTCACGCTCACAATCACGAACGCGCGTTTCACAGCCAGAAAACCGACGCATATCCGCGTACAATGCTGGCGGCACGGCTGGTTCAGCGCTATCTCACCTGTAACCGGCGTTCATCGTAAACATCGGTCATATAGGGCGATTAACGAGGTGGAGGCTGATTGCCTGCGTGGACGGTCTGAAGGGCTTCCCGGATGCGATAAACAGTGTCTACCCGCAGACCCATATCCAGCTGTGCATCATCCATATGGTACGTAACAGCCTGAAATACGTGTCGTGGAAGGACTACAAAGCCGTCACCAGCGGACTGAAAGCGATTTATCAGGCCCCGACCGAAGAGGTGGCGCTGATGGCGCTGGATGCGTTCGCGGGTGAGTGGGACAATAAGTATCCCCAAATCAGCAAAAGCTGGCGTGCGCACTGGGAAAACCTGAATACGTTCTTCGGCTACCCGCCGGATATCCGCAAGGCTATCTACACCACGAATGCTATAGAATCGCTGAACAGCGTGATCCGTGCAGCCATAAAGAAACGCAAAGTGTTCCCGACGGACGACTCGGTACGGAAAGTTGTCTATCTGGCGATCAAAGATGCGTCAAAAAAATGGAGTATGCCGATCCAGAACTGGCGGCTGGCAATGAGTCGTTTTATTATCGAGTTCGGTGACCGCCTGAGCGATCACCTTTAATACGGTGGCAGTTACACAGAATTACGGACAGGCTCTATTCCCTCGGTGACTGCATTTTCAGCCCTTTATGGGGATGCCAGTTATTATAGTCTTCCATCCATTCCGTCAGTTTTTCCATTACGGTCACCGCACCCGGCAGCTCATTCACATACACGTAGTCCCGCTTGAACGTTTTCACGAACGATTCAGCCATCCCATTGCTCTCCGGACTGCGCACCGGCGTCGTACACACGATGAACCCGAGTGAGGCGGCGAACGTTCTTGTTGCGTCCGCTATGTAGCAACTGCCGTTATCGGTCAGCCACTCAACGGCGTGTGGCAGATAAAGCGTATTTCCAGAGCGCTTTTCTACACTCTCTGTCAGCAGATCCTGCACCATAACGCTGTTTATACCACCTGTTGTTGCCGACCAACTGATAGCTTCACGATCACAGCAGTCAAGGCTGAACACCACCCGCACGACTTCCTGATTCCAGCAGCGTATTTCGAAGCCATCTGAGCACCAGCGCGTATCCGGCTTAAGTGTCACGACGTTGCCTGTACGACTGCTTGCTGGCTTTTTATGGCCTGATTTTGCCAGCAACAGGTTATTTGCCTGCATGATCCGATAAATGCGTTTGGGGTTAATCCGCCAGTTTTGTTCCCTCAGAGCACGATTGAGGTGCGCAGTCACGCGGCGATAGCCGTTTGTCGCCCGCTCGCTGCATATCTGGCGGAGAAGCGGCAACAGTCGGGCATTATCGTCTTTGCTGTAGCGTGCTGACCGGTGCTGGCGTTTCTCCAGCAACCGGTCATACAGATTCGAACGTGATACACGTAGCACTTCAGCTATTCGGATGAGGGGGTATCGTCCGGTGGCAGCAATGGCATGCGTGATATCAACTTTTTTGCCTGTGCTATCTCAAGCGCGTCCCGAAGGATTTCGGCTTCCATCGTTTTGCGTCCCAGCATCTGTTCAAGCTGTTTGACTTTTTTCTCCAGCGCTTTGACTTCGGAGACGCTGACCACCTCCTCTCCTGCGGCGATCGCAGACTTCCCACCATCGTTCATGAGTCGTTTCCACTTAAAAAGAAGACTGGGTGTGATGCCATATTGCCGGGCAACGAGTGAGACGGTGTAGCCGGGCTGCATGGAGAGCGCAACAAAACGGGCTTTCTCTTCGGGAGTATAACGGCGGCGCTTTTGCTCGCCAGTGATCACTTCGATTCTTTGCACAGGAGACTCCTTAAACATAGCTCTATGACTATGTCTTACTGGCGAAGTGTCCGGTTTAAACGGGGGCTATTACAGCGTTATTATTGGTTATGCCAGTAGCGGCACACTATCCTCTATTGGCTATGGTGTGGCAAAGTTTGGTGCGACAATGATGCTCGGCGGCGGCGTCCAGATGCTTTCCCCCCAGCCAGCAGGACTGGCCCGTAAAGAATCGCCTGATAACAAAGCCAGCTACGCCTTTGGCGGAGTAACCAATACCACATCGCAGGGTTACCCGGTCGGCCTGCTGTACGGTAAACGGCGAATTGGCGGCGCAATTATCTCTGCCGGAATTTATGTGGAGGATCAACGGTAGAGCACGTCACGCGCCGACGAGGCTCTCCAGCGGAATGCCGAATTGTGAATGAAGGCGGCGAATCATCGGCAGCGTCAGGTTGCGTGTTCCGTTCAGGATCTCATACACGCGGTTTGACTTGCCGATTGCTGGTTCAAGGTCTTTAACGGTCAGACCCTGTTGCTCCATACGGAATTTGATTGCCTCAACAGGTGATGGAGGAACGATCGGGTAGTGTTTTTTCTCATACTCTTCAATGAGTAAGCACATTACCTCGAAGTAGTCTCCTTCAGGGGTGTCGAGTTCTGGTTCGTTATCGAACATGGGTTCCACTGCCCGAAGGGCGGCGAGGTAGTCATGCTCAGTTCTGATTGGTTTAACGTTCATGGTTTACTCCATCTCAATCGTTTCTGCGTCTATGGCGTCGTATTGCCTGTGCGTTCCGATGAACTTAACGAACATCCATCCGCGCTGATAGGCAATGGCTACGATTAACCGGTAGTTATTCCCCTTTATATTAAATACCACTCGCCTGTTTTTCAGAATGCTGGCGCTACGGTATTGCTCTTTCATTTCTGCCGGGGTTTTCCAGTCGGCCTTTGTTGCCTCATCCACCCAGGCCCGTAGCGGTTGTTCTGCATCGGGATACTCCGCCCAAAAATCCTTCAGGTTTTTAACCGAGATTATCTTCATAGACCCATCATAGTCCCATAATGGGACTGTGTAAAGTCAGTATTCAAACTCCACCTCCGGGTGCAATGCCGTTCACTTAAGCAAATCATCGGTGTTATCTTTTGTTTTATTTGCCTGTGGCAATTGCATTATCGGTGGTTCTGGCGAGCATGACGCATTTTCCGTTTTCACCCATTCAGATTCCGTGGTCTGTTCCGTTCACGATAAATTCGCGGATAGTCGTTATATCCACAGCGTGTGAACGGGCAGGGGGACGTTTCGCCCGTCCCCCTGCACCCCCGGCATTGCGCTGAAAACCTGCCGCTGCGCGGTCCGCTCCACTCCGGCTTCATCTGGCGGACCGGCTGAGACGCGGCATCCTTGCCACGACTCAGCCTCTGGCCGCCGTCCTGGCGGCCAGTCCTGGATGTGCGCCTACGTTCCCGCCAGGTTTCCCTGATGCGCCCAACCCCCATGCGGTGAGTCGGTTATTCGTCAGGGGCTTTTCAGAGGCTGAAAGTCATAAAAAAAGTTATATCCTTTATATTTCAGCCCGTATCAGCTCAGTTAGTGAATCAACCGAATCAGATTTTCGTTTAAACCACCGATTGACAGAACCGCTCAGCCAGCCATAAACGCAACTGACAGCCCTTAACTGACCAACATTACACCTCCGGGTGGCTTTTTTTATGGACGCAATATGGCAAATAACATAATCAAAGGGCGCAAGGGTGGCAGCTCCAGCCAGCGCACGCCGACGGAACAGGCTGATGATTTACAGTCTGTAGCAAAAGCCAAAATTCTCATCGCGCTGTGCGAGGGAGAGTTTGCAGGTGAATTAACGGGCAAGGATATTTATCTCGATGGCACCCCGTTATTAAGTGCCGACGGTTCTGAAAACTTTTCCGGCGTGAAGTGGACATTTCGTCCGGGAACACAGGCACAAAAATATATTCAGAGTATTCCCGGCACTGAAAATGAAATTAGCGTAGGGACGGAAATTTCCAGCGAGACCGCCTGGACGCATACGTTTACCAATACCCAACTTTCCGCCGTTCGCGTCCGCCTTAAATGACCCTCCCTGATGAAACAGGAAGACGACGGTGATGTCGTGGGGAATATCGTGTTGGGCAGCGATGGTTCAACAAGCGACATGATCCTCTATGCTGACCGTTTCTCGCTGTTTAACCGCAACAGTAAAACTTCCGTGCCGGTGATGATCGCCGAGGGCAATGAACTGTACATCGACAAGGCTCGCATTAAAGACGGCAGCGTCGATAATGCGAAAATAGGGAATGTGATTCAGTCGAATGACTTCGCTTCCGGATCGAAGGGCTGGCAGGTTAACAAGAACGGAAAGGCGGAGTTTAATGACGTTACAGTGCGCGGGAAAATTGAGGCGACCAGCGGCGAACTTGATAACGTAGTAATCAATGAAAGCTGTACGATCAGCGGCACTTTGAGCGCGGATAAAATTGTCGGAGACATTTCTGACACACTGCCTGACCAGACTATTTTCTTCAGTGAAAATATTGGGAACGATGGCACGAAGACAGTGAGATTTTGTCGTATCAAACAACAAAGCTTTCAGCAGAAAGTAACTATTGTTGGATCGATATTGATGAATGATTCCGCAGGTCGTCAGAATGCCATTGTCTATGAAAACAGTCCTAGTGACAGGCTCAATTTGGGCTCATGCGCAGTTGGCATGGTCGCTTGTCTGGGAATGACGGGTGGCGGATCAGGCTCTGGAACATATTTCTTGCTCAGGGCCGGTGGCACTCAAATATGGAGGCAGTCAAATGCAGGTCGATACAACACAGGATCGTTCTCCGTCTCTATTCCGACTGGTGATGGTTACACAGATGTGGAATGCGTGTTACACAACGCGTCAAACGCAACCGGGACGATTTTTATGCTTTCCAGGTATCACGTGTTTGTCAGCCGTTCAGGTTCGGTCATCACCAAATAAAATGTATTAGCTCAATTTACCGAATGGTAATGAGGTCAACTATATAAACACGGCGCTTTACGATTAAAGGTCGAATTTGTTGGTATACATAGTTAAGTCACTTTGCCGTCGAGCCAGTCAGCCCATCATTGCATCACGATGTATCCAACGGGAATGCGGAGGAACTGAACAGTAAAATCAGGTTGCTGAGAATAAAGGCCAGGGGGTACCGGAACTGGGAGCGTTTCAAACTGGGTGTGATGTTCCACTACGGAAAGCTAAATATGGCATTTTAAGCAGCCTAAATACGACTGCCTGTTAAATTAAAGGGGATGGACGACTTGAACTTCATGTTGAAAAACATAAGGATCAGACAATAAACAGTATTTATCATCTTCGGGATAAGTCACAGCCACGTGGTAATCATCACCTGCAAAAGCCTTAACTGAGTCCAGGTCAGTCCAGTAGGTTGCCAGGAAAAAGTGCTCCCAGTTTCCCTGTCGCTCCTGTTTAACAAACGCGCCAAGATTACCTTTAATCCCCTGAGAATGCTTGACGCCAGTTAACTGGAGATGTGCAGCAAAACCCTCAGCGTGCTCTAAAGGCACGCAACCATGCCATGTTCTTACAATCATTTTTCGGCTCCATTCATAGTTGGAAAGTTACAATAACTAAATGGCGCATCAGGTGGAACTGCTTATAAGTTTTCCACCATAATTGGGGAAGTTCCATACATGAACAGTGTCAACATGAGCGAGTTTGTTATGATTTTTTACACCCCCGTCGAGCTAAGAGCGAAGGGGAGACATTTTGCATCTGTTGACGAAGTAATCATCATGAGTTGAATATATCATCCCAGTTACACAATTCTTGAAAGGGGGCTGATAGTGCTGATCTACAATGTTTTTGGACGACCTATTGGGGTCAAGCGTGAGGGTGAGCGCTGGCTGGTATTCCGCGCAGACCTGACGGAACGAAAATTTTCCAGGGTTTACGACATTGCCATTCCGGACGATATGACAGAGAACGAGATCCCGGGTTGGCTGGGCGACATTTTTCATGAAGCAGCAACAGAGCATCATCCTGATGTGAAACGTATCGAATAGGAATCTGTCAGATACACGTTCCTCACTGCGATGGGATTTACCACTAGTCCATCAAAGTCCGCCTTTGGCACTCACCCTCAGCAGACGTTTTGAATGAACTGAAGGTCAGCTTTGAGCGAGTAGCGGACCTTTAAAAATAATATTTGATGGATTGAATGTTGGGAACTAAATGATTAGCATCTGCTCTTTCGGACAAAGAAAATGACGGTTAACGATTCCCTCTTCGCATTCTCTCTCGCAGCACTGATACTTACCCTAACTCCCGGCCTCGATACCGCACTTATTCTGCGCACCGCTTGTGCCGAGGGCGGTAAAAAGGCATTTCACGCTGCGCTTGGCATTGATGCCGGCTGTTTTGTATGGGGTGCGCTGATCGCGTTAGGTCTTGGTGCTCTTCTGGCGGTTTCAGAGATGGCATACACTGTTCTCAAAGTTTGTGGCGCGGTCTACCTGAGCTGGCTAGGCTTACAACTGCTGATACGTCCCCGATCATCTTTCAGTGATGGTGATGACAACAGTTCTCAGGGGAACTGGTTTATCAGAGGGATGCTGGGGAATGTGCTCAATCCTAAAATGGGTATTTTCTATGTATCTTTTTTGCCGCAGTTCATACCTGCCGGTCACTCTCCTTTGATATGGACTTTTATCCTGGTCAGCATCCACGTTGCGATTGGGACTATATGGTCACTCACACTCATTCTATCCACGCAATTTGCGTCAGCCGTATTGAAGAAAAGCCACGTTGTCCAAATGATGGATAGAGCGACAGGCGGCTTGTTTCTATGCTTCGCGGCTAAACTTGCTTTTAGCACGAGATAAGCCTTGGACTGGCTGTTAACGTCCGCTATTGGCACATCGCCGACGTTATCAATTTATAGGCGCTCAATAGCCTCGATTAATTCTGGCACTTGGTTTTTCGCGTTATCCACCACGCGGGAAACCAGGGGCCATGTGAAATGGTCTGCTGACACCACGAATGATTGTATTGGCTGCTCAGTTTATAAACCAGTCATCAGCCGTTTCCCAGGCATCTTTCAGAGTAGTCTCTACAATTCCTTCAATGGTTGGAAATACAGCGCGCACACTGTGTGAACATGCAGTATCAAGATGAGAAATAAGCGTTTGAAGCTATACCCTGAGATGTGAATGTTTGACGGGGTTTCACCCCAGTTTCACCCCATTAACTCCCCGTACAAAAAACAGGCATAAAAAAACCAGCCATAAGAGGCTGGTTCTATTGGGATTATTTGGTCGGCACGAGAGGATTTGAACCTCCGACCCCCGACACCCCATGACGGTGCGCTACCAGGCTGCGCTACGTGCCGATTTGTGGGGAACAATATTACCCGTTCCCCAACCGAATGCAAGCCGTGAAGTGCCTGATTGATTTATAAATAATCAATCAGTTAGCGATAAAGCGTTTTTCATCGGTTAGCACCTGCAGTAGCAGGCTCAGTTGCGGTTTTTGATCTTTAATCTTCTTACCTTCGCTGTCCCATGTTCTGTATGTGCCGTTGTGATTGAGCACGATGGTTAATTGTGGCGTCGTGATCGCCAGCGTATTGTTATTCGCAGCGGTAACCCATGCGCGACGGCGGGCGGGGCTAAACAGATCTTCGCCTTGCGAATATTCATTCGCTGGTGTGGAAACGTGCAACAGGCGCTGCATCAGCGTTGTCATGACATCTTTGTTATCCGTCAGGGTCGCGATCGCCTGTGCCGGAGTGCCTGGCCAGTGAATCACTAACGGTACCTGTAGCTGTTCGCGCGACCAGTCAAACGCGTCATGCTGTGCGTCCAGCGGTACACCGTGGCCCGCCGTCACAATAACTACCGTGTTATTCATCTTGCCGGATTCGCGCAGCGCGTTCAGCACGCGACCAATTTGGGTGTCGACATCGCCGGCGGCGGTGCTGTAGCGACGGACAAAGTTTTGTTGCTGCCCGCGATCCAGGGTTGTGCCGTTCAGTGAAACCCATGAGAACCAGCGATTTTCATCCTGGGCGTAGCGGTTCAGCCAGTTGATCCACTGATTTGCCGTCTGCGCATCGCTTTGCGTTCTGGCGGCTGGTAAGGAGAAATCGGACAGCAGCGCCTGGCGATAAAGCGGGCTGCTGAAGCCGTCAGATGAGAACAGACCCAACTGATAGCCTTGTTGATTCAGTGACGTAATCAGCGCCGCAGGAATCCGGGCCGCTAAAATGCCATCCATATAGCCAGGGGAGATACCGTAGAACAAGCCAAACAGGCCGCTGTCCGCAGTATTACCGGAGCTCATATGCTGAGTAAAGTTGACGTTTTCTTTTGCGAATGCGGCCAGCGCCGGCATGTTTTTTTCAAAACGTGAGTAGTTGAGGTTATCAACGGTAATCAGCAACACGTTATAACCGGCGCCGAGATCACGATAACGTAGGTCGCTAAGCGGATATTGCACCGAGACGGCTTCCGGTGAACCTTGTTCTACCAGGCGTCGCTGGTAGTCCTCTGCGTCAAGCAGACCGTGTTTTTCCAGGAACCGACGCGCCGTCATCGGGTAGGAAAGCGGCAGATTGGCCCGCTGCATAGTGATTGGGCGATAGAAATTCGCATCCGCCCAGATATAAATCAGGTGGTTGCTGATAAAGCAGATAAAGAAAAACCAGGCGACCGGACGAGCATAGTGACGGCGGCGGGTCAGGCTGCGCAGCTTCTGCCAGCTCCAGGTCGCAAAGAGCATTTCCACCAGGAAGATGATCGGGACGCTGATAAACATCAGTTGCCAGTCACGAGCCATCTCATTTTGATCGGGGTTAATAACCAGTTCCCAAACGAAGGGATTAAGGTGCAGGTGGAAACGGGTGAAAACTTCGCTGTCGATCAGCAGCAGCGTCATGCCTGTGGTCGCCAGAATGACCGATATAAAACGCATTAAGCGCTGTGAGATGACGATAAAGGTTAGCGGAAAGAGGATCAGTACATAACTGGTAAAGACCAGGAAGCTGAAGTGACCAACGAGGCTAACGTACGAGAAAAGACGTCCGGCAAGCGTCGTTGGCCAGTCGGCGACAAAAAGATAGCGGCTGCCGAGCACCATGGCCAACAACATGTTGAACAGGGCGAACCAGTGTCCCCAACTGACCATCTGGGAAACTTTTTCTCGGTAGGGCTGACGAAGAGTCACCATATACTGTTGTTCGTTATCCTTAATGCGCTGGCTTGTCGTTGATCGACGACTGCAACGCCTGGGCAAAAGAGCGGGCGATGGCCTGACGCTGCGCCGGCGCGACGCTACTATTGATCAGGTTCGTCACCATATTGCCCAGAACCATCAGTGAAAGGTCAACGGGCGCTTTGTGTGTTTCCAGAACACTCGTCAGCTCGCTGAGCAGTTGTTCGACGTGTTCATCGCTATAGCGGGATAATTGCGGCATAAACTCAAAATCTGTTTGTTCGTGAAAGGGCAACATATTACCGTAGCAGCAGCATTTTTTCCGCATTTTTTCGCCGCGGCGCAAAAGCGCACCGCCTCGCTGGCAAAGCGTCACGTGGTGGTTGCGTCGCCGTCCCGGCGGTGGTTGAATACCGCCCGGTCTAAAAGGAGAGTTTAACATGAGTCTGGATATCGACCAGATTGCCCTGCATCAGCTAATCAAACGTGATGAACAAAATCTGGAACTGGTGCTGCGTGAGTCATTACTGGAGCCGACAGCGACCGTTGTGGAGATGATGGCCGAACTGCATCGGGTCTACAGCGCTAAAAATAAAGCCTACGGCCTGTTTAACGAAGAGAGCGAGCTGGCCCAGGCTCTGCGTCAGCAGCGTAAGGGGGAAGAAGAATTCCTGCCCTTCAGTCGGGCGGCCACCGGTCGTCTGCGTGACGAACTGGCGAAATATCCCTTCGCTGAAGGCGGTATTGTGTTGTTTTGCCAGTATCGCTATCTGGCGGTGGAATACCTGATGGTGGCGGTGCTCAACAATCTGAACAGTATGCGCGTCAATGAAGAACTGGATATCAGCGCCACGCATTACCTGGATATCAATCATGCCGATATTGTCGCGCGTATTGATTTAACCGAATGGGAAACCAATCCGGAATCCACCCGTTATCTGACCTTCCTGAAAGGCCGGGTAGGGCGCAAAGTGGCGGACTTTTTTATGGATTTCCTTGGGGCCAGCGAAGGGCTCAATACAAAAGCGCAGAACCGCGGCCTTTTACAGGCGCTGGATGATTTTGCTGCCGATGCCCAACTGGATAAATCTGAGCGTCAGAACGTGCGCCAGCAGGTTTACAGCTACTGCAATGAACAGCTGCAGGCCGGAGAGGAGATTGAGCTGGAGTCGTTGTCCAAAGAGCTGGCGGGCGTCAGTGAGAAGACGTTTCAGGAGTTTACCGCCGAACAAGGCTACGCGCTGGAAGAGAGCTTTCCGGCGGATCGCAGCACACTGCGTCAGTTAACCAAGTTTGCCGGCAGCGGCGGCGGGTTAACCATTAATTTTGACGCTATGCTGCTGGGGGAGCGGGTGTTCTGGGACCCGGCGACGGATACCTTAACCATTAAAGGCACGCCGCCAAATCTGCGCGACCAGCTGCAGCGCCGTACTTCTGGCGGAAATTAAAGGCTAAAAATCCTGGTGTCAGGTCGTCATACCGCCCGGTAAGCTCGTCATCAGGATGTTTATGCTGTGTCGTTTGTGAGTGCGAGTCAAAACCAGATCAAACCCGACGAATAGCGCTTAACTGGCCAGCAGGGTGCGCTGAGGGCGTTGACGCCATCTCTTGCTTTATCGCCGCGCCAAAACAAAACGCCCCGGACCTTGCGGACCGGGGCGCTTGCCATACAACGTTCAGTCGGCGATTAAGCGCGAACGAAGTCGATGTGAGACAGCTTCGGCTTGAACGGGTGACGCTGAACAGCCTGAGCTTTAACTTTCTCTTCTTTGCCATCAACAACGATGGTCAGAACTTCGCTGTAGAACTCAGCATTGTTCTGCAGGTTCCACACTTTGTCGTGATCCAGTTCAATTGCTACTGGCGCAGCTTCACCGCCATAGATGATGGCCGGGAATTTGTTAGCTGCACGCAGGCGGCGGCTCGCACCCTTACCCTGCTCTTTACGTACTTCTGCGTTGATAGTAAACATTGATGTCTCTCTATATATAAATCCTGCTACAGGCGACCCAGCAACAGGCAGATTATCTGCTTTGCGAATGCAAAAGCGGGCGGCATTATAGCCGCCAACGGTTTTTGCAGCAACCAAAACCTCAGCCGCAGAGGCGATTAACGCAATTCATTGGCCCGCCGGAAGCGCCCCTGATAATCGAACACTTTTTCCCGTACCTGCCAGTATTGTCCCTTCATGCGGGCAACAACAAAGTCGGGATGGCGCAACAGCGCCTGCTGAGCGAGGATGTCTGCTGGTGTTATCCAGCGTAGCGGCACGCCAGGCGTTCGGGTATGCGGGCGGATAAACAACTGCTCAAAGGCGGTGCGCTGGGCGGGCGTCTGCAGGCGGAAGCGCTCACTCACATCCGTGCCGTCCTCGTCGTAATAGGTGATTTTCAGCCACGCGCCTTTCTCATCATGACCCTGTTGTAACGCCATTCCGCTACAGCGCAATACCAGCGCATCTTTGAGTTTTAGCGCCGCTTTCAGCATATCGTCTGGATCCACCAGAATCGTGTCGCACTCACGGCAGCGTCGGGCGGCGATATCGTTTTCCGCGTTGCACTGGGGGCAGTTTTTAAAGCGGAAGCGAAAATCGCACTGCTCACGATGGCCTTCATCATCTTCAAACCAGCCCTGGCAGCGGCGACCGAAATGCTCAATCAGCGTGCCGTCGGCGGTGGTTTTCCCCCAGAAGGTATTGGCGAACCCGCAGGCAGGGCAGAACACCTGCACGGGAACGTTGTCACTTTTGCCTTTTGGCGTGCCGACTTCCGGTGCATACAGATCGTGCGGGTTTCCGGCATAGTCGAGGATCAGACAATCGGTTTTACCGGGGGCCAGTCGCAGGCCGCGGCCAACAATCTGTTGGTAAAGACTTACCGACTCGGTGGGGCGGAGTATGGCGATCAGATCGACATGCGGCGCATCAAAACCGGTGGTCAGCACCGCGACGTTAACCAGATAGCGATACTGCCGTGCTTTAAATGCCTCAATGAGGCGATCCCGCTCAGTTCCCGGCGTGTCACCGGTAATTAATACCGCTTCACCCGTCGGCAGTAATCCCGTCACTTCCCGGGCGTGTTCAACGGTGGCGGCGAAAATCATCACCCCTTTACGCGTTAGGGCAAACTCAACGATTTGGCTGACAATATGCGGCGTGATGCGCTGCTGCTTTTTTAGTTCGCGGTTCAGGTCGGCTTCGCTGAACAGGCCGTTGCTTTGTGCCTGCAGACGGCTAAAATCATACTGCACCACCGGCATATCCAGCCGCTCAGGGGGCGTGAGGTAGCCGTTCTTAATCATATAGCGCAGCGGCAGTTCATAGATGCAGTCACGAAAAAACGCCTTCTCATCGCCACGTACCATCCCGTGATAATGGAACTGGTAAATCCAGCCCTTTCCGAGACGAAATGGGGTGGCGGTCAGCCCCAGCAGACGCAGATGTGGGTTAACTTGCCGGAGGTGGCTGATGATCTGTTGATATTGGCTGTCATCATCATCACCGATACGGTGGCACTCATCGACGATAAGCAGCGAAAACTCATGCTGAAACTGCGCGAGATTGCGGGCGACCGACTGGACGCTGCCAAACACCACTTTGCCGTGGCTCTCTCTACGCTTCAGGCCGGCCGCAAAGATATCCGCCTCCAGGCCAAGCGCACAATATTTAGCGTGGTTTTGCGCCACCAGCTCTTTAACGTGCGCCAGCACTAACACACGACCGCGCGCCAGGCGCGCCAGTTCGGCGATCACCAGGCTTTTACCCGCGCCAGTCGGCAGGACGATGACTGCGGGGTGCCGATGGCGGCGAAACCAGGCAAGAGTGGCGTCGACCGCCTCTTTTTGGTAGGAACGTAATGTAAAGGTCATGGAATGTATAGCGCTTAATTAACTCGCGAATAGTATGCCACGAATCTTTTCCCTTGAGTGGTGTTAAGAGCTTGTTATACTACCCTAAGATATTCTTCTTTTCGGGCGTATTGCCCGCTCCAGCACTCTTTACAGGCTAAAAAAATCTCATGCGACTTGATAAGTTTATCGCTCAGCAACTTGGCGTTAGCCGGGCTATTGCCGGGCGTGAAATCCGCAGCAGCCGCGTTACCGTGGACGGCGAAATTGTAAAAGACTCTGCTTTCAAACTTTTGCCGGAACATGGCGTCGAGTATGACGGCAATCCCCTGGTTCAGCAGCATGGCCCACGCTACTTTATGCTTAATAAGCCGCAAGGTTACGTTTGTTCCACCGATGACCCTGATTACCCGACGGTGCTTTACTTCCTTGATGAACCGGTAGCGTATAAGCTGCATGCCGCTGGCCGCCTCGATATTGATACCACCGGCCTGGTGCTGATGACCGATGATGGTCAGTGGTCGCACCGCATTACTTCTCCCCGTCATCATTGTGAAAAAACCTATCTGGTGGAACTGCAAAATCCGGTGGATGAAACCACCGCAGAGCAGTTTGCCAAAGGCGTACAGCTACATAACGAGAAGAGCCTGACTAAGCCAGCGGTGCTGGAGGTGATCACGCCGACCGAAGTTCGTCTGACCATTAGCGAAGGGCGCTACCATCAGGTTAAGCGGATGTTTGCCGCTGTGGGTAACCATGTGACGGGTCTGCATCGTGAACGTATTGGCGACATTATCCTGGATGAGTCGCTGGAGCCTGGTGAATATCGTCCGCTGACGGCAGCAGAAATTGCCAGCGTCGGTGGTCAACATGCGCGGAGTAAAACGTGACGGCAAAGCAGAATGCTTCATCCGGGATTGTGTTTATTCTGGGCCTGCTGGCCATGCTGATGCCGCTGTCGATTGATATGTACCTCCCGGCGCTGCCGGTGATTTCGGCGCAGTTTAACGTGCCGGACGGCAGCGCGCAGATGACGCTTAGCACCTATATTCTGGGATTTGCGTTGGGGCAGCTTTTATACGGTCCGATGGCGGACAGTTTCGGTCGTAAACCGGTTATTCTCGGCGGCACGCTGATTTTCGCGGCGGCGGCGGTGGCCTGCGCGCTGTCGCAGACTATTGTTATGCTGATAACCATGCGTTTCTTTCACGGTCTGGCTGCGGCGGCGGCCAGCGTGATCATTAATGCCCTGATGCGCGATATCTATCCAAAAGAGGAGTTTTCGCGGATGATGTCGTTCGTCATGCTGGTGACCACCGTCGCGCCGCTGGTGGCGCCAATGGTCGGCGGGGCGGTACTGGTATGGTTTAGCTGGCATGCGATCTTCTGGATCCTCGCGGTGGCGGCGCTATTAGCGTCAGTGATGATCGCGTGTTTTATCAGCGAGACCCTGCCGGTGGAACGTCGGCAGAAGTTTCATATTCACACCACGCTGGGGAATTTTGCCACCCTGTTTCGTCATAAGCGGGTACTGAGCTATATGCTGGCGAGTGGTTTTAGCTTCGCCGGGATGTTTTCGTTCCTGAGCGCCGGTCCGTTTGTTTATATCAATATTAATCACGTTTCACCGCAGCATTTTGGTTACTATTTTGCGCTGAACGTCGCGTTTCTGTTTGTCGTGACCATGATCAATAGCCGTTTTGTGCGGCGGATTGGGGCACTGAATATGTTCCGCACAGGGCTGTTGATTCAGTTTGTGATGGCGATCTGGATGGTGGTGTGTGCACTGTTGGATGTTGGCTTTTGGTCGCTGGTATTTGGCGTGGCGGCGTTTATCGGTTGCGTGTCGATGGTGTCTTCCAACGCCATGGCGGTGATTCTTGATGAATTTCCGCATATGGCTGGCACTGCATCTTCGCTGGCCGGTACGTTTCGTTTTGGCATCGGCGCGATTGTTGGCGCCCTGTTGTCAATGGCGACCTTTACCACAGCCTGGCCGATGCTGGTGTCTATCGCTTTTTGCGCCAGCGCTTCCATTCTGTTTTACCTCTATGCCAGCCGGCGGCGCAAAAAGTCGCATGCTGAGTGATCTTCAGGGACGTTATCGCGAGTGCCGATTGGCTAAGCGAGGCATCGGCGGTGTTTTCTGTTGTATTTGCCAGCCGGAAGCGCTTTTCGGTGGTTCTGGCGAAGGAGTGCTTTTTCTTTTGCCCGTTTGGGTCAGTCGCCTGTTCCGTTCACGCTAAGTGCTGTGGAGATGAGTCATATCCGCGGCGTGTGAACGGCCAGCCGAGGGATCGTCAAAAGCAGATAAATGGCCAGGCATCAGGCATTACCGTCCCTTTATTGAGGTATATCTTGATGCATATCAACCGAAAACGGCTTCACGGTTTGGTGGTTTGTTTCTTTTATGTAAAATCAAATCGCTCAAAAAGTCGCATTGATGCGATAAAAAAGTTGTTTTAGATCACAGAAACGGGTACATATAGCCCGAACATATTCCATCTACACAATTATAAACTTTTGCATTACAAATCAGCAACACAATGATGATGCAGGTGTAAGCGTTTTCTGTGAGGAACTGGGACAACTTGTCAAGAATGTGTTAGCATTAATGTGAATTTATTGTGAAGTATTTTGCTTCCGGGGAAAACAAGTGAATAAACTGCAACTCTCTATCGTACACCGCCTGCCGCAGAGCTACCGCTGGCTGCCGGGTTTTGCGGGTTCAAGAGTTGAACCGATTCCGCAAAATGGCGTTCAGAGTGAAAACAGCCTTGTGGCGCTAAAGTTACTCAGTCCGGATGGCGAAAAAGCATGGCCGGTTATGCATAAGCTCAGCCAGGCGCTTAGCGATATCGAAGTCGATTGCTCGATTGTGGAATGCGAAGGAGAACCGTGCCTGTTTGTTAATTGTCAGGACGAGTTTGCCGCAACCTGTCGGTTGAAAAATTTCGGCGTGGCGATTGCGGAACCTTTCTCTGGTAATAACCCATTCTGAACGTCAGCTCAGCGCCAGTAGCTGACGGGTGTACTCCTGTTGCGGAGCAGTAAACACGCGCTCGCACTCTCCCTGCTCGACGATTTCTCCCTGCCGCAGCACGATGACCTGATGACACAATGCCCTCACGACGCGCAGGTCATGGCTGATAAAAACATAGGTCAGTTGATGCTTTTGCTGTAACGTTTTCAGCAAGGCAAGGATTTGCGCCTGTACCGTTTTATCCAGTGACGATGTCGGTTCATCCAGCACGATAAGCTGAGGCCTGACGACCAGCGCCCTGGCGATAGCGATACGCTGACGCTGACCGCCGGAGAAGGCGGCAGGGTAGCGGTGGCGCGACTGGGGATCGAGCCCAACCTCTTGCATAGCCTGAATCACCGTCTGCTCACGTTCGGCAACGCTGAGCGTTGGCTGATGAACCCGGAGTCCCTCTTCGATAATTTGCAGGACGTTGAGCCGCGGGTTCAGCGATGAGTTCGGGTCCTGAAAAACAATCTGCATGCGACGACGGAGCGGCAGCATCTGCCGACGACGGCGTCCCTGAAGTGATTTGCCCTCAAAGGTGATGGCTCCGGTTGAATCAATCAGGCGCAGGAGCGCCAGCCCGGTGGTGCTTTTGCCTGAACCTGACTCACCGACCAGGCCCAGAGTTTCTCCGGCACGTAAACGAAAACTAAGGCCGTTAACCACCCGGTTATGTTCAACGACTCGCCGCAGGAGCCCTTTACGTATCGGGAAGGCGATACTCAGGTTTTCCGCCCGCAGTAATTCGCGCGCATCGGCGGCGAGCGGCACGGGATCGCCCGATGGCTCGCTATCCAGCAGGCGACGGGTATAAGGATGCCCGGGAGCAGCGAACAGCCTCTGGCAACTGTTCTGTTCGACGCAGCGGCCATTTTGCATTACCGCGACGCGGTCGGCGAGCTGGCGCACGATACTCAGGTTATGAGTGATAAACAGCAGCCCCATATTTAACTCTTGCTTCAGTTCGCGCAGCAGCGAGAGGATTTGTGCCTGAACGGACACATCCAGCGCGGTGGTGGGTTCGTCGGCGATAAGCAGCTCCGGGCGGGTCAGCAGCGCCATGGCGATCATGACCCGCTGACGTTCGCCGCCGGAAAGCTGATGGGGATAGTCGGCCAGCCGTCGGGGCGCATTGCGGATCCCCACGCGCTCCAGACAGTCGAGAATTTCTCCACGCGCCGCTTCTTTGCGCATCCCGCGATGTAAAGAGAGCACTTCGTATAGCTGCTTTTCCAGAGTGTGCAGCGGATTGAGCGACACCATTGGTTCCTGAAAAATCATCGCGATGCGGTTACCGCGTATCCCGCGTAGCGTGCGTTCATCCGCATGCAGCAGCGACTGACCGTGGAAACGGATATCGCCGTCCGGATAACTGACCGGCGGCGAGGGGAGCAGCCGCAGCACCGATAACGCTGAAATGCTTTTACCCGAGCCGGATTCGCCCACCAGCGCCAGGGTTTGACCAACGTCGATTTGCAGCGACAGTTCGCTGACGATAGTCGTGGTTTTTCCCTGCTGACGAACAGCAATCGACAGGTTGTCAATGTCTAACAGAGGTTGCGTCATGCTATACCGCCTTACTCGGATCAAAAGCGTCGCGAACCGCTTCACCGATAAAAATCAATAACGTCAGCAATACCGCCACGGAAAGAAAGGCGGTAATGCCCAGCCACGGTGCCTGAAGATTGTTTTTGCCCTGTAAAAGCAGCTCCCCCAGAGAAGGGGAACCCAACGGCAGGCCAAAACCAAGAAAATCCAGCGAGGTCAGCGTGGTTATTGAACTGCACAGAATAAACGGCAGGAAGGTAAGCGTCGCGACCATCGCGTTAGGCAGCATATGACGCAAAATAATCGCGCGATCGCTGACGCCAAGCGCCTGCGCGGCGCGAATGTAATCATAGTTACGGGTGCGCAGGAATTCGGCGCGAACGACGCCGACCAGCGTCATCCAGCCGAACAGCACGGTAATGGCCAGCAGCCACCAGAAATTGGCCTGGACCACGCTTGAAAGCAGGATAATCAGAAACAGCGTCGGCATTCCTGACCAGACTTCGATAAATCGTTGTCCCCAGAGATCGATCTTCCCGCCATAATAGCCCTGGATAGCACCGGCCATCACGCCCAGTACGCTGGAGAAGAGGGTCAGCAGCAGGCCAAAGAGAACGGAAATACGTGTGCCGTACAGGATGCGAGCCAGCACATCGCCGCCATTGGCATCGGTGCCCAGCCAGTTTTGCCTTGACGGCGGTGAGGGAAACGGGCTGTCGGTAGCGAAGTTGATGGTTGACGCCCCGAAGCGAACCGGCGCCCATAGTATCCAGCCGTTATCCTCCAGCCGCTTTTGCAGCCACGGGTCCTGATAGTCGGCGGCAGTGGCAAAGCGGCCGCCAAAGGTGGTTTCGCTGTAATTTTTTAACAGCGGAACATAAAGGCTGCCGCGGTATTGCACCAGTAGCGGTTTATCGTTGGCAATCAGCTCGGCGCACAGGCTGCAGGCGAAAAGCGCTAAAAACAGCCACAGCGACCAGTAGCCGCGACGGTTGTGGCGAAAGCGCGCCCAACGATCCTGATTGGCGGGACTGAAGAATGACATTAGCGGCCCTCAAAATCGATACGCGGATCGACCAGCGTGTAGCTGATGTCGCTGACGATATTCAGCAGCAGGCCAATCAGGGTAAAAATATACAACGTGCCGAACATTACCGGGTAATCGCGAGAAACGGTGGCCTCATAGCCCAGCAAGCCCAGGCCGTTTAGCGAGAACATCACCTCAATCAGCAGTGAACCGGTAAAAAACATACTGATAAAGGTGGCCGGAAAACCGGCGATCACCAGCAGCATGGCGTTACGGAAAATATGCCCCCAAAGGATCTGCTTTTCGCTTACGCCCTTGGCGCGGGCGGTAACGACGTATTGTTTGCGGATCTCATCAAGAAAGCTGTTTTTAGTCAGCATAGTGAGCGCGGCAAAACCGCCAATCACCGTCGCCAGCACCGGTAAGGTGATATGCCAGAGATAGTTGACGATCTTTTGATACCACGGCAGACTGTCAAAGTTGGCGGACACCAGCCCGCGCAGCGGAAAGAGATCGAAATAGCTGCCGCCGGCAAAGATAACGATCAGCAAAATCGCGAACAGAAACGCCGGGATAGCATAGCCGATAATGATCAGCGTGCTGCTCCAGACGTCAAAATGGCTGCCGTTGCTGACCGCCTTGCGGATACCGAGTGGGATCGACACCAGATAGATGATGAGCGTACTCCACAGGCCAAGAGTGACGGAGACCGGCAGGCTGTCTTTAATTAACTGCAGTACCGATGAGCTGCGGAACAGGCTATCGCCGAAATCAAAGCGCAGATAATCACCGAGCATTTTCAGATAGCGCTCGTAGATCGGTTTATCAAAGCCGTAACGATGGGTTATCTCGGCAATGACTTCTGGATCAAGCCCTCGCCCGCCGCGATAGTGACCATCGCTGATGTTACCGACGCCTGTCCGCACATGTCCGGCGCGCATCCCGCTTTCTCCCGCGCCGGGCAAGCTGCCGCGATCGCCAAACTCAATTGCCGCGATGGCCTGATCGACCGGGCCGCCGGGAGCAATTTGCACAATAAAAAAGTTTATGGTGATGATCGCCCACAGCGTAGGGATGATCAGCAGTAACCGGCGGAGAAGATAGGCGCCCATCATAATTCCTTAACGTCTGTCCGCAGGGAGTCTGGCCGCTTTGCTTGCATCGTACCACCAGTTTTCAAAACCGGATGAGTAGACCGGGCGCGTATGCGGAAAGGAGAATTTGTCCCAGTATGCGGTTCGATTCTGCGCCATATACCACATCGGCAGCATGTAATAGTTCCATGTCAGCACACGATCAAGCGCCCGACCCAACGGCAGCAGTTTTTGTTTATTGCCCTGCCAGCGAATAATTTGCGCAATGAGCTGGTCAATGGCCGGATTTTGTACGCCAGGGGCATTGTAGCTGGAATTAATATATTCCGAGCCCCAGGAGATTTGTAGATCGGTGCCGGGCCAGGGCGTGGCGAGCCAGACGGTTGGCATCATATCGTAATCCCGGCTGCGCTTACGGTTGCTGTACTGGGAATTATCGACCTGGCGAATATCCATCACGATCCCGAGCCGCTGAAGATTGTGCCGGAAGGGCAGAACCCAGCGATCGTTACTTCCGGAGGGAAGCAGCAGCTCAAAGCGTAATGGTTTGCCGCTCTGCGCGTTAACGCGCCGCTGGTTTTTTACCACCCAGCCCGCCTGATTAAGGATGGCATCCGCTTTAAGGAGATTTGCGCGTTCGAAACCATCGCCGCTGGAAACCGGTGGTTGATATATTTGCGTGAAGACCTCGGCAGGGATCTCGTGTTTCAGCGGCGTCAGCAGGGCCAGCTCGGCGGCATCAGGGTAATCGCGCGCGGCGTATTCCGTATTCTGAAAGAAGCTATTGGCGCGGCTGTAAGCGTGATAAAACAGCGCTTTATTCATCCATTCAAAATCAAAGGCGAGGGTAATGGCTTCGCGTACCCGGCGGTCGGCAAATACCGGACGCTGGATATTAAAGGCCAGCCACTGCGTGTTCTGTGCGGAAGTGCTGGTATATTCGTCTTTGACGATATAGCCGCGGGTAAAGTTACGCCCGACATAGCGGGTAGCCCAGTTTCTGGCGACACTTTCTTCACGGCGGTCGACAGCGCCGGCTTTGAAGGCTTCAAAAGCGACGTTGTCATCCAGATAGTAGTCGTAACGTAGGGTGTCGAAATTCCAGCGTCCGCGATTGACGGGTAAATCGGCTGCCCAGTAGTCCTTTACTCGCGAATAGGTGATGAACTGGCCCATTCGCCAGGCCGTCACGCGATAAGGACCGCTGGCCAGCGGCGGAGAGGAGAGCGGATCGCTGAGCTTATGATTTTTCCAGAATTTTTCCGGCAGCACCGGTAGGGAAAACAGGCTGAGCATGTTCTCTTTGCCCGGTTTCGCCAGCTCAATACGTACCGTTAGCGGGGCGATGGCTTTCACCGTGGTTCCTTTATAGTAGAGGCGAAGCTGCGGAACGCCCTCGGTCATAAACTTGTGAAAAGTAAAAGCGACATCGCTGGCGGTTATTGGGCTGCCATCGTGATAGCGGGCGCGCGGATTGAGGGTGATTTCCATCCAGGAAAAATCATCGGCATAACGGGCATGTTCGGCGATGAGCGGATAGTAGCTGCCCGGTTCATCGTCAGAGGAGGTGAACAGGGTATCGTATAGCGCGTCGGTACGAACCCCCGGATTTCCACGCATGGCGTAGCGATTAAAGTTGTCAAAAGTACCGATTGCCGCAAGGGTAATCGTGCCGCCTTTCGGCGCATCGGGGTTGGCATAATCGTAGTGCGTAAAGCCCGCGGCGTATTTGGGCTCGCCGATAATGGCGAATGAGTCGCTCTCTTTAATTGCTTGCGCCTGGCTATGCAGGCTAAATAAGGTCAGCAGTATCAGGCTGAAACGTACAAAAATAACCAGGATATCGTCCTCCAATAACAGGCCTGAAGCGGACTGGCTGCTGATAGCGGAATAATAAAGGACACTCAGCAGGTTGTGAAATATTTTGCCGGCTCATGGCGGGCGGCGATCAGCGCCTCCAGCGTCAGCGGCCGACTTATCCAGTATCCTTGCAGATAGTGTACGCCGCGCTGGCGCAGCCATTCAGCTTGTTCCGGTGTTTCCACGCCTTCGGCGACGGTGGCGAGTTTCAGACGGCGGCTCAGCATGATGACCGCATCCAGCACTGGCGAGGTGACGGTCTCGGTTCCGATGGCCTGAACGAAGCCGCGGTCAATCTTCAGGTAGTCGAAGTTATAGCGCTCCAGATAAATTAGCGCGCTATGGCCGGTGCCAAAATCATCAATTGCAATTTCACAGCCTTGTTCGTGTAGCCAGTCGAAGTTCTCCAGCGAACGATTTTTGTCGATCATCGCGCGTTCGGTTATTTCCAGCACCACGGTAAAGTGGTTGGCGGGCATAGCGGCGGCGAACTGCTGAAGATCCTGCCGAAAGCTATCGGCATGCAGGTGGGCAGGGGAAATATTTATTCCAAGCTTGCTGCCTGCCGGCAGGAGGCGTTGCAGCGTTGGCGCATCACGGGCAATCAGTTTTAACAGATGGCGGGTAAGGGGAATAATTATCTGCTGGGCTTCGGCAAAGTTGATAAAAACATCGGGTGGGATCTCTCTGCTCACCGGATGCCGCCAGCGCAGCAGCACTTCAAGCCCGCTGATTTGAAGCGTGTCAGACTTCACGACGGGTTGATAGACAACGTAAAATTGCTCGTTTTTGATTGCCAGCAGTAATTCCTTACGCGGGTCGGATTTGGTTGTCAGAACGTAATAGCTTAAAAGTCCGGCCAGGAGACCGCATATTATGCCCGGCAGCAGGGCAAACGAGAGGTTTTCCGTCAGCCACTTGTTGCCATAGAGATAGATTTTCAGCGGCAGGCCGTCAATTTGCGCCTGTCGTATGGGGCGCGCGGGCTGCGTCTGCAGGTCGACAAGCCGGTTACTGAAAGTGGAGATGGCCGAGTGGTTAATGGCCAGGGCCAGGCCGCTGGAATCACTCTGTCGTGCTGAATAGAGAATGTTCGACATCTGATTGGCATTAATCGCGACAAATATACCGTCTTTCCCGCCTTGTGGGCTGCGGACCCACATCGCCAGTGCGGGGCTCTGCGGCATCATGGGCGTCCCAGGCAACATGGCCATATCGACTGCTTTCGTCATATTAAGCTGCGGGATTAACTGGTTCAAAGGCGTGTTCATTGCGCCAGTTGCGGAAGAACAAAACACGCGCCCCTTTTTTACCAGCAGAAAGGCGCGTACGTTTGGGCTAAACGCCGCATGGGCCGTTAATCCGGAGACAATGTTTCCACAGGACTGATTTACCTGGGGTTGCAGTTCATCAATAGTCTGACTTAAATCGTGGAAATAGTGTTTCAGATAAGCGTGAACATGGGTGATGATGGCGTCAAAACGCTCCTCCCGATTGTGATAAATCACCATCAACTGGATACAGACAGCCAGCAGGGCGGCAGCGAAACCGATACCTATACTGGTCTGCCAGATTTTACGTCGGGGAGAGAAGTGACAGGTTGGCATTATAAGTCAGTCCGTGTTATTTGGTCATACCAGGGCTGATGGAAAACGCGTTTCTATCCCTGTTCAAATGCAGGGTTATTTTACTCGGTTTATTGGCAGGCGGGCAAAAAAAAACACTGCCGGAGCAGTGTTTTTCTGCCGTTGGCCAAGGGATTAACCAACGTCAGAAGAGACTATGAGCGGTTCAACACGCGTCGCGCTGTGTTGTAGCGTTTTTTCCAGTACGGCTCATCCATGCTGGAAATCGTCACACCGCTACTGGTGGAGGCATGAACGAATTGATTATTGCCAATGTAGATGCCTACATGGCGACCGGTTGAGCCGGCGCGGAAGAGGACTAAATCACCTGTACGCAGCTGTGAACGGCTGATGGATTTCCCGGAAACCTGCTGCTCAGACGTTGAGCGCGGCAATTCCAGACCGAACTGCTCACGGAACGTTCGTTGCACAAAGGCAGAACAATCAATGCCTTTACGCGTGCTGCCGCCAAGCCGATAGCGAACCCCCTTCCAGCTGGCATATTGGTCCATCAGGCGGGACTTGACGTCCAGGTTGCGAACCATTGTTTCAAATTCATCCTGAGAGGCTTGCAGTGATGATAAATCGTCACTACCCACAGCAAGCGTCTCAGAATGCATATTTCTGGCGGTACTGTTTGAAGAACTACACGCAGAAAGCAGAACCGCAACTGCAATCGCGGGGGCGACCCGCAAGATATATCTCAAAATCGGCTGAGATTTGACCATGCTGTGTGTTATCCCTTGTTGTCCTTAACGACAAAGTCGTTATAAAAAAATGCCAAACGTGTTAGAGCCTAAATAGCTGCCTGCAATGAGACAATTCCTTAAACACAAAACTGTGGCCCGACGCACAAATTTATTTACCCGGCGAATTGCTGTTGCTGAGAAGACAAAACGAGATCGAGGTTACCCGATCGAACGGGGGATGGCGAGCGGTTTTGCGCATTTTCTTATAAGAATTTTTGTGACAAAAAGTAGCGCGGCGGGAAAGGCTAAAAGAGCGACAATGGCGAGTGAAAAATATGCAATTTATTCATTTTTATCATGATTAATGTGACTGGACGATGATGGCGAATGAGAACGCATTGGCCAATAAAAAAAGGGACCCAGAACGATCCCTTATGAATGATATTAATTCATTGTAATGGAGATTTTAATTTTTCGTCTTCCCACCGGGCAGATAACGATCAAATAAGTTAATCAGCTTATCGCTCAGCGAGGTCATCAATACCCACGGGGCGCCAATAAGCACGGCGGTTAATGAGCCGACGGCAATATCGGTAAACCAGTGAGCGCCAATCATCACACGCGGAAAAGCAAAAATCACAAATATCACCAGCGCAATGGCAAATGCGCGACGGCCAAAATAACGCCACATAAAGGCGACGAAAATCAGCAGCATCATACCGTGATCGCCCGGGAAACTATCTTTAGAGGCATCTTTGGTCGGAAATGCAATGACATCACTCACTTTCGTGATATCGGTGAACGAGAGGGAGGGGCTGGCGCGCTTGACCGGCATCAGATGCTGAGCCAGTTGATTGATGATAACGGCAGCAAGCAGCATCACCAGACCGATGATAATGATCCGGCGGCGTCCGGCGCTCTGTTCTTTTAACCAAAAGCTCAGCATCAGGCAGCCCATTGCCAGCAGCGAACAGGCGTCGAATGCGCGGTTGTTGATAATCGCCAGCGTCCAGGTATACGCGGCGCTGACGCCAACCTCGCGGTTAAAGAAATGGAAGATTGCCGAATCCAGCGGATTCCAGAAACCATGGTTAGCGGGAAGATACCATGAACAAAATAGCGCTATACCGGCCGCGTTCAGCAGCAGGATGAGGGGGAGTCGATTTTTAATCATAACTGTCGCGTATTGTATAAAACGATGGCAACCATAGCCGCCTTAACTTAAACGAAGCTTCAACAAAGAGGCCTGCAGCGCGTTCCAGTCCGTATCGGTATCCGTAATCAGCTCAATACGACTATCCGGCGGAGCGACGTTTTGTGTCTCAATATGCAGATCGTGCTGCTGTCGGTTAATGCGCACCAGTCCTTCAGCAATACGCATCACGCCTTTCACCCGCCCGACCGGGGCCAGTCGCGCCCATTCGAGCAGACCAACGGTGTCGAAGAGGGTTCCGGCATCGAAAATCCAGCCGCAGGAGTGATAGCCCTGGCCGCTATTGAGGCAACGGCGCCAGCGCTGATGTGCCGGGAGGCTAAGCGCCGCGAGACCTTTTTTCTGCCCGTGGTTGTGGATGTGCTCTGCGCTTTCAGGGAGTGGCGCGATATTGCGACGCGGTAAATCAAGCCACGTTGGGTCGATATCGCCCTGCGTTGCGCTGACATACTGGCGCTCTCCGGCACAGGCCTGCCACCACGTCGTAAACGCCCGCTGACTTTCGTCAGTCGAACGGTCGGCTTTATTACTGACAATGACATCAGCGGCAGCCAACTGATCGCGAAAGTTTTCGTTGGTCACGATTTTTTCATCCAGCAATTGACGCGGGTCCAGTACGCATAAGGTGGCACGCAGGTCAATCCACGGCGCGTATACTTCAGCGGTCAGAATATCGAGGAGCTGCCTGGGATGGGCAAGTCCGGTCGGCTCAATCAGAAGACGGTCCGGCGTGTTCTGACGTAACAGCGTATTGAGACCAACCTGCATTGGCAGACCGTTAACACAGCACATGCAGCCGCCGGGGATCTCTTTGAGTAAGGCGCCGCTCTCGGCCAGCAGCGCGCCATCAATGCCGACTTCGCCAAACTCGTTGACCAGCACAGCCCATTTTTCATCCGCGGGCTTGTGAGCCAGCAGATGCAGGATCAAGGTCGTCTTGCCGCTGCCGAGAAACCCCGTGATCAAGTTTGTTTTGGTCACTTTTTCTCCAGGATACATGTAATGTTGTAACAGTTGAGACTATCCTGACGAAAAAAAGGAAAAAAGAGAAGTCTTACGGCGGACAGAAAAGTAAGCTGCCCGCTAAAAGGCAGAAATTGTTAACAATCCAGTGTGGCGGCAATCGCCAGGCGGGCGCCTGATCTCGTAAGTTGCTGCCATGCGGCGGTGATTTGGGCAACAAACTGTGGATTCTGCGGCAGGTCATGGCCAAAGATCTCGGTCAGCGAGAGCAGGGCGGCCACGCGCTGTTGGTCGTTACTGCCGGAAACGCAAGTGTGTAACTTATCGGCCAGCGGATCGCGGATATCAATCGCGTTTCCGGCATCGTCAGTACCGCTGACGTAGCGCATCCAGCCAGCGACGCCGAGCGCCAGTAGCGGCCAGGCGCTGCCACGGTCAAGATGGACGCGAATACCATCAAGCATACGCTGCGGAAGCTTCTGGCTGCCGTCCATGGCGATTTGCCAGGTACGATGCTTCAGCGCCGGGTTGCTGAAGCGCGCGATCAGGCTGTCAGCATAGGCCGTCAGATCGACGCCTTTGATAGATAAAGTCGGCGCCTGTTCATCAAGCATCAGGCGGTAGGCGGCGTTGCGGAAAACCGGGTCCTGCATGCAGTCGCTAATATGCGTATGCCCGGCCAGGTAACCGAGCCAGGCAAGGAACGAGTGACTGCCATTGAGCATCCGCAGCTTCATCTGTTCCCACGGCAGAACATTATCGGTCATCTGTACGCCAGCATTTTCCCATTCCGGACGACCGGCAACGAAGTTATCTTCGACGACCCATTGAATAAAAGGCTCGCAGCTGATCGCGCAGGGGTCTTCCACTCCCAGGATCGCGCTAATTTCCGCCAGCGACGCATCGGTGGCGGCAGGCACAATGCGGTCAACCATGGTAGCGGGAAAACTGACGCGTTCTGCAATCCACTGCGTGAGTTCCGGGTCGCGTTTTTCGGCCATTCCCAGAACGGCGTTCTTTACCACATGTCCATTATTCGGGATGTTGTCACAGGAGAGGATAGTAAACGGCGGCAGTCCCCGTTGGCGGCGACGGGACAACGCTTCGACCAGAATACCGGGTACCGATTGCGGCAGCGTGGGGTTTTGCAGATCATGAATAATACGGGGTTGCGTCATGTCCAGCAGACCGCTGGCGGGATCGATGCAGTAACCCTTCTCGGTGATGGTCAAAGAGACGATGGCAACCTGCGGTTCGCAAAATTTATCAATAATGGCAGCCAGTGAATCCAGCTTCGCGTTCAGGCATTCACGCACGGCACCGACAACGATCGGCTGATTGCCCGCGGCGCCTTTTTCCAGCACGGTAAACAGGTGATCCTGCTGGCGAAGCTGACTCATCAACCGATCGCCGCTGAACAGGCTAATTTCGCAAATCCCCCAGTCTCCACCGCTGGCATTAAGCACCCGATCGGTGAGTAGCGCCTGGTGCGCCCTATGAAAAGCGCCGAAACCGAAATGCACAATACGCGAGCATAATTGGCTACGGTCATAGCGTGGGAGCTGTACGTTGTTCGGCAGCGTGGTTGTGGCAATAGTCATCATTCTCAATACACCTGATTAACCGATAATTAACATCCGGCAGTGTAAAGTTATATGACAAGAAATGAAATTGGTGAGCCGTATTTATCCGCTTAATGTGAGCTTGATCAATCAATTCTGTCGTCTAAATTGATTATAGCTGAGAAGCATGTATGGTAGTCGTCATGCGTGGTTAACACTATATTGGTATAACAACTTTTTAAGGGGAACGCGATGGAGCAAACCTGGCGTTGGTATGGGCCAAATGATCCGGTATCGCTTGATGATGTCCGACAGGCGGGAGCGACGGGGGTCGTGACGGCGTTACATCATATTGCTAACGGGCATGTCTGGCCGGTGGATGAGATCAAAAAGCGTCAGGCGCTGCTGGCGGAAAAAGGACTCACGTGGTCAGTGGTGGAGAGCATTCCGGTTCACGAAGAGATTAAAACCCATAGCGGGCAGTTTGCCGTCTGGATCGCCAACTATCAGCAAAGTATCCGCAATCTGGCGGCCTGCGGCATTGATACCGTTTGCTACAATTTTATGCCGATCCTCGACTGGACACGTACCGATCTTGAATATCAGTTGCCGGACGGTTCTAAAGCTTTGCGTTTTGACCAGATCGCTTTTGCCGCTTTCGAACTGCACATTCTCAAGCGTCCGGGCGCGGAGCGGGATTATAGCGAAGAAGAACGGCGGCAGGCGCAGGCCTGTTTCGCCGCGATGAGCGCAGCGGAAGTGGAAAAGCTGACCCGCAATATTATTGCTGGTCTTCCGGGGGCGGAAGAGGGTTATACCCTCGATCAATTCCGTGCGCGGCTGGCGGAATACGACAATATTGATAAAGCGCAGTTGCGGGAAAACATGGCGTACTTCCTGCGCGCGATTGTTCCGGTATGCGAAGACGTTGGCGTGCGTCTGGCGGTTCATCCGGACGATCCGCCGCGGCCGATTCTTGGTCTGCCGCGCATCGTCTCGACCATTGAAGATATGCAATGGCTGAAAACGACGGTAGATAGCATTAATAATGGGTTTACTATGTGTACAGGTTCTTACGGCGTTCGCGCAGATAACGATCTGGTCAAAATGGTTGAAACCTTTGGTGATCGTATCCACTTCACCCATTTGCGTTCAACCTGTCGGGAAGCTAATCCGCTCACGTTTCATGAAGCCGCGCACCTGGACGGGGATGTGAATATGGTGGCGGTAGTGAATGCGATTCTGTGTGAAGAATTGCGCCGCAAGCGTGCGGGCGATTTGCGTCCGATTCCATTCCGTCCGGATCATGGTCATCAAATGCTGGACGATCTGCGGAAGAAAACCAATCCGGGCTATTCGGCGATTGGGCGTTTAAAGGGAATGGCGGAGGTTCGTGGCGTTGAGCTGGCGCTGAAGATGACGAAGTATCCTGAGCTGCTGTAGTGCCGGGTGCGGGTTAATGCGATCAGTTAAGGGGCGGTCAGCCGCGTTTATGGCAGGCTGAGCGGTTCCGTTAAATGGTGGTTTTAGCGAACGGCCTGATGGGGTGACAGGACTGACGGTATCGTCGGTTTTTTATGAGCTACAGCGCCGGGAGAGTAACAGATTGATTGTTGGCTCACCGCAAGGGGGTTGGGCGCATCAAGGAAACCTGGCGGGAACGCAGGCGCGCATCCAGGACTGGCCGCCAGGACGGCGGCCAGAGGGCGTGTCGAGACAGGGACAAAATTGCCGGGAGCAATTTTGAACAGCGCTTGCGCTGGCCCTGGAAGGGCGAGTCCCAGGGATGGGACGAGTAATCACGAGTCCCGCCCGGTCCGCCAGATGAAGCCGGAGTGGAGCGGACCGCGCAGCGGCAGGTTTTCAGCGCAATGCCGGGGGTCATGGGGGCGAGCGAAACGCCCCCATGCCGTTCACAGGCTGCAGGGACGGCATATATCTTCGTACTGACGGTGAACGGAACAGTCCACTGAATCACCTGGGGGAAGTAAAAATGCGCCATGTTCGCTAAAACCACCGAAAAAGCGATTACCGTTGAATAAAAAAGCAGAAGAGAACGTCGATGACTCGCTGAACCGATCAGCATTAGAGGGGATGTTATGGATGACCTTCAGCCTCCAGACAATTGCCGATTAACCGCATGTGGGGCGAGCAAAAACGCCCCGCATGCGTGTTTTACATTCTGCGTAAATCCACTGCAAAAGCCGCCGGGCTTAGTCCGCACGCCCCATATAACGGCTCTCTTCAATATGAATCCGAATACGCTCGCCTGCGCTCAGATATTCAGGCACCTGAACCACCAGACCGGTGCTCAGGGTCGCCGGTTTGTTACGGGCGCTTGCGGATGCGCCTTTAATACCCGGCGCCGTGTCAACGATTTCCAGATCAACCGTCTGCGGCAGCTCCAGCGCCAACAACTGGCCGTCCCAGGTCAGAACCTGCATATCCGGCATGCCGCCTTCCGGCATATACAGCAGTTCTTCTTCGATTTGCTCTTTGGTGAAGGTATAGGGAGTGTAATCTTCTTTATCCATGAATACGTATTCGTTGCCGTCGATATAGGAGAAGTCAACGGAGCGGCGAGTCAGGGTGACCGTATCGACAATATCATCGCCTTTAAAGCGCTCTTCGACTTTCAGGCCGGTGCGGACATCCGAGAAACGCATTTTGTACAGCGTCGCTGCGCCACGGGCGCTCGGTGACTGAATATCAATATTTTTAACAATCAGCAGTTTGCCGTTGTAATTCAGCACCATACCTTTTTTAATTTCATTCGCTCTTGGCATTGCGGTAATCCTGTCACATAAAGGGTCGAAAATATCGCGTAAAACTACTCGCGCCGGGCCTTTCAGGCAAGCGGAATTCGTCTGTTTTGCTATCTTCAGGGAAAACGTTTAGGCTGGGTCGCCAAAAACGTTAGCGGAAGAGTCGATTATGGAATGCCGCCCCGGCTGTGGGGCGTGTTGTATCGCGCCTTCTATCTCCAGCCCCATCCCCGGTATGCCGCAGGGCAAGCCGGCGAATACCCGCTGTATACAGCTATCGGAAGACAACCGTTGCAATATCTTTGGCTCGCCGTTAAGGCCTAAAGTTTGTGCCAGCCTGCGGCCAGAAGTGGAAATGTGCGCCACGACGCGCGATGAAGCGATGAGCTGGCTTCTTCATCTCGAACAACTCACTTCAACGTGATGCCATGCGCCGCAGCGTTCCGCTATCGCGCCTTATACATCTTTAATACGCCACAGGCAGACCTGCGTGATGATGCCCAGCGCCAGGGCGATCCAGAATACGGTATGGTAGCTCCAGATTTCCGCCACCACGCCCGCCAGCGAACCGGCGATAATCCAGCCGACGCGAGTGGTGTTCGTATAGAGGGTCGTTGCCGCGCCGGCCTGCCCGGGCATCAGATCCTGGAAATAGAGCATGCCAATCCCGGCCAGAATCCCGATAAATATCGCGTTGAGCATCTGCAAGGCCAGCAGTAGCCCAGGGGTATGCGCGGTGAGCATTCCGCTATAAAACAGCCCCCCCGCCACAGCCGATACGCGCATCAGGAAACGTTTGCCAAAGCGTCTGGCATAGTAACCCGCAATCAGCATGACAGGAATTTCCAGTCCGGCAGCGGTTCCCATCATCAAACCAGCCAGTTTTTCCGGCAAATGCAGCTCATCAATAATGAACAGCGGCATATTAATGATGTACAGGCTGTTATTTCCCCACATCAACGTACAGATAACAAACAGTAATAGCGCATCGCGACGGTTAGTTCGCGGCGCTTCCAGGTGACCGGTGGCGACCTTCGGCTCTTTGCGCATGCTGGGGAGGAAGCACCAGACTATCGCGCCGCAGATCACGAAGGCGATTGCCGCGCTGAGATACATCACCGTAAAGCCGAAACCCATCGCCAGCGCGTAGGCCAGCGGCGGGCCGATCACCCACGCGAGCGATACCTGAGCGCGTAAAATCGAACTGAACATGACCGCTTCCCGGCCGGTTTTATCCGCGTGTTCACGGGCGAGGGCGAACATCTGTGGGTTCGCGGTCGAACCGAAGCTACTGAGGAATACGCCGACAAACAGCAGAATAAAGTAGTTACGGTTCCAGGCAAATAACAGGCAGGCCAGCACGCCTAACAGGCAACAGAAAACAATAAGCTGTTTACGATCGCCTTTGCGATCCGAACGTCCGGCGAGAAACTGGCTTACCAGAATACCGATTACCGCGCTGCCGGTAAAAAAGAAGCCGACCATGGCTGGCCTGACATGGACTTCATTGGTCAGAAACAGGCTCAGAGTAGGTGTTTGCAACGCCCCGGCGATGCCCGTCAGGAAGGCAACGAGCAGGAAGGCGGAAGAGGTCAAATCAAACCCGTGTCTGGGGAGGGCGGCGCTACTGTGTTGCATATCGGTTTTCGTTGGTTTCAGGTGTCGCGGAGTTTACGCCGTCAGTCAGAAAATGAATAGTGGCAAGGCACGAATAAATTAAAAAGACGTTTCAAAATTCAAGCTTCAGCAAAAAGCTGAAATATGACCGTCTCGCCACCTGCGCGTCAGCAAAAATGTGCTGTACCTCTAACTTCTGTTATCCGCCAGCTAACTTTCCTTGCGTGGTGATGACGAAAGGTACAAAATTCTTGAAACGTTTCAGCGTCATTCTCGGTTTATTCCGCCTGCAGGTGACGCCTTTTTTCCCAAATAAGCTGAAACGATTCAATTCGGCAAGAGAGGAGAACCATGTTCCAGTTATCTGTGAAGGATATTCATCCCGGCCAGCAGGCCGGCAATAAAGAAGAGGCTATCCGTCAGGTTGCTTCCGCGCTGATCAGCGCGGGCAATGTGGCTGAAGGCTACGTCAACGGCATGCTGGCTCGCGAGCAGCAAACGTCCACTTTCCTGGGTAACGGTATTGCGATTCCGCACGGTACCACCGATACCCGCGATCAGGTGCTGAAAACCGGCGTTCAGGTTTATCAGTTCCCGCAGGGCGTGAGCTGGGGCGAAGGGCAGATCGCTTATGTCGCCATCGGTATTGCCGCCAGCTCGGATGAACATCTGGGCCTGCTGCGTCAGCTGACCCATGTGCTGAGCGACGACTCAATTGCTGAACAGCTTAAGGCCGCCACCACGGCTGAAGAGCTGCGCGCCCTGCTGATGGGGGAAAAGCAAAGCGACGTGCTGAAGCTGGATAACGATACCCTCGTTCTGGATGTTGTCGCCAACGATTTGCTGACCCTGCAGGCGCTGAATGCCGCGCGTCTGAAAGAGAGCGGTGCGGTGGATGCTGCCTTTGTTAGCCGCACGATTAACGAGAAGCCGCTGAACCTCGGCCAGGGCGTCTGGCTGAACGACTGTAGCGAAGGCAACCTGCGTAGCGCCATTGCCGTCAGCCGCGCTGCGAACGCGTTTACCTGCGATGAAGAGCCGGTTTCCCTGTTGATCACCGTGGCAATGGCCGATGAGCAGCCGACCGCAGTGCTTAATCGTCTGAGCAATTTGCTGCTCGACAAAAAAGCTGACCGTTTGCTGAAGGCTGATGCCGCCACGTTGCTGGCGTTGCTGACCAGCGACGACGCGGTTGCTGAAGATGTTCTTAGCGCTGAATACGTCATTCGCAATGAGCATGGATTGCATGCGCGTCCGGGCACCATGCTGGTGAATACCATTAAACAATTCTCCAGCGACATTACCGTTACCAACCTTGATGGTTCGGGTAAACCGGCAAATGGCCGCAGCCTGATGAAAGTTGTGGCGCTGGGGGTGAAGAAAGGTCACCGCTTACGCTTTACCGCGCAGGGTGATGATGCGCAACAGGCGCTGGATGCGATTGGTGAGGCTATCGCCGCAGGTCTTGGAGAGGGCGCATAACATGAGCAGACGTGTCGCAACGATTACCTTAAACCCGGCCTATGATCTGGTGGGGTTTACCCCGGATATTGAGCGTGGTGAGGTCAACCTTGTTCGTACCACGGGTTTACATGCAGCCGGGAAGGGTATCAACGTTGCAAAAGTGCTGAAAGATCTCGGTATTGATGTCACCGTTGGCGGTTTTCTCGGCAAAGACAATCAGGATGGTTTTCAGCAACTGTTCAGTGAACTGGGGATCGCTAACCGTTTTCAGGTTGTTCAGGGGCGTACTCGTATTAACGTCAAACTGACGGAAAAAGACGGCGAAGTGACCGACTTCAACTTCTCCGGCTTTGAAGTGACTCCTGGCGACTGGGAGCGTTTTGTTAACGATTCCCTGAGCTGGCTGGGTCAGTTCGATATGGTGTGTGTAAGCGGCAGCTTACCGTCTGGCGTGAGCCCGGAGGCCTTTACTGACTGGATGACTCGTCTGCGTAGCCAGTGTCCGTGCATTATTTTTGACAGTAGCCGTGAAGCGCTGGTTGCCGGTCTGAAAGCGGCGCCATGGCTGGTGAAACCTAACCGCCGCGAACTGGAAATCTGGGCGGGCCGTAAGTTACCCGAAATGAAAGATGTGATTGACGCCGCTCATGCTCTGCGTGAGCAGGGGATTGCTCACGTGGTTATCTCCCTTGGCGAAGAAGGCGCGCTGTGGGTTAACGCATCCGGGGAGTGGATAGCCAGACCGCCTTCAGTTGATGTGGTTAGCACCGTTGGCGCAGGTGATTCGATGGTTGGCGGCCTGATATACGGTCTGCTGATGCGCGAATCCAGCGAACATACGTTGCGTCTGGCAACGGCCGTTGCCGCACTGGCGGTGAGTCAGAGTAATGTTGGTATTACCGATCGTACCCAGTTGGCCGCGATGATGGCGCGCGTCGACTTACAACCCTTTAATTAACAGCAGGAGAGGCATAATGAAAACGCTGCTGATTATTGATGCCGGGCTTGGACAGGCTCGCGCCTATATGGCGAAGACTCTGTTAAGCCGTGCGGCGCAAAAAGCGCAACTTGAACTGATTGATAACCCACATGACGCTGAACTGGCAATCGTGCTGGGCACGGCGCTGCCAGCTGATAGCGCGTTGAACGGTAAGAAGGTTTATCTTGGGGATATCAATCGTGCTGTTGCACACCCGGAACTGTTCCTGAGTGAAGCCAAAAACCATGCGACGCCTTACACCGCGCCGACCGCGGCGGTTTTACCCGCAGCGTCCAACGGTCCAAAACGTATTGTGGCGGTAACGGCCTGTCCGACCGGCGTGGCGCATACCTTTATGGCGGCTGAAGCTATTGAAACCGAAGCCAAAAAACGTGGCTGGTGGGTGAAAGTAGAAACTCGCGGCTCCGTGGGCGCGGGTAATGCGATCACCCCGGAAGAGGTTGAACAGGCGGATCTGGTGGTGGTTGCTGCCGATATTGAAGTGGACCTGGCGAAATTTGCCGGTAAGCCGATGTATCGCACCAGTACCGGGCTGGCGCTGAAGAAAACCGCCCAGGAACTGGATAAAGCGGTTGCTGAAGCGAAACCGTATCAGCCCTCGGGTAAATCTCAGGCCGCAGCGGAAGATAAAAAAGAGTCTGCTGGCGCTTATCGTCATCTGCTGACCGGCGTGTCATACATGCTGCCGATGGTGGTGGCGGGCGGCCTGTGCATTGCGCTCTCTTTCGCTTTTGGTATTAAAGCTTTTGAAGTAAAAGATACCCTGGCCGCAGCGCTAATGGACATCGGCGGTGGTTCTGCTTTCAAACTGATGGTGCCGGTGCTGGCGGGCTTTATCGCCTTCTCCATTGCTGACCGTCCGGGTCTGACCCCGGGGCTTATTGGCGGTATGCTGGCAGTCAGCGGCGGCTCTGGTTTTATCGGCGGCATTATTGCCGGTTTCCTGGCGGGTTATGTCGCGAAAGCGATCAGTTCGAAACTGAAATTGCCGCAGAGTATGGAGGCGCTGAAACCAATCCTGATCATTCCGCTGGTTTCCAGCCTGATCGTTGGTCTGGCGATGATTTACCTGATCGGCAAACCGGTTGCCGGGATCCTCGACGCGCTGACCCACTGGCTGCAAACGATGGGAACGGCAAACGCGGTTCTGCTCGGGGCGATCCTCGGCGGTATGATGTGTACCGATATGGGCGGGCCGGTGAATAAAGCCGCCTATGCGTTCGGTGTGGGCCTGCTGAGCACCCAAACCTATGGGCCGATGGCGGCAATTATGGCTGCCGGTATGGTTCCTCCGCTGGCGCTGGGGCTGGCGACGCTGGTTGCGCGTAAAAAGTTCGACAAAGCGCAGCGGGAAGGTGGCAAAGCCGCGCTGGTTCTCGGCCTGTGTTTTATCACCGAAGGCGCTATTCCGTTCGCTGCGCGTGATCCGATGCGCGTCCTGCCTTGCTGTATCGTTGGTGGCGCGGTGACCGGCGCTATTTCCATGGCGATTGGCGCGCAACTGATGGCGCCGCATGGCGGTCTGTTTGTCCTGCTGATCCCTGGCGCGATTACGCCGGTGCTCGGCTACCTGATGGCGATTATTGTCGGTACGCTGGTCGCAGGTCTCTCCTACGCGGTGCTGAAACGTCCTGACGTTCAGGCGGTAGACCAGGCCGCCTGATTAGCCTTGCAATCCGTCTCTGAGGGCAGAGTTTTCTCTGCCCTTTTTTTATTGGTGCACCGGGCATGACGCGCAGCGTCCTGAACGGCGCTGGGAAGGCTGATTCAGGTGAGAAAACTGGCGCAATTGGGCATAGGGGAGTTCCGGGCCTGCAAATCGACATGGAGCGGACGTGGAGTGCAGAGGCATCTCATATGAATCAGGCGTTGCCGGAAAGTCGATGGGATAAAGCGGAACTGATATCAGTCGCAGATACGATACAATGGCTCAAGCGTATAGCCGGAACCGCCGTATACGGAACCGTACGTACGGTGGTGTGCGAGGACGGCAGATTAAAATCTGCCTCCTGCTCGATCGGACAAAGTATCAACTTGGCACTTCTTCCGTCTGTTGTGCTCGCAGCCAGGCGATCTCTTCCGCCCAGATATCAGGATTAATCGTTTCCAGAATCAGCGGGATACCGTTGAAACGATCGTCCTGCATGATCCAACGGAAGGCATCGTGACCAATATTGCCTTCACCCAGACTGTGGTGACGGTCAACGCGGCTACCGAAAGCGCTTTTCGCATCGTTCAGGTGCATACCGCGCAGATACTGAAAACCGACAATGCGATCGAAATCCGCGAAGGTTTTTTCACACGCTTCGGCGCCGCGCAGATCGTAACCGGCGGCGAAAGCGTGGCAGGTATCAATACATACGCCGACGCGGGATTTATCTTCCACACCGTCGATAATGGCCGCCAGATGCTCAAACTTAAAGCCCAGATTACTGCCCTGGCCTGCGGTATTTTCAATTACCGCCGTCACGCCTTCGGTTTTTGCCAGCGCGATATTGATTGATTCGGCAATACGCGCCAGGCACTGCTCTTCCTGTATCTGCTGCAGGTGGCTGCCCGGATGGAAATTAAGCAGCGTCAGGCCAAGCTGCTGGCAGCGGGTGAGTTCATCAATGAAAGCATCGCGGGATTTTTCCAGCGCCTCGGCAACCGGATGACCGAGGTTTATCAGGTAGCTATCGTGCGGCAGAATTTGCCCCGGTCCGAAATGATACTTTTCGCAGGCGGCTTTAAATTCCGTAATCGTGTTGTCGTTCAGGGGCGCGGCGCGCCATTGACGCTGATTTTTGGTGAAGAGGGCAAATGCGTTAGCGCCGATTTCGTCTGCGCGAATGACGGCATTGGCCACTCCGCCGGAGGCGCTGACGTGCGCTCCAATATATTTCATAAAAAACTCCAGTTAAGCCGCTGGTTAGAGGGTAATGATAGCGGCTTAGCCGGAGAGTTACATCATCAGAAATATCACCTGACTTGCGAGGGGCTGTTAGCCTAACAGGCGATGAATGACGAGGTTAATCGTCCCGCCACCGATAATCAGCCATGCGAAGAGCATTAGCGCCATCAGTAGCGGTTTGGCGCCGGCTTTTTTCAGCGCGCTGACGTGGGTCGTCAGGCCCAGCGCGGCCATTGCCATTGCCAGCAGCACGGTATCCAGGGTGATCAGCATATTGACAACGGCTTGCGGCAGCAGGTGGAAGGAGTTAAACACCGCAACCAGAATGAACAGGATCGCAAACCACGGAATGGTAATTTTGCTTTTCTCACCGCTGCCCGCTGGTGTTAATTGCTTAACGCGAGCGGCAAGAAGCAGCAGGAACGGAGCCAGCATCATCACGCGCAGCATTTTGGTAATCACCGCTGCGTTTTCCGCATCCGGGCTGACGGCGTGGCCTGCGGCAACGACCTGAGCGACTTCATGCATCGTCGATCCCATATAGATGCCGTAGGTTTCCGGCGTAAACCAGGGCGCCAGCAAAGGGTAGATTGCCGGATACAGAAAGATGGCGAGGGTGCCGAAAATGACCACCGTGGCGACGGCGACCGTAACTTTGCTGGCTTCCGCTTTGACGACCGGCTCAGTGGCCAGCACCGCCGCCGCACCGCAGATACTGCTCCCGGCGCCAATCAGCCAACTGGTGTGTTTATCCAGATTGAAAACCCGTTGTCCAACAAAGCAGGCAATAAAAAAGGTGCTGGATAGGGTCAGAACGTCAATTGTAATCCCGCTTATCCCGACATCGGCAATCTGGGCGAACGTCAGGCGAAAGCCGTATAAAATGATGCCGAGGCGCAGCAGATGCTGTTTGGCAACGATCACGCCACCGTCGCAAAACGACCAGATCTTGGGGTAAACCGTGTTTCCGATGATCATGCCGAACAAAATCGCCAGCGTTAGCGTGCTGAATCCTGCGCCAGCGATCGCCGGAAAGTGACCCGTCCACAGTGCGACTCCGGTAACGATGGCGGTTAGCGCCAGACCAGGTGTAAAGCGTCGTAATGGACTATGTTTAGTCGGTAAAGTGAGTGCTGTCATAACCTTCTCCTTTGTACGGGAAGAGCATACGACTCGCTGGTTTAAATATAAAATTGATTATATATTTATAATCAATCGTAATAAGTGGTATAGGGTCGATCATGACAGGATGTAACACGGCGGCTAGCAAGGGGTAGAGGCGTCGGCAATGAATGCGATGAGTCGAAAGCGACTCACCGGCGAGAGACAAGCGAGTCTTTCAGGCTGTACCCGGCAACGGAGATCACGATGTGGCTGGAATCGCAAGGCAGTTGGAATAATGACGTGTATATCCGGCTCGCTGAGTGGGATGGGTTCTGCTCTTCATCTCCCAGGGATAGCGGATAGACACGCCGTATATAAAGGCAGGAAGATTTATGCATATTACGCTACGGCAGTTGGAAGTGTTTGCCGAAGTTTTAAAGAGTGGTTCTACGACGCAGGCATCACAAATGCTCGCGCTATCGCAATCGGCAGTCAGCGCGGCGTTGACCGATCTGGAAGGGCAGCTTGGCGTACAGTTATTTGACCGTGTTGGTAAAAGGCTGGTGGTGAACGAACACGGCAGGCTGCTTTATCCACGGGCGCTGGCGCTGCTGGAGCGCGCGCTGGAGATAGAGCAGTTGTTTTGCGGCGATAATGGCGCGATTCGCGTCTATGCCAGCAGCACCATCGGTAACTATATTCTGCCGGAAATTATCGCGCGCTATCGACGCGATTTCCCGGATTTACCGCTGGAACTCAGCGTGGGGAACAGTCAGGATGTGATTAACGCGGTGGCCGATCTGCGCGTGGATATCGGGCTTATTGAGGGCCCTTGCCATGCCGCGGATATTATTGCTGAACCCTGGTTGCAAGATGAGTTGGTGGTCTTTGCGGCCCCGGATTCGCCGTTACTGGAAGGGGCGGTGACGTTGCAACGACTGGCTGAAGCGCCGTGGATTTTACGTGAACACGGCTCCGGGACACGGGAAATTGTCGACTATTTATTATTGTCGCATTTGCCGGCATTTCACCTTGGGATGGAACTGGGCAACTCTGAGGCCATCAAGCACGCCGTGCGTCATGGTTTAGGGATTAGCTGTCTTTCACGGCGAGTGGTTGCAGAACAGCTTGAAGTAGGCTCACTGGTGGAGTTAAGCATCCCGTTGCCACAATTAACCCGCACTCTGTGGCGTATTCACCACCGGCAGAAGCATATTTCCAAAGCCTTACAGCGCTTTTTGCAATACTGCGCAGGGTAGGCTGTCGATCAAGCTGAATGCTGATATTTCTGCGATTTACTACTTTACTAATAATTCATGCGCGATCATGAAGCTCTCTTATAACTCCGCATTTGTATCGGATGGACCCCCGACACTCTGCTACAATCTCGCCTCGTTTTTTGGATGGATAGAATTTTCACATGGTTTCGGATACTAAAACCACAGAAGTGCCCGGTCTACGTCGTGAACTGAAGGCACGCCACTTGACCATGATCGCGATTGGCGGTTCCATCGGCACAGGTCTTTTTGTTGCTTCCGGCGCAACGATTTCGCAGGCCGGCCCCGGTGGCGCGCTACTCTCTTATATTCTCATCGGTCTGATGGTCTATTTTCTGATGACCAGCCTTGGCGAACTGGCGGCATTTATGCCGGTTTCTGGCTCATTTGCCACTTACGGGCAAAATTATGTCGAGGAAGGCTTTGGCTTCGCGCTGGGCTGGAACTACTGGTACAACTGGGCGGTGACGATCGCCGTTGACCTCGTTGCCGCGCAACTGGTGATGGGCTACTGGTTTCCGGATACGCCCGGCTGGATCTGGAGCGCACTGTTCCTTGGCGTGATGTTCCTGTTGAACTGGATCTCGGTAAAAGGTTTTGGCGAAGCGGAATATTGGTTCTCGCTGATTAAGGTCGCCACCGTTATTATCTTTATTATTGTCGGCGTGATGATGATCGTCGGTATCTTTAAAGGCGCCCAGCCTGCTGGCTGGAGCAACTGGACCATCAACGATGCGCCGTTTGCGGGCGGTTTGCCGGCGATGATTGGCGTGGCGATGATTGTCGGCTTTTCATTCCAGGGAACTGAGCTTATCGGTATTGCGGCGGGCGAGTCGGAAAATCCGGAAAAGAACATTCCGCGCGCCGTGCGGCAGGTATTCTGGCGTATTCTGCTGTTCTATGTGTTTGCGATTCTGATTATCAGCCTGATCATTCCGTATACCGATCCGAGCCTGCTGCGTAATGACGTAAAAGACATTTCCGTCAGCCCGTTCACGTTGGTATTCCAGCATGCGGGACTGCTGTCGGCTGCGGCGATCATGAACGCGGTTATTCTGACGGCGGTACTGTCAGCCGGTAACTCCGGGATGTATGCGTCTACGCGCATGCTTTACACCCTGGCCTGTGATGGCAAAGCGCCGCGCATTTTCGCTAAGTTGTCCAGAGGCGGCGTACCACGTAATGCGCTGTACGCTACAACCGTGATTGCAGCGCTCTGCTTTCTGAGCTCAATGTTTGGTAATCAGACCGTTTATCTGTGGCTGCTCAATACGTCCGGGATGACCGGCTTTATCGCCTGGCTGGGTATTGCGATTAGTCACTATCGTTTCCGTCGCGGCTATGTGCTGCAAGGGAACGATCTGAATAATCTGCCGTATCGTTCAGGGTTCTTCCCGCTGGGGCCGATCTTCGCCTTCGTGCTGTGCCTGATTATTACCCTCGGGCAGAACTACGAAGCGTTTCTGAAAGACACTATCGACTGGGGCGGCGTCGCGGCGACCTATATCGGTATTCCGCTGTTCCTGGTTATCTGGTTTGGTTACAAACTGGCGAAAGGTTCCCGCTTTGTGCGCTATAGCGAAATGACGTTCCCGGAGCGTTTTAAAGACTAAGGTGAGCTCAAGCCCTCCGGCTGGAGGGCTTGAGGCTGATGAGCAACCTGTATTAGACATTGTGCCCGGATTTCCGTCAGGTGGCGGTTAACGCACTTTGTCAGCAACCTGAGCCACCCGCATAGCAGGTGGTTTATTGACACCGTTACCTATCAGAAGTTATACGTTATGCCGACGGTGTAGCGTCGACCGTCCAGTACCATATCGTAGGTATCATCGTCGATCTGCTTATCAAGAACGTTGTAAACGCCAGCGGTTAGCAGCACGTCCAGCGGAAGGTTGTAGCGTAAGCCGATATCCACCTGAGTATAAGACGGCTTGCTTTTCGCCATGGAAGTACGGCTCAGGTACTCGGAAGTTTTACCGCGGAAGTTCAGGCGGCTCCATAAGCCAAAATCCGCTGTCGCCTGCCAGTCTACGGTTGTATTAAACATATTCTTGGGCATTTTATTCAATGGCTTACCGGAAAACTTACCGCTTTTCTGCTCTGATTTTGTATAGGTATAGTTTGCAGTCCAGTTCAGATCGCGGGTTATCTTCCAGCCAAAGGTCGACTCGACGCCACGGATAATCGCTTTGTCCACATTAACGCGATCGCTGACGAAATCGTATTCATGATTGCCGATTTTGCAGGCGGGGTCGGTACTGCTGTTACAGCGACGGACTTCGGTGATTTTATCTTTAAAATCAGTATTGTATGCCGTTATGCTGGCGTTCAGATTATCCGCGTTATCCCATATCAGCGCAATTTCTTCGCTCAGGCTTTTTTCGGGTTTCAGATCCGGGTTACCAACAATAATGCCGTCCAGGTAACGCCCGCCGGTACCTTGCCCCCAACCGGCGGAGGACTGACGAAGATCCGGTGCGCGATAGCCTGCGGAAATACCGCCTTTCAGCGTCCACTGTTCTGTCAGATGCCATACGCCGTATCCACGCGGCGTCCAGTTACTACCGTAATTTTCATCTTTATCCAGATGCAGGCCGCCAGTCAGCGTGAAGCTGTCGGTGATAGCCCACTCATCTTCAGCAAACAGCGCCCAGCTCCAGCGTGTCAGCTTACTTAAACGGTCAGCGGCTTCGAACTTGTTACCTTTATCACTGAGCTTCTCGTAGCGATACTGTCCTCCGAGGGTGAGGGTGTGATCGCCGAGGAAAATCTGGTTCTGAGTGTTGAAGATGGTGTTGTAGGATTTCATGTGGCGACCGGCATTATTGCTTTCTTCACGCTGGATGTAGCTGGTGGAATTGATGTCGTCGTAATAGCCGTTATGCGTAAGTGTGTAGTTGGTGTGCTGGTAATGCGAGTTATCTTTACCGCGTCCGGCGGATCTTGACTTACCCGGGGTGCTATTACGGTCCTGCAATTCGCGGGAGTAATCCAGATCGAAGTCATTTTTTTCATCGGGCGTAAAATTCAGAGTAATGCCGCCGTTGCGCATTTTCTGTTCGTTGTAACCATACTCAATTTTATCTTCTGCGCGGCGGGAGAATAAGCCAGTCACTTTGGCCCCGAGCACCCCATCAATCAGAGGGCCAGAGGCATAAACGTTAGTCTGGTATAAATCACCGGAGTCGCGGTCTTCCTGGAAGGTGGCGTCCGCGTGCAGCGAGCCGCTCCACGCTTTGGTATTCGAGATTTTTTTGGTGATGACATTAATCACGCCGCCCATTGCGTCGGAGCCGTACAGCGAGGACATTGGCCCGCGAATGACTTCAATCCGTTCAATGGATTCCAGCGGTGGTAGCCAGCCCTGTTCGATCCCTGAGTTATCGCTGTTCGGGCGCGTGGTACGGCTACTGATACGCTTACCGTTGACAAGAAATAATGTGTACTGGGAAGACATGCCGCGAATGCTGATGTCACTGCTACTGCCGCCGCCTGTGATGACCACGCCGGGTACATCCTTAAGCGCATCGGTTACGTCGCGGTAGGCTTTATCTTCAATTTGCTGTTTGGTGATAACAGAAATAGATGCAGGCGCATTCTGGATTTTTTGTTCAAAGCCTGTGGCCGTAACGACCATCGTATTATCAGCAGCATGAACAAATTGCGAAGAGATTGCCGCGCATATGGCCACGGCAAGTAATTTAACGTGAGGTCTGGTCATTGATTCATTCCATTTTAAGTGAGAAAAGTTCCATCAGGTAATGCGTAAACCTTGTTTTTTGTCTTGTGTCTCCACCCTGTTTCAGGCGACAGGCTGTGCTGGCTGCACAAATTCACTGCGGCGCGTTATTGCTGACGAATCTGTCGCTCACGTGCCGCGTTGCTCTGCTTATGTGGAGCCAGAGCCAGCATTTTTATCCTGCAACCTGGGTTGAGTAGGGGATAAAAACAGCCATTAATGAAAACAAATGGGAGAATTGTAAAAAATGATATCTATTTTTAAATGTTAATGATAATCAAAATCACTTAGCAAATTCCTAATTTGCAGCGTGAGACCTTTCATGCATTTCGATCGCAGGGATTAAAGCGGGTGAGTATCAGTAAGCAGGCGGCGGGCAGAGCCGCAGGCAAAACGCCTGGCGGCTACATCATATTCGGGAAGGCGCGGGGGATGTCAATTCAACAGATACTGCGCATGAAAGCGCAAATGATCTTCAATAAAGGAAGCAATAAAATAGTAGCTGTGGTCATAACCCGACTGAATACGCAGGGTCAGCGGCCAGCTTTTCTGCCGCGCGATTTCAGCGAGAACCGCCGGTTGCAGCTGTTCGGCAAGGAATGGATCGCTATCGCCCTGGTCGATCAGGGTCGGTATCGCATCCTCCGCCCGGCTGGCTTGCATTAAGGCGCAGCTATCCCAGGCGCGCCAGGTTGTTTCATCCGCACCCAGATAAGCGGTAAATGCTTTTTTACCCCAGGGAATCTGGCCCGGGTTAACGATAGGGGCGAAAGCCGATACGCTGACGAAACGGCCCGGGTTCTTCAGCGCCATAATCAGCGCGCCGTGGCCGCCCATGGAATGTCCACTGATGGCGCAGCGCTCGCTGACGTTAAATTCGCTGGCAATCAGCTGCGGCAGCTCGTTGCAAAGGTAATCGTACATGCGAAAATGCGCGGACCAGGGCGCCTGAGTCGCGTTGAGATAAAAGCCAGCGCCTTTACCCAGATCGTAAGCGCTGTCATCGGCAACGTGTTCGCCGCGTGGGCTGGTGTCCGGCATCACCAGCGCAATACCCAGCTCAGCGGCAACCCGCTGCGCCCCCGATTTGGTGGTAAAATTTTCATCGTTACAGGTGAGCCCGGACAGCCAGTAGAGAACCGGTGGCGGCGTGTCGGTGGCAGAGGGCGGTAAAAAGAGGCTGAACGTCATTGCGCAGTTCAGCGTCGTGGAGTCGTGCCGCCAGCGTTGCTGCCGACCTTCATAACAGCGGTGCTCTTCGAGCAGTTCCATGCAAGGCTCCTTATGGGTTGTGCGCGTAATTCTTCATAATACAGATTTTCATTCACCCGTGAGCAACTTTCACTTTCTCCTTTTCGGAACGTATTGCATCATTAATGCAACGTTTAACCAACATACTGCTGTTGCCATCGCGTCAGGAATTGCGTCATGTCCCCGTGATGAGCTTGATTTCGGCAATCTGTGTAAGGCATTTCCGGACGTATCGTCATTTGCGGGACTGGGGACATGGAACGAGAGGTAAGGCCAATTTCAACAATTATCGCGGCGGCCACTGGATTCTGTGCGTCACCTCACGCACAATGATACAAACTTTGCCCTCAGAAGAGCAAAGCGCGCCACACCTGCAGGAGATTATAAATGTCATCACTGAGTAAAGAAGCCATACTCGTTCATGAAGCGCTTGTCGCTCGTGGGCTGGAGACGCCGTTGCGTCCGCCAGTGCAAGAAATTGATAATGAAACTCGCAAGCGTCTGATTGCCGGACACATGACCGAGATTATGCAGCTGTTAAACCTTGATTTAAGTGATGACAGCCTGATGGAGACGCCGCATCGTATCGCAAAAATGTATGTCGATGAGATTTTCTCCGGCCTGGATTACGCCCGCTTCCCCAAAATCACCGTCATCGAAAATAAGATGCAGGTTGATGAAATGGTGACCGTGCGTGATATCACCCTCACCAGCACCTGCGAACACCATTTTGTGACGATTGATGGTAAAGCGACCGTCGCCTATATTCCGAAAGATTCGGTGATTGGCCTGTCGAAAATCAACCGTATCGTGCAGTTCTTCTCCCAGCGTCCACAGGTGCAGGAGCGCCTGACCCAGCAGATCCTCACCGCGCTGCAAACGCTGCTGGGCACTAATAACGTCGCGGTTTCGATTGACGCGGTGCACTATTGCGTGAAGGCGCGCGGCATTCGCGATGCGACCAGCGCCACGACCACGACATCGCTGGGCGGTCTGTTTAAATCCAGTCAGAATACTCGCCAGGAGTTCCTGCGCGCCGTACGCCATCATAACTAAAAATGGGGCAGGGTAGATGGAGAGAAATGTCACGCTGGACTTTGTCCGCGGCGTCGCCATCCTTGGTATCCTGCTGCTGAATATCGTTGCCTTCGGTTTACCGAAGGCCGCTTATCTCAATCCGGCATGGTCCGGGCGGGTTTCTGATAGTGATGCCTGGACCTGGGCGATCCTCGATCTGCTGGCGCAGGTCAAATTCCTCACGCTGTTCGCGCTGTTATTCGGTGCCGGGCTTCAGCTTCTGCTGCCGCGCGGCAAGCGCTGGATCCAGTCGCGTCTGACGCTGCTGGCGCTGCTTGGTTTTATTCATGGTCTGTTGTTCTGGGATGGCGATATCCTGCTCGCCTACGCGCTGGTCGGGCTGGTGAGCTGGCGGATGGTGCGCGAGGCCCATGATGCCAAATCGCTGTTTAATACCGGTGTGGTGCTGTACCTCATTGGTGTGGCGGTGCTGGTACTGCTGGGCTTGATTTCCGGCAACACGCCAAATCGTTCCTGGGTACCGGATGCGGCGAATGTGCAATATGAGCAGTTCTGGAAGCTGAATGGCGGCTTTGAGGCGGTGCGCAATCGTGCGGATATGCTGTCGGATAGCCTGCTGGCGCTGGGCGCGCAGTACGGCTGGCAACTGGCGGGGATGATGTTGATGGGGGCCGCGCTGATGCGCAGCGGTTGGCTCAAAGGGCAGTTCAGCCTGCGTCATTACCGCTGCGCTGGCGCACTGTTGATTATTGTCGGAATGGCGATTAATTTGCCGTCGATTTTTACCCAGTGGCATCTCGGCTGGGATTATCGCTGGTGTGCATTCCTGCTCCAGGCGCCGCGCGAGATAAGTGCGCCGCTGCAAACGATTGGCTACGCGGCGCTGGCATGGGGCTTCTGGCCGCAGTTGTGTAAATTGCGCCTGGCGGCGGCAATTGCCTGCGTTGGCCGCATGGCGTTGAGCAACTATCTGTTGCAAACCCTGATTTGTACGACGCTGTTTTACCGTTTCGATCTCTTTATGAAGTTTGACCGCTTATCGTTATTGGCCTTTGTACCGCCAATATGGACGGTTAATCTCCTCTTCTCGTGGCTTTGGCTACGTCATTTTCGTCAGGGGCCCGTTGAATGGCTATGGCGTCAGTTAACATGTCGTGCCTCAGGGACATCATTAAAAGATACATCACGATAACGATCTGGATCACAATCGTTAATAAAATAGATGTAACCGTTTCCATCCCTGTGACTTCACTCACGCAGCGCGCCGCGCGTCGCTGCCAGAATAGCCACCTTACTGAACACAGGAGGTGAGTATGAGGTACTGCAATTCTCTGAAGGCCGGTGAGCATGATCACCATTCGTGATGTTGCCCGCCAGGCGGGGGTGTCCGTCGCGACCGTTTCACGTGTGCTGAATAACAGTGCGCTGGTAAGCCCGCTAACGCGAGAGGCAGTAATGAAGGCGGTAGCCCAGTTGGGCTATCGGCCCAATGCCAACGCTCAGGCGCTGGCCACGCAGGTCAGCGATACTATCGGCGTGGTGGTGATGGATGTATCGGACGCTTTTTTTGGCGCGCTGGTTAAAGCCGTTGATACCGTTGCTCAGCAGCATCACAAATATGTGCTGATCGGCAACAGCTACCATGAAGCGGAAAAAGAGCGCAATGCTATTGAAGTGCTGATTCGCCAGCGTTGTTCAGCGTTGATTGTTCACTCAAAAGCGCTAAGCGACGCGGAGCTGGGTGATTTTATGGAGCATATGCCGGGAATGGTGCTGATTAACCGCATCGTACCGGGATACGCTCATCGCTGCATTGGGCTGGATAACGTCAGCGGTGCGCTGATGGCCACCCGCATGCTGCTGAATCATGGCCACCAGCGCATTGCCTATCTCTCCTCCAGCCACGGTATTGAAGATGATGATTTCCGTCGGGAGGGGTGGTGCAGGGCGTTGCAGGAACAGGGCATTGTTGCTTCTGACAGCTGGGTCGCTTCGGGATCGCCGGATATGCAGGGCGGAGAAGCGGCGATGGTTGAGCTGTTGGGGCGTAATCTCGGCCTGACCGCCGTCTTTGCCTATAACGACAGCATGGCCGCAGGGGCGTTGACCGCCTTGAAAGACAACGGTATTGCCGTGCCGCAGCATCTGTCGCTGATTGGTTTTGATGATATTCCCATTTCCCGTTACACCGATCCGCAACTGACGACGGTGCGCTATCCGATTATGTCGATGGCGAAACTGGCGACTGAACTGGCGCTACAGGGCGCCGCCGGAAAACAGGAGCATGATGCCAGCCACTGCTTTATGCCGACGCTGGTGCGCCGTCATTCTGTGAGCCAAAGGCAAATTGTGGCGCCGATCACTAACTCATGACTTCTCTGATGTAACCGCTTTCAATCTGTGAGTAATTTCACAGTTTATTAACATTAAGATAACTATTATTGCTGCGTTTACGTGTGCCAACATGCGGTGATTACTCACTTTTACCTCAGTAATCAGCGGATAAACGATAAATAAAACCATTTTTCCAGGAGATTCACTTTATACGGAAGACAGAATTACAGTCGTGAATGTAGCTGTTCGGTTACATAAATGTAACGCTACCGTCAGCCATTTTCACCCTCAATGACCCTGCATAATAAAACCGGAGATTCCATGAATAAGAAGGTGTTCACCCTGTCCGCTGTCATCGCTGGCATGTTATTTGGTGCCGCGGCGCACGCAGCAGATACCCGTATCGGCGTGACGATTTACAAATATGACGACAACTTTATGTCGGTGGTGCGTAAGGCAATCGAGAAAGACAGTAAATCAGCGCCGGATGTTCAACTGTTAATGAATGACTCGCAAAACGACCAGTCCAAGCAAAACGATCAGATTGATGTCCTGCTGGCAAAAGGCGTGAAAGCGCTGGCGATTAACCTGGTGGATCCGGCGGCAGCGGGGACGATTATTGATAAAGCACGGAGCCAGAACGTTCCGGTAGTGTTTTTTAACAAAGAGCCTTCCCGTAAAGCGCTGGATAGCTATGACAAAGCCTATTATGTCGGTACCGATTCAAAAGAGTCGGGGATTATCCAGGGCGATCTGATTGCGAAACACTGGAAAGCGAATCCGAACTGGGATCTGAACAAAGATGGCAAGATTCAGTTTGTCCTGCTGAAAGGCGAGCCGGGACATCCGGATGCTGAAGCGCGTACCACCTATGTGATTAAGGAACTGCACGATAAAGGCTTCCAGACTCAGCAGCTGGCATTAGATACCGCAATGTGGGATACCGCTCAGGCGAAAGACAAAATGGATGCCTGGCTGTCTGGCCCGAATGCCAACAAAATTGAAGTCGTTATTTCCAACAACGATGCGATGGCGATGGGCGCGGTAGAAGCGCTGAAGGCCCACAATAAGAGCAGTATTCCGGTATTTGGCGTCGATGCCCTGCCCGAAGCGCTGGCGCTGGTAAAATCTGGCGCAATGGCCGGTACAGTACTGAATGATGCGAATAATCAGGCGAAAGCCACCTTCGATCTGGCGAAAAACCTGGCGGAAGGCAAAGAGCCGGCAGCCGGTACTCACTGGAAAATTGACAATAAGATCGTCCGCGTACCCTATGTGGGGGTTGATAAAGACAATCTGAGCCAATTTATCGGAAAGTAACCTCTTAATAAGCTGCGGGCGTACATAGAGTACGCCCGATTATTCTGATACCGTATCCAACCCTTTCCGATGTTAATACATTGTTCAGGGGATGTACGCACGCAGCCAGGTACAACTATGGTCAGCAATAATAGCGAACAGTCAGGTGAATATTTGTTGGAAATGCGAAATATCAACAAATCGTTTCCTGGCGTTAAGGCGCTCGATAATGTGAACCTCAAGGTTCGTCCCCACTCGATTCATGCATTAATGGGGGAGAACGGCGCGGGAAAATCAACATTATTAAAATGCCTTTTTGGGATCTATCAAAAAGATTCTGGCAGTATTCTATTTCAGGGAAAAGAGATTGATTTCCATTCGGCAAAAGAGGCCCTGGAAAACGGTATTTCAATGGTTCATCAGGAATTAAATCTGGTATTACAGCGGTCGGTGATGGACAACATGTGGCTGGGACGTTATCCCGTTAAGGGCATGTTTGTCGATCAGGAAAAAATGTATCGTGATACCCGTGCGATTTTTGATGAACTGGATATTGATATCGACCCGCGCGCCCGCGTCGGGACATTATCGGTATCACAAATGCAGATGATTGAAATTGCGAAGGCGTTTTCTTATAACGCGAAAATCGTGATTATGGATGAGCCCACCTCATCGTTGACCGAAAAAGAAGTCAATCATCTGTTTAAGATTATCCGTAAGCTGAAAGCGCGCGGCTGCGGTATTGTTTATATTTCCCACAAAATGGAAGAGATTTTTCAGCTGTGTGATGACATTACCGTTCTGCGCGATGGTCAGTGGATTGCGACCCAGCCACTGGAAGGGCTGGATATGGATAAAATCATCGCTATGATGGTGGGGCGTTCTTTGAATCAGCGTTTCCCGAACCGGGAGAACACGCCGGGCGAGGTGATTCTTGAGGTCCGTAATTTGACTTCACTGCGTCAGCCGTCAATTCGCGATGTCTCTTTCGATCTGCATAAAGGCGAAATTCTGGGTATTGCCGGGCTGGTTGGCGCGAAGCGTACCGATATTGTTGAAACCTTATTTGGTATTCGTGAAAAGGTTAATGGAACAATAACGCTGCACGGTAACAAGATTAATAATCATAGTGCCAATGAGGCCATCAACCATGGCTTTGCGCTGGTGACTGAAGAACGCCGCTCGACAGGGATCTATGCGTATCTGGATATCGGTTTTAACTCGCTGATCTCCAATATTAAGAATTACAGGAATAAGGTCGGGTTGCTGGATAATTCGCGCATGAAAAGCGATACCCAATGGGTCATTGATTCCATGCGTGTGAAAACCCCAGGACAGCGCACGCAAATTGGGTCGTTGTCCGGTGGTAATCAACAAAAAGTCATCATCGGGCGCTGGCTATTAACCCAGCCGGAAATTCTGATGCTTGATGAACCCACCCGTGGAATTGATGTCGGGGCCAAGTTCGAAATTTATCAATTAATGGCGGAACTGGCGAAAAAAGGCAAAGGGATCATTATTATTTCCTCTGAAATGCCGGAGTTGCTGGGGATTACCGACCGTATTCTGGTGATGAGCAATGGTCTTGTCGCCGGAATTGTTGAGACGAAAACCACCACGCAGAACGAAATTCTTCGTCTTGCGTCGTTGCACCTTTAAGATCAGGGGCTCCTTATGAGTGCGTTAAATAAAAAGAGTATTCTCACTTATCTGAAAGAGGGTGGGATTTATGTGGTTCTTTTTGTGTTGCTGGCAATTATTATTTTCCAGGATCCGACTTTCTTAAGTTTGCTGAATTTAAGTAATATTCTGACTCAGTCTTCGGTGCGTATTATTATCGCTCTGGGGGTGGCTGGCCTTATCGTCACCCAGGGGACTGACCTTTCCGCCGGGCGTCAGGTTGGTCTGGCGGCGGTTATCGCCGCCACGATGCTTCAGGCAGTGGATAATGCCAACAAGGTGTTCCCGGATATGGCAACGATGCCGATTCCGCTGGTGATCCTGCTGGTCTGTGCGGTTGGCGCGGTGATTGGGCTTATCAACGGAATTATCATCGCCTATCTCAACGTGACGCCGTTTATCACCACCCTCGGCACAATGATCATCGTTTACGGTATCAACTCGCTGTATTATGACTTTGTTGGCGCGTCGCCGATTTCCGGCTTCGACAGCCACTTCTCGCATTTTACTCAGGGGTTTGTGTCGCTGGGGTCATTTCGCCTGTCGTATATCACCTTTTATGCGCTGATTGCCGTTTTCTTCGTCTGGATCCTGTGGAATAAGACCCGTTTTGGTAAAAACATCTTTGCTATTGGCGGCAACCCGGAGGCGGCGAAGGTTTCCGGCGTCAACGTTGGTCTGAACCTGCTGCTGATTTATGCGCTGTCCGGTGTGTTCTATGCCTTCGGTGGGCTGCTGGAAGCAGGGCGTATCGGTTCGGCGACCAACAACCTTGGCTTTATGTATGAGCTGGATGCGATTGCAGCCTGCGTGGTGGGAGGCGTGTCGTTTAGCGGCGGGGTAGGTACGGTATTGGGCGTGGTGACCGGGGTGATTATCTTTACCGTTATTAACTACGGCCTGACCTATATCGGCGTGAATCCATACTGGCAGTACATTATCAAAGGGGCGATTATTATCTTCGCCGTGGCGCTGGACTCTCTGAAGTACGCGCGCAAGAAGTAAAGGCCACGCGCTCAGGCAGACGTTGGTTAAGACGTCTGCCTGGACTGGAGAGGGCGGCAAATCACTTCTCTTTTTTCTGTAGCTCCAGCAACTGCTGCGGCGTCACTGCGGGATAGGACTGCGCACCGTCCGGGACTTCCTGCGGTGAGGGAATCGGAATTAGCGGGCCTAAAAAGCGGGGTTCGCGTTTGAAAATATAGAGATCGGCGAGCGCGCCAAAGCGTGCGCCGAACTCGCGCAGGCGTACGCTCCACATATCCTTGGGTGACGGCACCGCATAGCACTGTGCCTGAATTCCCATATGCAGGGCGATAAATAACGCCCGCTCGCAGTGAAAGCGCTGGGTGATAATAATAAAGTCGTTAGTATCGAAAACTTTACGGGTACGAACTATCGAATCGAGCGTGCGGAAACCGGCATAATCCAGCACAATATCCGCCGGATCGACGCCAGCTTTAATCAAATCGCGGCGCATGGTCATCGGCTCATTATAACTATGCAAGGCGTTATCGCCGCTTAGCAACAGATAGTTCACTTTGCCGCTGTTATAGGCGTTCAGCGCGCCCTGAATCCGATAACGATAATATTGATTGATGACGCCGGTACGGTAGTACTTGGCGGTGCCAAGAACCACACCCACCTGGCGGTAGGGCAGATCCTGCAGTTCGTCGTAGATATAGGGCGATGTCTTCCAGCTCATCCAGCGGTCAAGACTCAGCACGGTTAACAGCAGTAAGCCGAACAGGACTAACAGGCTGTATAACGCACGCTTTAACATGAACCTGGCTCAATAGTGGCAGAGGGAGACTTCAGGCTACTTTACCCGTCGGGCAAGCGCAAGAAACCGTCGTTTAATTGCGGGGATTTTCAACAATACGGGCCGCCTGACCCGCACTGTGTGATTAACTTAACAGTATGCGATCGATATGATGACAGCCCAGCGCCTTCAATGTCGCCGCGGTGGCATCCCACTGAATCAAGGCCGCATCGCCTTTCTCGGCGAGAATGGCGCGCTGAATATCCGGGTAGTCGTAGCCATTAAGGCTCAGCAGATTTAGCGCCCCCTGCAATGGAGGTAGCGTGGGGTTAAAAGCGGCGTTCTCGGCATAGCTGCCGGTAAATATCGTACCGTCCGTGAGCGCCAGCGCCACGCCGGAGGGCGAGTGGCTGTAAGGCATATGGCTACGGTTTGCTGCCTGAATGGCCGCCTGAGCCAGCGCGTCGCCGCGGAGCGGGAAGCCATGATCCTGCTCATCCATCAGCAGCGTTTTTATTTGTAGGTCTTGCGGGCCGAACGCGTCCGGCAGATAGTGCCGGAGCGAATGCGCTTCGCGACCGGGCAGATGGATACGCAGCGCCAGTCCGCTGTTCAGTTCATTCATAAACTGACGGCAGTGGCCGCAAGGGGTGTAGTTGACGGTAATGGCCCGTAGTGATTTTTCCCCGCGCAGCCAGGCATGACTGATGGCGCTTTGCTCGGCGTGCACGGTCTGCTGCATGGTGGCGCCGAGAAATTCCATATTGCCGCCAAAATACCAGGTTCCGCTGATACCGCGGGCAATCGCGCCGACGTTGAAATGGGAGAGATCGGCACGGGCGCAGGCCGCCGCCAGCGGCAGCAGCGCAAAGGCCAGCGCGTCTTCGTCCAGACCCGTCGCACTTTGCAATTCCGCGACCTGCCCCGCGTTTAACAGAGCAGGAAAATGCGGATCAGCCAGCATCGGGGAAATGGCCGCTTGCAGGTCCGCCGCCAGTTGCGGAAGAGCATCTTGAAAACGTGGATGCATGGCGTTGCCTCATAACAATGTAATGAGAATTCAGTGTACGGGGGGTGTTTATCTCTACATGTGATTAATATCTCATTTTTAGTGTAATTATTTTATGTTGCATTTATAAATGTGATAAAAGTCACGTTTATCCCACTATTGCCAGAATAAGCGGAAATAAAAACGGCGCGATCAGCGAAGTGATAATCCCGCATAACACCAGTGCCAGTGAGCTGAATGCCCCCTCCTGATAGTCGAGTTCCGCACAGCGCGCGGTCCCCAGGGCGTGGGAAGCCGTGCCCATCGACAGCCCGCGTGAGGCTTTAGTGCGGATACGCATTAAATTCAGTAGCGTATGGCCGAAGACCGCGCCGAGAATGCCGACGAAAATAACGCAGACCGCGCTGATTGCCGGAATACCGCCAATACTGCTGCTTACCGCCATGGCAATCGGCGTCGTCACCGATTTTGGCAGAATGGAGGCGGCAATCTGCGGCGTCGCGCCCATCAGCAGCGCCACGGTCGTTCCGGTAACCATGGCTACCACGCTGCCAATAAAGCAGATGGTGATAATGGATTTCCAGCGCGCGCGGATCTGGTGCAATTGCTCATAAAGAGGAAAAGCCAGCGCGACGACTGCCGGTTGCAGCAGGTCATTGAGAATTTTGCTGCCCTGAAAATAGCGCTGATAAGAAATGCCGGTTACCAGTAGAAAGGGGATCAGCACCACCATCGCTACCAGTAGTGGGTTGAGCAGGGGAAATTTAAACCGTGCCGCCAGCTTGCGGGCAAGAAAAAAGACGACCAGGGTCAGCGGCAGCGACCACCAAATTTCATGGATCATTTTTCAGTTCCTTTTTGCCCAACCACTTTGCGTTCCCCGTGAACCAGATGTGAGCTCCAGCTAACCACTAAAAAGACCAGCAGCGTGCTTATCGCACAGGAGACCACCACCGGGCCTAACTGCGCCCGCAGCAGATCCCAGTATTGCATGACGCCCACGCCGATAGGCACAAACAGCAGCGCCATATAGCGAATCAGGATATTGCAGCCCGGGTTAACCCACTGCGGCGGCATGATTTGCAGCGCCAGCAGACAGAACAAAATCAACATGCCAATAATGCTACCGGGAATGGTAATAGGCAGCAGTGAGGCGATAAAAATACCGGCATACAAACAGGCATAGATCAACACGAAAGCGCGCAGATACTGCCAGACAATATTCAGTGAATTACTCATGGTAATAACCCTTGATGAACCACATTCATCATACAATTAAACCTGAAAATGTGCTACCGATCACATCATGAATTCTCCGCATACCTGAGACAGCGATCGGGAACAATAAACCGTCCGTCTGTCAGAGTGATGATTGCAGGGACAGAAAGTGGGGAAATCGGCTCAGCGCCAGCAACGATACTCACTTTTCCCCTCGCCCCAACGCTACCTTTTTGTTAAAGGCGCGGCAAATTGAGCATAGCCTGCTGGCGACGCATTGCTGACCATCTCATACGTTCACGCCAGGCGCCGATGTGTCGTCCGTTCAGGCGTAATGCGTGGTATGGGGGAGAAAACGCACCTCGCCTCTTTTAACCCGTATCCGGAGACGCTACCATAGCGCCTCTTTTTTCCGGGCAATGATAAACTATGCGTGTATTACTGGCGCCGATGGAAGGCGTACTCGATTCGCTGGTGCGCGAGTTGCTGACCGACGTGAATGATTATGATCTCTGCATCACCGAGTTTTTGCGTGTGGTGGATCAACTTTTGCCGGTAAAATCGTTCTATAAACTGTGCCCGGAGCTGCGCAATAATAGCCTGACGCCATCCGGTACCCGCGTGCGCGTGCAACTGCTTGGACAGTCTCCCCAGTGGCTGGCGGAAAACGCCGCCCGTGCGGTTGAACTCGGTTCCTGGGGTGTCGATCTTAACTGCGGTTGCCCCTCAAAGCTGGTGAACGGCAGCGGCGGCGGCGCGACGTTGCTCAAAGATCCTGAACTCATCTATCGCGGCGCGAAGGCGATGCGTGAGGCGGTTCCGGCGCATTTACCGGTCACGGTGAAAGTGCGTCTGGGATGGGACAGCAGCGAGCGGCGTTTTGAAATCGCCGATGCGGTTCAGCAGGCGGGGGCCAGTGAGCTGGTCGTGCATGGTCGAACCAAAGAAGAGGGTTATAAAGCGGAGTGTATTAACTGGCGGGCGATCGGTGAAATTCGCCAGCGTCTGGCTATCCCGGTGGTGGCCAACGGCGAGATCCGGGACTGGCAAAGCGCCAGGGATTGCCTCACGGCGACCGGCTGCGAGGCGATCATGATTGGCCGCGGCGCGTTGAACGTACCAAACTTAAGCCGGGTAATAAAATACAACGAACCGCGAATGCCCTGGCCCCAGGTGGTTGAACTGCTGCAAAAATATACCCGCCTGGAGAAGCAGGGCGATACCGGTCTTTATCATGTCGCGCGTATCAAACAGTGGTTGAGCTATTTGCGTAAAGAATACTCTGAAGCGTCAGCGCTTTTCAGTGCGGTGCGTACCCTGCAGGACTCATCGAGCATAGCGCGTACAATTAACGGCTGGTGGAACAAAACTATCTGACCTTCATCACATTTTTCGGTTTGCCCCGTTGAGTTTATCCGACGGGCAGTGAAATACTGACGACCGATTGTTACTGCTTCGGCAGGCAAAACCTGATTCCTGGCTTCTGTCGGGGTCAGGTTTTTTTGTTTTTGGGGTTCATATGCAAATCGCCAAAGTACTTAATAATAATGTAGTGGTGGTTGTAGATGAGCAGCAGCGCGAACAGGTGGTCATGGGCCGAGGACTTGCCTTTCAAAAACGCGTTGGTGACTCTCTGGATGAAAGCAAAATTGAAAAGGTCTTCGCGCTGCAGAGCGATGAACTGGTTGGCCGTTTAGGCGAGTTACTCAGTCAGATACCATTAGATGTGATCACCACCTGCGATCGAATTATCGATCTGGCGCGTGATCGTCTCGGTAAATTACAGGACAGTTTATACATTACTCTGACCGATCACTGCCACTTTGCGATTGAGCGGCAGAAGAAGGGTGTGGCGCTGCGTAATGTGTTGCTGTGGGAAATTAAACGGCTGTACCCGAAGGAGTTTGCACTGGGGCAAGAAGCCCGGGCGATTATCGCCAAAAGGCTCGGGGTTGAACTTGCAGAAGATGAAGCCGGGTTTATCGCCCTGCATCTGGTGACAGCACAGCTCAACAGCGAAATGCCGGAGGTGATGCACGTCACCCGCGTAATGCAGGAAATTCTGCAACTGGTGAAATATCAACTGACGCTGAATTATGACGAAGAGTCGTTGAGTTATCAGCGGTTTGTGACTCATCTCAAGTTTTTCGCCCAGCGCATGCTGACGCGGACGGTTGTCGAAGATGATGATGTGACGCTGCACAGCGCCGTAAAGGATAACTACCCTAAAGCGTGGAAGTGTGCGGAAACGGTCGCCCTGCATCTGCAAAAAAGCTATCAGCGACGGCTAACCACGGAAGAAATTATGTTTCTCGCGATTCATATTGAACGCGTGAGAAAAGAGGGACGCTAAGCGCTGAACAGGCCTGGCCTTCCTGATTAAAACGGGATTGTTACTGCATGATGCAGGCAAAACCTGAGCGCAACGCTAACCCGGCGTTGTTCTCGGGTTTTTTTTATTTCTCATACTCAGTTAACGATGCCTGCGGGCAGCAGAAGTAAGGAAAACAGCATGGAATATAAAGCACTCGCGCAGGATATTCTCCGCCGGGTTGGCGGCAAAGAAAATATAGTGAGTCTGGTTCACTGTGCGACACGACTGCGTTTTAAACTTCAGGATAATAACAAAGCCGATGCCGAAGGGTTAAAGACGAATCCCGGTGTTATTATGGTTGTGGAAAGCGGCGGTCAGTTTCAGGTCGTGATCGGTAATCATGTCCATGATGTCTGGCTGGCTGTGCGTAGCGAAGCGGGCCTGACCGATGAAAGCCAGCCTGTTGCTCAAAAAGGGGAGAAAACCTCTCTGCTTGGGCAGCTTATTGATATTGTCTCCGGTATTTTCACGCCGTTTATTGGCGTACTTGCCGCCACGGGTTTACTCAAAGGCTTTCTGGCGCTGGCGGTCGTTTGCGGTTGGCTCAGCGTTGATCACGCCACCTATAAAATCTGGTTTGCCGCCAGCGACGCGCTGTTCTTCTTCTTCCCGCTTTTTCTCGGCTATACCTCAGGGGTGAAATTCGGCGGCAATCCGTTTATCACCATGGCGATTGGCGGCGCGTTAACGCACCCGCTGATGATTAAGGCCTTTGAAGCTGCGCAGGCACCGGGTGCGCCGGTAGAGCATTTTATTGGTATTCCGGTCACGTTTATTAACTACAGCTCGTCGGTGATCCCGATTATTCTCGCCTCCTGGGTGAGCTGCTGGCTTGAGCGTAGAAGCAACGCGTTGCTGCCGTCGTCCATGAAAAATTTCTTCACGCCAGCGATTTGCCTGGGCATCGTCGTTCCCCTGACTTTTCTGGTGATTGGCCCGGTTGCCACCTGGCTAAGTCAACTGCTGGCGCAGGGATACCAGATTGTATACGCCGTCGCGCCCTGGCTGGCGGGCGCAGCGATGGGCGCGCTGTGGCAGGTGTGCGTGATTTTCGGCCTGCACTGGGGACTGGTGCCGCTGATGTTCAATAATCTGGCGGTTCTGGGCCACGATACCATGGGGCCGATGGTGTTGCCGGCGGTGATGGGGCAGGTGGGGGCGGTATTGGGTATTTTCCTGCGGACTCGCGATATGCGACAGAAAGTGATGGCTGGCTCGGCTTTTTCCGCCGGGATTTTCGGCATCACCGAACCGGCGATTTATGGCCTGACGCTGCCGCTGCGCCGTCCGTTTATTTTTGGCTGTGTAGGCGGGGCGATTGGCGGGGCGATTAGCGCATTCTTTAATACCAGCGTTTACTCCTTCGGTTTCCCGAACATCTTTTATCCTGCGCTGATGATCCCCCCTGGTGGTATCGATGCCAGCGTATGGGGCGGGGTCGTGGGTATGGCTGTGGCGCTGGTTCTCGCCTGCGTGATGACCCTCATCGCCGGCATGCCGCGGAGAACTGCGGAGCAGGCCTCGACGCCGGTTGCAGTCGCCACAGAAGACGATATTCTGGCACCGATGACCGGCAGCGTTCTGCCTCTGGACAAGGTACCAGATAGCACCTTTGCCAGCGGTTTGCTTGGCCAGGGGGTGGCGATTATTCCATCCGAAGGTAAGGTTATCGCGCCGTTCTCAGGTGAAGTGGCCTCAATTTTCCAGACCAAACATGCTATCGGCCTGCTAAGCGACAGCGGTATTGAACTGCTTATCCATGTCGGGATCGATACGGTTAAGCTCGATGGCGTGCCGTTCACCGCCCATGTTAAAGAGGGCGACAAAATAAAAGCGGGCGATCTATTACTGGAGTTTGATCGCAAGGCTATTCTGGACGCCGGCTATGATCTGGCGACCCCTGTCATTATCAGCAACAGTGGCGATTATCGCGCCCTGGATATTGTCTCCGCCAGCACGGTGGAAGCCGGTCAGCCGCTGTTGTCAGTAACCCACTAATTAAGGAGAGAGATGAATGAAGACATTCCCGCAGGCGTTTTTATGGGGCGGCGCAACCGCGGCAAATCAGGTGGAAGGCGCTTATCTGGAAGAGGGGAAAGGATTGACCACCTCAGACGTTCAACCGCGCGGCATATTTGGCGATGTGGTGGAACGCGTGCCGGGTGACAGCGGTATTAAAGATGTCGCCATCGATTTTTACCATCGTTATCCGGAAGATATCAGCCTGTTTGCCGAAATGGGCTTTAATTGCCTGCGCGTGTCCATTGCCTGGGCGCGTATTTTCCCCAACGGTGATGATGCGCAGCCAAACGAAGCCGGGCTGGCCTTTTACGATAAGCTTTTTGATGAAATGGCGCAGCATAACATCACGCCGCTGGTGACGCTGTCGCACTACGAGATGCCCTGGGCGCTGGTGAAAAAGTACGGCGGCTGGGGCAACCGTAAAGTGATTGGTTTCTTCGAGCGCTATGCCCGGACGGTGTTTGCGCGTTACCAGGCGAAGGTCAAACTGTGGCTGACGTTTAACGAAATCAATATGTCCCTGCATGCGCCGCTAACCGGGGTTGGTTTGCCGTCTGACAGCAGCAAAGCCGAAGTATATCAGGCCATTCACCATCAACTGGTGGCGAGCGCGCTGGCGACTAAAGCCTGCCATGAGATCGTGGCGGAAGGTAAAATCGGCAATATGCTGCTTGGCGGGCTGATGTACCCGCTCAGTTGTAAACCGGAGGATATTTTTGAGACCCTGCAGCAGAACCGCAGCTGGCAGTTCTTCGGTGATGTACAGTGTCGGGGCGCGTACCCGGGCTATATGCTGCGTTATTTCCGCGACAACGGTATCAGCATTGAGATCACCGATGCCGATCGCGCAGCCCTGAAAGAGACCGTCGATTTTATCTCTTTTAGCTACTATATGACGGGTTGCGTAACCGCCGACGAAGAACTGAACAAGCAAGCGCGCGGTAACATCCTCAGCATGGTGCCGAACCCGCATCTGGCAAGCTCCGAGTGGGGGTGGCAAATTGACCCGCTGGGCCTGCGCACGTTGTTGAACGTGTTGTGGGACCGCTATCAGAAGCCGCTGTTTATTGTTGAAAACGGGTTGGGCGCGAAAGACAAAGTGGAAGCCGACGGCAGCATTAACGATGACTACCGTATCAGCTATCTTAATGACCATCTGGTGCAGGTACGCGAGGCGATTGAAGATGGCGTTGAGCTGATGGGCTACACCAGTTGGGGGCCAATTGATCTGGTGAGCGCGTCGAAGGCGGAGATGTCCAAACGCTACGGCTTTATCTATGTCGATCGCGATGATCAGGGCAACGGCACTCTGGCGCGCAGCCGGAAGAAAAGCTTCTACTGGTATAAAGAGGTCATTGCCAGTAACGGCGGCAGCTTAAAAGAGTAACGGCCTGATGGCCCGGATAATCTCCGGGCTACCTGTTGGCGCGGCGTTGCGGTCAGAGTAAGGCGTTGACTCCATGACCCGGGAAACGCTTCACTTCTCCTTCTTCGCCTCGCGGCGCTTCAGCCACCCGTGCGCCGCCAGGACCAGTACGACGATCAGAATCAGCCAAATCCAGTGTTTCAGATGCGCATCGAGATGATGCAGCCACGGGCCAATGGCTTCGCCGCCAAGATATCCCAGGGTGGTGAAGATCAGCGCCCATATCATCGCGCCGAGAATATTCAGCGGCAGAAACAGCTTTGGTGGCAGGCGACTGGCGCCAATCAGTAGCGGCCCGATTACGCGAAAGCCGTACATAAAACGCGTGCCAATCACAAACAGATAAGGGCGTCGTTGGATCATGCGCTGTGCCCGGCGGATCCGCGCTTTCTGGCGCGAAAAGCGCCGGAGAATCCGGCCACCGAAGCGTCGGCCAAGAAAATAAAGCACCTGATCGCCAAGCATGCCGCCAAAAGCGACCGAGATCACCACCAGCCAGAACTTCAGTAATCCCTGATGTGCCGCCACGCCGCCGAGCAGGGTGATGGTTTCGCCTTCCGCCATGCTGCCGATGACCAGCGCCGCGTAGCCGTATTGGGAAATCAGGTGATTGATATCCATATAAAGATAAACTCCTTAAATCGTCAGTCCCTTAATCATACACCCTGATGATTAAAATGCGGGGAAGCGTCATGCTGATTGGTTAAGCGAGTCATCGGTTGTGTCATTGGCCAGCGGGAATCGTTTTTTCGGTGGTTTTAGCGAACGGCCTGATGGGGTGACAGGACTGACGGTATCGTCGGTTTTTTATGACCTACAGCGCCGGGAGAGTAACAGATTGATTGTTGGCTCACCGCAGGGGGGTTGGGCGCATCAAGGAAACCTGGCGGGAACGCAGGCGCGCATCCAGGACTGGCCGCCAGGACGGCGGCCAGAGGGCGGGTCGAGACAGGACAAAATTGCCTGGAGCAATTTTGAACAGCGCTTGCGCTGGCCCTGAAAGGGCGAGTCCCAGGGATGGGACGAGTAATCACGAGTCCCGCCCGGTCCGCCAGATGAAGCCGGAGTGGAGCGCACCGCGAAGCGGCAGGTTTCCAGCGCAATGCCGGGGGTGCAGGGGGACGGGCGAAACGTCCCCCTGCTCGTTCACACGCAAGGGTCAGAAAAACTATCTGCGTATTCACAGTGAACGGAACAGCCCACTGAACCAGAATGTGGGGGGTAGCATTGCGCTCAACGGGGAGATAACAGGCCGGTTTTCGCTACCATACCCGCATTCTTGTCAGGTGGCGGCTAGCGCCTTACCTGACCTGGAACCCCATAAATACAGGCCCTGCGCCACGGGTTCCGTTCACCGTAATCCCGCAGAAAATGGATGACTGTCGCCCGTGAACGGGTAAAGGGGGAGAAAACCGTCTCCCCCTTTACAATCCCCGCGGTCCCGCAAAGAAACCGGTGCTGCGCACTGCGCTCACCTCCCGACCCTCAGCCTGCGGTCGGCTCAACTCGACGGCCTGTCTCGATTCGCCTCTGGCCGCCATCCCTGGCGTCCAGCCCTTGTCTTCGGGTCTCCGGTTCGCCGGTTTCAGCGGGCACCAGGGCATCGCTGTGGGTTTTGTGCTTTCAGCAGCGTATTCGTCGCTGTTCGTTTTTTCAGGGGAGGTTCTGTGTTTTATCACCTTCAGCGGTCAGACAGTTGCAGGTTTCCAGCGCAATGCCGTTCACCGGCTACGGGGATGGCATATCTCTTCTACTGACGGTGAACGGAGCAACCTGCTGAATCACATGGGGGAAGTAAAAATGCGCCACTTTCACCTAAACCACCGTTTAACGAAACCGCTCAGCGTGCCATAAACACGGCTGCCCCCCCTTAACTGACCCGTATTACGGGGAAGCGCATTTTTATCGTTGTACATAAAATAATCTACAGAGTGAATTATACTGAAATGAGTGCTGTAACACGCCGTGACAAGGGGGACACAATGAACCATGTCTGGGGACTCTTCTCTCATCCAGGCCAGGAGATGAGAGTGATTAAAAGCGAAAACGAGACCATTTCGCATCACTATACGCACCATGTATTGCTTATGGCCGCGGTTCCGGTTATCTGCGCCTTTATTGGCACCACGCAGTTGGGCTGGAACTTCGGCGATGGCACGGTAATCAAACTGTCGCTGATGACCGGACTGGCGCTGGCGATACTGTTTTATGCCGTCATGCTGGTCGGGGTGGCGGTGATGGGGCGGGTTATCTGGTGGATGGCACGAAACTACCCGCAACGGCCTTCGCTTAAACGCTGCATGGTCTTCGCGGGTTATGTCGCCACGCCGATTTTCCTGAGCGGGATTGTGGCGCTTTATCCGCTGGTGTGGCTTTGTGCGCTGGCAGGCACTATCGCACTGCTCTATACCGGCTATCTGTTGTATCTTGGTATTCCGACTTTCCTCGGGATTGATAAAGAAGAGGGGTTGAGCTTCGCCAGCTCTACCCTGGCGATTGGGGTACTGGTACTGGAAGTGCTGCTTGCCATCACCGTGCTTCTCTGGGGCTACGGATACCGACTCTTCTGATTAACTCATTGCCGGCATGAATAGATTTTTCTGCCGGCAATGCAGCATTTGTTCACGATTCTTATTAGCCAGCCAGCGTTCTGACAGGTTATGATAATTTTTGCCAGCGGCGTGACTACGCTGCGCCGCGGCGTACGTTTATAACGTGCAAAAATACTTTTCAGAATGTTCACGATGACCAGATTTCGCGTTTCTTTTCTCAGCCTGACGTTGCTGCTGGCTGCGCCTTTTGCGCCCCAGACGATGGCCAAAACCTCCGCGGCAGTGACCGCGTCACAGCCGGAAATAGCTTCCGGTAGCGCGATGATCGTCGATCTCGCCAGTAAAAAAATCATCTATGCCAGCCATCCGGATCGGGTTCGCCCCATGGCGTCGATCACCAAGGTGATGACCGCGATGGTGGTGCTTGATGCCCATCAGCCGCTTGACGAGATGTTAACCGTCGATATTAGCCAGACGCCAGAAATGAAGGGCATTTATTCGCGCGTGCGCCTGAACAGCCAAATCAGCCGTCGTAATATGCTGCTGCTGGCGCTGATGTCGTCGGAAAACCGCGCCGCCGCCAGCCTGGCGCACTATTATCCCGGCGGTTACGCTGCGTTTATTCGTGCCATGAATGCCAAGGCGCAGGCGCTGGGGATGACCCATACCCGTTACGTCGAGCCTACCGGACTGTCAATTCATAACGTCTCTACCGCGCGCGATCTGACCAAACTGCTGATCGCCAGCGAGCAGTATCCGCTGATTGGTCAGCTAAGCACCACTAAAGAGGATATGGCGACCTTTTCTCATCCAACATACACGCTACCGTTTCGCAACACCAACCACCTGGTGTACCGCGATAACTGGAACATTCAGCTGACAAAAACCGGTTTCACTAATGCTGCGGGTCACTGTCTGATTATGCGTACGGTGATTAACCATCGCCCGGTGGCGCTGGTGGTGATGGATGCGTTCGGCAAATATACCCACTTTGCCGACGCCAGCCGCCTGCGGACGTGGGTTGAAACCGGGAAGGTGATGCCGGTGCCGGCTTCCGCGCTCAGCTATAAAAAGCAGCGTGAAGCGCAGATGGCCGATGCAATGCTGAAAGGCGGCGCGCAGACTGCGCAAAACGATTAATCAGAACGCTTCCCGGAGGCGGCGCCTGACGCGGCTTGTTCAGGCAGCCGCACCGGCGGGCCCCGCTGCTGATGTTACTCCGGCAGCGTCCAGTCGCCATCGCCGAGCGGGCGCTGCATGATTAATGTGTCCCGCCAGTCACCCATCTTGTAACCAACGCTGCGCAGCTGGCCCGCGATGCTAAAACCGAATTTTTTGTGGATGGCGATAGACCCGGCGTTGCTGTGCCCGTCGCCGATGATCGCCAGCATTTGTCGCCACGGCCCCTGTTCGCACTGCTCAATCAAACGGGAAAGCAGGGCGCTGCCGATACCGCGTCCGCCCATTCCCGCCTCGACGTAAATCGATTCCTCAAGGGTATAGCGATAGGCCGGACGCGGGCGATAAAAGGTGGCGTAGCTATAGCCGACAATGGTTCCGCGCCACAGGGCAACCAGCCACGGAAGCCCGTTATCGCGTACGGTTTTGATGCGTTTACGCATCTCATCGACGGTGGGAGGGATCTCCTCAAAAGAGGCGCGCCCATTAAGTACGTGCCAGACATACAGTGCGGCGATAGCATGAGCGTCATCGGGCAACGCTTCGCGGATCGTTAAGTCAGCTGCGTGTAATTTTTCCACAGTGGGCATTCTGGAGTTCCTGTAGCGAGATTGCCGGAGAGGGGATTTCTCCGGCGTGCAGCGTAATACAGAAGATGCGCGGCTGAACAGCACCTTTTGCGGATTATTGCGGATCGATCGCGCGCGCGGCATTCTCCTGGGATTCACCCCAATACTTTTGCTTACTGGTTTTGCCAATACCCGGATTCATGCTGTTGGTTGGATCGTTTTCACGGTAGAAGCGTTTTAAACTTTCCTGCGCTTCATAGAGGTGACCCACGTTATGCTCCGCCGGATACTGGGCGCCACGCGCTTGCAGCAGAGCCAACATTTTTTCCTTCAGCGCGTGGGCATCAACGCCTTTTTTCACAATGTAATCCTGATGGAAAACGTGGCACATAAAGTGGCCGTAATAGAGCTTATAAACCAACTGACTGTCGATCTCGGCGGGAAGATGCTCAAACCATTCGGTATCGTTACGACGCAGCGCAATATCCAGCGCCAGAATATCCTCTACTTCATCCGCATGCACCGCCTGATAGCGGATTGCCGCGCCTGCGGCGGCGAAACGGTGCAGGAAGGCTTTACTGCCTTCTTCGGCGCTACAGACGAAGAAATCGCCATCGGCGTGCTGGAAATAGTCGCTGAGCCAGGTTTGCGCTTCCTCGATGCCGTCTCCCGCCATTTTCAGCAACAGATGGTGTTCGTATTTATCACGCCAGGTTTTCATTCGTTCCGGCAGATGCGTCGGGAAGACGTGCCCCAGTTTTTGCATAAAGCGATCGGTGAAGTGCGGCTTAAACAGCGGTACTTTCTCCAGCATCGCGTCGGTACGGCCTTTCAATGTGAAAAAGAACGGCATTTTATCGGTGCCGAGCTTGTCAATCATCAGAAAGGTATCTTTGCCGTACTGCTCGGCAATATCGTAAATATCGCGGTGCATATACTCGCCCGCCACCGGCAGATGGTTAAATTCAGCCAGAATATGGCGACGAATTTCGGTCAGTATGTCAGGCTGATTGGTGCCGATATAAAACACCTGCTGGCGTTTTTCCGCCGGGAAGGTATCCAGACGCACGGCGAACACCGCCAGTTTCCCGGCGCAGCCTGAGGATTCAAACAGGCGGTCCGGGTCGGCATTGTAGCGCGCGGGCGTATCGGCATTGACGTCGCGCACACGAGTGACGTAGTCATGATCGTGAGCGTGACGGCCATCGTGATGAACGTCGTCATCGTTAATCCGCTCATCGTCAAGACGGCTGAGGATCTGTTCTGGCGTAGAGCCAAGATCGATACCCAGATGGTTGACCAGACTGAGTTTGCCGTTTTCATCAATCCGGGCGAACAGGGACATTTCGGTATAGGCGGGGCCGCGCTGAACCAGTGAGCCGCCGGAATTGTTGCAGATCCCGCCAATTACCGATGCGCCGATGCATGAAGAACCAATTACCGAATGGGGTTCGCGACCCAATGGTTTCAGGGCTTTTTCCAGTGAATAGAGCGTAGTGCCGGGGTAAGCCAGTACCTGTTCACCTTTATCCAGCAGATGCAGTTTATCCAGACGCAGCGTGCTGATAATGACGATTTCCCGGTCATAATCATTACCGTTCGGGGTTGAGCCTTCAGTAAGGCCGGTATTCGCCGCCTGCATCAGGATGATTTTATCGGCCTCAACGCAGGCATTCAGTATGCGCCACAGTTCCAGTAGCGTACCGGGAAACACCACCGCCAGCGCGTCGCCCTGGCCGGAGCGGAATCCTTTGCGATAGCGCTGGGTTTTAGCCGGATCGGTCAACAGATGAGACGCGCCGACCAGTCGGGTGAGTTCAGCCAGAAAGGCGTTGTTATTTGTTGTCGCAGATGACATGTTCCACTCCTTGTGGTGGTACAAGATAATCACGAATAAAGCCATCCATTAGGGCTATTTTGTTTGTCATTCTGAACCAGAGCCGGGCTCAAAATGACGGCACGAATAACGCCTGCTGAATAGGCTATTAAGAATAGCGCTTTGTATGACAATTTGATGCATGAATGTTATGAAAAATCAGAGAAGCGTGCGCGCTTTCTACAGGCGCCTGGTTTATGTTTATGGCAAACTGCGGTTTTTGTTATCTTTTCGCCGAAATATTTGGCTGTAACAATAAGGGGTTAAAATGAAGTGGCTCTGTACTGTAGGCGTCGCGGTCGGTCTGACGCTGCAACCCGCGCTGGCGGATGAACTGTTCGGCAATCATCCCTTAACACCGCAGGCGCGGGATGCGTTTGTGACCAAACTGCTGGCGAAAATGACGGTGGATGAAAAAATCGGTCAGCTGCGCTTAATTAGCGTCGGGCCGGATAACCCGAAAGACGCTATCCGCGAAATGATCAAAGAGGGTCAGGTGGGGGCGATTTTTAACACCGTGACCCGCCATGATATCCGTATTATGCAGGACCAGGTGATGGCGCTCAGCCGCCTGAAAATTCCGCTGTTTTTCGCTTATGATGTGCTGCACGGCCAGCGTACCGTCTTTCCTATCAGCCTCGGTTTAGCCTCCTCGTTTGATCTTGATGCGGTTAAAACCGTCGGGCGGGTATCGGCGTATGAAGCCGCCGACGATGGCCTGAATATGACCTGGGCGCCGATGGTCGATGTTTCCCGCGATCCTCGCTGGGGACGGGTGTCGGAAGGCTTCGGGGAAGACACATATCTGACCACCGTGATGGGCAGGGCGATGGTGGAGTCGATGCAGGGGAAAAGTCCGGCGGATCGCTACTCAGTGATGACCAGCGTCAAGCACTTTGCCGCCTATGGCGCGGTCGAGGGCGGCAAAGAGTACAACACCGTCGACATGAGTCCGCAGCGCCTGTTCAACGACTATATGCCACCGTACAAAGCGGGGCTGGATGCGGGAAGCGGGGCGGTGATGGTGGCGCTTAACTCGCTCAACGGCACACCGGCGACTTCCGACGCCTGGCTGCTGAAAGATGTTTTGCGTGACCAGTGGGGCTTTAAGGGCATTACCGTTTCCGACCACGGGGCCATCAAAGAGCTGATCAAACACGGCGTGGCCTCCGATCCGCAAGACGCGGTACGTGTGGCGCTGAATGCTGGCATTAACATGAGCATGAGCGACGAGTACTACAGCAAATATCTGCCGGGGCTGGTGAAGTCCGGCAAGGTGACGATGGCGGAGCTGGACGACGCCACCCGCCATGTGCTGAATGTGAAATATGATATGGGCCTGTTTAACGACCCGTATAGCCACCTGGGGCCAAAAGGCTCCGACCCGCAGGATACTAACGCCGAAAGCCGTCTGCATCGCAAAGAAGCGCGTGAAGTGGCGCGCGAGAGTCTGGTGTTGCTGAAAAATCGTCTTGAGACGCTGCCGCTGAAAAAGTCGGGCACGATCGCGGTGGTGGGGCCGTTGGCTGACAGCAAGCGCGATATGATGGGCAGTTGGTCGGCGGCGGGCGTTGCCGATCAGTCAGTAACCGTGCTGACCGGCATGCGTAATGCGCTGGGCGATAAAGGCAAAATTATTTATGCCCGAGGCGCCAATATCACCAATGATAAAGGCATCGTCGACTTCCTCAATCTGTATGAGAAAGCGGTGCAGGTCGACCCGCGTTCGCCGCAGACGATGATCGACGAAGCGGTGGCGGCGGCGAAGCAGTCCGACGTGGTGGTCGCCGTGGTTGGCGAAGCGCAGGGCATGGCGCACGAAGCCTCCAGCCGCACCGACATCAGGCTACCGCAAAGCCAGCGCGATCTGATTAGCGCCCTGAAGGCCACCGGTAAGCCGTTAGTGCTGGTGCTGATGAACGGGCGTCCGCTGGCGCTGGTGAAAGAGGATCAACAGGCCGATGCGATCCTCGAAACCTGGTTTGCCGGTACCGAAGGCGGCAACGCCATTGCCGATGTGTTGTTCGGCGATTATAACCCGTCGGGCAAGCTGCCGATGTCCTTCCCTCGCTCGGTCGGGCAAATCCCCGTGTATTACAGTCATCTCAATACCGGTCGCCCGTATAATCCCGATAAACCGAACAAGTACACCTCGCGCTATTTTGATGAGGCTAACGGTCCGCTCTATCCGTTTGGTTACGGTCTGAGCTACACCACCTTTAAGGTTTCCGATGTCAGGATGTCGTCACCCACCATGCCGCGCAATGGCAGCGTTACCGCCAGCGTGCAGGTGACCAACACCGGTAAGCGCGAAGGGGCGACGGTGATTCAGCTCTATCTGCAGGATGTTACCGCGTCCATGAGCCGTCCGGTGAAAATGCTGCGCGGCTTTAAAAAGGTGATACTCAAGCCGGGCGAGACGCAAACCGTCAGCTTCCCGATTGACATCAATGCGCTGAAGTTCTGGAACCAGCAGATGAAGTACGATGCCGAGCCGGGCAAATTCAATGTGTTCGTCGGCGTTGATTCCGCTCGCGTTAAGCAGAGCGAATTTGAACTGCTGTAATTGCGCAGCCGGACGATAACGATGAGGCGGCTGCGTAAAGGCGTTAGCCGCCATCCGGCAGAAATAGCAGCAAGTATCGAATCCGGCTTTGTCATCACTCTCAGGGGGGGAATTAACCGACCTTTTCTTTTTCCGCGATGCCGCAAATGAACTACGCTTTTTCTTAAGCTTCTGTTAATGGAGCGCGAATTCAAGAGAGGCGGGGAATGATGCAGGCAAAAAAATGGTCAGCTCTGCTGGCGCTGATGGCCCTGATAAGCATGCCGCTCCAGGCGGCGGAGCCGGTTAAAGTTGGCTCGAAAATCGATACCGAAGGGGCGCTGCTCGGCAATATTATTTTGCTGGTACTGGAAAACCACGGCGTGAAAACGGTCAATAAAATCCAGCTTGGCACAACACCCGTAGTGCGCGGGGCGATAACCGCCGGTGAACTCGACATTTACCCTGAATATACCGGCAACGGCGCCTTTTTCTTTAAAGAGGAAAACGATCCGGCATGGAAAAACGCGCGGCAGGGTTATGAAAAAGTCAAAAAACTGGATGCGGAAAAGAATAAGCTTATCTGGCTGACGCCGGCTCCGGCCAATAATACCTGGACCATCGCCGTGCGTCAGGATCTGGCGGCAAAAAATCATCTCACCTCGTTAAGCGACCTTGCCAGCTATCTGCAAAAAGGCGGTGAGTTTAAGCTGGCTGCTTCGGCCGAATTTATCGAACGTCCGGACGCGCTTCCGGCGTTTGAAAAAGCCTATCACTTTAAGCTTCGGCAAAACCAACTGCTGTCGCTGGCGGGCGGCGATACGGCGCTGACTATCAAAGCGGCGGCGCAGCAAACCTCCGGGGTGAATGCGGCGATGGCTTACGGTACCGATGGCCCGGTCTCTGCCCTGGGGTTGCAAACCCTGAGCGACCCGAAAGGCGTGCAGCCGATTTATGCTCCAGCCCCGGTCGTGCGTGAAGCGGTGCTGGAGGCCTATCCGCAGATAGCCGAATGGCTACAGCCGGTGTTCGCCAGCCTTGACGAAAAAACGCTGCAACAACTGAATGCGAGTATTGCGGTGGAGGGCCAGGATGCGAAGAGGGTCGCTGCCAGCTATCTGCAACAAAAAGGGCTGCTAAAGTAGGCCCGCGTGACGATTCGCTGCTATAACCGGGTTGCGCTGCTGCTGGCGCTGTTACTGCTGCTGGTGATGGCGCTGCCATTTATCAATTATGCGCCCAATCGGCTGTTATCCGGCGAGGGGCGCTGGCTGTGGCAGGTCAGTTCGTGGCTGGCAGGCGTACAGGCGGCGGTTGCGCTACTCGCGGTGCTGCTGTGCTGGTGTCCCGGACGCTTTCCACCGTTGCTTATTTTTCTGCTGGCGGAGATGCTGCTGCCGCTCTTGCTGTGGGGCGCCGGAAAAAGCGCGCTGCTATTGGAACAGAGCGGTTCTCCTCTGGCGCGCACCTCTCCCGGCAGTGGTCTGTGGCTGGCGCTGGCGTTCTGTCTGCTTATCGCCAGCGACGCTGTTCGCCGCATGACGCGCCGTACGCTATGGCGCTGGCTGTTGAATGCGCAAATCTGGCTGCTGCCCGCTCTGCTGCTCTGGCTGGGTACTCTCAATGGGCTCTCCTTACTTAAAGAATACGCCAATCGTCGCGATGTTTTTGACAATGCGCTGTATCAGCATCTGACGCTGCTGTTCGGCACTCTGCTGCCGGGGCTGCTGATTAGCCTGCCTGTTGGCGTTTGGCTCTGGCGGTATCCCGGCTGGCAATCGACGGTATTTGCTGTACTCAACGTTATTCAGACCATTCCCTCCATTGCATTGTTTGGCCTGCTTATCGCGCCGTTGGCCGGGTTAGCCCGTCAGTTTCCGTTGCTGGCGCAACTTGGCGTTTCCGGGACCGGCACAGCCCCCGCATTGATCGCCCTGGTTCTGTATGCGCTATTGCCGCTGGTTCGCGGCGTGGTTACCGGCCTGCAACAGGTGCCGCGGGAAGCGCTGGAGAGCGCTCTGGCGATGGGTATGAGCGCTCTCCAGCGTTTTTATCAGATACAGCTCCCGCTGGCATTGCCCGTATTGTTGCGCAGCCTGCGGGTCGTCAGCGTGCAAACCGTCGGTATGGCGGTGGTGGCGGCCCTGATTGGGGCGGGCGGTTTCGGGGCGCTGGTTTTCCAGGGGCTGCTCAGCAGCGCGCTGGATCTGGTTTTGCTGGGTGTGATCCCCACTATCGCGCTGGCGGTGGTGGTCGATGCGCTATTCGCGCTGTGGGGTGCGCTACTGAAAGGAGAGGTCAGTGATTGAATTCGACGGCGTTAACAAAGCCTTTGCCGGACAGCCTGCGGTGAAAAACCTTAATCTGCATCTGCGCGAGGGGGCATTTTCAGTGTTGATCGGCACCTCCGGCTCGGGGAAATCAACCACGCTGAAGATGATTAATCGTCTGGTGGAGCACGATAGCGGCGCTATCCGTTTCGCCGGGCAGGATATTCGCCAACAACCGGTTCTCGAACTGCGCCGTAGAATGGGTTACGCCATTCAGTCCATCGGTCTGTTTCCCCACTGGACGGTGGCGCAGAACATTGCCACCGTCCCGCAGTTGCAAAAGTGGTCGCGGCAGAAAACGCAGCGACGAGTTGATGAGCTGATGGCATTGTTGGGGCTGGAGCCACAACTGCGCGAACGCTATCCGCACCAGTTGTCCGGCGGTCAGCAGCAGCGTGTCGGCGTGGCCCGCGCGCTGGCGGCTAATCCGCAAGTGTTGCTAATGGATGAACCCTTTGGCGCGCTTGACCCGGTCACCCGTGAAGCCTTACAGCAGGAGATGATTCGCATTCATCGCCTGCTGGGACGGACGATTGTGCTGGTAACCCACGATATCGATGAGGCCCTGCGGTTGGCGGATCATCTGGTGCTGATGGATGGCGGCGAAGTCGTGCAGCAGGGCGAACCGCTGCAGATGCTTCTGCAACCGAAGAATTCGTTTGTGCGAACCTTCTTTGGTCGTAGCGAGCTGGGGGTGCGTCTGCTGTCGCTGCGTCGGGTGGGCGACTACCTGCGCCGCGACGAGCGTCTGAAGGGAGACGCCTTAAGCGTGGTGATGACTCTGCGCGAGGCGCTGTCGCAGTTCGTCGCCCGCCGTTGTGAGGCGCTACCAGTAGTCGATGAACAGGGGCAAGCCTGCGGGACGCTGCATTTTGCCGACCTGCTACGCGAGGAGGTCCGGCGTGAAAGTTCTGCATGATCCGCTGCTGTGGCTTACGGCCATGTTTGTCGTCTTGTTGCTGGTATTGCCCTACAGCGCGCCGCTGTTCAGCACGCTGTTTCCGCAATTGCCGCGCCCGGTTTACCAGCAGGAGAGCTTTGTCTCACTGACGCTGGCGCACTTTTGGCTGGTGGCGCTCTCCAGCCTGGCCGCCACGGTAGCGGGCGTCGGGGGCGGGATTGCGGTGACGCGCCCGGCAGGCCAGGAGTTTCGACCGCTGGTGGAGACCATCGCTGCGATGGGACAGACATTTCCACCGGTGGCTGTGCTGGCGATTGCGGTTCCGGTGATGGGATTTGGCTGGCAGCCTGCGCTGATTGCTTTGGCGTTGTATGGCATATTGCCGGTTTTGCAGGGTACGCTGGCCGGGTTGGGCGCGGTGCCGTCAGGGGTATTAACTATCGCTCAGGGGATGGGGATGAGCGGCTGGCAGAGGCTGATAAAAGTGGAGCTGCCGCTGGCGGCGCCAGTGATGCTGGCCGGTATTCGTACATCAACCATCGTGAATATTGGCACGGCGACCATCGCTTCAACGGTAGGCGCGGACACGCTCGGTACGCCGATTGTTATCGGTCTGAGCGGGTTTAATACCGCTTATGTCATCCAGGGGGCGCTGCTGGTGGCGCTGGCGGCGATTATCGTCGACCGTGGCTTTGAGCGGCTGAATCGGCGAATCAGCCGACACCGCCGCGAACAATAAACGAGTAACCGGCCAGCATAACGCCGCCAATCCCGCCGATGGCCATAACTAAGAACAGAGTGATGACCGCAATTTTCGCTGGCTTCATATTAGGCTCCTGATGTTAACGCAGGGATTATACGGTGAAGCGCAGGTGTTAATAAAACATTAATTGCTTTTTAGAGCCTATCCCACCAGGCGTTATTGGCGCAGCCAGTTTGAATACGGCCAGCGGGGAAGAACCGGAGCGTACACCTAGTACGTGAGGATTCAGAGCACTGCCCGGGTTCAAAATGACAAGCAAAATAGCCCTAATGGGATAGGCTCTTAGCTACGGTCATCTTCCCGGCGGAACTGCGTCGGGCAACGCGTACGTACGATCTGCGGGAGAGGTTGCCGCCGCATTATTCAGCCAGATAACCTGACGCTGTTGCTCCCAGAGACGCATTTGATTGACCTGAGCGCTACAGGGGGCGTCGCCGCACCAGATCATTAATGTGCTGTCGGGAAAAAGCTCCGGGCGAATCTGGGTCAGCGAATGGGCAAGGATATCCACCCGCCAGCCTTGCTCGCAGGCTATCCACCCCTCCAGCCACAGCCGGGTAATATCATTCACATTCCAGCCGATCACCAGCGCATGGCTGCCTGTGTGTTTTGCGGCGCCAGAAAGATGGCAGGCGACATGAGTAATCAGAATACCATCAAGAATACCCCGCAACGCCCGCAGCGCCGGCTGCGGGCTAAGCAGACGCTGGCGCAGCGGATTAATCAGGTGCTTAACCAGCGTGTGTGCTGATTCACTGTGGTTGCGCTCTTTCAGCCACATGCGCAAACGATGATAGCTGCCATTTTGCAGATAGCCGAGCAGGATCTCTTGCTGGGCACGCCAGCCATCGGCGATCTCCTGTTCGCTGTCCATCAACAGCGTTTTCACTTTCCCGACCTGAACGCCGGAATCGATCCAGCGCTTAATTTCGCGAATGCGGTCAATCTCATGATCGTTGAATAAGCGATGACCGCCATCGGTGCGCTGAGGTTTCAATAATCCATAGCGCCGCTGCCAGGCGCGTAACGTGACGGGATTGATGTCGCAAAGCTGCGCGACTTCGCCGATTGTATAAAGCGCCATTTTTTCCTCCCGCGCTGTTCTCCTGCATTAACTGTAGAAGCTGTTGGCTGAAAGCGACAATTTTGCTTATTTTTTGTCCAGAAAAGGACGGGGCTGGCAGCAAGAAATGTGATCGTTACCCTGAATTATCATTTTCTTGTATTGCTTCAAAGAAAGTTATTACCGGGCAGTGTATGTTACGCGCTTTCAGGCGAAGTGTGGTTTGCGGGTATGTACGAGTTTGATCTGGTGTTGCTGCTGCTTCAGCAGATGTGTGTGTTTTTGGTCATTGCCTGGCTGATGAGCAAAACGCGGCTGTTCATCCCTCTGATGCAGGTCACCGTTCGCCTGCCGCACAAATTACTCTGTTACGTCACCTTTTCCATTTTCTGCATCCTGGGCACCTACTTCGGTTTGCATATCGAAGACTCCATTGCCAATACGCGCGCGATTGGCGCAGTGATGGGGGGGCTGCTCGGTGGCCCGGTGGTCGGTGGACTGGTGGGGCTGACTGGCGGGCTGCATCGCTATTCGCTGGGGGGCATGACGGCGCTGAGCTGCATGGTCTCCACTATCGTCGAAGGCCTGCTCGGCGGGCTGGTGCACAGTATTCTGGTGAAGCGCGGACGGCCAGATAAAGTCTTCAGCCCGCTTACTGCCGGCGCGATTACCTTCTTTGCCGAATCGGTGCAAATGCTGATTATTCTGCTTATCGCCCGCCCCTTCGCCGACGCTCTGCATCTGGTGCAGAGCATTGCCGCGCCGATGATGGTCACCAATACCGTCGGGGCGGCGCTGTTTATGCGCATTCTGCTCGATAAGCGGGCGATGTTTGAAAAATATACCTCGGCATTCTCGGCCACGGCGCTAAAAGTTGCCGCTTCGACGGAAGGTATCCTGCGTCAGGGGTTTAACGAAGAAAACAGTATGAAAGTCGCGCAGGTACTGATCCAGGAACTGGATATTGGCGCGGTGGCAATAACCGATCGTGACAAGCTGCTGGCATTTACCGGGATCGGCGACGATCACCATCTGCCCGGTAAGCCGATTTCCTCCTCGTATACCCAAAAGGCGATTGATACCGGCGAAGTGGTCTATGCTGACGGTAATGAAGTGCCTTACCGCTGCTCGATTCATCCCGGCTGCAAACTGGGTTCCACGCTGGTTATTCCACTGCGCGGCGAGAATCAGCGGGTGATTGGCACCATTAAGCTCTATGAAGCGAAAAATCGTCTGTTTAGTTCTATTAACCGGACGCTGGGGGAGGGCATCGCGCAGTTGCTGTCGGCGCAGATCCTGGCCGGACAGTATGAGCGGCAGAAAGCGTTGCTGACGCAGTCGGAAATTAAGCTGCTGCACGCCCAGGTGAACCCACACTTCCTGTTCAACGCGTTGAATACGCTAAAAGCAGTGATTCGTCGTGACAGCGACCAGGCCGGACAACTGGTGCAGTATCTGTCGACCTTCTTCCGCAAAAACCTGAAACGGCCTGCGGAAATCGTCACCCTGGCGGATGAAATTGAACATGTGAACGCCTATTTACAGATCGAAAAAGCGCGTTTCCAGGCCAATTTACATATTCAGATGCTGGTACCCGACGCGCTGGCGCAGCATCAGTTGCCGGCGTTTACGCTGCAGCCGATTGTCGAAAACGCCATTAAGCACGGGACGTCGCAGCATCTCGGCGTCGGGGAAATTACCATTCGCGCCAGTCAGCATGAGCGCTGGCTGCAGCTGGATATTGAAGATAACGCCGGGTTGTATCAGGACAAACCTGGCGCTAGCGGGCTGGGCATGAACCTGGTCGACCGGCGGCTGCGGGCGCGCTTCGGAGTCGATTGCGGGATCTCCGTTACCTGTGAGCCGGAGTGTTTTACCCGCGTCACGCTGCGGCTGCCTCTGGAGGAGAACGCATGTTAAAAGTATTGATTGTCGACGATGAACCGCTGGCGCGTGAAAATTTGCGTATTCTACTGGAGGCACAGCCGGATATTGAGATTGTCGGCGAGTGTGGCAATGCCGTCGAGGCGATTGGGGCAGTGCATAAACTGCGTCCGGACGTTCTGTTTCTGGATATTCAGATGCCGCGAATCAGTGGGCTGGAGATGGTCGGGATGCTCGACCCTGAGCATCGGCCCTATATCGTGTTTCTCACCGCTTTTGATGAGTATGCGGTTAAAGCATTCGAAGAGCATGCGTTTGATTATTTGCTTAAACCGATTGAGTCCGGGAGGCTGGAAAAAACGCTGGCTCGCCTGCGCCAGGAGCGCAGCCTGCAGGATATGACCGTTCTCGACGATACCCAGCAGGCGCTAAAATATATTCCCTGCACCGGCCACAGTCGGATCTGGTTACTGCAGATGGAAGACGTGGCTTTTGTCAGCAGTCGGATGAGCGGTATTTACGTGACTGACAGCGAAGGGAAGGAAGGATTTACCGAACTGACTCTGCGCACGCTGGAGAACCGTACACCACTCTTGCGTTGCCATCGCCAGTATCTGGTCAATATGGCCCATCTTAAGGAGATCCGCCTTGAAGAGAACGGTCAGGCGGAGCTGCTGATGCGCGCCGGGCATACAGTACCGGTCAGTCGCCGCTATCTGAAAAGCCTGAAAGAGGCGATCGGGCTGTAAAACGGCGGAATCGTGATAGACTTAGCGCCAGAATTTTTCATCATGAAGGCATTATGATCAGTAACGATATCTTACGTAGCCTGCGCTACACCCTGAAAAGCAATAATAGCGGCCTGGTGCGCATTTTTGCGCTGGCGGATACGCCGGTCAGCGCGGAGCAACTGGTACCCTGGCTGAAAAAAGAAGACGAAGAGGGGTTTGCGCGCTGCCCGGATATCGTGTTGTCGGGTTTTCTTAACGGCCTGATTTACGACAAACGCGGTAAAGATGATGCCGCGCCGCCGCTGGCGCTCGATCGCCGGGTGAATAATAATATCGTGCTGAAAAAACTGCGCATCGCCTTCTCTCTGAAGACAGATGACATTCTCGCTATTCTTACCCAACAGAAATTTCGTGTCGCCATGCCGGAAATTACCGCGATGATGCGCGCCCCAGAGCATAAAAACTTTCGTGAGTGCGGCGATCAGTTCCTGCGTTATTTTCTGCGCGGGTTGAGCGAGCGCGAGCACGCGAAGCCGTAACCGGCATCTGGCCCCAGGCCAGAAAGAGGACGTTAAACGGTGGGTTGTGGAGAAAGTGGCGCATATTTGCTTTTCCCATTTGATTCAGTGTGCTGTTCCGTTCACCGTCAGTACGAGGATATATGCCGTCCCTGCAGCCTGTGAACGGCATGGGGGCGTTTCGCTCGCCCCCATGACCCCCGGCATTGCGCTGAAAACCTGCCGCTGCGCGGTCCGCTCCACTCCGGCTTCATCTGGCGGACCGGGCGGGACTCGACGTCCTGTCTCGTCCCATCCCTGGGACTCGCCCCTCCGGAGCCAGCGCAAGCGTTGTTCAAAATTGCTCCCGGCAATTTTGTCCCTGTCTCGACCCGCCCTCTGGCCGCCGTCCTGGCGGCCAGTCCTGGATGCGCGCCTGCGTTCCCGCCAGGTTTCCTTGATGCGCCCAACCCCCCTGCGGTGAGCCAACAATCAATCTGTTACTCTCCCGGCGCTGTAGGCCATAAAAAACCGACGATACCGTCAGTCCTGTCACCCCATCAGGCCGTTCGCTAAAACCACCCGAAAAAGAAAGTGAGGTATTTTAGAATAGATAAATAAAAAACGCTGCCGGAGCAGCGCTTTATGCAGTATTACTTAACCTGCTGACCTGGCTGTGCGCCGCTGTCCGGGCTCAAGAGGAAAATATCTTTTCCGCCAGGCCCGGCGGCCATCACCATACCCTCCGACATACCGAAGCGCATTTTACGCGGCGCCAGGTTGGCGACCATCACCGTCAGACGGCCAATCAGAACCTGCGGGTCCGGGTAGGCGGAGCGGATACCGGAGAAGACGTTACGCTTCTCGCCGCCGAGATCCAGCGTCAGGCGCAGCAGCTTGTCGGAACCGTCTACAAACTCAGCGTTTTCAATCAGCGCGATACGCATATCCACTTTGGCGAAATCGTCAAAACTGATGGTTTCCTGAATCGGATCTTCCGTCAGCGGGCCGCTTACCGGCGCTGACAGCGCTTTCACTTCCTCTTTCGACGCGTCAACCAGCGCCTCAACCTGCTTCATCTCAATGCGGTTATACAGCGCCTTGAAAGTATTGATCTTATGGCCGAGCAGCGGCTGCTGGATAGCATCCCAGCTTAGTTCGCTATTGAGGAACGCTTCGGCGCGCGTCGCCAGCTGCGGGAGAACCGGCTTCAGCCAGGTCATCAGCACGCGGAACATGTTCAGGCCCATGGTGCAGATGGCCTGCAGGTCGGCATCGCGGCCTTCCTGTTTGGCGACAACCCACGGGGCCTGCTCATCAACGTAGCGGTTCGCGACGTCGGCCAGCGCCATGATCTCGCGGATGGCTTTACCGAACTCACGGCTCTCCCAGGCTTCGCCAATGGTGGCCGCCGCGTCGGTGAAGGTCTTGTACAACGCCGGATCGGCCAGCTCAGCGGACAGCACGCCGTCGAAACGTTTATTGATAAAACCGGCGTTACGCGATGCCAGGTTAACCACTTTATTGACGATGTCGGCGTTCACTCGCTGGACGAAATCTTCCAGATTCAGGTCGATGTCATCAATACGCGAGGAGAGCTTGGCGGTGTAGTAGTAGCGCAGGCTATCGGCGTCAAAATGGTTCAGCCAGGTACTGGCCTTAATAAAGGTACCGCGTGACTTGGACATCTTCGCGCCATTGACCGTCACGTAGCCGTGCACGAACAGGTTGGTCGGCTTGCGGAAATTGCTGCCTTCCAGCATGGCTGGCCAGAACAGGCTGTGGAAGTAGACGATATCTTTGCCGATAAAGTGATACAGCTCGGTGCTGGAGTCTTTTTTCCAGTATTCATCGAAGCGGGTGGTATCGCCGCGCTTATCGCACAGGTTCTTGAAGGAACCCATATAGCCAATCGGCGCGTCCAGCCAGACGTAGAAATATTTGCCCGGCGCGTTGGGGATTTCGAAGCCGAAGTACGGCGCGTCGCGGGAGATATCCCACTGCTGCAGGCCGGATTCGAACCACTCCTGCATTTTATTCGCCACCTGCTCCTGCAGCGCGCCGCTGCGGGTCCACGCCTGCAGCATGTCGCTGAATGATGGCAGATCGAAGAAGAAGTGCTCGGAGTCGCGCATCACCGGCGTGGCGCCGGAAACCACCGATTTCGGTTCGATAAGCTCGGTCGGGCTGTAGGTCGCGCCGCACACCTCGCAGTTGTCGCCGTACTGATCCGGAGATTTACATTTCGGGCAGGTGCCTTTGACGAAACGGTCCGGCAGGAACATGCCTTTTTCCGGATCGTAGAGCTGAGAGATGGTGCGATTCTTGATGAAACCATTCTCTTTCAGGCGCGTGTAGATAAGCTCCGACAGCTCGCGGTTTTCCTCGCTGTGCGTGGAGTGATAGTTATCGTAGCTGATGTCGAAGCCAGCAAAGTCGGTCTGATGCTCCTGACTCATTTCGCCAATCATCTGCTCCGGCGTGATGCCGAGCTGTTGCGCTTTCAGCATGATCGGCGTGCCGTGAGCGTCGTCGGCGCAGATGAAGTTGACTTCGTGGCCGCGCATTCGCTGGTAACGGACCCAGACATCAGCCTGGATGTGCTCCAGCATGTGGCCGAGGTGGATTGAGCCGTTTGCGTACGGCAGCGCGCACGTTACCAGAATTTTCTTCGCGACTTGAGTCATAGTGGGGATTACATCTTCTATTGTAAAAAGGGGGTTTGATGTTACCGCAAAGGCAATAATTTGGTAAGCCCAAAGCTTATTGTGGGGGAATTATTCCCTTTGGGGTAAACTTAAGCGACAAGATTCAACTCACAATAACAAAAGGAGTCGGGATGAGTTCGCAAATCCTGGGCAAATCCCCCGAACGTCTACGCGCGATGGTCGCCGGGACCCTGGCCAATTTCCAGCACCCAACCCTGAAACATAACCTCACCACCTTGAAGGCGCTGCATCACGTCGCCTGGCTGGATGAAACCGTACATATCGAAATTCAGATGCCGTTTGTCTGGCATAGCGCATTTGAAACGTTAAAAGAGCAGTGCAGCGCGGAGCTACTGCGTATTACCGGGGCGAAAGCCATCGACTGGAAGCTGACGCACAGTATCGCGACCCTTCAGCGGGTGAAAAACCAGCCCGGTATCAACGGTGTGAAAAATATCATCGCCATCAGTTCGGGCAAAGGTGGGGTGGGCAAATCGTCCACGGCGGTCAACCTGGCGCTGGCGCTGGCGGCGGAAGGGGCGAAAGTCGGACTGCTGGATGCCGATATTTACGGCCCCTCGATCCCGACCATGCTTGGCGCGGAAGACCAGCGTCCGACCTCGCCGGACGGCACCCATATGGCGCCGATTATGAAATTTGGTCTCGCCACCAACTCCATCGGTTATCTGGTGACCGACGACAACGCCATGGTGTGGCGCGGCCCGATGGCCAGTAAAGCACTAATGCAGATGTTGCAGGAAACATTATGGCCGGATCTTGATTATCTGGTGCTGGATATGCCGCCAGGCACCGGCGACATTCAGCTGACGCTGGCGCAGAACATTCCGGTAACCGGCGCGGTCGTGGTCACCACGCCGCAGGATATCGCGCTGATTGACGCCAAAAAAGGCATCGTGATGTTTGAAAAAGTCGACGTGCCGGTGCTGGGTATCGTGGAAAACATGAGCGTGCATATTTGCAGCAACTGCGGCCACCACGAACCTATCTTCGGTACCGGCGGCGCGCAAAAGCTGGCGGAAAAATACCACACTCAGCTGCTGGGCCAGTTGCCGCTGCATATCACTCTGCGTGAAGATCTCGACAAAGGCACGCCGACGGTGGTGGCGCGTCCGGAAAGCGAGTTTACCGAAATTTATCGCCAACTGGCAGACCGCGTCGCGGCGCAGTTGTACTGGCAAGGGGAAGTGATCCCCGGCGAGATCGCCTTCCGCGCGGTGTAATTCTCTTATCATGCTGAACCGTGCGGTGTTTTGCAGCGCACGGTTTTTTTATACGCATCGCAAGAAAGTTATGCCGATCGGCCAGGTCAGTACCGGGATGTTAATGTTATTGCAGGGCGCGGATAATAATGACGCTTATCGTTGCTATAGCGTGATGTTTTATCCGCTGAAAAAAGCCGCAGCACGCCAGCGGCAGAGATGGCGCGCTGGCGAGTGGATGTTAACGATGGTAGAAAATCTCGCCATCATAGATTTTGAGGATTTTTCCCCCGGTATCGGTAATCAGCACGTAGCTCCCGCCCATATAAGTCCAGTGAGTACCGGCATCAGGCGCCGGAAGATTGCGCAACTGCCACTGCTTTATATTATATTCTGGCGTGAGGTACAGCGGCGGTACGGTATCGCCGATGCGGAATTGTTTGAAGTCTGCGGTAACGCCATCCAGCGCATATTTCTGTATCGCGCTGTCGGTAGCAGCCCATGCTCCACTCGTGCAGGCCAAGAGTACGCCCAGAAGCATCATTTTTGTTTTACGCATAATATCCTCATTATTATCCTGGACACAAAATCGCAGCCCCGTATCATTCCCGATGCATGAAGCAAATGGCAAGTGTTTGAGTGCTTAAAAGTGTAAGTAAACGGTGATGCACTGACGATTTTTGGGCGAATTGCGCCTGTTTTGAGAATAATCCAGGTTTGGGGGTTCCTATGTTCAGGCTGGAAGATCTGGCATTGTTTGTCCGCGCAGCGGCATTGAACAGTTTCAGCGATGCGGCGCGGGAAGCGGGGCTGCAGCCCGCGCAGGTCAGCGCGGCGATCAAGCGTCTGGAAACGATGCTGAATATTCGTCTCTTTGCCCGTTCAACACGGAGTTTACGCCTGACGCCGGAAGGGGCGATCTGGCTACCCTACGCGACGCAAATGCTCGATACTTTGCATGCTGGTTTGCAAAAAATTCACCCTCAGGATGATGAGGTTCACGGCACGTTACAAATTGCCGTACCGTCGGATCTTGGGCGTAATCTGCTTCTGCGTGTGTTTCGTGCTTTTCGCCAGCGCCATCCTGCGCTGCATTTACGGATTCTGTTTTCTGACCATCTGACCGATGTGTTTAAAGATCCGGTAGATGTTGCGTTTCGCTACGGCGATAATGGCAGCGCCTCGTTTATTTCTTTGCCGGTTGCGCCGGAAAACCGCCGGGTGCTGGTGGCCTCACCGGGCTGGATTGCCGAACATGGCGAACCGCAGACGCTGGCGGATCTGGCGCGACACAATGCGCTGACTTACGTGCTGCGAGGCAGAGCGTTCGACCGCTGGCCGCTCAGTCTGGATGGTCAGGTACACCACGTTCAGGTTTCCGGCACTATTGTGAGTGATGATGCGGAGGTGATTCGTCGCCTGGCCATTGCCGGGGAGGGCATAGCGTTTAAATCTCAACTGGACGTCGGCGATGATATCCGTGAAGGGCGGCTGCAGGTTCTGCTGCCGCACTATCAGGGAGATCGGGTGCCGCTGAATATGATTTGTCCACACCGCAAGCAGCTCTCTGCCGCGGTGCGCTTGTTGTATCAAGAGGTCAAAGCATACTGTGAAGCCATCAATTCCCCGATAGCGCTGCGCTGACAGGGCGACGTGGTTCATGCCGCGCGCGTTCGGGCCAGGGGCAACGCCCCGCTTGCGGGATAAGTTAATGTTTCACCAGCGTTGTAAAGTAGTACACCAGGGGAACAGAGAGGATCCACAGGCCAATCGGGATTTCCCGCCATTTTCCGGCAATGGTCTTAATCACCACGTAAAACAGCAGCCCACCGGCAATCCCGGTCCCGAAGCTATTGGCAATCAGGGTGATCATCACCATCATCAGCACCGGCAGCCCGTCGGTGAAATTCGCCAGATCCACTTTGCGCAGACCGCTGAACATATTCAAACCGATCAGAATCAGTGCAGGGGCGGTGGCCTCTTTTGGGATCATGAGCGCGACTGGCGTAAACAGCAGCATCAGCAGAAACATCACCGCCGCCGACAGCGCGGTTAACCCGGTTTTGCCGCCAGCTTCCGCGGCCGCCGAAGACTCAATCAGCGCGGTAGCCGCCGGAATACCGAGCCAGGGGCCAATGGCGGCGGCGATCGAGTCGACCATAAACGGGCGATTAATATGCGGCATATTGCCTTCTTCATCCAGCAACCCTGCTTCGCCGCCCACCGCCAGGGTGGTGCCCATCGTGGAAAAGAATTCCGAAGCGAAAAAGACGAACAGGAACGGCAGAAAGGCGATATTTAGCGCGCCGATCATGTCGATTTGCCCAAGCACTGGCGTCAGCGAGTGGGGCAGATCAATAAAGCTCTGCGGTAGTCTGGTCACGCCCATTGGAATACCGATGAGGGTGGCGAAGAGGATTGCCCACAAAATCGAACCGGGGATTTTTCTTGCCTGCAGGGCAATTGCCAGAAACAGTCCGCAAAGCGCCACCAGCGCTCCCGGAGAGAGAAAATCGCCAAGCATCAGGGCATGGGTTTTGGCGTTGGCCAGCACCAGCCCGGCGTTGCGAAACCCCAGCACGGCGACGAACAGCCCGATGGAGGCCGTCAGACCGAGCTTAATGGACTGCGGCACCGAACGGGTGACCACTTCGCGCAGGCCGAATTTGGTTAGCAGGAAAAACAGAATCCCCGACCAGCAGGCGATACCGAGACCGACCTGCCAGCCAATTCCCTCGCTGCCCGCGAGCGTCACGCCGACCAGTACCGAGCCGCCGATCCCCGGCCCGACGATAAACGGCAGGTTGGCGTAAAACGCCATCAGTAGCGTGCCGCCGATAAATACCAGAATCGTACCGGTGGTCGCCGCGCCTTTATCCATTCCGCCCACCGCCAGCAGACCGGGGATAACCACCAGCAGATAGGCGGCGGCGAGAAAACCGGTAATACCGGCGAGGCACTCGGTGCGCAGCGTGCTGCCGCGGGAATACAAAGCAAAACGGCGCTCCAGCCAGCTTGCTTGCGTAGAGGTATGAAGGGTATTGTCGGCCATGCTCAGGCTCCCTGAAGATTATTGTTGTGATGCGTGTGTTCCGGGATTTCCCGGCAGTCTATCAGCGGTTCGACTATCTGGCGGGTGCTGCCGTCGGTCAAACCTAAATCAGTCAAATGCGGACCGGCATTACAGGCGAGGCAGGTGCCTTCAATTGCCTTAAACACGCGGTACGGTGGTTCCCAGTCCGCAATCTCGGCGCTCAGATCGCGAAGCTGGCGGAACTGCCGGGCCAGTTCCGGAGCCGGTAAGTCGGAGAGCATTCCGGCAATCGGCATCGCCACGTGAGCGAGAATGTTGCCCCGCTGCGACAGCGCCATGCCGCCGCCGGATGCGATCAGTCGGTTTGCCGCCAGCGCCATATCGTCGGCATCGCGGCCCAGTACCACCAGGTTATGCGAGTCGTGTGAGTAGCTGGTGGCGATAGCGCCGCGCAGCTCCCCCCAGCCCTCTAACAGGGCGATTTGCGGCGTCGCCCGGTGGCGATCGTGGCGATGCTTAACCCAAATCAGGCTAAAGCCGTCTGGGAGTTGCACTTTGCCATCGCGAACCTGTACCTCAACTTCACCCCACTGGGTAAAACGCGCGCCGCGAATATGCCGCAGGCGGGCGACGCCGTGGCGAATATCGCCGACGCGGAGGACAAAATCGTCAGGGCTTAGCGGCGCAATCCGCAGCGTGTCGCGCGGCGGCGTTACGCCGCTCGCCGCCGGAACCGGCTGGAGCAGGGCGCCGTTTTGCGCAATCAGCTTACCGGCGACGTAGACTTGCCGCGCGTTAAGCTTTTCTAATGAATCGAAAGCGACCAGATCGGCGCGACGCCCGGCGGCAATTAGCCCCAGATCGTGACGCTGCAGACGGATCGCCGCGTTGAGGGTCGCGAAGCGCAAGACGTCGGTTACCGGCAGGCCCTGTTCAATCAGTAGATTGAGCAGGGCAATGATCCCACCTTTTTCCAGTAGCATATCCGGCGGGACATCATCGGTGCAGACGGTGATTTGCGAGGAGAGATGCGGCAGCGTTTTCAATGCGTTAACGATCTCTGGCAGCAGGTAAGGGTGCGAACCGCGAATTTCGATAGTCAGCCCGGCGCGCAGTTTTTCCAGTGCATCTTCCGCTGAGGTCAGTTCGTGATCGGACGTGACGCCGGCGGCAAGATAGGCCTGGAGATCCGCGCCGCTCAAACCGCGGGCGTGGCCTTCAATCAGCTTACCGCTGTCCAGACCGGCCTGAACGATCTCCTGCATCCGCTCGCTGCCGTGCAGTACGCCATGCATATCCATCACTTCCGCGACGCCGCGTACTTCCGGCCATGCCAGCATGGTTTGCATCTCCGCGCCAGCAAAATCGGCGCCAGACATCTCCAGCCCCGGCGTTGACGGCACGCTGGAGGGCGCGGCCACCATTACCTGCAAGGGGAGATGGCGACTGGCGGCGACGGCATAGCGCACACCGTCCACGCCCAGTACGTTGGCCAGTTCATGGGGATCCCAGAACACCGCCGTGGTGCCCTGGGCCAGGACGATTTCAGCATAACGTTCCGGCGGCAGGTGAGAGCTTTCAAGGTGGACATGAGTATCCATCAGCCCTGGCGACAAAAAACATCCCGCCAGGGAGCGATGTTCGCGGGCATCGGAACGGCTGCCGCGTGGATGTACGCTGGCGATGGTTTCACCGACGATGCCAACATCGGCCTCGCGGATTTCGCCGGTCGCCATATCGACAATCTGCGCGTCGGTCAATAAGAGATCGAACGGGGATTCGCCGCGAGCGGCCTGAACGGCGCGACGGCGGATTTCAGCACTGCTGGACATAACATCTCCGGCACAAGGATAATGCGGATACTCTAGGGGCAGTGCAAACGTTTGCCCAGATGAATAAATTTATCGCCCGATAACTTCGGGTTATTCTGCAGAATAATCGTTAGTGAAGACGAAGAATCCTATGACCGAACCCTGGCAGCGTCTGCCTGCGCTCTCCCTTAAGCAGATCCAGTATTTTGTGACCCTGGCTGAGCTACGCCATTTCACCGATACCGCTAATCGCCTGGCGATCAGCCAACCGGCGCTAAGCAGCGCGCTGCGGCAAATTGAGACGGTACTGGGCGGGAAGCTGGTCAATCGCACGGCTTCTGCGGTTACTTTGACCGATCTGGGGGCGGCGATTTTGCCGCATGCCCGGCGGGTATTGAGCGTGGCGCAACTGGCGTTTCAGGATATGCGGCAGATTGTCGAAGCGGGTGGCGACGGTACGGTACGTATTGGCCTGGTGCCCTCGGTTAGCTCGCTGCTGTTTCCGTTGTTGCCTCAGACGCTGGCGCAGGCTTTTCCGCGCCTTAGGGTGGAGTTTCACGATCAGACTAACGATGCTCTGTTTTGCGAGCTTTTGTCGGGGAAGATAGATTTTGCCGTAGGCGCCATTGATCGTTCGTTGCCGCCTGAACTGCAGGTTTATCCTCTGCGTGAAGATCCGTTCGTTGCGGTACTGCATCGTGACGATCCGCTGGCCGGGCAGCCGCATTTACCGTGGAAGCTGCTGGCGGGGCGCGATATTGCGGTATTCTCAAAAGGTAATATTCAGCGTCTGGTCGGGGCGCTGGTGGAGAGCCATCGGCTGACGTTAAATACCCGTTATCAGGTTGATTATATTGAAACGCTATATGGTCTGGTGCGCTCCCGGCTGGCGGTGGCGATTTTGCCTGAGCTCTATACCACCCACCTTCAGGACCCTGCGTTGAAGATTGCTCAGCTTCAGCAGCCAGCGCTGACGCGGACCGTGGCGCTTATGCGCGGGCCACAGCCCCTGCCGCCGTTAATTGAAGCGTGTTTTTGTTTACTGCAGAGTTCGCTGCGGGAAGTGGATTTGTAGAGGCATTCTGTAGAGGTATAGCTATCGCCGCTTGTTTTGGTGAAATACGAGAGAGGCAATGGAATACAGTATCGTGTCTTTTAAAATCAAAGCGTTATAGCTCTTTAATAAAATCACGTTGTTGCAAAAATGTCGGTAGAATGTTTTGTGTCGATAAATTTATTATAAAACAATAAGATATATTTAGTATGTTCCCCGCGCAAGCGGGGATAAACCGGGATTATCAGGCGAATGTCACGCCGTCGATCAATGTTCCCCGCGCAAGCGGGGATAAACCGTATCCCGGCCAGTCGGGCGCATCAGCAGCAGCATGTTCCCCGCGCAAGCGGGGATAAACCGAGTGCAAACAGCGCGAGGGTAGTCTTCCTGGCATGTTCCCCGCGCAAGCGGGGATAAACCGCTGCCTTGCTGACGCGTCTGGCTGGTCAGTATATGTTCCCCGCGCAAGCGGGGATAAACCGGGCATGTACGGCGATGTCGCCATTGTGGTTTAATGTTCCCCGCGCAAGCGGGGATAAACCGCGAGTTCACAGTCGGTGAGTGATTTGACCAGTATGTTCCCCGCGCAAGCGGGGATAAACCGTAACTCCTGCCAGTTAGCCGCACTCTTTAATTATGTTCCCCGCGCAAGCGGGGATAAACCGCGGCACTGGCATTGCGGCAATAGCCTCTTCAAATGTTCCCCGCGCAAGCGGGGATAAACCGTGAATAATAAGACTGGATTGATAAGCTGGCCAATGTTCCCCGCGCAAGCGGGGATAAACCGCGACGCGGTGCGATATGCGGTGGTCATTTGTGATGTTCCCCGCGCAAGCGGGGATAAACCGTAGCCGCGCTTGAGGCGGGTTGTACCGCCCCGATGTTCCCCGCGCAAGCGGGGATAAACCGCGCATCGACACAAGGGCTTTTGGCATTCTGCTATGTTCCCCGCGCAAGCGGGGATAAACCGGCTGAGTTGCGAGCAGGTGGTCTGGCGATAATATGTTCCCCGCGCAAGCGGGGATAAACCGCGTCACTGTGATGTCGTCGTAACCCTGCGTCAATGTTCCCCGCGCAAGCGGGGATAAACCGCAGGGAGTATAGTTTTATGCTCAGAAAAGTTCATGTTCCCCGCGCAAGCGGGGATAAACCGCGCAATGTGCTGACCGAGCTAATGAAGGCTCGTGGTCTGGCTACAGTCTTCCACACTGATCTGGATGCCCTGAACGCCGAACGGGTAAGGATTCAAACTGACGACCAGTAAGAGGCTGATGACAAACCTGTATCAAACATTGTGCTCGCGTTTCTACCGGATGGCGGCAAAAGCCTGACCTGTCTCATTGGCAACAGCGCTGCGCCGGTATGGTGGCCCGGACAGGCTCAGCGCCTCCGGGAAAGGATGCTAAGGCAGATGCTTGATCAGCACGTCGGTGGCCAGGTGATTAATGTATTCCATAGAGTGCGAGGAGAGCACGCCCAGCAGCCGGTTATGATGCCCGGCGATAATCAAATCGATATTTCGCTGGCGCACGCACTCTTCAACATCGGCAAAACGACGAGTGGTGACCAACGAGAGCGTCTGCACAGGGATAGAGACCGTCGCCGCCAGTTCGCTCAGCAAGGCTTTAGCCTGAATGACCTCCTGAGAAACGTCATCATCCAGCAGACTATCGGAGACATAATTCAGCGCCCGGTAGTCGGTACTGATATGAGCAATGGTAATACGCAGGGCGTTCTCTTCCGCCATTTTGGCGGCGTGCTGGAGCAACGGAACACCATCAAGGCTGTTGTTGATCAGCACCAGAGCATGGTGATAAACGGGCATAGCGACACCTCAAAGTAAGGTTGCACTTTTTATCATAGTGTATCCGTCGTGAGGGGAAAGCAAATCCAACAATGTGCTGTACCGCTAAATATTCTTACATTATTTCTCTTATCAGCAGTCGCTTGCGTTGTGTAGAGACATACCGTAACCTGCCTGCTGAGAACGTTTTATCTCTCAATGACTCGGGGTGCCCTTCCTTGTGAAGGCTGAGAAATACCCGTACCACCTGATCTGGATAATGCCAGCGTAGGGAAGTCAGAGACCGCAGGGTCGTCGCTTCTTCATCGCCTGGCGGGAGCAAACGATGCCTGACCTGCTAAACCCCGCGCAAATTGCCCGTCTGCGGCACCTTTTACGCAGCCATTCCCCCCTTATTCACTGCATGACGAATGACGTGGTGCAGACATTTACCGCCAACGTGCTTTTAGCGACAGGCGCTTCGCCCGCGATGGTTATCGACCCGGACGAAGCCAGCCAGTTTTCTGCGATTGCCGATGCGCTGCTGATTAATGTCGGCACCCTGACGGTAGAACGCGCCGCGGCGATGCGCGCGGCGGCGCACAGTGCGCGGCAGGCGGGAAAACCGTGGGTGCTGGATCCAGTAGCGGTTGGCGCACTAACGCTGCGCACTGAATTTTGTCGGCAACTGCTGGCGCTACAGCCTGCCGCGATACGCGGCAATGCTTCGGAAGTGTTGGCCCTTGCCGGAATGAGCGGCGGCGGGCGCGGCGTCGATACCACCGATAGCGCCGCTGCTGCGCTGCCCGCCGCCGAAGCGTTGGCTCGCCAGTTAAATACCGTGGTCGCGGTAACCGGCGAAGTCGATTACATCACCGATGGCCAGCGCACGCTGATGGTCTCCGGAGGCGATCCGCTGATGACCCGGGTGGTTGGTACCGGCTGCGCGCTGTCGGCAGTGGTTGCCGCCAGCACAGCGATGCCCGGCGACCGTCTGGAGAACGTCGCCGCGGCCTGCGGCCTGATGAAACTCGCCGGTGGAAAAGCGGCGCAGCAGGGTGGGCCTGGCAGCTTCACTCCCGCTTTTCTTGATGCGCTGTACGCGGAGGGCGGCCAATGAAACGAATCAATGCCTTAACGATCGCCGGCACCGACCCAAGCGGCGGCGCGGGGATCCAGGCGGATCTCAAAACCTTCTCAGCGTTGGGCGCTTATGGCTGCTCGGTCATTACCGCGCTGGTGGCGCAAAATACCCGCGGCGTGCAGTCGGTGTACCGCATTGAACCCGATTTTGTCGCCGCGCAGTTGGATTCGGTGTTTAGCGATGTACGAATCGACACCACCAAAATCGGTATGCTGGCGGAAGCCGATATTGTGGAAGCGGTGGCGGAGCGGCTGGCGCGTTATCAGATTAAAAATGTGGTGCTGGATACGGTGATGCTGGCGAAAAGCGGCGATCCGCTGCTCTCCGACAGCGCGGTGCAAACGCTGCGCCAGCGCCTGCTGCCGCAGGTGGCGCTGATCACCCCGAATCTGCCGGAAGCGGCGGCGCTGCTGGATGCGCCGCACGCGCGCAGTGAACAGGAGATGCTGGAGCAAGGGAGAGCCCTACTGGCATCAGGCTGCGGCGCGGTATTAATGAAGGGCGGCCATCTGGATGACGCCGAGAGCCCGGACTGGCTGTTTACCCGCGAAGGGGAGCAACGCTTTACCGCGCCAAGAGTACAGACCAAAAATACTCACGGCACGGGCTGTACATTATCGGCGGCGCTGGCGGCGCTACGTCCTCGTTATGACTCCTGGCAACAGACCGTGACGGAAGCGAAAAGCTGGCTCTCTGCGGCGCTGGCGCAGGCGGATTCACTGGAAGTGGGGCACGGGATTGGCCCGGTCCACCATTTCCACGCCTGGTGGTAAACGGCATGACAACGTGCCAGTGGGTAAGGCTGAAAAATTGCGCGCCCGGCTGGAAAATCTGCTGAGTTGGTACCAGGCTTACTCTGCCCATACCCGGCAGACTTCAGGCTGCATATGCGTTGGTTGTGTGACTCGGTTCATTCATCTTTCGCCCGCTTTTGGCTGGTCAGGTGCGTTTCTGACGACGCTGTCGTTCACTGGCCGCCGTCCTGCAACGTGAATGCTCCAGGGTCTAAACAATTGGGCGGGGAAAATGCTTGCCGGTTTCGACCGGCACTTACGGGAGATAGCTATGACTGATATTACGCAGTTGCTTGGCAAAGATGCCGACACACTCTTACAGCACCGTTGTATGACTATTCCAGCCGACCAGCTCTATTTACCGGGCGCGGACTACGTTGACCGGGTGATGATTGATAATAATCGCCCGCCGGCGGTGCTGCGTAATATGCAAACGCTGTATAACACCGGGCGTCTGGCGGGAAGCGGATATCTGTCCATCCTGCCGGTGGACCAGGGCGTAGAACACTCTGCCGGCGCCTCCTTTGCCGCCAACCCGCTGTACTTTGATCCGAAAAATATCGTTGAACTGGCGATTGAAGCCGGGTGTAACTGCGTGGCTTCCACCTATGGCGTGCTGGCCTCGGTGTCCCGCCGCTATGCGCACCGTATCCCTTTCCTGGTCAAACTGAACCATAACGAAACGCTAAGCTATCCGACGGAGTATGACCAGACGCTGTACGCCAGCGTCGAGCAGGCGTTCAATATGGGGGCCGTGGCGGTAGGGGCGACGATTTATTTCGGTTCTGAACAGTCTCGTCGCCAGATTGAGGAGATTTCCGCGGCCTTTGAACGGGCGCATGAACTTGGGCTGGTCACCGTACTCTGGGCTTATCTGCGTAACCCGGCGTTTAAGAAAGATGGCGTCGACTATCACGTTTCCGCTGACTTAACCGGTCAGGCTAACCATCTGGCGGCGACGATCGGCGCGGATATTGTGAAGCAGAAAATGGCGGAAAATAACGGCGGCTATAAAGCGGTGAATTTCGGCTATACCGATGACCGGGTTTACAGCAAATTAACCACCGACAACCCGATTGACCTGGTGCGTTATCAACTGGCGAACTGCTATATGGGCCGTGCCGGGCTGATTAACTCCGGCGGTGCGGCGGGTGGCGAGACCGACCTCTCCGATGCGGTGCGTACGGCGGTAATCAATAAGCGCGCGGGCGGGATGGGACTGATTCTGGGCCGCAAAGCGTTTAAAAAGTCGATGGCCGACGGCGTGAAATTGATTAATGCCGTGCAGGATGTCTATCTCGACAGCAAAGTCACCATTGCTTAACGCGGCGTAGCCCTGACAGATACCGGTGTCGGCGTCCTCTTGCGACGCGGTGTTGACTGACGCTATGGGGCGCCGGGAGCTATGGCTGGGGCCGCTGCCTGTGAGCGGCCACTGTTCCTTTCCGGTTGTTGGCGTCAGCGCGTCAGCAGCCAGCGGGCGGTGTGTTCATCGGTTACCAGACCGTTGATCCAGTCGCCTTTCAGCGCTGCCAGAATAGCCAGACGCTTATACTCCCCGCACGCCACCGCGATACGCGGGCACTGGTTCTGGCGAATATCGTAGCTGGTGATCATTCTGTTGATTTCGCTGTCAACCACGCTGCCTTCGGCATCAATAAAGCGCCCCATGATCTCGCCGATTCCGCCGTGCGCCGTTAGCTCATCCATCTGCGCCTGATTGATAAAGCCGTCTTTAAATATCGGGCTTTGGCTACCCAATGGCCCAATCCCCACAAAGATGACGTCCGCCTGCCGTGCGACGGCAGAAACGCTGCGGAAAAGCCGGCTGGTACACCACATATCATGCTCTTCCTGGGTTTGTGCGTAGCGTGGCGCGGGCCACTGATAGTACTTCGCCTTAATTTTACTGGTCAGCAGTAGCGGGACGTCATCGTAGTAGTTGCACTGACCGTCGGCATCCATGGCGCTGATTAGCGCCACGCAGCGGGTATTCAGGCTATCGAAATCGATGCGTTGCAGCGCTTTCTTCAGGGTCAGGCCAGAACCAAGGCCGATGATTTTCTCTTTGTCGTCCTGCAGATAGCGCGCCATCAGTTGATAGCAGCCAAACGACACGCTATCCAGGGTACTTTCTTCACTAAAGGCGGGGACGATATTGCACTCGATAAGCTGGTATTTTTCCTGCAACAACTGCGCATAATCGAGGCAGTTCGCCACGGGATGATGCAAGCTAATCGATACGATCCCTTCTTCTTTTGCAGCGGCGATCAGCCGCTGTACTACCGGTCGCGAGGTGCCAAGCTGGCTGGCGATCTCGCTCTGATTCTGCCCGGCGATGTAGTACATCCATGCGGCGCGGACCTTTTGATCCAGCCGGATATCATCTTCTTTACTCATGGTTTCCTGCCCCTAAGTGTCTGGCCACGGCAATAAATTCTCCTGGCAATAACCGCATTCTCGCCGTGGCTGGCATAACTGGCAAGCTTTCGCTCAATTTTGGTCATTTGAAATTTTATTGGTCAATTGCTCTTTTGTGATCTATAGCTCTTAAATAGGTCAAATGATCAATTACAGTGACGCCATCAACTCAAGGAGAGCAGAACATGAACAATCAATTCACATGGCTTCACATTGGTCTGGGTTCTTTTCACCGCGCTCATCAGGCGTGGTATCTGCACCGGCTGATTGCTTCCGGAGATAAACGCTGGCATATCGCGGCGGGAAATATTCGCAACGACGCCGAGCAGGTTGTTCAGGCACTGACTGCGCAGGATGGACGCTACGTGCTGGAGACCGTCAGCCCGGAAGGGGAACGCGAATATGAAGAAATCACTTCCATTCAAAAACTGCTGCCGTGGCAGGCCGGACTGCAGCCGCTGATTAACGAGGGGGCGAACCCGCAGACGAAAGTTATCGCCTTTACCGTGACGGAAGGGGGTTACTACCTGAATACCGGTTACAAACTGGAAACCAGCAACGCTGATTTAATGGCCGATCTGCAAGGGGGGTGTCAGACGATTTACGGCACCATCGCGCGGATTCTGGAAAAACGCATGGCGGACAACGCCGGGCCGCTCACCCTGCTGAACTGCGATAACGTGCGTCACAACGGTGAACGCTTCCACGACGGTATGGTTGAGTTCCTGCAGTTAACCGGCAAACAGGCGGTGATTGACTGGATGGCTGCCAACACCACCTGCCCGAATACCATGGTGGATCGCATTACTCCGCGCCCGGCGGCTGACCTGCCCGCACGCATCAAAGCGCAAACCGGGATTGATGACAAGGTGCCGGTGATGGGCGAAACCTTTATTCAGTGGGTGGTGGAAAACAACTTCCGCGCTGAGCGCCCGAATCTGGACGCGGTTGGCGTGGAGATGGTGGCGTCGGTGATCCCTTATGAAGAGGCGAAAATCCGTATTCTTAACGCGTCACACAGCTGTATCGCCTGGGCGGGAACGTTAATCGGCCAGCAATATATTCATGAAAGCACCTTAACTGATTTTATCTATGCCATTGCTGACCGCTACGTCACGGAAGATGTCATTCCGTGCCTCGGTGATAACGGCATCGATCTGCCAGCCTATCGCGATGTAGTGCTCAAGCGCTTTACCAACCCGTATATTCAGGATACCAACCAGCGCGTTGCCGCCGATGGTTTCTCGAAAATTCCGGCGATGATCACGCCAACCTTACAGGAGTGCTACCGCCGGGGCGTTCGTCCGGAAGCGACCGCCATGCTGCCCGCGCTGTTCTTTGTCTTTATGGAACAGTGGCATAAGGGAACGCTGCCGTATCAGTACCAGGATGGGATCCTCGACGAACAGGCGGTGCATGAAATGTTTGAAGCTCACGATCCGGTCGCGCTCTATGCCCGCGATAAAGCGCTGTTTGGCGAACTGGCCGGCAATAGCGATTTCCTGACGCTGATGCGCGAGAAGATCGCTTCCGTTTATATGCTGATTAACTAAGAGGTGGCTATGTATCTCGGTATCGATCTGGGCACATCGGAAGTCAAAGCGCTGGTCATTGATGAAAACAATGAGGTGATCGCCAGCCATAGCGCGCCATTGAGTATTCAACGGCCCCATCCGCACTGGTCAGAACAGTCGCCGCAAGCCTGGTGGGAGGCGACAGAGTACCTGATCACCACACTGCGGGAGAAATGCGCTCAGCACTGGCCGGCGATTAAGGCTATTGGCCTTTCCGGGCAGATGCACGGCGCGGTGCTGCTGGATGCCGATGGCGAGGTGATTCGCCCGGCAATTCTGTGGAACGACACCCGCTGCGCGCAGGAGTGTGCGGAACTGGAAGAGATAGCGCCGGAACTGCACCAGGTCGCGGGAAACCTGGCGATGCCGGGCTTTACCGCCCCGAAACTGCTGTGGGTACGTCGCCATGAGCCGCAAAATTTTAAACGTACTGCCACGGTTCTGCTGCCAAAAGATTATCTGCGCTACCGGATGACGGGGAAAAAAGTTTCCGATATGTCGGATGCTGCCGGCACGTTGTGGCTGGATGTGGCAAAACGCGACTGGTCTGATTCTCTGCTGAATAAATGCGGCCTGTCGCGTCGCCATATGCCGACGCTGGTGGAAGGTTGCGAGGTTTCCGCCACGCTTGATCCGCAGGTTGCCGGGCGCTGGGGGCTGAACGCTTCGGTCGTGGTGGCAGGAGGCGGCGGCGATAACGCGGTCAGCGCCATTGGCGTCGGGGCGGTCTCACCGGGGGATGCGTTTATTTCGCTTGGCACATCCGGGGTGCTGTTTGTGGTGACCGACGCTTACCGCCCGGCCCCGCAGTCGGCGGTTCATGCGTTTTGTCACGTGCTGCCGAATCTGTGGCATCAGATGAGCGTGATGCTCAGCGCCGCAAGCTGTCTGCAATGGTTCTGTCGCCTGACCAGTACGACAGAAATCGCGTTGCTGGAGGAGATTGCCGAGCTTAGCGAGGAACAGAAAGCCAGTGCGCCGTTCTTCTTACCTTATCTCTCCGGCGAACGCACGCCGCATAACGATCCCGAAGCGCGCGGCATGTTCTGGGGAATGAGCCACTCCAGCCAGCGCGCCCAGCTTGGCTACGCGGTGCTGGAGGGCGTGAGTTTCGGCATCAACGACGGTCTGCGGGTGCTGAAAGAGAGCGGTACGCAGATCGATCGCTGTTCGCTGGTTGGCGGTGGCGCCCGCAGTCCGTTCTGGGCGCAATTGCTGGCCGATATCCTCAATATACCGGTGGTGACCCACAAAGGCGGGGAGACCGGCGGCGCATTGGGCGCGGCGCGGCTGGCTTGTCTGGCAGCAGGCAAACCGCTCGCCAGCGTTTGCGAAAAACCGGAAGTCTGGCAGACCTGGTACGCAGACCCGGTTCGCCATCAAACCCTGATGCAGCGCTACGCACAGTTCAATGCGTTGTATGTCAACGACCTGAACTTTCGTCAGCATGCATTTTAATCACCTATCCTAAATAATCCGAATTGCAGCAAGGCGGCGCAGTGAATCGCCAGGCGCTGACATAAGTCAGTGACTGGCGTGAGCAAGGAAGGCAACGCAACTGCGGTTTGAATTATGGCGGGCAGAACAGCCCTCCGGTGAATTCACCGGAGCGGTTTCCTGTATCCTGAAAACGAGGTCATTATGTCCGTAAATAATAAACAATGGCTCGGTTTACCCCTGAATCTGTTCTGGGGATATGTCGCCATTGCCGTGTTTATGACCGGCGACGGTTTCGAACTGGCATTTCTGTCGCACTATATCAAAGAGCTCGGCTTCACCCCGGCAGAGGCTTCATTTGCGTTTACACTGTACGGACTGGCCGCCGCGCTGTCGGCGTGGATTTCCGGCGTTGTGGCGGAAATCATTACCCCGCTTAAGACCATGATGATTGGCTTCGTAATGTGGTGCGTGTTCCATGTGCTGTTTCTGGTGTTCGGGCTCGGCCATGCGAATTATGCGTTGATCCTGGTCTTTTACGGCATCCGCGGCTTCGCGTATCCGCTGTTCCTCTACTCGTTTATCGTGGCCATTATCCATAATGTGAAAAGTGATAATGCCAGTTCGGCGATCGGCTGGTTCTGGGCGGTTTACTCCATCGGCATCGGCGTGTTCGGCAGCTATATTCCGAGCTTTACCATTCCGCATATCGGCGAGTTAGGGACGTTGTGGCTGGCGCTGGCCTTCTGCGTGACTGGCGGCGTCATCGCATTGGCCTCTCTGCGCCATATCCAGACGCCGCGCCATATGCAGAATCTGACCACCCGTGAGAAGTTTTCCGAGCTGGGACGGGCGGCGACGCTGCTCTATACCAACCGTAATATTCTGCTGTCGAGCATGGTGAGGATTATTAACACTCTGTCGCTGTTCGGCTTTGCGGTCATCATGCCGATGATGTTTGTCGATGAACTGGGCTTTACCACGTCTGAATGGCTACAGGTATGGGCGGTCTTCTTCTTTACCACCATTTTTTCTAACGTCCTGTGGGGGATTTTGGGCGAGAAACTGGGCTGGATGAAAGTGGTGCGCTGGTTTGGCTGCATCGGTATGGCGCTCTCCAGCCTGGCGTTTTACTTCATTCCTCAGCATTTTGGTCATAGTTTTGCGATGGCCCTGATTCCCGCCATCGCGCTGGGGATCTTTGTCGCCGCGTTTGTTCCGCTGGCCGCCGTTTTCCCGGCGCTGGAGCCGCAGCACAAAGGGGCGGCGATTTCGGTTTACAACTTGTCTGCGGGGATGTCGAACTTTCTCGCGCCGGCTATTGCGGTGATATTGCTACCGTTCTTCAGCACCATCGGGGTGGTGATCGCCTATACCGTACTGTATGTGGTGGCCTTTTTCCTCTGCGCATTTATTCGCGTTGAGCAGCCGGGGTTTTGCCACAAGGAAACGTCCGCCAGTGAGCAGGTTGAATTCTCTTAATGGTGTCATGTTGTGCGGCTGGCAGGGTATTTATGCCAGCCTTATTGAGGTAGATGATGAGTATTAAAGCGGTTATTTTTGACATGGATGGCGTAATCATTGATTCCGAATATTTATGGCGACAGGCGCAAATCGAAACCCTTGCGAAGTGGGGGGCGATGGTGAGCGTCGATGAATGTGAAACCCTGACCAAAGGAAAACGCCTTGACGATATTGCCCGCATCTGGTGCCAGCACTGCCAGCTTGATGTTGCACCAGAGCGGATTGAAGAGGCTATACTGCTGCGTATCACCAATCTGATTGCCGCCGAAGGTGAACCGATGAACGGCGTGCGCGAGGCGTTACGCTATTTTCGCCAGCAGGGGTATCAAATTGCGCTCGCCACCTCATCGTCCCGGCAGGTTATCTCCGCAGTGCTGAATAAACTCGCTCTTTGGCGCTATTTTGACGTGGTTTCCAGCGCGGATGATGAAGTTCGCGGTAAGCCGCATCCGGCGGTCTATCTGACGACGCTGCGCAAGCTAAATCTCAGCGCCAGCCAGTGCCTGGTGATTGAAGATAGTTTTAACGGATTTTGCGCGGCGCGGGCGGCAGGTATTCCAACGATTATTATTGCCGGGGATTGCCTGGATGGCCGTTTTCAGGCCGCTGCTGGCCGCTATCAGGCTTTGCCTGAACTGCTGGATGCTCTCTCCGCTGAACCGGAAGCGGTCGGATAAATTCGTCATTTGTGGGTGCAGGAGATTTCGGGGTGTACACGGTCTGTTAATCCTTTTTCTGCGCCCACGCTCCTCTCGTTCATCTTGCCGATCGTCCTCGCGTTTCGCTCCCCTTTTGTGAAAACAATCACGTCCTGTTGTGCTAATGCCCAAATTTAATCTCCTGCTTAGCGGTAATTGTCCGAGGAACTGTTGCATAATTGTGCTTAGATTATAAATGAAACATGTTTTTAATAATTAAAAACCGCCTTGCTGATTTTTTCTGTGAATCGGATTAGGCTGTGATAAGGACTGAGCATGAAAATTGAATCTGTAAATGTCACCATTTTCCAGTATCCCACTCGTCGGGTTTCCGACAGTGCCGGGCACTCCCATCCGGGGGCTGAAGGGATGGCGAAAATGGCGATGCTGACCATCACCGCCGATGACGGCGCCCAGGGCTATTCGTTCGCGCCGCCGGAAGTGGTACGCCCGTATGTGGTGAATACTTTTTTCCGTAAAGTGCTGGTGGGGCAGGACCCGTTTAATCGCGAGCGCATCTGGCAGGATCTTAACCACTGGCAGCGCGGCAGCGCTCATCAACTGACCGAGCGCGCGCTGTCGTTTGTCGAGCAGGCGCTGTGGGATCTGATTGGCCGCAAGCTTAACCTGCCGGTTTACAAACTGCTCGGCGGCTACCGTGACACGGTTCCGGCCTACGGCAGCACGATGTGCGGGGATGATTTACCGGGTGGTCTGTCGACCCCGGAAGAGTATGCGGCCTTCGCTGAAAAGCTGGTCGCCCGCGGTTATAAGGCCATCAAGCTGCACACCTGGATGCCGCCGATCGCCTTTGCGCCGGATCCGAAAATGGATATCAAAGCCTGCGCGGCGGTGCGTGAAGCGGTGGGACCGGATATCGCGTTGATGATTGACGGCTATCACTGGTACAGCCGCGCTGACGCGTTGTGGATTGGTAAGGCGCTGGAAAAGCTGAATTTCGCGTGGTTTGAAGAGCCGATGGCAGAGGATTCGATGTCTTCCTACGCCTGGCTGGCGGAAAACCTGTCGATTCCTGTCGTCGGGCCGGAGAGCTTCGGCGGTAAGCACCATATGCGCGCCGAATGGGTGAAAGCCGGGGCCTGCGACATTCTGCGCGCGGGGGCCAACGGCGTCGGCGGGATCGCGCCGACCATGAAGGTGGCGGCGCTGGCGGAGTCGTTCGGCATGGACTGTGAAGTCCACGGCAATGGGGCGGCAAGCCTGGCGGTGGTCGGCGCGATCCGCAACTGCCGCTGGTACGAGCGTGGCCTGCTGCATCCGTTCCTTGATTACGATGAGCCCGCCGCGTACCTCAACAGCATTGTCGACCCGATGGATGACCAGGGATTGGTGCATTTGTCACAACGTCCGGGCCTCGGCGAAGACATTAATTTTAGCTATATCGAAGCCAATACCGTTAGCCACGACTGATTAAATATCACCTGCTCGCTAATCCTTGCGCAATTTACAGTCAGCCAGGCGAGCCATGCCCCGGTAAATCACCGTTCTGATACGCTTTACCGGGCTATTTACTCGTGGGGGAGAACTGGCAGAGACCACGCAGATGCTGGTCACTGCCAGCCGGCAATATACGCGAGAAATGGCGCGAGAGGTGGCCACGTACTCGTTCATGTGGCGCATTGTCTGTTGCGAAATGCGCCATTTTTAGATAAAGAATTCCTATAAAGTGTATTTATAGTTATATATATCGTATAATAGTGTAAAAGTGGTGTTTAGGTCTAAAACGAGAGTATATTCTTATTATATTGTTATTTGTGGAATCATAATTCATTTTTATTGGTTTTTCTGGAATGGATATCCAGTTTTTTCCTCGGTTCTGACATGTTTTGTGTTGTAAATGCACTTAAACTTTGCTTGTAATAGCGAAAACCTGCATAAGGCATCTCCAGTTCCTCACCGTAATAGAGTAAAATCGCTTACGAATAATCCTAAAGCGTTTCTGCGTATTAAGAATTATCTCATTTGCACTCTGGCATTATGCCGCCTTCATCCAAACGATTACTATTCTCAGGGAACAGGATGGAAAAAACATATACGATTAATGGAAGAATTGCTTTTATTCCTCAGAGAAGCACTCTAATACTTATTCCAGATAATTCGAAGCGTGTTTTATTGAATATCCCGGCCTGCCGTTGTTTATTGTTGCTAATTCAACAAGATGGCGAAATAGTCGCGCGTGACGCTTTTTTTCAGGAAGTGTGGATAAAGCATGGCTTGCAGGTAACCAACAACTGTTTTTACCAGAATATTTCTTTACTCCGTCGTGCTTTTAAGCAACTGGGCGTCGGGCAAGAGATAATTGTGACGGTACCCAGAGTCGGCGTCAGGCTGGATGCGCAGCTGGCGGTTATTGAATCCCCGTCGGACACACAGGAAACGGTACCGCTTATCCCGGTGGCTACTGCGGAGGTTGCGACGGCAAGTCCCCCGGAAAAAAAGCGGTTGAGGCCGCAATTCCCTCTCATATGGGCGGTTGCGGCGTTGCTAAGTTGCCTGATAATGGGGTTTATTGCCTGGCAAACCGAATTCGATTCTTATCTGCAACGGTATTTACCGGTTAATGTGAAAACGTCACAACAATGTTATTTTTTTGCCAATAATGATGTTGTCGATCATTATCCACATGAGAAATTTAGCGATCTTAACCATTTTGAATGTAAAACCTATCCGTGGATTTATTTAACCCTGTATCCGGGGCAGGCCCGCGTTTCGGTGATAAGCTGCCGTCAGCCATTTAGTCCATGGCGTGATAATCAATGCCTCACCAGTTATTATATTAAGTAGGTACAGAATGCGCTTGCATAGCATTAAATGGTTAATGGCTATCATTTTTATCAGTTTGTTAACCGCTTTAGTAATAAAATCCTGGCAATATTGGCAGCAAAATCATTTCCAGTGCAGCGGGGAAATGCGATTATTTAACACAGATTTCCAGGGGGATGTGTCAGTACGTTACATATTTGATAGTAACCGCGGGTTGGTGATTGTGCGAGGGGAAATTACGCCCCTGGAGGGACGTCCATTTACTATCAATCAGAGCGTCTGGTTTAGCTTTACCCGTGACGGTGAGCACTATTTCATGCGTTCGGAAAATATCTCCGCGGGCACAGGCAAGGCGGAAGAGGAGGTGCAGGGGCAGATAAAACGTATCCTGCCGCCTTTTTTCCTCAAGCCGCAGGTACCGTTTTACCTTAATATCCAACGGATAAATGAACGAACCCGATTGTTTTACACCAGCCGGGCGCCAGTACTGTTTTGCGAGACCTGAAGCCGGTTATGTCCCGTCGCCGGTCGGGGTGACGTCGTCGCGTTCATAACCCGTCATCAAGTCAGAGGGCGCAGGGCATATTGTGCCTGTCCGGCTGCACGGCTCGCGCCTTGATGTGCAGCCCACGGCACTGACGCACTTTTGCGGGAGACGGCCTAACGTAACAGTGCGCAATCTGGCGGCAGCCTGCAGCGCAGTGCGGCCGGTAAGAGTTCCATACGGAAGTGTTTTCCCGTTAGCGGCTCGCCATCAAGGTTAAACGTCATTTCGTGCGGGGCGGTTATCTCAAACCATGAGGAGACGCCGTCAATCAGATTCGGGGAGTTATCCGGGTTGGCAAGGGTGTTGAATAGCGCGGGAATCAGCTCTTCACCGGTAAAAATACGCAGATGCAGCAGACCATCGTTGATTAACGCCTCCGGACATAACGGCTGACCCCCTCCGGCCTGGCGACCGTTGCCGATACCGATGACCAGCGCATCGCCCTGCCAGTGAAAATTTTCGCCGCGGATTTCACAGCGATCCGGCTTCAGGGTATCCATTCGCATCAGACCGTGAATCAAATACGAGACACCGCCAAGCGCGGCCTTTAATTTTTCCGGGGTTTCAGTGGTAATTCGCGTGCCGAAACCGCCGGTGGCCATATTGATAAAACCGGTCTTGCCATTAACTCGCGCAATATCAATCGCCACATCGCGGCCAACGATAGCCAGTTTTAACGCGCTGGCGAGATCCTGCGGGATACCGACGCTGGTGGCGAAGTCATTCGCCGTGCCCAGCGGCAAAATCCCCAGCGCCATTTCGCTGCCGCGCGCGACCAGCGCGGTGGCAACCTCGTTGATCGTACCGTCGCCACCGCCGGCAATTACCGTTTCGACCTTCAGCGTCAGGGCTTCATCGACAAACCGCGCCGCATCGCCTTTTTCCCAGGTGACGCGGACGTGGATATCGACACCTGCATCGCGTAACAGTGCGACCGCTTCGCGTAGCTGCGGTTCATTGGCGCCTTTGCCGTTCAGAATCAGTAAGCTGGCTGGAAACGTAGACATTATCGGGGGAACCTTTATTGCACAGAGATGCATAAAGTGTACCGCATGAACAACGTGAAGACCTGAATGATGATAAAAAATAAGCCCGCGTAAGGGAGATTACGCAGGCTAAGGAGGTGGTTCCTGGTACAGCTAGCATTTATGGGTTATGTTTTTCAGCGAAATGGATAATATCTTTTTTGACGGAAAGGGTATGTGATCCGTTTCTAATATCCTCACATTGAGAAAAATAACCTAAATTAACGAGTTACTGTGCGGGTTTCTGGTTGTCTGACCAGAAAAATTGCGCATCAGTAACGCGTACTGTAGCGTCATATCCTGCGGAACAGGCAGCCATACGGTGTGGCCATCGCCCGGCGCGACCGGCGTCATTTCGCCTTTACCGTTTTCCATATGTTCGAGGGTAAAGTTGACGTTGCCTTGCGGCGTCATCAGTTCAAGACTGTCGCCGAGGGAGAATTTGTTCCTCACCGCAACCGCCGCCAGGTCCCCACGGCGCTCGCCGGTGAATTCGCCGACAAACTGCTGGCGCCCGGAAACGGAGTAGCCGTACTCGTAATTCTGGTAATCGTCATGGGTATGGCGGCGCAGAAAACCTTCGGTGTAGCCGCGATGAGCCAGGCCTTCCAGCGTTTCCAGCAGGCTGGTATCGAAAGGTTTGCCTGCGGCTGCGTCGTCAATGGCTTTGCGGTAGACCTGAGCGGTACGCGCGCAGTAGTAGTAGGATTTGGTACGACCTTCGATTTTCAGCGAATGGACGCCCATTTGAGTCAGGCGCTCAACGTGCGCAACCGCGCGCAGATCTTTTGAGTTCATGATGTAGGTGCCGTGTTCGTCTTCAAACGCGGTCATGTATTCGCCCGGACGTTTGGCTTCTTCAATCATAAATACCTGGTCGGTCGGCGCGCCGATACCCAGCGTCGGCTCGACGTTCTGTACCGGAATCGGCTCGTATTTATGCACGATGTTGCCGACGTCGTCTTCTTTGCCTTCCTGAACGTTATATTCCCAGCGGCAGGCGTTAGTGCAGGTCCCCTGATTCGGGTCACGCTTATTGATGTAGCCGGAGAGCAGGCAGCGACCGGAATAGGCCATGCACAGCGCGCCGTGAACGAAAATTTCAATTTCCATATCCGGCACCTGGCTGCGAATTTCGGCGATTTCATCCAGCGACAGTTCACGCGACAGAATGACCCGGCTCAACCCCATTTGCTGCCAGAACTTGACCGTCGCCCAGTTAACGGCATTGGCCTGCACCGAAAGATGAATCGGCATCGCCGGGAAATTTTCCCGTACCAGCATGATTAACCCCGGATCGGACATAATCAGCGCATCCGGCCCCATTTCCACCACCGGCTTCAGGTCACGAATAAAGGTTTTCAGCTTGGCGTTATGCGGCGCGATGTTGACTACCACATAGAATTTTTTACCCAACGCGTGGGCTTCATTGATACCGAGCTGAAGATTTTCATGGTTGAATTCGTTATTGCGCACGCGCAGGGAGTAACGCGGCTGGCCCGCGTAGACGGCATCGGCGCCGTAAGCGAAAGCGTAACGCATATTTTTCAGCGTTCCCGCCGGGGAAAGGAGTTCCGGTTTAAACATGATTTTCTCGTTCTGATGACAGGTCAGATCCGCCGCACCAGGTACGGCGAGTTGGGGAGTGTCCCCACATTAAGGGCGGGCATTGTAGCGCTGCGGGAAGGGGGAGTAAATATCAGGGGCTATCTTTAGCGGATAGCGAACCGGGGCGCGACACAATAGGGGAATTAAAGTCTGCCGCCGGGGATGCGGCCGCGGGTTATCCGTTTCTCAGACGGCGGTGACCCCGTATCCCCGGTAAGCGCCACCGGGGAGATAACCAGAAGCGGCAATGTGATTACGCCAGCCGACAGGCATCGGCTTCCCAACGGTATCCGACCCCATAGACGGCGCGGATAAACGACTGATCGGCATCCAGCGACTCCAGCTTGCGCCGCAGGTTCTTGATATGGCTGTCGATAGTCCGGTCGGTCACGACCCGGTAATCATCGTACAGATGGTTGAGCAGTTGCTCGCGGGAAAAGACCTTCCCCGGCTCCTGAGAGAGGGTCTTCAACAGGCGGAACTCCGCAGGCGTCAGATCCAGCAACTTGCCGCGCCAGGAGGCCTGAAAGCGGCCTTCGTCGACAATCAGCGGGCTTTTCGCATCCAGTTCCTGCAGGTCGCGCCGCGGTTTACAGCGGCGAAGAATGGTCTTTACGCGGGCCACAACTTCACGCGGGCTGTAGGGCTTACAGATATAGTCGTCAGCACCGATCTCTAACCCCAGCAGACGGTCGATCTCTTCAATTTTGGCCGTCACCATGACCACCGGCACTTCCGAGAAGCGGCGGATTTCCCGGCACAGGGTGAGCCCGTCGGTGCCGGGCAGCATCAGATCCAGCAGGATCAGATGCGGTGGCGTCTGGCGGACGTACGGCAGAACCTGATCGCCGTGATTAATGAGCGTCGGCGCATAGCCTGCCGCCTGTAGATAATCGATCAGCAATTGACCCAGCTTAGGCTCATCTTCCACGATAAGAATGCGTGGCGTGTTTTCATCAACAGGTAATTCAGTCATACGTCCCTCGATAAATGACGTTCCAGAGGTAACTCTACTTTAATGCTAACGCCGCCTAAAGGCGAATGGCTGGCGCGTAATGTGCCGCCGTGGGCCGTGACGATGTTAAGGCAAATCGCCAGCCCTAAACCAGAACCGCCGCTGGCGCGATTGCGCGACCCTTCGGTACGGTAAAAACGTTCAACCAGCCGCGCCAGCTGTTCATCGGTGACGCCAGGCGCGCTATCGGCAAAGTCGATAACCAGCGTATGGCGATCTTCGCTGACGTCGATCTGCAGGCGACCGCCGCGATCGGTATAGCGCAGGCTGTTTTCCAGCAGGTTGTTGAACAACTGCATCAGGCGATCCCGATCGCCAAAAACCGTCGCGCTTTCCGGCAGCGAGACGCCGATCGACAGCCCGCGACTGATGAAGCGTTCACGAAACGCTCCGGCGGCGACTTCCAGCAGGTTGATGATATCGACGGAGGTTTTCTGATAGGCCAGCGCGCCTTCGTCTGACATCGAAAGCTGATGTAAATCATCGACCAGCTTGGTGAGCGTCGCGACCTCCGCCTGCAGGGAGGTGATGGAGTCCGGCGTGAATTTTCGCACGCCGTCCTGGATAGCTTCCAGTTCGCCGCGCAGTACCGCCAGCGGCGTACGAAGCTCGTGGGAGATATCCGCCATCAGATCCCGGCGCATTCGCTGATTGCGCTCAAGGGTGCTGGCCAACTGGTTAAAGTCCTTTGCCAGCCGCCCCAGTTCATCGCTGCTGGTGGCCGTTACGCGCGTGGAGAAATCCCCTGCGGCGAGGCGGTGCGTACCTTCAACCAGTCTTTTAACCGGGGCGAGCAGACCGCGCGCCAGCGGAAAGGTGGCGAGCGCCGCCAGCAGAGTTGCCAGCGCGACAATCAGCCAACTGGTGCGTTTCTGCTGACGATCGAAGTTGATATCGGTGTTACGCGTCAGGCGTTCAACCGGCGACGCGATCACGGCGCCAACCTGCACGCCATTGACCATAATGTTGCGTCGGCTACCCTCCTCCGGGACCGGTTCGCGCGGCCCTACCAGTACACGCCCTTTTTGATCGACCACCCAAAACATGGTGCGCCAGATATGCGGAGGAAGTTCCGGGGGCCCACGGCCATCAGGCGGCGGGCCTGGAACGATATCCGGCGGCATATTTTGTGGGCCGGAGTTCGGTACTGGCCCGTCCATCGGGTCTGGCGGCATACCGCGCCCCGGCAGAGGACGATCGTCGTTGTCGCGATCGAAGGTTTTCAGTAGCTGAAAAATAAAGCGATCGTTATTACGCAGGAATTTCCAGTTACCGTGCTGAGCATACTGTTCGCTCAGGGCATCCCCCAGCATGGTCAGACGCTGTTCATTTCCGCGCTTAATATAGTCGATAAAACCGCGTTCAAAGCTGATACGCACCGCCCAGTGCATGCTGATTAACAGCACGATACAGGTTGCGAGGATCGCAATAAACAGCTTGCCGGTAATACCGGGACGCCAGAACCTCAAGATTCACTCCTTTTACGACGACGAATCACGCTATTGACGGTGGTATCGTTCGGTACGTGGGAAAAAATCAGCGCGGGCAGCGCGATACACACCGCCATGCTTAGGTAGGTATAAAGAAAGACCTGATGTGTGGTAGCCACATCAGCGCTGATATGCTGGTGGCCGTAGAGGCCCAGCAGCATCCCGGCGATGGTGACGCCGATACTCATCGACAGTTGCATCACCATCGACAGCATACTGTTACCGCTGCTGGCCAGATCGGCGGGCAGGTCCTTCAGGGTCAGGGTGTTCATTGATGAGAAGCGGCTGGAATTAATCATTCCTTGCAGGAACAGCACCGGCGGCAACAGCCAGTACCAGCCCGCAAGCGCGATGGTCATAAACAGCAGGCTCACCAGCGCCAGACCCAGCGTCGAAGCCACCAGCACCCGACGATAGCCAAAGCGATTGACCACCTGCACCACGATGCGTTTCATACTCATACTGCCAAGCACCATCGGGATCATCATCAGACCGGCATGGAACGGCGTAAAGCCGAGGCCAATCTGCAAAAATACCGGGGTCATAAACGGCAGCATACCGCTGCCGATACGCCCGGCGAAGCTGCCGCCGAGTCCGAGGGCGAAAGTGCGATTACCAAACAGCTTCAGGCTGAATAGCGCGTTGAGATTGCCGCGGGCGTGCCACAGATAGAGCAGAATCGCCGCAATGCCGAGCGTCACCAGAACGGCCAGCCATAGTGGGGAGATACCGAGCCCTTTTTGACCGTCGAGCGCCAGGGTCAGGGTCGCCATTCCCGTCGCCAGCAGAATAAATCCCAAAATATCAAAGCGCTGCGTTTGCAGGGTGTAGTTGGGCATCAGGCACAGCGTGGCGATAGCGCCGACAATCCCCACCGGAATGTTAATCAGGAAGATCCAGTGCCAGGTCGCGTATTCCACCAGAATGCCGCCGAGCGCCGGGCCGAGCAAAGGGCCGACCTGGCCGGGCAAGGTGACGAAGGTCATCGCCGCCATATACTGCTCGCGGGGAACGATTTTCAGCACCGTCAGACGGCCAACGGGAACCATCATCGCGCCGCCGATGCCCTGTAACACGCGGGCGAGTATCAACTGATCGAGCGTACCGGCCTGGGCGCAGAACAGCGAACCGGTGGTAAACAGGATGATGGCGCTGAAAAAGGTATTACGCACGCCAACCCGGTCCGCCAGCCAGCCGCTGGCGGGCAGCATCACCGCCACCGTCAGCACATAAGAAACAATCACCATATGCATATGCAGCGGACTCTCTCCCAGACTTTTAGCCATTGAGGGGAGGGCGGTATTAACGATGGTGGTATCCAGAGACTGCATAAAGAAGCCGAATGCCACTATCCATAATTGCCAGCGTACGTTGGGCGGTAAATCGATCATTTTATTCACTTACCGGTTGCGGGCGTTTGCGTGCAAAACGCCGCTGTAGACGGTCGAAGAACAGATAGACCACCGGCGTGGTGTACAGGGTCAATAGCTGGCTCATCACCAGACCGCCGACAATCGTAATCCCTAGCGGCTGGCGTAGTTCGGCGCCATCACCGCCGGATAATACCAGCGGCAGCGCGCCAAATAACGCCGCCAGGGTCGTCATCATAATTGGGCGGAAGCGCAGCAGACAAGCCTGGAAGATAGCCTCTTCGGGCGGCAGGTTACCATTGCGCTGCGCTTCCAGCGCGAAATCGACCATCATAATGGCGTTTTTCTTCACGATACCAATTAACAGCATAATGCCAATCAGCGCGATGAGGCTGAATGGCGCATTGAAAAGTTCCAGCGCCAGCAACGCGCCGACGCCGGCGGAAGGGATCGTGGAGAGAATGGTCAACGGATGAACGTAGCTCTCATAGAGGATCCCCAGCACGATATAGACCGTGGCGATGGCGGCGAGGATCAGGATCACCTGTGCGTTCATCGTTTGCTGGAATATCTGCGCGGTACCGGCAAACGCGCCGCGCACGCTGGACGGCACGCCAAGCTGGGTCATCGCCCGGTTGATGGCGTCGCTGGCTTGCGACAGCGACTTACCGATCGGCAGGTTAAAGGCGATGGTCGATGCCGCCGACAGCCCCTGATGATTCACCGACAGCGGGGCGTTGGCCGGTTGCCATTTGGCGAATGAGGAGAGCGGAATTGGTTGACCTTCGCTGTTGATGACGAACATTTTATCCAGCGCGCTGACATCCTGGGTGTAAATCGGGTCGACTTCCATCACCACCTTGTACTGGTTCAACGGCTGGTAGATGGTCGAGATCTGCCGTTGGCCAAAGGCGTTATTTAGCAGGTTATTGGCATCCTGCACGCTGATGCCCAGCCGCGACATGGTATCGCGGTCATAGAGCAGCGCCATCTCCGCGCCGTTATTTTGGCTGTCCGAGTTCACATCGGCCAGCTCCGGCAGCGCCGCCAGCGCTTTACGGATTTTGGGCTCCCACTCCCGCAGCGCCGCAAGGTCATCCGACAGCAGGGTGTACTGGTAGCTGGCGTTGGCCTGACGACCGCCGACGCGAATATCCTGTACCGCCATCAGGAACAGGTTAGCGCCCGGCTCCCTGGCCAGCTTTTTACGCAGTCGGTCGATAATCTGCTGCGCCGTTTCATGGCGCTTATCGCGGGGCTTGAGGGTGATAAACATCATCCCGCTGTTGACCCGCGAGCCGCCGGTAAAACCGGTTACGTTATCGACAGCCGGATCTTCACGAATGATCTTCATAAAGTCCTGCAGCTTGCCGCGCATCGCCTGGAACGAAATGCTTTGATCGGCCTGAATACCGCCCATCAGCACCCCGGTATCCTGCTCCGGGAAGAACGTTTTTGGAATAGAGATATAGAGCCAGACGCTTAGCGCGATGGTAGCCAGCAGCACCAGGCCAGTCAGACGATGATGTTGCAGAACCCACTTCAGCGACTTACCGTATTGGACCTGAATCGCCACCAGCAGACGGCCAAAACCGCGCTTGCGCGTCGGCTCGTCGGGCTTGCCGCTTTTGAGCAGCCAGCCGCACATCATCGGTGTCAGGGTCAGCGACATCGCCAGCGAAATAGCGATCGCCACCGACAGGGTGACGGCGAATTCCCGCAGCAGCCTTCCCGGCAGGCCGCCCATCAGCAGCAGCGGCAGGAATACCGCCACCAGCGACAGGCTCATCGACAGCACGGTAAAACCGACTTCCCGGCTTCCCTGTAGCGCCGCCTGCAGCGGTTTCATACCCGCTTCAAGATGGCGAGCGATGTTTTCCAGCACCACGATAGCGTCATCGACCACGAAACCGGTGGCGATGGTCAGCGCCATCAGCGACAGGTTATTGAGGCTGAAACCGCACAAATACATCGCCGCGAAGGTGCCTATCAGCGATACCGGAACCGCCACCGCCGGGATCAGCGTCGCCCGTCCTGAGCGCAGGAACAGGAATACCACGAGGATCACCAGCGCGACGGCGATCACCAGGGTTTGTTCGACCTCTTCCAGCGACGCGCGGATGGTTGGCGAGCGGTCCTGAGCGATTTGCAGATCGATAGACGCCGGGATCGTGCGCTGTAGTTCCGGCAGACGAGCGCGAATGCTGTCTACCGTATCAATAATATTGGCTTCCGGCAGCTTGCGGATCATCAGCAAAATCGCCGGTTTGGCGTTGGTCATCCCGGCGTTGCGCACATCCTGCACCGAATCGGTGACATTGGCTACGTCGCCCAGTCGCACCGGCGAGCCGTTGTTGTAGTGCACGATGAGCGGCTGATATTCGGCGGCGGTTTTCAGTTCGTCGTTGGTTGCTACCTGCCAGCGGCGGGTACTGTCTTCCAGCGCGCCCTGCGGCCTACGCACGTTGGCGCTGCTGATGGCGGTGCGCACCGCGTCCAGGGATACGCCCTGGTTAAACAGCGCCTGCGGGTTAAGGTCTACGCGCACCGCTGGCAGCGAACTGCCGCCGACGTCAACGTCGCCGACGCCGGCAATCTGGGAAAGGGTCTGCGCCAGTTGGGTGGAGGCGAAATCATAGAGCTCGCCCTGGGAGTACGTCTCCGAGGTGAGGGTGAGGATCATGATCGGCGCATCGGACGGGTTGGCCTTGCGGTAAGTCGGGCGCCCCGGCATGCCGCTCGGCAGCAGGCTTTGGGCGGCGTTAATCGCCGCCTGCACGTCGCGTGCGGCGCCGTTGATATCGCGGTCAAAGTTGAACTCCAGAATGATCCGCGTACTGCCAAGAGAACTGGTGGAGGTCATCTCATTGACCCCGGCAATCCGCCCCAGCGAGCGTTCCAGCGGCGTCGCCACCGAAGAGGCCATGGTTTCCGGCGATGCGCCGGGCAGCGACGCGCTGATCATAATCACCGGAAAATCCACCTGCGGCAGCGGCGCCACCGGCAGCAGGCGGAAACCGAGCACCCCGCACAGGGTGATAGCAAGCGAAATCAGAATCGTCGCCACTGGCCGGTAAATGAAGAGCGCGAAAAACTTCACTTACGCCTCCTCTTCATGCCGTGGGAACCGACGCTTCATATACAGCGACAGGCGGTCGAACAGCAGATAGATAACCGGTGTGGTAAACAGGGTCAGCACCTGACTTAGCATCAGGCCACCGACCATACCGATCCCCAGCGGCCGACGTAGTTCCGCGCCAACGCCGGTACTGAGCATCAGCGGCAGCGCGCCGAGCAGGGCGGCTAGAGTGGTCATCAGGATCGGGCGAAAACGCAGCAGACAGGCCTGATAGATCGCCTCGCGCGGCGGCATGCCCTGTTCGCGTTCGGCGGCCAGCGCAAAGTCGATCATAATGATGGCGTTTTTCTTGACGATGCCGATCAGCAGGATGATGCCGATAATGGCGATAACGTCCAGTTCGCTCCCGGCCAGCCACAGCGCCAGCAGCGCGCCGACCCCGGCAGTCGGCAGGGTGGACAAAATAGTGATCGGGTGAATAAAGCTTTCATACAGTACGCCGAGCACGATATACATCGCCACCACCGCGGCAATCACCAGCCAGACAGTGCTGTTGAGCGCCGACTGGAAGGCGAGGCTACTGCCCTGGAACTGGGTGCGGATATCGCTCGGGAAGTCCAGCGCCTGTTCCGCGCCAAGAATCGCCTCTACCGCATCGCCCAGCGAATAGTTGTCCGGCACGTTAAACGAAATCGTGGTTACCGGGAACTGATCGAGATGGTTAATCGACAGCGGCGTAAAACGCTGTTCAATTCCGGCGATGGATTTCAGCGGCACAATTCCGCCATCGCTGCTGGTCAGGCGGATATTATCCAGCGCCGCCAGCCCTGGGGTGGTTCGGGTATCATGCTCCAGCACCACGCGATACTGGTTTGCCTGGGTATAGATGGTGGAGATCAGGCGCTGGCCGAAGGCGTTATACAGGGCGTTATCAACATCGGCCATGCTGATGCCAAGACGGCTGGCGCTATCGCGATCAACGTTAATATACGCCGCCAGGCCCTTATCCTGCCAGTCGCTGCTGACGTCGGAGAGCTGCGGCAATGCCTGCAGGCGGCTCATCAACTGCGGGACCCAGTTGCTGAGCGCATCGAGCGAGTTGGCCTGCAGGGTGAACTGGTACTGGGTGCGGCTGACGGTGGTATCAATGGTCAGATCCTGGACCGGCTGGAGATAGAGTTCGACGCCGGGAAGGCCGTCCACCGCGTTTTGCAGACGGGCAATCACCGTTTGCACGCGATCGTCACGTTCATCCAGCGGCTTGAGGTTGATTTGCAGGCGAGCGCTGTTCAGCGCCGGGTTGGTACCGTCCACCCCGACATATGACGTCAGGCTCTCTACCGCCGGATCCTTAAGAAGGATTGCCGAGACCTGCTGTTGACGCTCGGCCATGTTGGCAAATGACGCCGACTGCGGCGCCTGCAGCGTACCCTGAATAATGCCGTTGTCCTGAATCGGGAAGAAGCCTTTTGGAATAAAGACCCACAGCATAATAGACAACATCAGGGTGCCGAGCGTCACGCTCAGGGTCAGCCAGGGATGATTCAGCACCCGACCCAGCCAGCGGCCATAAACGGCGATAACCTGCTCAAAAAAGCGTTCGCTGGCGCGGGAAAAGCGGTTTTGCTTGCGCAGCGAGTCATGGCTCAGCATGCGGGCGCACATCATTGGCGTCAGGGTCAGCGACACCACTGCCGAAATCAGGATCGCCATCGCCAGGGTAATGGCGAACTCGCGGAACAGGCGGCCAACGATATCGCCCATAAACAGCAGCGGGATCAGCACCGCGATCAGGGAGAAGGTGAGGGAGATAATGGTAAAACCGATCTCCCCGGCCCCTTTCAGCGCGGCGGCCAGCGGTTTTTCGCCTTTCTCGATATAGCGCGAAATGTTTTCGATAACCACGATGGCGTCATCGACGACAAACCCGGTGGCGATGGTCAGGGCCATCAGCGTCAGGTTGTTTATTGAGAAATCGAGGAACACCATCACCGCGAAGGTGCCGACCAGCGAGAGAGGCACGGCGATGCCGGGAATAATGGTGGCCGGAACGTTGCGCAGGAACAGATAGATAATCATCACCACCAGGGCGATAGCCAGCATCAGCTCAAATTGCGTGTCGCTGACCGAAGCGCGAATATTGGTGGTGCGGTCGGAAAGCACCTGCACTTTAACGGATTTAGGCAGGCTTTCGGTCAGTTGCGGCAGCATCTGGCGGATGCTGTCGGCGGTGGCGATGATATTGGCCCCCGGCTGGCGCTGGACGTTCATGACGATCGCCCGCTGATTGTTAGCCCATGCTCCGAGCCAGCTGTTTTCCGCGCCCTGTTCAACGGTGGCGACGTCGCCGAGGCGGATGGGCGCCCCGTTCTGATACGCGATAATCAGGCGACGGTAATCTTCCGCCGTCTGCATCTGATCGTTGGCGGAAAGCGTCACCGCGCGGGACGGGCCGTCAAGGCTCCCCTTCGCCGAATTGACGTTGGCGCTGGTAATTGCGGTACGGATTGTTTCACTGGTCAGGCCGAGGGCGGCAATGGCCTGGGCGTTAAGTTTTACGCGTACCGCCGGGCGCTGACCGCCCGCGAGAGTCACCAGACCGACGCCGGATACCTGAGAGATTTTCTGCGCCACGCGGGTTTCCACCATATCCTCGACCTGGGTCATTGGAATAGCGGAGGAGGTGACCGAAAGCGTCATAATCGGCGGGTCGGCGGGGTTAACTTTGCTGTAGACCGGCGGGTCGGGGAGGTCTGACGGCAGCAGGTTAGTGGCGGCGTTGATCGCCGCCTGCACTTCCTGCTCGGCGACATCCAGCGGCAGCGTCAACTGGAACTGAAGCGTGACCACGGAAGCGCCGCCGGAACTCTGGGACGACATTTGCTTAAGACCGGACATCTGGCCAAACTGGCGTTCAAGCGGGGCGGTGATCGACGAGGTGACCACGTCCGGGCTGGCGCCAGGGTAGAGCGTTACCACCTGAATTGTCGGGTAATCCACTTCCGGCAGCGCCGAAACCGGTAAAAAACGGTAGCCGATAATCCCGGCCAGCATAATGGCCACCATTAACAGCGTTGTCGCTACCGGGCGTAGGATAAACAGACGGGAAGGGCCACCCGTACTGCTCGGCGGTAACACTTGCATCAGGAGCGCGCTCCTTTTTTACCGTGTTCGCCGCGGGGGGCTTCCGCCGGTTCGGCGGCGCCGGTGGCCTTGAGGGCGTCCACCACTTCAACCTTCGCGCCTTCCGTCAGACGGTCAATACCGTCCGTCACGACGCGATCTCCGGCAGAAAGACCGGCGTTAATGACCACCTTCAGGCTGTCCTGGATACCTGGCGTCACGTTGTGTTTGCTGACTTGATTTTCGTCGTTCAGCACCCAGACGAAATGCCCTTCATTGCCCATTTGCAGCGCAGCGGCTGGGATCACCACTGCGTTTTGTTCGGTATCAACCAGCATGCGGGCGTTCACGAATTGATTGGGAAACAGGGCGTCATCCTGGTTATTAAAGCGCGCTTTAAGTTTGATGGTGCCGGTGGTGGCGTCAATCTGGTTATCAAGACTTAGCAGATAACCTTCGCTAATTTTCTGTTTGTTGGTGCGATCCCAGGCTTCGACGACCAGTTTTTTGCCCGCTTTTTGCGCCTGAACGACCGTGGCGATTTGGCTTTCCGGTAGGGTAAAGACCAGGTCGATAGGGTGGGTTTGCGTCAGAACCACAATCCCGGTGGTATCTCCGCTGGCGATCTGATTGCCGATATCAACCTGCTTTAGTCCGACCCGGCCATCGATCGGCGCAGTGATGCGGCTCCAGTTCAGCTGCAGCTGCGCGCTGGCAACGTTAGCTTCATCGGCTTTGATGGTGGCCTGGGTTTCATCGACCAGCGATTGCTGAGTATCGAGCTCCTGACGTGAAACCAGATTCGTTTTGGCCAGTTGTTGATAGCGCGCCAGATCGCGGCGGGCGTTTGCCAGGGTAGCCTGGTCTTTTGCCAGTTCGGCCTGTGCCTGGGCGAGGTTAACTTTAAACTGGCTGGGGTCGATTTCCGCCAGCAGATCGCCGGCTTTCACCTGCTGACCTTCGGTAAAGTGGATAGCCAGAAGCTGGCCGTCGACGCGGCTGCGTACGGTGACGGTATTCGCCGCCGTCACCGTACCGAGGCCGGAAAGATAGCGAGGCACCGATTCGCGGGTAGCCGTCGCCGCCTGTACAGGCGCCAGAGTGGCGCCAAAACGACCATGTCGTCCGCCACCTGACCCTGGTGCCTTAGCGCCCTGGCCTGTTGCCGCAGGAGGCTGACCGTTCGCCGTTTCGCGTCCCTGCCAAAACCAGTACGCGCCACCAGCGACGATCGCCACGACCAGTACCGCCGCCCAACGGTGTTTATTGCTATCTTTCATTACGTTGCTATCTCATCCTGAAACAATTCACGGCATGATACTAGTTTAGTCAGCGAACGCAGCTTAAAAATGGAGGAATTATGAAAAGAGTGTTGGATATATCTGGAAAATATGCTTTTTTCTGAGTAAGTTAGGTGAATATTCCTAAAACCATCCTCGGAACGTCACGACGCCAGGCGAGAGCTGTGCAAAGATGAAATTTATCAACAAAAAGAAATGGCTGCTGGCAGGTGGTGGCGCGACGGTGTTGCTTAGCGTTCTCCTGACAAATTCTCTTATGCTGCATATTCAGCGGGGTCGTTTATCTGACCAGGGCCGTGAGTTACTGAGCCATGCTGAAAATGTGACCGCGCAAATCGTCTCTTCCATCAGTCATGTTCAGGCGCGACGCATTAATAGCTGCGGTACGCAGGCGATTGTGGCTTTGCGGGAGATTGTCTGGCAATATTCAAATGTTGAAGATTTAGGCATTGTTGAGAAGGGAAAACTGGTCTGTACCGCTAATTGGGGGATGTTCGAAAAACCGTTGTTATTGCCTGATAATAAATATGTCGTGTCGAACGGTTATAATATTTACAAAGGGATGAAAAATTACCTTCCCTATGGTGTTGTCATGGATATGACTCAATATGATAATATCGTCTCTTTTACCTCTCCATTCGCCTTTCGTTCATTCTCGCAGCAGAACAGGGGGCTGAATTTTTCATTGAGCACCTTAAACGGTCGTCATGTTTTCCTCAATGAGAATAAAACGAATGGAAATTCAGCGTCATTAGTAAAAGTCAGGTTGTGCAGCAGTCAATATGATTTGTGCGCCCATTTGGCTGAAAGTAAACAGGGTTTCCATTCACTTCCCCTGGCCTTTATGGCATTAATCATCAGTCTCGCTTTTATTGTTGGGGTGGTGTTTGTCTACGCCATTCTGAGCTATCTTAATGCGCGACGTTCGCTGGAGTTTCGGCTGAAGAAAGCGCTCGTTAATCAAAAAATCTATCTGGAGTATCAACCGATAGTCTGCGCGAAAAATGAACGCATTGTGGGGGTGGAAGCGCTGGTTCGCTGGCATGACAAGATCTTCGGCCAGGTATCGCCTGAACTGTTTATTTCGATGGCGGAAAAGCTGAATGTGTATAACGAGATCTCGACGCTGGTTGTTAAAAAATCGATCAGAGAATTAAAACCGATTCTGAATGCGGATAAGAATTTCACGCTGGCGATGAATATTGGTAAGTATGAAATTAATGATCCCCGCTTTCTTGCGCGCCTTGTGCTCATCTTACGCGATAATCATATTCGTCCGCAGCAGATTAAAATTGAGATTACTGAGCGAAGTGACGAATATTATAAAAAAATTGCCGCATTCTCACGAGAGGCGATGAATCGTGGTTTAAAAATTGCGCTCGATGATTTCGGTACCGGGGCATCAAATTTACTGTGGTTAACCGAAGTCTTTTATGATGAGGTCAAACTGGATAAGTTTTTTGTCAACGGGCTAAAGAATGCGTATAAGCGCACTATTCTGATGTCGATTCTCGATGTGGTCTACGGGCTGAATAAACAGATTGTTTTTGAAGGCGTGGAAAGCAAAAGGGATTTTGAATTTGTTAAATCCTTCGATGAAAATGCGTTGATTCAGGGATGGTATTTTTACAAAGCGATGCCGATTAAAAAACTGATTGGGCTGGTGCTGGCGGATAATAACCCTATCCGGGAATAACGCATCCGGTAAGGCGAATAGCGGTTGGTTTTATTGTTGGCCGGAAGCCTTTAGTTAAAAGGTGGTTTTGGCGAAAATGTCGCATTTTTAGTTTTCGCCTGGTTTTGCTTAGTGGACTGTTCCGTTCACTATAAATACGAGGATATTGGTCATCTTCGCAGCCTGTGAACGGCATGGGGGCGTTTCGCCCGCCCCCATGACCCCCGGCATTGCGCTGAAAACCTGCCGCTGCGCGGTCCGCTCCACTCCGGCTTCATCTGGCGGACCGGGCGGGACTCGACGCTACTCGTCCCATCCCTGGGACTCGCCCTTCCAGGGCCAGCGCAAGCGCTGTTCAAAATTGCTCCCGGCAATTTTGTCCCTGTCTCGACCCGCCCTCTGGCCGCCGTCCTGGCGGCCAGTCCTGGATGCGCGCCTGCGTTCCCGCCAGGTTTCCTTGATGCGCCCAACCCCGCTGCGGTGAGTCAACAATCAATCTGTAACTACCCGGGCGCTGAACGTTATAAAAAAACAACCTAAACTCGTCATCCGGCAAACTGCATCAGGGCAGCAAACGAATAAACGCCATCAAGCTTTCGCCAAAACTCCGCTGAAAAACATTCGCGCTGATAAACGAAACATTCCCCAAAAACGTGCATAACTGCCTCGCCTTATCCGATAAAGCGTACGTCCTTTACAGCGGAATGCGTCGTCCCCGCGGGCGTATACAGCGTAAATCGGAGGTGACGGCGGGCGATTCAGCCTGACTGGTGGCGGCATCTATTTAATAATCAATTAACCCGTTCCGGGAATAATACAGACCAATGCCATCAGAGGGTTATCAATGCATTTTACCCAAGCTATCGCTCGTTTACCGGCCGCGACCTGCGGCGCCGGGCAAACAACCGCCCGGTTAGGGGCACCGGATGTTGCCAATACCACGCGTCAGTTTCTCGCCTATATAGAAACCTTATTACGACTTGGCCTCAAGGTCACCGTGCTGCCTGCCGCAGAGGATTATCCGGACGCGCACTTTGTTGAAGATACCGCCGTGGTGATGCCAGAACTGGCGGTGATTACCCATCCGGGCGCGCCGAGCCGTCGGGGAGAAGTCGATACCATCGCGCCGCTTCTGGCGGGTTTCCGTCCGCTGGTACAGATGAGTGAGCGTGGGCATATGGATGGCGGCGACGTACTGCTGGTGGATAAACAGTTTTTTATCGGCCTGACGGCGCGCACTGACGAGCAGGGGATCCGCGAGTTTGCCGCAGCCGTTGAGCCCCACGGCTATCGCGTGACGGCGGTTGACGTCAGTGCCGGCCTGCATCTGAAATCGATCGTCAACTATGTTGGCCGCAATACGCTGCTGCTGACGGAAGGCTATGTTAATCACCCGGCGTTTAGCGGTTTTAACCGCATTGTTATCCCGGAGGAGGAGTCCTACGCCGGAAATACGCTGTGGATCAACGATACCTTAATTACGCCGCAAGGTTATCCCTACACCCTGGGGAAAATCGGTCAACTGGGCATGCCCATCGTACAGCTTGATACCAGCGAATTTAAGAAGATGGATGGCGGTCTGACCTGCCTCTCACTGCGTTTTTAATCATCGCGCCAACTCCGGGGAAACCGAAAATGAAAACACGCCTTGCCGCTTTACTGGCCTGTATGGCGCTGAGCGCGCCGCTGGCCGCCCAGCAGTTTGACACGATCAGTTTTGGTGTTGATGGTGGCTATCCGCCCTTTGACGTTCTGGCCCCCAGCGGGGACATTACTGGCTTTGATATTGATATCGCCAACGCGCTTTGCACGCAGCTGAAGGCCAAATGCGTTTTCGTTAAGCAGCCGTTTGAGAGCATGATCGCCGCCCTCAATGCGCATAAATTCGATGCCATTATCGCTTCGCTCAATATTACCGATGAGCGCAAAAAGGAAGTGGATTTCACCGATCGCTACTATCGCAGCGCGGCGCAGCTGGTGGCGCGCAAAGGGAGCCCGCTGCTGCCGGATGCCGCCAGTCTGAAGGGCAAAACCGTTGGCGTGCAGACCGGCTCCACCCATGAAGCGTTTGCAAAGGCAAACTGGGCCAGTCATGGCGTGAAGATCGTCAGTTACGCTAACCAGGACAACGTTTATCTCGACTTGCTTTCCGGGCGCATTGACGCCTCTCTGCAGGATAATATCCAGGCGGCGACCGGCTTTATTGATACGCCTCGTGGGCAGAAATTTGCCTTTGCCGGCCCGGTTATTCAGGATGGCGGCATCTCTTCCGACGTCGGGATTGCAGTCAATAAAGACAACCCGGCGCTGCGCGATGCGTTAAATGGCGCCATTAAGGCAATCCGCGCTGATGGCACCTACGATGCCATCCAGAAAAAATACTTTAGCTTTGATATTTATGGCAAATAAATCGTGAAGGCGAGGGTGCCGGTTGTTGACTGGCGCCCGTTTCTGACCCCCGTGGAAGGCTGAACATGGTCGCAGACTATTTACCATTACTGTTACGCGGCGCGGCGGTTTCGCTGTGCGTGATGTTCTCTTCATTACTGGTGGCCCTGCTGCTGGGGCTGGTTAACGCGCTGATTAAACTGTTTGGCCCGCCGTGGCTGCGGGTGTTTTCTACCGGCTATACCACGCTGGTGCGCGGTATCCCGGAACTGGTGATTATGCTGCTGCTGTTTTTTGGCGGCGAAATGCTGGTGAATCAACTGCTGGGGCTGGTCGGGCTGGGGCCCGTTCGTTTCAATACCTTTATTTCCGGCGTACTGGCAATTGGCTTTGTATTTGGCGCTTACTACACGGAGACGTTTCGCGGCGCGTTTCTTACCGTCGAGAGCGGGCAAACCGAAGCGGCGCAGGCATACGGAATGCGTCCGTGGACGGTATTTCGCCGGGTGATGTTACCGCAGATGCTGAGCTTTGCTATTCCAGGGATCAACAATAACTGGCTGGGGCTGATGAAAGCATCGGCGCTGGTCTCGATCCTCGGTCTGGAGGATATGGTATGGCTGGCCGAACAGGCTGGCCGCGCCACGCAAAAACCGTTTTTGTTCTACTTTCTGGTGTCGCTGATTTATATGGTTATCACCGCGCTTTCCAGCTGGCTGTTTAACCGTCTGGCGAAACGTTATGCTCTGCGTTCTTCAACGGCGGGGGCGACGCTATGAATCTGCAAACCTTTATCGCGGCGATTCCCGGCTATTTATGGAGCGATGGCAACGGCGCGGCGAGCGGTCTGGCAGTGACCGCGGAGCTGTTTTTACTCGCCATCGTTCCCGGCATGGCGCTGGCGATATTGATGGCGGTAGGGCAGGTTTACGGCCCGCGGGTGCTGTCGATACCCATTCGCGCGTTGACCTGGTTTTTCCGCAGCACGCCGCTTTACCTGCAATTGATGCTGATTTATTACGGGCTGTCGCAGTTCGATATCGTGCAGATGGGCTGGCAGAATGACCAGCCATTCTGGCTGCTGTTCCGCGATGCCACCTTCTGCGCCACCCTGGCGCTGGTACTGAATACTTCGGCCTACGTTGCGGAACTGCTGGCGGGCATGATGTTGACTTTCCCGCGCCAGGAGTGGATCACCGGCGAGGCTTACGGTATGGGAAAATGGCAAATTGTCCGCCGTCTTGTTCTGCCTGCCACGCTCAGACGCGGGATCCCGGCGCTGAATAATGAAATGGTCTTTTTACTGCACGCGACATCCCTGGCCAGCACCGTGACATTACTGGACATCACCGGCGTGGCGCGGGCTTTCTACGCCATGACCTATTCGCCGTTTATTCCGTTTCTGATGGCCGCCGCGCTGTATCTGCTTTGCACCTTTATGCTGATTTTCGCCTTTTCACGCGCCGAACGGCGCTGGCTGGCCTTTGTTCGCCGCGGCTGATCAGGTGCGCTTAATGGACTGCAGCTCAGTCAGGGTGACGATTTTATCGACATGGAACTTTTTACTGGTTAGCCATCTGTCCGCCAGCTGGCAGTAGTGGGTCATGCTACGGCAGCCGATGCGCACCAGAAAGTCGAAGCTGCCGCTGACCAGCCAGCAATCCAGCACTTCCGGCGTCTGGCGCATTTCCTGTTCGAACATCGGCTGCGAGCGGCCATGGTCGGCCAGCGCGATTTGCGCCTGAACGATAAAAGCGTGCTCCGGATCGGGCAGTTCAATGATGGCGCTGTAGCCGCGGATAATGCCCTCGCGCTCAAGGCTACGCACGCGTTCCAGACAGGGACGCGCAGTGAGATTTACCTGCTCCGAGAGCTTCTGATAAGAAATGCGGCCATCCCGGCGCAGGATTTCAAGGATTTTATAATCGATACGGTCAAGCCGGGCTTTCTTTACCACAACCAGGACGTCCAATGAGAATTAAACACTATACATTACCTGAGCATGTCCTCAGTGGGCAGCGGCAATTAAGCCATTTTCATTTCGGCGAGCCCGGAACAGGAGAAAAAGTCTATCTGCAGGCGGGACTGCACGCCGATGAAATTCCGGGCATGCTGGTTCTCCATTATCTTAAAAGATTATTGAACCAGGCGGAACGGCGCGGTGAGCTGCGAGGCGAAATCATTCTGGTGCCGGTGGCGAATCCGCCAGGACTGGCGCAGGTGCTGCTCAATAGCGGCATTGGCCGCTTCGATCTCGTAAGCGGGCGTAATTTTAATCGCGATTTTCCCGATCTGGCGGCACTGGCGTGTCAGCGCCTGGACGCGACATCGCCGGCGTCCAGCGCGGGGTATCTGCAACGGGTGCGCGCGGCAATGCAGAGCGCGTTAGCGGCTGAGCCCGTCGGCAACGAGGTTCAGGCGCTGCGCCATCATTTATTGAGCCTCGCCTGCGACGCCGACCTGGTGTTGGATCTGCACTGTGACGATCGGGCGATTTTGCATCTGTACGCCGATCCGGCCTGGCAGAGTGAGGCTGGCGTGCTGGCGGCGTTTCTCGGTATCGGCGTCGTGCTGCTGTCACAGGAGAGCGGAGGTAACTCATTTGATGAGGCCTGCGGCCTGCCGTGGCATCGTCTGGCTGCCCGTTATCCATCGTGGCAACCGCGCCAGCCCGGCTGTATGGCGGTCACCGTCGAGCTGCGTGGTCAGCAGGATGTGAATCACGCCACCGCCTGCGATGACGCCGAACGGCTGTACCGCTACCTGCAATACCGTGGCGTGCTGGCGGGCGTTAAGCCTGCGGTTCCGCCGCAGGAAACGGTGATGCTGCCGTTTTCCGCCGGAGAAATTGTTACCGCCCCGGCGACGGGAATTTTAGTGCAGTTGAAACAGCCTGGTGAATGGGTCAGCCGCGATGATGTGGTCGCTGAAATCATTGATCCGCTCAGTGATAGTGTCAACGCGGTCCGTCCGAAATCGGGCGGTGTGATCTATGCCAGTCGTCGGGCGCCATTTGTGACGTTAGGGGCGGAAATCATGAAAATCGCCGGAGAGCAGCCGTTCAGCGGCGGGGGCGGGCTGGCGATGTAAGCGGCAGCGAACCATCACTTTTATCACCTGCCTGGAAAAACGTCCCTGTCGATCGCCCATATGATCTGGCCGTATACCTGCGCGCCCCCGGCGTGGTCAGGACATTAACACGTGAACAGGGGGCTGCAGTTCCCCGCAGGCGCGGGCGATGCTCTGACAGGCTAATTCCAACTGGGCATCATCCAGCGCGTAGGCCAGCCGCAGATATCCTGGCATCCCAAATGCGGTTCCCGGGAGGGTGGCGACATGGGCTGCGGTTAACAGGTAATCGGCAACCGCGACGTCATCATGGAGCCGATCGCCCGCCGGGGTCGATTGACCGATCAGGCCGGAGCAATTCGCGAAGACATAAAATGCGGCCTGCGGCGTCGCCGCGCTGACTCCGTTGACCTCATCAATCAGCGCCATTACCCGATTGCGGCGTTGAGTGAGGATAGCCAGCCACTGGGGCAGGAAATCGGCGGGGTGGTTGAGGGCGGCGACCCCCGCCGCCTGCGCCAGCGAACATGGGTTGGAGGTGCTCTGCGACTGCAAAATGGTCATCGCGGAAATTAACCACGCGGGCCCGGCCGCGTAGCCCAGGCGCCAGCCGGTCATGGAAAAGCCCTTTGAGAGCCCATTCACCGTCAGAATGCGATCGCGTAGTCCGGGCGCAATCTGCGCCAGCGTGCAGAATGGTGCGCCGTCGTAGCGCAGCGCCTCATAGATATCATCTGCCAGAATCAGCACCTGCGGTGCGGCCAGCAGCACCTCCGCCAGCGCCAGCAATTCCGCGCGGCTGTACAGCGCTCCCGTGGGATTGGAGGGCGAGTTGAGGATCAGCCAGCGGGTATGCGGGGTAATGGCGGCGGCCAGAGATTGCGGCGTGAGTTTCCAGCCGTTTTGCTCGCTGGTCGGAACGATGACGGGTTCGCCATCCGCCAGCGCGACCATATCGGGATAGGAGACCCAGTACGGCGCGGGGATAATGGCCTGCAAACCACTGCTTAGCGTCGCCTGCAGCGCATTGAAAATCAGCTGCTTAGCCCCCGTTCCGGCAATGATCTCCTGGGGGGTAAAGCGCAGGTCGTTGTCGCGGGCGAATTTATCCATGATGGCGGCTTTCAGGGCGACGGTACCGCCGACGGCGGTGTATTTTGTTTCACCCTGGTGGATAGCGTTGATACCGGCCTGGCCGATCGCCGCCGGTGTGGCAAAATCCAGTTCACCGAGGCCAAGGCTAATAATGTCGATCCCCTGCTGCTGGAGAGCGCGTACCCGATCGGCAATGGCCGCCGTCGGCGATGGGCGAACTCGCCGCATGCGCGGCGCGAGAAATGGTGCTGACATAGTGTTCTCTTTGGTTAAACGCCGCGTTAAATCGGGCGGCGTATTCATCTTTTCAGGAATCTCAGGCCGTTAGCGTGACGCCGCTGCGCGTGTCGGCGGCAAGGCGCAGAAGCTCCGCCCGGGTTTCGGCAATCACTTCCGGGCTGACATCGATCAGCGGCGAACGCACATGTCCGCCGTTGAAGCCGCGCAGATTCATGGCGGCTTTCACCAGTTGCGGCTGGCCGTGGCGACGGGCCAGGGCGCGGAAGCCGTACCATAAGCGGTGTAATTCTCTGGCGGTGGCGGCATCGCCTTGCTCCAGCGCCCGGAAGCTGGCTAACACCAGCTCGGGCAGGGCGCCGCTGTTGGTGGTACTGATCCCGTCGAAGCCGCACATCATGGGGCCTAAAAACGCCAGATCGGAGGCACAGAACAGACGCACACGGCCGGATAAGCGGTTGGCGATTTGATCGATGACGGTCGGATTGAGATCGCCCTGTTTGATACCCACCACCTGCGGGATATCCGCCAGTTGCTCCAGAAGAGCAGGGGATAAGGTGATGCCGATGCCCGGCGCGTTGTAGACCAGAATCCCGGTTCTGGATAACGGCGCCATTTGCTGGAAAAAGCTTACGATTTGCGCATCGGTGACTTCGGAAACAAAAGGCGGCGTGACCATCGGCAGGCCGCCGAGGTCGCCTGCCAGCGTGGTCAGTTCGCGAACCACCCGGGCGTCGGAACCCGCGCTGCACAGCATAACCGGAACGCGATCGCCCACGACTTGCATAACGTGGCGGAAAATCGCGGCGCGCTCCTCAACGCTGAGCGTCGGGAATTCGCCATAGGTTCCGCCGATCAGGATACCGTCGTAGCCGAGGCCGATGACGCGCTCAATATTGGCGGCCAGCCCCGCGAAATCAATATCGCCTTGCGCGGTAAACGGTGTCACGGTGATATTGAAAATTCCGCGCAGTCTTTCACGGCATTCAATCCTGTCTTTCATCTCTCTCTCCTTTACAGGTCATGCCCCTGCGGCATGACGATGGTGTGGTGGTAGTAACCGGCGTTTGCCTGTCGATGGTGCAATTGCGCACTGTTATTGCGCGTCATTTGTTCATTTATGTCGCAGCGACTTATAGGTGACTCAACTGGCTGAGTGGCCGAATAACGACGCCAGCGGCGGTCAGGCGTTCACGTAAGGTACGGGCGATAGCGACGCCCTGCGGGTTATCACCGTGAACGCAGATGGTGTGCACGGGCATCGGGATCCTGGCGCCGCTGATGGTACGAATCGCTTGTTCTTCAATCATTTGCAGCGCACGGCTGGCGGCACGCTCGGGATCGTGAATGATGGCATCCGGAAGGTGCCGAGGGAGGGTAAGTCCGTTCTCACCGTAGCTGCGGTCCGCGAACACTTCGCAGGCGACGCGCAGTCCGGCCTTGCGCGCCGCCCGTTCTGTCGCATTGTGTGGGGTGGTGACCAGCATCAACTGACGGTCGACGGCCAGAATTGCGCTGACAATGGCTGCCGATAATGCGTCGTCGGTGAATGCCTGGGTGGCCATTGCGCCGTGCAGCTTGACGTGCGTCATCGCATGGCCGCAGGCCCGCGCCACCGCCTGCATGGCCCCTAGCTGATACACCACCATTTTGCCGACATCCGCCGGGCTATCGCCGGTAATGGTGCGCCGGCCAAAGCCCCACAGGTCAAGAAAGCCCGGATGCGCGCCGACATCCAGCCCGCGCGCTTTGGCGTGGGTGACGGTGCGGTGCATCACTACCGCATCGCCAGCGTGAAAACCGCAGGCGACGTTGGCCGACGTCACCAGATCCAGCATGGCTTCATCGTCGCCCACGCTGAATTGACCAAAACTTTCACCCAGATCTGAATTCAGGTCCACTTCTTGCATAATGACTCCTTGAAACACTTGGTATACCAAATGCATGCAATGAGAATGCCAAAGGGTGAAAGCCAACATCACGCTGCTGGCGAGTGCGCCGATAAACGAATGTTTAACGAGGAGAGAGTGAGCAGATGAAACCATCGATCAAAGCAGGCTGTCTGACATTGGGCCTGTTGACCATGAGCTATAGCCTGTCCGCCAACGCGGATGAGCTCTACTTTGCCAGCTGGGGCGGAGCCTACCAGGACGCGATTCGTGAAGCCTGGCTAAAGCCCTTTAATAAAGAAACCGGTATTGATGTCGTCGAAGATACCGACCCGCAGGTCAGTAAACTGAAAGCCATGCAGGATACCAATACCGTTTCATGGGATGTGGTGACGGAAAACAGTTCGCGGCTGGCCCGCGGCATCAAGCTGGGCGTATTTGAAAAGATCACCCCCGAAATGGTCAATCAGCAGCATGTTATCCCCGGCGCGCGCAACGATTACGGTGTGCCGTCTGAAATTTTCTCCACCCTGATCGGCTTCTCCAGTAAAGCCTTCCCGGAAGGTAAACCGCAGCCGAAAACCTTCGCCGATTTTTGGAACGTGAAGAAATTCCCCGGTAAACGCACCTTACAGGATGAACCGGCCACGGTGATCGAAGCGGCGCTAATCGCCGACGGCGTCAAGCCGGAAGACGTCTATAAAACGCTGAGTACCCCGGAAGGGGTCGATCGGGCGATGAATCAGATTAAGAAAATCAAACCCTATGTAGCGAAATGGTGGAAGAGCGGCGCTGAACCGGTGCAGGCGCTCGCCAGCGGCGAAGTGGTGATGGCGCTGGGCTGGAATGGTCGCTTCCAGGCGGGCATCGACTCCGGCGTACCGATCAAAATGTCCTGGGACGATTCCATCGCTCAGGTTGGCTATTTCGCGCTGGTTAAAGGGGCGCACAACCGCGAAGCCGCGCTGAAACTGCTCAACTACATTATTGCGCCGAAACATCAGGCGGAATTCAGCAAGTACATCGCCTATGGCCCGACCACCAAAGATGCGATGCAGTATATCGACAAAGCGCGCCAGCAACGTTTGCCGTCGACGCCGGAACGGCTGCAGCACACCCTGTTTATGGATGCGGGATGGTGGGACAAAAATGGCCCGGCGATCATTGAGCGCTATAACCAGGTTCGCGCGCAGTAGCGGCGGCCTGTTGTGAGTGTGAAGCATATGTTGATTCAGTGAATGACTGGGCGGACGGGACTGCTGGTAGGGTCCCGTCCAGAACGGAGTGAGTTATGGTGGCAACGATATTGACTGACAACCTTACCCCATCCCGGCGGATCCGATGGCCCGGGCTGGCCCTCGTGGCGACGCTACCGTTGCTGCTTTTTTTACTGCTGTTTTTTGTCTGGCCGATTGCCGGGCTGCTGAAGCAAGGATTCCTGGTGCAGGGGCATTTTAGCCTCGAAAACTATCTCCACCTGTGGGATACCCCGATTTATCGCATCGTTCTGGAAAATACGTTTGTTATCGCGACGGCGGTTACCATTGGCTGCATTGTGATGAGCTACCCGCTGGCCTGGCTGATGGCTTCGGTGCGCCCGGCGATGGCGAAGCTGCTGTTTTTCGCCGTTCTGCTGCCGTTCTGGTCCAGCGCGCTGGTACGGACCTCGGCGTGGATCGCGCTGCTGCAGCAAAACGGCCCCCTTAACCATCTTTTGATGACCCTGCAGATAACTTCGCAGCCGGTGGCGTTCCTGTATAACTTTACCGGCGTACTGATCGGCATGGTGCACGTGCTGATGCCCTTCGTGGTGTTGCCGCTCTATGCCTCATTCCGCTCGCTGGATAGCTCGCTGCTGCAGGCGGCGCAGAGCTTAGGCGCGGATTCGCTCAGCGTCTTCACCCGTATTATTTTGCCGCTGACGCGTCCTGGCGTCGTTGCTGGCGCGGTAATCGTCTTTATGAACGCGGTCGGTTACTACATTACGCCATCGCTGATGGGCGGACCGGCGCAGCGGATGGTCGCGGAGCTGATATCACACAATATTACCGATGAACTGAACTGGGGGATCGCCGCCGCGCTGGCCTGCGTATTGCTGATCACCACCTTGTTCGCGCTGTGGTTGTTTAATCGCCTGTTTGGTCTCGATAAGCTGATGGGCGGCGCCAGCGGCAAGGGCAGCCAGTCGGTGGTGGTGACGCAACGTAGCGGCGGCGGGCGTATCAGCGCAGGCGCGGGCGTGCTGGTGGCGCTGTTTCTTATCCTGCCGATTGTTATCGTTATTCCGATGAGTTTCGGTACCGCCAGCTTCCCCACTTTTCCTCCGTCCGAATACGGCGTGCGCTGGTACGTTAACTTTTTCACCGATCCTAAATGGATGCTGGCGCTGGGCGAGAGCGTGCGGATTGGGCTGATTGTCACCATTCTGTCAATGGTGCTGGGCGCGACCGCCGCGATGGGGATTCATAAGCTACGCTCGCCGCGCAAAAGCTGGCTGGAGACGCTGTTTATTATTCCCATGTCGGTCCCCGCCATCATTACCGCGGTCTCGCTGTATTATCTGTGCGGACCTTTGGGTTTAATCAACAACTCGGTGGCGCTAATCCTCGGCCATACCGTTCTGGCGACGCCTTACACCTTTATTACGCTGCGTGCGGCGCTGAAAGGATTTGATCCCAGCCTGGAACTGGCGGCCTACAGCCTCGGCGCCAGGCCGTGGCAGATGTTTCGCCGCGTTATGCTGCCGCTTTTGCTCCCCGGCATGATCGGCGGCGCGGTGTTTGCCTTTGTGACCTCCTTTGACGACGTCGTGATGTCGCTATTTTTGACCACTATCCGTAATCGAACCCTGCCGAAGCTGATGTATGAAGGGCTGGCGTTCGATTTTGACCCGACGGTGATTTCGGCCTCCTGCGTGCTGATCGCGGCGACGGCGGGGATCCTGATTATTCAGAGCCTGGTAAAACGTAATGGAGGCAAACATGCGTCAAATGCAGGGTAAAGATGTCACTCTCAACGCCATTCGCAAAACCTACGCTGCGACGGTGGCGCTGCCGCATATCGATCTGAAGGTCGCGCGCGGTGAATTCTGTACGCTGCTGGGCGCTTCCGGTTCCGGTAAAACCACGCTGCTCAAAGTGATTGCCGGATTTGAACGGCCCGATAGCGGCAACGTACTGATCGCCGGTAAGGAGGTGACCCGCGCCCCGATTGCCGATCGCAACATTGGTATGGTGTTCCAGAACTATGCGCTCTTTCCGCATATGTCGGTCTTTGAGAACGTCGCTTTTCCGCTGCGCATGCGTCGTCTGGCAAAAGTCGATATTGAGCGCCGGGTTGGCGAGGCGCTGGCGCTGGTCAGTCTCGAAGAGTACCGCAAACGCCTGCCCGGAGAGCTTTCTGGCGGGCAGCAGCAGCGCGCCGCGCTGGCACGTGCGCTGGTATTTAATCCGGACATTCTGCTGATGGATGAACCGCTCGGGGCGCTGGATAAAAATTTGCGCCAGTCGATTCAGGTTCAGATTAAACAGCTGCACCAGGAACTGGGGCTGACGGTGGTGTTTGTCACCCACGATCAGGAAGAGGCGATGAATCTCTCCGATCGGATCATCATAATGGATAAAGGCGAAATCGTCGGCGATGGCTCTCCGCAGAGCCTTTATCGCCAGCCGGATAGCCGCTTTGTCGCCGGTTTTCTCGGCGAATGCAATTTTATCTCCGGCGAGCGCGACGGAACGCTGGGGGTTCGGCCGGAGCATATGCTGGTCGGGCGCGCCAGCGAGGGGGCGGGCTGGCGCTATCAGGGCAATGTCGTGATGGCGACCTTTTGCGGCCTGCACTGGAAATTATTGATTGCGTATCAGGGACAGATGCTGGTGGCCTATGCGCCGGTAGATCTTCCGTCCGAGGAGCGGATCGCCGGTCAGACCATCAGTTTTGGCTTTCGGCCGGAACAGGCGATGACTTTCAGGGAGTCGGCGTGAACGGCTATCCACGTTTTATTGCGGTGGGTGAACAGGCGCTGTTGGTCGAATTCGGCAACCGCATCGACGATCGGCTTAATGCCCGGGTGCTGGCGCTGGCGGCGGCGTTAAACGGGGTGAGTGGGGTGAGTGAAATCATTCCCACCTATCGCTCCCTGACGATAACCTTTGATCCGTTAACGGTAACCTGTACTGAACTGTGCGAACGGGTTGCGCTGTCTCTCGATCCGCCTGCGGCAAACCACTCATCGCGCCGTCGCTGGCGGGTGCCGGTGTGCTATGGAGGTGAATATGGCGAAGATCTGCCCGCCCTGGCGCAGGCGCACGGCTTGAGTCCACAACAGGTGATTGATCTGCACAGCACCGCGCGCTATCGGGTTTATATGGTGGGATTTATGCCGGGGTTCGCCTATCTCGGCGGACTGCCTGAGGGACTGCATACCCCGCGTCGGGCGTCGCCGCGCGCGATGACCCCAGCGTCCAGCATCAATATTGGCGGCCAGCAGACGGCAATCAGTTCGGTGGCGGGCCCCAGCGGCTGGCATCTTATCGGCCGGACGCCGTGGCGTTCATTTGACCCGCAGCGTCAACAGCCATTTTTGTTTCAGGCCGGGGATGAAGTCAGCTTTGCGCCGATTTCCCCGGCGGAGTTTACCCGCCTGAGCGACGCGTGCCGCGCGGCGGATTGGTTTCCTGAGCCGGAGGTGGCGTGATGGGCTGGCTGGATGTCATTTCGCCTGGACTATTTACCACCGTGCAGGATGAAGGGCGCCGCGGTTTCGCGCATTCGGGCGTACCGGCTTCGGGACCGATGGACATGATCGCGTTTCGCTTAGCCAATGCCGTCGTCGGCAACGGGCCGGATTGCGCGGCGCTGGAATTGACCGCGCTCGGCGGGCGATATCGGGTGACGGGGGGCGAGTGCATCCTCTGTCTTGGCGGCGCGGTTGAGGCGCAGGTGGATGGCCGGGTGCTGGAACCCTGGGTCAGCCACCGGCTGGCGGAGGGCAGCGAACTGGTTATCGGACGGATAGCGCGCGGGCTACGTGCCTACCTGGCGCTGGCTGGCGGCGTGAATGTGCCGCTGGTGTTGGGCAGTCGCGCTACGCTGACCCGCGCGGGGCTGGGCGGCCTGGAAGGACGGGCGCTGGCAAAAGGCGACCGTTTGCCGCTGGGGGACCCGGCCAATATCGGGCGTCGCCGCTGCGCGCATGAGCACCTGGCAGCACTGTACAGCAGCGGTCCGCTGGCCGTGGTGATGGGGCCGCAGCAGGAGGCGTTCACCGCCGCTTCGTTGCTCACCTTTTTACATGGCCGCTACCGGGTGAGCGCCTATGCCGATCGGATGGGGTACCGGATGGCGGGCCCGGCGCTGGCGCATTTACACGGAGCTGATATGGTTTCCGATGCAGTGGTGCCGGGAAGTATTCAGGTTCCCGGTAATGGTCAGCCGATTATTGCGTTGCACGATCGTCAGACCACCGGTGGATACCCGAAAATCGCCACCTTAATTGCTGCGGATCTGCCGCGCGTCGGGCAACTGCGACCGGGGCAGAGCGTAGCGTTTCGTGCGGTCACCCCACAGGAAGGCGTTGCGCGCTGGCGGCGTTTGCAAACGGGCATCGCCGCCTGTTTACAGCATATTCAATCAACGGAAGTGAGCTGGCTATGAGTGAAACACAGAGTGATGTAGACAATATTTTCCTCAATCCTGGCAGCGAGGATCTGACAGAAGCGACCTATCGGCAGCTACTGGAAATGATCCAGCAGGGACGGATCCCCACCAATGTTCCGCTGCAGGAGCGGACGCTGGCGGCGGCGCTGGGCGTGTCGCGTACGCCGTTGCGTGAAGCGTTCAGCCGTCTGGTTGGCGGCGGTTTCGCGACCCGGGTCGGGCGCGGACAGCTTATTGTGAAAGAGCCCACGCTCCGTGAGTATCTGGAGATTCTGCAGTTGCGCATTCTCCTTGAAGGGGAAGCGGCGTTTGCCGCCGCGACGCGAATGCCGAAGCCCCAGGCGCAAACGGTGATTCGCGCGCTGAGCGACCACCGCCAGGCGCGGGACTTTTCCGCCTCTGAGAACCATCGTATCGATAATCTGGTTCACCAGACGATAGCCGCCCACTGCGGTAACGCCATGCTTGAGCGCATGATTTTTGATCTACGCATTAAGGCGCGCACTTTTGACCAGAACGGCACCGTCGCTCGCTTCGAGCCCGGCTGCCAGGAGCATATTGCGCTAATGGAACGTATTCACGACGGCGACGCGCAGGGGGCCAGAGAGGCGATGGTCTTTCATCTGAGCCAGGCGCGGGCCGGTATTGTGGCTCGATTTACTGCAATCTGAGTAGGAAACCAGGGTAATGAACAAACTGAATGAACAGGCGAAGGGCGTCTACATTATTTCCGCCACGCCATTTACCGACAGCGGAGAACTGGATTTAGCCAGCGCGGACAGCCTGACCGACTTCTACCTCGAAAAGGGCGTCAGCGGTATCACTATTCTCGGCATGATGGGGGAGGCGCATAAGCTCACCGAAGAAGAGGCGCTGATCTTTATGCAGCGGGTGCTGGCGCGGGTCAACGGGCGCGTGCCGGTCGTGGTCGGCGTCAGCCATGCTTCCCACCGCCACGTTGAACGTCTGGCGAAAACGGCGATGGATAAAGGGGCGGCAGGGGTCATGCTGGCGCCTGGCCCGAATCTGGTCACCGATCCGCAGGTGGAAAATTACTTTCTCAGCGTTGCGCACCTGCTTGGCGGCGAGGTGCCGATTTGTCTGCAGGACTTCCCGCAATCGACCAAAGTGCATACCTCTGTCCCGGTGATGCTGCGTCTGATTGATGCGCTGCCGCAAATCGTGATGCTTAAGCATGAAGACCTGCCGGGGATGCGCAAACTCAGCCAGCTCCGCAGCCAGAGCGAGACGCTGGGGCTGCGCCGCATCAGCGTGCTGGTGGGTAACGGCGGCCTCTTTTTGCCGCAGGAGCTGGCGCGCGGAGCCGATGGCGCGATGACCGGTTTTGCCTGGCCGGAAATGCTGGTACAGGTCTGTCAGGCCTATGCCGTGGGCGATCCGGCGCGGGGCGAGGATATTTTCGACTGCTACCTGCCGCTGCTGCGCCATGAGTTTCAGTATGGCATTGGCCTGGGGCTACGCAAAGAGGCGCTGCGTCGGCGCGGAGCGATAAAAAGCGCGGCGGTTCGCCAGCCGGGGCCGGTTCTTGACAGTATCGACCAGCAGGAACTGAGCGGGCTGATGGCCCGTCTGGAACGAAAACTCGCCGAAAAAGGACTGAACTGATGGATTTTATGATTGCCGGAAAAACGGCGCTGGTGTGCGGCGCGGGAAGCGGTTTAGGGCGCGCCATCGCGCAGGCGCTGGCTGCCGAAGGCGTCAAGGTCGCGGTGACCGGACGCAATGAAGAAAAGCTGGCCGAGACGGTGAAGCTGATTACGCAGGCTGGCGGCGAAGCCCAGGCCTGGCGGCTGGATCTGGCGGCCCCGCAAACCTTTGATGCGGTCCTCAGCGAGATCCGCCAGCGCTTTGGCGCGATCGCCATTCTGGTGAATAACTCCGGCGGTCCGGCGCCCTCTACCGCCGCAGGCGTGGACCCGGACATCTGGCAACGGCAGTTCAGCGCGATGGTCAGCTCGCTTATTCAGTTGACCGATAAGGTGCTGCCCGACATGCGGGCGAACGGCTGGGGACGCGTTATTACCAGCACCTCTTCCGGCGTGGTCGCGCCAATTGCTAATCTGGGGGTGTCGAATACCCTGCGTATGGCGCTGATGGGCTGGTCGAAAACGCTGGCCGGGGAAGTCGCCGCCAGCGGCATCACGGTGAACGTGCTGGTGCCGGGACGCATTGCCACGGAGCGCGTGGGTCAGCTTGACGCCGCCCGCGCCGGGCGGGAAGGGGTGAGCGTCGAGACGGTGCGCAGTAAAAGCCAGCAGACGATCCCGGTCGGGCGTTACGGTCGACCGGAGGAGTACGGCGCGGCGGCGGCGTTCCTCGCCAGCCAGCAGGCGTCGTTCATCACCGGCAGCGTGTTGCGGGTTGATGGCGGGATGCTCCCCTCTCTTTAGCGCCTGGCCCATTAGGGCTATTTTGCTTGTCGTTTTGAACCCGGGCAGTGCTCAGAATCCTCACGTACTACGTGTACGCTCCGCTGACCGTGTTCAAACTGTCTGCGCCAATAACGTCTACCTGGATAGGCTCTTAGTATGGAGAATGGCGATGAATAAGGTGATGCATGGTGCGACCCGGGTGCTGCGGGACGTGTTGCTCTTTGACGGCGGCGGCGAGCCACCGGTGCCGGCGGATGTGGCGATTGCCGGTGAATATATTACCGCCATTGGCGCGCCCGGTTCGCTTGTCGGGGAACATATTATTGAGGCGCAGGGGCTGGCGCTGGCGCCGGGGTTTATTGATGTTCATACCCATGACGATCGGGCGTTGCTCATGCCGGGAATGATGAGCGCCAAGCTCTCGCAAGGGGTCACCACGGTGATTACCGGCAACTGCGGCCTGAGCCTGGCGCCAGCGCAGATGGCGCACGTTCCCGCGCCGCTGGATCTGATAGCCACTCCCGAGTGGCTGCGCTTTCCCCGTTTCGCCGACTATCTGGCGGCATTAACCAACAACGGGATTGCCGTCAACGCCGCCTGCATGGTGGGCCATACCACGCTGCGCGCCAGCGTGATGGGCGATTCGCTGACGCGTAGCGCCAGTGAAGATGAGTGCGCCCGGATGCGCGAACGGCTTGAGGAGTCTCTGGCCGCTGGCGCTTTTGGCTTCTCTACCGGCACCTTTTATCCCCCCGCGCGGGCGGCGACTATCGATGAGATTGTCGCGGTGGCCGAGCCGCTGGCGCGCTACGGGGCGTTGTACGCCACGCATATGCGTAACGAAGCGGAAGCGGTGCTGGAGTCGCTGGAAGAAACCTACGAGATCGGCCGTCGGTTAGGGGTGCGGGTGTTGATTTCCCACCATAAATTGGCCGGGGTGAAAAACCATGGCCGTTCGCGGGAAACGCTGGCCAGCATTCAGGCTGCCCGCGCGCGCCAGCCGGTGTCGCTGGATTGCTACCCCTATAACGCCTCATCCACCACCTTAAACCCGGCCTTTATCGCCAGAGCGGCAAAAGTGCTGGTGAGCTGGTCGACGCCGCATCCGCAGCATGCCGGACGGCTGCTGGCCGATATCGCCGCCGACTGGGGCGTCAGCGATGAAGCGGCGGCGCAGCGGCTGATGCCCGCCGGGGCGATCTATTTCATGATGGATGAGGACGATGTCCAGCGTATTCTGGCGTTCCCGCCGACGATGATTGGCTCTGACGGCATGCCGCATGATGAGCATCCGCATCCGCGTTTATGGAGTACCTTTCCCCGGGTGCTGGGGCATTACAGCCGCGAGCTGGGGTTGTTCCCGCTGTACACGGCGGTGAATAAGATGAGCGGCCTGCCCGCCGCGGAGCTGGGCATCGCCCGTCGCGGGCGGATCGCCGTTGGATATTATGCCGACCTGGTGCTGTTTAACCCGCGGACGGTGCAGGATAGCGCGACTTTTGCGCAACCGTGTCTCCGGGCCGAAGGGATCGAAAAAGTGTGGGTGAATGGTCAACTGGCCTGGGCCGAGGGCGAAATCCGCCATCAGACGGCAGGGCAGGTGATTCGTCGGTAAAGAAGTGCGCCGTTCACCGGTATCGTTCAGCCTTAACGACTGGCTTCCGGCGAACGGCGGGGATTATGCCGCCGGGATCGCGCTGTGCAAAAAGTCGTTCACCGTTTTCATGCACAGTTCCCGTTCTTCCACATGCGGCATATGGCTTGAGGCGTCGAAAATTGTCCACCGCACGTCGGGAATGTGGTCCATAAAGGGCTGCACCACCTCCGGCGTCGCTTCATCGTAACGCCCGGAAATCAGCAGGACCGGCACCGTAATCCGCGCGAGTCGGTCGATAATGGTCCACGCTTTCATGCTGCCGATCACATGGAATTCGGTGGGGCCGTTCATCGCGTGATAGACCGTCGGGTCGGCATCCATGGCATCAAAGGTGCGCCGGACTTCCGGCGGCCAGGGATCGAGCCGACAGACATGGCGTTGATAAAATACCTGGCTTGCCGCCTTATATTCCGCGCTGTCCAGCGTGCCCGCTGCTTCATGGGCCAGCAGCGTTTGCTGGACGTCAGCGGGCAGCTGCGCGCGGAGCGTTGCCGCGCCCTGTAACCACAGCGCCATTGAGGCCGGGGAGTTGGCGATAACCAGCGCTTTTAACCCCTCAGGCTGCCTTACCGCGTGCTCTGCGCCGAGCATGCCGCCCCATGACTGGCCGAGCAGGGCGTAATTATCGGCAATATTGAGATGTTGCAGCAGATTGTCCAGTTCGTCGAGAAACAGCGCCGGTTGCCAGAAGTCGGCGGGCTGCTGCGGGAGATGGGTTGAACGCCCGTTGCCTAACTGATCGTAGTGGATCACCGCCCGCCCGGTAAGGGCGATATCGCGGAACGCATCGACATAATCATGCGTACACCCCGGCCCGCCGTGGGCGATGACCAGCGGCGTCAGCCCGCTATTGAGGTCGCCGCAAATACGAAACCAGGTTTGATAGCGCCGAAACGGGGCGTAGCCTTCGCTGATGGTATACATGAATCATCTTTACCCTGCTAAGTGAACTGGCTTTCAGGGTAAAGGCTGGCGACCGGCGCTGAACACTAGCAAAAATGCTAGATCTTAGCTGTCGAGCAGGCGGTAGTGCAGGGCGCGGACCACCGCCTGCACGCGGTTGCTGGCGCCCAGCTTTTTCGCGGCGGTATTCAGATGCAGCGTCACCGTCGCCACCGAACGATGCAGCTTACGGGCAATCTCCTTGGCGGTCAGTCCTTCGGCGGACCACGCCAGGCATTCGCGCTCGCGGTTGCTCAACTTCACGTGACGGCAGGTGAGCATGGTGCTGTCGAACAGCGGAAAGGCCGATTCCTGGAACTGGTGGGCGATCAGCATCAATTGCGCCAGGGTGGCGCTGATTTCTCGCTCCTGACGCGGGCCGGTGTGAATACCGGTGAGGGTGACGAAGCCGCCATTGGGCAGATGCAGGGGAACCGTTGCGCCGCAGGGCATATTGTGTTCGCGCATATAGTCGGTGACGGCGGCGGCCTGATGGCCGAGCCTGCCGCGCAGTATGCTACTGTCTGACCGCTGATAGGACCAGACAAAGGGCGCGCAGCTTTCCAGCGCGCAGTGCTGCACCGGATCAACCTGATAATATCCGTGTTCGCACCATAGCTGGCGCATATCCTCCGGCACATTGCAGGTTTTTAGCAGCGACGGCGTAATCAGATCCCCTTCCAGTGAACGCGGGACCGGCGTGTAGTCGTAAATGACTGCGTCAAATCCCAGCGTCCGGGTATGCTGAAAAAGTCCGCCGAATGCCTCCTCCAGACTGTTCGCCCGGACGCTGCCGGGGCGTTCAAACTCCAGTCGCATATAACCCCCTTCACGTTAAAACGAGACCGGCGACGGGCACGATTTGTGCAAATCCGCCAGTTACTCAGCCTGAGGTATGCAATTCTGGTGCCGTCCCGGCGCGGCGCAAAACTAGTATTTTTGCTAACTGTTCAGTTTCCGGCGATGCCGTTAGCGTTAAAGCAACCCCGGTAGCCGGAACCATCGACGATGAGGAGCACAGTATGTGGAGCGAAATAGCGGCCGATCGATGCCATAACATTACGGTGGATGGTTATAACGTCGTGGCGTATCAATTTGGCGACGGCGAGGAGACCGTTCTCTGCCTCAACGGCGGGCCGGGATTGCCGTGCGACTATCTGCGCGAAGCCCACGCCTGTCTGAAACAGCACGGTTATCGGGTGATTGCATTTGACCAGTTGGGTACCGGAAAATCCGACCGTCCCGATGACGCCAGCTTATGGACGATGGCGCGCTACGTGCGAGAAGTGGAAACCGTCCGTCAGGCGCTGGAGCTCGGCCCGGTACACCTGCTTGGTCATTCGTGGGGCGGCTGGCTGGCGATTGAAGTGGCATTGCACCATCCTGGCGCAATTCGTTCGCTGATTCTGGAAAACACCGTTGCCGATATGCCGCATCTGGTGCAGGAACTGAATCGTCTGCGCGGGGCGCTGGGGGCGGAAACCGTTGCCATGATGCAGCGCTATGAAGCGCTGGGCTGGTTGGATCATCCGGCCTATCAGGCGGCGATTACTCTGCTGAATTATCGCCACGTTTGTCGTCTTGACGTCTGGCCCGATCCGGTTAAGCGCTCGCTTGAGGACTGGAATATGGGGCCTTATACCACCATGCAGGGGCCGAATGAATTCCTCTATACCGGGAATTTAAAAGCGTGGAACCGTAGCGCTGAGCTGGCCTCAATTCGCGTACCGTGCCTGATTACCAGCGGACAGCATGATGAGCTGACTCCCGCCTGCGCCCTGAAAATGAAACAGGGGCTGGCAAATGCCGAAATCGCGATTTTTGCCAACAGCAGCCATATGCCGTTTTACGAAGAGCCGCAGGCCTACTATCCGGTGCTGCTCGACTTTCTGGCGCGTCAGCGCGATGCGGGAGGCTGTTGATGCATCGCTACCGATTTTTGCTTTTTCGTCCGTTACAGCTGCTGCCGGTTCTGCTCGGCATTAGCCTGATTACCTTCATGATGGTGCGCGCGATCCCCGGCGATCCGGCGCGGATTCTGCTGGGCGTCCGTAGCACGCCGGCGGCGCTGGCCCGCATTCGCGCGCAGTTTGGTCTGGATGAGCCGCTATGGGTGCAATATGGCTATTTTCTGCGCAACCTGCTGCAGGGAGAACTGGGGAAGTCGATTGTTTACCGGGTCGATACCCTGAAGCTGATCGCTTCGCGTCTGGAGCCGACGCTATGGCTGGTGCTGGGCAGCGTTCTGCTGGCGATTGTGTTGACGGTGCCGCTGGCGGCCATTGCCGCCCGCCAGCGCGGGCGTCTCGCCGATCGGTTGATTCGCCTTTTTACCACCGCCGGGCTCGGGTTTCCGGCGTTCTGGCTCGGCATTATGCTGATTCTGCTGTTCAGCATCGTACTCGACTGGTTTCCGGTCTCCGGTTACGGCAGCGATTTTTTAGACCGCATGCACCATATGGCGCTGCCGTGCCTGACCGTCGCGCTGGCCCTTTCCGCCGTATTGATTCGTAACCTGCGCGCCAGTCTGCTGATGGAAATGAGTAGCGACTATGTTGTGGCGGCACGGGCGCGCGGGCAGCAGGAAAGGCGCATCTTCTGGCGGCATGTGCTGCCGAATTCACTGGTGCCGACCATCAATCTGCTGGCGGTGAACATTGGCTGGTTAATTGGCAGTACGGTGGTGATTGAAAGCGTGTTCGCTATCCCCGGCCTGGGGCAACTGCTGGTAAAGGCGATTTTTAGCCGCGACTACATGGTGGTTCAGGGCGTGGTGATGGTCTTTGCGCTGGCTACCGTGGCGGTCAGCCTGCTGGCGGATCTGCTGACCGTCGCGCTCGACCCGAGGATAAAACTATGAAGGCGATAGCTACCTTGTCCCGTTTGCGGCGCCGGGCTATTCCGCGCCAGCAGGCGTTATACGCCGGGCTGGCGATTGTTGGCTTGTGGCTACTGATCGCCTGTCTGGCGCCGTGGATAGCGCCGTTCGATCCGATTAATCAGGATGCGGCCGCGGCCCTGTTGCCGCCGGGCGGCGCGCATCCCTTCGGCACCGATAACTTTGGTCGCGATGTTTTTTCTCGCGTGCTGTGGGGCGCGCGGATAGATCTGCAGATCTGCCTGTTGGGGGTGCTGTTTCCCTTTATGCTCGGCACCACCCTCGGCGCGCTCTCCGGCTATTCTGGCGGCGTGGTTGACGCGCTGGTGATGCGCATTATCGATATCGTGCTGGCTTTTCCCTTTCTGGTGCTGATGCTGGCGATTATTGCCATTCTCGGACCAGGGCTGAGCAGCTTTTATATCGCTATGGCAATGGTCGGCTGGGTCTCCTACGCCCGACTGGTGCGCGCCCAGGTTCTGACCCTTAAACAGCGCGATTTTATTCTGGCGGCCCGCAGTCTGGGCTACGGCCATCTGCGCATTTTGTTCCGCCATCTGCTGCCGAACGCCCTGACCGGAGCCATCGTTTTTTCGATGTCCGACTGTGTCCTGGTGCTGCTGAACGGGGCGTCGGTGAGTTATCTGGGGCTTGGCGTACAGCCGCCAACCGCCGAATGGGGCGTGATGGTGGCGGAAGGGCAGAGTTTTATTACCACCGCATGGTGGATAACCACCTTTCCGGGCCTCGCTATCGTGCTGCTGGCGATGGGGTTTAGCCTGCTGGCCGACGGGCTGGGCGATAAATTAGGAGAACGTGTATGAGCCTGCTGGAGGTGAATCACCTGACGGTCACGCGCGGTGAAAATATCGCGCTGGTGGATGATGTTTCGTTCACGCTTGACGCCGGGGAGATGCTCGGCCTGGTCGGTGAGAGCGGGTCGGGGAAAACCGTTACCTGTCGGGCGCTGATGCGTCTGTTGCCGGGGGCCGGATTGCGGATCACCGGCGGTGAGGTGCTGCTGGGGGGACGGGAGATATTGTCCCTGAGTGAAAGGCAAATGTCGGCGCTGCGCGGCCGGGAAATCGGCATGATTTTCCAGAATCCCACCAGCCACCTGAATCCGGTGATGACCATCGGCGAACAGATTGCCGAAAGTCGCCGCCTCCATTTCGGCGCCAGTCGTCGTCAGGCGCGGGAGGATGCGCTGGCGCTGCTGCGCCAGGTGGGGATCCCCGATCCGCAAAACCGGCTCAATAACTATCCGCATGAGTTTTCCGGCGGGATGCGCCAGCGGGCGATGATTGCCGTCGCCCTTGCGCCAGAGCCTGCGCTGTTGATCGCCGATGAACCGACGACCGCGCTGGACGTAACCGTGCAGATGCAGATTTTGCGTCTGCTCAGCGACCTGCGCAGCGAACTGGGGCTGGCGATCGTGATGATCACGCATGACCTTGGCGTGGTGGCGCAAACCTGCGACCGGATTGCGGTGATGTATGGCGGCCGGTTGTGTGAGGTTGGCGATAAGCGTGAAGTGCTGGCCGGGCCGCTGCACCCCTATACCCGCGGGCTGATCGACTGTCAGCCCGCCAGCGAAGGTGGACAGGGGCGGTTAATGACTATCGACGGGCAGCCGCCGGTTGCCGATCACTTTCCGCCAGGCTGTCGCTTTCACCCGCGCTGCCGCCGCGCAGATGAAGCCTGCCAGCGCCAGCCCTTACTGCATTACCGGCAGGGTAGTCAGAGCCATGCGGCCGCCTGCCATCATATATTGCCTGCGCTCACCCGGCGGGAGGGATAATGATTCACGCTCACTGGCCGTTGATGGAGGCCGATAATCTGTCCGTCACTTTTCCGGTTTCCGGCGGGCTTTGGCAACCGAAACGGGTCGTACATGCGGTCAATCAGGTCTCGTTGCAAATCTATCCTGGCGAGACGCTCGGTCTGGTCGGCGAATCTGGTAGCGGAAAAAGTACCCTGGGACGGGCGCTGTTACAGCTTGAGCGGGTCGCCGCCGGAGAGGTGCGCTTCGAGGGGCAACGCATCACCCACGGCCTGACCAGCGATATCGCCCGCTTGCGGCAGCAAAGCGCGATGATTTTCCAGGACCCCTTTGCGTCGCTGAATCCGCGTCAGACCGTGGGGGAAAGTATTGCCGAGGTGTTGCGCGTACATCGGAAGGTGGCGCGGGGCGAGGTTGACCGGCGGGTGGCGGAGCTGCTCACCCAGGTGGGCCTGCGTCCGCAGCAGGCCAGCGCGAAACCGGCTCAGCTTAGCGGCGGTCAGTGTCAGCGCGCCGGTATTGCCAGAGCGCTGGCCATGGAACCCCGGCTGATTGTGGCGGATGAATGCGTCGCAGCGCTGGATGTTTCCATTCAGGGACAGATTGTCAATTTATTAATGACGCTGCGCGAGACGATAGGGCTGGCGATTCTGTTTATCGCTCACGATCTGGCGATTGTTCGTCGGCTCTGCGATCGCGTTGCGGTCATGTACCTCGGACGGATCGTGGAAGAGGGGCCTGCGGAGGCGCTCTTCACCCGGCCGTTGCATCCCTATACCGCCGCGTTGGTCTCGGCGATCCCGGAAATCGACCCGGACAAACCGTTGCCGAAGAATATGCTGGGAGGCGAACCGCCCAGCCCCGTCGCGGTGCCGCAAGGCTGTGCATTTCATCCGCGCTGTCCTTATGCGCAGGTGCAGTGCCGCACCGACGCTCCACCAACCCGGCAGATTGCCGACCGCACTTATGCCTGCGTACTTAACCACGCAGGCGATGAGACCGTTTTTCCTTTGACTGGGGGATCTTTTGATGAAGCACAGGCATGTTAAGTTACTGGCGGCCAGCGTTTTTCTGGCGCTAAGCGTGGTAAGCGAAATGGCGCAGGCGGCGGGGGTATTGAGCATAGGCCGTCGCGAGGACAGCACCACTTTCGATCCCATAAAATCGGCGCAAAACGCCGATAACTGGGTCTTTTCCAACGTCTTCGACCCGCTGGTGCGAGTCGATAAAACGGGGACGAAACTGGAGCCGGGCGTGGCCGAGAGCTGGACGGTTTCCCCGGATGGTAAGGTGTATACCTTTAAAATCCGCGATACCAAATTTTCCGACGGGACGCCGGTTACCGCCAGCGATGCGGCTTTCAGCCTGATGCGTATCCGTGATGATGAGGGGTCGCTGTGGCGCGATTCGTATAGCATTATCGCCAAAGCGGAGGCGCCGGATCCCCACACGCTGGTGGTGACGCTGAAATCCCCTTCTGCGCCATTTTTGTCGCAACTGGCATTGCCCAATGCTTCGGTGATTTCACAAAAAGCGATGGAGGCGGAAGGTGAAGAGGCATTTGCTGAAAAACCGGTGGGGTCCGGCGCGTTTAGCGTTAAGGAGTGGCAGCGCGGTGAAAAAATCGTGCTGGTGAAGAATCCTTACTTCTGGCAGGCGAAAAATGTCAGCCTGGATGGCGTGGAGTGGTTAACGATCCCGGATGATAATACCCGTATGCTGAAAGTGCAGGCGGGCGAACTGGATGCCGCGCTGAACGTGCCTTTCTCGCGCATTGCGTCATTACAGAAGGACGCGAATCTGAAGGTTGAACTCAATCCTTCCACGCGCGAAGATCATCTGCTGATCAACCATTCTCACGGCGCGCTGGGTAAAGTGGCGGTACGTCAGGCGCTGGACTTTGCGATTGATAAAGACGCGATCGTCAAGACCGTGACGTTTGGCTATGGCCAGGTGGCGAACTCCTATATTCCGGCCGGGGCGCTTTACCACTACGCGGACAATCTGCGGCGGCCATACGATCCGCAAAAGGCAAAGCAGATGTTAAAAGCGGCGGGGGCCGAGAACCTGAAGCTGAATTATGTGGTGAACGCCGGGGATGAAGTGGACGAGCAAATCGCCATTTTATTGCAACAGCAGCTGGCGAAAGCCGGGGTGACGGTCAATTTACAAAAGGTCGATCCGAGTCAGAGCTGGGATATGCTGGTTGCCGGGGATTACGATATTTCAGTGATGTACTGGACTAACGATATTCTCGACCCTGACCAGAAAACCACCTTTGTACTTGGCCACGACGCCAATATGAACTATATGACCCGCTATCATAACGAGAAGGTGAAAGCGCTGGTGGCCGCCGCGCGCGTCGAAATGGATAGCAAAAAGCGCGAACAGATGTATATCGATCTGCAAAAAATGGCCAAGGCCGATGTCAACTGGATCGATCTGTATTACAGCCCGTACCGCAACGTCAGCCGTAAAAATATTGACGGTTTTTACCAGAATCCGCTGGGCCGATTCTTCCTTGAAGATACCGTCAAAAACTGATGCCTCTTGCGCCGGTCGGCTTCAGTCGCCGGCGCTTTTTTGATCGTCCCTGATACCCGCCCGGATTGATGTACATCAACGTGCAGATTAACTTTTCCTGTAAAAACTAAAAAACAGTTGTGACCGGTCCGGCATTTATTCAATCTATGCGGTGAATATTTAATGTGCGCTAATACATAGAATATATGTGCATTAAATCAACAGGTTAAATAAATCAGGGGTTAATTTTTGTGGCAAGTGCAAACAAACTCACGCTGTTCATCGTCATTTTCATGTTGTTAGGTATCCTCTCCGGCGCGGCCATCCACGCATACGCAGCGCCAGCCGCCATCACCGCATGGTCAGAAAACATTACGCTGCTCACCGACGTGTTCCTGCGCCTGATTAAGATGGTGATTGCGCCGTTGGTCTTCAGTACCCTGACGGTCGGCATTATGCGCCTTGGCGAAACGGCGACCATCGGGCGGGTCGGCGGTAAAGCGATGGTGTGGTTTATCACTTCGTCAATTCTGTCCATTCTGGTCGGGCTGGTCATTGTCACCCTGGAGCATCCTGGCGCCGGTTTGAACCTGGCGATCCCTCAGGCGTCTGTGGATACCGGGCTGGCGGTGAGCGGGATGAGCTTAAAAGGTTTTCTGACCCATACCATCCCGACCAGCATTACAGAGGCGATGGCCAACAACGAAATTCTGCAAATTGTGGTGTTCTCAATGTTCTTCGGCATTGCCGGGGCGTCGCTGGGAGAAAAATTCAATGCGCCGCTGGTGGCGGCGCTGAATGTGGTTTCCCATATTATGCTGAAGGTGACCGGATACGTGATGTATGTGGCACCGCTGGCGATTTTCGCGGCCATTTCTTCGGTTATCGCCGCTCAGGGATTGGGGATACTGCTTAACTACGCTTCATTTATCGGCGGTTACTACGTGGCGATCCTGCTGACCAGCATGGTGCTGCTGGCAGTGGGCTATATGGTGTTGAAAAAAGAGGTGTTTCGCCTGCTGAATATGCTGAAAGACCCGGTACTGGTGGCGTTTACCACCAGCAGTTCCGAAGCGGCCTATCCGAAGACGCTGGAGCGCCTGGTGAGCTTCGGCTGCTCGCGCAACATCGCATCGTTTGTGCTGCCCATCGGTTACTCCTTTAACCTCGTCGGCTCGATGGTCTACTGCTCTTTCGCCGCGATGTTTATCGCGCAGGCCTATAACGTTCAGCTTAGCTTCGGCGAAATTAGCGTGATGATGCTGACGCTGATGCTGGCGTCGAAAGGGATTGCCGGGGTACCCCGTTCCGCGCTGGTGGTGCTGGCCGCGACAATTCCGAGCTTCAATATTCCGGTGGCGGGTATTTTGCTGCTGATGGGCATTGACCATTTCCTCGATATGGGGCGTTCGGCGATTAACGTGCTGGGTAACGGTATCGCCACCGCAATGCTGTCAAAAAATGAAGGCTTACTGGAGGATGCGATCCCGGAGAGCGAAGCCGGACCTCAGCAGGTCGAAGCCTGATAAACATGCGCCCTCTGCGAGGGGGGCGTTCATGCCGGGGATAAAGCGGGTTTGAAAAAAGAGGCCCCTGACAGGCACGCGAGGGGCAATGTGACGAAGTGAATAATCCTCGATAAAGAGGTTTTTTTTATTGTATTTCTACCAGACTGCACGTTGCAGAATGTATTAGCGGCGGTATCGTCATACCAGAAAACCCGGTCATGTTACATGCAGTCAGTAACGACTGAATAGATGTTTTTCATCCCCTTGATATATTTCGGAATCCCTTGTCAAATAACCTGTCAGATTCCTAATTTCGCCCCGCATTCCGTTATTGACGATTGACTCTGGGGCGATTACCAGCGCTCTTTCAATAAATTAATAAATTGAAAAAAGTCATAATTATTATTAAGGCGATATTTTTCCATGATTTTACTTTTGTGCCAGACGATAGTTTTGGGCGTCACGTTGTGAAGTGCGGATATTTTACCGATGTCGAAGCCATGAATAATGCCGCTGGCAACGGCGACCTGCGATCTTGATAGCATTTTATGCGGGCAGTTGCTGCATATTAGCTCAGAAGTGGCTGTTGGCGTTGGCGGCAGGTTTTCACTCTTTTTCAGTTCCCCGGCAATAATGTCAAACATTTTATTAATAGGCACGGATTTGATTGAGACAAAGGTAACGCCCTTCAGACAATTAACAATGCGTTCCTTTTCCGGAAGCGGGTCATAGCTGTGTAATATAATCACCGAACTGCCCGTTTTGCGGTTTTTTATGCTGGTATTACACAGATAAATCTCGCCGGGGAGAACTTCAGCGATAATCATATCTTTATCTGAAAAATCATTATGCTTATAAGAAAAAGTGACGTGCAGATGACGATTATGGCGGATCAGTTCGTTGATCATTGAAACCAGCGATTCTCTGAGGAAGGTATTTTTGGTATTGATTGCGATGTTAATTTTTTTCATGGCGTTACTTTCCTGATGAATCAACATAACGCCACTCCGTGGCCATACCTCCGGCGTATGCGGTGATTATTGCTATGCAAGTTTTTTATTATTATATTGCCTGGCCTTATTTTCTACGCATTGAGTTCTTCGCTGAAAACGGCAGCTTTTGTTTTTTCCTGTCTCTGAGATAAGAAACAAGACTGTAGACAGAAATGCACAGGCAAAATACGCACAGCAGTAAAGCTAACCATGTTTGCATGGTCATGGTTGGGATCCTTTAATAAATTTATTTGATAGTAAAGCGTACACCGCAGGCACGAGAATATTTTATATTCATCTACAGGTTGGGCGGGCGGCGCATGGCCCAAAGCGTACGGCAAACTCTTCGCGCGTGGTCATTGCTGAATTCTGCAACAACCTGTTTTCTTTACAGAAAACGTTGCCGGTATGTTCACGACGCCTAATCAATGTAGGAAAAATCCTAGTGGTCTGTCAGTCTCATTCCTCTCATTTCTCTCAAAAAACGAAAAAAGTTACCAAAAAATGCGGAACTCATCCGGTGAGGGGGAAAAGCGAGACAGCAAGAGCCGCCGTCAGCCGGCAACATAACGGCTGCCGGACGGGGAGAGATCAGGAGATGAACGCCAGGCCTTTGCCAAAAATAGCGCGAATCGGCAGCGTGATGCCGTGAAGACGGGCTTTATGCCGCAGGCGGCTGATCACCACGTCAATTCGGTGCAGCTCCGGCTCGCCTTCATCGGTAAACAGAGAGTCGTGTAGCTCAACTTTGCTGCACACTTCATTGCGGTTACGCATTAAGATTTCCAGCAACCGGTATTCCTGCTGGGTCAGCGGCAGGCTCAGCCCCGATGGCGCAATCAACTGATCGGTGTGCAATTTCCACGGGGAGGCGGTTGCCGGCTTTGCGGCGACCGGTAGATCAACCTGTGCTGGCGGTTTTTGCTGCTGAAGCCGGGCGCCAAGCGCATGAATGTTATCCGCGAGGGCGGAGAAATTGACCGGCTTAATCAGATAGAGATCGGCGCCGGCATTAAACGCCTGCAGTTTGTCCTGCTCATGCCCTCTGGCGGTGATAACAATCAGCCCGTACTGACCTATTTCATGCAGATAGTCCAGTACGCTAAATCCGTCTTCTCCCGGCAGGCTGATGTCGATGAGCACAATATCGACAGGGTTGCGGTGCAGCTGTCGCCAGAACACTTCGGCACTGCGTACGCCCCAGACGTCCAGTCCGCGATGGCGTAAAAAGGCCAGCAGTTCGTCGAGTAAATCAGCGCTATCTTCGATGATAGCCACGCGTAACGTCATGATTTGTCCTCCTGCTGTATAGCCGCTGGCAGCGTGAGCGCAAACTGGCATTCGGCAGAGGTATTTTTTGCCAGCGAGAGAGCGCCGCCGTGGGCGTGGATGATTTGTCGGGCGACGTACAATCCCAGTCCGGTGCCGGAGGCGTTGGTCGCATGCGGTTCGCCGCGTCGATAGCGCTCGAAAATATACGCGACCTGCTCAGGCGGAATACCGGGGCCGTGGTCGCTAATACGGATTTCAATCCATTTTTCCTGCTGATAAATTTCGACGCTAATCTCCCCGGAGACGGAATATTTGACCGAGTTGTCGAGCAGGTTGGCGATGGCAATACACAACAGCCCGCTATCGATAAACAGCACCGGAGAAGGCGACTCAGGGCCGACGGTTTGCCCTTCAAGGACAACATTTAAATAGTGATCCAGCGACAAATCCACCACTGTCGCAGCCATAAAGATGACCTGCAGCAGGGGGGTATCCTGCTTATCGGGGCTCAGGGCGTAGGAGGAGAGGCGGGCATCGGCCAGGCAATTATCGGTTAGCTGCACCAGACGGTTTGTGGCCCGTTGCATGCGATCGAGGCGCGAACTCTGGGTGAATGTGGCAGCGGACAGGCGCAGGTTTTCCAGCGCGGCCTGAATAACCGCCAGCGGCGTTCTGAACTCATGCGCCACGATGCCCATAAACTGGCGCTGGTGGAAGCTGGCCTCGCGCTCAATCTGCAGTTCACGCGCCAACTGTTTCTTGCGCATCAGAGCGCGATTTTCCGCTTGTACCCGCAGTACGGCGATAATCAATACGATGAAAATATGGACTAGCAATGCGTACTGCCAGGCGGAATAAACCATGTTGTGAAAGGGAATAATACCGTTGATAGAGAGGAGAACCAGCCCGGTACACCCTACGTATAGCGGCGGCAGTATCCCGAGTAACAGCGTTTTCCGATCAACCGCTTTGCGTCGCCACAGGGTCCAGGACGTTATCAGCAGAAGGGGAGCGGCGATAAAGAACACACCCGCTTTAATTTGCATCGCCAGACCGTAAAATCCCAGTGGAATACTGATTTGCAGAACAATATTCAAACCTATCGCCGCCAGCAGTAGTCGATGCAGGCGCGGCATATTCTTCTTCAGATCAAAGAATTCGCTATGCAGCCACAGGGTGGTGGCATAGCTCATCAGCGATATGCTGCTGATCATGTAATCCTGTACTGGCAGAACGGCGTCGCCAAATAGCCATGCCGGGTAGCCGTGCAGGGCCGCGACCAGCGGATAGTTGAGGGAGACCAGACAGATCCCCCAAAATAAACGGCGGCGCAGTACAATGGCGAGACACAGGGCGATAGCGCTGGCAATCGCCGCGAGGCCGAAGTAGAAGCTCCAGAAGGCGGTAGAGAGCGTGGCCGTATGCACAAACTCTTGTGGTGAGAAGAGGGTCGCCAGCAAAAGAAGGGTACTGGTGCTCCGGAGACGGAAGACCATCTCGTACCCCTCCGCCGTTGGCGGCGGCGGTAAAATCAGCACGCTTTTACGATAGTCGATGTCATTATCCCTGGTGGCGCTGCGATCGCCATACTCTTTTTGTATCCACGGGCCATCACTGCCATAGGGGCGATAGAACACGGTCATATGATCAACATATGACGGGCCAAGCTGTAGCCAGCGCTGTTCGCCGGAAAAATAGTCCGCAGGCAATAACGTCCGGAGCCAGAGGGTCTTTGACGAATAGCCAAACGACGGGATCTGCGCCACGGGTTTCAGCGCGCCTTTGGGTAAGGCGAGGAAGGCGTCCAGCGTCATCGTATTGCTGGCGTCGGTATACCAATAGACCGGAATATCGATCCCCAACTGGCGGACTTCCGCGTGAGCTGGCGTCCCGATGTGCAGGGCAAAAAGGACGCCACACCATGCCCAAAAAGGCAGCCTGCGGTGCATGCGGCCGGGCCCGGCGTTATGGATAGCAAAAACAGCGTACAAACGATTCAATCACGCCCCCCTTGCGGCATGGTTCAATAATATCAACAGGATATTAACGGCCAGACGACCGCAGCCCGAAATCCGGGAAATAAGTGTGTATATCCGTCATACGTCAAGTTGCTTATGCGTTGGTTACGCCCGCTCACCCTTGCTTGTCATTTTGAACCCGGGCAGTGCTCAGAATCCTCACGTACTACGTGTACGCTCCGGTTCTTTCGCGCTGGCCGTGTTCAAACTGGCTGCGCCAATAACACCTGGTGGGATAGGCTCTAAGCAACGCGAATTATTTAGGGTATAGGATGAAACGACGCCGCATTCTGCTGGTGTCGACAATATTATTCCAGCGTTATCTGTAGGCCAAAAAACTGGCCGGATCAGTAGTAGGAAAATTCTTAATTAACGTTAACGTATTCGGAATGGGGGATAAAATGCAAGGCAGAAGTTCAGTCAGAAGATAAAAATTTTTGCTGTTATCCCCGCAACGCGTTTTGTGGGAGAACTGGCGGCAAAGCGTGATGCGGCTGAGATTACTACGCCCGGTTAAAAAACGCGGTTGTTACGTTCGGGCGCGGTGATAACGGCGGCGCGATTAAACACGCCGACGTTATGGTAAGCGTCTGCGGCTAAAATCCGTAGCGGCTGAGGTCAGGGCCGACGGGGACGATACCGTTCGGATTCAGCGCCTTAATAGAGTAGTAGCCCTTTTTGATATGGTCGATATTGACCGTTTCGCGGATGCCGGGAATGGTCAGAATCTGGCGCAGATAGCGGTCGAGATTGCCATATTCCACTAACTTACGCAGATTGCATTTGAACAGGCCGTGGTAGGCGGCATCAAAGCGGATAAGGGTGACAAAAAGGCGAATATCCGCCTCGGTCAACGTCTCTCCGCAGAGAAACTGACGGGTTGCCAGATGCGCTTCAAGCTTGTCGAGCATGGCAAAAACGTCCGTGACCGCCTGCTGATAGCTGACCTGCGTGGTGGCAAACCCCGCCCGGTAGACGCCGTTGTTAAGCTGCGGATAAATCTCCGCATTGAGCTGGTCGATCTCTTCCCGCAGCGCGGCGGGGTAAAGGTCGATATCGTTGCGGGCCAGTTGGCCAAAACCGGTGTTAAACATGCGCACGATATCGGCAGACTCGTTGTTGACGATCGTCGCGGTTTTTTTATCCCACAGTACGGGCACCGTGGCGCGCCCGGTGAATCGCGGATCGGCCCGGGTATAAAGCTGATGCAGCCACTCGGCGTGGTTGAGCGTATCGCGGTCTGAACCCGGATAATCGCCAAAGTGCCAGCCTTCATCCATTAACCAGGGCTCAACGACCGATACGCTAATCACCGCTTCCAGCCCTTTAAGCTTACGGGCGATCAGCGTACGGGAAGCCCACGGGCAGATCAGCGCCACGTACAGATGATAACGATCCGGCTCGGCGATAAACCCGCCGTCGCCGGTGACGCCGGGAGAACCGTCCGGCGTCACCCAGTGGCGAAAGCTGGAGGTCTGGCGCACGAAGCCGCCCTGTTTATCGGTTGCCTGTACCGGGTGCCACTCCGCCGCCCATTTCCCGTCGATCAGCATACGGCCTCCGTTACAGTTTTACTGGCGTTGGTTTCAATGCGTATTTCCCGTCACCGGTCAGCGCCAGAACGATCAGGCCGATAATCCAGAATGCCGGAAATTCCCAGCCACCGTTAGGATTGGTGAAGAAGAACCCGGCGGGACCGTGCACGGTAAAGATGGCGCCCAGCAGGATAGGGATCAATATGACCGCCACGATGCGGGTATACACGCCGAGGATCAGGGCGATCGCGCCAAGGAGTTCAACGGTCATGGTGATATAGGCCAGCCAGCCCGGCAGTCCGAGGGAGGCGAAGAATTTAGCCGTGCCGGCAGGCGTGAAGACAAAGAATTTCAGGCCAAAATGCGCGAGAAACAGAATACCTAAAGCAAGACGCATAACCAGAGCGGCATATGGGGCAGTACGTTGGTCAATCATGATGTAAATCCTCTCCTGTGAGTGTATGCGAAGACTGTACTCGATTTCGTTTGTCTGATTATCCGTGCAAAAGGCGCATGTTTATTTCCATTACGGAAATAATGTCAACAGCGGGCGCGTTCTTCATCATTGGCAAAGACTTCGGCCAGAAAATCGATCATCACCCGGGATTTGTGCGCCAGGTAGCGTGCGGGAGGGAAAACGGCATACAGCGCCAGCGGCGGCGCTTCGTAAGCCGTCAGCAGCGGAATCACGCTACCTTCGTCAATGGCCTGGCGGGCGATAAAATAGGGGAGCCGGGCGATGCCGAGACCGGAGCGGGCGGCGGCCAGACAAACTTCAGCATTGGAAAATTTTAATTTACCAGAGACCGGCTGGGCGTGTAGCTGCTGCCTATCGAGGAACGGCCAGTGCCAGGGATCGCGAAAATTGGTATCGACAATCAGATCGTGTTGGTTTAGGGCGTCCCAGCGCGGCGGTTCACCTCGGCGAGAGAGATATTCCGGCGCCGCGACCACCACGTTGCGGATGGGACACAGGCGGCGGGCAAGCAGCGCGCTGTCGCTCAGATTGCCAATACGTATCGCAAGGTCAAAACCTTCGTCCACCACGCTGACCAGCCGATCGGAGAAGCTGACGTCGAGCTCGATATCCGGATAACGGTGGGCGAAAGTAACCAGATGCGGGGCCAGTTGCGTGGTGCCAAAGGTCACCGGAGCGGAGATCCGCAGCCGCCCGGAGGGGGCGTTGGCGATATTCCGCACCGCGTCGTTGAGTTCATCATAGTCAGTCAGCAACTGGCGGATGCGCTCATAGTAGGCCAGTCCGACATCAGTCGGCGTCAGTGAGCGGGTGCTGCGCCTTAACAGATTGACGCCCAGGCTGCGTTCGAGGCTGGAAATAAGTTTCGAGGCCTGGCCGTGACTGGTACCGCAGCGCTGGGCGGCGAGAGTAAAACTGCCGGTTTCCATTACCGCAACGAACATTCGATCGCAATCCAGCCGTTCCATAAGATTTTCCTGAGGTGTATTGTCAGTGGTGGCACTATAGCAAAGGAGAAGGCGCTGGACACGTCATCGCCTGAGCGGAGGGCCCGGTTGCAGAGGCCTCAGCAGGGGTGAGGCGACGAAAACGGGCGATTCTTTGCGCGGATTTTATTTATATCAAAGAATCCCCGGGCGACTCTGTTATGTTGGCAATTCTGCCTGGAAAATGTCCAGGTTAATTATTCATGTGTTGTGGAAGGGGACCTTACAGGATGACGACAAAATCGCTAACGCTGTCTTTGGATGAACAACAGTCAATTCCTTTGAGTACGGTCTCGGGAACGCTGGGCCATGTCGGCATGGATATCCGTCCGCTTGCGCCGCTCGGGATCTGTAGTTTTGACCCCGGTTTTACGAATACCGCGGGCTGCGCGTCGGCGATTTCCTATATTGATACCGAAAAGAGCATTCTGCTGCACCGGGGCTATCCGGTTGATCAACTGGCCCGCCAGTGCGATTTCCTTGAGGTCGCCTGGATTTTGCTGCAAGGGGATGCGCCAGACGAAGCCAGCTATCAGCAATTTAAAGAAAATATTACTCGCCACAGCCTGGTGCATGAGCAGATTGCGCGTATGTGCAGCAGTTTTCGTCGCGATTCCCATCCTATGGCCTTAATGTGCGCCCTGGTGGGGACGCTGGCGGCGTTTTATCACGATGTGCTGGATGTGGAAAACCCGGCGCACCGTGCGCTGGCCGCTACCCGTTTGCTGTCGAAAATGCCGACGCTGGCGGCGATGAGCTATAAGTTTTCCATTGAGCAACCGGCGCAGTATCCGCGCAACGATCTCTCCTACGCGGGGAACTTCCTGCATATGCTGTTTGCCATTCCGGCTGAGGATTATCAGCTCAATCCGGTGATTGAGCAGGCGATGAATCAGATTCTGGTGCTGCATGCCGACCACGGGCAGTGCGCCTCAACCACCACGGTGCGGGCGGCGGGCTCGTCCGGCGCGAATCTGTTCGCCTGCATCGCCGCAGGGCTGGCTTCCCTGTGGGGGCCAACTCACGGCGGGGCGAACGAAGCCAGTATGCGCATGCTGGAGGAGATTAACACCGTCGATCAAATCCCCGCGTTCCTCAGTAAAGCGAAACGCGATCCGCAGGCGTTTCGTCGTCTGGGATTCGGTAATTCCCGCTATCGCAATCTCGATCCGAGAGCCGCTATTCTGCGGGAGACCTGCCATCGGGTGCTGAATGAGCTGGGGATGTCTGATATGCCGCTGCAGGTGGCGATGGCCCTTGAAGAGGTGGCGCTGACCGATCCGTACTTTGTCGAGAATGGCCTGTCGCCCAGCGTTGATTTCTATACTGCGGTGATCCTGAAGGCGATGGGGCTGCCTTCGTCAATGTTTGTGGTGGTTACCGCCGTCGGCAGAACGCTCGGCTGGGTGGCGCACTGGAATGAGATGCATGAGACGCCGCTGAATATTTATCGTCCGCGGCAGATTTATACCGGTGAGAAAATGCGGGATTACGTTTCGCGCCGCAAAGGGTGATGTTGCACGTATTCTAATCCACAGGTGTGGAGACAGACGCGGCCTGGCGGTGTATGGAAAGACGCAGTGCTGGCCCGCTGCCCCCTCACATTCTGGTTCAGAGGGCTGTTCCGTTCACTGTGAATACGGAGATAGTGAGTAGGCCGGGTAAGGCGTAGCCGCCACCCGGCAAAAATGTGGGCACAATAATTTCATACAGATTCGGCATCACGCTCAAACCTGCTTCACATTCTGGTTCCGTGGGCTGTTCCGTTCACTGTCAGTACGCGGTCAGTCTTTCTGTTCGTTGCGTGTGAACGGGCAGAGGGACGTTTCGCCCGTCCCCCTGCACCCCCGGCATGGCGCTGGAAACCTGCCGCTTCGCGGTCCGCTCCATTCCGGCTTCATCTGGCGGACCGGCTGAGACGCGGCATCCTTGCCGCGACTCAGCCTCTTGCCGCCGTCCTGGCGGCCAGTCCTGGATGTGCGCCTGCGTTCCCGCCAGGTTTCCCTGATGCGCCCAACGCCCCTGCGATGGGCCCGCAGTAAAGCTGCAACTGCCCGGCCGCTGAAGGTGATAAAAACTGGGGAAAATACCTTTGCCTCACCTGAAAGACTGATATTAAGTAGGCCGGGTAAGGCGTCAGCCGCCACCCGGCAAAAATGCGGGCACAATAATTTCATACAGATTCGGCATCACGCTTAAACCTGCTTCACATTCTGGTTCCGTGGGCTGTTCCGTTCACTGTCAGTACGCGGTCAGTCTTTCTGTTCGTTGCGTGTGAACGGGCAGGGGGACGTTTCGCCCGTCCCCCTGCACCCCCGGCATGGCGCTGGAAACCTGCCGCTGCGCGGTCCGCTCCACTCCGGCTTCATCTGGCGGACCGGCTGAGACGCGGCATCCTTGCCGCGACTCAGCCTCTGGCCGCCGTCCTGGCGGCCAGTCCTGGATGCGCGCCTGCGTTCCCGCCAGGTTTCCCTGATGCGCCCAACCCCCTGGCGGTGAGCCCGCAGGAAACCTGGAACTGTCTGGCCGCTGAGGGTGATAAAACACAGAACCTCTCCTGAAAAAACGAACAGCGACGAATACCCTGCTGAAACCACAAAACTCGCAGCGATGCCCTGGTGCCCGCTGAAACCGGCGAACCGGAGACCCGAAGACAAGGGCTGGACGCCAGGGATGGCGGACAGAGGCGAATCGAGACAGGCCGTCGAGTTGAGCCGACCGCAGGCTGAGGGTCGGGAGGTAAGCGCAGTGCGCAGCACCGGTTTCTTTGCGGGACCGCGGGGATAGTAAAGGGGGAGACGGTTTTCTCCCCCTTTACCCGTTCACGGGCGACGGTAGTTCATTTTCTACGGGATTACGGTGAACGGAACCCGTGGCGTAGGGCCTGTATTTATGGGATTCCAGATCAGGTAAGGCGTCAGCCTCCACCCGGCAAAATGCGGGCACAATAATTTCATACAGATTCGGCATCACGCTCAAATCTGCTTCACATTCTGGTTCAGCGGGCTGTTCCGTTCACTGTGAGTACGCCGATAGTTTTCTGACCCTTGCGAGTGAACGGGCAGGGGGACGTTTCGCCCGTCCCCCTGCACCCCCGGCATGGCGCTGGAAACCTGCCGCTTCGCGGTGCGCTCCACTCCGGCTTCATCTGGCGGACCGGGCGCGACTCGTGATTACTCGTCCCATCCCTGGGACTCGCCCTTTCAGGGCCAGCGCAAGCGCTGTTCAAAATTGCTCCAGGCAATTTTGTCCTGTCTCGACACGCCCTCTGGCCGCCGTCCTGGCGGCCAGTCCTGGATGCGCGCCTGCGTTCCCGCCAGGTTTCCCTGATGCGCCCAACCCCCCTGCGGTGAGCCCGCAGTAAACCTGCAACTGCCTGGCCGCTGAAGATGATAAAAAACCGGGAGAAATATCTGCCACATCTGAAAGACTGACATTAAGTAGGCCGGGTAAGGCGTAGCCGCCACCCGGAAAAAATGCGGGCACAATAATTTCATACAGATTCGGCATCACGCTCAAACCTGCTTCACATTCTGGTTCAGAGGGTTGTTCCGTTCACCGTCAGTACGAGGATATTCGTTATCTCCGCAGCCGGTGAACGGCATTGCGCTGGAAACCTGCAACTGTCTGACCGCTGAAGGTGATAAAACACTGTTTTTTTAAGCAGCGACTAATACCCTGCTGAAAGCACAGAACCTACAGCGATGCCCTGGTGCCCGCTGAAACCGGCGAACCGGAGACCCGAAGACAAGGGCTGGACGCCAGGGATGGCGGCCAGAGGCGAATCGAGGCATGACGCCGAGTTGAGCCGACCGCAGGCTGAGGGGCGGGAGGTGAGCGCAGTGCGCAGCACCGGTTTCTTTGCGGGACCGCGGGGATTGTACAAGGGGGAGACGGTTTTCTCCCCCTTTACCCGTTCACGGGCGACGGTAGTTCATTTTCTGCGGGATTACGGTGAACGGAACCTTTGTCCACAGGAATGGAGACTAATCAGGTTTAACCGTGTATGGAAAGCGCAATGCTGCCTTCTCATATTCCGGTTCAGAGGGCTGTTCCGTTCACTGTCAGTACGCGGTCACTCTTCTGTTCGTTGCGTGTGAACGGGCAGGGGGACGTTTCGCCCGTCCCCCTGCACCCCCGGCATGGCGCTGGGAACCTGCCGCTGCGCGGTGCGCTCCACTCCGGCTTCATCTGGCGGACCGGCTGAGACGCGGCATCCTTGCCGCGACTCAGCCTCTGGCCGCCGTCCTGGCGGCCAGTCCTGGATGCGCGCCTGCGTTCCCGCCAGGTTTCCCTGATGCGCCCAACCCCCTGCGGTGAGCCCGCAGGAAACCTGAAACTGTCTGGCCGCTGAAGATGATAAAAAACCGGGAGAAATATCTGCCACATCTGAAAGACTGACAGTGAGTAGGCCGGGTAAGGCGTAGCCGCCACCCGGCAAAAATGCGGGCACAATAATTTCATACAGATTCGGCATCACGCTCAAACCTGCTTCACATTCTGGTTCAGCGGGCTGTTCCGTTCACTGTGAATACGGAGATAGTTTTTCTGACCCTTGCGAGTGAACGGGCAGGGGGACGTTTCGCCCGTCCCCCTGCACCCCCGGCATGGCGCTGGAAACCTGCCGCTTCGCGGTCCGCTCCACTCCGGCTTCATCTGGCGGACCGGGCGGGACTCGACGGCCTTGTCTCGACCCGCCCTCTGGCCGCCGTCCTGGCGGCCAGTCCTGGATGTGCACCTGCGTTCCCGCCAGGTTTCCCTGATGCGCCCAACCCCCCGGCGGTGAGCCCGCAGTAAACCTGCAACTGTCTGGCCGCTGAAGATGATAAAAAACCGGGAGAAATATCTGCCACATCTGAAAGACTGACAGTGAGTAGGCCGGGTAAGGCGTAGCCGCCACCCGGCAAAAATGCGGGCACAATAATTTCATACAGATTCGGCATCACGCTTAAACCTGCTTCACATTCTGGTTCTGTGGGCTGTTCCGTTCACTGTCAGTACGCAGTCAGTCTTTCTGTTCGTTACGTGTGAACGGGCAGGGGGACGTTTCGCCCGTCCCCCTGCACCCCCGGCATTGCGCTGGAAACCTGCCGCTGCGCGGTGTGCTCCACTCCGGCTTCATCTAGCGGACCGGGCGCGACTCGTGATTACTCGTCCCATCCCTGGGACTCGCCCTTTCAGGGCCAGCGCAAGCGCTGTTCAAAATTGCTCCGGGCAATTTTGTCCTGTCACGACTCAGCCTCTGGCCGCCGTCCTGGCGGCCAGTCCTGGATGCGCGCCTGCGTTCCCGCCAGGTTTCCCTGATGCGCCCAACCCCCCGGCGGTGAGCCCGCAGTAAACCTGCAACTGCCTGACCGCTGAAGGTGATAAAAACTGGGGAAAATACCGCCCTCATCTGAAAGACCGACAGCGACGAATACCCTGCTGAAAGCACAAAACCCACAGCGATGCCCTGGTGCCCGCTGAAACCGGCGAACCGGAGACCCGAAGACAAGGGCTGGACGCCAGGGATGGCGGACAGAGGCGAATCGAGGCATGACGCCGAGTTGAGCCGACCGCAGGCTGAGGGTCGGGAGGTGAGCGCAGTGCGCAGCACCGGTTTCTTTGCGGGACCGCGGGGATTGTAAAGGGGGAGACGGTTTTCTCCCCCTTTACCCGTTCACGGGCGACGGTAGTTCATTTTCTGCGGGATTACGGTGAACGGAACCCGTGGCGTAGGGCCTGTATTTATGGGATTCCAGATCAGGTAAGGCGTCAGCCGCCACCCGGCAAAAATGTGGGCACAATAATTTCATACAGATTCGGTATCACGCTTAAACCTGCTTCACATTCTGGTTCCGTGGGCTGTTCCGTTCACTGTGAATACGGAGATAGTTTTTCTGACCCTTGCGAGTGAACGGGCAGGGGGGACGTTTCGCCCGTCCCCCTGCACCCCCGGCATGGCGCTGGAAACCTGCCGCTGCGCGGTCCGCTTCACTCCGGCTTCATCTGGCGGCCAGTCCTGGATGTGCGCCTGCGTTCCCGCCAGGTTTCCCTGATGCGCCCAACCCCCCGGCGGTGAGCCCGCAGTAAACCTGCAACTGCCTGACCGCTGAAAGTGATAAAACACCGTTTCTTTAAGCTGCGACGAATATCCTGCTGAAAGCACAAAACTCACAGCGATGCCCTGGTGCCCGCTGAAACCGGCGAACCGGAGACCCGAAGACAAGGGCTGGACGCCAGGGATGGCGGCCAGAGGCGAATCGAGGCATGACAAAATTGCCGGGAGCAATTTTGAACAGCGCTTGCGCTGGCCCTGAAAGGGCGAGTCCCAGGGATGGGACGAGTAGTACCGAGTTGAGCCGACCGCAGGCTGAGGGTCGGGAGGTGAGCGCAGTGCGCAGCACCGGTTTCTTTGCGGGACCGCGGGGATTGTAAAGGGGAGACGGTTTTCTCCCCCTTTACCCGTTCACGGGCGACAGTCATCCATTTTCTGCGGGATTACGGTGAACGGAACCCGTGGCGCAGGGCCTGTATTTATGGTTTTCCAGGTGAGGTAAGGCGCCAGCCGCCACCCGGCAAAAATACGGGGACGATACCCAAAGGTCATCTATCAGAAGGTTGGCCGGGCTCCGGCTTTTTGTTTCAGGCGCATGGCGCCGCCTCCTCGACGCCGCTATTCAAAACAGACGCTGCGTTCCAGGCATTCGTCACAGCTTGGCGAGCGGCAGATCACTTCCCCTTGCTGCAGCAAACAGCGCTGACGATAAAAGAACTTTTTCCAGCGCATATTATGCTCGTTCATCACAACCAGCTGCGGAAAACAGTCGCTCATTAACAGACGCAATTCTCCCCGCGACTCAAGACCCAGATCCTGCCAGAGATGATTAAATGCCAGCGATACCTCGGCAACGATCTGCGCCATCGGTCCGGCGTCCTGCTGCATCCAGCTCGCCAGCCACAGCCTTAACTGCTGGCACTCTTCTTCACGGGTGGCGTTCAGCTCCGTCATCAGGCGCCGACGGGTTAATGTCTCGCCATCCAGCGGCGTTTCTACTTCCCCCAGCTGTTGCTGCAATGCCTGCCACTCGTCCGGGCTCAGCCCCATGCGCAGCGGAAAACTCCCTTTCCCCGCGTGATATAACCGCCATAAGCGTGTTAACCAGTCGAGTGGATGCATCAGGCGACCCCCTTATGCGTTTGCGAAGCGGACCAGTTCCCCCGACGCTGCCGCCACCAGTCGGGAAGCACTTCTGACACTGAACGCCATGCGCCGTCGATGCATGGCTCGATTCCCGCCTGTTCCAGTTTTTGCCATGGCGCATGACCAATGCGCACGCAGAATACGGCCGCCACGTCTGCCAGCAGGTCGAGGATCGCCGTGAATCGGGCATCGTTATCCTGCGGCTCGCAATCATCGTGCCCCTGGCAATATTTGGGCGTAAACCGTTCGTTGACCAGCACCATTCCGGCGGCCGACAGGCTGTAAATATAGAACCGGTCGGCGTGGCCAAAATGGCAATCAATCACATCTCCCCGGCTTGAGGCCACGGCGACCAGACAGGCGTCATCAGCCTCAGATTCCCCGCGCGTGGCAATGCTGGCATGAAGCTGCGCCCGCTGGTGGAGGATCGGCAGCCAGGCGGGGAGGCTCGCCGGGTGCGGAAGTTGCGTAAACTGCTGGCTGCGGTCTTCACCCAACATCCCGATAGCGTCGGCGCGGCACTGGTGGCAGTGGGTCATCTGCGGCATCACTTCACCACACTGGCTGCGAATCGCCGCGAGCATGTCGGCATCCGGCTCCGGCTGACCGTTGAGACCAAATACCGTACCGTGCTCCGGCCTGGCAATCAGCGGCATAATATTATGGATAAACGCGCCGCTGGCCTGAAGCTGGCGGCTGACCTCCGCCATGCTGCTATCGTTAATGCCGGGGATCAGCACCGAGTTAATTTTCACCAGCACGCCTTTAGCGGTCAGCCTGCGCACCCCCTCCATCTGACGGGCGATAAGTATTTCTCCGGCCTCGCGCCCGCTGTAGCGTTCGCCGTCCAGCCATAGCCAGGCGTAGATCTGCGCGGCAATCTCCGCATCCAGCGTATTAATAGTGACCGTTACGTGATCAACCCCGACATCCAGCAGACGGTCGACCGCGTCCGGCAGCATCAGGCCATTCGTCGACAGGCATAATTTCAGGTCCGGAAGCTGTTCACGGATGAGTTCAAGCGTACGAAAGGTCCGGGCGAGGTTGGCCAGCGGATCGCCGGGACCGGCGATGCCGACGACCGAAAGCTGCGGGATCGCCTGCGCGACCTGACGCACTTTGAGGACCGCTTGCTCCGGCGTCAGCAGCGTTGACGACACGCCGGGTCGGGATTCATTACTGCAATCGAACTTACGATTACAGTAGTTACACTGCAAATTGCAGGCGGGCGCGACCGGCAGATGCATCCGCGCAAAACGGTGATGCCCATGACGAGAATAGCAGGGGTGTGCGGCAACCTTATCGGCAACCAGCGGCGTTAACGAGCTGTTATCCGCAGCGCCGCAGGCTCTGCCGCCGGGAAAAGAAGAGCAGGAAGTCATGATCGTACCTTCGTAGTTGGGCGATACCTTCCTGCTGCAAATGCTATACCAAAGATGACTTTTTCAATTTACTGAAAAATATAGATTTTTATCATTATTCTCGGCGATAAATTGTCGCAATTCCGCCGCGCTGGCGACAATGTACTGAACCTTACACAGCGGCTCAGAGTCGCGGCATGGTAATGTCCATTATCTGAATCCGGTAAGCGACCTGGCGCGGCGTCATCCCGAGCAGCCGCGCCGCTTTGGCCTGCACCCAGCCCGCCTTTTCCAGGGCGGCAATCAGCCGCTGGCGTTCATCCAGCGTGTTATCAAGCCAGCTGTCTTCCGTCGGCGCGCTGATGGGCTGCGCTTTTGGCGGATTATCGCGATGATTGAACAGGATCACGTCCCGATCGATCAGCCCGCTTTCCGACATTACCGCCGAGCGTTCGAGACAGTTTTCCAGTTCGCGCACGTTGCCCGGCCAGCTGTACTCCATCAACAGGCGGATCGCGCCATCGCTGATCCGCAGCGTTCTTCCCTGATTGCGGGCGATTTTACGTACCAGAAAGTGCGCCAGTTCGGCAATATCCTCCTGGCGTTCCCGCAGCGGGGGCAGGGCGATGGGCATCACGTTCAGGCGATAGTAAAGATCCTCGCGGAAATTCCCCAGCCGCACTTCCTCTTCCAGATGACGGTTGGTCGCCGCGATGATGCGCACGTTCACACGCAGGGTTTCATCGCCGCCGACCCGTTCCATCTCGCCCTCTTGCAGAATACGCAGCAGCTTGGCCTGAAACGAGGCGCTGCTTTCGCCGATTTCATCAAGGAACAGGGTGCCGCCGTCAGCCAGCTCAAAGCGGCCTTTGCGCTGGCGAACCGCGCCGGTAAACGCGCCTTTCTCGTGGCCAAACAGTTCGCTCTCCAGCAACGTATCCGGCAGTGCCGCACAGTTAAATTTGACGAACGCGGCGGCGGCGCGCGGTGAATTATGGTGAATCGCGTTGGCGATAAGCTCTTTCCCGGTACCGCTTTCGCCGCGCACCAGCACCGTGGTGTCCCAGCGGGAGACCTGACGAATGATTTCTGTAATCTGCCGCATCGCCGGGCTTTTCCCGACCATATTCTCCAGGCCAAAATCCCGCGATGGCGTGCAGGTGCGCGGCCGTTCTACCCGGGGAGGCTGCGGTTGCGACGCCGATGTCGGGAGGATCATCAGCCGAATGGTCTGCGCGACCAGATTAGCGACGGTTTCCAGAAACCGCGTGCAGGCGGGCAACCGCTCTTCCTGACGCGCCATTGGCTGCGCCGCCAGTACGCCAATGGGCCGGGAATGAGGCCCCATCAATGGAACCGCGATAAAGGGCAGGTCGTAATCGTACAGGCTCAGACGATCGAGAAAACGCTGATCGTCGGCGACGCGCAGTAGTACCAGCGATTGGCCCTGCGCCAGCACGGTGCCGACCAGCCCTTCCCCTGGCCGGTAGCGAATCTGTGTACTGCCGGGCAGCATCTGGTGTTCCGTCTGCTGCAGAGCTTCGATATTCAGAATTTCCTGTTCGCTATCGTACAGGCAAATCATCCCGTGCTGCATAAAAGCATCGTTGTGTAAAACGCTCAGCACCTCCTGAAGCGTTTTGCTCGCCTCAGTGGCGCGACTCAGGATCACGCTGATCCGCTGCATGGCGGTAAACTGTTGTGAGAGATCAAAACGCCTGACAGTGGTATCCGAGTCGGATTTATGGATCATTGTTCACCTCCGGTCAGGGTGTTAAAGAGCGGGAAACGCAGAATAAGACAGGTCCCGCCCTGGGGACGGGACGTCAGCTCAATGGCGCCGCGATGGTGGGCTACCAGCGTCTGTATCAGCCGCAGTTCCATCCCTTTGCCGGGCGAGTTTAAGGCATCGGGGGAGTGGGTATAACGTACCTGCAGCAGCGGGACATTATCATTGAGGTACAGCGCCAGCCATCCTTCCTCTTCTTCGGCATAGAGTTCGATCTCCAGCGGCACGGAGGGCAACTCTGCCGCGAGCGCCAGCGTGCGGTCGAGCCATAAACTTAAACAGGCCAGTAGCTGCGTGCGCTGGCCAAAGCCGACCAGATGCGGCGAAGCCATGCCTACCTGCAGCATCGCGCGATCGTCAAAGCGGGTGCGGTACAGGGCGCACAGGTCGTCAAAGAACGGCTGAAGCGGCCAGACGGTATTGCTTTCCAGCGCCAGGGAGGGGCGGCAGCGCTGTAGCCGCGCCATTGCTTCTTCGCCTTCGCGCCACGCCGCGTCCAGCGCGACGTTGCCGCTGCCTTCGCCGTTCAGCCGCCGGGCGGCCGCCAGCATGTTTATCGGGCAGTTAAGCTGAATCAGCGCCGCGTCCAGCGACTCGCGGATGGCGGCCAGCAGCTTACCGGCGGTCATCTGCTGTTTCAGGCGATCGAGGCGACCCTGCTCCTGCTGCTGACGCTGCTGGGTGCAGTCGGCGATCACTATCAGCGTTCTCGCCGGGGCGCTATCGACAAAATAACGGCTGGCTTCTTCGCTAACGCCAGGCAGCGCCCAGCAGGTCACCGACAGCCAGCGGACCGCGCCGCGCACCACCACCGGCAGGATCTGTTCCACGCCGGGGCCGATTTTGCGTGGTGAAACCTGTAGCTCAACCAGTAGCTCTTTACCGCCGCAGTCCGCGCAGAAGGTTTTATAGGCGAGGTTATCCATCACCACCCGATCCTGCTCATCCACTACCACCACCGCGGCGGGGATATTATTGAGCACCGCCTCCATCAGCATCATATGGTTGCGCAGCCGCTGCTCCAGAGTGTAGCTGACGCTGATATCCCGCTGCATCGCCAGATAATGCTCCAGTTCGCCCTTCGGGTTTAGCACCGGCGTGATGTCGATATCCACCAGATACAGGTCGCCGTCCCGGCGTCGATTAATTAACTGGCCGCGCCACGGCTGGCGCTGGAGTAGGGTTTGCCACATCTCCTGATAGATTTCGCGCGGCGTCTGGCTGCTGGCCAGCAGGCGCGGATTTTGATTTAACAATTGCGCCAGAGAATACCCGGTCTGGCGGCAAAACGCCGGGTTGGCGTAAATAATATTTGCCCGGGCATCGGTGAGTGAAATCGCCACCGATGCCTGCTCCACCATGGTAAAAAACAGCCCCGGATGTTGTTGCGTCAGTGCGCCAGCGATGGCTTCCGGCACGGCGTTATCGAGCATCATATTCAGGGTCATTACAAACTCCTGTGTCGCAGTTATGACAATTTGTCTGACACCGCGACAGAGATGGCGCGGTTTTATCTCAACGCATATAACCATGCAAACAATGCGCCTTTGTCAGCGCGACCTGCAGAAACATTGATCCGATCGGGGAAAACCAGGCATTTTTGGCGGGATGTCGGCCCGGCGCGCCCGGTGCGGCCGGTGATGGCGGCGCAGGTGCGATCGTTATGGGGCAGGGGTGAGCCGTTGTAGTGCAAAGAAACCTGGCACAGCCTTCGCAATACCCCTGCGGTAACTCGTGTTTTCAGACACCTTTCCCGACAGGAGCACAACAATGGCGAATATTGGTATTTTCTTTGGCACCGATACCGGTAAAACCCGCAAAATCGCGAAAATGATCCACAAGCGGCTGGGCGATGTAGCGGATGCCCCGGTCAACATTAACCGCACTACGCTGGAGGATTTTATGGCCTATCCGGTTCTGCTGCTGGGTACGCCGACTCTCGGCGACGGCCAGTTGCCGGGGCTGGACGCCGGGTGCGAAAGCGAATCATGGAGCGAATTTATTAGCGGACTTGACGGCGTGAGCCTGAGCGGGAAAACCGTGGCGTTGTTCGGTCTCGGCGATCAGAAGGGCTATCCTGATAATTTTGTCAGCGGCATGCGTCCCCTGTACGACGCGTTGTGCGCCGCAGGCGCGCAGGTGATTGGCAGTTGGCCGAATGAAGGTTATGAGTTTAGCGCTTCCGCGGCGCTGGACGGAGAGCGATTTGTTGGGCTGGTGCTCGATCAGGATAACCAGTTCGATCAGACCGAAGCGCGTGTGGCGGCCTGGCTGGAGGAGATTAAAAGTGCCGTACTGTAGGCGTTTGAGATTGATGGTAAGCCGATATTAGATATTGTGTCTGTATTTCCGCCACCCGGCAAAAATGCGGGCACAATAATTTCATACAGATTCGGCATCGCGCTCAAACCTGCTTCACATTCTGGTTCAGAGGGTTGTTCCGTTCACTGTCAGTACGAGGATATATGTTATCTCCACAGCGTGTGAACGGGCAGGGGGACGTTTCGCCCGTCCCCCTGCACCCCCGGCATGGCGCTGGAAACCTGCCGCTTCGCGGTCCGCTCCACTCCGGCTTCATCTGGCGGACCGGCTGAGACGCGGCATCCTTGCCGCGACTCAGCCTCTGGCCGCCGTCCTGGCGGCCAGTCCTGGATGCGCGCCTGCGTTCCCGCCAGGTTTCCCTGATGCGCCCAACCCCCCGGCGGTGAGCCCGCAGGAAACCTGCAACTGCCTGACCGCTGAAGGTGATAAAAAACCGGGGAAATACCTGCCACATCTGAAAGACCGACAGCGACGAATATGCTGCTGAAACCACAAAACTCTCAGCGATGCCCTGGTGCCCGCTGAAACCGGCGAGCCGGAGACCCGAAGACAAGGGCTGGACGCCAGGGATGGCGGCCAGAGGCGAATCGAGACATGACAAAATTGCCGGGAGCAATTTTGAACAGCGCTTGCGCTGGCCCTGAAAGGGCGAGTCCCAGGGATGGGACGAGTAGTACCGAGTTGAGCCGACCGCAGGCTGAGGACCGGGAGGTGAGCGCAGTGCGCAGCACCGGTTTCTTTGCGGGACCGCGGGGATTGTAAAGGGGAGACGGTTTTCTCCCCTTTACCCGTTCACGGGCGACGGTCATCCATTTTCTGCGGGATTACGGTGAACGGAACCCGTGGCGCAGGGCCTGTATTTATGGTTTTCCAGGTCAGGTAAGGCGTCAGCCGCCACCTGACAAGAATGCAGGCATGGTAGCTAAAACCGGCCTCTCATCCCCCGGTGGCGCTGCGCTTACCGGGGCTACGGGCGCTCAGAGTGAGTAGGCCGGGTAAGGCGCTAGCCGCCACCCGGCAAAAATGCGGGCACAATAATTTCATACAGATTCGGCATCACGCTCAAACCTGCTTCACATTCTGGTTCAGAGGGTTGTTCCGTTCACTGTCAGTACGAGGATATATGTTATCTCCACAGCGTGTGAACGGGCAGGGGGACGTTTCGCTCGTCCCCCTGCACCCCCGGCATGGCGCTGGAAACCTGCCGCTTCGCGGTCCGCTCCACTCCGGCTTCATCTGGCGGACCGGGCGCGACTCGACGGCCCTGTCTCGACCCGCCCTCTGGCCGCCGTCCTGGCGGCCAGTCCTGGATGCGCGCCTGCGTTCCCGCCAGGTTTCCCTGATGCGCCCAACCCCCCGGCGGTGAGCCCGCAGTAAACCTGCAACTGCCTGGCCGCTGAAGATGATAAAACACAGAACCTCCCCTGAAAAAACGAACAGCGACGAATACGCTGCTGAAAGCACAAAACCCGCAGCGATGCCCTGGTGCCCGCTGAAACCGGCGAGCCGGAGACCCGAAGACAAGGGCTGGACGCCAGGGATGGCGGACAGAGGCGAATCGAGACAGGCCGTCGAGTTGAGCCGACCGCAGGCTGAGGGTCGGGAGGTGAGCGCAGTGCGCAGCACCGGTTTCTTTGCGGGACCGCGGGGATAGTAAAGGGGGAGACGGTTTTCTCCCCCTTTACCCGTTCACGGGCGACGGTAGTTCATTTTCTGCGGGATTACGGTGAACGGAACCCGTGGCGCAGGGCCTGTATTTATGGTTTTCCAGGTCAGGTAAGGCGTCAGCCGCCACCTGACAAGAATGCGGGCATGGTAGCTAAAACCGGCCTCTCATCCCCCGGTGGCGCTGCGCTTACCGGGGCTACGGGCGCTCAGAGTGAGTAGGCCGGGTAAGGCGTCAGCCGCCACCCGGCAAAAATGCGGGCACAATAATTTCATACAGATTCGGCATCGCGCTCAAACCTGCTTCACATTCTGGTTCAGAGGGTTGTTCCGTTCACTGTCAGTACGAGGATATATGTTATCTCCACAGCCTGTGAACGGGCAGGGGGACGTTTCGCCCGTCCCCCTGCACCCCCGGCATGGCGCTGGAAACCTGCCGCTGCGCGGTCCGCTTCACTCCGGCTTCATCTGGCGGACCGGGCGCGACTCGTGATTACTCGTCCCATCCCTGGGACTCGCCCTTTCAGGGCCAGCGCAAGCGCTGTTCAAAATTGCTCCCGGCAATTTTGTCCTGTCTCGACCCGCCCTCTGGCCGCCGTCCTGGCGGCCAGTCCTGGATGCGCGCCTGCGTTCCCGCCAGTTTTCCCTGATGCGCCCAACCCCCCGGCGGTGAGCCCGCAGTAAACCTGCAACTGCCTGACCGCTGAAGGTGATAAAACACAACCGAGTAGGCCGGGTAAGGCGTTAGCCGCCACCCGGCAAAATGTGGGCATGGTAGCTAAATGGGCTTGTTATCCCCCGGCGGCGTGGCGCTTAACGGGGCTACGGGTTTCCGGTCGCCTGAGGGGCAACAGCCCGGACGCGGCTACCCGCACAGCCCCGGCTGACGGGAGATCATCTGCTCCAGCCACTGGCGCTGGTGGCGCTGTTGACTCTGCTGCCAGAGATAATCCCGGGCGCTCTGCAGCGCCTGCTGCGGCGCCATCGGTTCGGCAGGGCGAATCGCTTCACACCATAACAGATGCCAGCCCAGCTCGCTGGCGACCGGCGGACTCAGCCCGTTTTCCGTCAGCGAAAACAACGCCTCCTCCAGTTGCGGATAAAGTAACCCTCGGCTAATCCAGCCTAAACGCCCGCCCTCCAGCGCGCTCGGACACTGGGAATAGCGCTGCGCCAGCGGCGCAAAGGCGTTGCGGGAAGCGTCGATTTGCTGATAAAAACGCAGGATTTGCCGGTGAACCGCTTCGCGGTCATCATCGACGGTCAGCAGCAGATGACGGGTCAGACGCTGCTCCGGGCGTATAAACTGCGTCTGATGGCGCAGATACCAGGCCTGTACCGTAGAGGGATCCGGCTGCGGCACCTGTCGGGCAATATCAGCAAAGGCGATCTCCAGCCGGGCGTGATGCAAGATGATGGCCGCGCGTTCTGGTGGGGTAAACTCTCCCTCGTCGAGCCAGACGCTAAGGGAAGCGGCAATGTTCTCTTTTAGCGCGGCGGTAATATCGCCTGGCGGGACCAGCGCGACGATCGCCTGTTCCATCTGGTGCTGGCGCTGCCAGGCCTGCTCAAAAGCCTCTCTGTCGGCTGCGTTTAATGCGCTCAGTTCACGGTTCCAGCGGCTGCGCGCCAGCCGCTGTCGACCAAAACGTTCCCATGCGTTCATGATTCTCTCTCCTCAGCCAGGGCGATGGCCTGTACCGGGACCCTGAACCAGCGGCCGCTAAAGTCGACGGTATAGTCGTCGCCGGACTCCCCCTGATCGGTGGCTTCAATGCGTCCCCGCTGACCGGCGGCCACGACCACATCGCCGTTGACCGACAACGCCATCAGACAGGTGACGGTATCGCCATATTGCAAATTCCCGGCCAACCAGGGCTGAGCGATGGGGATCAGTTCCTGTTCGCGGCAGCCGATAATCCGGTCACTGTCGGGAAAGTGGATCTGGTAGATGATCTGATCCTGCAAAAAAATGCCCCAGTCGCGCACAAACCCGGTGCTGCCGCGCCTGACCAGCAGCGCGCCCGGCGGGAAGCCCGCGACGGTGCCATCATTACGAATCGCGCGTACCACGCGGACCTCGTCGCTGAAGGTGAATTTCGGTCTCATGTGCCGCTCTCCTGAACGTGCTGCTGATAGCTCTCAGCGAGCAAGCGCCGCGCCAGCAGCCAGTGTGCGTGGGCGTTTTCCTCCAGTTGGTTGCGTAGCGGAACTGCAGCGCGCAGTTTGCGATGAAATGTAGCCAGCACCGGCAGACAGCAGGGCGCAAGGCGCTCCGGCTGATAGGCGACGGAAAAAAACTGAAAAAAGGATTCGGCGGAGCTCAGTTCGTCAACGCCGGGTATGTGATAAAACCACTCCATGATCACCCCCTCGCTCGCAGTACGGGTTCAGCGCAGATCTCATCATAGAGTGCCACCAGTTCGTAATCTTTCGGGCTGCGCTTCCAGTTTTCGGCAAAGCGGCGTATCGCGGGCAGCAGTTGATTAATTTGCGCCGAACTCAGGTGATACCCCATCTGGTCGAACACGCCGTTGACCGCCTGACGCCCGGAGTGTTTCCCCAGTACCAGCTTATAGCGGCGGCCAATCAGCGCCGGATCAATCGATTGATAGCTTTCGCTATCGCGCAGCAGCGCCGCCACGTGGACGCCGGACTCATGGGTAAAGACCAGCTCGCCCACCAGCGGCTGCTGCGGGTCGATGGGGCGCAAGGATGCATCCGCCACTTTCTGACAGAGCGCGGGCAGCGCCGCAAACTGAACGCCGGTCTCGACGCCGAGGCAGCGTTCAAGACCCAGCGCGACGGTCTCCAGCGCCGCGTTGCCCGCCCGTTCCCCAAGACCAAGAATGGTGGTATTGACGCTGGTGGCGCCAGCCCTGACCGCCGCCAGGGTATTGGCGGCGGCAAGGCCAAGATCGTTATGCGCATGCATTTCGATTTCGCCGGGCCAGACGTTACGCAGGGCGGAGATTTGCGCCACGGTGGTAAACGGGTCAAGTATGCCGACCGTATCGGCGTAGCGCAGGCGGGCGGCACTGGCTTGCTGCGCCACCAGGGCGATATCGCGCAGGGTCTGTTCGCTGGCCCGCGAGGCATCCTCGCAACCCACGCATACCTTCATACCGAGGGTATGGGCAAGATGGATAAATTTCGCCAGCCGCTCCAGCAGTACCGCTAATGGCTCGCGCAGTTTGTACTGTCGCAGTTTGTCCGACGCCGGAATGGAGATATCCACCCAATCGATGCCCAGATCGGCGCTTTGACGGATCTCCAGCGCGTTCATCCGGCACCAGGTCATCAGGGTGGCGTGAGGCAACTGGCGGCGCACCAGTTGGATCCGCGTAATCTCCTCGTCCCCCATTGCCGGGGTGCCCACTTCCATCGCCGTTACTCCCGCGGCATACAGCGCCTCGGCAATGGCGACCTTTTCGCTGGTGCGAAAGGCTACGCCGGGGCTCTGCTCACCATCGCGCAGAGTGGTATCGTTAATCAGTATGCGTCCCATCGCGACCCCGTCTTAGCCGTAAATCGGCGTGAATAGCGCATCCGCCGGGCGCGGCTTGCCGTTTTGCCAGTAGGGCGACAGCGCGCGCAGCCGGTCGATAATCGGTGGCAGGGTGGCGATGACGTAATCAATCTCTTTTTCCCGGGTGTAGCGCGAGAGGGAAAAACGGATAGTACCGTGGGCCGCGGTGTAGGGAATATTCATCGCCCGCATCACGTGGGAAGGCTCCAGCGAACCTGATGTACAGGCGCTGCCGCTGGACGCGGCGATCCCGGACTTATTTAACAGCAGCAGAATGGCCTCGCCTTCAATAAACTCGAAAGCCAGATTTACCGTGCCCGGCACGCGCGGCTGGTTGCCGCCCATCACCATCACGGAGGGAACGTCAGCCAACAGGCCCTGTTCCAGGCGATCGCGCAACTGGCTGATGTGCCCCATTCCCGGCAGATGAATGTGCGCCAGTTCGCAGGCCGCGCCCATGCCGACGATGCCGGTGATGTTTTCGGTTCCGGCTCGCCGACCGTGTTCCTGATGGCCGCCGCGCAGCAGCGGACGAAAGCGCGTTCCCCGACGCAGCCAGAGGCAGCCGACGCCTTTCGGCCCGTGGAACTTATGTGCCGAACAGGAGAGCATATCGATGCGGGTCTTACTGACGTTTATCGGCAATTTTCCCACCACCTGCACCGCGTCGCAGTGAAACAGCGCCCCTTGTTCATGGGCCAGATCCGCCATGTCGACCACCGGGAAAATCACGCCGGTTTCGTTATTGGCCCACATCACGCTGACCAGCGCGACGCGCGGGCTGAGCGCCGCCCGGAACTGCGCCATATCCAGCGCGCCCTCGCTATCGACCGCGATCCGGTGGATCAAATACCCCTGACGCTCCAGATGTTCGCAGGCCGCCAGCGTCGCCGGATGCTCGACGCTGGTGGTAATAATTTCGCGACGTTCCGGCATCAGGGCGACCGCCGAGGCGATAGCGGTGGAGGTGGCCTCGGTGGCGCAGGAGGTAAAGATTATCTCGCTGGGATATTCCGCGCCCAGTAGCGCCGCAACCTGCTGGTGTGCGCGCTCCAGAGCCGCCTGAGCCGGAATGCCGAAATCATGTATTGATGACGGGTTGCCGTAAAAATCCGTCAAAAAGGGCATCATCGCTTCCAGAACCATCGGGTCCAGGCGCGTGGTGGCGTTATTATCGAGATAAACCTGTTTCATCTTGTCCCCCTTGGGTCAGTTAACCGCGGCCTATGCCGCCACCACTTCCATATAACAGCCGGTGCGCTCCATCAGCTTTTGCTGCAGCCAGGCCAGAGTCATATCGGTCATCATGCAGCCGCTACAACTGCCGGACAGGCTGACGGTCACCTGATGATTGGCGACGTTAAGCAGCGACATATCGCCGCCGTCGGCCTGGATATGCGGGCGCAGTTCATTGATGGTATCGACGACGCTCTGCCAGTGCGGATCTTTGCTGCTGGTGACCGGGAGGGGCGACGGCGGCTGCTGCGCGAGGATTTCCGCCAGCGCCAGCTCGATTTTTTCATGGCAGGCGGTGCAGCCGCCGCCCGCTTTGGTGTAGTTGATTACCTCTTCGAGGGTGGTCAGGCCGTTGTTCAGCACCGCCCGGCGAATATGCCCTTCATCGACGCCGAAGCATTTGCAGATCAGTTTGCCCTCTTCATGCTCCGCTTCCGGGCTTTCGCCGCGAAAGTTGGCGATGGCCGCGCGCAGGGCCTCCTGGCCCATCACCGAGCAGTGCATTTTTTGCGGCGGCAGGCCGTCGAGATAATCGGCGATCTGCTGGTTGGTGATTTGCCCGGCTTCATCAAGGGTATGGCCGATAATCAGTTCGGTCAGGGCGGAAGAGGAGGCGATCGCGCTCCCGCAACCGAAGGTCTGGAAGCCCGCCTCCTGGATAATTTCGGTTTGCGGGTCAACGCGTAGCATCAGACGCAGCGCATCGCCGCAGCTTAATGAACCCACATCGCCTACCGCGTTGGCGTTGTCCACCACGCGCGCGTTGCGGGGATTAAAAAAATGGTCTTTCACTTTCTCGGAGTAATTCCACATGCTGTCAGCTCCAGGGATGATGACGGAAAACGCCGGGGCGCGGTCCACCGCAAAAAATGCGGTGGTGATAACCAACAAGCAAATGCAGTACCAATGCGTAAATACGTTAATTCTTAATGGGTTAACGGTTTAACCTGACAACCCGCGGCCGACACTGTCGTTATTTATTGTGGGGTTTGTCACAGAAACGACATGGTTAGCGGCGTGGATCCAGATCCTCCTGCCACTCCTGCTCCTGCAGCAGCCGGACAAAACGTTCCGGGTCGCGCTGGCGGGCGCTTTTACGCTGCGCTTTGTCATACCAGTAGAGCTGGATCTCCTGTAGCAGACCGACGATGGTGGTGTCCGCCGGAACGCGTTCGGCGCGAACGCCAACCTGTAATAACTGGCGGAAAACCGCATCGCCAATCGCCACGCAGAACAGGGTGACGCACCCCTCAAGGGCGTGGATCCGCCGGGCGATCTTCTCCGCCTGATGGCCATTTTCGACAGCGAAATCAACCACTCGGATCAGGGTGACCCGATCCGCTTTGACGCCGTATACCACCAGCCGCGGCGTGGCGCCGAAGTGCTGATCGACGTGACGGTAGTCGGAACTGGCGAAGGCGACCTTCATTGACCAGTCGTCGGAGTGGACCATATCAAACTGACGGTTAATGGTCGGCATAAGCGGCTCCTGCGGTGAGTGAGGGGTCCACGTGCTGGCGAAGCGGCGAGCGGTAGAGGGGAAGATGGTGGTGTCTCTCGCGCAGCAGATTCGCCAGTTCAAACAGCGTATCGCGCATTCCGCAATATCCCTGGCGTACCCGACGGAACTCGCCGAGCCGGTCAAAAATCGGAAAGCCGGCGCGAACCAGCGGCAGCGCAAACTGTTCCGCCAGATCGCGGGCGTGGGAGTTGGCCACCAGCAGGTCGGCAGGCTGGGAACATAACAGGGTTTGCAGATCTTCCAGATCGCCAGGAACTACCCGTTCAGCCGCCAGCTGGCGCAGGCTGGGATGGCCGGTGGGCGCCACCAGCGGGCCGGGCTGCATCCCCTGGCTGTTGGCGAAATCGCACCACGCCGCCAGAAGATCGCCTTCCGCCGCCATCGCCATGCGCTGGCCCTGCAGCCACGTATGACAGTCAATCATGGCATCCTGTAGCTGGCCACGCTGGCGTTCAAGCCATGCGGGTACTCCGCGTCCGGAAATTTTCGCCAGTTGCTGAATGAAGGCGTCGCAACGTTCGAGGGTCATCAGGTGCGGCAGGGTCATCACCTCCCCGCGGCTGCGCTGGGCCAGCAGCGATGAAGCCCGACTCAGGGAGACGCCGATGACGAAGCTGCACAGGCTTTGCCCCATCTGCTCTATCTGACGCAACGGCGTTCCGCCCTGGGTCAGCGGTGAGAAATCGCCCTGCGCCAGGTGGCCGTCCATCGATTGCGCCAGATCCGGCAGAATAATCGCCTGCAGGCCAAAGGCTTCGACGCATCGGCGCAGCCATTCGATATCGCCCGGGGAACAGAGATGGCTGACCAGCAGATTGACCCGGCGATTACGCTGACCGGGGCGCGGTTCAGGCGCAACCCACTGCTCAATAACGCTCTCCAGTACCGCGCTATAGCCATTTTCCATGGAGCCGTAAAAATCCGGGGTATTGACCGTCAGTATCGCGACCCCTTTGTGTCGGGGGTACTCTTCGCGAAACTGGCGAACCACGCGGGAAGTGTCGCTCCCCTGGGCTTCCGACAAGCCGGTGCTCAGCAGCACGATGGCCTGCGGGTTGTTACGCTGGCACAGGGTATCGAGGGCGGTAAAAATATTGCCGTCGGCGCCCATAATCGTCGAGGTCGGGTCCATGGCCGTCGATTGCAGCGGCACCGGGTCGTGAAAGTGCTGAATAAAAAAGACTTTGGCGAAGGCGCTGCATCCCTGTGCTCCATGGACCAGGGGGATGCTGTGCTCGATCCCGAGACTGGCGAGGATCGCCCCGAGCGGTTGACCGGTTTTGATTGGGCTGACCGCCAGGGGTTTATCACTGCGGAAAATGTCTGCCATGCTGTTCTCCTTAGTGCCAGGGGGCGCGGGAATGGGTTTGTGGCCAGATGGGGCTGTCGAGGGTCTGACAGAGCTGGCGGGCGAGAGTGACGATTCCCTGATAGCCAGCGAAGGCGTGTTCGCGCTCCTGATTGATATCGAGAAACGGCAGGCGGGCTTTATACGCGGTGTACATGTTGCGTCCACCGGCGATCATCAGGTCAGCCTGATAGCGATAAACCACATCCAGCAGGCTGCGGGCGTTGCCTTCCTCCAGCATGACCGCGTCATCGCCCATCAGTTCGCGGATACGCTGTTTATCCTCTTCGGTGGATTTACGTGTGCCGGTCGCCACCACGGTCATGCCCAAATCCTGTAGCGCCGACACCACCGACCATGATTTGACCCCGCCGGTATAAAGCAGCGCTTTGCGTCCGCGAAGCTGCTCGCGCCACGGGATAAGCGCCTGTTCCGCCGCCTGCTCTTCCCGCGCGATTAACGCTTCGGTGCGGCGGCATAAATCATCATCGCCAAGCAGCGTCGCCAGCTGACGCAGCGCGTCGGAGGTGGCGCGGATACCGTAAAAACTGCCTTCGAACCACGGCGTGCCGTAGCGCAGCTCCAGCGCTCTGGCGACATTGATTAACGCCCGCGAGCAGACCAGCATATTCGCCTGCGCCCGGTGCATGGTCTGGATCTCGGCAAAACGGCCATCGCCGGAGAGGCTGCCGAGCACGCGAATGCCCAGCTCATCCAGCAGCGGCTGAATATGCCAGAACTCACCGGCGATATTGTATTCGCCAATCAGGCCGATATCGTGACGGTGTTCCGGGGGAAACGGCGATGTTTCGGGCCAGGGGGCGGGTTCGCGCTGACCAATCACCCGTTTAACCATTACGTCGCCCGCCAGCCGGTTGCCGAGATTTTTACTGCCGTAAAAACCGGCGGCATCAACGGCGATGACCGGTACGCCGGTGGCGGTTTGCGCGGCCTGGCATACCGCTTCCAGATCGTCGCCCTCCATCGCGGGTACGCAGGTGTTGTAGATAAAGACCGCCGCCGGATGATAACGCGTGACAATATGGCGTACCGCGTGAAACAGGCGGCGTTCACCGCGGCCCATAATCACATCCTGTTCGTTGAGATCGGTGGTGAATCCGAGCCGGTTGAGGGTTGGCCCGGAGCTTACGCTGCCGCGATTATCCCACGAGCTGCCGGCGCAGCCGATGGGGCCGTGTACCAGATGCGCCACATCCGCGATGGGCAGCAGGGTTATCTGAGCGCCGTCGAACGCGCAGCCGCCGGCAGTGGCGCCGGGTTTGGGGGCGCTACAGCCGGATTTTTGCTTATGGTTGTGTTCACAGGCCGGTTCATCCAGCAGCGCCAGAATTTCATTTCCCTTCATAGTGACCTCGTTGACGGTGGGGGATAACGAGGTGATGCAATTCGCGCTCCAGAAAAGGTGCATTGATTTTTAAGGGAAAAGTGTTGTTGGCTTTGCGACAAAGCCAACAATCAGACAATGCCGTGGTGGGGGGAAGGGGGTTTTTATCACTTACCGCGATAACGTTAGGTTTTGTTGATGAAAAGGTGCCTGCCAGACGCTGTTAAGTGCGGCTAAAGCCTGGTCCTGGCTCGCCTCCTTCAGACGGCTGAGGCCCCGTAGCCCCGGTAAGCGCAGCGCCACCGGGGGGTGACGAGCGAGTTTTCGCCACCATGCCCGTATTTTTGTCAGGTGACGGCTGACGCCTTACCCGGCCTACTCACTTCAGGCGGCTGAGAACCCGTAGCCCCGGTAAGCGCAGCGCCACCGGGGGGGGACGGGCGAGTTTTCGCTACCATGCCCGCATTCTTGTCAGGTGGCGGCTGACGCCTTACCTGACCTGGAAAACTCATAAATACAGGCCCTGCGCCACGGGTTCCGTTCACCGTAATCCCGCAGAAAATGGATGACCGTCGCCCGTGAACGGGTAAAGGGGGAGAAAACCGTCTCCCCTTTACAATCCCCGCGGTCCCGCAAAGAAACCGGTGCTGCGCACTGCGCTCACCTCCCGCCCCTCAGCCTGCGGTCGGCTCAACTCGGCGTCATGCCTCGATTCGCCTCTGTCCGCCATCCCTGGCGTCCAGCCCTTGTCTTCGGGTCTCCGGCTCGCCGGTTTCAGCGGGCACCAGGGCATCGCTGTGGGTTTTGTGGTTTCAGCAGGGTATTCGTCGCTGTCGGTCTTTCAGATGAGGGCGGTATTTTCCCCAGTTTTTATCATCTTCAGCGGCCAGGCAGTTGCAGGTTTACTGCGGGCTCACCGCAGGGAGGTTGGGCGCATCAGGGAAACCTGGCGGGAACGCAGGCGCGCATCCAGGACTGGCGGCCAGGACGGCGGCCAGAGGCTGAGTCGCGGCAAGGATGCCGCGTCTCAGCCGGTCCGCCAGATGAAGCCGGAGTGGAGCGGACCGCGCAGCGGCAGGTTTCCAGCGCAATGCCGGGGGTCATGGGGGCGAGCGAAACGCCCCCATGCCGTTCACCGGCTGCGGAGATAACATATATCCTCGTACTGACGGTGAACGGAACAGCCCACGGAACCGGAATATGAGGCGCCACCGGGGGATAACAGGCCGGTTTTCGCTACCATGCCCGCATTTTTGCCGGGTGGCGGCTACGCCTTACCCGGCCTACTCACTCTGAGGGCCTGTAGCCCCGGTAAGCGCAGCGCCACCGGGGGATGACGGGCGAGTTTTTGCTACCATGCCCGCATTTTGCCGGGTGGCGGCTGACGCCTTACCCGGCCTACTCACTGAACCAGAATGTGAAGCAGGTTTGAGCGTGATGCCGAATCTGCATGAGATATTGCGTCCGCATTTTTGCCGGGTGGCGGCTGATGCCTTACCCGGCCTACTCACTCTGAGGGCCCGTAGCCCCGGTAAGCGAAGCGCCGCCGGGCAATTGCTGAAAAACGCACGTTGTCAGCAATTACCCGACGGCATGGGCCGCGTAGACGGCACGCATTCCACCGCTCCCGGTAACGCTAAAAAAGCCCGCGGGGTCAGCGGGCAACAGGCACAATACAGGGATTAAAAAACGCGCTCCTCCAGAGGGTTATCCCTGTTAAGTCGCTTCGCCAGCCACGGCGGTAAACGCCCTGCCAGCAGCGTATTGATCGCGTCGCACTGGGCCTGAATAGTGGTACCGGGCTGCGCTTTCATCGGATGTACCCGGTGACGAATCAGCCGGGCGGCGGCTGGCCCGCCAATCTCCTGACAAAACAGCAACTGGCAGTCGTCCACAAGCCGGGCGCGCACTTCGCCGGGCTCCTGCTGGAGGGGCGCGGAGGGATAGCGGCGCAGATCGTACAGCCAGCCGCCTTGCTCATCGAACGCATAGATAAAAAACAGCCGCCCCTGACCGAAATGACCGTTAATCGCCAGACCATCCTGCGAGCAAAAGGCGACCCGCAGCTGCGGCGTGCGCTGAGCGGGGCGAATGATACGTAAATGGGCGGGCAGTTCGCCTCGCAGACAAGACATCACCCGTGACCAGCGGGCGGGAGACATCACCGCATCAGGCGAGGGAAAGCGGGCGGCTAATTGCGTTTGCGTCAGGGTGGACAGCCGCGATGGCGTCAGCGTCTCTCCGCTCTCCTGCGCCAGCCAGTCCAGGATTTGCGCCGGTTGCAGGTCCGGTAAAGTCTGAAACAGCGCCAGCAGACGCCAGAAAAGGGTATCGTTGTCGGACATCTTCAGCTCCTTATAGCAGCGTATTGCGGGTCGCGCGCAGGCTTACCGGGAAGACAGGCCGCGCAGGCTGAGGATTAACGTAATAACAGCGTCCTCCTTCCAGCGAAATGGCGCCGCCCCAGCGATCGGCGTCGTTATGCTCAATCTGTATCACACGCGCTTCCAGGTCCTGTTTGGCGATATAGGCATACAGATCCGCGCCGCGCTCACGAAAAATCACGATGGGCATATTCCCTCCTGGCCCCGCATAATGCGGGGCGCCTGATGGTTAACGGACGAGGTCGAAGCTGTAATCGGTTTTACCCAACTGGCTGGTATCGCTATCCAGTTTCTCCAGTACCGCGTTGACCAGCGTTGTCACAATCTGCATTGCGCCTTCATAGCCCCAGGTGGTCTGGCGGTGCAGATGGTGGCGATCGAACAGTGGAAAGCCGAGGCGGATGAGCGGGACTTCAAAGGCTTTGCCCTTTGCCAGGGTATCGCGCTGAATAAACTTGCCGTAAGAGTTGCCAATCATAAAGTCCGGCTGCCGGGTGAACATCAGCGAACGGAAGTGCCACAGATCGCAGTTGATAAACACTTCGCTTTCACGCCCGTAGGGCGAGGCATCAAGCATTTTCTTCATCGCTTTTTGCCAGCGTTTGTTGGCGTTATGGCTCAGAATAACCGTCGGCTCGCAGCCCAGCTCCAGCAGGAAGCGAGTCAGCCCCATGACAAAATCCGGGTCGCCGTAGAGGCCAAATTTCTTGCCATGCAGCCAGGTGTGGGAATCGAGCATCATATCCACCAGCCGTCCGCGCTCAAGGGTGAGGGCGTCGGGAATCGGTTTGCCGCTAAGCTGGCTGACGGTCATCAGCAGTTCGTCGGTGGCGCTCAGCCCCAGCGGGATCGCCACTTCAGTCGCGGGCTGATTCCACATCTCCTGAACCACTTTTTTACTCTTCAGCAACTGCCACGGTTGCAGCAGCAGCGTATCAATGGCGTCCGGGGCCTCTTTTATCTCCTGCTGGCTGGTGCCGCCCGCATACATCCGATAATGCCCATCGGCAGGGGTATCGAGCACCTCTGACGGGTCGGAAAGCAGGCTGCACGGCACCGCCATCTGTTGCATCATCCGCTTTAATACGCGAAAGTTGCCGAGATAGGTTTCAAAACCGGTCACCAGATTGAGCTTTTGCAGTTTACCTGGCTGCCCCTGGTAGTCGGCGGTAAAGGTTTTGGCGAACCCTTCAAACATATTGTCCCAGCCGGTGACGTGGCTACCGATAAAGCTTGGCGTATGGGCGTGCGGCACGGCGATGCTGCTGTCGACAAAACCATCTTTTTTGGCGTTGGCGATAAACGCCTGCAGGTCATCGCCGATAACTTCCGCCATGCAGGTGGTCGAGACGGCGATGATCTCCGGTCTGTATAGCGCGCTGGCGTTCTGCAGGCCCTTGTTCATATTGTTGTTGCCGCCGAAAACCGCCGCGTCTTCGGTCATTGAGTCGGAAACGCAGGCGATCGGCTCCTTGAAATGGCGGTTAAAATAGGTGCGAAAGTAGGCCACGCACCCCTGGGAACCGTGTACATAGGGCAGGGTGTTGGCAAATCCGAGCGCACAGAGCACCGCGCCCAGCGGCTGGCAGGCTTTCGCCGGATCGACGGTCAGGGCTTCGCGCTGGAAATTGAGCGCTTCATATTCGGCGGTGGTCGTCCAGTCGAAGACCTCCTGCACGCGCTGCGCGTCATACGCCTCTTCCATACCGCGTTTATTGCGGAACAGTTGCTGATATTCATCTTGTTCGAATAGCGGATAGCAGCTATTAATTTTCTCAATTGTTTGGCTCATGGTGTTCTCCTCCCGCGCCACAAATCGGTGAACAGACGGGACAGTGAGTGGGCAATCACGCAGACTTCAGCCACGGAGCGGTCAGTTCGCTCCACGCCGGGTTGTTTAAGGTCATATCCATATCGCGGGCGAAAATAGCGAAACCATCGTAGCCGTGGTACGGGCCGGAATAGTCCCACGAGTGCATCTGGCGGAACGGCACGCCCATTTTCTGGAAGATGTACTTTTCCTTGATACCGGAGCCGATCAGATCGGGCTTCAGCGCCTTAACGAAGGCCTCCAGCTCATAGCTGCTGGCATCATCGAACAGCAGGGTTCCCTCTTTCAGTTCCGGCAGGGTGCGGTCGTAATCATCGTTATGGCCAAACTCATACCCGGAAGCGATGATCTCCATGCCCAGATCCTCATAGGCGCCGATAACGTGGCGTGGCCGCAGGCCGCCCATATAGAGCAGCACCTTGCGCCCCTCCAGGCGCGGACGATATTTGGCGATGATCGCCGCCATTTGCGCTTCGTATCGGGCGATCACCGCCTCGGCGTTGGCGCGAATGGTGTCGTCAAACTGGTCGGCGATTTTGCGCAACGATTCGGCGATTTTGGTTGGCCCGAAGAAGTTGTACTCCATCCACGGAATCTGATGCTTTTCCTCCATATGCCGGGCAATGTAGTTCATCGAACGGTAGCAGTGGACGAGGTTCAGCTTCACGAATGGCGTATTTTCCATTTCGACCAGCGTACCGTCGCCGGACCACTGCGCAACGACCCGTAACCCCATCTCTTCAAGCAGAATGCGCGAAGCCCAGGCATCGCCGCCGATGTTATAGTCGCCGATAATCGCCACATCGTAAGGCGTGGCTTCAAACGGCTGCCCTTCGCGGTTGTTCAGCACCCAGTCGCGTACCACGTCGTTGGCGATATGGTGCCCCAGCGACTGCGATACGCCGCGAAAGCCTTCGCAGCGAACCGGGATCACCGGTTTATTCAGCGCTTTGCTGCTGGCATTCGCCACGGCGCTGATATCATCGCCAATCAACCCCACCGGACATTCCGACTGAATGGTGATGCCTTTTGTGAGCGGGAACAGCAGCTCCATTTCTTCAATCAGTTTGCTGAGTTTTTTATCGCCGCCGAAGACGATGTCGCGCTCCTGGAAATCTGAGGTGAAGTTCAGCGTGCCAAAACTCTCGACGCCGCTGACGCCGGTGTAATAGTTGCGTCGTCCGGCGCGCGAGTACTGGCCGCAGCCGATCGGCCCGTGGGAAATATGAGCCATATCTTTAATTGGCCCAAAAACCACCCCTTTGGAACCCGCATACGCGCAGCCGCGCACGGTCATCACGCCGGGTTGCGATTTGCGGTTGGAGGTCATGCACTTGCCAACGCTTTCCATTTGCGGATCGCTGACCATCATGTGCTTTTTACGCTCTTTACGCGTGGTTTCCGGGAACACCTCCAGGACTTCCTGGATGAGCGCCAGATTACGTTCGCCTGTTGCGTTGGTCATGGTCATTATCCTGTGATCAGGCCGCGTTTTCTTCGGCGGCGGTTTTACCAATGATGCTGGTGTCTTCTTCTTCCATGATGCCGAATTCCATCAGCAGCGATTCCAGTTCATCCATGGTGCAGGGGGTCGGTACCACCTTCATGGTGTTGTTGACGATTTTTTGCGCCAGAGTGCGGTATTCATTGGCCTGATTACAGGTCGGGTCGTACTCGATAACCGTCATCCGGCGGATTTCCGCGCGCTGCACGATGTTGTCGCGCGGCACAAAATGAATCATTTGCGTGCCGAGTTTTTCCGCCAGGGCCATAATCAGTTCGTCTTCGCGGTCGGTCTGGCGCGAGTTACAGATCAGGCCGCCGAGGCGCACCTTGCCGGATTTGGCGTATTTGACGATCCCTTTGGAGATATTGTTGGCGGCGTACATCGCCATCATCTCGCCGGAACAGACGATGTAGATCTCCTGGGCTTTGTTTTCGCGGATCGGCATGGCGAAGCCGCCGCAAACTACGTCGCCGAGCACGTCATAGAAGACGAAATCGAGGTCATCTTCGTAGGCGCCTTCCTCTTCCAGGAAGTTGATTGCCGTGATAACGCCGCGGCCCGCGCAGCCGACGCCTGGCTCCGGACCGCCGGATTCCGCGCAGCGCACGTTGCCGTAGCCGATTTGCAGAACATCTTCCAGCTCCAGATCCTCGACCGACCCCACTTCGGCGGCCATCTCCATAATGGTGTTCTGTGCTTTAGCGTGCAGGATCAGGCGGGTGGAATCCGCTTTGGGATCGCAGCCGACGATCATCACTTTCTTGCCCAGCTCCGCCAGCGCGGCGACGAGGTTCTGCGTGGTGGTGGATTTGCCGATACCGCCTTTACCGTAGATAGCGCATTGACGCATGGTCATGGTGACTTCTCCTGTTGTTGAGTGTTTGCCAGCAGAGAAGTGCAGGGAACATACCAGTCGTGCCTGATTGATTAACACATTGATATACATGAAATTGTCTTAAAATCCCTGCGGCAGGGGTAAAACAAAACGGCACAATAAGGCGACCAAATGTGAGAAACAGAACAATTCCACGCGTCGGACCGATTGTGGCGCTTTGTCGCCTGTTCAACAGCTTGTCGCGTGCTGTGTCTTATTCCGCGCAATCTCTCTGCGCAATACCGGGCGGTTATTTAAATAACGTGCTGAATTTACAGTAACTATTTTGTTATGCGCGAGCTGGCACAGGCTGTGCTTGAGGCCATCACTGGGTTTGCCGCTTTCCGACGCGGCGAAGATGCCTCTCACCTTCGAGGATTGAACAATGTCCGGACAAATGAAAACAATGGATGGCAACGCCGCGGCGGCCTGGGTTTCCTATGCCTTTACCGATGTTGCCGCGATCTATCCTATTACTCCCTCTACGCCGATGGCGGAAAACGTCGACGAATGGGCGGCGCAGGGGAAAAAGAACCTGTTTGGTCAGCCGGTGCGCTTAATGGAGATGCAATCAGAGGCCGGTGCGGCAGGCGCGGTACACGGCGCGCTACAGGCCGGGGCGCTCACCACGACCTACACGGCTTCGCAAGGGCTGCTGCTGATGATCCCCAATCTGTACAAGATTGCCGGTGAACTGCTGCCGGGGGTTTTTCACGTCAGCGCCCGGGCGTTGGCCACCAATTCGCTGAATATTTTTGGCGATCACCAGGATGTGATGGCGGTTCGTCAGACCGGCTGCGCCATGCTGGTGGAGAACAACGTTCAGCAGGTGATGGATCTCTCCGCGGTCGCCCATCTGGCGGCGATTAAGGGGCGCATCCCGTTTGTTAACTTTTTTGATGGTTTTCGTACCTCGCATGAAATTCAAAAGATCGAGGTGCTGGAATATGAGCAACTGGCAACGCTGCTCGACCGCTCCGCGCTGGACAGTTTCCGGCGTAACGCGCTGCATCCGGATCATCCGGTTATTCGCGGAACCGCACAAAACCCGGATATCTATTTTCAGGAACGGGAAGCGGGCAACCGTTTTTATCAGGCGCTTCCTGAGCTTGTTGAAAACACGATGGCGCAAATTAGCGTCCTCACCGGACGGGAATACCATCTGTTTAACTACGCCGGCGCGCCGGATGCTGAAAGGGTCATCATCGCCATGGGCTCGGTTTGCGACACCATTCAGGAAGTGGTGGATACGCTGAATAGCGCAGGGGAGAAGGTCGGGTTACTCAGCGTGCATCTGTTTCGCCCCTTTTCACTGGCGCACTTCTTTGCGCAACTGCCAAAAACCGTGCAGCGGATTGCGGTACTGGACCGCACGAAAGAGCCTGGCGCCCAGGCCGAGCCGCTGTGTCTCGATGTTAAAAACGCATTTTATCACCATGACGCTGCGCCGCTGATTGTCGGTGGCCGTTACGGGCTGGGCGGCAAGGATGTCCTGCCCGGCGATATTGCCGCGGTGTTTGACAACCTGAACAAACCGCTGCCTATAGATGGCTTTTCGCTGGGTATTGTCGATGATGTCACCTTTACGTCATTACCGCCGTATCAGGGCGCGATGGCGGTATCGCATGCCGGGATCACCGCCTGTAAATTTTGGGGCATGGGCTCAGATGGCACCGTTGGCGCGAATAAAAGCGCCATTAAAATTATTGGCGACAAGACCCCTCTCTACGTGCAGGCTTATTTCTCCTATGACTCGAAAAAATCCGGCGGCATCACCATTTCACACCTGCGCTTCGGCGACCGGCCCATAACTTCGCCCTATCTGATTCACCGGGCCGATTTTATCTCCTGCTCGCAACAATCCTATGTCGAACGCTATGAGCTGCTGGACGGGTTGAAACCGGGCGGAACCTTTTTGCTGAACTGCAACTGGTCCGATGCGGCGCTGGAGCAGCATTTGCCTGCCCGCTTCCGGCGTTATCTGGCGCGGGGAAATATCCGCTTTTACACCCTTAATGCCGTCGATATCGCCCGTGAGCTCGGTCTTGGCGGGCGGTTTAATATGCTGATGCAGGCGGCGTTCTTTAAGCTGGCGGCGATTATTGACCCGCAAACCGCCTCGGACTATCTCAAACAGGCGGTGGAAAAAAGCTACGGCAGTAAAGGGGCGAGCGTTATTGAGATGAACCAGCGGGCGATCGACCTGGGGATGGCTTCGCTGCATCAGGTGACGATTCCGCCGCACTGGGCGACGCTGGATGAGCCTGAAGCGCAAGCGTCCGCCATGATGCCGGACTTCATTCGCGATATTCTGCAACCGATGAACCGCCAGTGCGGCGACCAACTGCCGGTGAGCGCGTTTGTCGGTATGGAGGATGGCACCTTCCCGTCGGGCACCGCGGCCTGGGAGAAGCGCGGCATTGCCCTGGAGGTCCCGGTCTGGCAACCGGACGGCTGTACGCAGTGTAACCAGTGCGCGTTTATCTGCCCCCATGCGGCGATCCGTCCGGCGTTGCTCAGTCCTGAAGAGCAGGACGCCGCGCCGGTAGCGCTGTTAAGTAAGCCCGCTCAGGGGGCGAAAGCGTATCACTACCACCTGGCGATTTCCCCTCTGGACTGTTCTGGCTGCGGCAACTGCGTGGATATCTGTCCTTCGCGCGGTAAGGCGCTAAAAATGCAATCTCTCGATAGCCAGCGCCAGATGGCGTCGGTTTGGGATTACGCGCAGTCGCTGGCGCCAAAAAGTAACCCGTTTCGCAAAACAACGGTTAAAGGCAGCCAGTTTGAAACGCCGCTGCTGGAGTTTTCCGGCGCCTGCGCGGGCTGCGGGGAAACCCCTTACGCCCGCCTGATCACCCAACTGTTTGGCGACCGGATGATGGTTGCTAACGCCACCGGCTGCTCTTCTATCTGGGGGGCCAGCGCGCCGTCGATGCCTTACACCACTAACCATCGCGGTCATGGTCCTGCATGGGCGAATTCGCTGTTTGAAGATAACGCCGAATTTGGCCTCGGCATGATGCTGGGCGGGCAGGCGGTGCGTAAACAAATCGCCGATGAGATGACCGCCGCCCTGTCGTTGCCGTTAAGCGATAGACTTATTGACGCGATGCGGCAGTGGCTGGCCCATCAGGATGACGGCGAAGGGAGCCGCGAGCGTGCGGATCGGCTAAGTGAACTGCTGGCGGTGGAAAAAGCCGGGGAGCCGCTGCTGGAGCATCTCTGGCAGAACCGTGACTATTTTATTCGCCGCTCACAGTGGATTTTCGGCGGCGACGGCTGGGCCTACGATATCGGCTTCGGCGGCCTCGACCACGTGCTGGCGAGCGGCGAGGATGTGAATATTCTGGTGTTTGATACTGAGGTTTACTCTAATACCGGCGGACAGTCGTCGAAATCGACCCCGGTGGCGGCAATCGCTAAATTTGCCGCGCAGGGGAAACGCACGCGCAAAAAGGATCTCGGCATGATGGCGATGAGCTATGGCAACGTTTATGTCGCGCAGGTCGCCATGGGCGCTGATAAAGATCAAACGCTGCGGGCTATCGCGGAAGCCGAAGCCTGGCCGGGGCCGTCGCTGGTGATTGCTTACGCCGCCTGCATTAACCACGGCCTGAAAGCCGGGATGCGCTGTAGCCAGCGTGAGGCGAAGCGGGCGGTTGAGGCAGGCTACTGGCATCTGTGGCGCTATCATCCGCAGCGTGAAGCGGAAGGCAAAACGCCGTTCGTGCTGGATTCCGAAGAGCCGGAAGAGAGCTTCCGCGACTTTTTACTGGGGGAAGTGCGCTATGCCTCTTTGCACAAAACGACGCCGCAACTGGCGGATGCGCTTTTCAGTAAAACCGAAGAGGATGCCCGGGACCGCTTCAGGCAGTATCAGCGGCTGGCCGGCGAAGAGTAGCGCGAGGCAACGGCGGGCGGGCAAGAGGCTGCGCCAGCGGTTTATTCTTCTTGCTGCATCACCCTGAGCAGCGTATCCAGCAGGCCGGGAAAACGCGCGTTTAAATCTTCCCGGCGCAGCGAAATCAAGTTTTCCCGCCCCTGAGGCCGTTGCCAGATCACGCCGCTGTCGCGCAGTACGCGCCAGTGGTGGGTCATGGTCGATTTGGCCACATCCTCATGACGCAGAGCGTTACAGCTCTGCTCGCTGCCGTCGGCAAGGATGCGAATAATCTCCAGACGGAGCGGATTACCGAGGGCGAAAAGGACATTTTCGAGGCGAATTTGTTCAGGTTCGGGGTGATTGGCGATCATAATATTCCTGTGTCGGCGGTTGCGCCGCTCTGCAAGCGGCGGCCCGTATCGGCGGCTGACCGGTAATATACTCAAACTGCGGTTCTAACGCCACGGGCGTCGTCGCAGCTTTACCGATAGTTACGATAGCAAAAATAGTTCGAATATACTCGTACAATTGTACTATGATAGATGCGGTTGAATAAATCGCGGCGTATCCGGCCGCTAACTGACAGTCAAAATGACTAAGGACGCATCATGCCCCGACCCATCCCCCTCGAACGTTATCGCAACATCGGTATCTCCGCGCATATCGATGCCGGTAAAACCACCACCACCGAGCGTATCCTGTTTTACACCGGGATGAGCCACAAGCTGGGGGAAGTACACGATGGCGCGGCAATCACCGACTGGATGGCGCAGGAGCAGGAGCGTGGGATCACCATTACTTCCGCGGCGGTAAGCTGTTTCTGGCCCGGCATGGACCGCCGCTTCGCGCCGCATCGCATTAATATTATCGACACTCCCGGGCACGTGGATTTCACTATTGAAGTGGAGCGTTCCATGCGGGTACTCGACGGCGCGGTAATGGTTTACGACTCCGTCGGCGGCGTACAGCCGCAATCGGAAACCGTCTGGCGGCAGGCGAATAAATATCACGTCCCGCGGCTGGCCTTTGTTAACAAGATGGACCGTCCCGGCGCGGATTTTTTCCGCGTGGTGCAGATGATGAAAGATCGCCTGAAAGCGAATCCGGTGCCGATTGTTATTCCGGTAGGCGCGGAAGATCACTTCACCGGCGTGGTGGATCTGATCACGATGCGCGCCATTTTGTGGGATGACGCCACCCAGGGGATGACCTTCAGCTATGTTCCGGTGCCCGATGAGCTTCTGGATACCGCCCGGCAGTGGCGGGAAAAAATGGTTTCCGCCGCCGCGGAAGTCAGCGATGAACTGATGGATAAGTATCTGGAAACCGGCGATTTGAGCGAGGCGGAAATCGTTGCCGGGCTGCGTCAGCGTACCGTGAAGGGCGAAATCCAGGGGGTACTGTGCGGCAGCGCGTTTAAAAATAAGGGCGTACAGCGGATGCTTGATGCGGTGGTTGAGCTGATGCCGTCGCCGCTGGATATTCCGGCGATTCAGGGCGTGGATGAGAAAGGGCGGCCCGCCGAACGTCATCCTGGCGATGACGAACCGTTCTCGGCGCTGGCCTTTAAACTGATGACCGACCCCTATGTCGGGCAACTGACCTTTATCCGCGTCTATTCCGGTACGCTGAAAAAAGGCGATGCGGTGTGGAACCCGGTGAAAGAGAAGAAAGAGCGCATCGGCAGGATCGTGCTGATGCAGGCCAACGATCGCCATGAGGTGGATGAACTGCACGCCGGGGATATTGCCGCCTGTGTCGGCCTGAAGGATGTCACCACCGGCGATACGCTGTGCGACCCGGATGCGATCATCACGCTGGAGCGGATGGCGTTTCCGGAACCGGTGATTTCGCTGGCGATTGAACCGAAGACCAAAGCCGATCAGGAGAAAATGGGCATCGCCCTGCAACGACTGGCGGCGGAAGATCCGTCGTTTCGTCTGCACACGGACGAGGAGTCCGGTCAGACGATTATTTCCGGGATGGGCGAGTTGCATCTGGAGATTATCGTTGACCGGATGAAACGTGAGTTTGCCGTTGACGCGAATATTGGCCGTCCGCAGGTGACCTATCGCGAAACGATCCGCAAAACGGTCAAAGAGGTGGAAGGCAAGTTTGTTCGCCAGTCCGGCGGGAAAGGGCAGTATGGTCACGTGGTACTGACCCTTGAACCGCTGGCGCCGGGGAGCGGCTTTGTGTTTGAAGATGCCACGAAAGGCGGCGTGGTGCCGCGCGAGTACATTCCTTCCGTGGAAAAAGGGCTGCGCGAAGCGATGGGCAGCGGCGTGCTGGCGGGGTACCCGGTGGTGGATATCAAAGCGACCCTGACCTTTGGCTCGTATCATGAGGTCGACTCTTCGGAAATGGCTTTTCGCATGGCGGCGATATTCGGTTTCAAGGAGGGGGCGCGCAGAGCTGACCCGGTGATCCTTGAGCCGGTGATGCATGTGGAAGTGGAAACGCCGGAAGAGTACGCCGGGAATATCATGGGCGATCTCTCTTCCCGCCGGGGGATGGTACAGGGGATGGAGGCGCGTTTCGGTAGCCAGATTATCCGCGCCGACGTGCCGCTGGCCGAGATGTTTGGCTATTCCACCACTCTGCGTTCGATGTCCCAGGGGCGGGCGACCTATAGCATGGAATTCCATCATTATGCGGAAGCGCCGCGTAACGTGGCGGAGGCGATTATCGCCAGTCGGGCGAAAGGCTAAATAACGTTCCCGGGTGGCGGCTGGCGCCTTACCTGACCTGGAAATTCATGAATACCGGGCTCCCGTCTTTCAGATGGCTGAGGACCCGTAGCCCCGGTAAGCGCAGCGCCACCGGGGGATGAGAGGCCGGTTTTAGCTACCATGCCCGTATTTTTGTCAGGTGGCGGATGGTGTTTTACCTGACCTACACTGACCTACAAACCCCATAAATATAAGCCCTGCGCCACCGGTTCCGTTCACCGTAATCCCGCAGAAAATGAACTACCGTCGCCCGTGAACGGGTAAAGGGGGAGAAAACCGTCTCCCCCTTTACAATCCCCGCGGTCCCGCAAAGAAACCGGTGCTGCGCACTGCGCTCACCTCCCGGCCCTCAGCCTGCGGTCGGCTCAACTCGACGGCCTGTCTCGATTCGCCTCTGGCCGCCATCCCTGGCGTCCAGCCCTTGTCTTCGGGTCTCCGGTTCGCCGGTTTCAGCGGGCACCAGGGCATCGCTGCGAGTTTTGTGCTTTCAGCAGGGTATTCGTCGCTGCTTAATAGAAAATAGAAAACCTGTGTTTTATTACCTTCAGCGGTCAGGCAGTTGCAGGTTTACTGCGGGCTCACCGCAGGGGGGTTGGGCGCATCAGGGAAACCTGGCGGGAACGCAGGCGCGCATCCAGGACTGGCGGCCAGGACGGCGGCCAGAGGCTGAGTCGTGACAGGACAAAATTGCCCGGAGCAATTTTGAACAGCGCTTGCGCTGGCCCTGAAAGGGCGAGTCCCAGGGATGGGACGAGTAATCACGAGTCGCGCCCGGTCCGCCAGATGAAGCCGGAGTGGAGCGCACCGCGCAGCGGCAGGTTTCCAGCGCAATGCCGGGGGTCATGGGGGCGAGCGAAACGCCCCCATGCCGTTCACCGGCTGTGGAGATAACATATATCTTCGTACTGACGGTGAACGGAACAGCCCGCTGAACCAGAATGTGAAGCAGGTTTGAGCGTGATGCCGAATCTGCATGAGATATTGCGTCCGCATTTTTGCCGGGTGGCGGCTAGCGCCTTACCCGGCCTACTCACTTCAGGCGGCTGAGAACCCGTAGCCCCGGTAAGCGCAGCGCCACCGGGGGGGGACGGGCGAGTTTTCGCTACCATGCCCGTATTTTTGCCGGGTGGCGGCTGACGCCTTACCTGACCTGGAAAACCATAAATACAGGCCCTGCGCCACCGGTTCCGTTCACCGTAATCCCGCAGAAAATGGATGACCGTCGCCCGTGAACGGGTAAAGGGGGAGAAAACCGTCTCCCCCTTTACAATCCCCGCGGTCCCGCAAAGAAACCGGTGCTGCGCACTGCGCTCACCTCCCGACCCTCAGCCTGCGGTCGGCTCAACTCGACGGCCTGTCTCGATTCGCCTCTGGCCGCCATCCCTGGCGTCCAGCCCTTGTCTTCGGGTCTCCGGCTCGCCGGTTTCAGCGGGCACCAGGGCATCGCTGAGAGTTTTGTGGTTTCAGCAGCATATTCGTCGCTGTCGGTCTTTCAGATGTGGCAGGTATTTCCCCGGTTTTTTATCACCTTCAGCGGTCAGGCAGTTGCAGGTTTCCTGCGGGCTCACCGCCGGGGGGTTGGGCGCATCAGGGAAACCTGGCGGGAACGCAGGCGCGCATCCAGGACTGGCCGCCAGGACGGCGGCCAGAGGGCGTGTCGAGACAGGGCCGTCGAGTCGCGCCCGGTCCGCCAGATGAAGCCGGAGTGGAGCGGACCGCGAAGCGGCAGGTTTTCAGCGCAATGCCGGGGGTCATGGGGGCGAGCGAAACGCCCCCATGCCGTTCACCGGCTGCGGAGATAACGAATATCCTCGTACTGACGGTGAACGGAACAACCCTCTGAACCGGAATGTGAAGCAGGTTTAAGCGTGATGCCAAATCTGCATGAGATATTGCGCCCGCATTCCTGTCAGGTGGCGGCTGGCGTGACCTGTAACCCCATAAATCCAGGCCCGGAGCCGCAAATTAAACAATATCCTGCGCGTACTGCCACAGCGCCTTCAGTTGCGCCAGCTTCTCTTTATCGTCCGCGTGCTGCTGATACAGCAGTTGCAGCTCATCGGCATAGGCCTGTAGAAATTCCGGTGTAAACACCTCCCGGCGATGTTCTAACCAGCGCTGCTGCTCGGCTTCATCAAGAGTGCCGGGGAAATTACGCGCGCGATAGTTGAACAGCAGTCGCTCAATGCGCGCATCGGCGAAGGTAATATCCAGCGCCGGCAGATTACGCGGCTCGGTCTCAAGCACGATTTTCATCGCCGCACGATCGGCATCGCTGAAAAAGCCGTTATATAACTGCGCATCGACGTTAGCAGATGGCACAAAAGGCTCGGCTTCGGCAAAAATCGCCACCACTTTCTCGCGTACCTGCGGATTGGCCCGCAGCTGCCGCGCGTTATCCAGGCAGCGCTGAATATTGATGCCTAACCGATCGGCATCCTGTGGACGCAGGGTATTTTGCTGCGCCAGCACCGGGCATTTATTGAGGTGCACCAGCTTAATCGGCACCGCCGCCAGTTCGCCCAGATCGCTTTTTGGCGTATACAGCCGTTCACGCAACGTATCGGCGTCCAGATCCAGCAGCGGCGCAATATCCCCCGCCAGATCGACCATAATCACCGCGTTACGGTTATCCGGGTGCCACGCCAGCGGGGCCACCAGGCTGGTATTGCCGCGCGCTGCGCCGAACATGCCGGAAACATGCACCAGCGGTTTGATTTGCGGCACGTCAATCAGCGTCGCCAGCTTACGTTTGTTGCGATGGGCGTACAGATAGTCAAACAGACGCGGCTGCCGGGTTTTGACCAGTTTCGCCATCGCGATAGTGGCGTAAACGTCCGCCATGGCGTCGTGGGCGTTACTGTGCTCAATGCCGTTAGCGACAGTCAGATGCTCCAGACGGAAGCTCGGTAAGCCCTCTTCATTTTCCGGCCAGTTAATCCCTTCCGGGCGCAGCGCATAGCAGGCGCGCATCACGTCCAGCAGATCCCAACGCGAGTTGTCGTGCTGCCAGCTCCAGGCGTAAGGATCGTAAAAATTACGATAGAAAATATTACGCGTCACTTCGTCGTCGAAGCGCACGTTGTTGTAGCCGACAACGCAGGTTTTCGGCACCGTGAACAGATCGTGAATGCGGCGGGCAAAGGCGGCTTCGTTGTCGCCTTTGGCAAGGGCCTCCTGCGGAGTAATCCCGGTCACCATCACCGCCTGCGGCTGCGGCAGATAATCGTCGGCAGGCTTACAGTAGAAGACTTCTGGTTCGCCGATGATAGTGAGATCTTCATCGGTGCGGATGGCAGCAAACTGCGCCGGGCGGTCTAGTGCAGGGTGGGTGCCGAAGGTTTCGTAATCGTGGAACAAAAATCCGGGCTGGTTGGCGCTATCTTGCATAATCTGTTCGTTATTCCTGGTGGCAAGCAGCCATCATGGTAAACGATTTACCGGGCCATCAGAAGGGCATCGGCTTTGCCGCGCGTCTGCGGTGTCATATTTTCTTGCAATTAATCCCTGATATAAAACGAGAAGTTCCGTAAAAAGGACGGCGAATCTATCAATTTAGAGGATATGCTGTTGAAAGGCCGTTTGTTTATTGCTGTATCTTTGCTCGCTACGAGCGTTTCTTGCGCATTTGCCGCCAATGATTTTCCCGTCAACCTGGCGCCACCCGCCATTCAGGCCGCGTCCTGGGTGCTGATGGATTATACGACCGGTCAGGTGCTGACCGCCGGTAACGAGCACCAACAGCGCAATCCTGCCAGCCTGACCAAACTGATGACCGGCTACGTGGTGGATCGCGCCATCGATAGCCACCGCATCACGTTTGATGACATTGTCACCGTAGGAAAAGATGCCTGGGCGCAAGGTAACCCGGTATTTAACGGCTCCTCGCTGATGTTCCTTAAACCGGGCGATCGGGTCAGCGTGCGTGATTTAAGCCGTGGGCTGATCGTTGATTCCGGCAATGACGCCTGTGTGGCGCTGGCGGACTATGTTGCGGGCGGTCAGCCGCAGTTTGTCGCGCTAATGAATCACTACGTGGAAAAACTGCATCTGAAGGATACCCATTTCGAAACCGTCCACGGCCTGGATGCGCCGGGGCAGCACAGCTCGGCCTACGATCTGGCCGTGCTTTCCCGGGCGATCATTCACGGCGAACCTGAGGTGTACCATATGTACAGCCAGAAGAGCCTGACGTGGAACGGTATCACTCAGCAGAACCGCAACGGGCTGCTGTGGGACAAAACCATGAACGTCGATGGCCTGAAAACCGGCCATACCTCCGGGGCCGGATTTAATCTGATCGCTTCGGCGGTGGACGGTCATCGTCGGCTGATAGCGGTAGTCATGGGTGCCGACAGCGCAAAAGGGCGTGAACAGCAGGCGGCGAAACTGTTGCACTGGGGCCAGCAAAACTTCGACACGGTGCAGGTGCTGCAAAACGGTAAACAGGTCGGCGTTGAGCGCATCTGGTATGGCGATAAAGAGCAGATTAAGCTGGGGACCGATCAGGACTTCTGGCTGGCGTTGCCAAAGTCGGAGGTGCCGCGCATCAAAGCGAAATATGTGCTGGATAAAAAAGAGCTGGAAGCGCCGATTGCCGCTCATCAGCGGGTCGGCGAAATCTCGCTCTACGATGGGGATAAAGAGGTGGCCCACTGGCCGCTGGTGACGCTGGAAAGCGTTGGCAAGGGCAGTGTGTTCTCACGCTTCAGCGATTATCTGCATCAGAAGCTGTAACTCTCCTGCCGCTCCGTTCCGGGGCGGCATCTCGTATTTCGCCCGGCGCGCTATGGGATGACCGTCAATGCTATCATTGGGTTACATAAGGTTGTCGCAGTCCGGCATTCAGTGAAGCAGAGATTTATCCCTTCTGTCGACAAGGTTTCTTACATTCGCGTGATGCCTGCGGTGAAAAAGCGGTTACAATTGGCTTTTTCGTTGTGTCGGAGTGGGTTGTGCGCACGGATAAATCACTTAAGCCATTTGAAATTCGGCTGTATCGCCATTACCGCATCGTTCATGGCGTGCGAATAGCACTGGCCTTTGTGCTCACCTTTATGCTGGTGCGCCTGCTGAACATACCGGAAGGGACCTGGCCTCTCATCACTCTGGTGGTGGTGATGGGGCCAATCTCTTTCTGGGGTAACGTGGTACCGCGTGCGTTTCAGCGTATTGGCGGCACGATCCTCGGCTCGGCCCTCGGGCTGGTGGCGCTGAAGCTGGAGCTTATCGCGCTGCCCGCCATGCTGCTATGGTGCGCGGCGGCGATGTTCCTCTGCGGTTGGCTGGCCCTTGGCAAAAAGCCCTACCAGGCGCTGCTGATTGGCATTACCCTGGCGGTGGTGGTGGGCGCGCCGCCGGGAGATATGACCACCGCGCTGTGGCGAAGCGGCGACGTTATCTTTGGCTCTCTGCTGGCGATGCTGTTTACCGGTATCTGGCCGCAGCGGGCGTTTTTGCACTGGCGCATCCAGATGGCCAGCTACGTCACCGCTTTCAACCGGCTGTATCAGGCAGGATTTTCGCCAAACCTTGTTGAGCGCCCGCGGCTGGAAAAGCACCTGCAAAAGGTGCTCAATGATGTGGTGAAAATGCGCGGTCTGATCACCCCGGCCAGTAAAGAAACGCACATTCAGAAAGCTATCTTCGAGGCGATTCAGACCGTCAGCCGTAATCTGGTATGCATGCTGGAATTGCAAATCAATGCTTACTGGGCCTCTCGTCCCGGCCATTTTGTCATGCTTAATGCGCATACGCTGCGCGAAACCCAGCAAATGACTCAGCAAACGTTGCTCACCATTGCCCACGCGCTGTATGAAGGGAACCCGCAGCCGATTCTCGCCAACAACGAAAAACTGAATGAAATTGTGGCTGAACTGCGCCAGTTGATTAAAGAGCAGCAGGATGAGAATTTCTCCGAAACGCCAATCCACGGCTATGTCTGGTTAACCATAGAGCTGGCGCGTCAGCTCGAACTGCTGTCGCATTTGATTTGTCGGGCATTGCGTAAATAAAGACGAGATATCAGAGAGATATCAGGTTACTGACAACGTGCGTTGTGCTGCCATTGCCGCGAAATGACACGTTGTCGGTTGTCTGATGTGTGTGATTTGTCCTGTCGCTTGCTTCGATTCAGCCGCATTTAGGGTTATGATAAACGCAAGGGAAAAAATATTGTCATCAGCGGCTGCGAACAGTTATGTTAGCCCTATAGGGTAGCCGCTTTAACGAATCCGAATCTCAAATATCAGGGGTATAAAAATGGAAACAACTAAGCCTTCTTTTCAGGACGTACTGGAGTTTGTTCGTCTGTACCGTCGTAAGAACAAACTGCAGCGTGAAATTCAGGACGTTGAGAAAAAGATCCGTGATAACCAAAAACGTGTCCTGCTGCTGGACAACCTCAGTGACTACATCAAGCCCGGCATGAGCGTTGAAGCTATTCAGGGCATTATTGCCAGCATGAAGAGCGATTATGAAGATCGCGTTGATGATTACATCATCAAAAATGCTGAAATCTCCAAAGAACGTCGCGACATCTCTAAAAAACTGAAAGCGATGGGGGAAGCCAAAGCAGAAGAGAAATCTGGCGAGTAATCCGTTATTAGCGCTCCGGCGGCTTTCGCTGCCGGAATCCCGTCCTTCACTGCGGCATCCTCTCTTCACTCCCGGGCAAAAGCCGCCCTCAAGCGCTGAACCTTTTCGCCGGAATTTGGTATACTCCCGCCGTAAACATATTGATATCGGAAGGGTTTATCTTATGCTGTTCCTGCAACAGGTCCCGCCGCGATGATACTGATTACCGGCGGTGCGCGTAGCGGCCAACGCCGTGATGCCGAATCTTTACTCAATTCTTTTGTCTCGGCGATCTATATCGCGACGTCCTGGATTTCCGATAACCAAATCGCCGCCCGCATTCAGCACCATCGTGATACCCGTCTGGCCCACTGGCGTCTGGAAGAGCGCAGCGCAGATTTTTCCGCGTAACCGCAACGCGGATAACGCAGATTGTGGTCGGTGATAAATAACCGCTGACCGTGGAATTTATCGACGGGGGTCCTCTTTCAATGATTAAGTCTTTTTTTGTCGCATTATCGTTTATCAGCCGATTACCGGTGCCGGCACGTTTATCCCAGGGGCTGGAGATCGAACAATATCAGCGCAGTATCGTCACTTTTCCCTTTGTCGGCTTGCTGCTGGGGGCCATCAGCGGCGCAGTGGCGATGCTGCTCCAGCCGTGGTGCGGCGGACCGCTTGCCGCGCTGCTTGGCGTGCTGACGCTGGCGCTGCTGACCGGCGGCTTCCATCTTGATGGCCTGGCGGACACCTGCGATGGCATTTTCTCTGCCCGTCGTCGTGAACGGATGCTGGAAATTATGCGCGATAGCCGATTAGGTACCCACGGCGGCCTGGCGCTGATCTTTGTACTGGTCGCGAAAGTGCTGGCGATCGCCGAAGTGTCCCTGCGTGGTACATCGGCGGTTTTTGCGCTGGCGGCCGCCTGCGGCGTGGGGCGCGGCATGGTGGTGGCGCTGATGTATCGTCAGCGTTATGCCCGGGAAGAGGGACTGGGTAATCTGTTTATCGGCAAAATTACGCTGCGTCAGACGCTGATCGCCCTGGGGATGGCTGTGGTACTGGCGACGCTGCTGCTTGGGGTCAGCGGTCTGCGGGCGGCAATGATCACGCTGGCGCTGGTATGGGGACTGGGCATGGCGCTGAAGCGCACCCTGGGAGGGCAAACCGGCGACACCCTGGGCGCGGCGATTGAACTGGGCGAAGTGATATTTCTGCTGGCCCTGCTGTAGGCGCGGCAGGAGAGAGTATCAGACGCGCCCGGATGCGGTGTGTCAGGTGCCGCTTCCGGGGCATTGTCCGGGCGTACGCTTACAGCGCGTTTTGCCATACGCGCTGCGGCAGCAGATAAACGTCCGCTGGCGCGTTCATCCCATCGGTAACGATATGCTGAATGCCGCTGGCCATCACCGCCAGGGTGACATCGAAAGCGTTCAGGCTATCGCCAAAACCGGCTGTCAGGTTGAGCATCGAACCGTTAGCCATCAGATACAGGGTTTTATTGTCCATCCGGTAGGCGTTAATATACGGCATCACCTCGGTATGACTGAACTGATGCAGATACCCGCAGTCAATCTCCTCCGCCACGTGACCCACGTTGAGGATAAAGACCCCATCTTTAGTTTTATCCAGCGCCTCGCGATTAACCACTTTTTTGCCGCCGGTCGCGGTGGCGACGACATCCGCCAGGGCAATCGCCTGCTGTAGTTCAATGACATGCCAGCCATCGTAGGCCGCCTGTAATCGCCGCGCCGGGTCGATTTCCGCCACCATCACCTGACCGCCGAAGGCTTTAGCCGCCGCCGCGACGCCCTGGCCGACCAGACCATAGCCGATGACCAGCACTTTTTTCTCGTGCAGGGTCAGGTGGGTCGTCTGGAAGAAGGTGTGCCAGGCGGTCAGACCGACCATATGACGGTTATGGAGCCCTTCTTTAACCGGCAAATCATCCCAGTTAAAAATGGGATAGCCAGGACGGATATCGCCCAGGCGACTGACGCCGGAGCCGGTCGCTTCAAGCCCGGCCACGACGTTACCGAACTCTCCGCGCTGATGTAGCAGGGTGGTAATATCCGCGCCCATTTCACACAGGTGCGTTGGTTGCCAGGCAATCGCTTTTTCCCAGGATTGTCGCCAGTCGGCGTCGCTCATATTGCGCCATGCGCAGGCTTCTGCGCCGCGTTCCACCAGCCAGGCAACCACCTCATCCTGCACCGTCGTTGGGTTGCAGGTGGTGAGGAAAACCCGGGCTCCCTTTGCCAGAATGCCTTGCACCAGCGGGATCATTTTCATGTCAAGGTGCATACAGCAGGCCAGACGAACCTGACTGAGATCGGGAAGCGCAGCGACCTGCCGCAGAGTGCGCGGCATGTTCTGACAGGCCCATGCCACTTCTTTTTCTAAGTGTGTTTTGTAATTCAATGTGTTTAACCTTCAGTCCAGAGAGTGGGGAAATCCCGGTGGAAGAGGGTGAGTTTAGCCTGGAGTGGCAGGCGGGCGAATTATTATATTCACCGAGTGAATTCAGATGGCTGGCAAGGTGATTTTTCAGGAATTGCGCGCGGCGCTACTGGCGCGGGCCTGCGTCGCCGAATGCCGAAGGGGGGGCAGGCCGGATAAGGCGTTAACCGCCATCCGGCGTAAGCGCGGGAAGAATGTCTGATACAGGTTTGTCATCAGCCTCAGGGCACATCGTGCCCGTCAGACGGCTGACAAAGTGCATTGTTCCGCGATCGCCGGGCGGCGCTACGCCAGCGCGCAGTGACGAAACCGCCTAAAGCTCGCCGGTGATGTACTGTGCAACGCCGTGGGCAAAACTCCAGTCGCCCTTGTGGTTGCTTATCACCGAAATCATCAGGTCCTCGCCGCTTATCCCGCAGTGTTCCTGAAGCTCGGCCTGCAGCGTGGCATAAAAAGTCTGCTTCTGCTGTTCGCTGCGTGGGCTGGTATAGACCCTCACCACAACCATGTTTTTACTCCGCGTCAGCCCCAGACCGGTATCTTCAATGATCATATGGTGAGCTTTATTTTCGTGAACAATCTGGTAGCGATCGCGCGCCGGCACGTTGAATGCCTGCACGACAGCCCGGTGCGCCGCATCAAGCAGGGTTTTGATTTCGCTTTCGGTACGGCCTTCAATGATATCAAATGTCAGTAATGGCATAGCAGATGCGCCTTATTGTCGGGTTAATAATTCTTGAAAGTGATGCTAACCAATGCTGACGCGGGTAAAAACCGCTATATTTGAATTCATTGTTTTCCTGTGTGAACAATCCATATGAGCGACATTCGTCCTGAAATATACTGGACTCATCTGTACTGGCTTACGGTACTGGAGGAGCAGAAAAGCTATACCCGCGCCGCAGAAAAGCTGGCGGTCAGCAAATCGGCCATTAGTCAGAAAATTAGCGAGCTGGAACGGGTGACCGGTAAAACGCTGGTGCACCGCACGACCCGCAGCGTCACCCTCAGCGATGATGGCCTGCGGCTGGTGGCGGAGCTTAATGAGCCTTTTGGGCAAATTCGTGAGATCTTTACCGGCACCTGCGATGAAGAGGGCGGGCCGCTGCGCGGGACGCTACGCCTGACTGCGCCGGTAGCATTTTCGCGCCAGCAACTGGTCCCGGCGATCACGCCCTTTCTGCATCAGCACCCGCAGCTTCATCTCCAGCTGGAGGTCACTGACCGTCTGATCTCGCTGGCCAGCGAAGGGTTTGACCTCGCCATTCGGCACTGTCGCCGTGAACTGCTGCCGGAAACGCATGTCGCCTGGCCGCTGTGCCGGACGGCGACGCTGGTTGTCGCATCGGCGGATTATATTCGCCGCTTTGGCCGCCCGGACTCGCCTGAGGCATTGCGGCAGCATCACTGCCTGACCTATCCGCGCGGGCCGCAAAGCCCGCACTGGACCTTTGAACGCGGCGATGAGCGGGTGAGCGTGAAGGTGCAGGGGCCGTTTGCCACCAACAATAGCGAATCCCTGCGGGATGCGGTACTGGCGGGGGTGGGGATTGCGCTGCTGCCGGATTTCAGCGCCAGGGAGGCGATTGGCCGTGGGCTGGTGCAGGAACTGCTGCCGGACTGGCGACCGGTGGATGTCTTTGCCGAAAATCTTTACGTCATTCGCCCCTATGCGCCGCGCGTATCGCGGGCGGTAGAGACCTTTAGCCGCTATCTGAAGGCGACCTTCAGCTGATATTTTGCAACTGTTGCACCAGCGCCTCGCGAAAGCGAGGAAGTAACGCGGGTGCCGCAGGCGCCAGCTCAGCCAGCGTTACGGTTTTATCGGCACGGTAGATCCGGCCGCTGCCGAGCCGGGCCTCAAAAGCGTTGGCCGCCAGATGGGCCGCCTGGAGATCGGCGTCGAGTAATATCACCGCATGGGCGAGAACCACATGCCCTTTACCGCCCGGCATTGGCCGCCAGTACTGAGCGGTACCGGCGATTTTCCGCGCATGCTCGCCTTCGCCGCAGGCCAGATTATAGCGGCCATCGCAAAATGAACCGCTGACTGCCTGGAAATGACTGGCGACGCCGAAACTTGCCAGCGTACGCTGGAGCAGCGCGCAGAGGAAAAGATAAACCGGCTCTGCGGCTTCTCCCAGCGGCTGATAAAGCGGCCATGCCAGGCTGAGATTGATAATCCCCGGTCCCTGCGGCACCAGTCCGCCGCCGGAACGGCGCAGCCAGATCGGCCATCCCCGACGGGAAAACTGCTCGCTCACCGTCGAAAGCGCCGCAAATTTGCGGTAGCTTCCGGGCACCACAAACCCCTGCGGGGCCTGCCAGAGCTGAGCGACAGCGTCACCGGCGAGCGCCCGGTCGAGCAGCGGTTGCTCAGCCAGCGTTGGATCGGCGCAATATTGCACCGATAACGAATGGTGATCAAAACGCGTCGGCCAGCAGGGAAGCTGAGTCATCCTGTCTCCTTAAACTGCGTCTATATCGCCGTGGCGGCTTTTTTTCATCAGCATTGCGGTGAAGGCCGAGAGCAGACAGCCCGCAGTTAAATAGATCGCGACGCTGTGCCAGGCGCCCCCGGAAAGGGTGACCAGCGCGGCGGCGATAAATGGCGTAAATCCGCCCCCGACGACGCTGGCGACCTGATATCCTACTCCGGCGCCGCTATAGCGATAGCTGGCGCCAAACATTTCGGTGAACATTGGCTGCTGGACGCAAACCACCATATCGTGAGCGATATTCGCCAGCATCAGCGCGAAGAACAGGATCCAGAAGTATGACTGGCTTTCAAGGGCCATAAAGAACGGGAAGCCGCTGAGCGCGCCGATCAATGCGCCGGTAATGTAGACGCGGCGTCGGCCGAAGCGGTCGGCCAGCCAGGCGAAGCAGGGGATAGTGAGGCAGCTTATGGCGCCGACTAACAGGCCGATATTGAGGAACAGTTCCCGCGGCAGGCCGAGATTCTGCGTGGAGTAGTTGAGGGCGAAAGCCGTGACGATATACATCGTCAGCAGTTCGCACAGGCGCAGGGCGATAATCAATACAAACGCGCCGGGATGGCGACGTAGCGCGTCCACCACCGGCAGGCGTTTTTTCTGCGGATGCCGCTGCTGTTCGCGCAGTTGCTGTTCGAACTCAGCGGATTCCGCCATACCGTTGCGGATCCACACCGCCACCAGTACCAGCACGACGCTGAACAAGAACGGCAGACGCCAGCCCCAGCTCAGAAATTGTTCGTTAGTGGTGCTGGCGCTTATCAGCGACACCAGGCCGGTGGAGAGCAGTAACCCGACGCCGTATCCCACTTGTACGCCGCTGCTGTAGAATGCTTTCTTATTTTTGGGGGCGCTTTCAACCGCCATCAGCGCCGCGCCGCCCCATTCACCACCGACCGCAAATCCCTGTACGGCGCGCAGCAGAACCAGCAGAACCGGGGCCCACCAGCCAATCTGGCTGAATGAGGGCAGCAGACCGATGCAGGCGGTGGCGATCCCCATCATCCAGACGGTCATCATCAGCATGCGTTTACGCCCGAGGCGATCGCCGAAATGGCCGAAGATAATGCCCCCCAGCGGGCGGAAGAGGAAACCAACGCCAAAGGTAGCAAAGGCGGCAAGGGTACCCATCGCCGGGCCGATCTGCGGAAAAAACTCCCGGTTAAATACCAGCGCGGCGGTGATGCCATAGAGAAGAAAATCGTACCAGTCGACGACAGCCCCGGCGAAGCTGCCCCAGGCCGCCCTGCGGGCGCGATTAAGTGAATATGCCTCCTTGCCGGGGCGATTAGAAATAAGCGTTGAGTCCATAGCTGTCCTGTCTGTTGCTGAGTTTAATTATTGGAATGAGATTTTTTCCTGATTCAGGGCTGCAGTGAGACTACCTCGCCGAAGGGCAAGAGAAAAGATTTTTACCTGTTCTGCGCGTATAACGAGATCTGGCCCCTGCCTGACTGCGCGGGATAACGGTCTGCCGGTTCGCGCGCAGGCGAGTATCGGCGTTCTCTTATTGTTTTAATTTTAATTTTTGAATCGGGGAGGGACGCCTTTTAACAAATGACTTAAATGGTTTACAATTAACGCGTCTCCAGTTTCGGAATGGTGAGTTAAATGCGGTTAATTTTTGCGGTTTTATTTTGTGCCATGGTTTTGCCTCCCGCATTTGCAGAAAAACTGCCTGTGCCCGCAGGTAAAACCGTTTTAACTATTTCCGGCAAGATTGAGAATACGAATCAGGGTGATACTGCCATTTTTGACGTGGCGACATTAGAAAAACTGGGTATGGAAACGGTCGTGACAACCACGCCATGGTATTCAGGAAAGGTTCGTTTTGATGGTATTTCCCTCAATAAACTCATGAAGTTAGTTGGCGCTAAAGGCAAGTCAGCCAGGGTGGTGGCGCTTAATGATTATATCTCAGTCATCCCGCTGGACGATTTTTATAAATTCCCGGTTGTTTTGGCGTTAAAAATGAACGGTGAATATATGCGCATTCGCGATAAAGGGCCTTTATTTATTGTTTATCCGTATGACAGCAGCCCGGAATTGCAGAATCAGATTTATTATTCCCGATCGGTATGGCAGGTTTCGAAGATTATCATTGAGTAAGGGTTTGATCTTGAATCGAATACTCACTGTTATTATTTTGTCACTTTTTATTGTTACTGGTTACATTACTTATCTGGTACATGAGCGGCAAAGTGAGTTGCAAAAATTGACCCGTTATACGGATTCGTGGTCCGTTTCCCAGATAGTCTCAGAGTATATGCGTCTTGAAGCGCGGCTAAGTGCGATGGGACTGGGGATTGAGGGCAGCAACCACGATGAGGTACGCCTGCGCCTTGAGATCATGATGAGCCAGATTCCGCTGCTTCAGCAGGGCGATCTGGGGAAGTTTATTGCTAAAGATGCCCAGCGTAAGGCGACGGTTGCCAGTTTAATTCGTCTCCTGAACAAACTGGATAAACAACTGGAAACGATGGATCCCGGGCAGTTAAAAGCGATTCTGCAGGAGATGAGCACCCTCGACGGGCCGATGACCTCGATGGCATCAATATCGCTGACTCATGACATTAATACGATTAATCTGACCCATGATAAAATACAGAATCTGTATTACATCTATTCGGTTATTTCTGTTCTGTTGATTGTTCTTAGCATTACCCTTGGCGTATTGATGTTAAGGCAAAATAACAGTCTGCGCAGGGCCCATGTGCGGATGAAGTTGCTGGCGGACGATCTTCAGGCGTCGAAAGAGACGTTACAGGTACAGAACCGTCGACTGCAGTACGATGCCTATCACGATTCGTTGACCGGTATGCCCAACCGACTCTCTTTCTGGCAGCGTTTGCAGGAAATTGTCAACCAGGCGCGGCTCGATAAGGGGTCGGCGGTGGTGATGCTGTTCGATCTGGATAATTTCAAGGACGTTAACGACACCCATGGTCATGATGCCGGGGATAAACTGCTGCAGGATCTAGCGCGCCGTCTCTCGTTTTTCCGCAAAACGCCTGAGATGCTTTATCGGCTGGGAGGAGATGAGTTTGCGCTGATTTCATATGATTTGAGCGAAGAGATGGCCCTGGAACGGGCGAACGTTATTCGCGAAAAGATCGGCCAGCCGTATCAGATTTACGATTCATTCATCCATATTGATGCCTGCATCGGGATTGTGATTTCCACTGGAGAGTGTCGTACTGATTATTTGTACAAGTGCGCCGATCTGGCGCTGTATGAGGCGAAGAAGGAGAGCGCCGCTAACGTGCAGATATTTCGCCCCGGTATGCTTGAGCGTCTCCAGGAGAATAAATCCTTTGAGGATGATCTGCTACATGCGCTTGCTAAAGATGAGTTCAGGGTTTACTACCAGCCGATTGCCGATGCGCGTAATGGCGAAATTTACGGTTATGAGGCCCTGGTTCGCTGGTTTCATCCCGTGCGTGGCACTGTTGCACCGACGGAATTTATTCCGGTGGCGGAGAAAATCGGCCTGATTAATTCGCTGGGAGAGTGGGTGCTGAAAACCGCCTGTGAAGCGGCTGCCCGTTGGCCATCGCGGTTAAAGGTTTCGGTTAATGTTTCACCTGTTCAGATGATTGACCATTCGCTGACCGATTCCGTTATCTCAATACTGAAAAGCACCGGGCTCGATCCGCATCGTCTCGATCTGGAGGTTACCGAGTCAGACGTGTTTAACGAAAATACCAGTTCGCTGGAGATCCTTAGCCAACTGCGTGCGCTCGGAGTGCAAATTTCGATTGATGATTTTGGTACCGGGTATTCGTCGCTGTCACGTTTAAGCTATTTTCCCTTTGATAAGATAAAAATCGATCGTTCATTTGTCGTGAATATCCCGGGTCAGAAAGATGACCTCGATATTGTTCGTTTGATCATCAGTATGGGCAAGAGCCTGCATATGCGTATTGTGGCTGAGGGCGTCGAAACGGAAGAACAGTTGAAATCATTGCAGGTATTAGGCTGCGATTTGGTTCAGGGATATTTAATTGGCAAACCGGAGCCGCTGATCGGGTCTGAAAATAAATAATAGGCCTCATCTTTTTAGTCGATTCTGATATGTCAGAAAGCGAAAAAAATTATTTTTGTTATTAATAAAATTATTCCCCGGCAGCAGAGATAGCTATGCTCGCTGCGGTGTGCGAGCGTTGTCAATATATATGCAATATAAAGTATGTCGGATATAACACTTATGGAGTATATACCCGTCATACTTCAAGTTGCATGTGCGTAGGCTTTCCTCGTTCACCCCAGTCACGTACTGGAGTACGCTCCCGGGAATTCACTGCGTCGCCGCCTTCCTGCAACTCGAATAATTTAGGGTATAAACAGGAGTAGAATTGACGTTTACCAAAAAATAATACCTTTCTGGATTAAAAAGGGTATATGATATGCAACATATATTCTTGTTCCGATTGTATTGATGGTGCGCAGAGAGAGGCAGAATCATGCAGCGAATCATTATTCCAACCCACTATGTCCATACACGTACTACCCCGCTGTGGACGACAAAGACGGCTCCGGCGTCAATCTGGAAGCGGCATCTGGATGCCGGTACGCGGCAGGGGGTCTACCCGCGCCTGTCGGTGATGAGGGGGGCGATACGTTATCTTGGCTATGCTGATGAGACCAGCCCGGATCCGGTGGACACCCTGACGATTGCAGAAGGTGAATTTGGCGTTTTCCCGCCGGAGACATGGCACTGCATTGAGGCGTTAACGGAAGATACCGTTTTTAATGTGGATTTTTATGTCGACCCCTCAATTTTGATTGAGGGTTGAGGGATATTATGGACAGTGAAAATAGAGGTTATTCATTAGCGGTTATTAACTGTAATAATAACGATAAAAAAGAGAAAGTGTATCTTAAGCCAATGGCGCTTTATATTCCCGATGTTGCCGTGGAGGCTGTGACAGCGCTTATTTCCACGCTGTCAGCGGACAACGCCAAAGAAAAAGGATTTATATTGACGGTCACGAATAATAATAATGGCGTATCGGTGGATAGCGAGTTTGCTACCCTGGCCGCGCTTCAGGAACCGCAAACGGCGGCTGATGCGGTAAAAGACCTTATTAATATTGTTCGTGGCTATGAGTCTGATGAAGAGACCAACGTCTGCGGCTGGTAATCGTGTGCCGCACTGTTTATCACGGCGCTGGACTGATTATTAACCCCGGGCGAGAGTTTTTGTATAAGCCCGGCTATCGCCTCTGTGCCCACGGGCATAGAGAGATAAAATCCCTGAAAATGCGCGATCCCCAGCGCTTTCAGTTTATTGAATTTATCCAGGCTGTCCACGCCTTCAGCAATACAGTCGCTGCCGGTCAACTGGCAATAGTAAAGCAGGCTCTTAATCAGCGCGAGGGCATGGGGATCGCGCTGCATATCATTCACGATGCTCATATCCAGCTTGTAGGCGCTAAACCTGCATGTGCGTACCGGAAACAGAACGCTGCTTTGCGAGAAGCAGTCATCGAGCATAATACGGAAACCGTGCTTGTGTAACCGGACAATATTTTCACTGGCTTTGCTATGACGGTTGAGGTCGGTGGTTTCGGCCAGCTCCAGTACCAGCCTGTCTGCCATTCGCGGCTGATGGATCTGTTTGCGCGCGGTTTCCATCATGGGGAGCAGGTTCTCATGACCGGCGATAGCGGCGGCAATATTCACCGAGAAATAAAACTCGCCAGGATAGCGGTTGATATGCTGTACCGCCTGCTGGAGCATAAACGCGGTCAGTACCAGCCATGCATACCCGGAATGTATCCGCGGTAAAAAATCACCGGGAAGCAGAACGTCGCCGTTGCGCGCCCAGCGACAGAGGATTTCCATTCCCTGAAGCCGCAGGTGTTGACTGGTAATGGGCTGAAAGACCGGGAAAACGTGTCGACTGTGAATGGCGTGGACAAATTCGCGTTCGAAAGCGGAAAGGGCGGGAAACGCCGCGTTTTTCTGTTCTCTTATCTGGCTGCCGGGAAAACGGGGGCGCATGTGAGGGTGATGTTGCACCATTTTTTTCAGTCCTGCGGTTCTTTGATTGTAGAGCGTTTTATGGCTGATACCGCGGCGTTTTGCCTGTTCGAAGGCGCTGTATCCGTTGAACAACCCGAGGATGGCGTTCAGCTCAGGCCGGGTAAGCCCGGCAGGGCGCTTTCCGCCTATTCGCGTCTCTTCGCCTGACAGTTGTTCAAGCGATGGATATCCCTCAAAGAGGGCATCCCGCAGTAATGCTGAAAGGTAAGGGAGCGGCAGATCGGAGGCGACGGCACGCACGGCGGAAAGCCGGTGGCAGTCCGTAATCTGATGCAACAGCGTGTGCCATAGCCAACTTGTCGGGCTGCGGCTGAGGAACAGCACCGGTAACGGCGTTGCGGATTGTTCCAGCAATGTGACAGCCTGTTTCAGGGTAGCGAGCATCAGGTCAGGGGCGTCGGGCAGAAATACCACCATGCGACGCGGGCAGGTGAAGAGTGTGGGGGCTTCAGTTGGCAGCACGATGGCTGGCGTTCCCCCTTCCTCTATTATTCGCGCTACGCCTTCGGCGACCAGCGCGCAGGGTGACAGAATGTAGTCCACTGGCGGGCTGCGGTCGGGGGCAGAAGGGTTACTCGTAAACAAAGGTCACCCCGATAATCGACTGCACGTTACCTGCCGTAACCTGCCCGCTGGTCCGCGCGTAGTTCGCGGTTAAACCCAGACTGACCGCCGAGCTGCCCACGGTACCTAACGACACCATGCTGTTGGTGGGAACGACGCTGCCGCTGCGCGTCAGTTGAACGCCAATTCCCTGGGCGGGCGAGGCCGACGCGGTATTGGTAAAGATAGTGCTGGCGGCGTCTGCTGTGGTGCCGGTGAGGTAATAGCCCAGCTTCTGGCTTTGAGCACAGTAAACCGTCAGCGGGATTGCCGTTGAGCCAGGATAGTCCGGCAGCGTTACCGTTACATCGCGGGCAGAGACGTCACAGCCTCCGGTGGGCACAACCACATCGTTATTAGCATAAATGTTCCAGACAAACTGAAAGTCGTCGCTATCCTTGTTGTTGGTCTGACGCAAGATCAATATGGCAATTAATGAACCAGCAGAGATCGCCACGCCGCCCGCGGTGCTGACGGGAGTCAGATAAAGAATGGTTGGCCACGGTTTATCCGTGAGGGAATCATACGTTATTCTCGCCGTTTCGCTGGTGGTCGGAAATGGGTAGCTGACACCGTTGTATTTAACTGTGCCGGAAAAATTTGATAGCACACCGCCGTAGGCTGAGCCGCGTTGCAACGTCACATAGTCGGTTATGGTATCCGGATAGTCGTTATGGCAAAAAATTTGCGTCGAGAGATCCACGACAAGGTTTTGTCCGGCGCTGACTGCTGGTGCGAGGTTAACGTAAACGTTTGCTGTGCCCCCTCCTATGGGGATCGTCACGCCAGTGGCGGTTTTACAGGCGAAAGACCAGGCGCTAAGCGACCAGCCACCCAGCAACAGCGTAATCAGCAGAGTTATTATCTTTTTCATAACATATTTCTCCTGGTTCAGGCGTAGGTATAGGTGACGTTAATCACTGCCTGAATGGTTCCCTGAGTGGCGCCGCCCTTAACCGTCAGCGCGCGTACCTGCAGCGGGAAACTGGCGGACTGGGTAGACTCATCCACCTGCACCGATTTGGTCGCGCCGGTGTTCAGCGTGGTGCCGCTGTCATCCTGCAGCTCCAGCTGGATATTCCCGGCGGTGCCCTGGTTTTTGTAATAGCCGGTAGCGTCCGCTGTGCCGCTGAAACTGGCGGTGACCCGCGATGTACCCACCGGGCAGTTGCTAAGGTTAAGCGCCACGCTGTGCCAGGCCGAGGAAGAACCGGCGGAGACCAGGCTGAAGGTGTAGAGATCCCCGAGATCGACGGTTGCGTTAGTGGTGGAAACGGTGCACGGCTTTGCCACCACTTTGCCATTAACGGTAATGGTGACGTCGGCGGCATGCAGCGCCGGGGGGGTGGTTGCCAGCATGGCTGCCAGAAGCCATCCGGTACAGGTCCATTTCATTAGCGTCTCCGGTTACTGAAATTCGAGGGTGAAGGTGGCGGTTGCATTAACGTGCCCGGCGGTGACCGGTACCTGAGTGGCCATCAGCCGGGCATAAAAGTTCAGCGTGTTACTCTGGCCCGGCGTCAGCGTGGTCCACGGAATGGCCGATGAGTCGGCGTTGAGCGGCAGCGCCGACTGTTGACCATCAAGGATTTGCACGCCAATGCCCGCCGCGGCTGAAGCCCCGCTGTCGAGCGCCAGCAGATCGGTATTGATGCTGTCGGCTACGCCGGTAAAGCCCACTTTCACCGCGGTGACTGCACTGCCGCAGGGAGACAGCACAATACGAAAGGGAACCAGCGGCGTGGAGGCGCCCACCGCATGGAACTGTTTTGCAGCGTTATCCATCAGGTCGACGGTAAAATCTTTTGACTCGCCGGCGACGGCGCAGGCGTTATCCCGCACGTAGCCGCTGATGGTGATGGTGCTGTCCGCCGCGCTGGCGTTGGCCATCGCCAGTGATACGAGGGCGCTCAACAGACAGAAGGTTTTTTTCATCATTAGGGTTTCCTTAGCGGCACGTGGCTGACAACTGACTCAGCGTCTGATTCTGGCTTTCTGGCGGCAGCCGGTAGTCAGCCACGCAACTGGCGCCCGGGCCTTCACCCCATTTCGCCTGTACTTTGCCGACCAGCGGCATCCCGCTGAGATAGACCTGGCCATTGTCTGCCACGATGCTGCCGCCCTGGCTGCTGTCTGACGTGACCAGCGCGCCGAAGGGAACCGGCTTACCGTTGTGGGTAAGCGACATCAGCAGCCTGAGGCCGACGTGGGCTTTAAATTCAGCGCGGACAATTGCGCCGTGAGTCGGCACCACGCTGGCCACCGCGTCGTCCAGATCGACGTTATCGGCCAGCGTGTTGGTGTCCAGCGCCACTCGGTTTTCACGGTATTCGGTGGCGTAGGGCAGTACGGCGTAGCCGCGCCAGTCAGTCTGCACGCCGGTCTGATTTTCCACCTTCACATTGTCGGCGCCGGGGGCTTTGATCAGCACGACGGTATCGTTCATCGGCTGGCTCAGCGTGACGCCATCGGCATGGGCCAGCACGCCGCCGCTGAGGCCATAATAAAGCTGCTTAATGCTGTCGCTGTGGCTGTAACCGATGTTGGCATTGCCGTAACCGCCGCGGTAATTCAGCGCGGCGTAGCCGCTACCGCCGCTGTCGCCATCGCCGCCGCCCGCGTAGCCGGTCTGCACGCTGTAGCTCAGGTTGTTGCCCTCCAGCAGCGTGCCGTACAGCCCCGCGAGGCTGGTGGTCCGCCCGTTCAGATCGTTCGACATGCTGTAGCTGGCGCTGGCGTGTCGCCAGGCGGATTTGCTGTCCGAGCGTAGCCAGTGGCTGAACGGAATATTGACATTGACGGCCAGCATCTGGTCGCGCCCCTGCTGCCAGGCGTTTCGGGTCAGGCTGTAGCTCAGCGTCCAGTTGATGTCGTCGACGGCGGCGTTCAGCCCGGCCTGCAGTTGCTGGTCCGCTTTGCCGGTTCCCCAGTAAGTCTGATGGCTGCCGCTCAGGTAGAAGGTGGCGGTACGCCCCAGTTGTTGGGTGACGCTTAGCTGTACTTTTCCACGCTTGTTATAAGCAAGGTTGTAGTAATCGGTGAAGGTCGGCTTCACGTCAATGACACCGTCCTGGGTTTCGACGCTGTAGCCGCTCATCCGGTGATATGTGGTGTCGGCGAAGCTGAAATAGCCGCGCGTGGAGTAACGGTAACCCACCAGCTGGATATTGGTGCCGGTATCGGTCAGCGACTTGTTATAGAGGAAGCGCACCGACTGCCCCTGATGCTCACTGTCATCGGGGAGGGTGGCGTTCGCCTGGGTGATATCCAGCGACAGGGCGCCCAGTTCTCCCAGGTTTTTACCCACGCCGACATTAAACGCGCGGTAACGATCCGCCAGTTGCGTGCCGCCGTACAGCGTCCAGCCCGCGGGAAGCCCGCGCATCACTGTGCTCTGGAAAAATGCCGGTTTGTCCTGCTGGCCGTTGCCGCTGCGGTACTTCCCGGCGGTAAGGGCATAGCGGGTATGTCCCTCACGCTGGAGTACCGGAACAGAGGAGTAGGGCACGGTGAAGACCTGGCTGCTGCCATCCGCCTCTTTGATGGTCACCTGCAGGTCGCCGCCATTACCGGCGGCATAGAGATCGTTGATGGTGAAGGGGCCGGGCGGCACCGTACTCTGGTAAATCTCGTAGCCGTTTTGTTTAACCGACACCTGCGCCGTGCCGCGGGCAATCCCGTGGATCGTTGGTGCGAATCCTTTCTGACTGTCCGGCAGCATATTGTCATCAGACGCTAACTGCGCCCCGCGAAAATTGATGCCGTCGAAGACATCGCCGTTGGTGTAGCTGTCGCCCAGCGTCAGGCGGGAACGTAGCGACGTGATGTCGCGCTCCAGCCAGGTATTGACGTGCTGCCACTTGTTTTCACTGGTCGATGCGCTGCCGCCGCTGCTGTAGCTCCAGGTGGTGTTGTCGCGCAGACGCCACGGGCCCATATTCAGCCCGCTCTGCAGATTCAGATACGCATAGTTGCTGTTGCCGTTTGCGCCGCTGTGGACGCTGTTGCCGGTAAAGTTGTAGTTCAGCAGCCCGGCGTTAATGCCGTTATCCCAGAGTTCGGGCGGAATATAGCCGCGGGCGCGGTTGCCCATAAACACCTGTGGGATAGTCAGCCAGAGCCGCTGCTGACCGACGTCGAAACGGGTGGTTGCGTCCTTGATGAGCTCAGTTAATGGCAGGCAGACGTCAGTCGCCAGTGCGTTCATTCCCGGAATGGCAGACGTACTGACGCCCATACCGGCAAGCTGTCCGCGGGTCAGACAGGGCGTCAGCCCGTGCCCGTTTTCTCCGGCATTAAAGGTGATATCGCGGGTGGTCATATAGCCATCATTCAGATAGATATCCACACGATAGGTGCCTGGCGGGAGTTCCTGCCCTTTTTCAAAGCCGGACAGGTCTGCCACGGCTGCGGGATCGTCCGCCAGAAAACGAGGGTTAAAATAGAGATCTGCCTGGGCGAAAAAAGCCGGGGAGGCAAGCAGAAGAGCAATGGGGATCTGAGCTAAAAGGTGAACAGATCCTGGGGTCATACGGCGGGTATCCAAACGCTCAGGTCCATATTTAAGATGTGACATAGTCCCTCCGGTCCAAAATCGCCCGGCATTCGGTATTTTTTCGTTCCGGGGAGAACGCTGCTCCCCGGACAGTTATTGCATTACGCCTTTCATTCGCGGGGTGAGCGCGCCGTAGTCGTTAATCGTCCGGTACGTAATGTCGCTACCCGCATCGGACGGTAAACTAACGCTGGCTTCCCCTTTTGGTGGAACCAGTGCATTTTTCAGCACCCGGGTACCGGCATTAAGTTCGGTGACCGTCAGGTAGTAAGGCGTAGGGTTGATCAGCGTCAGCGAGCCCGCGCTGCGGCGAAACCGCAGTTTTTCCGCAGCCTGATCCGGCGGCAGCGGCAGATTCGCCGGGCGGTAGTAGAGCTTGATACGGCTGATAATCGCCAGTTGCAGGGTGTTGTCGCTAAGCTTTGATTTGTCCATGGACGGAATCGCTTTAACGTTCAGCCAGAACAGGGTTTCCCGGTCCTGGGGTAACTGGTTACTGGTGGCATCGAGGATGCGCAAGGTACTCTCTTTTTTCCCCTGCATGGCGAACAGCGGCGGCGTGATGACAAAGCTGCCGTCTTTTGCTCCGTCGGCATTTTCCACCCATGACTGGATCAGAAAGGTGCTTTTGTCATCATTATTGGTCACCGCCAGCTGAACCTGCTTTTGTCCAGCCGGGTAAATGACGCGCGTTGCGCCCAATGATACGCCCGCTTCCGCCTGAACGCTGAAGCCCGCTGTGGCGGCCAGTAAAAGACCTGCCAGTAAACCGCGCATCCGACGCAGGGTACCCAGTGTATTTTTCATGCTTACCTCTTTCTTACTCACTGTTATTTCCTGTTACCGGTACTGATTACTGGTAGGTCAGGGAGAACCAGGCCTGAGCATTTGCAGCGCCTCCGGTGACCTGATTCCCGGTGGAACGATATTTGGCGACAAAGTGCAGCGTGGTCGGGCCGGTGTGCAGCTGTGTCCATGACGCAGGCGGCGCATTCAGCGGGATTTGCCTGCCGGTTTTATCAAACAGCGCGATACCAATGCCGGTAGCGATACCCGGCCCCTCGCCAACCGAGAGCACGTCCGGGTTTTTACCATCGGCGATGCCGTGAAACGCGACGCCAACGCGCTGGCTCACGGTGGTACTACACTCCTGCAGGTGAATATCAAAGGGGATGGGATTGGTATCTTCCCCTGTGGAATGAAAGCGGTTGCTGCTGATTTGCCCCATTCTGACCGTCATCTGGCGGTCGCCCGCTTCAACGCGGCAGGACTCGGCAATGACAATCCCCTGGAAACGCATGCTGCCGCCGGGCAGCATGACGTTCCACTGGTTGCCGGCCAGCGCCAGCGGTGGCAGCAAAAATAGCAACAGACCTGATTTCATCCTTTGCATCTTTATCACCTCAGGTTTATTCGGATAGCGGGCCATCCTGGCCCCACATGCTTCCCTGCCTGATGAATTACTCGTACTGAACTTTAAAGGTGGCGTCAGCGTTAGCAGTACCGGCAGTGGCGGCACCGGTTGCGTAGTAGCGAGCCTGGAACGGAATGACGTTAGTACCGTCGTTCAGCGTGGTGGCAGCGCCGAATGTTGCGCCATCCAGCGCCAGCGGAGTACCGGTGCGATCAAGGATCTGTACGCCGACGTTCGTCGCGCTGCCCGCCGCGGAACCTTGCAGCGCCAGTACGGTGGTGTTGGTGCTGTCAATAGATGTACCGGCGAACGCGATAGAAGCTTTGGTTGCAACCGTGGTATCACAGTCATCCAGCTGGATGTTGAAACCGACAGCGGAGCTGGTGGCGCCCGCTTTTGCCAGTTTTGCCGAACGCACCTGGCCTAACTGTACGGTCTGGTCGAGAGAACCAGCATCAACCGCACAGGCGGCGTTCACTACTTCTCCTTTAAAATGCACCGTACCGCCATTGACGGTGGTAGACGTGGACTCGGCGGCCAGGGCGACTGCAGAGCTCAGGGACAGTGCTGAAGCAACGATGAGTGCTAATTTTTTCATGATAAATCTCCTGTTAACTAAATAATTCGGAAGCGGTGCTTCACTTAATAAAACACTTGTTGTTAAAAAATAGCTTTTGAAACATAATCCTGTTTTTACAACCTAATTTATTCATCAGGTTACGGCGATGCGTATAAATAGTCTTAAGTTTCACGCCAAACTCTTCTGCGATCTCCTGGTTGCTTTCCCCTCTACTCAACATATTTAACATCTGCTTTTCGCGCAGACTCAGATGGAATTTTGTATGGTAATTGCCCGACATTTCCTTTTTCAGGAAAAAGTTCAGGATACTTTTCGTGTTACTCTTTTTGTCCAGTACGGTTATTTTTTCAAATAGTTCAGACTTATAAAAAGCTAAGTCATTGGATGCAAAGGCGACAATGTTCTTATTTGAAAAATAAATCCATTCCGCCCCCGTAAGATCGTTGCAATCCAGGTCTATAATCAGGAAGAAATTGTCAATAAACTCTACCCCGAGCAATTCAATAAGGCCCAGAGTAAAATATTTATCCTTAGATAAAATATTATTTGATAGATTCATATCTGAACGCAATCTCATCCTTGGGTTGACCTTTAACTCATCGTTAATAAAACCATTCAGCGAATTGAGAGTAATCTATCATCGCCCATATCAATGACACATGCGGTAGAAGCCCTAAAAGTTCTTATGTCTGCATGAGTGGTTTATTGTGGTGTTATAATCTTGTTTTTATATAAAAAACAGATATATCTATCGTAATTTTTCCTTAAGTTAGTGTTTTTTATAAAAAATGCGATAGGGGCTGATTATCATTTTAACCAGAACAATAGGCACACTCTTTATATTGGATTTTTCTTAGGGAACATTCTCTGCTGGACCTGCATTTTCTTATCCTTAACATGTCAGATTTTCTTTTTCTCAATTTTAAATATCCCGATAAAAATGCTTGCGCAAGAGTATTTGCACTGCTTTTAGTCCTTTTATTCCACTAAGGAAAATCTCATTAGCAACACTTTCTTGTATCAGGCCGTTAATTGCCTGAGTGACTATTATGCGATCATGTCTTTGTCCTCATTTTCATCATGGTGACAGATACTGCCAATGCGTCCGGATACGTTGAACGCGTCGCTGCGCTGACATGCCTGCTGTGCGTTGCACAGGATGGCAGGTAGCCCGTCGTTTTGCTGAGGACAATAATACCATCGCATTTTCATTTGGTTATATGTATTTTGTTTTTTTGTTTTTTAGGTGTTATAATCTGGATTATAAGAAAAATATAACCAATTTCAGCATAAAATGCTTGATATACCAAGGTGTATAGAGGGGGTGTGCTTCTGAGGATGATTGTTAAGGCTAGTATATGATCTACAAAATTCAAGATACGATTCATTTCCGCAGTGATGATGGACTGCTATGGCTCGATGATGAATCGGGCGTCACGTTGACGGCAACAACAAGTCGTCTGCTTAAATATCTTTTAGACCACAAAGAACGTGTGGTTTATCGGGATGAGATACTGCAAAATGTCTGGGATGCACATGGATTACGGACTTCCAGCCATAGTCTCAATAAGTATATTTCGGATCTGAGAGCCGTATTCAGGAATATGGGCTGTGACGAGGACGTTATTGTTACTGTGCCCAGGGTTGGATTTATGGTGTCTGAACGTATTGTGATAGAGAGAATAACGCCCCCTGCCCATGAGGTTAACGCGCAAAAAGAGCATGGCAGCGACAGTGTTAATCACCATGAAAACCGCCCTGACCAAGAAAAAAGCAGCGTATCGGTCGCGGTGATTAAAGCCGCCTCGTATATGTGCTTTGCACTGCTCCTGTTTACGTTGTTGTTTGTCGGCTTTAAAACGGATTTTTATCATCCGCGTTTGTCGACGGGGCAGGCTCAGGTCTATTCTTTAGGGGATACAGGAAAATGCCGGATTCAGAGTTTTAGCATCGTACCGATGGAATACAGAAAGCAGGTTATTGCGATGGCCAAAGATCTCATCGTAAAAGAGGGCATGCGCTGTTCAGATAACAGTGTTTTTTACTTTAATGTTGCAGAGACGGTACTAAAAGGAAATCCGGGACGGGTATTTTTAGCGCACTGCATATATTTAGATGAAAAAAAAGGTGATTTTTATTCATGTGAAAACTATTACAGGGCTGATTATGCAATTGTTCAGTAAACGCCGGGGCGTTAGGGGGTATATTATCTCTGCAGTGTTATGCCTCATTTTGGTTTTTGGCCTGTTGATCTACGCCGGTCATCATAGACGTGGTTTTGATTGTTCAGCAAATTTGCGTATTGAATCCACGTCACCCGCGTTTGATGCCCAATTGAAGACTTTCTTAATTATGCGGGATAATCATTCCGGATATTTTGATGTGTCAGGCAAGGTAATGCTCAACGATACCCGTTACAACGTTGCAAGATCGTATCATTTTGAATATGAAAATCAGGGCAATAATATTTACCACTTAGTCAGAACCTCGCTTTCCAAAAGAGAGGCGGACAACATGGTTGAAAGTGTAATGCAGAAAGTTTTTTTTAGTCCGGATCCAAATTCCGGACGGTATATCAAAATCCAGAAGATGAAAAATGCCTATGTGATACAAAACCTGTATTCACCGGCATTGATATGTGTATCTAATTGATTTTTATTGAAAAATACGTTTATTGATATAAGGTGGTCTTATATATGGTCTCTGACTTATATTCAGTGAGCCGCATCAGGTACGCTCAGAATCCGCAGACATGAGGTATGGTTTCAATACCCCGCTTGCCATAATCATTTAGTATTCAGGCTGTCTGTCGTGACGAGAGAGTAATGCTATGATTGACGCAGTCTGAGTCCGTCGATGATTTTCTGGGGTAATTGCTCCGATTACATAATTCGTGCTGAATTCACGCAATGTGATCGACGATTTGGTGCGACCAGCCTGGCGTCTATTTTATCCTAATTTGGTTTTAGAGGGGTTTTGTATATGTATGTGATTATTGTTGGTGTCGGCAAACTGGCTACCGAGCTTTTGGCAATGCAACTGGAGCCGCAATACACTGTAGTTCCATGGGAAAACCGCAGGCTGACCGCAGAAAAATCCATTGTTATCCATGCGGGGTCGGGGCGGCAGTTGCCGGAGGTTATCGATTTTTGCCGTACAACCGGTTCGGTGCTGGTTGAACTCTCTACCGGGACAGCATTACCCGAGGAGTCGTTAACGTTTCCGTTAATTCATTGCCCTAACGTCAATATTCTGATGTTGAAATTTATGAGTATGCTGCAAACCAGTGGGCATCTTTTCAACACCAGCCATATTACGTTAGCGGAGTCACATCAGATGACCAAAACCTCTCTCCCAGGCACGGCTGCCGCAATGGGGACGTATCTTGGGTTGCCGTTAGATGCTATCCGATCGGTACGCGATCCACAGATACAGGAAAGTGAATTTGGGGTACCGCAACAACATCTGGCTCGTCATGCAATCCATCGTATTGAGATCGCAGACGGAGCCTGCCAGTTGCGTTTTGAGTCACGGGTATTTGGTTCATCGCCTTATGCTGACGGAACCGCGCGTATTATTGATGCTATCAGTAACCATCAACCAGAAAACCGGCGCTATGAAATTATGGAACTGGTCAATGCCGGTTGGTTGTGAGGTGGCAAGTTGAACAGCAGGCGTATTAGGGCGAGTCAGGTCCTGGGCGCTAAATTGGCATCGCTGACATCATGTGCAATGAAATTTTCGACCTCGTTGATAAACAATTCAGCCAGAGGAGATAATGGCCGATGAGGCGAAGTTACACAAAAGATTTGCATTGGTACCCGTGGACGAAATTTGCGGATAACGATATCCGGTTGCGTATCAATAATAGCAAACAATGAGTCGATAAGGGCAATTGAGCGGCTGCTTAATAAAGCTGCACGGGCGGCAAATGACATATTGGTTTCCAGCACAATATGGGGAATAACATTTTCCTCCGCAAAACGCTCTCGCACGCTGTGGCTGGGCGGTGAGCTACGGTCAAGGAAGATCATCGGCTGCCCGGCGAGATCCGCCGGGGTAATAGTATCCAGCGCGGCAAGCGGATGATCGGCGCGCATGGCGCAAACAAATTCAGATTCTCCCAGCATCCGTCCATTCGCTTCAGGCTCTGTCGGCGCGCCGTGAATAAAGGCAAGTTCTGAACGGTGGCGGATGACATCCTCCACCGCATCCGGTGACATTCTTGCTGACAGCAGGATACGCGTACGCGCACGCGAGTCCTGAAACGACCCCGCGCACTTGCCTATCAGGGTTGCGGCCATAGCAGGTACTGCTGAGATAGTCAGATAACCTTCACTAGCGGTTTGCATCCCCGATATGTCGCTCATCAACAGATCCATATGGGCAAAAATACGGTCTACATCAACGCCTAAGCGTTCTGCCGCCACGGTAGGGACCAGGCGTCCGCGTACCCGCTTAAAAAGCGGCAAACCGACTAATTCCTCCAGGGCCGCCAGAGTCTTGCTGACTGCAGGCTGTGTGACGTGCAGGCGAACTGCGGTTTCCGAAACGCTAAATGTTTGCATTAGCGTACGGAAAACTTCGAGTTGTCGAAAATTAGGTTTTGCCATAACTAAAAGTATAAAAAAACATAGATTTCGTCATTTTACATTATGAAGTCGTTTTGTGATAGTAAAAACGTACTCGTCAAATGATTCGAGAGCAGACCCTCGGGCGGGCGTCATTATTCTGGCAGGCGATGATTTAAGGATATGGTTAATGAAAATAACGTTATTTGAGCAGGCGGAATTTCTCCAGCGTCTTGAACGTACCAGACAACGCATGAAATCTGCAGGAATCGATTTACTGCTCGTGGCAAGTCCAGCCAATCAGTTTTATTTGACCGGCTATGACGGATGGTCGTTTTACACACCGCAGATGGTACTGGTCCATATTGATGAACCTTTGCCTATCTGGTATGGCCGACGTATGGATGCAGTGGGGGCTCGCTTCACTGTCTATATGCCTGATGAATATATCGTGGAGTATCCGGACAATTATGTCGCGACCAGTGAACGTCATCCGATGCAGTTTCTTGCCTCGCTGATTAAAGAACGTGGTTGGTCTAAAGCCACTATCGGTGTTGAGATGGACGATTATTATTACACCGCTCGATGGCATCAAATTCTGACCTCTGCGCTGCCTGAATGTACTTTCCAGGATGCGTTTCTGCTTATCAACTGGGTGCGTCTGGTTAAATCAGAAACCGAAATTCAGTACATGATGGAGGCGGGACAACTGGCGATGGCGGGCATGCAGGCTGCGCTGGATACTGCTGCGATTGGCGTACGTCAGTCTGATGTCATGGGCGAGCTATATAAGGCTACTGTCGGAGGAACGGAAAAGATTGGCGGAACGTTTCCCTGTAAGCCACCGAATGCAATGGTCGGCGAACTCTGCGCTGCCCCTCATTTGAGCTGGACGGATCAGCCGCTGCGTAAAGATGAAATGTTTTATATCGAAATGGGGGGAACCCGACATCGTTATCACTCTCCGCTATCCCGCTGCATTTATATGGGCACGCCGCCCGCTGAAATTTCACGGTTGGCTGATGTCGTCGCTGAAGGTCTGGAGGCCGTGCTGGCGGCGGTACGACCAGGCCGTACGCTTGAAGAACTAGAGGCAGCCTGGAAAGAGGTGATTTCACGCCATGGTATTGAGAAAGATTCGCGTATTGGTTATCCGGTCGGTATCGGCTACCCCCCGACCTGGGGAGAGCTTACCTGCAGTCTACGCGCCGGGGATAAAACGGTGATGGAAGAGAATATGACGTTTCACTGTATTCCCGCCTTGTGGCTGGAAAAATATGGCTTAGTCATTAGCGAATCATTTGTTGTAACCAAAGATGGCGCAAAGACCTTTGCCGATTTCCCAAGACAGCTTTTCCATCGCTCGTAAGTAAACAAGCGATTATGCCCCGCTATTTTATACCCGTGCGTTCTTATAGCGGGGGTAACAGAGGACGTTGAACTTTCATGATTGTCTGTGCGGGGATTGATAGTTTTGATAAAGGAAAGAGGTATTCATGCAGCAGATTCTTCGGCCGATAATATTTTCGGACAACGGAATGGTCGTCAGCGGACATCACCGTGCTTCCCAGGCGGGAGCCGCAGTATTGCGGGCGGGAGGAAACGCCATTGATGCGGCAATAGCCGCGTCGGCAACGTTATGTGTGGCGTTGCCGCATATGAATGGCATCGGCGGCGATTGTTTTGCGTTGTATTATGATGCTAAAACGCGGAAAGTGAGCGCGATCAATGGCAGTGGTGCCGCACCAGCAACCATGAATGCCGATTTTATTGCCGCAAAAGGGCTGAGCAGTCTGCCGCAACGTGGTGCATTGCCTGTTTCAGTATGCGGATTAATTGATGCCTGGGGGAGCGCCCATTCATTATTTGGTTCAGCTTCTTTTTCGTTAGCGCAATTGCTACAAGAAGCCTACGAGCTGGCGGCAACGGGCTCAGAAGTTGATGTATACCTTGGTGCCTATCTCTCTTCGCAGGCCTATCGCGAGCGGACGTTTGCAGATGCTGATTTAAAAGCCATTTTTGGCGAGACCGGTAGCCGACGTCTGGGTGAACGTATTCCGCAACCGGCACTGGCTAAAACGCTGAAGAGTATTGCTCGCGATGGGGTTCGGTCATTCTATGGCGGTGAAATCGGGAAAATGCTGGTTCAGGATCTTAAAAGTAAGGGCGGCTTGCTTGAGCTTAGCGATCTGGAACAGCATCGAACCTCCGTCACAGTTGCTCCACAGGTGGCATTTTACGGACACCAACTGCATTTCGCACCGCCAAATTCGCAGGGGTTGGCATTGGGTGTATTGGCCGGCCTTTGGGAACAGTTACGCAAGGATGGGCATGATGGGCATATAGTCAAGAACCTTACCCCGGCACTCTATCTACAGCTGAAAGAGATCGCATTTCAGTGCCGGGAACGTTATGCCCTTGACCCGCAATGGGGCGGTGTTCTGCCTGATGACTTTTTTAGTTGCGATAACCTGACGACGTTACTCAGTTCTGCTGATAACGCAGCAATTGAAACGAGAAGAGGGGGAGGCGATACCAGTACACTGGTTGTGGTTGATCAATGGGGGAATGCTGTCAGTTGGGTGCAGAGCCTGTTTGAAGATTTTGGCTCAGGGGTGATGTCACCTTCAACCGGTATCGTGATGCATAATCGTCTGTACCTTGAACGGCTGGATGATTCAGCGCACAGACTTGCACCAGGAAAACGACCTTTCCATACGCTGTGCCCGGCGTTATTAACCAGTGCTGAGGGATGTGAAATCGCGATCGCTACGCCAGGCGATCATGGGCAACCGCAGACGCTTTTCCAGGTATTAATTAATGTGTTTGAGCATGGCATGAATTTGCAGGCAGCGATCGAAGCGCCACGAATCAGACATGATAGCGGCAGCGATGTCATGTATGAGTCACGGATATCCCGACAGTGGGTAGAGCAGCTTGCACACATGGGTAAACATGGCGTTGATGTTGGTGACTGGTCAGTATTACTTGGTGGCGTTAATGCAATACAACGCGCTGCGGATGGTGGATGGATGTCCGGTGCCGATCCGCGTCGTTCCTGTTATGCCGTTTGTCCTTGACTGATGAATATTTAGCAAAGGGGGTCAGGTTAGATTAAAATAACACGATCCCCTTCTTTTATTTTTTATATATCTACGCTATTGCCTTTCAATAATCGGTTTTCTCCCTCTTCTTTATATATTCCTGTTCTACTGATCATTATTATTCCGTTCTTATTTTTCATGTTGTTTTTAATATTTGGTGCAAGTGCATCGTGAATGTGCACCAATATATTGCAGATTATTTGCGGATTCACTTTTCATGACCTTTGCTATGAAGGTGATATTTTTATTTTCAGTTTTATCAATGGGTTAGTGTTTTTTATGGAAATAAAAAAACTATGGGGGAATTTATGTTTTGGCATGCAATGTGCATTAGATATTAGCGGGGACTTTTCATCACACCACGGTGATAGAAAGGGTGAATAGTGGACTCATTCCCTGAAAATATGGAGAGCAGCATTTATCGGTATCGTGCTAATGCTGCCTTTAACAAATGTAATTCAAACGTCTCCTTTAATAGTGATATGAGATGGTTATATTTCGTCTTTTATAAAGGATGGTTAACGTTTGAGAATTTTCACAGTAGTTAACATATTGAGAGTGAAAACATGGTTAACATGAATACGTCCCGATTTTCGGCTGCGGCGCGTCTTGACAGATTGCCGATCCTCAAATTTCACCGCAAACTGTTTGGTCTGGTTGCCGGGGGAATGTTCCTTGATAACTTCGATATTTATGTTGCTGGTGCAATAATGGCGGTACTGCTGAATCAAAGTTGGAGTACCCTTGATCTGAATGCCGCTTTCGTCTCTGCCACGTTTGCTGGCATGTTGATTGGAACCATTGGTACAGGTCTTATCGCCGATAAATTCGGTCGCCGTCTGACTTTTCAATTTAATCTGGCTATTTTCGGAATCGCCTCTATTCTGTGCGCAATAGCGCCTGATATGCATTATCTCATTTTCTTTCGATTCCTTTGTGGAATCGGATTGGGGGCTGAGTTAGTTGTCGGGTATAGCACGTTAGCTGAATTCACGCCACCAGCCAGGCGTGGGCGCTGGCAGGCGCTGATGTCAATGATCTCTTCATTTGGCTTGTTGGCGTCAACATTACTTAGTTTTCTGCTAATTCCATATTTTGGCTGGAGAATTATGCTACTGTTACCGGGGATCGCCGCGATTATTTTGCTGCTAATGCGCAAAGCGATCCCTGAATCACCTCGCTGGCTGGAGTTACAGGGACGCCATGGTGAAGCGGATAAGATTGTTAGTAATATTGAACAAGAAGCCAATTCTGGCGGTATTTCTTTAACCAAACCCCATTCTATGGATGTTCGTGCGCCTGAACGCATTTTTCAGCGTAAGTTTATCCGTCCGCTGCTTCTGGGAACTATCTTGCAGGTTGTGATGTTTGCTGCGGTTTATGGTCTGGTCAGTTGGGTACCAACGTTTCTGACGAATCAGGGAATGTCGCTAAATCAATCTTTGGCCCATACGGTACTGATGGCGTGTGGTGGACCGGTTGGGGCGTTCTTCGCGCAATTGCTGGCTGACCGCCTTGGTCGGCGAAAAGCGATTATTTTTGGCTCGCTGATCGCGGCATTAATGGCGCTGCTGTTTGGTTATGCTTCAACGCAATTGATGGTGACCATCATTGGTTTCGCCACTTTTGTCGCAGTCTTTTTTCTGTTGGCTACCGTGCAAGCGGTTTATCTTCCTGAATTGTTTCCTACGGAAGTACGTATGCGTTGCAACTCTTTTTGTATTGGCATCGCTCGGATCTCATCCATTGTTACGCCTTTCATTATTGTGAGCTTGTTTGAGCAGGGAGGACTGTTGCTCGTACTTGGGGTGATTGCCGCACTATTCCTGATTCAAGCGATAGCAATGCTTTTTCTTGGCGTTGAAACTAGTCGCCGTTCAATCGATGATGTTCTGGAAGATTTGGTTGCTACTCAAAAAATGGCTACCGCCGAGGACTGCAAATAGTCATCTGGAAGAATGTAGTTAACAAATGATCTTGCTTTAAAATGCTTGTCGGCATCACTGCCGCAAGCATTTTATGACTCAAACTGAGGGTGGAAAATTATTATCAGTCAGCAAATGAGTTGAAAATTCTTCAATCAGACCTAAGGTTGTAGGCAAAATCATGCGGTGACCCAGTGAATTTCCGGGAGCCAACATTCGTACGTGGCTGTAATGAATACGCCCGTGAAGGCGAGAACCAGGGATGGGAAGCGCTATTGCCAGCGTCGATGTCACCTTGAGTATGACGGGGATACATGTATTATCTATGAAATCCTGTGCTACTAATAGCGGGTAATCTTGCTTAGGTATTAACAATAAAAACGAACATATCTTGTATCAACATGGAGCTTTGCATGAAAATGCCTATCGACGGTTTAGATAAGAAATTACTTAGAGTCATCCAGGATAATAATCGAATAACTACTGAGCAACTTGGGGAAATGGTAGGGTTATCTTCCACGGCCTGTCAGAGAAGATTAAAAAAGCTCCGTTCTGCGCACGTGATCGAAAAGGATATTTCAGTGATTGATCCTCGAGCTGTTGGTCAAACATTAATAACTCTGGTAGAAGTCTCATTAGAAAGGGAACGTGCAGATATTATTGATCGCTTTAAGTCCGCGATCAGAGCAACACCTGAAATTATGCTGGGTTTTTATGTTACTGGTGACGCCGATTTTGTATTAGTGATTACCGCGCAGGATATGGAGGATTATGAAAATTTCACCAGAAAGTTTTTCTATGGCAACCATGATATAAAAAACTTTAAAACTATGGTTGTTATCGATCGTGTCAAAACAGGGTTTACGATTCCCATTAGATAACAATTGCACTCTATATTATCATAGGCATTTATTCTTCATTTGATGTTTTTCATAATAAAATCTTATTATTCTGCATATTTTAATATTATTAAACATTGAATGCGATTTTTATCGGCAAATAAATAGGGTAAAACGCAGGAAAACTGCAAAATAATAGTGATAATGACATAAAAAGAACGCAGTAAGTATGTGACATTTTTTAGATGTTGGGGGAGGCAGGAGACTGTAATATGAAGCGCAGAACATTTTTAAAATTAATGACAGCGACGACTGTAATGACCGCATTCGCCGCGCCCGCTATAGTACGAGCACAGGATAAAAGATTTGATGGTGTGACTCTGCGGGTTAATGGCTATGGCGGTGACTATGACCGATTGATGAAGAAACTCATTGCTGAACCACTTGAAAAAAGAACGGGTCTTAAGGTGAGTTTCATGCCTGGAGCCAGTGCGACGGCGGTAACACGTGTAATAGCCACACCAGATGATCCACCATTCGATATTATTTTATGTGATAGCCCTTCAGTACCGCAGCTAATGACCTCTGATGTTATTGCCGCGACATCGCCAGGCGAAATTAAGGGTATTGAAAAAATCTTACCTAATATGCGGGAGTTTGGTGATTATGGTCTCCCGTTTTCGATTTCAGCAATGGCCCTGGCATATAATACAAAATATGTAAAGAATGCTATTACTTCTTATGCCGACCTGGCTCATAAAGAACTTAAGGGGAGGGTGGGTTTATTTAATCTGGAAAATAATGGAGGGTTATTAACCCTGATTGCGTTAGCTGAAGCCAATGGTGGTAGTCTTGATAATATGAAACCAGGGTTTGATGCATTCGCAAAAATTTTCCCAAATACTAATTCATTGACTCCTTCAACTGTCAATCTCCAGCAGCTCTTTCAGCAGGAAGAAGTTTTGGCGGGAGGTTTTTGGGATGGACGGATTAATGCGATGATTTCGTCTGGGCTGCCACTTAAAATCGTTATTCCACAGGAAGGTTTGTATGCTGGACGTTCTTATTTCTGTCCAATAAAAAATAGTAAACATCCAGAGGCAGTAGCTGCTTTTCTTGAACAAGCATTAAGTGATGAATTTGTCGGCGGCATTGCCAGCTTTTTCCGTTATGGTCCTGCAACCAATGTCCGTCTGCCATCAGACATCGCTAACACTATTTTGACTTATGGTCCAGCAGCCGGAAATATTAAAACGGTAGACTGGCACAAAGTCGCCGCTAATCGTTCACAATGGTTTTCAGAGTTTAACAGAACATTCAGGTAGTTAAGTTATCAGGAGAATATCATGCCAGCGCTTTATTTTACCGAATCTGAATATCAGACGCGGGTTGCTGCAACAAAAGTGGAAATGCAAGCCAGAGGAATTGATACGCTTTTATTATCAGATCCGGCTAATATTTTTTATTTAACGGGGTTCGATGCATGGGCTTTTTATACCCCGCTATTTGTTGTTGTCACACTCGATCTTGATCAACCCGTCTGGATCGGCAGATTCATGGATGCAGCATCCGCACAAGATACGACTTATCTGCGACAAGAGAATATCTGCACTTATCCTGACAGATTTGTGCAATCTATTGATTCACATCCCGTAGAACCAATAGTTTCTTTGTTGAAAGAAAGAGGGTTTGACAAAGGTGTTATCGGTGTTGAGATGGGAGCTTACTATTATAGCGCGCGCATTCATGCTGAGCTTGTGAAGCATCTGCCTGAGGTTGAGTTTATCGATGCAGAACTGCTTGTTAATCGTGTCAGGTTAATAAAGAGTCCCGCCGAGCAGGAGTATATGCGTCAGGCTGGTCAGATAGCGGATGCCGCGATGAGTGCGGCAGTCGCTAAAGCTGCGGCAGGAGTCAGAGAATGTGATGTGGTCGGTGAGATCTATCGTTCTCAGATACAAGGCACTTCCAGTTTTGGTGGTGTTTATACCACCAGCCCTCCACATTTTTGCGCAGCGCAACGAGTACGTACGCCACATGGTCTGTGGACTGATGCACCGTTAAATAATAATTCGCCGGTTAATATCGAAATTGCCGGTTCACGACTCCATTATCATTGCCCGATCTCGCGAACTATCTACATTGGCAAGCCGCCAAAAACGTATCTTTATCTTGCTGAGGCGGTGGTTTCCGGACTGACGGCTACCATGGAGGCCATCAAGCCAGGCCTAACCTGTGCGGACGTAGAAGGTGTCTGGCGTGGAGCAATCGCAAAATATGGCTTTGAGAAAGAGGCCCGCCTGGGTTATTCCATTGGTATTGGTTTTCCACCAACCTGGGGCGAACGTACGGCCAGTTTACGCGCGGGTGACCTAACACTGTTAAAAGCAGGTATGGCTTTTCATTGCATGTCAGGATTATGGTTGGACGCAACGGGTATTGTTATTACTCAGTCTTTTCTGGTGACAGAAAATGGCCATGAGCCATTGACGCGGTTTGCCCGACAATTGATTGTTAATCCATAGAGGGTATCTGTAAAATTTATCAACGGGCCGCTATTAATATATGAAGATAAGTTCGCAATCTACGCTGATACCTACAGGGCGAGAAAAATACTGGCTGGCTATATTGTTATGCCCAACAGTCACGTTTTTACTTGTTATGTTAATATTACCATTTACTGGCCTGGTAAAGCTCAGTCTCGTAAGTAATACATCTGATTCTGTGCATCAGGCTATAACTGGAGTATTCTTTAGTAATCTATTTTCCGATAGTTATTTTATGTCGGTAGTGTTTGAAACGTTAATAATGGGTGTGGCCGTTGCGCTAATCTGTGCCGTGATAGGATTTCCGGTCGGTTACTCCCTTGCCAGGTTACCAGTTGAAAAACGCCGTTGGAAATTAATTGCAGTTGTTCTACCGCTAACATTAAGCCTGGTTGTGGTGGTCTTTGGTTGGTTAGTTGTATTAGGTAGTTCGGGGATTATTAATAAAACTTTAATGACATTGGGTATTATTGATATTCCTCTACAGATGATATTTAATCCAGGCTCAGTGACATTTGTTCTGGTTCAACAATTCTTACCTTTTATGATTTTATCCGTCATGGGGGTTGTTTCGCAGATTGATCATGTTCTTGAGGAGGCATCGGCAAATCTTGGCGCTAACAGACTAACAACGTTTCGCCGAGTGATATTGCCTATGGCGGCACCAGGTATTGCTACTGGTATGCTGTTGGTTTTCATTCTAACGATTTCTGCATTTATTACCCCGCGCCTTATTGGTGGTAGCCGGGTGCAAATGATAGGTGCGGTGATCTACGAGAAAATTGTCGTGTTGTTCGACTGGTCATCAGGTGCGGCAATGTCAATTATGTTGTTAATTATTACTGTAATTTTTCTTATATCGCTCAATATAGTTAAAATGATGTTCGCGAGGAGATCCTGATGAATTCAAAACTGGATTTGAGTGATTATATATTAAATTACGGAGGGCTCGTGGTCCGTGGTTTTGTATATATTATGATGCTAACGCCTGCAGTCATTGTTATTGGCGCTTCTTTTACGTCAGGGACTATGCTGCAATTTCCTCCGGATGGTTTTTCGCTAAAATGGTACATGCGGGCATTAGCTGATGATCAGTTTATTGATGCAATGTGGACAAGTGCTTATCTGGCTTTTTTTGCTACTTTACTCTCTTTGCTATTGGGTTTAAGTAGTGCTTTTGTATTAGATCGTTTCAGTTTCACTGGGCGGTCTCTGTTTTCATCTCTACTACTGTCACCGGTAATTATCCCGATGGTGGTGCTGGGACTGGCTCTTTTACAGTTTTTATCCTGGCTGGGCATTAGTCAGACGTTTACGGGATTGTTGCTTGGACATGTGCTGATTATGTTGCCCTATGTTGTCAGAACATTGCTCACTGGGTTGGGGTTGTTAAACAAAACGCTTGAGGAGGCAGCGCTTAATTTGGGGACAGCTCCTTTACGGGTTATGTGCAGAGTGACCATTCCTTTGTTACGTCCCGCTATTATCGCCGCTAGCGTATTTGCTTTTGTCACCTCATTTGGCAATGTCACACTCTCAGTTTTTTTAGCAAGTTCGGATAGCGTTACGTTGCCGGTACAGATTTTTTCTTATGTCGAAAGCAGCTATGACCCAACAGTTGCGGCTGTCTCAGCTATTGTGATTGCTATTACTTTGGCGGTGATTCTAATCATTGAAAAAGTTGTTGGCGTCAGTCAGATCGTAGGGAGATAAAGGTATTGTATGAATTCAATGTCAGTAGTATCGCTTAAGAATATTCGAAAGACCTATTCAGACCATGTGGCGGTGGATAATTTTTCTCTGGACCTCAGGCAGGGCGAGATTGTATGTCTGCTGGGACCTTCTGGCTGTGGTAAAACCACCACATTGCGTATGGTTGCTGGTTTTGTAAAACCATCGGCCGGGCAGGTGTTAATTTCTGACAATGATGTGACAAATGCGCCATCTTATCGGCGTAATACAGGGATGGTTTTCCAGGCATATGGGTTATTTCCACATATGACCGTTGAGCAAAATATCGCATTCGGGCTGGATAACCAGAAAATGCGTAAAAAGGACAAGCGCCAGCGTGTGGCAGAGATGTTACAACTGGTTGAATTGCAGGCGTTAGCGCACCGCTATCCGAAAGCGCTATCAGGTGGTCAGCAGCAGCGCGTAGCACTAGCCAGAGCATTAGCCGTCCGGCCGGATGTATTATTGCTGGATGAACCTTTTTCTAATCTTGATGCCCAGTTGCGTAATCGTCTTAGGTCTGATATGCGTCAGCTTATCAAGCGAGTAAACATTACCACTTTATTTGTCACTCACGATCAGGAAGAAGCGCTTAGCGTAGCCGATCGCATTGTAGTAATGAGCAAAGGGGTGGTTGAACAGGTTGGCACACCATGGGAAATTTATGGTGCTCCTAAAACACAGTTTGTGGCGGAGTTTATTGGTTCATGCAATCTTGTCAGTGCTTATGTCGATAATTCACGTCTGCATCTTTCGACAGAAATTTCTCTGCCATTCGAGAAACCCCGGGGAAATGTTACCGCCGTGATCCGCCCGGAAACGATTAAGCTGTGTGAAGCGTCATATAGTGAAAATTGTTTTGCCGCTGAGGTACTGGAGAGCGTTTATCTGGGGCATACATATCGGCTAAAAATAAAAGTGGGTGATCTTGAATTGCTGATGAATAGCCATGTCGGCACGGAAAAAATTTATGATTCAGGAACCCGGATATTTATTGCATTCGATTCTGAACGCATTACTTTTCTGCCTGCTGCATAACTCGGCATGTTTAAGGGTAAAGTTTAATGAATAACGTAAAACAGTTTTTTTCTACTGATTATTTTACAGCCCGGCAAAAATTTCTTTCTGCAACGACAGCTACTTCATTACGATCACAGTTTACCGGTCCACAGGGACAACCGCTTTACACTGATATTAGCTATCTTGGCCCCAAAGATGCGGATAATTTAATGGTACTGGTATCTGGTACACATGGTGTAGAAGGATATTGTGGTTCGGCTGCTCAACTGGCGTTCCTGCACTCACCGTTGGCTGATTCTGCGAAAAAGTCCATTGGTATCTTGTTAATTCATGCGCTCAATCCTTATGGGTTTGCCTGGGATCGGCGAGTTACCGCGGAAGGATGCGATCTCAACCGTAATTTTCTCGATTTTACCCAGCCGATACCGGAGAACGATGAATATCGCCAGTTAGCGAATTACCTGATACCTCCGGATATTTCACCTGCAGGTTTAGCAGATGCCGAATCCCACATTAAGCGGTTTCGTCAGCAGTTTGGTGAACACGTTTTCCAGAGTGCGCGCAAACGCGGGCAATATACCCATGCGACGGGGATGTTTTATGGCGGCCGGGCTCCTTCGGAATCGAGGCAATGCCTTGAAAAGATTGTTGCTGATTATCAGATAGATGCGCGGAAACAGGTGGTCATTATTGATTACCATACTGGATTAGGTCCGTATGGTTATGGTGAATTGCAGTGTGAAACGCCTTCGGGAATGAAAGGTTATCAGCGCGCATTAAAAATTTTTGGTCCTTCGGTAACCTCGCCGGAACTGGGAACATCTTCCTCCGTTCATATAATCGGTACGCAGGATGAATTCTGGCAAAGAATACTGGGCGATCGTCATACCTATGTGTGTCTGGAATTCGGTACCTATGATCAGGAAAAAAGCCGGGAAGTGTTGCGAAATGATCACTGGTTATTTACTTATAAACCAGAAGAAGCGGATTCAGAGAGAGGGCGACTTATCCGCAGCGCGACGCGTCATCAATATTATCCTGAATTAGATGACTGGCAGGAAATGGTAATTTTTCGTTGCAATCAGATTCATGCACAGGCTGTTTCCTCTCTTTGCCTGGCGGAATAGCACTTTTAGCAGCAAAGCTCCGGATATCGGGTGGTTATGACCTCCCCGGTGCTATCATTCAACCTCTGACAGGCGTGGAGTCTGTTATACAGCGGTTTGTTACGATGTCATTCTGGCATCGACGTATTTTTGTTAGCGTTATATGAGGATACATTTTTATGTCTGATTACTGTGCAGGAACGCAGTCAGTCTGGGCCGGAGAAGAGCATCTTTTTGATGAAGGCGCAATATGTTCTCCCATTTATCACTCCGTCGCATTCGGTTACGATAATATGGATGACTGGTTTGATGTCGCTCTGGGGAAAAAAGAAGGGCACATCTATTCCCGAAACACTAACCCGACCGTGCATATTCTTGAAGAGAAAATGCGCATCCTGGATGGCGGTGAAGCGGCCACCAGTTTTTCAACCGGCATGGCGGCAATCAGCAACACTTTATTTGCCCTTCTTGCCCCTGGTGATAACGTTGTCGCTATAAAAGACACATATGGTGGCTCTAACAAACTGTTTATTGAATTTTTACCCAGACAAAATGTTAATGTCTCTCTCTGCGACACTACCGATTTTGATCTTATCGAGCGCGAGATCCGTAAGGGATGCAAGGTCGTTTATCTTGAAACGCCGACCAACCCGACCCTAAAAATTGTTGATATTAAACGGCTTGCCCGAACGGCACATGATGCCGGCGCGGTTGTCGTTGTGGATAATACATTTTCCACGCCGGTAAACCAGAAGCCGCTGTCGCTTGGCGCCGATCTGGTGGTTTACAGCGCAACAAAATTCCTTAATGGTCACTCCGATGTTATGGGCGGAATAGTGGTGGGTTCAGCTGAACTTGTTAAGCAAATCTATCATTACCGGGAAATCACCGGCGCTTCGCTTCATGCGCAGTCTGCGTATATGATCCTGCGGGGGCTGAAAACATTAGAGCTAAGAATTCAACGGCATAACGAAAACGCGATGCGTATTGCTCACTATCTTGCCGCGCATGAAAAAATAGATAAGGTATTTTATCCGGGCCTTGAAAGCCATCCGGGACATGATATTGCCAAAGAGCAGATGAAGGGCTTTGGCGGCATGTTCAGCTTTACCCTGAAAGGTGGCTTTGACAACGTTGTGATCCTGCTTGAGAACCTGAAGCTTGCGCATAAAGCGGCCAGCCTGGGCTCCGTCGGCACTCTGGTGGGCCCACCTAAAACCACCAGTCACGTTGAACTCTCCGCTGAGGAACGGCAGGCTGCCGGTATCCCGGAGAGTATGATCCGCTACTCCGCAGGTATTGAAAATGCAGAAGACCTCATTCGCGACCTTGAGCAGGCGTTAGCCCGGATCTAGTCTGAGCTATCTCCTGGTCGTTACCTCAAGTACTCAGCGCCTGTTATATTCTCACCGTAGTCCGGGAACCTCGCTGGACAAATCCGCTGCTGGCGGATTTGTCGTTATGTTACTGCCTCTCTTCGCCCGGCACGGTAACGGTCTAAAATGCGAGCAACTTCGTTTATAACACCCCCGTTCACTCGCCAGATCCCCCCTACAGTAAAATTTAGTCGTGATAGCCTGAACCGCGGCGAGATCAGCGTCATTACGCTGAAGTTCAGGAATATGCGAATCGATTTTATTGTATACAGTGTGCTGGTTATTTTTTTCGTTATGACCCTAATTCAAGGTATAAAATACCTTAATCCTGCTTATTCTATACATAAATAGGTCTGATTTTTAGCGAAAAACACAATAACATAACCTGTATTACTGGCAAACATTCAGGTTAATGATGAACACAAATGATGCTCCGATAGATGAACATTCGTTCGCTTCACGCGGTGATAACCGCGCGATAATAACTTACCTGTGGCTGACGGTAATGGTTGTGCTGTGGGGCCTGAGCTGGCCGTTGACGAAGATGGCGTTATCGATTGTTCCGCCACTTTGGCTGGCGGCTATTCGATTTGGTTCAGCAGCAGTTTGCCTGTTTTTATTCCTCGCCTTACGCGGTAAATTGCGCCTTCCGTTGAAACAAGACTGGCCGATTATCCTGAGTATGGGGGGACTACAGATGATGGCCTTCACCGGGTTAGGAATGATCGCGATGGTACATACTGATACCAGTCGGGCTGTTTTACTGGCATATACGACGCCACTGTGGGCCATATTGATGGGATGGCTGTTTTTACGGCAAGCGCCGACCAAAATTCAGCTTATAGCTTTATTGCTTGGTTTGTCCGGTATTATGCTTATTTGTTCCCCGTCCGAAATGGACTGGCAGGCTCCTGGCGTCCTTTGGGGAAGCGGGCTGTTGCTGATTGCCTCAATCTGCTGGTCTTTTGTTATTCTGCATATACGTCATCATCACTGGCGTTCAAGTCCGCTGGCGTTGGCGCCCTGGCAAATGCTGATTGCCTGTATTCCTCTGGGGGGGAGTGCATATTATTTTGAGGGAAGTCCGTTATCGATACCACTGACTTTACATTTATTCGGCTTGCTCTTTTTTATCGGCCCGATAGCCACTTCCGTCTGCTTTGTGATCTCCGCCGAGTATGGGAGAAAAATTTCACCGTTTGAAATGTCAACTTTCACTTCGGGAGTACCGCTGGTAGGCATTGTCTTTTCAATGATTTTGTTTGGCAACAGCATGTCAAATGCATTTTTTACTGGTTTAGCCCTTATTTTGTGTAGCGTTATCACGGTTGCATTACGTCCGCGGAAAAATTCTTGATAACTGTAGTGTACCAAATAATGCGAGTTGTCGGGCTAAAGTAAAACATTTGTCATGGATACAGATTTATAAACCAGACTCGTCTTTTCCGCACTGAATAACTTCAGGTGGTCACAATTTACTGACAGGAGAGAATAAGATAATCAAGAATATGTTATTGCTGACGGAAATAATCTCTCTTCTTAAGCGTAGTCATAAAATAGAGACCAGCGATAGAATGGATGAAGAAAAATACATAATGGTGCAACTAACAAACAAAGAAGGTGTGCGGTTGAACCATATTGGTGCACTACAGCTGTAAAAAATCAGGCAGGAATATGCCAGCAAATAATACACACTTCTTTCAAGCAAAACAAAGACGCTATAATATCGTCTGTTGATAATGAATGATTAAGACAGATAAATAAATCTGCTGCTCAGACCGGCTGCAGTATTATGGGCGTATACGTAAGTTACCATTTTCTATGCTTCTCCTGTTGATAAATATCAGTCAAATATACCCTCCGGGGTTAATACATTGTTTATAGTGCATAAATCGTGCGTGACGAATCGTAGTCTGCGGGCGTCATTAATGACTTGACAACATAACAATTGTATTGTTTTTATATCCAAAAATCAGGCCTGTTTTTGTTAAAAAACAGGTCATGATCGGTAAAAAAAACCTTGAAAGCTACAGTTGGAGAAAAAATTGACCGGAAAAGTAACTTTTGATGAAGTGACTCTCAAACTGCTTGAGCTTTTGCAAACAGATTCAGAAATAAGCCATGCAGAACTGGCAGAACGAGTGGGAATTTCTACATCACCATGCTGGCGGAGAGTGGCTGACCTGAAGTCTCAGGGCGTTATTAGAGGGGCCGTGGTACTGGCGGATCCATTAAAGCTGGGACTGGCGGTGAATGTTTTCGTTCATGTCACGTTAGAGCGGCAGGATAAAGATACGCTTGATATGTTTACCAATGCAATCAGCACCAAGCCTGAAGTCATGGAGTGCTACCTGATGACCGGTGAGGCCGATTTTTTATTGCGGGTAGTAATTGAGGATTTGATTAAATATCAGTCGTTTGTGATGGATTGCCTTACCCAGATACCTGGGGTGGCTAACATTCGTTCGAGCTTTGCTTTAAACCAGGTTAAATATACCACCGCGCTGCCTGTGACTCACCTACGTGATAAATGAGTCACAGAGCTGGAGCCTGGTTAACTATATTTTAGCTAGCGCCTGCTCAAGGTCGCGAATGAGGTCTTCTGCATTTTCAATACCCGCGGAGTAGCGGATCATACTCTCCGGGATACCGGCAGCCTGCCGTTCCTCAGCGGAGAGTTCAACGTGACTGGTGGTTTTAGGTGGGCCCACCAGAGTGCCGACGGAGCCCAGGCTGGCCGCTTTATGCGCAAGCTTCAGGTTCTCAAGCAGGATCACAACGTTGTCAAAGCCACCTTTCAGGGTAAAGCTGAGCATGCCGCCAAAGCCCTTCATCTGCTCTTTGGCAATATCATGTCCCGGATGGCTTTCAAGGCCCGGATAAAATACCTTATCTATTTTTTCATGCGCGGCAAGATAGTGAGCAATACGCATCGCGTTTTCGTTATGCCGTTGAATTCTTAGCTCTAATGTTTTCAGCCCCCGCAGGATCATATACGCAGACTGCGCATGAAGCGAAGCGCCGGTGATTTCCCGGTAATGATAGATTTGCTTAACAAGTTCAGCTGAACCCACCACTATTCCGCCCATAACATCGGAGTGACCATTAAGGAATTTTGTTGCGCTGTAAACCACCAGATCGGCGCCAAGCGACAGCGGCTTCTGGTTTACCGGCGTGGAAAATGTATTATCCACAACGACAACCGCGCCGGCATCATGTGCCGTTCGGGCAAGCCGTTTAATATCAACAATTTTTAGGGTCGGGTTGGTCGGCGTTTCAAGATAAACGACCTTGCATCCCTTACGGATCTCGCGCTCGATAAGATCAAAATCGGTAGTGTCGCAGAGAGAGACATTAACATTTTGTCTGGGTAAAAATTCAATAAACAGTTTGTTAGAGCCACCATATGTGTCTTTTATAGCGACAACGTTATCACCAGGGGCAAGAAGGGCAAATAAAGTGTTGCTGATTGCCGCCATGCCGGTTGAAAAACTGGTGGCCGCTTCACCGCCATCCAGGATGCGCATTTTTTCTTCAAGAATATGCACGGTCGGGTTAGTGTTTCTGGAATAGATGTGCCCTTCTTTTTTCCCCAGAGCGACATCAAACCAGTCATCCATATTATCGTAACCGAATGCGACGGAGTGATAAATGGGAGAACATATTGCGCCTTCATCAAAAAGATGCTCTTCTCCGGCCCAGACTGACTGCGTTCCTGAACTATACTCAGACATATATATCTCCAGCTTGAATCTCAATAAAATATAACAATCAGTCATATCATCGGTGTTTAAAAAATAAAGTCAAGGGGTGAAAAGGAGAACATTTATTAAACATTAGCACTATTTTGGTGCGTTATGTGGGTGTTTGTGCACCAAATAAATGCATTTATTTTTTGTGCCTATAGACTCTCTTTGCAATAAAGCTGATGAGTAATGCAAGGTGGAACCAGAGAAATCAATAGGTATTCCCCTCGGGCTATCATATTTGGTATACGTGCTTAAAAGAGACAGGGGTTGGCACAGTAAATGCATTATGACCACTGTTGATACCGTGAAAATAATTTCTAATTAAAAACTTTACTTCGAACGGAGATAGCATGAAAAAAAAACATATTGCCTTAGCGCTTTTGGCTTACATGACGACATGCAGTGTTTACGCGGAACTTCCTAAAACTTTGCGGATAGGGTCGGATCCAACCTATGCACCATTTTCCACCAAAAATAACAAGGGTCAGTTAGTCGGTTTTGATATCGATCTGGGTAACGAAATTTGTAAGCGAATCAACATTAAATGTACGTGGATTGCTTCAGATTTTGACTCTCTGATCCCGTCATTAAAAGCGAAAAAAATTGACGCAATTATCTCTTCCCTGTCTATTACTGAAAAACGGGAAAAAGAGATAGACTTTTCCGATAAGTTATATGCTGCGGATTCCAGGCTGATTGCCAAAAAGGGTTCGCCAATTACACCTGATCTGGCAACCCTGAAAGGTAAACATATTGGTGTTCAGCAAGGTTCAATTCAGGAAACCTATGCGGATGCTGAATGGCGGCCTAACGGTGTAGATATCGTGTCATATCCGGGGCAGGATCAGATCTATTCGGACCTTGAAGCTGGTCGTTTGGATGCGACGTTTCAGGATGAAGTTGCCGGCGGGGTCGGTTTCCTGAAGCAGCCAGCGGGTAAAGATTTTTCGTTCGCTGGTCCAACTGTACGTAGTATCAAATATTTTGGTGTGGGAACGGGCATCGGTCTCAGAAAGGGGAATGACGAACTCAAAGCTGCATTTAATAAAGCAATCGGCGATATGCGGAAAGATGGAACATATGACAAATTAGCAAAAAAATATTTCGATTTTAACATATACGGTGAGTGACAATTAAATGCCTGTTAAATGTTTTAACAGGCTAATTGTTTATAAAACAGGGTGTTTGATATGTTATATGGCTTTTCATCCGTGATTTTTCATGGTGTGTTAGTGTCTCTTGAACTTGCAATAGCGTCAGTTGTGATTGCTGTAATTATTGGATTGGTTGGCGCTGCTGCAAAGTTGTCTGGCCATAAATTTCTGCATGTTTTCGCGAATTCATATACTACCGTCATCCGAGGCGTACCTGACCTGGTGCTTATGCTGCTCATATTTTATGGGCTACAAATATCGTTAAATAGTGTTATGGAGGTGATGGGGTTTTCTGATATACAAATCGATCCAATGATCGCCGGTATCTTAACTCTTGGTTTTATATATGGAGCTTATTTTACCGAAACATTCAGAGGTGCGTATTTATCGGTACCCTATGGAATGTTAGAAGCGGCACAGGCTTATGGCTTCTCTACGATGAAAACGTTTCGCCGTATTCTTTTCCCGGCGATGATGCGATTTGCACTTCCTGGTATTGGTAATAACTGGCAGGTGATTCTTAAGGCTACCGCACTGGTTTCTCTGTTGGGGTTGGAGGATGTGGTAAAGGCGACGCAACTGGCAGGTAAAAGTACATGGCAACCCTTTTACTTTGCGCTTGTTTGTGGCGCATTTTATCTCCTTTTTACGACGGTATCGAACGGCGTGCTTTACTATCTTGAAAGACACTATAGCGCTGGTGTCAAGAGTGCTGAATTATGACTGAGATTATTTCGGAGTATTGGAAGTCGCTTTTATGGACCGATGGTTATCAGATCACTGGTGTAGCAATGACCCTGTGGTTATTGATTTCTTCGGTGATTATTGGTGGGGTATTGGCAATATTTTTGGCAATAGGACGGGTATCGAAGAATAAATTTATTGCAATGCCGATCTGGTTTTTTACTTATGTCTTTCGTGGCACTCCGCTGTATGTTCAGTTACTTGTGTTCTATACTGGTTTTTATACTCTGGGGTTTGTTAAAGAAAACGCAATATTAAGTGATTTTTTTCGTAGCGGATTAAATTGTTGTGTGCTTGCATTTGCATTAAACACGTGCGCATATACGACAGAAATATTTGCTGGCGCTATTCGCGCTGTGCCGTATGGCGATATAGAAGCGGCTAAGGCCTATGGTTTTAGTCGGGTGAAAATGTATGTTCGTATTATATTGCCAGCCGCTTTCAGAATTGCATTACCAGCATACAGTAATGAAGTGATTCTTATGTTACATTCTACTGCCCTGGCATTCACAGCCACTGTTCCTGATTTATTAAAAATAACCCGGGATATTAATGCCCAAACATATCAACCTTTTTTAGCATTTGGCATTGCTGCTGTTTTATATCTATGTATTTCTTATGTATTAATTACTCTATTCAAAAAAACAGAAAAGAAACTTCTTTGTCATATTAAAGGGGCGTGATTTTATGACTGGTATAAATGATGATATTAAACTTAAAGTTATTGAATTACATAAGACATACGGAGATCATCAGGTTTTAAAAGGCGTTTCTCTTGAGGCCAAAGCCGGTGATGTCATTAGTATCATTGGGTCTTCGGGCTCAGGTAAAAGCACTTTCTTACGCTGTATTAATTTTCTTGAAAAACCAAGTGAAGGAAGTATTTTTATTAATAATAAAAATATCTCTTTGGTCAGAGATAAAGATGGCCAGCTTAAAGTTGCTGATAAAAAACAACTACAGACGCTGAGAACTAAGTTAACGATGGTATTTCAGCATTTTAATTTATGGGGGCACATGACAATAATAGAAAATGTCATGGAAGCGCCTGTACATGTTCTGGGATTATCGAAAGAAAATGCGAGAGAACGAGCGCTTTATTATTTAGCCAAAGTTGGTATAGATGAACGGGCACAAAATAAATATCCTGCTCATCTTTCTGGCGGTCAACAACAGAGGGTATCCATTGCCAGAGCTCTGGCAATGGAACCTGATGTTTTGTTATTTGATGAACCGACCTCGGCCCTTGACCCTGAACTGGTTGGTGAGGTGTTAAAAATTATGCAAAGCCTTGCAGAAGAAGGGAAAACGATGGTGGTCGTGACGCATGAAATGGGATTTGCAAGACATATCTCTAACCATGTGATTTTTCTGCATCAGGGGAAAATAGAGGAACAGGGCCCTCCTGAGCAACTATTTAATGCACCCAAAAGTCAAAGGTTGCAACAATTCTTAAGTGGGGCATTAAAATAACCATAGATGAGTACAGCTAAATGTGCCGTATTTCGGCGATTAATCGAAAATACAGAATGCACATTATGAACCTGGCTATACCCTATAACTCCGGATAATTTTATTCGGAGTTATATTTTTAGACGGGAGAACATCAAATTGAATTCCGTCTGATTGCGTAAAAGGGGATCAATCGATATAAATGTCACTGGAATTTGTGAGCAATTTGAAAATATTCTGTTCGGTGAGTTCTTTTTTTGTAAAAAGATGCTCTGATGTGTGTATTGTATGCTGATTATGAACGTGAAGCCATTTGTAAAAAAAATTCGATACTGAGATTAAGAAATCGGTTTCCCTTTGTATCTGAATTTCCACTTCAATCATGTCATTTACGCTTTTCTCGTCACCTGAGTAACTTTTTTTAAAAATTCTTCTGGCAGAAATGAGATTCTGATTATCAATTTCGAGTAGGATCGGCAGCACGTAGTTTGAGGTTTGTGTCGACGTCGTCAGTTTTATGTAAGATGGCACATTCATGATATTCTCCCGGTATGTTTTTTGCATTGTTAAGTCAATGGTTTCTACATGGGAACGTATGTGAGTCAGCTTGTTTCATATGTTTCATACTCGTCGTACTTCAAGTTGCATGTGTGTTGGCTGTGCTTATTTACCCCAACGACATCGCTATCGATACTTCTGGATATTTACTTTTTTACCGCCTGATTCGGCCTTTAGCCTCACGCCTTCGGAGCCAGCGCAAGCGCTGTTCAAAACGATTATCCGTTTTGTCATGCTATTTGAATTATTTAGAGTCTATATATTGCAGCGATAATCTACGCTGCAATACCAATTTATCAGTAAGAATATCAATTGCAATGTTTTTCTGTGCCGATTCCCATATGATTATTATCATGAAGTATACCGGCTATACTTCATGTTACAGGTGTGTTAGCTGCCGTGCGAAGGGCGAAAGTACTTACCATACGCATACGTCTTTGGCGGCTTCCTGGCGTGATCGCCGGGCGATTTGAGACACATCGGTCGGTTTGCCTGAGCGTGCTTTTACATCGGTTCCGTTGATTTTTGCTTGCCTCCGGAACCTGGTTACCCCCCCTATTTATATGTTTTTGATATATGTGAGTGATTTTTTTTATTTGTCGGGAATAAGATTGCTTTGTATCAATAGAGTTAACGACAGCGATCACGATGGGGTTGAATGTGAATTTCCAGCAATTACGTATCATACGCGAATCCGTACGGTGCAATTTTAATCTGACAGAGGTTGCGAATACGCTATACACCTCGCAGTCAGGCGTCAGCCGCCATATACGCGAGCTGGAAGATGAACTGGGCATTGAGATTTTCGTTCGCCGGGGGAAACGTTTACTGGGGATGACCGATCCCGGTAAAGAACTATTGATTATGGCGGAACGTATTCTTAATGACGCTAGCCATATACGTCGACTGGCCAACGTATTCAGTAACAACGACAGCGGGCAACTGGTGATTGCGACCACGCATACGCAGGCGCGTTATAGTCTGCCGTCCGTTATTAAGGCGTTCCGTGAACTCTATCCCAAGGTTCGTCTGGCGCTTAACCAGGGCTCGCCGGATGAAATTGTCGCCATGCTGGAAACCGGCGAGGCGGATATCGGTATTGCGACTGAAAAGCTACGGAATGCAGATTCCCTGACCGCCTTTCCTTATTATCACTGGCACCATGCGATCCTTGTCCCCGAAGGGCACGCGCTGGAACAGGAACCTCTCATCACGCTGGATAAGCTCAATGCCTGTCCCTTAATCACCTATCGACAAGGTATCACCGGGCGTTCCCGTATTGACCGGGCGTTCACTGCCGTGGGGCTTATGCCGCAAATCTCTATCAGCGCGCAGGATTCGGATGTAATCAAAACCTATGTGGAGCAGGGGCTGGGCGTAGGTATCGTGGCGGATATGTCGTATGATCCGGCGCGCGATCGCGGCCTGGTTAAGTTAAACGCTGAACATCTTTTCGAAGCGAATACCGTCTGGGTGGGGCTAAAACGCGGTCAGTTACAGCGTAACTATACCTGGAAGTTTATCCAGTTATGCAACCCGGAACTGACGCTGGAAGAGATTAAGACGCAGATCTTCGCGGAAAATCCGCACAGCGTTATTGACTATCAAATATGATTTTCTACTGACCTCCGTGAAAAGCGTGGCGGCTTGCGCCACGCAATTGTGGAGGATTATCGCGCCGTTTTTACGGCCCGCGCCCGGGAAAACACTTCGCTGGGGGAGGGGGTCAGGATTCGATCGAGCACTTGCGCCTCCAGTTCTGCCAGCCTTGCAGAACCGCGACGACGCGGGCGAGGCAAGTCTATCGTCACATCGAGACCGACTTTACCCTCTTCTATTAGCAGCACCCGATCGGCCATCGTGACCGCTTCGGCAACATCATGCGTCACCAGCAATACGGTGAATCCCTGCTCTTGCCATAACGATTCAATGAGACTCTGCATTTCGATACGGGTCAGCGCGTCCAGCGCGCCTAACGGTTCGTCGAGTAGCAGCAGGCCGGGATTATGGATCAACGCACGGGCTAGCGCGACTCTCTGTTTCTGGCCGCCTGATAGCGCGGCGGGCCACTCACCCGCACGAGATGCCAGTCCAACCGCCGACAACACCTGGCGCGCCGGGCTGTGCCAGTCGCCTTTTAATCCGAGCCCGACATTATCCATTACCCGTTTCCAGGGCAGTAAGCGGTCATCCTGAAACATCAGGCGAATATCCTGGCGCGCGTTTTCGAGCGACGAGGCGCCAGCCCGTAGCGCGCCGCTGGAAACGGACTCTAATCCGGCCAGCAGGCGTAACAGCGTGCTCTTGCCACAGCCGCTGCGGCCAACCACGGCGACAAACTGACCGGCGGGAATGTGTAATTGCAGTGCGTCAAGAATGACGCGTTCGCCGTAATATTTGCTCACGTTATTGAGATGCAGGGGGAGACCGCTGTTCAGGCGGGCAGGAGAAGGCGAATCGGAATGTATCATGCCGGTTCCTCCGAAGGTTGATAAGCAGGATGCCAGCGTAGCCAGACGCGCTCCAGAAGTTGCGCCACGGTGTCCGCCAGCTTGCCCAGCAGGGCGTAAAGGATGATGGCGACCACCACCACATCGGTTTGCAGGAACTCACGGGCGTTCATCGCCAGGTAGCCAATACCGGCGTTGGCTGAGATAGTTTCCGCAACGATTAATGTCAGCCACATCAGCCCCAAAGAAAAACGGACCCCGACCATAATCGACGGCAGCGCGCCGGGAAGTATCACCTGCCAGAAGAGACTAAATCCCGAAAGCCCGTAGCTGCGGGCCATCTCTAACAGACCGCGGTCGAGGTTACGGATGCCGTGAAACGTATTCAGATAGACCGGAAACAGGCTACCCAGCGCCACCAGGAAGATTTTGGCGCTTTCATCAATCCCGAACCACAGAATCACCAGCGGGATCAGCGCCAGATGAGGAACGTTACGCAGCATTTGCACCGAGGTGTCGAGCACGCGTTCGCCGATGCGTGACAGGCCCGTCATCAATCCCAGCCCCAGACCGATGGATCCGCCGATGGCAAAACCGGTCAACGCACGCCAGGTGCTGATGGAGAGGTTTTGCCACAGCTCGCCGTCAACCGTGAGCCGCCAGAACGTTGCAGCGACGGCATCAGGAGCAGGGAGAATACGGGTTGACAACCAGCCAGCCTGCGATGCGATTTGCCACAGGGCAATTAGCGTTAGCGGCAGTAGCCAGGGGATCAGCCGGTGCAGTATCTTCTTCATCACGGTTTTGCCTCTTAACTTTGCGCGGCTTTCAGTGGCGCGAAACTGTTGCCGACAATTTCACCCTGCGCGCTTTGCGAGAATGGTTGAGGAATAGCCGGTACCGCCACATCGAGCAGGGGAAACAGCAGTTCTCCTACCCGATATGCCTCTTCCAGGTGCGGATACCCGGAGAGCACGAAGGTGTCTATACCGAGAGCGGCATATTCTTTAATCCGCTCTGCGACAGTCTGCGGGTCACCGACCAGCGCGGTACCCGCGCCGCCGCGAACCAGTCCGATACCGGCCCACAGGTTGGGGCTGATTTCCAGCTTGTCCCGCTTACCGCCATGCAGTTGCGCCATACGCCGCTGCCCCACCGAGTCAAAGCGCGCCAGCGCTTCCTGCGCTTTCGCAATGGTGTCATCATCCAGCCGGGAGATCAGCTGTTCTGCGGCTTGCCAGGCTTCCTCATTGGTTTCACGCACAATGACATGTAGACGAATCCCGAAACGAATCTTCCGTCCCTGAGCCGCCGCTTTGGCGCGTACCTGTTCCAGTTTTTCTCTCACCTCAGGGACCGGTTCCCCCCAGGTCAGATATAAATCCACCTGTTCTGCCGCCAGGTCCTGAGCTTCGTCGGAGGAACCGCCAAAGTAGAGTGGCGGGTGCGGTCGTTGTACAGGTGGAAAAAGGAGTTGAGCGCCTTTGACCTGCACATGTTTACCGGCAAAATCCACTTTCTCGCCGGATAACAGCCGCCGCCAGACGTGCGTAAATTCTGCCGAGGCCTGGTAACGCTCCGCGTGATCAAGAAACAGACCTTCGCCAGCTAATTCTTCCGGATTGCCGCCGGTCACCAGATTGAATAACGCGCGACCGTTAGAGAGTCGATCCAGGGTGGCGGCCTGACGTGCGGCCAGCGTCGGTGAAACAACGCCCGGACGCAGCGCAACCAGAAAGCGCAGTCGACGGGTCACGGGAATCAGCGACGACGCCACTAGCCAGGCGTCTTCACAGGAACTGCCCGTCGGGATTAACACGCCGCCAAAACCAATCCGATCCGCGGCTTGCGCAATCTGTTGCAAATAGCTGTGGTCCACCGTGCGTGCGGACGCGTCGCTGCCAAGATAACGGCCATCGCCATGTGTGGGAAGAAACCAAAAAATGTTCAGACTCATTGTGTTTGCCTCTATTTCCTATTGCGCAGCGTGGAAATGCCAGATCAGACTGGAAACATCCACAGCTTTAGGGATCAGGTGGTTTTGATAGAACAGGTCGGCCGTTTTTTGCTGGGCTTTCAGCGTAGAATCCTCCACCGGCTTAATGACGGTGATCGGACGGTGATCGAGATAACTGGCGATGACCGCCTTTGGCAGGCCCAGGGATTGAGACAGCAGATCAATGCTTTGCTCACGCTGACTGCGGGTCAGCGCATCTGCCTGGGTCAGAACCTGCAGGACCTGCTGTAAAAACGGACCATGCCGGGTGGCATAGTCGCGTGAAGCCAGATAGAACGAGCCCGCGCGGGTTATGCTGCTGCCATCGGCCAGCACCTGCGCGCCGCCCTGTAGCAATGCGGCAGAGTAGTAGGGATCCCAGATCGCCCACGCATCGACATCGCCTTGCTGGAATGCCGCGCGGGCATCTGCCGGAGTCAGATAGATGGGATGAATGTCAGTGAATTTCAGCCCCGCCTTTTGCAGCAGAAGCAGGAGGAGATTATGGGCGCTGGAACCTTTCTGAAAAGCCACCTTACGGCCCTTCAGCTCAGCAACCGTTTTTATCGGACTATTTTTCGCCACCAGAATCACTTCGGCCTTTGGTTTAGGCGGTTCCTCGCCGATATAAACCAAATCGGTTCCTGCCGCCTGAGCAAAAATGGGCGGTACTTCGCCGGTGCTGGCGATATCAATGCTGCCAACATTCAACGCTTCGAGCATTTGCGGCCCCGCAGGAAATTCGTTCCAGGTGATGCGGGTATGAGGAAAACGTTTTTCCAGCAGGTGCTGGCTTTTGGCCAGTACCAGCGCCACAGAACCTTTCTGATAGCCAACGCGCAATTGTGACGGGGCGTCTGCGGCCTGCGACAACGCGGTAAAGCCCAGCGCGCCTGCCAGTAACAGTCCGGTGATAACGCGATGATTCCATAATGACATCGGTGGCTCCTTGTTATGCGCTCTGACGCAGCGGTGTAACAGTCTGACGACGTTCCAGCGCCTGGGTGAAAGTGTTCAGCGCGTCATCCAGTCGTTGTTCCAGCGCAGGCGTGAACAGCGGGGTTCGTTCATAGTGAGCGATCTGGCTGTCATCGGCGAACACCCCCTGGAGGATCTCCTGGGCTTTCAGCGCATTGAGCACGGGTTTAAGGCTGTAATCCAGCGCCAGCATATGGGCGAGAGAGCCGCCGGTCGCAAAGGGCAACACCACTTTGTGTGCCAGCGCGCGCTCAGGTAAAAGGTCTAACAAGGCTTTCAGTACGCCGCTGAATGAGGCTTTATAAATCGGCGTTGCGATAATCAAGCCATCGGCGCTTTCCAGTTGTCGGTTAAATGTGTTTAACGCCGGGCTGTCAACGCGGGCGTTAAACAGATCTTCCGGCGGCAGATTGCTGATGTGCCAGGGAAGGACTTCAATGTTTTGTTCTTTCAGCCATTTCCCGGCATGGCTTAATAAAGCAGCCGTTCGGGAAGGGTAGCGTGGACTTCCGCCCAGCGTTAACACGCGCATAGCAACTCCTTATAACCTTTGGTTATTGTTTTTGAAGTGTTAATAACATGTTTCGAAGTCTGGCAGGAGAGTGAGCGCAGAGGAAATAAATTATTGTGAAATAAAAAGTGAATAATCAGATAACCTCGCTGAGGTGCTGCGGGGAATTTCGCGGAAACCGCGACGGGTGGCGCAATGCCGTTCACTTAAGCAAATTATTGGTGTTGTCTTTTGTTTTATTTGCCTGTCGTAATCGCATTATCGGTGGTTCTGGCGAGCATGACGCCGTTTTCACCCATTCAGATTCCGTGGTCAGTTCCGTTCACTATAAATTCGCGGATATTCGTTATATCCACAGCGTGTGAACGGGCAGGGGGACGTTTCGCCCGTCCCCCTGCACCCCCGGCATTGCGCTGAAAACCTGCCGCTGCGCGGTGCGCTCCACTCCGGCTTCATCTGGCGGACCGGGCGGGACTCGACGTCCCTGTCTCGACCCGCCCTCTGGCCGCCGTCCTGGCGGCCAGTCCTGGATGCGCGCCTGCGTTCCCGCCAGGTTTCCTTGATGCGCCCAACCCCCCCGGCGGTGAGCCCGCAGTAAACCTGCAACTGCCTGACCGCTGAAAGTGATAAAAAACTGTTTCTTTAAGCAGCGACGAATACGCTGCTGAAACCACAAAACCCACAGCGATGCCCTGGTGCCCGCTGAAACCGGCGAACCGGAGACCCGAAGACAAGGGCTGGACGCCAGGGATGGCGGCCAGAGGCGAATCGAGGCATGACGCCGAGTTGAGCCGACCGCAGGCTGAGGGCCGGGAGGTGAGCGCAGTGCGCAGCACCGGTTTCTTTGCGGGACCGCGGGGATTGTAAAGGGGGGGACGGTTTTCTCCCCCTTTACCCGTTCACGGGCGACGGTAGTTCATTTTCTGCGGGATTACGGTGAACGGAACCCGTGGCGCAGGGCCTGTATTTATGGTTTTCCAGGTCAGGTAAGGCGTCAGCCGCCACCTGACAGGAATGCGGGCATGGTAGCGAAACCCGGCCTGTTATCCTCCGGTGGCGCTGCTCTGGGGCCTCATATTCTGGTTCAGTGGGTTGTTCCGTTCACCGTCAGTACGAGGATATTCGTTATCTCCGCAGCGTGTGAACGGGCAGGGGGACGTTTCGCCCGTCCCCCTGCACCCCCGGCATGGCGCTGAAAACCTGCCGCTCCGCGGTCCGCTCCACTCCGGCTTCATCTGGCGGACCGGGCGGGACTCGACGTCCCTGTCTCGACCCGCCCTCTGGTCGCCGTCCTGGCGGCCAGTCCTGGATGCGCGCCTGCGTTCCCGCCAGGTTTCCTTGATGCGCCCAACCCCCATGCGGTGAGTCCGTTATTCGTCAGGGGCTTTTCAGAGGCTGAAAATTATAAAAAGGTTATATCCTTTATATTTCAGCCTGTATCAGCTCAGTAAGCGAATCAACTGAATCAGATTTTCGTTTAAACCACCGATTGACAGAACCGCTCAGCCAGCCATAAACGCAACTGACCAGCATTACGACGGGTGGCGTCGGCAATATGGCTTTCGGTTGGCGCAAATCGGCACGCATCAGGCTGGACGACGCCTGGTCTCTGGATTTACGCTATACGGTTACAGCGAGCGAGTTTCTTCAGGAAGGATAGCAATGAATAATGCATTTTTGTCGATTCACCCGGACCAGGTGACATTCTCGTCGCCAGCCATTTCCCTGCCAGTCGGGTATGCCTCCGTGGCCGGGCGGTTTTTCCGTCACAGGATCCCTTCGCCTTATGATGTCGAGATGGCGATCGCAACCATCGAAGACTGTATTCAGGCTGAGACCGGGTTACACGCCGTTGCCGGGACATTCCGCTGTTCTGACGATTATCTGAAAGCGATTTCGCGGATTGCGGGTGAGCTTAATCCCCTGACCCAGGGCGATATTGAAGATCTGTTCAACAGAGTTGCCGATGTGGTTTCCGGCAGTCCGTGGCGGGAGGAGGCATTCCCGGATGACCCGCATTTTATCAGCTACCTGATCATTCTCCGCGAGCTGTCGCACCATCTGAATATTCAAAATATTTACCTGCCTGAGAGTGAGAACAGGGCATCCCATTGATGGTATTCCAGCGGGCCTGGTCGCAAAAAAACGTGCCCGTTGTGGTCGTCGCCGAAACGGAGGCAATCTATATTTCCGCCCGGCGTCTATTTCAAACCATCTCCTTCGTATTTACCGCCGGGCGCAGCGTGCCGCGTCTTACCAGACGCGCATCAAACAACTGGCTGCCCGCTGCGTCCGCGCAGGGAGAGAGAATCCGTTCACATGCGGCTTCCGCCATCTCCGCCAGCGGCTGCGAGAAGGTGGTGAGCTGGTAGCCCAGCCAGCTGGCCTGCTCAATATCATCGAAGCCGATCACACAGAGATCTTGCGGAATGCGAAGGCTAAATTCGTAACGAGCGGCATCAATAAAGCCGCAGGCGATAAGGTCGGTGACGCAGAATATACCGTCGGGAGGCGTATTCTGGTTTAACAGTTCCCGTGCGGCGAGCACGCCGGTCTGGTAGCTGGCGCTGCCGGGGCGGATAAGCGCCACATCGGTATTGGCTGCGGCGGCGGCCGCCAGAAAGCGGGTTTCACGGATCACCATACTTGGTGAACGGGCGGCGGAAGAGACGATGGCCAGATTCCGGCATCCCGCGGCAACCAGATGGTCAAATGCCGCGTTCATTGTCGCGCTGTAATCGATATCGATATTCTCTGCGTTGGGAAACTCCCCCTGGCGGTTGATCAGGATCACCTGCTGTCCGCTTTGCAGGCACTGTTCAATCAGAGACGCCGGCGGTTTACCCGACAGCACGATAGTGGCGGTCGAACGATAGTTCAGCGTCTGCTGCAATGCCGCCCTGACATTCGCTTCACCGTCATCGGTGTTAATCACCATAACCGCCCGTCCGGCTTTGTGCAGGCGGCGGGTCAGGTGCTCAAGCAGGCGGGACTGATAAGGCGATGACAGGTTGCCGCCAAGAATACAGACCGGGCGGCTGGCTTCTTTGGAAAGGCCGCGCGCCAGGTGGTTGACGTGATAATTCAGCGCCTCTGCGGCAGCAAGCACTTTGCGTCGGGTTTCGGCGGAAACGCTTCTCCCCGGGGTAAAGGTGCGCGACACCGCCGAGCGGGAAACGCCCGCCAGGCGCGCCACCTCGCTGGCGCTGGCGAAGCCGGGATTGTTGTTCTGCGCGTTATTGCTCATGGCCTTGCTCCACGGCGGCAATTGCCCGTTCGCGCATAACGGCATGTTCGGCCAGGCGAGTCAGCGACGGTTTCGGCGTTTCAAACCATTCATCGGGATGGAGCTGACGCCGGTCGCGGACCCGGGCGATGGCGTCGTCGAGAGTCGGGAAGCGTTCCGGGCACTCCAGGTGCATAAACAGCGCGACAAGCGCCACGGAACGGCTGCGACCGCCGCGGCAGTTGACGAGGATGTTGCCCCGTTTACGATTGCGGTAGGAGGCTTTGTTCGGGATCTGTTGCAGCAGCGCCGAGCGCATCAGGTGATAGCCCGCATGCAGCATCTCCGGCGCGTTGCCCTCACCATCAACAAGCCCCAGCTTATAGTAGCGCACCGGCCCTGCGCCGTGGCAAAGCAGATGCGCCGCAGTGGCCGCTTCCGGCAGGATCACCCAGTCAATATCAAGGTTGACCGCGCAGTTAATGACGATGCCGATATCATGTTCCGCCAGCAACGCTGTATCGCTCACCCCGCAGGAATCGCCGATGTAAATATTCATCCCCCAGCCGGGAAAATCTTCCTCTATCAGACTGATTGCCGGGCGAGGATAGCGCACGCCCGGCGGTTGCGCGGCAGCGGAGGTGGAGGACTGCGCATCGAGCGCCAGCGGAATGCCCGATGCGCGAGCCAGCGCGACGGCGATGCCCGGCGCGACGGCCAGTACCGGCAAGCCATTGAAGATACCTTCGGCGCTATTGGGTATGATGCCGGTCCGCCCGCCCGCTTCACGCACCAGCAACAGTCCGGCCAGGCAATCCCAGGCGTTCATATGCATCTCGATATATCCGTCGGTACGGCCTTCCGCCACCCAGGCCAGCGCCAGCGCCCCGGAGCCGCCGCGGCGTACGCTGGCGCCCAGCGTGAGGAGGGACGCCATGACGTCCAGGTAGCGGCGCTGGCTGTGACGCGCCGACCACCCCAGTTCCACGGCGGCGCGCTGCGGGTCGGTAATCGCGGTACAGCGCAGAGGCTGGCCATTTTTTAGCGCGTAGCGGCCGCGACGCGCCAGATAAAGTTCCTGGCTTACCGGGTTATAAATTGCCCCCAGTTCGGTGACGCCGCGACACACCCAGGCGATGCAGACGCAAAAATGGGCAATGCCGCGGGCAAAGTTGGCGGTACCGTCAATCGGGTCCACCACCCACAGGCTCTCCGCGCTGGCGGGCTGGCTGGCGCTCTCTTCGCCGAGAATCAGATCGTCCGGAAAAGCCTCGCGAATCGCGCCGACAACCTCGCCTTCAACGAACGTATCGGCCTCGGTCAGAAAATCCTGAGGGCCTTTAAGCGCATATTCGCCCGCTTTGCGGGAGAGGAAGAAGCGCAGGGCGGTATCCCCGGCGGCGACAATAATGCGTTTGAGCGCCGTTTCATGCTGTTCAATATCGATAGTGGTCAAGGTATGTGCCGCCTGTTCTGAATGAAAGATATTTTGTTTTGTCGCCGTACCGGAACGTTATTTTTTATCGTTCAGGCTCCAGAAGTCCTGCCAGTCCTGGCGGCTTTGCCAGTCCTTTTGTACCGTAGAAGTGTGGTATTCCATTAATTCGCCGCGATATTGTTCAATGCCGGACTCCTCATCGGCCGGGAGTGAGACCGTCTGGTTGGTGGACATTTTGCCGTCTATGCCCTGCGGCGCGATGCCTTCGGCGGTCAACAGATAGTGAATAAATAACTTCGCGCTATTGGGGCTTTTACTGCCGGTGGCGATTACGCCGAGGCTCGGGTAATTCCAGCCGATAAACGGCTTTAATCCGCTGCACAGTCCAAGCTTCATTCCCAGCTTGTTGTCGCGGAATTTGGCGGTGGAAACCAGGCCGACAAAGTCGGTTTTGCTATCCGGCGCGCCGATGGCGGAGGCGGCATCATTATCCGAATGGGTCAGCAGTACGCCATTGCCCGCCAGCGCTTTCACCCATGCCGCGGTGGCCGATTTCTCATCGGTTTTCAGCGGTTTGCCGAATGCCTGCTGATACGCGTCGCGAACCTGCTGGTCGTAGTGGGTTTCCATCTGGCTGAACCAGTCGGTATAGGCCGGTTTGCCGGTGGGGTCCTGCATGGCCACCCGACCGTGCCACTGGGATTCGGTTAGCTGCCAGATATTGTTAATCGGGCAGGTGGCGTGATGCGCGGTATTATAGGCGAACACGTTCGGGGCCAGTACCACGGTCAGCGGCTTCTGATAGCGGGCGGCGATGCGGCCTTTCAGATCGTCCGGCACCCAGCTCTGCACATAGCCTTTATTCAGTAGCTGAATCATCCCCGCAGGCGCATCCTCAACAATGGCGACATCGGCCCGCACATTCTTCGCCTGGGCTTCCCGGCTCATAATCTCGATAATCTGCGGCGCATCGGCTTTTACGCCGCTGGCCTGTAGCCCATATTTCGCGCTGAAGGCTTTCGCCTGTTGCACGATTTTACCGGTGGAAGCATACACGGTAAGCGGCGGCTCTTTCTTCGCGGCGGCGATCAGTGCCTGAAGGTTAAAGGTTTCAGCCCGGACACAGGGCGCGCTCAGTAGAGCGCTGGCGATCAACACGGCGGTAAAATTACGCTTCATAATGGTTCCTCAGGAGTCAGTATCCGGTTAATTCGTGCCAACGTCGTGACGTAGCCCGTTGTGATTAAAGAAGTGCAGGGACGCGGTCGGTAGCAGGCAATGCACCTGCTGGCGAGCCTGCCAGCGAGGTCGAATCTGCGTGGAGTGAAACAGCCGGTCCTCGCCGGCAACCAGCTCAATCACCCAACTGCCGCCGGTGGGCATAATGTTATCGATAATCATCGGGATACTGTGGTTGTCTGAAGCGTCGCTGAGGACGATTTCTTCCGGGCGGATGCCGCAGTGTCGGGCCTGCCCGGACAGCGCGAAGCGCCGTTGCAGGTGCTGCGCCAGCCCGCTGTCTGGCTGGTGAAGCGGGATCATATTCAGGCGCGGCGTGCCGATAAACTCGGCAACAAAGCGGTTTGCCGGGGTAGTGTAGATCTCATCCGGCGTTCCCACCTGCTGCATTTGTCCGGCGCTCATCACCGCAATCGTGGTGGCCAGGGTCATGGCTTCCCACTGGTCGTGGCTGACAAATACGATGGTGGTGCCAAAGGTTTCATGCAGGCGGCGCAGCTCGGCGCGCATCTCCAGGCGCAGCGTGGCGTCGAGATTGGAGAGCGGTTCGTCCAGCAGCAGTACGCCGGGATTGACCGCCAGCATCCGGGCGAGGGCAACGCGCTGCTGTTGGCCGCCGGAGAGCTGAGCCGGATAGCGCCTGGCGTAATCGGCAATTCGCAGTTTTTCCATGACATCCTGGCGGCGGGCAATACGCTCTTTCGCGGGGATTTTTTGCAGGCGGAGGCCAAAATCAACGTTTTGCTCCACGGTCATATGCGGCCAGAGAGCATAGCTTTGAAAGACCAGGCCAATTCCGCGTTTTTCCGGCGGTACGTAAATACCGCGATCCACCGAATCGACGATCTTATCGCCGATGGCGATCTCCCCGCCGCTGGTGTGCTCAATTCCGGCAATCATCCGCAGAATGGTGGTCTTGCCGCAGCCGGATGGCCCCAGCAGGCACATAAATTCGCCGTCTTTCACCGTCAGATTGATGGCGTTAACCGCCGGAGCATCGCTGCCCGGATAGGTTTTCGTCAGATTGTTTAAATGAATCGCGGGCATGTTATTTCTCCAGACTATCAGCCAGACCGGTACCCGTGATCTTCTGGATCATCACCGTGCCGGCCCATGAAATCAGCGCAATCATCAGCACCACGGCATTGGCCGCCTGCTGGTAGTTGTAATCAATCAGGCGCAGGGACCAGGTGGTCAGCACGTCCGTTGCCGGAGTGGCAAGGATGACGAACAGGCTGACGCCTTTGATGCCGGAGATAAACGGCAGCAGTATGCCGGCTGCCAGAGGGGCCGCCTGAATAGGGATGACGATACGGCGAATGCGGGCGATCCAGCCTGCTCCGGCGATCCGCGCCGCTTCTTCGGCTTCTTTACCTAACTGAGTCATTGCGGCAATACCCGCGCGGCTGGCATACGGCATTTTTTCCGCAATCAGCGCCAGGATCAGAATCAACGGCGTGCCGTAGAGCGCCGGAACCGGCCCCCGGGCTACGGCAAACAGCGAGAGAAACGCGGCGGCAAAGGCGATACCCGGCACCAGATAAGGCAGGAAGGTGAGCTGGCGCAGGCAGGCGGCTACCCAGCGAAAGTGGCAGCGCGTCACCACATAGCCGACCAGCAGGCCCAGCACGCCGCAGGCCACGGATGCCGAACCGACAATCAGCAAGGTATTGCAGACCGTATGCCAGAATTCCGGCGTCAGAAGAATGCCGTTGCGCAGGGCGACGGTGTCGAGGTTGTGCCCAATCCAGTAAGCAAGAGTGAAGTTATCGGCGGTGAAGCGGCCAGGCAGCATCATTATCGTCGACAGAAACAGCGTCAGCAGAGGAATCACCATCCCCAACAAGACGAATAACAGCGGCAGCGCGGCGGCGGCTGCGCGCCAGCGTCCCAGGCTGCGGCGACGTTCCATCACGCCTTTACCGCCCACGGTCACAAAACGTTTTGCCTCGCGTAGCATCTTCATATCCAGCATCAGGGTCAGCATCCCCATCAGCATAATCACCGTGGCGATCACCGCCGCGACGCCGGACTGACGCGTGCCGATTGCCCGGTACAGTCCGGTGGAGAGGGTATCAAAATGTACCGGCAGGCCAAGAATATAGGGGAGGGCGAATTCGCCGATGCAGTCGGCGAAGATTAACAGCGCGGCGGAGAATAGCGCTGGGCGCACCAGCGGGATAATAACTTTAAAGGCGATAACCATGCGCGAGGCGCCGAGCACCCGCGCGCACTCTTCCATCTGGCTGTCCATACGTTGCAGCGCGTTGCCAACGATCAGGATCACCAACGGCGTGTAGTGCAGTACCATGATGACGACAATCGGGAAGTAACCATAGGCCACCCAGTCCGGGGTCTGGATCCCCATCGCCTCAAGCCATCCCGGCTGGCCGCCGATCGCGTTATTTTTGAAAATCGTGTTCCACGCCAGCGCAAAGGTCCAGGAAGGCAGCATAAACGGGACGATCAGCAGGGTGGCAAACCCCTTTCTGCCGACGATATCAGTACGGTTGATCAGCCATGCCAGCGAGACGCCGACGATAAGCGCGATCGTCACGGTGCTCAGGGCCACGCTCAGGGTATTGAGCAGCGGCGTCCACAGCAGCAGGTCTGACATCCGGGAAGTCAGCGTGCGCAGCAGGTACCAGGCGGTAAACGCGCCTTCTGCTGTCCCGGTTCGGCTCTCGTCGCCGCTTTGTACCAGGATCGCGTTTAACAGCACGGAAACAACCGGCGCGAGGATGATCCAACTGAACAACAGCAGCAGTAGCGCGCCCAGCAGATTTGCGGGTTCCTGGCTGATGATCGACAGCCGGTGGCGCAATTTAGGCCACAGGGTGTGGAGACGGATTTCGGATTGGTAAGACACGGGGTTCCCCCTGGCGGTGAAAGACAGACGGGAATATATCGGCGCAATGTGACAGTTTTACGAATTCTTTGCACGTACGTGCAAATTTTGACGGATTTATTTTATCCCCCCATATCGCGATGGGGGGGGAATCAGTTCTGGCGTCAGCGAGCAGCCACAGGCGGCGTTCGGCAAGAGAGGGCGCTATTTAACGTTGCTGCAAAATATCCCGTCACTGAAATACTGTTAAATCTTTGCCATCATCGACCAGATTTTTTTCCGCCAGCCGGACAAACGTATTCAGCGGGCACAGCTCGCCCAGCGTGGTTTCACGGCATCCGGGATAGGTAAATTCAGCCACCGGCAGCGGGTTGTGTTCATTCAGCGGCGAAAGTTGACGCCATTGGTCTAATGTTCTGGCGCTGAAAGTGAGGCGAACGAATCTCTCTCCGGTTTTTTTATCCAGGTAGCGCGCCATAATCAGACTGCCGCCGGGCGGAATATCATTACGGGGATAGACCGGCAGTTGCCAGTTAAAGCCGAGCATCGTCTGGATCTGTGCAATATTACTATCATGGCCAACAAAAATAACCAGCGGGCTTTGCAGATGGGTATTTTGCGATGCATTGTCAGATGCTTTTGTACCGGAAGATAGTGCCGCGATTAATTGACGCATTAATAGCGAGCCGCCGTGGCGGGCATATTCCGGCGTATCGCTGATCAGGTCATATTTTGCCGCATGCAGCGCCATTAAACGGTTCACATCCTGGGCATTTTTCACCTGGCCGAATGCGACCTCGGATAACGGCAAGTTTTCGCTATACTGCAGACGAATGGTTTCGCCAATCGAAGCGCCTTTAGATACCGGGCCGCTTAATTTAACTTTACCTTTTTCATTTATTTTAACGTTCCATTCGTTATCCAGAAACGCACAGCTTTTGCGATCGTCGGCGCACACTGCGTGGCGTAAATCCGCGACGGCCGCGGCGTATTTTTTTTGCGCCAGGGCGGAAGAACCGATTCTTTCTTTCACCTGCTGATACACGGCATCTTCATTCGGTCTGGCGATCCCCATTTCAATCGTATCAAAGAGCGGGTCGTGCTGATTCTTCGTGACGTGAATGGCCAGACCGCAGCCGGGGAACATGCCATCCAGTAACGCCTCTCCGGTTGCTCTGGTCCGCTGATCGGGGGCCGCCCATAGCCATACGCTCCCGGGCTTCGGGCAGGATGTGGGCTTCCCGACAGGCAGTCCCTGAGCACGCCACGTGGCCAGCTGATACGCTCCTTGTGTCAGCATCCCCGCATAGCCATGACCGGTTAAAAAACCATCCGGCACGCTCCATTTCGGCCATTTTTTCCCGGTAGCGGCTTCCAGCGCAGCGGTATCCGTTTGCGGGCGAACGCCGTGGCGGGAGAGCATCACCACTTTTTCCAGCTCATAGCGTGAGGCTTCGGCCGGAGCCGCATGGGACGCGGGTATCAGGCTGGCGCTCAGGCAGACCAGCAGCAGATTTAACGTCAGTAATTTCTTCATTTCGACTCCCGAGGGCGATTAAAATTCGTAGGTTATGCCGGTGATGAATTCCGTCTGTCGTGCGGAATCGCTTTTCGAGACGGCCTCATTTTTTACGCCGATATAGGGCGAAAAATGTTGCGTGAGCTGATATGCCACTTCAACCTTATGCTCAACATCCTGGCGTTTATTATTATATAAATTCTCATTACCGTGATACCAGATGAGGGTGTAACTGAATTTAAAATTGTTTATTTTTTGAGATATTTTTCCTTCAACTTTATCAACGCGCTTAGTCGGTTTTGCATCCCGGTCACTTATCTCTTTGCGATAACGCAGTGAGAGTTGCGTTTTATCAAACAGGCGATACTTAAATTTAATCGATGGCTTATATTTTTGCTCATTGCTTTTAAGGGCGAAGACCATGCCCGGCTCAATACTGAGCTTATCGGTAAGGTCCCGGGTATAATTAAGCTTAAATTCTTTTTCATTAATCTTCCGCCGTTCGAAGACGTCACCGGCATCGCCATTGGCTTTTTCTTGCGGATGAAATTTCAGTTTTACCCCGAGGCCAACGCCTGATTCGAAATCGTGAGAGATTTCCAGTTCATCAGTGTGTTGTCTGGAGATATCCTCGTATTTGTGCGCGTAATTTAATTCCAGCGCCAACGCGGAGTGTGAGAGTAAAATAAAGCCAGTTCCTGCCATCATTGGAAATACAATTTTCTTAATCATGGTGATTCTTATCTTGGTTAATCAGGAGGAACTGGAATTTACGGATGAAATATTTCATTTAAATTTAAGAAATAATTCAATTTTATGAATGTGCTATTTTGTCTGAATGACGAGTGGCGAGTGAAATAGAGAAAATCAGATGATGATATTTATGCACCTTTTGCGGATGGTGAAATATCTTGCACACCAGGGTTCGGAATCTGACCCGCAAAAGATTATTACGGATGCGAATGGCGCAGGAAAAATGTGTTTCTGGCGCAAAAAGTCAGGCCATTCTCCCGAAGGAGAATGGCGGGTAAAACTAGCGAAACAGCCGTTGTGTTTGCGACAAAGCCGTAACACTTAAGAAAACCGTCAACACCAGATAGAGACCAGGGGCAAAATGGCTGCCTGTGGCGCTGATGAGTAGCGTACAGATAAACGGGGCGAACCCACCGAATACCGTGACCGCAATGTTGTAACTGATGGACATCCCACTGGCGCGCGTGGCGACCGGAAAGATATCCGCCATTACTGACGGAATGGTGGAGAAGTAGATAGATTTCAGCAGGGCCATCCAGCCCACCAGCAGGCAAAGCGACAGCGGCGTGACGTTCAGGCTGGTCAGCCAGAAGGCCGGGAGCAGCGTAAAGGCCAGCATCCCCAGCGCCGTCCACAGTAAACGTTCGCGTCCAACGCGCTCCGCCAGCAGACCACTAACAGGGGTTACCACCGTGAGGATCACCCCGGCCAGCAAGGTGGCGCTGTACGCCGATGAGGCTGGTAGCCCCAGCGTTTTGGTCGCCCAGGTTGGCACATAGTTGAGCATGTAGTTAATTGCTGTTGAGACGACCATCAGACCGATCGCCAGCGCCAGCAGCCGTTTTTGCGAACCAAACAGCAGTTTCACCGGATGGCGGGTTTTCGCTGTTCTGGCATAAGCCGTGGGTTCATGCACATGGCGGCGGATCCACAAACCTACCGGGCCAATCAACAGGCCAAAGGCGAACGGCACGCGCCATCCCCAGTCAAGCAACTGTTCCGGCGTCAACCAGTGCGCCAGACCCAGGCCGAAGGCCGAGGCCATCAGGGTACTCGCCCCCTGTGTCGCGAACTGCCAACTGGCGATAAAGGTTTTACGCTCCGGGAAGTGCTCCACAAGGAATGCCGTCGAGCTGCCGAATTCCCCGCCAGCGGAGAAGCCCTGAATCAGGCGGGCAAGCAGAATAAGCAGCGGCGCCGCGACCCCTAATGTGGCATAGCCCGGCATAAAGGTGATCATCGCGCCGCCCAGCATCATCAGGTTGATAGAGAGTAACAGAGACGCTTTACGGCCATGTTTATCAGCATACGACCCCAGTATCACCGCGCCCAGCGGGCGGATCAGGAAGGCGATACCAAAACTGCCGAATGCCAGTAGCAATGACACCGTTGGGTTGGTGGTCGGGAAAAAGACCTGTGCGATATAGCTGGCAAAGAAACCGTAGACTGCAATATCAAACCACTCCAGCGCATTGCCAATACAGGTGGCGAAGAGCGTTTTCACCAGATTCGGGCGCGGGCCGGCCTGGTCTGATTCTCGAACGAGCGCTGTCATTGTGCACCTCCGTTTTGATGCGCAAGGTGACTGGCAAGCAGTGTTGCGCCTTGCTCGCCCAAATCCCAGAACAGACGAGTCATGATGGCAAGGCCCTCACGGGCAATGGCGATCGGTAAATGTTCATCCGGCGCATGTTGTCCGCAGGCGGGATATGAGTGGGGCACCCACAACGTCGGTAACCCTAAAATCCCGGCAAACACATCGTTTGGCAACGAACCGCCAAGGTTAGGCAACAGTGCCGGTTTGATACCGGTGGTTTCCTCCATCGCCGTCAGCGCCCAGCTGACCAGCGGGTCGGTCGGGTCGAAACGCGTTGCGGGAGTCCCGCGTATATCGCTAATGGTGACCATGGAAAAACCGTGGGCGTCCAGATGGTCGCGAACCGCCCGCTCCAGATGCGCCCAGTCAGTTCCGACCACAAAACGTAGCTGGCAGACTGCGGTCGCCTGACCAGGAATCGCATTCATCGGCTGCGCCGGGTTGCCGGTAAGAAAAGAGAGTACCTCCAGCGTGTTCCAGCCGAACAGTTTTTCCGCCGCCGTCAGACCCGGCTCCCCCCAGTTCGGGTCGGTTGCCGGATCGTGCTTACCGCGCGCTGGCGCGATGTCCGCCAGAATGGTTTTTAATGTGGGCGTCAGGGCTGGGGGCTTCAGGGCCGCAAGCTGAATCTCCCCTTTGCCATCCACCAGGCTGGCAATGGCGTTGGCCAGTTGCGTGCCGGGATTACTCAGCAGTCCCCCCCAGTTACCAGAGTGGTAATCTTTGGCGCGGGCATTGATGGTCAGACGGAAGTTAACGCAGCCACGAGAACCGAGGAACAGCGTCGGGCGCTGTGCATTCAGACGCGGGCCGTCGGAGGCGATCAACAGATCGGCCTTGATGCGTGTTTTCAACTGTTCGCATACGGCTGCCAGCCCCGGCGAGCTGATCTCTTCGCCCATTTCGCACAGCCAGACGCAGTTAAAGCCCAGGCGCCCGCTGCGTGCATGGAACACCTGCTCCAGCGCCGCCAGGTTCACGGTGTGCTGGCCTTTGTTGTCCGCCGCACCGCGCCCGTACCAGTTACCGTCGCGCTCGGTCAGCGTCCACGGCGACAACCCTTCCGCCCAGCGGGCATCGTCGCCAAATACCACATCGCCGTGCCCGTAAGACATGACGGTTGGCAAGCTGTCATCTTCCACTCGGCTGGCGAGTAAAAAGGGGCGAGCGGCGTTAACAGGGTTCGCGATAACCTCAGTGGTAAAGCCCATTTCATGAAAAGCCGGAATAAACGCTTCATCATAATAACGGCGCAGTTGTTCATCCCGGTCGCTGCGCTGGCTTTCGCTGGGAATGGCCACCCTGTCGGCAAGCGTGGTTTTAAAATGGCCGCTGTCGAACCACGCCAGCGCCTGCGCAATGATTTGTTGTGTTGTCATGTTGTTTGCCCTGTCTGTCTGCTCCCGATGGGGCAGATCGCTGTTATTGTCTTTTCGTTCTAAACCAGAACAGAGCCTTGCCACAATAATAATAATTGCAATTTGGCGTTGCCTTTTTGATAAGGGTACACTGCACAATTCCAGGGCGAGAGAGAGGAATCCCCTATGATGAGTCATGAGTTGCGCTACTTTTTTGCCGTAGCCACTACCGGATCGTTAAGCACGGCCAGCGCGCAATTGTATGTCGCTGGCTCGGCAATTAGCCGGCAGATCCAGAAACTGGAGATGCGGCTTGGCGTGACGCTTTTCGAGCGCCATTCGCGGGGAATGATCCTCACTGACGCCGGGCAGATTCTGGCGAATCATGTCCGCAAAAGTATGCGCGACATGGAGTTTGCAATGGCCGAGATTCAGGGGCTAAAAGCAGTGCGCAAAGCGTTGGTGCGTCTCGCCTGCACGGATGGTATGGCGTTTGACTTATTGCCAGGCCTGCTGGCGCAGTTTCGCCTGCAGTATCCTGGCGTCAGCTTTGATCTGCAGGTTGGCACCGCCATGCAAGTCGCCGAGTGGATTCGCCGCAACGATTGTGATGTGGCATTTCAGTTTAGCCTCGCGCCTGAACGGGACGTGGAAATTATTGCCGCCTGGCCCGCTCCGGTTCTGTTGCTGCTGGATAATGCACATCCGCTGGTGAAGCAACCGGGCGTGGCGATGGAAGATTTGCACCACTATCCGCTGGCATTGCCCGAGGCGGGCACCACACTGCGTCAGCTATTCGATCTCTCTTGTCGCATGGCGGGCACCTTCCTTGAACCGGCCTTTAGCAGCAATAACTTCTCGGCGTTATACGGTTTTACCCGCCATACGCAGGGGGCTGCTATTGTTTGCAGCCATTTCAGCGTACTGTGGCGGGCGAAACAGGATGGCATGACGCTTAAGGCCATCAATAACACCGCGCTCAGCCAGCGCACTCTGCAAATCCAGGTTCCGGGTAGCAAACACCGACCGACGGTGGTCAATACCTTTCTGGAGATGGCAGCGCAGTTGCTGGACAACGAACATAAACAATGGATGGCGCAACTATTCTGACATCGCGTTTATCATTTTGCTCCGGTGCTATCAGATCCGCGTCGTTAGTGATCGCCACGCACGCTATGACATCCCGCCAGGATAATGCCACTATCACGCATGTCGTCGGGTAAGCATATCGCGCGCTGTTTTCCAGCAGCTCCTGCTACTCATCAAGGCGGCGGAGCCGGGATAAGGCCAGTTGTGTTTGTCCAGTCAGGTTGGTTAATGGTGTGTGCCGTTCATGGAGTGCATCGGCATTAAAACTTTCCGGTTGCCAGATGACAGCGCTGGCCTTTATTGTCGGCGTATTCCCGCTGGTGCCAATAGTCGCATCGTTATTGAAACCGGCATCATCGGTGGCATACTCACCGACACCGTGCTGGTGCTTCTATTCGTGCTTTTTTAATCTGGTTAAATATTTGTTTACACATCGAAATAAATATAAAAATTGTCGGCAGGCAGCGAAATATGATAATTCATGAATATTATGGATAAAACATGGAATAATGTCGGGCCGTGTAAATTGTCTTGAATCTCAGTGGTAGAGCCAATTAAATGAATATACCCGTCATATTTCAAGTTGCTTGCAGGTTTGCCACGGCACTGGCCCAGGTCAGTGACCTGGGATTAGCTATCTGTCATTCTCATTTTAATAAACCCTGCGTATGCAGATTGCGGAAAGGAGCCCCACGTGAACATCGCCACTAAAACACTGGCATCACTGCTGGTATTCTCCATACCATTTAGCAGTTTTGCCATGCCTCCGGTCGGTCCTGGCCCCTTCGGGCATCACCCCGGCTGGCATGGACCGGTTCTTTTCCACAGAGGGCCGGGACCATTTCCCCATGGTGGGCCATATCCTCACCCTGGATACCGCGTGAATATATTGCCGGGGCTTGCCACAACATTATTACTCGGCGGAATAACCTATTACATTGTCAATGGTATTTATTATCAACGTCAGGCGGATCATTATATCGTTGTTGATGCGCCAGACACTGTCAGCAGCAGCCTTCATCCGCTGGATTATAACGGAAAGCGTTATTACGTTGAGGACGGCCATTATTATGAACGAGATATTAATGGTCATTATACTGAAGTGCCTCGCCCGCCAGGTTTATAACTCCACGATGTATGATGCGCCAGTCTTTATCAGACTGGCGCGGTAAGAGAATCGGGTTGCTTTACGGTCATACGTTGAGCTCAGAATCTTGATTTTATGGATGCGGCATACATGGGAAATTTCGGCAACGGGAGGCTGAGTCCGATCTTACTCGCTATTAGTGGACACGCTATTAAGCGCGAGGATTTATTGAAGAAACAGAATGTCACGGATAGTTGATGATAGTCTTCAATGCGTTCGAGCAACTCAGGCAACTGTTTCAGAGGCAGGGCAGGATAATGCCGTCTGACTGACGAAACCGTCATTCTCTGGCTTTGTTTAAGCCACTTCAAGAGCAGACAGACGTCACAGCGTGATAAATAAGGTTTACGGGGTGAGAGGTATATCACCTGTGGGTGCCAGGTTTGACGCCTTGTAGACATGAGGGTGCGTTACGTTGGTGCAGAAATGAATGTTTCTGCACTTATTGTGTGAAGGTTATTTGTGCAAGTCACCTTCTGTTTTTGTGAAAGCTCTTGAGGACATAACCGTGAGGCTGGCTTGAACGCCAACGCATCAGCTGTATTTCTGATTATGCTCAGTTTACGTTACGCAAAGGATCAGGCTTGTAGAGAGTATTCAGTACCATCAGGTCAAGTAACATTCACCGGAGCTCCTCCGGGGTACCATAGCCCACCAGCTTCTAAAAGCCTGCCCAATGCTTTTAATACTTTGCCTGCCTCCTTGTGGAGGCAAATGGCAGATTGGATCAATGCTGCCGCTTAGTAACACCCTAAAGGCTGTATTCCTTATTTAACAGCTTTTAGGCTGTAAAATTGATATAACAGCCTTTAGGGTGTATGTTTAGAAAACAGCCTGCAAGTTGTATCAGAGGAAACTACTGAGGCCAGTTTATGATCAATAATGATTACCCGTTAAACACGCTCAACCAGCTGCGTCCCTTGCTCATTGGTTTTCGCAAGGCGAATGGTCTTACGCAAAAAGACCTGTCCGAAAGGTTAGGTGTCACTCAACAGACATACGCACGTCTGGAAGCCAACCCTGCCAGTGCGAGCATTGAACGGCTGTTTAAGGTGTTTTCCGTCCTGGGTGTAAAAATCAGCTTCTCCTCGGCAACCACCTCTTCAGAAAAGAAGCAGACGGAAGAAATACTTAAATTAAGCTCACCTGCACGACAGGAGAATTGGTAACGATATGAGCCGGAAACAGCAGCGTCTGGCAATCTGGATGAACGGCATCAGGGTTGGGTACTGGGAAAAAAGTAAAGGGGTGGACAGCTTACACTACCTTCCAGAATGGAGTGCTGACGAACTGGGAAGGCCTCTGTCATTGTCCCTTCCTTTTACTCCCGGGAACCAGGTCTGGCGCGGAGATGTGGTACGTGACTATTTTGATAATTTACTCCCGGACAGCGAAGGCATACGCAGACGTCTGGCAATGCGTTACAAGGCCGATAGCCTTGAGCCTTTTGATCTGCTGACGGAGCTGGGGAAAGACTGTGTGGGCGCGATACAGCTGCTTCATGACGGCGAGGAACCCACGGATTTATATTCCGTGAAATATCATCCTCTTACTGAATCAGAAGTCGCGACAACTTTGCGTAATACCACGGAGACATTGCTACCGGGCAGGCCGGAAGATAACGACGACTTACGTTTATCTATTGCCGGTGCTCAGGAGAAAACAGCTTTACTGTGGCATGAAGATCGGTGGTGTATGCCGGAGGGTAATACACCGACGACGCATATATTCAAGCTACCGCTCGGGCTTGTCGGGAACATGAAAGCCGACATGAGCTCGTCGGTTGAAAATGAATGGCTCTGCTCGGTACTTCTCGAACAGTACGGGCTCCCCGTAGCAAGAACGCAGATTGCTCACTTTGAAGATCAGAAAGCGCTGGTGGTAGAACGTTTTGACCGGAGATGGTCAGGAGACGGGCAGTGGATCATTCGTTTACCCCAGGAGGATATGTGTCAGACCCTGGGCGTTTCGTCATTACGAAAATATCAGGCTGACGGCGTGTAAGAATCCCGCTAAACCGGACCATACACTTTTAGAGATCTTCCGGCATACTGATTATGTCCTCCTGAGGAGATCGCCATGCGCAAAGCCCGATTCACCGAGCACCATCTCAGGCGACCGTGAGTCACGTTCAGCAGCCCGCTGCTGTACCGGGTTGATATTCAGCGCCAGCATTTTACGGACACCTTCACGCTGCTGTCGCGCATCAGAGAGGGAGACGGCAGGCCAGGCTCCCAGTGCAATGCGGGATTCTTTACCGTTAATACGGTACTTGAGATACCAGTGACGTGAGCCACCCGGTTTGACCAGCAGATACAGACCGTGGGAATCGGAGACTTTAAAGGGTTTATCAGAAGGCTTGAGAGTGCGGATTTTCGCGTCGGTAAGGGACATATGGGGGTCACTCCATTATCGAACTAACCTGACCCCAGATTTGACCACCAATTTTTCCCGATGCGGAGGGTAAAATCAAAATGCACCGGGAAGAGTTTTCACGCTAACCTCTTGAATCAACATCAGATAAGGATTCGCAAAGATGCATGAAAACAGGAAATTGGCTCCTCTGACTGGACTCGAACCAGTGACATACGGATTAACAGTCCGCCGTTCTACCGACTGAACTACAGAGGAATCGTGTGAACGGGGCGCATACTACTGTCCACCGTTTTTTGTGTCAATACTAAATTTAACTTACTGATTCAAATGGTTAAATTTAACACAGTCCGTTGTTTTAGTGTACCGTCGGGTCATTGTCCTCGCTTTGCGAGTTAGTGTCGCCCAATCTCTCCAGGGGATTCTGGCGATAAAAATGACAAAAGCGTTGCCAAAGAGAGGGAAAGCGTGGGGCAAACAGTGCTGGCGCGCTAAAGAAATATTCAGAGAGCACGGCAAAACATTCGGCAGGATCGGTCGCGGCATAGGCGTCAATACTGGCCGCGCTTTCTCCAACCAGATCAATTTCATCCTGGATGTTATTCATTGCGGCATGGAGATCGTGTTCCCAGCCAGCGACGTCACGTAAAGCGATGAAAGGCACGCCACTCGCACGATCGCCATTACGGACATCTAATTTATGCGCTACTTCATGGACTATGAGGTTAAAACCTGATGCGTCAAAGGAATCCTGAATATCCAGCCAATTGAGAACAACGGGACCCTGTTGCCAGCTTTGACCCGATTGTATGACGCGCTGATTATGTACCAGGCCGATGTCGTCTTCCCATTCGTCATCAACGACGAACTCTGCGGGGTAGATAAGCACTTCGTGAAAACCGTCTAACCACTCAAGCCCCAGTTCGAGAACTGGCAGGCAAAACAGGAGTGCAATACGCGCGTTCTGCAGGGGAGTGAGTTCAAGCCCTTGCAACGCAACAAGACGCTTTTGTTGTAAAAAACGGGCTGCCATTTGCTGCAGCTTCTGCTGCTCCTGATCGGAGAGATTGGCTAAAACAGGGATGGCAAGCGCCTTTTCCCAGGGGATTTCTGCGTTGCCGGACTCTTCACCTACTTTCCAGGGCCATTTAAACATCATTTTGCTCGCAAAGTCGTCACTTGAACTGAATTAAAGAGACAGGAACTATTAAAATGCCAAAGAACCTGGCATTATAGCAACTTCAATAACGGAGAGATGCCGGAGCGGCTGAACGGACCGGTCTCGAAAACCGGAGTAGGGGCAACTCTACCGGGGGTTCAAATCCCCCTCTCTCCGCCACTATTCAAACACTTACGTGATTTCCTTTCAACGACTCCCATCACACTTGGTATAGTGTTGGTATATTCAATTGGTATATTTTCTTCAATCATCATCTCCTGGTTTTTCCGGAATCGGAAGATCTCTTGTCGGCGAAACTGTCGACTTAACAAACTGACCATTGACGCGGCGGTGTTTTATTATACTGCTGAGTTATTACTAACAGAGCTAATCTTTAAAAGATCCTCAATCAACGCTGGGCCAGTAGGTTGCCACGCCAGGCGTTCTCGGGTGAGAGTACTTGAGGCTGACATATCATGATCAATCAGCAAACTCATCCAGCCAAAATGTTCTTTTGCATCTTGAGTTGCGATACGTTTAACGGATACGTTCAGAATATAACCGATAACTTCAGCAAGAGTGCACATAGGAATTCCTTCTTCCGTTACCGCGTGATAACGGCTATTGGGGCTATTTTTCTCCAGCGCGCGTAAATAGACATCAGCCACATCGCTGATGTGCGCGGCTGACCATCGGTTTTGACCTTCTTCAACATACCCGGATACGCTTTTCTGGCGGGCAAGTTCGATCAGTAGAGTGACTAATCCTTGTTTATTTGTGTCATGAACTTGCGACAGGCGTACCACAGAAACGTTAACACCGCGTTGTGCAACGGTCAGTCCGGCTAATTCCGCCGCCCGTCGCGGCTTAGGATGTTCGGGATTAGCGTAATGCCTTTAAACGTGTGATGGGTTATTCATTCAGGCAGCATCATTAGATGACTTCTAAATATAGCGCATGTCTTCAATCTATTAATTGTTGATGCGGTCTGGTGTGGGCTTTGATTCCGGTTTTGCCCTTAAGGAGGCGTTGAGTTGGGATCGCTTATTCCACCCTAGAACTCACTTTCAATACGCTGGCATGCGACGACTTACAAGCGACAGATATAAAAAATCCACGCCAGGCATGGATTTTAGAGCACGTGCGGGAGCAGCGGGTTAGTGTTCGCACCGGGCTATCAACAGCGCCAGGTCGACGAGGCGATTAGAGAATCCCCATTCATTGTCGTACCACGCCAGAATTTTAACCATATTGCCGCCAATCACCCGTGTTGACAGACCGTCGATAATGGAAGAACGCGGGTCACCCTGGTAGTCGCTTGAGACGAGCGGTTCATCACTATAGCCGAGGATCCCTTTCAGTGGCCCCGTCGCAGCGGCATCACGAAACGCATTATTGATCTCGTCTACTGTCACATCCCGCGCAAGCGTTACGGTCAGGTCGACAATAGATACCACCGGAACGGGGACGCGCAGCGAGTAACCGGTTAAGCGGCCATCCAGCCCGGGGATGACTTTGCCAAGCGCCTTCGCAGCACCGCTGGAGTAAGGCACAATCGACAGCGCGGCGGCGCGGGCGCCACGAAGGTCTTTTTCCGGCTGGTCGTGCAGCGCCTGGCTGTTGGTGTAGGCGTGGGTGGTGTTCATCAGACCATGCTTAATACCAAAATGTTGGTGCAGAACCTGTGCGGCAGGTGCCAGACCGTTGGTAGTGCAGCTCCCATTGCTGACCACGTAGTGCTTATCCGGGGAGTAGAGGCCATCATTAACGCCCATCACGATGGTTAAATCATCGTTTTTCCCGGGGGCGGAGATAATCACTCGCTTTGCGCCACCGCGGTGGATATGCACCGCCGCCTTGTCACGCTCAGTAAAGAGCCCCGTTGCTTCAATGACGATATCGACTTCACGCTGACGCCACGGGATATTGGCTGGGTCGCGTTCGCTGAACACGGTGATGGGTTTACCGTCAACCACAAGCTGCCCCTCGCCGGCAGTGACGTCGGCATTGAGTTTACCGAGCAGCGAGTCGTATTTCAGCAGATGCGCCAGCGTTTGACTATCTGTCAGATCGTTGATTGCTACGACCTGAATATCCGGGTTACCCAGCGCAGCACGCAGTACGTTGCGTCCGATACGGCCAAAACCGTTAATACCGACCTTTACCATGATCAACTCCTTGTCTGTTGTCTCTGAAGGTAATGTAGGTCGGTGACGAGTTGGCGTAAATGACAAAAAAGGATCACTTTACGCCATTTTACGGCAGTGAAAGCGCTGGCGATATTCACCAGGTGTGAGCTGAAGTTGTTTTTCAAATAGCCGCCGCAGATTAACGCTGTTGCCAAATCCCGTTTGCTCGGCTATACGATCCAGTGTCTCGTTGGTCTGCTCCAGACGCTGCCGGGCAGCGGCCAGCCGGGCTTCTGCGACGTAGCGCGCTGGGGAAAGGCCGGTTTCACGGGTAAATACGCGGGTGAAATTACGTGGACTCATGGCGACTTTTTCTGCCAGTTTATCCACGCAGAGGTCGGCAGTGAGGTTCTCGAGCAACCAGGCCTGCAGATCGTTAAGAGGGCTCTGGGGGCTGGTCTGCTGAAGGTTGTAGCGGCTAAACTGCAACTGGCCTCCGGGACGGCGCAGGTACATGACGAAGTCCTGGGCGATGTCGCGCGCCAGACTGAAGCCGTAGTCCTCTTCGACCAGCGCCAGCGTCAGGTCAAAGCCGGAACTGACCCCGCCGGATGTCCAGATGTGTTCGTCCTGAATGTAGAGTGGACCACCTTCGACGCGAACCTGAGGAAATTCTGCCTGCATGGTCTCCAGCAGTTTCCAGTGGGTGGTGGCTCGTCTGCCGTCCAGCAACCCGGTTTGCGCCAGCAGCATCGCGCCACCGCAAATGGATGCAATGCGACGGGAATGGGGAGCGGCAAGGCGCAGCCAGTCAACGACTGCAATCCCTTCCTGCGGATTTTGCCCCCTGCCGGTGATAATAATGGTATCGAGAGGTTCACGAGGGTTCATCTCATGCAGGCGATGATCTGCCAGTAGATTTAAACCGGACTGACCATGGATCACCTGATGCGGCTGAGTTGTCGCTAACTGAACCTGGTAACAGATGTCCGTAGCGCCTTTCGCGTGCAGGCGGTTGGCCTGCATCAGAATGTCGGCAATACCGGCGGATTCAAACAGCATGCCGCCATCGGGTACAATGATAAGTATCTTCTTCATGTCCTGAAAAGTAGACTTTTTACAGAATAAGTCAACAGAACCTCTGTGGACGGAAAAATTCTCTCTACCGAAGTGACAGGGCCATCTCTGGATGATGGTTTGATTTTGACTGACCGGAGTTGCCTGCTAATGTGCGATTCTGACACACAGTGGATCGGGCATATGGCCCGGTGTTCCGCTATGCGCTGTGAGTTCAACTGATGGATGCAACACATTGATTGAAGCGCTCTGCGGGTGATTCATAGTCTGGCGTTTTTCTGGGCCTTTCGTTGAGCTGTCTGGCAACATTGTTTAGTCTTTGTTGGCTGTGAACTGATAAGTCAGTTCCTTTTGGAAAATACTGTCTGAGTAATCTGTTTGTATTTTCATTTGAGCCGCGTTGCCAGGGAGATTGAGGATCACAGAAATAAATCTGAATGTTTGCCGCTACAGTAAATCGGGTGTAGCTGGCGCAGAGGCGTCCGGGAATCATCCTGAATCTTCATTATAAAATGCCCCGGTCATCAAGACCAGGGCCGTTTTTCAAGGGTAAAACCTGTTATCCGGTGAATAAACATGCCGCTTCGCTTAAAGGAATGACATGGTTTACGAGGCGGATCTGGATGTGTTGAACAACCTTAGAACTGGTAGGTGATACCGACCGCGAACTGATCGTCAGTCGACGCGCCAGTCACAACGGCATCGTCGTCATCCAACAGGTTGAATTTGTATGCAGTGAAAACGTTGAGGTTCTTGTTGAAGTAGTACCAGGTACCCAGCTCAACATAGTTCATGATATCCGCATCGCGGCGGTTATTCAGATCTTTGCCTTTCGCGTAGACATAGCCCAGGGACGGACGCAGACCAAAGTCAAACTGATATTGAACAACGGCTTCGATGTTCTGGGTTTTATTTGCAAAAGAACCATTTTCCATAGGGCTCAAGTTGCGGGATTCCGCATACATGGCGGCTGTATAGATGTTATTCGCACTATACTTCGCGGCGATGCTCCAGGCTTCCGCCTTTTCGCCTTTGTTGTCTGCTGTTTGTTCGTGCGTACGGTCAGAATTGCTGTATGCGCCAACGAAACCGAAGTCGTTAATGTTGTAGTTTACGGAGAAGCCGAAACCGTCACCGTTCGATTTTTTAGCTGAGCTCTGGTTGTTTTTACCCTGATACTGGAGCGCAAAGTTCAGGCCATTAACCAATCCGAAAAAGTCGGTATTACGGTAGGTTGCAACGCCAGTGGTACGGCCGGTCATGAAGTTGTCGGTGTGAACCAGACCATCGCCTCCCCATTCAACCAACATATCGGTGTAACCGGCTGCGTCGTAAACCACGCCATAGTTACGCCCATAATCGAATGAACCATAGTCACTAAATTTCAGGCCAGCGAAAGCCAGACGCGTGGCATGAGTCTGCTGCCCTTCAGGTTTGTCCGCTTTGATGTTGTACTCAAACCGGCCATAACCGGTCAGCGTGTTGTTAATCTGCGTTTCCCCTTTGATACCAAAGCGGGCATAGGAGGCATCGTTGGCATTATTGTTGCCGCCATCATGGGTCATGATGTGCTTGCCGACCATTTTACCGTAGAAATCCAGTTTGTTACCGTTCTTATTATAGATTTCAGCCGCATTAGCGCTACCCACAGTGAATAACGCTGGAATCAAAATTGCCAGTACTTTTCTTTTCATTATATATTCCCTTTTAATCATAATTAATATGAATTGTGCCACCTCACTCCGAAGTGACGGTGTGATACTAGCGATTAAGTTTATTTTTCTTTAAATTAAATTATGTAAACAAAATATATAAAATATTTCTAATTATTTCTAATGCTCTCTTTATGTTTTAATTATATAATTAAGATGCAATATATTCATTGCAATAATATTTAAAGATAACATGCTGTTATGTTTTTTTTGGTGTGATTGATGTCATGAATTTCTTCCGGGTGTATCAGGTATTGCTGTTTTCCGTTTTTAGGTGGATGTTGGGTTCTTTGTGGGTCTCTTTTAAAAAGATAACTGAGGGTTTTGTATAAAATAGGAATTCAGTGATGATGTCAGTGGCGAAGAGGAGAGGGGCTATTGTTTATCGCTGTCAGATTCGATTATTTAAATATAATGAGTATTCTCAATATTACCTATCGGATTGCTGATGCATCGGTGACGGTTACCCGTTTATCTTTGAATACTATCCGCTCCCATTGCCGTGGCTGCATTCAAACTGGCACCGGGGGTCCTGTCGTTCTCGTCAGTCCATCATTACCTCTGATCATGAGGATGGATGCGCGGTCGCCTGCCATGCATTTTTCTCCTGCGTCTGCTCCTGACTGTTCAGGTCTGTCACCTGCCTGGCGCCGCAATGCATATTGAACAATTTTAAGTATATAATGTGATGTTTATCACAATTTTGTGCAACCAGACTGCATATGGCTGTTAAGTAAAGGGAGAAAAATAAATGGCAGAAAAAGCGAAACGGAGCCCGGGAGGTAAACTGGCGTTATGGGCATTTTATGCTTTTTGTTGTTATTTCTGTTGGGCGATGGTGCGCTACTGGTGGGTTGTCGGACAGATTCAAAGTGTGCCTGGTGCGACAATCGCAGGTGAACTTGGCTCAACGGCGGGGAAATGGATCGGTGCATTGTTGGGTTTTTTGGTTCTGGGTGCCGTGGGCGGAATTCTCGGCGCAATTGCCTGGTACACGCGCCCGCTTCCACAGCGTTATGAACATCACGATTAATGTTGCTATGCTGATTGCTGGCGTTATCTTAAAGGAACGAGCATGGAACTGGTTGACTGGCAGCAACGATTTGAAAACTGGTTAAGCGGATGCCATTCGCAAGAGGATTCCGCACACGATATTTCACACTTTCGTCGGGTATGGTCAACGGCACAGAGACTGGCGGAAGGCACCGATGCTGATCGTCTGGTGATCCTGACCGCCTGCTATTTTCATGACATTATTAGTCTGGCGAAAAATCATCCAGACCGTAGCCGGTCTTCGGTAATGGCGGCAGAGAGGACGCTGGCCATTCTGCAGTCTTCTTTCCCGGACTTCCCCGCAGACCGCTATCCGGCGGTTCTGCACGCCATTGAAGCGCACAGCTTTAGCGCCGCAATTGCCCCGCAAAGTGAAGAAGCGAAAATTGTCCAGGACGCCGATCGTCTGGAAGCTTTAGGCGCGATTGGGCTGGCTCGTGTGTTTGCGGTCTCCGGTTCGTTGAATAATCTCTTGTTTGATGCCGACGATCCTTTCGCCGAACGGCGGGAATTAAATGACAAGAAGTATGCCCTGGACCACTTTCAGTGCAAGCTATTGCGTTTACCGGAAACGATGCAGACAGAAAAGGGCAGGGTAATGGCGATGCATAACGCGCACTTTCTGGTGCAGTTTATGGCTAAACTCAGCGCGGAGCTTCGCGGCGATCCTGTGACCTTTGATGAGGCTGTTTTACAGCGCTTTACCCCGTTGACTTAAAACTGCCAGCGCTATTGATGGTAATTTCCGCAGAGATATTACGGCCCTTTATCCGGCAAAACGGCCAACATTCGGTGAGTTACTTGAAGCCGAAGTCGATCCTAAGTTTATTCTCACGAAGGTGCTATGGAAATATCTCTACCGTTATGCGCATAAACATCAGGAACGAGGGATTCATCATGGCGGACGTTCACGATAAAGCCACCCGCAGTAAAAACATGCGGGCGATTGGCACGCGCGATACGGCGATCGAAAAACGGCTGGCGGCATTGCTGACGCGTACAGGATTTTCTTTTACGGTGCAGGACGCCGCCTTGCCGGGACGGCCTGATTTTGTGGTGGCCGACTATCAGTGCGTGATTTTTACTCACGGCTGTTTCTGGCATCATCACCATTGCTATCTGTTTAAAATCCCAGCCACGAGAACCGAATTTTGGTTAGCTAAGATAGCCAAAAACGTGGCGCGTGATGGCCGGGATCTCGGGCGACTGACGGAACTGGGATGGCGGGTGCTGGTGGTCTGGGAGTGTGCGTTGCGCGGGAGAAAGAAACTCAGTGATGAAGCGCTTGGCGAACGCCTGGAAGAGTGGATCTGCGGCGGTGGGGACTGCGCGCAGATCGACACTCAAGGCATAGGTCCGCTGGCGATCACTTCTCAGCCTGACAGGAAGTCACTTTGCTCCGGGGAGGGAGCAGATATTTTCCAAGCGTCACCAGCACCACCGCAAAAATAATCACTCCCAGTGCCAGCCACTCGATCGGCGACAGATTTTCACCCGCCAGTCCGGTACCCAACAGAACGGCGACTACCGGATTAACGTAGGCATAGCTGGTGGCAACAGCAGGAGTTACGTTACGAATCAGATACATGTAGGCATTGATAGCGATAAGTGAGCCGAATATGGCCAGGTAAGCAACGGCAAGTATGCCGGACCATGAAGGCATTCGGGTTAACGTTTCTCCGGTTAACGCCGAGGCAATTATCAGCACGAGGCCCGCAGCCAGCATCTCAATGGCCCCCGCCATCATGCCTGTCGGTAGCGCAATTCGCGACCCGTAGACGGAACCAAAGGCCCAACTCATCGAACCAAGCAGAATCAGCAATGCTCCCCACGGATTACCGTTGAGGTTACCGCCGCTATTGAGCAGGACAATCCCCGCCAGACCGATGACGATACCCAGCCACTCAAGCTTACGGGTAGCAATGCCGAAAAAGCGGCTAAAGCACAGGGTAAACAGAGGCACCGTCGCCACCATTACCGCCGCAATGCCGGAGGGAACATGCTGGTGTTCCGCGAGGGTGACGAAACCGTTACCGACAGCCAGCAGTAAAATACCAATCAGCGCGGCGTTGAGCAGCGGCCTGCGGGCGGGAAGTTTATGTCCGGTTGCCAGTAACCAGGCTGTGAGCACCGCGCCGGCAGAAAGAAAACGGACGCCAGCCATCATGAGCGGCGGCCAGCTGGCAACACCAATGGCGATAGCAAAATAGGTGGAACCCCAGATGATATATAACGCAAATAATGCCCCGATAAGCGGTAACAACTGACGGGTAGACATATTTCCTCACGACGGTGCAGAGATAGAAAGGAGGCACATAGTAAACGTGAAAACTATCGCGCTGGCGAGTCCTTTCACACATTTGCTACTGTTAAATTTTTGTTGACTATATGCAGACTGTTGTGGGCGAAAAAGGGCTTTTGCTTCATACTTTACGCTGAACAACCATCAATGAAGGAATGTAATTTTGGCAGGAAGTAGTCTTTTAACCTTATTGGATGATATTGCCACTCTGCTTGACGATATTTCGGTCATGGGGAAACTGGCGGCAAAAAAAACAGCGGGCGTATTGGGCGATGATTTATCGCTTAATGCGCAACAGGTGACTGGCGTACGGGCTAACCGCGAGCTGCCGGTGGTTTGGGGCGTGGCTAAAGGTTCGTTTATTAATAAAGTGATTCTGGTGCCGCTGGCGTTGTTGATTAGCGCTTTTATTCCGTGGGCAATTACGCCGTTACTGATGTTGGGTGGGGCGTTTTTGTGCTTTGAAGGGGTAGAGAAAGTTCTGCACAGCCTGCAGGCGCGTAAACATAAAGAGGATCCGCAGGTTCGCCAGCAGCGGCTTGAGGCGCTGGCAAATCAGGATCCTATGGCTTTTGAACGCGATAAGGTAAAAGGGGCGATACGCACCGATTTTATCCTCTCCGCTGAAATTGTCGCCATCACGCTCGGCATAGTCGCCGAAGCGCCGCTGTTAAACCAGATTCTGATCTTGTCTGGCATTGCGCTGCTGGTCACGATAGGCGTGTATGGTCTGGTGGGGATCATCGTCAAGCTTGATGATATGGGGTACTGGCTGGTGGAGAAAACCAGTTCGCTGGCGCAATGGTCAGGTAAGGCCTTATTAGCGATTGCTCCTCGCTTGATGAAAGCGTTATCGGTGGTCGGAACGCTGGCGATGTTTCTGGTCGGCGGAGGGATTGTCGTTCACGGTATTACGCCGTTGCACCATGCTATTGAGGAGATTGCCCATGAGCAGAATGGCATAATTGCGTCATTGTTGCCCATGGCGGCGAATCTGCTGCTGGGCTTTATCATTGGCGCTATTGTGCTGGCAGGGGTGAAAGCGATTGCTGCGCTTCAGCGTTCTGCAGACTAAATGCCCGCCGGACCAGGCAATATCGCCCATCTTCGTCTAAGGTAACGTTGTTTCTTCCTGAAAGCGGAGGCGAAGATGGGCTTGTTGATTAGCGATGAAGTGAGGCGTAAAAACGGAGGACCGCGGATGATTGTCACCGGGTTTGCCAGCGGTATGGTTGAGTGTCGCTGGTATGACGGGCATGGCGTTAAGCGTGAGTCATTTCGTGAGGATGAGCTGATCCGCGGAGGGGAGGAGAAGCTCAATCATTCCTGAGTTTGTATACTGTTGCTCCGGCTTCATTTGTGCGAACGGGGCGGGTTTGTCATTGCGAGGGATAATTATTTATTCGTTTAACCAATGAATAAATCCATAATCTATTTGTTGCGATCGCTATAATGAGATTTATCTTAAAAAAAATACGCCTGCGAACAAATGTTCGTAGCAGAACAAACTGGTAAAGTCCTTGTCTGGCGTGCCTTGCCAGCGTTACGCCTTTTATAAGTCACATTTTTTCAATAATTTGCCTCATGAATAGACCTTGTCATGCAAAATAATTGAGGATAATGTCTTTAGTACATCGGATTTCCCGGTGTAACGAATTTTAAGTGCTTCTTGCATTAGCAAGTTTCTTCCCGACTCCTGCGAGTCGGGATTTTTTTGCGTGCGTATCAGCGATTAATCTCCGTTATGCTAACGTCATGAATATCCAGCTCAAAAGCTTCAGCCAGTTCACGCCAGGCATGATAATCGCCATCATCACTACTTACCTCGCGTATGCGGTGCGCCTCAGTTGCGCTGATTTCATTAATTGCCGCCAGCAGGGCGTCAACATCGACTCTTTCTCCGACGTTATTTTCTTTGGCGGTTTTCATCGCAGCGACCTCGCTTAACTCGGGGATGGCGCTTTTAAGTATAGACTGTTTACAAAAACACCTGTTATCAGGGAGAGCGCTGCGCGATCGGCTCTTTTGTTCTACACTGGCTCAAAATAGAGAGGAGATGAGTTATGCAGGTAAACGATCGTGTCACGGTCAAGACCGATGGTGGCCCACGTCGATCGGGGGTTGTGCTGGCCATAGAGTCGTTTAGTGAAGGGGTCATGTATCTGGTTTCGCTGGAAGATTATCCGCTGGGAATTTGGTTTTTCAACGAGAAAGGGCATCCGGACGGCATTTTTGTTGAGAAAGAAGAGTCACCTGTATGAAGCAAACTGGCGGCCGATGCCGCCAGCGTTTTCAACGAGCGTTGACATAAATCCCGGACGTGATGTTTTCCGTCAATCGTACAATGTGATAAATCACTTGTTTATTGTGAGTCTGGATTTTCTTTTTAATATTGCCTTTATGCGATGAGACCGTTTTGGCCTTAATGTTCATCTGGGCGGATATATGCGTGGTGCCGTGCCCGGCCATCCACATCCGGAGCATATTTGATTCAGTCTGGCTTAACGCCAGCGTCGGGATAGTAATGCGCGTAGTGCGATGATTCTCATATTTCAGACGATTGGCCAGAATATCATCAAGGTCTTTTGCCGTCAGTGACTTTGAGCAAATAAGTAAGTTTTTGCGCACCAACAGATAGTGATCAAAATGAATATTGGTTAGCGACATAAAGACAACAAATAGCGTCGCCGGGTGCGCTTTGATGATCTGCCGGACAAGCTGGTTGCTCTCTTTATGGTGAATAAAGCAATCTTCATTGATAAACACCACCGTTGGGCGGTTACTCTCGCAGCCTGATTGCAGGCTGGTGAGGCTGTGTACTTCAGTGATATCGCGCTTCTTTATCCCCCGGCTTGTCAGGTACCCGGTTAATCCCAGCCGGGTGAAGCTGCATAAATCCATGATAATCGTTGACATGACTCATCCTCAATCAACACCTAACGATAATTTATTCCTCGCCGGTAAGTGCGATGAAGTCCATTTTGTTAGTCATAAAAACTGCTACCGCTCAGTAACTATCAGGCAGCATGAACCATTCTGTAATAATCCCATAATTTGCCAGGAATATTCTTAAAGTAAAGGTGACGAATTGCTACGTGGAGGAAATAAAAACCAAAAACTCCCGTGTGATATAAGGTTGTCATTTTTCATCGTATTTTAAAATAGGATTATCCTTATATTGAGCGATTAAAATATCACCTCACAAAAAGATAGGATTATTCAATAGAGAAAAATAATTTATTCGGTACAGGCAATTTTTTGCCGCGCCGGAGGTGGCAGGCACGATGCGGATGTTTTCCCTCAATTCGAGAAGAGTAGCGGGCGTAACGCTTTAATGCCACAATAATTTTTTATCGGTTTGCGGGATGGATGATGATGAAGAACAAGATCGTATTTTTGGGATTGCTGTTGGTTTTATCTGGCTGCGCTCAGGTTGATAACTACAGCGATGTAATTAAAGCGCCAGCCCCGGACGGTCTGGATGGCTACTGGCAATCGGCGGGACCGCAGAAAGAGATGATGAGCCCACAGGCGATTGCCAGCCTGATTGTGACTAAAGATGGCGATACGTTTGACTGTCGACAGTGGCAAAGGGTGATCGTCGTACCGGGGAAATTAATGAAACGTGACGCAGTTATCTATAACGTTACCGCTGCGCTGAATGTTTATCCCGTTGAGCGTGAAGGTGATACGCTGCACTACGATCGCATGACGTTCAAACGGGTGGCGCGTCTTACTCCGGAGTGTGAACAGGCGTGGGAAGCGTCTTCAACGGAGAGCACGAACGCCCACGCGGAATGAGTCATTTTCAGCCCGCGCGGGACCGGTATGTTTTATAGCGTCTCTTCAATCACCCAAACGCTGACGCTACCACCGTTACAGGTAAAAATACCGTTACCTTTAGCATCGGTGGTAATCACTTCTTCACGGTTGCCGAGAAAATCCCGCCAGCGTTTGTTGCCGTAGTTTTCCCCCAGAGGAAGCGATTTTTCTCCGTCATCGCCGTTTGACAGCACCACCACACAACCTGGATCTTCATCGGTGCCGCTACGGCTAAAGGCGATACAGTTAGGATGATCGAACCATAGCGTTTGTACACCGTGGGCAAAACGCTGGCGGGCATCGATCAGCTCATGTAACTGTTCGATAACTGGCATCTCAATTGCATAGCGTTGTCCATCGCTGCCGGCGTCTTCATAGCAGGCGCCGAAAAGATCGGCATAAAAGACCGACGGCACGCCATTTTCACGTAGCAGAATCAGCGCATAGGCCAGCGGCTTAAACCATGCCTCAACCGGTGCTTCCAGCGCCTGCAGCGGCTGCGTATCATGGTTGGTGACCAGCGTCACTGCGTGGAATGGATCGGCTTCAACCAGCGTACCGCTAAAAATCTGACGCATATCGTATTCGCGTCCCTGTCGGGAGGCTTCATGGAATTTCATTTGCAAAGGGGCATCAAATAGCAGTGTCTTTCCATCTACCATGGCGATATATTGCTGAAGTTTGTCGACTTCGTGCGACCAGTATTCCGCGACGATAAACAGTGGTTTTGTCGCGACGTCCTGGACGTGGTTGATCCATTCTTTATAAAACCAGGCGGGGATGTGTTTAACTGCATCAAGACGGAAGCCATCGCAGCCGGTTTGCTCCATTATCCAGCGCGCCCAGTATTTAATCTCCTCGGCAACGGCCCGATTGCGAAAATCAATATTTTCGCCCATCAGGTAGTCGAAATTACCCATTTCATCATCGACCTGATCGTTCCATCCCTCGCCGGTATAGTCGTTGACGATTTTAAACACGCCATCTTCATCAGGGTTTTCAATATGATCGATGCCGCTAAAGCATTTGTAATCCCATATAAACGCTGAATATTGTCCGCGCCTGGCGGGGAAGGTGTAGCGCGTCCAGGCTTCACACTCAATAATCTCATCGTCGATTTGCGTCCGGTCTTGTTCATCAACACGCTGTATACGTACGGCCTCTTTTTCATCAGCACCCATTTTGTGATTGATCACGACATCAAGCAGCACGGCGATATCATGCTGGCGGAGCGCGGAGATGGCGGCGAGTAGTTGGGCTTTATCGCCATATTTGGTGGCGACCGAGCCTTTTTGATCGAACTCACCGAGGTCAAAAAGATCGTAGCTGTCATAACCGACGGAATATCCGCCAGAAGCGCCTTTGTAGGCGGGAGGCAACCAAATCATATTGATACCGATTTCATTCAGGTTTGGTGCCAGGGCTTCGATTTCACGCCATAATTCGCCGCCGGTGGGGTAGTACCAGTGAAAGCACTGCAATAACGTGGGGTTTTTCATCTTCCGTGCTCCAGACGTCATCAAGCTGACCATTGCAGTATGAGAGATATCCACCAAAACGGTGGCATTTTTGTTGTATTTTCACTATGTGATAAAAGGCATCATATATAATTATTTGGTATAAGATGTAGCGTATCGATGTTGGTGACAGGGGCTAAACCCTTTACACTACAAAAAATATCTCTCTGCCAGGAGTCTCTATGAAATTAGCATTTCGGGGTCGTCAGGCGCTGATGGGCGTTATGGCTGTTGTTTTGTTGGCGGGCGTCAGCGTAAAAACCTTTGCCGCTGAAAATTTACTTAATCAGATTAAAGAGCGCGGCACCTTACGTGTTGGCCTGGAAGGCACCTACCCGCCATTCAGTTATCAGGGCGATGACGGCAAGCTGACCGGTTTTGAGGTGGATTTTGCCAACGATCTGGCGAAGCACTTAGGCGTAAAAGCTGACCTTAAACCGACGAAATGGGACGGCATGCTTGCGTCACTGGAATCCAAACGTATCGACGTGGTTATCAACCAGGTAACCATCTCCCCTGAGCGTAAGAAGAAGTATGACTTCTCGACGCCATACACCATCTCCGGGATTCAGGCGCTGGTGAAAAAAGGTAATGCAGGAACGATTAAAACCGCCGCTGACCTGAAAGGTAAGAAAGTTGGTGTCGGCCTGGGCACGAATTATGAAGCCTGGCTGCGCCAGAACGTGCAAGGGGTTGATATTCGTACTTACGACGATGATCCGACCAAGTATCAGGATCTGCGCGTTGGCCGTATCGACGCCATCCTGGTTGACCGCCTGGCGGCGCTCGATCTGGTGAAGAAAACGGGCGACACCCTTGCGCTCGCCGGAGAACCCTTCTCCCGGCAGGAATCCGGCGTGGCGCTGCGTAAAGGCAATGAGGACCTGCTGAACGCGATCGATGGCGCCATTGCGGATATGCAAAAAGATGGCAGCCTGAAGGCACTATCGGAAAAGTGGTTTGGTGCTGACGTCACGAAGTAACCACAGGTGGTGAAAAAAGGCGCTTTCGATAGCGCCTTTTTTATTTCGCCTGTAACAGCGTGCATAATTAAGGATAATTGAGTCAGGAGGTCTTATGTCACTGCAAAATTTAACGCTTTTCCCGCGTCTGGAACTGATTGGCGCGCCGACGCCGCTTGAATATCTGCCGCGTTTATCCGATCACCTTGGTCGCGAAATTTTCATTAAACGTGATGACGTCACTCCCCTGGCAATGGGGGGAAATAAGCTACGCAAACTGGAATTTCTGGCGGCCGATGCGCTGCGCGAGGGCGCAGATACGCTCATCACCGCAGGGGCTATCCAGTCTAACCATGTCCGTCAGACGGCGGCAGTTGCGGCGAAACTGGGTCTGCATTGCGTGGCGTTGCTGGAGAATCCGATAGGTACCCGGGCGGAGAACTACCTGACTAACGGTAACCGCCTGCTCCTCGACTTGTTTAATACTCAGGTTGAAATGTGTGATGCGCTGACCGATCCCAATGCGCAACTGGAGGAACTGGCGACACGTATTGAAGCTCAGGGCTACCGTCCGTATGTGATCCCGGTTGGCGGTTCTAATGCCCTGGGCGCCCTGGGTTATGTAGAAAGTGCGCTGGAAATTGCTCAGCAGTGTGAAGGTGCGGTTGGCCTTTCGTCAATTGTGGTGGCATCCGGGAGCGCAGGCACCCATGCAGGTCTCGCCGTGGGTCTTGAACAATTGATGCCAGAGACTGAATTGATTGGTGTAACCGTGTCGCGCACAGTTGCGGACCAGTTGCCAAAGGTGGTTGCGCTGCAACAGGCGGTGGCAAACAGCCTGGCGCTGGAGGCGAAGGCCGATATTCAGCTATGGGATGACTACTTTGCGCCGGGTTATGGTACGCCGAACGATGAGGGGATGGCGGCGGTGAAGCTGCTGGCACAGCTGGAGGGCATCCTGCTGGATCCGGTTTATACCGGAAAAGCGATGGCTGGACTGATTGATGGCATCAACCAGAATCGTTTTAAAGATGAAGGGCCGATATTGTTTGTCCACACTGGCGGTGCACCTGCGCTGTTCGCCTATCATCCTCATATCTAATACAGAGCGAATAGAATGCAAGAGAGTATCCAACTGGTTATCGATTCGGCGCCTTTTCTGCTAAAAGGAGCGGTTTTCACGCTACAGCTCAGCATCGGCGGTATGTTATTTGGTCTGGTGCTAGGGTTCATTCTGGCCCTGATGCGTATGTCGTCGGTCTGGCCAGTAAAATGGCTGGCACGGATGTATATTTCCATTTTTCGCGGTACACCGCTGATCGCGCAACTGTTTATGATCTATTACGGTTTGCCGCAGTTTGGTATTGAACTGGATCCTGTTCCCGCGGCAATGATCGGTTTGTCGCTCAATACTGCGGCTTACGCAGCCGAGACGCTGCGCGCAGCCATTGCCTCCATTGACAAAGGGCAGTGGGAAGCGGCGGCAAGTATCGGTATGACGCGCTGGCAGGCGATGCGTCGGGCTATTCTTCCGCAGGCCGCTCGGGTGGCGCTGCCGCCGCTTTCTAACAGTTTTATCAGCCTGGTGAAAGATACCTCGCTGGCCGCGACTATCCAGGTACCGGAACTGTTTCGTCAGGCGCAACTGATCACCTCGCGTACTCTGGAGGTGTTCACCATGTATCTGGCTGCGTCACTGATCTATTGGGTGATGGCGACGGTACTGTCGACGCTGCAAAACTATTTTGAACATCAACTTAACCGCCAGGAGCGTGAGCCGAAATGAGTGCCATTGAAGTCAAAAACCTGGTGAAAAAATTTCATGGGCAAACGGTCCTGCATGGTATCGACCTTGAAGTACAGGAAGGCGAGGTTGTTGCAATCATCGGTCCCAGCGGCTCCGGCAAAACCACATTGTTGCGCAGTATTAATCTGCTGGAACAGCCGGAAAGCGGGACGATTCGGGTTGGTGAGGTCACGATAGATATAGCACGCAGCATCAGTCAGCAAAAAGCGGCCATTCGCCGCCTGCGTCAGCATGTGGGCTTTGTGTTTCAGAACTTCAATCTTTTTCCACATCGGACGGTGTTAGAAAATATCATTGAGGGGCCGGTAATCGTTAAAGGCGAGGATAAAAACGCCGCCATTATCCGGGCCCGTGAACTGTTGGCGAAGGTTGGCCTTGCCGGTAAAGAAAACAGCTATCCGCGGCGCTTGTCCGGCGGGCAGCAGCAGCGCGTGGCGATAGCGCGTGCGCTGGCGATGCGCCCCGATGTGATCCTGTTTGACGAACCCACATCGGCGTTAGATCCTGAACTGGTGGGTGAGGTGCTTAACACCATTCGTCAGCTGGCGCAGGAGAAGCGTACTATGGTGATAGTGACCCACGAGATGAGTTTCGCCCGTGACGTGGCGGATCGTGCGATTTTTATGGATCAGGGGCGTATTGTTGAACAGGGCGAAGCGAAATCACTGTTTGCTAATCCCCGGCAGTCGCGTACTCGCCAGTTCCTTGAAAAATTCCTGATGCAGTAACATTTTCCTCCGGTTGCGTTCCCGGGGTAATGTTCTGGCGAACGCACTCTGAGGGCCCATGTTTGTACTGATTGCGGCTATCAAATGTTGCTTATTCTGCCGCAGGTTATGAGCAATCTGGTTGTGTATTTCATCAATTCAGGCGTGCCGGAGGTATACTTTATTTATTAAATCAGGTGATGTTGCCCGCGGCAGTCTAATAAATGGGGGGCTTTTTAGCCGTCAGACTTCAGGCTGCAGATGTGTTGGCTGCGGTGTGATGCGTTTCATCTATGAGGCACGGCCTTTCGGGAGCCGTGCAAGCGTTGTTCAAAACGGATAGTCGTTTTGTTCTGCAATTCTAATTATTCAGGCTATAGATATTTTATATACCCTAAATTATTCGAGTTGCAGGAAGGCGGCGACGCAGTGAATCCCCGGGAGCGTACTCCAGTACGTGACTGGGGTGAACGAGGAAAGCCAACGCACATGCAACTTGAAGTATGACGGGTATACATATAAAAAAGATTTATGTGTTAGCTTTATATGTTTATAAGAATGATTATTACTTAGGGGTTATTTGGTCAGTTATGAGGGACAATGATTTTTTCAGCTGGCGGCGGGATATGCTGCAACAATTTCAGTCAATCGCTTCGGGGGAAGGGGTTTATAAACTGCTACAGCAGCAGGTGCAGGGACTGGAATATGATTACTTCGCGCTTTGTGTTCGGCATCCTGTACCGTTTACGCGCCCCAGGTTGACCCTGCAATCAACCTATCCGCAGGCCTGGATGTCGCACTATCAAGCCGAAAATTATTTTGCTATTGATCCGGTACTACGCAACGAGAATTTCATTCGCGGGCATCTGCAGTGGAACGACACGTTATTTCGTGATACGCCGGAATTATGGAATGGCGCGCGCGATCATGGTTTACGCAAAGGTGTGACTCAGTGCCGGATATTGCCGAATCATGCCCAGGGATTCCTATCCGTTTCAGGTAACAAGCCGGGTCCGGGCCCTTTTGCGGAAGATGAACTGGAAATGCGTTTAAGTATGCTAACAGAATTAAGTTTATTCACGCTGTTGCGACTGGAAGATGGGATGGTTATGCCGCCGGAAATGAAATTTAGCCGACGCGAACTGGAGATTCTCAAATGGACGGCGGAAGGGAAAACGTCGGCAGAAGTGGCGATGATTCTCTCTATCTCTGAAAATACCGTCAATTTCCATCAGAAGAATATGCAGCGAAAATTCAATGCACCAAACAAAACACAAATTGCCTGCTATGCGGTGGCGACGGGATTAATTTGAGTTAATTCGTTGTTCTGCGTGTCAGACGCAAAACCGGCTGTCAGTCATACTTTCAGCCGGTGAATGATTACTGACGGTACGCCTGTTTAATTTGCTTGACCGTACTGGAGAATACGGCAGCCTGAGCCTTATCTTCCATCTGCGCGATTTGCTTTTCCATTTTAATAATCACGCGGCCTGCATCTGCCTGGCCCATGGCCTGAAGCATCAACGTCAGCATCGCTTTCAGGCAGCAAACTTCTTGCGCCAGCTCTTGATTATTTTCTGCAGTGGAAAAATCTGGTGTACTCATCGATATCCTCGTTTGCTTTCTGCGCAAATGCGCATGACTAAAAGTAAAGGCGGCGCAGTATACCACAAGCAAGGGAAAAAAGAGTGCCTGATTTCTGTTCTCTCATTTGAATGGTGAATGGTTCTATTTGTTGCGTAATACGTAATTATGGGGCCTGAGCGGGATAATTTTGCGTGATGCTATTTTTTCGTTAATAATTGTTACATATCAGCGCTGTATTTCGCTTCTACATAAAGTGTTGTGTTTTTGCGTAATCTGTATGATCAATGTTAAAAAAATGGTGTTGTATAACGCTATGTTATCTATGGAATTCCATAAGATACGCTGACAAATTTTCACTATGGCGTAAGAAAGTTTTCGTAGCACATTTTTGGGCTTTTAAAGTTACGATAAAACCCGGTAATATGTAAAAGATAAGCTATCAGTAGCGTTATCCCTCAATTCTGGAGATTATTCCTTTGATCAACGTCCTTCTTGTTGATGACCACGAACTAGTGCGCGCAGGGATACGACGCATTCTGGAAGATATAAAAGGGATTAAAGTTGCCGGCGAAGCCTGCTGCGGCGAGGATGCCGTGAAATGGTGCCGCGCACATCCCGTTGATGTCGTCCTGATGGATATGAATATGCCGGGTATCGGCGGACTTGAAGCGACGCGTAAGATTGTCCGCTCTGTTGCCGATGCCAAAGTGATTATGCTGACGGTGCATACTGAAAACCCACTGCCGGCCAGGGTTATGCAAGCCGGCGCGGCGGGGTATCTCAGTAAAGGCGCAGCGCCGAAGGAAGTCGTCAATGCGATTCGTTGCGTGGCGTCCGGCCAGCGTTATATCGCCTCGGATATCGCCCAACAAATGGCCCTCAGCCAGATTGAACCTGAAAAGGCAGAATCGCCGTTTGCCAGTTTGTCCGAGCGAGAATTGCAGATTATGCTGATGATCACCCGAGGTCAGAAGGTCAATGAGATCTCAGAGCAGTTAAATCTGAGTCCTAAGACGGTGAACAGCTATCGTTATCGTATGTTCAGTAAACTTAACATTCATGGCGATGTGGAGCTGACGCACCTGGCAATTCGCCATGGCCTGTGCAATACGGAGTCGTTAGCAAGTCAGTGAGTGATGTTTTTGACGCCAAAGCTTTCCTGAAGACAGTTACCAGCCAACCGGGCGTCTATCGTATGTATGATGCTGGCGGTACTGTCATTTATGTAGGTAAAGCCAAAGATTTAAAAAAGCGCCTCAGCAGCTATTTTCGCAGCAATCTGGCTTCGCGCAAAACGGAGGCGCTGGTGGCGCTCATCGCGCAGATAGACGTGACCGTTACCCACACCGAAACGGAAGCGCTGCTGCTTGAGCACAATTATATCAAGCTGTATCAGCCGCGTTACAACGTGCTGCTGCGCGATGATAAATCCTACCCTTTTATTTTTCTTAGCGGCGATACCCATCCTCGTCTGGCCATGCATCGCGGGGCAAAGCATGCGAAAGGTGAGTATTTTGGCCCGTTTCCGAATGGTTATGCGGTTCGCGAAACTTTAGCTCTGCTGCAAAAAATCTTCCCCATCCGGCAGTGTGAAAACAGTGTGTACCGCAATCGCTCCCGGCCCTGCCTGCAATATCAAATTGGCCGCTGTCTGGGGCCGTGTGTCGCCGGGCTGGTGAGTGAAGAAGAGTATGCACAGCAGGTTGATTATGTCCGCCTGTTCCTTACGGGTAAGGACGATCAGGTGCTCACGCAGTTGATTGCCCGCATGGAGAAGGCCAGCCGGTCGCTGGCGTTTGAAGAGGCGGCGCGGATCCGCGATCAGATTCAGGCCGTGCGTCGGGTCACCGAAAAGCAGTTTGTTTCTAATACCGGGGACGATCTGGATGTGATTGGCGTGGCGTTTGAGGCCGGAATGGCCTGTGTCCACGTGCTATTTATTCGTCAGGGTAAAGTGCTGGGTAGCCGCAGCTATTTCCCCAGGGTCCCCAATGGAACCGAACTGGGGGAAGTTGTGGAAACCTTTGTCGGTCAATTCTATTTACAGGGCAGCCAGATGCGTACTTTACCTGGCGAGATCTTACTGGATTTTAATCTGGGTGATAAAACGCTGCTGTCCGATTCGCTCTCTGAGCTGGCGGGGCGTCGGGTTAATGTACAGACGAAGCCGCGTGGCGATCGTGCACGTTATTTGAAGCTGGCGCGAACCAATGCTGCGACGGCGTTGACGGCTAAACTTTCTCAACACGCGACGATTACGCAACGCCTGCAGGCGCTGGCAACATTGCTTAAGCTGCCGACGGTGAATAGGATGGAGTGTTTCGATATCAGTCACACTATGGGTGAGCAGACGGTCGCCTCGTGCGTGGTTTTTGACAATAACGGGCCGCTGCGCGCGGAATATCGCCGTTATAACATTACCGGCATCACGCCGGGAGATGATTATGCGGCGATGAATCAGGTTCTGCGTCGTCGCTATGGCAAGGCGATAGAAGAGAGTAAAATTCCTGATGTTATCCTGATTGATGGCGGTAAAGGTCAGCTTGGACAGGCGAAAACGGTTTTTGCCGGGCTGGATGTTCCGTGGGATAAAAATCATCCTTTGCTGTTGGGCGTGGCAAAAGGCAGTGACCGTAAAGCGGGGCTGGAGACGCTATTTTTCGACGCGGAAGGTGACGGTTTTAGCTTGCCGCCGGATTCACCGGCGCTGCATGTTATCCAGCATATACGTGATGAATCACACGATCATGCTATTTCCGGTCATCGCAAAAAACGGGCGAAGGTGAAAAGCACCAGCACGTTAGAAACGATTGAAGGAGTGGGGCCAAAACGCCGACAAATGCTGCTGAAATATATGGGGGGTCTGCAAGGGCTGCAGAAAGCCAGCGTCGAAGAGATTGCTAAAGTACCGGGTATATCTCACGGTCTGGCAGAAAAGATCTTCTACTCGTTGAAACATTAGGGGCTCTGTAGCAACATAGGGCTAATTTTTACTTACAACAGATAGTTACCCGTTATTATGCGATTTAATATCCCTACGTTGCTTACTCTGTTTCGCGTCATTCTTATCCCGTTCTTTGTACTGGCGTTTTACCTGCCATTTACCTGGGCGCCATTTGCCTGCGCGCTGATTTTCTTTATTGCCGCAGTGACCGACTGGTTTGATGGCTACCTGGCGCGCCGCTGGAACCAGAGCACCCGTTTCGGTGCTTTCCTTGACCCGGTAGCGGATAAAGTGATGGTGGCGATTGCGATGGTGCTGGTTGCTGAACACTACCACACCTGGTGGGTGACGTTACCGGCCGCAACGATGATCGCCCGTGAAATCATTATTTCCGCGCTACGTGAGTGGATGGCCGAGCTGGGCAAGCGCAGCAGCGTGGCGGTATCGTGGATAGGTAAAGTGAAAACCACCGCTCAGATGACGGCGTTGGTGTGGATGCTGTGGCGGCCATATATTTGGGTTGAATGGGCGGGAATCGGTCTGTTTTTTGTCGCGGCAGTACTGACGCTGTGGTCCATGCTGCAATATCTGAACGCGGCACGTGGGGATTTGCTTGAACAGTGATCGTTTCGGCGCAATTTTCAGCAAACAATACGGGGTTTTAAAAAATAACGTTGACTCATTGCGCCAGGTAAGTAGAATGCAACGCATCGAACGGCAGCACAGTCTGACAGACGATAACGAAATCAAGTGATTAGCAATTAGCTTGACACTGCGGGAATAGCTCAGTTGGTAGAGCACGACCTTGCCAAGGTCGGGGTCGCGAGTTCGAGTCTCGTTTCCCGCTCCAGTTAAAAGCATCGGCAAATGCGGGTGTTAATTATTAAGGCGCGTTAGCAAAGCGGTTATGTAGCGGATTGCAAATCCGTCTAGTCCGGTTCGACTCCGGAACGCGCCTCCAATTTCAATCCCGAGCCCGGATGGTGGAATCGGTAGACACAAGGGATTTAAAATCCCTCGGCGTTCGCGCTGTGCGGGTTCAAGTCCCGCTCCGGGTACCATTGGGATAAAAGCAGAATAATCAAAGCAATAAGCAGTGTCGTAAAACCACCTCCGGGTGGTTTTTTTGTGCCTGCAATTCACCTTTCCGACGATGATTTTGCCTCCCGGCATAAAAATGACTTTTCTATTTCCCCATAATTTCCCCACAATCAGAACAAGGTACATTTGCCGATCGTACCGTGAACTATGTTTTCGCCGGAAAATCCTTCCCCGAAGCCTGAATGTTTTTTGTATTTGAGTCGCGGATAAAAAGAGTTAATTTAATTGATCATGAAAATAAAATAGCAGACATCCCCTGAAGAGAGTGCGCGACGGATACCCGCCGCGCAAAAGGTCACTGCGCAGTTTGTTTATTTTCCGTGGCGACAGGATCGTTGGCTGCAGGCTCGGGGAGGCTGTTAGACACCTTGTCGGGCGCGTCATTCGTTGCCGGGCGCGTAGCCGGAACGGAATCGCACGGTTTCTCCTGCGGACAAATCAGATCCAGCATTTTCAACGTCACGCCATTAGTCCAGCCAAAACCATCCTGCAACGGGTACTCTCCGCCGCCGCCACCGGTGCCCGTGGAGCTGACATTGTATTTTTCAACCAGCTTCTGCTCCTTATCGTAAGTGTGCTGGACGTTACGCAGGAAGCGCCAGCTTACCTCCATGGCGATTTTCTTTTGACCATATTTTTGCAGACCTTCAGCAGCAACCCACTGTAGCGGCGCCCAGCCGTTTGGCGCATCCCATTGCTGGCCGCTATCCACCGTCGTGGTGGTCAGTCCGCCGGGTTTAAGTAATCGAGATTCGGTGGCGGCGGCGACTTTTGCCGCGCGTTCGCTGGAGGCGGCATTGACGTACAGAGGGAACAACGCCGCGGCGGTCAACTGATTACGTACTTTGTGATTCTTCAGATCGTAATCGGCGTACCAGCCTTCTTTATCATTCCACAGGTATTTCTCCAGCGCTTTCTGTCTGGCGTTGGCTAAGGCCTCATACTGTGCGGCTTTCGCACTGTCTCCCGCCGCTGTACTGGCGCGGGAGAGCGTTTTTTCCATATGAAACATCAGCGCGTTCAAATCAACCGGAATAATTGTGGTCGTACGGATGGTCGCGAGCTGCTGCGGATTATCCATCCAACGGGAGCTGAAATCCCAGCCGGAAGCTGCAGCGGATCGCAGATCGCGGTAGATCTCGGTGGCCGGACGGTTTGGGTTGCTTTTGGCGGTAGTGACATCATCCAGCCAGGATTCTGGTCGCGGCGTGTCTTTGTCATCCCAGTAGCGATTAAGCAGCGATCCATCAGGCATGCGTACAACACGCTGGTTGGCGCTGCCGGGTTCAAGCGCTTCAGCTCCCGCCATCCAGTACTGGTACTCTTTTTCCATCTGCGGCTGCCATTTTTTGAACGCCTCGTTACCATCGTGCGTGGCCAGCAGTTCGACCATAAATGAAAAGAACGGGGGTTGCGAGCGGCTCAGATAGTAGGTGCGGTTGCCGTTGGGAATATGGCCCCAGGTATCAATTTCAGCAGCGAAATTCGCCACCATATCTTCGATTTTATCCCAGTGCCCACTCTCTGCCAGACCGAGCATGGTGAAGTAGCTGTCCCAGTAATAGACTTCGCGAAAGCGTCCGCCGGGGACCACATAAGGTTTTGGCAGCGGCAACAATGAATCCCATTTTTCCACCTCGACGGTGCTGCGCGTCAGTACCGGCCATAACCCGTCAATATGCTGGCGCAACGTCTGTCCTGCTGGCGGAACGTACCGATCATTCTCTCCCGGAAGCGTAAAATTGAGTTCGACGAAGTGTCGTAAATCGAAACTTCTCTGATTCTTCTGCATGCGGTAATCGGCAAGGATCATCAGCGGATCGCTGTTCGGGATAGCGTCGGCGAAAGTTTTCTGATCGGAGAAAAGTCTGGCGCTTTGCACATCATTAAATAGCGGACCGAGCAGAATATCGGGCGATTGCGGGGTGGTGCGGGGCTCCGCCGCCTGAGCCGTCAGCGTCGCCAGGGCGATGAATGCCCCTCCCAGCGCCAGATGTAGAGCATAGGGAAGGGGGGCGGGGCGACGAGAAGCGGAACGCGTCATAGGTTGTTCTCCTTATCATTGCAGACTCTGTGCCACTGCATTTGGCTATCAGAAAACCTTAGACGAATATTTGCCGCTGCGCGTGCGGGAGGTAACATTTTGCGTGAAAACAGCAGATTTACCGGCTGCTGCTGCCATCACAAAATCAATATATTGGCGGTGAAAATAGCCTTTGTTGGCCTGTATTGCCGATAAGGTAAAATTGCCGGATCAGGTAAAAATAAAGGGAAGGAAAAGCCGTCCAGCGTGAGGCGAGGCCATGTGGTATCCGCTCTCGCGTGAATACCACTATCAATGGTCGTAGCTTCAAGGACAGTCGACAAATGCTCTGCTGGCCAACATCGGCGGGCAGATTACGCAATACTCCGGGGCCGAGCAAATATTGCAACATGCTACGTTAGATGTCTGTAAGAGGGTGAGTCTGGCGATGGAAACCTGGTGTCAGCAGGCCGTTTTTTGGACAATTCAGGTTCGCTGTAAGGATAATGCCCGTGTCAGATGGCAATAACGGCAGTTCTGAGTGATGTTTCGTGTGTCTCTGATGACGGCGTCCCGTTTCCTCACGCACCCAATGGTAAATCTCCGCGACGTTAACCCGATACCATGCGCTTCACTGACTCCGTCACCAGGGATTGGTTGTTGGTTGGAAAAATTCCGCGGAGTCAGTCCATTCCCCATCGGTCGACATTTGCCACTGGCTGGCATCCTTTAAAAATTCGCGCCACTACTTTCACCTGATATACTTTCCGCCAGTTTTGTTAAAACTGGCGAACCGCGTTGTTAAGGGAATTGATTATGCCAGAACGTGAAAAAAACGTTATCATTCAACCGTCCTCCACTGTCTCCCGAATGCATTTTCTTCCCGCGCTATTGGTTGTTGTTTCCGTATCCGCTTTATGTGCATTTTTATCACCGCGACTGGGGTCGTGGCGCGTGATCTTGTTTAATCCAGGAATATATATTGATTTTCTGGTGCTGCTTTTTTTGCTGTTTATGCTCTGGAGTTCAACGAAAGTACGCATGCACCATGTGGCCGTAAACTGGGTGCGCTATGGGCTACTGCTGTGGATTGCCGGCGGCACTTTCGACCTGATGGATGAAATCTATTTCCAGCCACGCTGGATGGGGTACTACTGCGAAGATCTCCTGCGTTTGTCCGGCATGCTGTTGGCCACGGTCGGGATCTACAAAATCATTGCGCGTATTAATCGCCTCTACGTCGATGCGCGTTCTCAATCGCTGAAAGATGAATTAACCCGGCTACCAAACCGACGCTTTTTTACCGATACCATCCGTGAGAAAGAGGGCCATGCGATAGCGATCATGATTGTCGATATCGACTACTTTAAGAACATTAACGACACCTATGGTCACATGGTGGGAGATGAAGTGCTGTTTGCTTTCGGTAAACAGCTGGCCAGGCTCACCAGCGATAAGGTGCTGCCTTCCCGAATCGGGGGAGAAGAGTTCGCCATTATTGTTGATGGTCTGACGGCGCAGGAAGTGGATGAACTGGCGCAATCTATTTTGCAAAATGCCCGTGCGATCCTGATTAACCATGATAATCCGCTGTCGGTCAGCATTGGCGTTGGGGTGCGTGGTAAAGGCGAGCCGCAGAACCTGTTTATTAAAAAGATTGATAACGCGCTCTACAAGGCGAAAAAGAAGGGACGAGGGCGCGTGGAGTGGGCCGTTTAGCGCGGCCTGAATTATCCCTGCTGGGCGCTGCGGCAGTGACGGCGATATTCAGATGGGGAGCGCTCGGTATAGCGTTTAAACACCCGGCAGAAATAGTTACTGTCAACAAACCCGCAGTTATGGGCGATCTCTTTCACCTTGAGATCGTAGCCGCGCAGCAGTTTTTTCGCTTTCTCCAGCCGTACGCTGGTCAAAAATTCATTAAAACCGACGGAACCGGATTTCTGGAAGATATGCGAAAGATAATTCGGTGTAATATGGAAGCGCCTGGCTACCGATTCACGGGTCAGGGGCTGGCTGAGATGCTCTTCCAGATAATCCTGCACCGCCATAAACAGATCGCGGCTGCGGCTGACGCGCATCTCCAGCCCGACCAGTTGCTCAAGGCAGTGGCTCAGTAAGGCAGAAACCACCAGCCTGGCGGTGACCGGATCCGGCTGCAGGCAAATTTCATTCAGTGACAGCAACAGATAAGAACCCACCCGCGGCCCCAGACGGGCGACGTTCTGCTTCTCTGTTCGGAGTTGCTTGCCGTCCCAGTGCTGAAGGCAAAAACCGAGCTTCTGACGGCCAAACAGAATACTTAATGTTGCTGCCGGTCCGGTCCATTCCGGCAGCGTCCATTTCCCCGCCTGCACGTAGAGTACCTGTGAAGCGGATAAAACCGTCTCTGACAGCGGCAGACCGCTCTCCTTAAGATCGCCTTCCAGTACAATTTCCAGCCGCGGAAAGGGCACTTTAAACGCCAGCGCGGGCTCGGAAATGTCTGGATCGGGAAACCTGACGTGCAGATTATCTTTCTGATTCACTAAACGATTTAAAATATCCGCCAGCGTGTCAATCATTCCGTAGGCCTTAGAAGAGAATTATTATCCTGTTGATTATAATCTATTTTATGAATATTGATCTGTTCTGTATCAGAGCAATCTCCCCTGGGCCTTCAGCAGAGAAGGGTGAAAACGCTGGATTTTGATATCCTTCACACTTTTCTGTCCCGTGTACGCCTGTCCAGTTTTTTGTAGTTTTAGCCTCATGTATTCCGTCGTGACGCAGCTTAGAGTTGGTATTGTGTTATCGATAAGTTAAGGAATATACATATGGAACAACAATCTGCCGTTTATCTGAACGCGCTGGGGGCCGACATGGCGCTTCCTGCGAAAATGCAGCAGGAGCTGGATACGCTGGGTTATACCGTTGTGCATAACGTGGTGGACACGGAGTGGCTGGCGGCGATGCGCACGCTTATTGACGCTATCGTTGAGAAAGAGGGTGATAACCTGGCGATTGAGCATCACCAGGAAGCGACGGCGACGCGCATTGCCAATCTGATTAACAAAGGGGCGATTTGGGAGAAAGTCTGGTGTCATCCGCTGATCCTTTCTGCCTGTCACTATATTTTTCAGGGCGACTTTAAAGTCTCCAGCCTCAACGCGCGGGAAGCGTTGTTTAACGGCGGTCACCAGCCGCTGCATGCGGACTGGAAAAAACCGCGACCTGATTTTCCGAAAGTGCATCTGGTGAATACCATTTGGGCAATTGATGATTTAAGTGCGGAAAATGGCGCGCCGCGCATTATTCCCGGTACGCATCTGCGGCCAGAGCTGCCGGAAGAGGTGCTGGATGACCCGGAGCAGACGCATCCTGATGAAGTGGTGTTTGCCGCACCGGCAGGCAGCGTGATGATCTATAACGCTCATGCCTGGCACGGCGGAACGCGTAACCGGATTGGCAGCAGAAGACGGGTGCTGCACGGCTTGTATATTGACCGGCAAGACACAGCGCAGCAGGATCAGCAGCGCTGGCTGACGCAGGAAACCGCCAGTCGTCTGACGCCAGCGCAAAAATGGTTGCTGGGTGTGGAATAGCGGAAAGGCTCGCGGGCGAGTGTGGATAGCGACGCCAGCTTCTCGCCAGTTGGCGGAGAATGTCTGACCTGGCCCGCAAACCTGACCGTCATCAGAAATGGCAGTTCAGGTCAGCGCCGTCGCGCCCCAGGGTACGCCGCCTCAGAGGCGCGATACAACCGGAGCAAGAGCCCAATGCCGTTCACTTAAGCAAATCATCGGTGTTGTCTTTTGTTTTATTTGCCAGCGGCAATCGCATTATCGGTGGTTATGGCGAACATGGCGCGTTTTTCGTTTTCGCCCATTCAGATTCCGTGGTCTGTTCCGTTCACGATAAATTCGCGGATATTCGTTATATCCACTGCATGTGAACGGGCAGGGGGACGTTTCGCCCGTCCCCCTGCACCCCCGGCATGGCGCTGAAAACCTGCCGCTGCGCGGTCCGCTCCACTCCGGCTTCATCTGGCGGACCGGGCGGGACTCGACGTCCCTGTCTCGACCCGCCCTCTGGCCGCCGTCCTGGCGGCCAGTCCTGGATGCGCGCCTGCGTTCCCGCCAGGTTTCCCTGATGCGCCCAACCCCCATGCGGTGAGTCGGTTATTCGTCAGGGGCTTTTCAGAGGCTGAAAGTCATAAAAAAGTTATATCCTTTATATTTCATTCAGCCCGTATCAGCTCAGTTAGTGAATCAACCGAATCAGATTTTCGTTTAAACCACCGATTGACAGAACCGCTCAGCCAGCCATAAACACAACTGACACCCCTTAACTTGACCCGCATTAGAGCAAGAATCTCATCGCACTCAGGGGATCTCAATATAGACCACCGGTTTTTTCATAATGCCTCTCACCGCGTCGACAATTTGCTGCGGCTGCAATAAAAAAGTTTTGATACTGGTCTTAATGGTACGGATGCCGCTAAAGCGTCTGGCGTCGTCAATCTCAATATCCGTTACCAGCAGAACGACATCGGCGTGGGCAATATCGTCAGCCGTTATTTTATTCTCTACTCCCAGCGCGCCCTGGGTTTCTATTTTGATATTCCATTTCTCGTGGTGACCGACCTTTTCCAGGCGCTCAGCCGCCATATAGGTGTGAGCGACGCCGCTGACACAGGCCGTTACGGCAACGATATTGAAATCCATAGCATCCTCCAGGCGTTATCCGCCAATGGTCACGCTAAAGCCGGCCTGTTCGGCCAGCGTCTTGAATGGTTGAATCTCAGACTCTGTGGGGGCGTTAATCATCGACATCGACCATGTTTTGCCCAGTAAGCGATATTTTGGCTCGCCGTATTGATGGAATGGCAGAAGATGAATGTCGCTTAGTTTTAAGGGGGCCAGAAACGCCAGAATCTGGCGGAAATTCTCTTCATTAAGTGTAAAACCCGGAATTAACGGTATCCGTGGAATCACGGGAATATTCGCCTCCACCAGGCGAGTAAAGTTATCCAGTACCCGCGGCATATTGATCCGCAGCAGTCTCCGGGCCAGGGCTGCATCCATGATTTTCAAATCAAACAGTACTTCATCACATGCCTTCGCCAGCGGAAAAAAGCGGTTAAACGCGCTATCGCCTGCCGTTTCGATAGCGGTCCTGATCCCCCATTGGCGTAAGCGGCACAGAAAACGCGCGGCGAATTCGGCCTGCATCAATACTTCGCCCCCCGACAGGGTCACGCCGCCGCCGGATGCGCGGAAGAATACGTCATCCTTCAGCACCTCGTTAAGCAACGTATCCAGCGTCACGTCGCGACCAATTTGCTCCCATGCGCCGGAAGGGCACTCGGTAACATCCTGCTGGCAGCGGGCGCAATGCAGGCATTTGCTCTCCCGGCGCACGGTCTGGATTTTCGGCGATATCGATTCCGGATTGGCGCACCATGGGCAGGCGTGCGGGCAGCCTTTAAAAAAAACGACGGTGCGGATCCCCTGACCGTCATTCAAAGAGTAGCGCTGAATGTTAAAAATGCGCGCCCTGTCGGCGCGCGTTTCCATCACCTCACAATTGATGCGCGGTGCGGCGGATAATGTCATCCTGAATCTCCTGCGACAGCTCGACGAAAAAGGCGCTGTATCCCGCCACACGCACCACCAGACCGGCGAAATCCTGTGGCCGCCGCTGGGCTTCGCGCAGCGTGTCGGCGTTGACCACGTTGAACTGAATGTGCTGTAGCTTAAGCCGGGTGAAAGCCTGTAAAAAGTCGGCGAGCTTATTGAGGCCGCTGTCACCGGCAAGCGTCGCCGGCGTGAATTTGACGTTGAGCAGCGTACCGTTAGACAACAGATAGTTATCCAGCTTGCTGACCGACTTGAGCACCGCCGTTGGCCCCTGGGCGTCCTGACCGACCATCGGCGACAGTCCGCCGTCCGCCAGTTGCTCACCGGCCAGGCGTCCGTCAGGGGTTGCGCCAACCACCGAGCCCAGCGGCACGTGGGCGGACACGGTATATGAGCCCGGTGTGAAATGGCCGCCGCGCGGGTTCTGGTACCGCTCCACCTCTTTACAATAGAAGCGCAGCAAATCGGCGCTGATATTGTCCACCTCGTCAATATCGTTACCGTATTTCTCAAAGCGATTGATCAGGCGGGCGCGGATTTGTTCCCCTTCTGGCGTCTGGAAATTGGCTTTCAGCACCGCCATCAGTTCAGCAAAACTCAGGCGTTTCTGCTCAAACACCATCCCTTTGAGCGCATGCAGCGAGTCGCTCAGATTAGCGATGCCGATGCCCTGAACGCCGGAGAAGTTATAGCGCGCGCCGCCTTCGGTAATATCTTTGCCGTGCTGCACGCAGTCTTCAATAAACGATGAAAGCAGGGGTACCGGCGCCCAGTCCCGGTGGCCGATATCGCAAATATTACTGCCTTCGACCATCAGTTTGATGTAGTAGCGAATTTTGTCGCGGATCTGGCTAATCAACCCATCCCAGCTGATGTCGGGATTGTCTTCGTTTTCCAGCATCACGATCTCCATCACCTTCAGCAGATTAAACATCGCGATATCGTGCAGGCCGTAGGTGCGCCCAGGGATCGACAGCTCAACGCAGCCGACCACCGAATAATCCCGCGCATCTTCCAGCGACACGCCGCGATTGAGAAACGCCGGGATCACCACTTCGTCGTTAAAGATTTGCGGTATACCGGTGCCAAGGCGAATGGTTTCTGCGGTTTTGCGCAGGAAAGGACGGTCAATAAGCTCATTGACCCGCACGCCGAGGTTCGGCTGCGGCAGGCGAACGTTCTGATAAGCGTCAAGGGATAAAAACGACAGAACGTTCACCGCGCTGCGCCCGGTCACGGTCAGGCCGCCGAGCAGGGCGGTATAACCCGTGGGAAAGCCGGCAAAGTAGCGCGCGCTGCTGGTCGAGCGCAGCAGGACAATATCGTTACACTTCACCCACAGCGATTCCAGTAGCTCTTGAAGAAACCGCGGATCCTGACCGCGATTTAGCGACGCCTGATAATAAGGCAGCATGTATTGATCAAAGCGCCCCAGCGAAATCGAACTGGCGTTGGATTCATACTGCAAAATAATATTCATATACCAGAACAACTGGCACGCCTGGCAGAAATCCTCCGGACGGTGTCGCGCATTATGGCGGGAAATATCCGCAATGCTCTTTAGCTCCTTGCGCCGCTGCGTATCGTCGCAACTGGCGGCCATTTCATCGGCAAGGGCCGCATAGCGCAGGATATGGCGCTGAGAGGCTTCCAGCAGGATCAGCACCGCCTGATAGAAGTGGTTTTGCGGATGCTGTTTATTCACCGCTTTAAGTTCCGTTACCAGCGCGGCCAGGCCATTTTCCAGCAGGCGAGGGTAGTCAATAATAATATGCCCCTGGCCCTTATCCGTCTGGTTAACGCTAAAAATTTGCGTACTGACGGCACTTTTCACTTCATCCGTCATCTGGCGATTAATAAAGTCCTTCATTGAGCGATTTTCCCAGTAAGGGAAAAGTTCTTCGCGGTAGATGCGTTTGTCTTCCTCGCTGATAGTGAAGCGATCCTGAGGGCGGGTCGGGAACTGATCCAGCTCCCTGAGCAGCCAGTAAGGGTCCATCTCCGGAGAGATAATTCCGGCACGCGGCTTAATCGTCCGGTTACCGGCGATCAGTTCGTCATCACGAATCGAAATCTGCACATGATCGAGGATCCATGCGGTTGCTTTCGCCCGGCGGATCATCACCGGCTCCCCTTCAGTCTGCTTATGGCTGGCGGTATAGAGCAGAGCACGTTCAAGGGAGATCTCGCGCGGCTGGGCGAAGAGGCGATCTTTTAGGCGTTGAGTGCGATTGGTCATGACAAACTCCATGTTAATTTAGCGGGGCGCAGAACCTGCCCCGCGATGCAATTCAGGCCTTCTGTGAAAGGTGGCTATCGATTTTGTTCATAATGGCTTCGGCGCGCTTCACGGCATCGCTGATGTTGACGCGCACAATGGTTTTTCCGGCAAAACGTTCTTCGAACTTGATACCGATATCTTTGGTCAGAATAACCATATCGGCGCTGGCGACGTCATCCGCCGTCAGTTCGTTCTCAATGCCGATAGAGCCCTGGGTCTCGACTTTCACCTGCCAGCCTTTGGCTTTGGCGGCGCTTTCCAGTGACTCGGCGGCCATATAGGTGTGGGCGACGCCAGACGGGCATGCGGTAACGGCGATAATTTTGGTCATATGATATTCCTTCCCGTGTTTCAGTTAATTTCAAAATCAAGATCCATGTCGTCATCGGCTTTCGCATCCGGCGTGTTCTTTTTCGCCAGCGCTTTGAGCAGAATGACGCAGGCTGCGCTGACGATTGCACCTACCACGATACCGGCAATAAAGCCGCCTTTACCCTGTACCACTGGCAGGACAATCAGCCCGCCCCAGCCGGCGTAGCATTGTGCGCCAAGCAGCGCTGCGGTGACGCAACCCGCGGCGGCGCCAACCATAATGGAGGGGATCACGCGCAACGGGTCGGCGGCGGCGAAAGGGATTGCGCCTTCAGTGACACCAACGCAGCCCATGACCAGCGCGGCTTTACCCGTTTCCCGCTCTTCCGCGGAGAAGTATTTCCGACCAATCAATGTTGCCAGCCCCATGCCCAGCGGCGGTACGGCGATGCCGACGGCAGCGATGGCCACCACGGTGTAAACCCCCTGTGAGACACAAATCAGCATAAAGGCATAAGCGACCTTATTGACCGGACCGCCCATATCGAAGGCCAGCATCAGGCCCATAATGATGGCTAACACGACGATGCTGCCCTCGCGCATGCCCTGCAGCCAACTGGTTAAGCTGGCGGTCAGCGCGCCAATCGGCTCGCCGAGGCCCCACATCATGATCGCGGCGGTAATAAAGGTGCCAGCGATCGGGATAACAAAGATCGGCATCACCGAGCGCAGTATCTTGTGCACCGGGATCTTCTTCAGGTAGTAAACCACCAGACCGCCAATCATCCCGGCAATCAGCGCGCCGAAGAAACCGGCGCCGAAGCTGTTGCCGACCCAGGCGCCGATGGCGCAGGGCGCCAGCGCCGCGCGGTCGGCAATGGAGTAACCGATGTAGGCCGCCAGAAACGGCACCATCAGCGTCAGGCCCGCTACGCCAATATCAAACAGTTTTTTCAGATTAGGATCGGTGGCGACATCGGGTACTGCTCCCTTGCCGTACAACATGACGGAGACCGCCAGCAGGATCCCCCCGGACACGACAAAAGGGATCATATGCGAGACCCCGGTCATCAGGTGCTGGCGTGTATTTTTTAGTATTTGCACCAGTTCGTTCATTGTTTTTCTCCTGGGCGCGGCGTGGCCCGTGGCTGGGTTGATGTTTCAACATTAGAAAAAGGGCGGCGCATAAAATAGTAGAGAAAAAGCGCATTTACTGGATATTTGTAAGGCGAGAAGAAAATTGCGATCCACCTCAAATCTTAGCTATGCCGGGTTATTGGGGCGTTGAATCGCGCTATTTGTGATGACGCGCATAAAAAAGAGCTAAGCATACAATTGTCCAGTAATTACCAGTTTTGTCGCGTAGTGGCGGGCGGATAATTTTTTTACCTTTTGGAGAAATAATGCATTGCTCAGGAGGAAGGCGATGGCCCTGGTAATTGAATTCATCTGTGATTTGCCCAATGGCGTACATGCGCGTCCGGCGAGCCTGGTTGAAACACTGTGTAATCGTTTTTCGTCTTCGGTCGAATGGGTCAATATTCGTAGTGCAGGGCGGGGGAACGCAAAAAGCGCGCTGGCGATTATCGGCACCAATACAATTAAAGGTGATTGCTGCCAGTTGATCATCAGCGGCGAGGACGAGCCGCAGGCGTTTGAGGCACTGTCGGCATTTATCGCCGATGAGTTTCCGCATTGCGATGCGCCGTTACCAGCGGTGGAACAAATGGATATTCAGCCGGTGCCTGAATCACTCTCACGTCTTCACCCTACGCTGTTTCATGCTGTACCGGTCTGCGCCGGGAGCGCGGGCGGCAGGCTCATCCATCTGAAATCATTGGATCTGCGTGATTCAGGCCCGCTGCCGGCGGCGGGCTCGATTGAGCAGGAGCAGGCGTTGCTGGATGAGGGACTGACGCTGCTGGTCAAAAATATTGAGTTTCGTCTGCTGGATAACGACGGCACCGCCAGCGCGATCCTCGACGCGCATCGCTCGCTGGCGACCGACGCCTCGCTGCGCCAGCATCTGCTCGACGGTCTGCTGTCCGGCCTGAGTTGCGCCGAAGCGGTGGTTCGCTCCGGCGAACATTTCTGCGCTCAGTTCAGCGCTTCCGGCAATCGCTATTTACAGGAGCGCGTACTGGATGTCCGCGATGTCTGTTTCCAGTTGCTGCAGCATATCTATGGCGAATCACGCTTTCCGGCGCCGGGAAAACTGACGGAAGCATCTGTCTGTCTGGCCGATGAATTAACCCCCAGCCAGTTTCTCGAACTGGATAAAACGCGTCTTAAAGGCCTGCTGCTGCGTAGCGGCGGTACGACATCGCATACGGTGATCCTCGCACGCTCGTTCAATATCCCGACCCTGGTCGGCGTGGAGATGGACGCGCTGCTGCCGTGGGTCGATCAGCCGGTGCAGATTGACGGCAATGCCGGTCTGGTCGTCGTGAAGCCGGATGACGCGGTGGCGCGATATTATCAGCAGGAAGCCTGGGTACAGGCGCAAATCCATCGCCAGCAGCAGGTCTGGCTGGATAAAGAGGGGCGGACGGAAGATGGCGTTCGCCTGGAAGTTGCGGCGAATATTGCCCATTCGGTGGAAGCGACGGCAGCATTTAGCCAGGGGGCGCAGTCGGTGGGGCTGTACCGCACCGAAATGCTCTATATGGATCGTCCGAACGCGCCATCGGAAGACGAGCTTTACAATCTATTTTGTCAGGCGCTGGAGCCGGCCAACGGGCGCAGCATTATCATTCGCACCATGGATATCGGCGGTGACAAGCCGGTGGCATATCTCAATATTCCGGCGGAAAACAATCCGTTTCTTGGTTACCGCGCGGTGCGTATTTATGAGGAGTACCAGGCGCTGTTCCGCACCCAGCTACGGGCGATTTTGCGCGCGTCGGCGCACGGTGCGCTGAAAATCATGATCCCGATGATTTCAGCAATGGAAGAGATTCTGTGGGTAAAAGAGCAACTGGCGGATGCCAAACAGTCGCTGCGCAGCGAGCATATTCCGTTTGATGAGAAAATCCCGCTCGGCATTATGCTCGAAGTGCCGTCGGTGATGTTTATTATCGACCAGTGCTGCGAAGAGATTGATTTCTTTAGCATCGGCAGCAATGACCTGACTCAGTATCTGCTGGCGGTGGATCGCGATAACGCTAAGGTGACGCGCCACTATAACAGCCTCAATCCGGCATTTTTGCGGGCGCTGGATTATGCGGTTCAGGCGGCGCATCGTCAGGGGAAGTGGATCGGTTTGTGCGGCGAACTGGGGGCGAAAGGGTCGGTGTTGCCGCTGCTGGTGGGGCTGGGGCTGGATGAATTGAGCATGAGCGCGCCATCGATTCCGGCGACAAAAGCGCGTCTGGCGCAGCTTGATAGCCGCGCCTGTCGTCAGTTGCTTAACCAGGCGATGCAGTGCCGTACTTCGCTGGAGGTGGAGCATCTGCTGGCCCAGTTCCGCATGGCGCAGCAGGATGCGCCGCTGATTACCGTCCGCTGCATTACGTTGAACAGCGACTGGCGCAGTAAAGAGGAAGTGATGAAAGGCATGACCGATAACCTGCTGCTGGCCGGCCGCTGCCGCTACCCGCGCAAGCTGGAGGCCGATCTGTGGGCCCGCGAAGCGGTATTTTCCACCGGCCTGGGGTTCAGTTTTGCCATTCCGCACAGCAAATCGGAACATATTGAGCAGTCGACCATCAGCGTCGCCCGTCTGGCGCAGCCGGTGGCCTGGGGCGATGATGAAGCGCAGTTTGTGATTATGCTGACCCTGAACAAGCATTCGGCGGGGGATCAGCATATGCGCATCTTCTCGCGGCTGGCACGGCGCATTATGCATGAAGCGTTCCGTCAATCGCTGGTGGCGGCAGACAGCAGCGAGGCCATTGCCGCGCTGCTGCAGCGGGAGCTGGAGCTTTAGCCCGCGGCCTCTTCCCGGCGCCGCCGCCTCTGGCGGGCCGACAGTTTGGCTTTGCCGCCGGTGCCCGTTACCGCCGGGCAATCGCCTGACAAATCGCCTCGCCCACCTGTTGGGTGGAGGCGCTGCCTTTCATATCCGGCGTTTTCGGCCCGCTGGCAATGGTCTGCTCAATCGCCGCCAGAATGCCGTCATGGGCGGCCTGGAAGCGTTCATCCCCGTTACCGAGGAAACCCAGCATCATCGCGCCGGCCCAAATGGTGGCGATAGGGTTGGCGATATTTTTGCCGTAGATATCCGGCGCAGAACCGTGGACGGCTTCAAACAGCGAGGGGAAGGTACGATCCGGATTAAGATTTGCCGACGGCGCGATACCAATGGTGCCGGTACAGGCCGGGCCGAGGTCGGAGAGGATATCGCCGAACAGGTTGGAGCCGACCACCACGTCAAAACGCTCCGGCTGTAGCACAAAGCGGGCGCACAGAATATCAATATGCTGCTTATCCCATTTCACGTCCGGGTAATGCTGCGCCATCGCTTCAACCCGTTCGTCCCAGTAGGGCATGCTAATGGCGAGGCCGTTGGATTTGGTTGCTGACGTGAGTGTCTTGCGCGGGCGGCTTTGCGCCAGTTCAAAGGCGTAACGCAGGATCCGATCGACGCCGCGCCGGGTAAATACCGACTCCTGAAGCACCACTTCATGTTCGGTTCCCGGATTCACTCGCCCCCCCAGAGCGGAGTATTCTCCTTCGGTATTTTCGCGCACCACATAGAAATCAATATCGCCGGGCTGTTTACCCGCCAGCGGGCAGGGGACGCCGGGGAACAGGCGCACCGGACGCAGGTTGACGTACTGGTCGAATTCACGGCGAAACTTCAGCAGCGACCCCCACAAGGAGATGTGATCCGGCACGATAGCCGGCCAGCCGACCGCGCCGAAATAGATAGCATCAAAATCTTTCAACTGCGCGTGCCAGTCGTCAGGCATCATTTGACCGTGTTGCGCGTAGTAATCGCAACTGGCCCATTCGAAATGTTCGAAGCTTAACGCCAGCCCCCAGCGTTCGGCGGCGGCTTGTAGCACGCGCACGCCCTCAGGCAGCACTTCTTTACCGATGCCATCGCCGGGGATGGCGGCAATACGTAAGGTTTTATTCATCTTTTTTCTCAGTTCAGGGTAAGAGAGGTTGACTTCATGTCTATCCTATAATGGACTCATTCATAATTAATCCCGTCAAACGGTAAAACATAAAACACGAATTATGAATAATCTGCTGCTAAACGATTTACGCGTCTTTATGCTGGTCGCCCGCCGCGCCGGTTTTGCCGCCGCTGCCGAAGAGTTGGGTGTTTCCCCGGCTTTTGTCAGTAAGCGTGTATCGTTACTTGAGCAAACGCTCAATGTCCGGTTACTGCACCGCACGACCCGGCGGGTCGCGATTACCGCAGAAGGCGAACGTATCTATGAGTGGGGGCAGCGTATTTTGCAGGATGTCGACCAGATGATGGATGAGCTTTCCGATGTGCGTCAGGTGCCGCAGGGGACGCTGCGCATTATCAGCAGCTTTGGCTTTGGCCGCCGGATCGTCGCCCCGGCGCTCTCTGAGCTGGCCCGCCTCTATCCGCAACTGGAGATCCGTTTTGATGTTGCCGACCGGCTGGTGGATTTAGCCAATGAAGGGGTCGATCTGGATATCCGCGTCGGTGACGACATCGCCCCCAATCTGATTGCCCGCCAGCTCGCCGCCAATCGCCGTATTCTCTGCGCCTCAGCGGAATTTGTCGCCCGTCATCCGGTACCAAAACAGCTTAGCGACCTTGCCGCGCTGCCCTGCCTGGTTATTAAGGAACGCGATCGGCCCTTTGGCGTCTGGCAACTGCGCGATAAAGAGGGCGAGCATGCGATTAAGGTTACCGGCCCGCTGTCGTCAAATCACGGTGAGATCGTCCATCAATGGTGTCTGGACGGCCAGGGAATCGCGCTGCGTTCATGGTGGGATGTCCGGGAAAATATTGCCAGCGGCCATCTGGTGCATTTACTGCCGGAGTTCTATCAGCCCGCCAATATCTGGGCGGTGTATGTGTCGCGGCTGGCAACCTCGGCAAAAATTCGGACCACCGTGGAGTTCTTGCGTCACTATTTTCAGCAACACTTTCCACAACTGGAGAGTGAAGTCAAAACACCGCGCCAGCAATAACAATGCCGTTCACTTAAGCAAATCATCGGTGTTGTCTTTTGTTTTATTTGCCTGTGGTAATCGCATTATCGGTGGTTCTGGCTAAAATGGCATTTTCGTTTTCGCCCATTCAGATTCCGTGGTCTGTTCCGTTCACGATAAATACGCGGATATTCGTTATATCCACAGCGTGTGAACGGGCAGGGGGACGTTTCGCCCGTCCCCCTGCACCCCCGGCACGGCGCTGAAAACCTGCCGCTGCGCGGTCCGCTCCACTCCGGCTTCATCTGGCGGACCGGGCGGGACTCGACGTCCCTGTCTCGACCCGCCCTCTGGCCGCCGTCCTGGCGGCCAGTCCTGGATGCGCGCCTGCGTTCCCGCCAGGTTTCCTTGATGCGCCCAACCCCCCCGGCGGTGAGCCCGCAGTAAACCTGCAACTGCCTGACCGCTGAAAGTGATAAAAAACTGTTTCTTTAAGCAGCGACGAATACGCTGCTGAAACCACAAAACCCACAGCGATGCCCTGGTGCCCGCTGAAACCGGCGAACCGGAGACCCGAAGACAAGGGCTGGACGCCAGGGATGGCGGCCAGAGGCGAATCGAGGCATGACGCCGAGTTGAGCCGACCGCAGGCTGAGGGCCGGGAGGTGAGCGCAGTGCGCAGCACCGGTTTCTTTGCGGGACCGCGGGGATTGTAAAGGGGGGGACGGTTTTCTCCCCCTTTACCCGTTCACGGGCGACGGTAGTTCATTTTCTGCGGGATTACGGTGAACGGAACCCGTGGCGCAGGGCCTGTATTTATGGTTTTCCAGGTCAGGTAAGGCGTCAGCCGCCACCTGACAGGAATGCGGGCATGGTAGCGAAACCCGGCCTGTTATCCTCCGGTGGCGCTGCTCTGGGGCCTCATATTCTGGTTCAGTGGGTTGTTCCGTTCACCGTCAGTACGAGGATATTCGTTATCTCCGCAGCGTGTGAACGGGCAGGGGGACGTTTCGCCCGGCCCCCTGCACCCCCGGCATTGCGCTGAAAACCTGCCGCTGCGCGGTCCGCTCCACTCCGGCTTCATCTGGCGGACCGGGCGGGACTCGACGCTACTCGTCCCATCCCTGGGACTCGCCCTTCCAGGGCCAGCGCAAGCGCTGTTCAAAATTGCTCCCGGCAATTTTGTCCCTGTCTCGACCCGCCCTCTGGCCGCGTCCTGGCGGCCAGTCCTGGATGCGCGCCTGCGTTCCCGCCAGGTTTCCTTGATGCGCCCAACCCCCATGCGGTGAGTCCGTTATTCGTCAGGGGCTTTTCAGAGGCTGAAAGTCATAAAAAAAGTTATATCCTTTATATTTCAGCCCGTATCAGCTCAGTTAGTGAATCAACCGAATCAGATTTTCGTTTAAACCACCGATTAACGGAACCGCTCAGCCATAAACACAACTGACAGCCCTTAACTGACCTGCATTGCGGCAGCAATAGTGGTTTTTCACTTTGTTTCGCGAACGGTAACTGTTTGCCAGAGGAACGGTTTACCAGGAATAACAGGGGGCAGAGAGTAAGAATAGTGGGGATGTTTTATTTCTTTTTCTTATGAGTTGGCAGTTGTCCGGAACGCCGATCCTTGACGTAGGACAGCAGGCTGTAAATGGCCACACCCAGCAAAACCACCGCGACGATAAAGAGCAGGATACCTGACATACATTAACCTAATAGTCTGTTTAACATGAAGAAAAAATACAGTGATGCAGGGATGATAACATCGGGAAATATCTGAAAGAGAACCCGACTTGTTAGACAAAAGTGGCAGACCAGTGAAATATTGAAATTATTTTTTACATCAATAATCATAAAGTGTAAAGCCGGATTGCTCATTAATTGAACAGTGATGAGCGCGGTGATGAATGTCGCACCGTGAATCCGGTCAGGCACGGCGCACCATCTGTTATGCCACGGGGCAGATTCAGCACCTCTGAACATAGTGGCAGGAATAGCCTAAAAAACCCCGGTTATGTTACTGATATTAGTCATTACGGTGGGGGAGGAGGACGCGGTCTTTCTTTCCTCACTTTGCGAGCTATTGCCAGGAAAAATGTCATAAATTTGTCACAATTAAGGCGATGATAATCACTGACTGAGGATTAAGGGATGAGAAAAAGTCTACTCGCCACCGCAGTGGCAGGCGTCGTTTTACTGTCGGCAGGTGCTCAGGCGCAGGAACAGGCCGCACCGGAAGGGTACCAGCTTCAGCAGGTGCTGATCATGAGCCGCCATAACCTGCGCGCGCCGCTGGCGAACAATGGCAGCGTGCTGGAGCAATCCACGCCGAAGCCGTGGCCGCAGTGGGATGTTCCCGGCGGGCAACTGACCACCAAGGGTGGGGTGCTTGAAGTTTATATGGGGCACTATATGCGTGAATGGCTGGCGCAGCAGGGGCTGGTGACCAGCGGTGAGTGTCCGCCGGAGAACGCGGTCTATGCTTACGCCAATAGCCTGCAACGAACCGTCGCCACGGCGCAGTTCTTCATTACCGGCGCCTTTCCCGGCTGCGGCGTGACGGTGCATCATCAGGAGAAAATGGGCACCATGGACCCAACTTTTAACCCGGTGATCACCGACGATTCCGCCGCATTCAAAGAAAAAGCCGTGCACGCGATGGAGAAAGAGCGGCAGGGGATGCAGCTTGATGAAAGCTATAAATTACTGGAGACGATGACGGATTACCGTCATTCCCCTTCCTGCAAAGAGAAGCAGCAGTGCTCGCTAAGCGACGGGAAAGATACCTTCAGCGCCCAATACCAGAAGGAGCCGGGCGTATCCGGTCCGCTGAAGGTAGGCAATTCGCTGGTTGACGCTTTTACACTGCAATATTACGAAGGTTTCCCCAAAGATCAGGTGGCCTGGGGGGAAATCAAAAGCGATCAGCAGTGGCGGGTGCTCTCTAAGCTGAAAAATGGCTACCAGGATAGTCTGTTTACCTCTCCGCAAGTGGCGCGCAACGTCGCTAAACCGTTGGTGAAATATATTGATAACGCGCTGGTGGGCGATGCGGAAAGAGCGGCGAAAGTCACGCTGCTGGTGGGGCATGATTCCAATATCGCCTCGCTGCTGACGGCGCTGGATTTTAAAGCTTATCAGTTGCCTGAACAGTACGAACGTACGCCAATCGGCGGCAAGCTGGTGTTCCAGCGCTGGCACGATAAGCGCGGCAATCGTGATTTAATGAAGATTGAGTATGTTTATCAAAGCACTGAGCAACTGCGCAATGCCGAGGCGCTGACCCTGCAATCCCCGCCGCAGCGGGTGACGCTGGCGCTGAACGGTTGTCCGGTGGATGGTAACGGCTTCTGCCCGATGGAAACCTTTAAGAAGGCGATGGCCGAGGCGATAAAATAACCAGTGTTATAAAAAACCGGAGTCATCCGGTTTTTTATAACATCAACAAAATATGGCCGCGCCGTAATGGCGGTGCGGCCATGCACACATGATACCCCGGTAAGCCGTCGCGCTACCGGGGAGACAACCAGGTAAATCATGCCGAACGCGTCAGACGTTTTTACGCTCGATGGTCTGTTCGCCCCAGAACAGAGACGCTTTGTCGGTTTTGGCGAACGCGAGAGGCAAAACGTCATCGCTGCCTTCTTCCCAGATTTGCTCCGCTATTTTTTCATCGTAATTGGCTAATTCAAAAATCGCCTCGGCAATTTCGGGAGAGGTATTGCGTAAACGTGCCCATTCGCCCACGTGGTGGGATTTTGCTTCTTGATTCGGCATGCTTTCCTCCTGCTGAAGATTAACCGTGAAGTTTAACCGCCAGGCTTGCGACATGTTGACCTTGATAGCGAGCAATCGCCAGCTCTTCCTCGCTCGGTTGACGTGAACCGTCTCCCCCGGCGATAGTGGTGGCGCCGTAAGGCGTCCCGCCGCGAACCTGTGATATATCGAACAGTTCCTGAGCGCCGTAACCAATTGGCACAATGATCATCCCGTGATGGGCAAGGGTGGTCCAGGTGGAGGTGATCGTCTGCTCCTGGCCGCCGCCGGTGCCCGTTGAACTGAATACGCTGGCCAGTTTGCCGTACAGCGCACCGGACGCCCACAGGCCGCCAGTTTGATCGAGAAACGTGCGCATTTGTCCGGACATATTGCCGAAACGGGTTGGGGTGCCGAAGATGATGGCATCATATTCTGCCAGTTCCTGCGGTGTGGCAACGGCAGCGTTTTGTGTTTTTCCTCCTGCTTTGGCAAACGCCTCCGCCTGCATGGTTTCCGGTACGCGCTTCACGACCACGTCAACGCCATCGACTTTGTTTGCCCCTTCGGCGACAGCATGCGCCATGGTCTCGATGTGTCCGTACATTGAATAATAAAGCACCAGAATTTTAGCCATTTGCATCACTCCTCGGTTACGTTATGGACCAGTTAATTTACTGGCTACTTTTAAAGATAAGATCTCTGGTGAGGAGTGCAAATGCATCAATCATTTATTTGATTTATAACAAAATTGGAATTATTGATTTTGTCGCAAAATGATACATTTTCTGCTTTGCTCTTTTCGTAACCATAAGAAGCGGTTAGCGGATAACCCGGTGGACAATAAAGATTGTGTTGGCAAAGTTATTTCAGAATGTGACTCTGTTCCGTCAGCATGACGCGCATTCGCTAACCTTAAAGGCACGTGATACGAAAAGGGCGGTGCTCTGTATTACGGAGACGAAAGTCTTGAGATTCACCTCATGCAATATGATGTCCATACCCGTCATATGCCAGGTTGTCTGGTATTGGCTGCGTTGATGCCGTTCATCTCCGGGCCTTGCGCTCAGGGGATACCGCATCAGCGAGTGACGCGGCCATTTCGGGGCTAACGCGTCCCCGGCGTTTTTATCCTGCAACCTGAATGCGTCAGGGTAGATAACCTAAGTGGAGGTCAGTAATGGCAAACCATCGTGGCGGTGCCGGCAACTTTGCCGAAGACCGTGAAAGAGCATCAGAAGCAGGTCGTAAAGGTGGTCAGCATAGCGGGGGGAATTTCAAAAATGATCCCCAGCGCGCATCAGAAGCTGGCAAAAAAGGAGGGAAAAATAGTCACGGTAGCCGCAATAGCTAGTGCGTTGACCGGATTGTTTGCTGATGGGGGAGATCCCGAACACGAACTCATCACCCTTGCCGCCGACGTTTCGTCGGCGGCGTCCATTTCGTCGATCGTCTGGCCCCGGTACATGCTGTGCTGTCGGGGAAGGATGATAGTCACAGGGGAATAGCCCAGGTGCGATGGTAACGGCGGCACCGCGTGTGTCACTGTCTGCGAGAAAATCGAAACACCATATGCAGCCTTACGCTGTTAGCCTGGCGTTAAGGTTAACAGGCTGGCCGCATCAGCGTATGGTAGCCTCGGTCGAACCACATTAATCCGCGCGGCTCAGGGTGGCGAACAATTGCCGCCACCTCGCAAAACAGAATGTCGTGAGTGCCGACGCTGACAACCTGGCTAATACAGCAATCGAAGCTGACCAGCGCGTCTTGCAGACGCGGGCAGCCGGTCACGCCGGTTTGCCAGTCGGCGGCGGCGAAGCGCTCCGTCATCGGTGTTTTGCCGCCAAATATATTCGATAATCCCTCCTGTCCGGCGGCCAGCGTATTGATGCACAGTGTCTTGTGCTGGCTGAATACCGGCCAGACTGAGGCCGAGCGGTTCAGGCACACCAGCAGCGTGGGTGGCGTATCGGTCACGCTACAGACGGCGCTGGCGGTAAATCCCGCGCGTCCGGCGGGACCATCCGTGGTGATAATATTGACCGCCGCCCCGACATGCGCCATGGCATCGCGAAAGCTTTGTTTATCGGCAAGGGACATTCCGGCTCCTTATGCTAACTGGCAGGCATCATCGAAGGGCAAACGTGGCAGGCGATCATACAGTTTGCTGCTATCGCCGTAGCCGATATTAATCAGCAGATTACTCTTCCAGCGGCCATCGGCAAAAAACGCTGCATCCACTTTTTCCCGGTCAAAACCCGACATCGGCCCGGTATCAAGGCCAAGCGCCCGGCAGGCGAAAATCAGATATGCCGCCTGCAATGTGCTGTTGCGAAACGCGGTCTCCTCCGCCAGTTGCGGGCTGGAGGTAAACCAGCTGCGGGCGTCGCCGTGGGGAAACAGTTCCGGCAGCCGATCGTAGAAGGCGCTGTCCCAGGCTACGATCGCGGTGACCGGGGCGTTCATGGTTTTCTCTACATTCCCGCTCGACAGGGTCGGGCGTAGTTTTTCTTTCCCTTCCGGCGTGCGGACGAAAACAATGCGTGCCGGAGAGCAGTTGGCCGAGGTTGGCCCCATTTTCATCAGGTCGTAGATTTCATGTAACTTGTCGTCAGTGACCGCTTTATCCAGCCAGCCATTGTGGGTCCTGGCATCGGTAAACAGGGTAGCACAGGCCGCCCGGCTAATGGCTTCGCTCATAGATTCTCCTTCGCGGCAGGCAGTATGGTGGCCAGCCCGTCACATAAAATGGGGTTAAAGGCGGCAGTATCGGTGACGTTGCAGGCGTGGCCGCCCCAGGCCATTTCCACCCGCTGGCTGCCGGGGATGGCCTCTTGCAGCACGCGGGAACAGGAGGCCGGCACCAGCAGGTCGTCAGCTGCGCTGATAATGAATGTCGGGCAGGTTATTTCCGCCGCCCGGCGTGAAAAGTCGGCTTGCTTCAGGGCATTAAGCCGCTTAAACAGATTATCTTTACCCTGGAAATGGCTGATGGCGAGCGCATCTTCGGCCTCCAGACGCGGCTGGCGAGAAGCCATCCACTCTGCCGGATAGAGAAACAGCGGCTGCGCTTCTACCCAGGCCTGAACGCCCCCGGCGTGCAGCAATCGTTCGCGTACCTGGAAACAGCGGCGGGTATGCGGGGAGAGTTTCAGCCAGCCGTTAACCAGCACCAGAGCGCTTATCGCTTCGGGATAATCAAGCGCCAGTTGCAGACCAATCAACGCGCCCAGCGCATGACCGACCAGCACGAAGCGCATAATTCCCGCTCCCTGCAGCGCGGCGTAAAGCTCCTCCGCCATGGTTGCCATGCTGTAGTCCGCCGGTAGCGGACCGCCGTTTTCTCCGGTGCCGTTATGGTCATAGCTCACCAGTTGGTACTGTGCTTCCAGCGCCGTTCGCTGCGGCAACCAGTAACCGCCCGCGCCGCCGAGCCCGGCGCTCAGCACCACTACCGGCGCGTTCGGATAAGGTGCCGGGGAAATATTCAGCTTGATCATGAGGGTTTCCCGATATGTGCTACAGTCGCGATTTCCACCAGTGCATCTGGCTTCACCAGTCCGCACTGAATGCAGAAGCGTGCCGGTTTGTCGCCGGGGAAAAATTCGGCGTAGACCTCGTTAATCGCGGCGTAGTTTTTCCAGTCGGTGATAAAGATGCTGTTGAAGGTCACATCCTCCATACTGCCTCCCGCCGTCTCGATAACGCTCCTGATGGTTTCCAGTACGTGGCGGGTTTGCGCCTTTGGGTCGCCGATATAGACCACGTTGTTTTGTTTATCAAACGGCAGCGTGCCGGAAACATAAACCACACCGTCGGCCAGCGTACCGGGGACAAATGGTGCAATAGGCGTGGTGGTGCCTGGCGGAATAATCACGTGTTTAGGCATAACGTTTCTCCTCGGGGAATGAGAGTGGTGCGGCGGGGTCAAGGGCCGCACAGAAGCGGGCGACATCGCTGACCCAGCCAAAGAAGGTTTCAATATTGAACAGCGCCGCCTGTTGAGCGAATGCCGGACCGGCCTGGTGAGTTGCGTCTTCCAGAACGATGCCGAAATATTCGAGGAAGAAACCATCTCGCAGGGTGGATTCCACGCAGACGTTGGTGGCGATGCCGGTAAAGACCAGATGGCGAATGCCGCGGCTGCGCAGGATGCTGTCGAGCGCGGTATTGAAGAAGCCGCTGTAGCGCGGTTTCGGCAGCACAATATCGCCGGGCTGCGGCATAAGCTGATCAACCAGTTGATAATCCCAGCTACCTTTCGCCAGCAGCTTGCCCTGGAGTTCCGGGTTCTGACGCATGGTTTTCAGCGCGTTGGATTTATGAAAATTTGGCGAGCCCGGACCGCCCGCTTCAACATACTGGTCGTCCCAGCCGTTCTGGAACCAGATAATCAGCATTCCGGCGGCACGGGCGGCGGCCACGGCGGTGTTGATATTGTCGATGACCGGCTGGGTGGCGGACACATCAAACCCGGCGAGATCGAGATAGCCGCCTTTGCTGGCGTAGGCGTTCTGCATATCCACCACGATCAGCGCGCTTTGCTGCGGCGCAAAGGTCAGGGATTCCGGGCGAGCAGGCAGGGTAATCATCAGGCAACCTCCTGAGTCATTGTGGTAACAGGGGCGCGGCAGCGCATCAGCGGCTGAATGCGCTGACCAAAGGCTTCGATGCCGATAAGGAAATCATCAAACGTCAGCAGCACGCCGTCTGTGCCGGGGACGGTCGCGACTTCGTCAAGCATGCGGGCAACATTGGCATAGGAGCCGACAAGGGTGCCCATATTGATATTGACAGCGGAAGTGGGGTCAGCCATCTGGCGTACGTTGGTATCGCTGCCGGAGCGGGTGTCTTTCTGACTCTGCTCGGTCAGCCATGCCAGAGCCTCTTCATCCGCGCCTGCTTTATAGTGTTCCCATTTGGCGCGGGCCGCTTCATCGGTCTCGTCGGCAATTACCATAAACAGCACGTAGGAGCCGACATCGCGACCCGTTTCCTCCGCCGCTTTCATCATGCGGGCGGCGGTGGGGGCAAAGGCGGTGGGCGTATTGACCCCCTTGCCGAAGCAGAAGTTGTAGTCAGCGTATTTCGCGGAGAACGCCATGCCCGCATCGCTTTGCCCGGCGCAGATCACCTTCATCGGCTGCGACGGCTGGGGACTCACGCGGCAGTCGTTCATGGTGAAGTAGTCGCCTTTAAAGTCGCTGTGCCCGGTCCCCCACAGGTCGCGCAGGACCTGGACATACTCAGTGAGATAGTCATAGCGGTTGGCGAAGTAATCATCGCCCGGCCACATGCCCATCTGTTCATATTCCGGTTTTTGCCAGCCGGTCACCAGATTGACGCCAAAGCGACCGCCGGAGATGGAATCAATAGTGGACGCCATGCGGGCGACGATCGCCGGCGGCAACGTCAGCGTGGCGGCGGTGGCGTAAATCTGGATACGCGAGGTCACCGCCGCCAGCCCGGCCATCAGGGTGAAGGATTCAAGGTTATGATCCCAGAATTCGGTTTTACCGCCGAAGCCGCGCAGTTTGATCATCGAGAGCGCGAAATCAAAGTTGTAATGTTCGGCTTTTTGCACGATGGCCTTATTGAGCTCGAACGTTGGCATGTACTGGGGAGCATGGGTGGAAATCAGCCAGCCGTTATTACCGATCGGAACGAAGACACCAATTTTCATACCTACCTCTCTGCATGTCGTTGAACAAGAAGGCGCGCGGCGTTGCATCCTGCAGCTTCCTCGGTCACCCCGCGTTATAGATAAAGCAAAGACGATGCCAGTTTTTGAAAGATCAATGTTATTAATGTGTTGCAATATGGTTGCTGAAAATAGCAGCAATAAAAGTGGACTGAATGGTCAAAAATAGTGCACGAAAAAAACGCAGTCGTGCGCAATGGGAGTGCAGAGAGTCGTGTCGGCGCCGGGCTTTTGTTATGCTGATGGTCTGAAAAGAAGGAGATGAGCTATGGCACAGGGCGCCGTGAAAAAGAGCGGTAAACGTTCACAGGCGGTGAGCGCGAAAAAAGCGGCTATTCTGGCTGCGGCGCTGGACGCGTTCTCGCAGTTTGGTATCCACGGTACGCGCCTTGAACAGGTGGCTGAGCTGGCCGGGGTATCGAAAACCAATATGCTCTATTACTACCCGTCAAAAGAGGCGCTGTATATCGCCGTGCTGCAGCAGATTCTGGCTATCTGGCTAATGCCGCTGAAAGCTTTTCGCGAAGATATCAGTCCGCTGGTCGCTATCGGTGAATATATTCGCCTTAAGCTGGAGGTATCCCGCGACCACCCTGAGGCGTCGAGGCTGTTTTGTCTTGAAATGCTTCAGGGCGCGCCGTTGCTGATGGCAGAACTTACCGGCGATTTGAAAGCGCTGGTGGATGAGAAGTCGGCGATTATTTCCCGCTGGGTTGAGAGCGGTAAACTTGCTCCTGTTGATCCTCAGCATTTGATCTTTATGATTTGGGCAACAACTCAACATTATGCTGACTTCGCCACCCAGGTTGAGGCGATAACCGGCGCGACGCTTCGCGATGAGGCGTTTTTTCAGCAGACCGTTGACAACGTGCAGCGGATGATTCTCGACGGTATTCGCGTGCGTTAATTGACGGGCGGCGCTGTGCGACAGATGCGCCGCGCCGCCTACGGGAAACAACCTTAGCCAATGGTCATCAGACTGGCGTTGCCGCCTGCGGCGGCGGTATTGACGCTGAGTGAACGTTCAATATAGAGGCGTTCCAGCAGCAGATTGCTGTCACCACGGGCGAACCCCTGCACCGAAATAATGGCTCCCTCGCGCGCCGCGACCTGCTCGCACAGCTCACGCAACTGATCGGAGTCGCCGTGATAAATAACCGCATCGAAAGGCTGGGCCGTCAGGGTTTCCGCTTTTGCAAAGTGGATCCGTTCGCTGACGTCAGGCGGCAGTTTTTTCGCCAGCTCGCGCTGCAGAGGCGCGTCAGGCCACAGTACTTCACAACCGACTGCGGTTACGCCCGCTAACTGAGTTAACGCATCCTGCTCATTATCGGCCACGCACAGCACGCGATTGCGCGGCATAAAGGTCAGGGTGTTGCGTTCGCCGGTGGGGCCTGGCAGCAGGCGCTGAGTCCCGGCCTGCGCCTGTTCGGCGAACTGCTGGCACAGAGACTGCAATTCCGGGCGATCCGCCGCCCACTGCTGTAGCGCGAGCAAGGGTTTTTCCAGCAGCGTTTTCAACTGCGCATCCAGCGGGTACTCCGCATCCTGGCGGGCGAGGGTGATCCCGACGGCGTTTTGCGGACGGCAGGCGAGCAGGCGGTAGAGATACAGCGGGCCGCCGGCTTTCGGACCGGTGCCCGATAGCCCTTCGCCGCCAAATGGCTGTACGCCGACCACGGCGCCGACCATATTGCGGTTGACATACAGGTTGCCGACATGGGCGCTACCGGTGACCTGGGCGATCGTTTCGTCAATGCGGGTATGCACGCCCAGGGTCAGGCCGTAGCCGGAGGCGTTAATCTGCTCAAGCAACTGATCCAGTTCGTTGCGGTGATAACGCACCACGTGCAGGACCGGGCCGAAGACCTCTTTTTTCAGCTCATCGACGCTGTCGAGTTCAATCAGCGTTGGCGGCACAAAAGTGCCGGTGTCCCACTCGCGGGAATCCTCGCTGTTTTCACGCACCGCCTGGAAGACGGTTCGTCCTTTGCCCCGCAGCGCCTGGATATGACGCTCAATGTTCTCTTTGGCTTCTGCATCAATCACCGGCCCGATATCGGTCGTCAGGCGGCCGGGATTGCCCATCCGGCACTCGGCCATCGCGCCGCGCAGCATGGTCAGCGTATGGTCGGCAATCTCCTCCTGCAGACAGAGCACCCGCAAAGCGGAGCAGCGCTGACCGGCGCTGTCGAACGCCGAGGCAAGTACATCGATCACCACCTGCTCGGTCAAGGCGGAAGAGTCAACGATCATCGCGTTCATCCCGCCGGTTTCGGCAATCAGCGGAGTTGGCCGACCCTGCGTATCAAGGCGGCTGGCGATATTGCGTTGCAGCAGGGTGGCGACGTCGGTTGAGCCGGTAAACATGACGCCACGCACCCGTTCATCGGCAGTCAACGCGGCGCCGACGGTCTCCCCGCGGCCCGGCAATAGCTGAATAACGCCCGGTGGTACGCCAGCCTCCAGCAGGATCGCCACGCCCCGGGCAGCGATAAGCGGCGTCTGTTCGGCGGGTTTCGCCAGCACGGTATTGCCTGCCGCCAGCGCGGCGGCAATCTGTCCGGTAAATATCGCCAGCGGGAAGTTCCACGGGCTGATACACACCACCGGCCCCAGCGGGCGATGGGTTTCGTTATCAAAATCGTCGCGGACCTGACCCGCATAATAGTGGAGGAAATCTACCGCTTCGCGTACTTCAGCAATGGCGTTGCTGAAAGTCTTGCCGGCTTCCCGCACCAGGATACCCATCAGGGTCGGCATCTGGCCTTCCATCAATACCGCTGCGCGTTCGAGGATCGCCGCGCGCTCCTGTGGCGGGGTGGCGAACCAGATTGGCGCAAGGTTGACCGCGCTGGTCAGCGCCTGCTGAACTTCAGCGTCGCTGGTTTCTCGCGCGTAACCGACGATATCTTTTGGTTCCGCCGGGTTAATCACCGCCTGCATCTCACCTTCGGCAACCGACTGCTCCAGCATCGGCAGCGCCTGCCATTTATGTAATGCGCTATTTAATAAAGAGGAGGAGAGGGAGGCCAGTCGATGTTCATTGGCCAGATCCAGACCGGCCGAGTTGCTGCGCCCTTTGCCGTAAAGATCGCGCGGCAGGGGGATTTTCGGATGCGGCAGGCCAGGCTGACCTTCCTGCTGGGCCAGCTTTTCCACGGCGGCAACCGGATCGGCAACCAGTTCATCCAGCGGCAGCGTGCTGTCCGCAATACGGTTAACAAAAGAGGTGTTAGCGCCGTTCTCCAGCAGACGGCGCACCAGATACGCCAGCAGCGTCTCATGAGTGCCGACCGGGGCGTAAATACGGCACGGTCGGTTGAGTTTACCATCAGCGACCTTACCGGTGACCTGCTCATACAGCGGTTCGCCCATGCCATGCAGGCACTGGAATTCGTATTGTCCCGGATAGTAGTTCTGTCCGGCCAGGTGATAAATCGCCGCCAGGGTATGGGCGTTATGAGTGGCGAACTGCGGATAGATCAGGTTCGGCGCCGCCAGCAGCTTTTTCGCGCAGGCCAGATAAGAGACGTCGGTGTAGACCTTGCGGGTATAGACCGGATAGCCTTCGAGACCGTCCATCTGCGCGCGTTTGATTTCGCTGTCCCAGTAGGCGCCTTTCACCAGGCGGATCATCAGGCGACGATGGCTACGGGTTGCAAGGTCGATCAGGTAGTCAATGACGAACGGGCAGCGTTTCTGGTAGGCCTGAATAACAAAACCAATGCCGTTCCATCCCGCCAGTTCCGGTTCAAAACAGAGTTTTTCCAGCAGGTCGAGTGAGATCTCCAGACGATCGGCCTCCTCGGCGTCGATATTGATGCCGATATCGTACTGGCGCGCCAGCAGGGTCAGGGACTTCAGCCGGGGGTAAAGCTCCTCCATCGCGCGGTCGTACTGGGCGCGGCTGTAGCGGGGGTGCAGTGCGGAGAGTTTGATTGAAATGCCCGGTCCTTCATAAATGCCGCGCCCGTTTGAGGCTTTGCCGATGGCATGGATTGCCTGCTGGTAGGAGACCATATAGGCTTGCGCGTCGGCGGCGGTCAGCGCCGCTTCGCCCAGCATATCGTAGGAGTAACGGAAGCCTTTATCTTCCAGCTTACGGGCGTTAGCCAGCGCTTCAGCGATAGTTTCCCCGGTGACGAACTGCTCGCCCATCAGGCGCATGGCCATATCGACGCCTTTGCGGATCAAGGGTTCGCCGCTCTTACCGATAATGCGGTTCAGCGAGCGCGACAGGCTGGTTTCATTATGGGTGGAAACCAGTCTGCCGGTAAACAGCAGTCCCCAGGTGGCGGCGTTGACGAACAACGAGGGGCTACGGCCAATATGCGACTGCCAGTTGCCATTGCTGATTTTGTCGCGGATCAGCGCATCGCGGGTGGCTTTATCGGGAATACGCAGCAGAGCCTCTGCCAGGCACATTAGCGCGACGCCCTCCTGTGAGGAGAGTGAAAATTCCTGTAACAGACTCTGCACCATCCCGGCGCGGCCGCTGGCGGTTTTTTGATTACGTAGTTTTTCTGCCAGTTGATAAGCGAGCTTATGTGTCTGTTCACTCAGATTCTGCGGCAGACGGGCCTGCTCCAGCAGCATCGGTACGGCATCGGTTTCGGCCCGCCGCCAGGCGGCGGTAATCGCGGCGCGAGAGACGGATTGCGGCAGGATCTGCTCGGCGAATTCAAGGAACGGCTGATAAGGCTCATCGCCTGGCGTACCGGCTTCTTCACCCTCATTAACCTCACCGGAAAACCTTCCCGAAAGTTCCGGCAACGCCTGGTCGCTTTCCAGCTTTTCCAGATAGTTGAAGATGGCCTGTTTAATCAACCAGTGTGGCGTGCGGTCAATACGGCTTGCCGCGGATTTAATACGTTCGCGCGTCGCTTCGTCCAGTTTTACACCCATGGTGGTGGTGCCCATATCAGGAACTCCTGCAATAGATTATCAGTGTCGTTATGCGGTTGCGTAGAAATATCCACCATGTTGCAACTTTGTGCAACCTTGTTAATTGAGAATTGTGTTGCGGGCAGAAAAATGCCTCATTTGTTAAAAAATATAATGAAAATTACGCAGATTTATCCCTTATGGATAAGGTTTTTGTCTGCGTGACTTAACACTTTTTCATGGTGCAACCGATAAAAACGTGAGAGAGTGCAACCTATAACAAAATGGAGTTTGGCCCCGGAGGCATTTCGTGTAAATGCTGTGTTAAATCGTTTGTGAAAAAACAAAGCTTCCGTCAGGATACGGTCGCCCAATACAACCAATATGCCATTACCCCGTTCCGGTAATGGAAAAACGACAAATTTGGACGCTGTCGACAAAAATTCTGGAGATTTTTACATGGCTATTAGCACACCCATGTTAGTGACTTTTATTGTTTATATTTTTGGTATGGTTCTTATCGGTTTTATTGCCTGGCGTTCCACCAGAAATTTCGATGATTATATTCTCGGTGGCCGTAGTCTCGGCCCATTTGTCACGGCGCTCTCCGCCGGGGCTTCCGATATGAGCGGTTGGCTGCTGATGGGGCTGCCAGGCGCGATATTTATTTCCGGTATTTCCGAAAGCTGGATCGCCATTGGTCTGACGCTGGGCGCGTGGATCAACTGGAAACTGGTGGCAGGGCGTTTACGCGTGCATACCGAGGTTAATAATAACGCCCTGACGCTGCCGGATTATTTCACCGGCCGTTTTGAAGATACCAGTCGTGTGCTGCGAATTATTTCGGCGCTGGTGATTTTGCTGTTTTTCACCATTTATTGTGCTTCCGGCATTGTGGCCGGTGCCCGGTTGTTTGAAAGTACCTTCGGGATGAGCTACGAAACCGCGCTGTGGGCGGGGGCGGCGGCAACCATTGTGTATACTTTCGTCGGGGGATTCCTTGCGGTGAGCTGGACCGATACCGTCCAGGCCAGCCTGATGATATTCGCTCTGCTGCTGACGCCGATAATGGTGATCATTTCCGTCGGCAGTTTTGGTGATTCGCTGGAAGTGATTAAGCAAAAGAGCATTGAGAATATTGATATGCTCAAGGGGCTGAACGTTGTGGCGATTATCTCTTTGATGGGCTGGGGACTTGGCTATTTTGGTCAGCCGCATATCCTGGCGCGTTTTATGGCGGCGGACTCCCACCACAGTATTGTACACGCGCGTCGTATCAGCATGACCTGGATGATCCTCTGCCTGGCGGGGGCTGTTGCCGTCGGTTTCTTTGGTATCGCTTATTTCACCACTCATCCGGGAGTGGCCGGCGCAGTGAATCAGAATGCTGAACGCGTCTTTATTGAACTGGCGCAAATTTTATTCAACCCGTGGATTGCGGGGATCCTGTTATCGGCGATTCTGGCGGCGGTGATGTCGACGCTGAGCTGCCAGCTGCTGGTGTGCTCCAGCGCGATTACCGAAGATTTGTATAAAGCGTTTCTGCGTAAAAATGCCGGTCAGCAAGAGCTGGTATGGGTGGGGCGCTTTATGGTGTTGCTGGTTGCGCTGGTGTCTATCGCCCTGGCTGCAAACCCGGAGAATCGGGTACTGGGTCTGGTGAGCTATGCCTGGGCTGGCTTCGGCGCGGCGTTTGGCCCGGTGGTGCTGTTCTCAGTGATGTGGTCGCGTATGACGCGTAATGGCGCGCTGGCCGGGATGATTATCGGCGCGTTGACCGTGATCATCTGGAAACAGTTCGGCTGGCTGGGTTTGTATGAAATCATTCCGGGTTTCATTTTCGGCAGTCTGGGCATTGTGGTCTTTAGTCTGCTGGGGAGCGCCCCCTCCGCTGAGATGCAAAGACGCTTTGCCGAAGCGGACGCGCATTATCACTCCGCGCCGTCGCAATCCGCGACCGCCGAATAATCCTGCGCCCGCGTTATGCGCAATGCGGGTCAGTTAAGGGGTGTCAGTTGTGTTTATGGCTGGCTGAGCGGTTCTGTTAATCGGTGGTTTAAACGAAAATCTGATTCAGTTGATTCGCTTACTGAGCTGATACGGGCTGAAATATAAAGGATATAACCTTTTTATAATTTTCAGCCTCTGAAAAGCCACTGACGAATAACGGACTCACCGCATGGGGGTTGGGCGCATCAAGGAAACCTGGCGGGAACGCAGGCGCGCATCCAGGACTGGCCGCCAGGACGGCGGCCAGAGGGCGGGTCGAGACAGGGACAAAATTGCCGGGAGCAATTTTGAACAGCGCTTGCGCTGGCCCTGGAAGGGCGAGTCCCAGGGATGGGACGAGTAGCGTCGAGTCCCGCCCGGTCCGCCAGATGAAGCCGGAGTGGAGCGGACCGCGCAGCGGCAGGTTTTCAGCGCAATGCCGGGGGTGCAGGGGGACGGGCGAAACGTCCCCCTGCCCGTTCACACGCTGTGGATATAACGAATATCCGCGAATTTATCGTGAACGGAACAGACCACGGAATCTGAATGGGCGAAAACGAAAAATGCCATTTTCGCCATAACCACCGATAATGCGATTGCCACAGGCAAATAAAACAAAAGACAACACCGATGATTTGCTTAAGTGAACGGCATTGCGCGTTATGCGGGCTTTGTTTTATCTCAGCCTCTTGCTAATTCTTTGAAAATACGCTGATATCTCAGCTCGAATAACAATGAGGATAGCAAAATGAATTTCAGACAAGGTGCGATGGCACTGGTTTTGGCAGGGATTTTAAGCGGCTGCGTGGCACCTGCCGCGAAAACCTCGTCGATAGCGGATACCAGCGCTTGCCCGGCGGAGAACAGCATGATTCAGACGACGCTTTATTTCGGTTTAAGCCGTCCGGCAGGGAAAGATATCACTGCCCAGGAGTGGCAGCAGTTCGTTGACCGCGACGTGACGCCGCGTTTTCGCGATGGTCTGACGGTATTTGATGCCCGCGGTCAGTGGCTGGGCCATGACGGCGCCGTTGCGCGCGAGCAGAGCAGGGCGCTGATGTTGATTCATGGCAAAGAGGATAAGAGTGAGGAGGGGATTGAGGCGTTACGCACGATCTATAAATCACGCTTTGCGCAGGAGTCAGTGATGCGTGTCGATCAACCGGTCTGCGTTCACTTTTAGGGGGACGCCTTTGTAATATCGCCCGCTAGCGGCCCGCGCTGACCGGGCATGGGCGATGTGGTCGCCAGATCCCCCGGTCGCGTTGACCGGGGAAACCGGGACTTGCGGTTACAGCACCAGCCCCGCGAAGCTGGCAGAGAGCAGGCTGACCAGCGTTGCGCCATACACCAGACGCAAGCCAAAGCGGGAAACGATATTCCCTTGTTGCTCATTCAGTCCTTTGATCGCGCCGGCAATAATGCCGATAGAGGCGAAGTTGGCGAAAGAGACCAGGAAGACCGACAAAATACCCAGTCCGCGCGGTGTCATGCTGGCGGCGATTTTTTGTAGTTCAATCATGGCGACAAACTCATTGGCGACCAGTTTGGTTGCCATAATAGCGCCTGCGTTAAGCGCATCGCTTAGCGGAATCCCAATCAGCCACGCCAGCGGATAAAAAACGTAGCCAAGGAGCTGCTGGAAGCTCAGGCCAAACAGGGTGGCGAACAAGGCATTAATCGCGCTAATTAAGGCAATAAAGCCAATCAGCATCGCCAGAATAATCATCGCCACTTTAAAACCAGCAAGAATATATTCGCCGAGCATTTCAAAGAAACTCTGGGATTCATGCAGTTTTTCCAGTTTTATCTCTTCCTCACTGCCAGGGCGAGTGGGGTTAATTATCGACAGCACAATAAAGGTGCTGAACATATTCAGAATCAGCGCCGCAACGACATATTTCGCATCAAGCATACTCATATAGGCGCCGACAATCGACAAGGAAACGGTCGACATTGCGGTGGCCGACATGGTAAACAGACGGCGTGATGAGAGGTCGCCAAGGACGCCTTTATAGGCAATGAAGTTTTCTGATTGTCCGAGGATCAGCGAGCTGACCGCGTTAAAGGATTCCAGTTTGCCCATACCGTTAATTTTCGACAGCAGGGTACCAATCAGGCGAATGAAAATTGGCAGAACACGCCAGTGCTGAAGAATACCAATCAGCGCTGAGATAAACACAATTGGGCAAAGCACGCCGAGGAAAATAAACGCCAGGCCTTTTTCACTCATGCCGCCAAATACAAAGTTGGTCCCTTCTGCGGCAAAATGAAGCAGAGATTCAAAGAAAGTGGCGATATTTCTCACTAGCCACAGGCCGCTTTCGGCATGAAGAAAAAAGAAAGCCAGCGCAATTTCTATAACAATTAACTGGATAACATAGCGAATGCGGATTTTTTTACGGTCGTAACTGGCGAGCCAGGCGAGGGCAAGGATCACCACCAGCGCCAGCAGGAAGTGCAAGAATTGAGTCATGTTGTTCATTTCGAAGGTAAATAAGGCGGACATTTAGCCACAGCCTGCAGGCGGGGTAAATATCTGGCGCAAAAAATTCCTTTATCCGGCTGCGGGTCTCCGCGACAGCGTGATGATCCTGCAAGTCATTATTTGCTAGCGGGTAATTTACAAATCATCATCATTTTGTACACATTTTGCTTGTGTTTCTGGTTTTTGTAATGATAATCACTATCATAAATATTTACTTATCTTTGCATCTGCTGACGGTAATACACACTTAAGGATGTAGGCATGTTTGTCCCATTTCTCATCATGTTACGTGAAGGTCTGGAGGCTGCGCTGATTGTCAGCCTGATTGCCAGCTATCTCAAACGCACACAGCGTGGTAACTGGATTGGCGTAATGTGGGTTGGGGTGTTTCTCGCGGCGGCGCTGTGTCTGGGGCTGGGAATTTTTATCAACGAAACGACCGGCGAATTTCCACAGCGTCAACAGGAGCTGTTTGAAGGCATCGTGGCGGTAGTGGCGGTGTGCATCCTGACCTGGATGGTGTTCTGGATGCGGAAAGTGTCGCGCAACGTGAAACAACAGCTTGAAGAGGCGGTCGACAATGCGCTTCAGCGCGGGAATAACCACGGCTGGGCGCTGGTGATGATGGTGTTTTTCGCCGTTGCACGCGAAGGGCTGGAATCGGTGTTTTTCCTGCTGGCGGCGTTTCAGCAGGATGTGGGGATCTGGCCGCCTGTCGGCGCGATGCTGGGCCTGGCGATGGCAATTGTATTGGGATTCCTGCTCTACTGGGGCGGCATCCGCATGAATCTCGGTCTCTTTTTCAAGTGGACCAGCCTGTTTATTTTGCTGGTGGCCGCCGGCCTGGCTGCAGGCGCCATCCGCGCATTCCATGAAGCGGGATTATGGAACTATTTCCAGGACGTTGCCTTCGATCTGAGCAACGTTATTTCGACACACACGCTGTTTGGTACTCTGCTGGAAGGGATTTTTGGCTATCAGGAAACGCCGACCATCAGCGAAGTGGCGGTCTACTTTATCTATCTGATCCCGGCGCTGGTGCTGTTCATTCTGCCGTCGGGCAATAAAACCACCGCATCACGTGTCGCTTAGTCGGGCATCGCGGATTTATATAGTTACAACATACTTATCGAAAGGAACGGTCATGATGAATCATTTTCGTCGCAATGCGCTGCAGCTTACCGTTGCTGCGCTGTTCAGTTCTGCTTTTTACGCTCAGGCTGCCGATATTCCGCAGGTAAAAGTTACCGTCACCGACAAACAGTGTGAACCGATGAACGTTACTGTGAAAGCGGGTAAAACGCAGTTCATCATTCAAAACCACAGCCAGAAAGCCCTGGAGTGGGAAATACTGAAAGGGGTGATGGTGGTGGAAGAGCGCGAGAATATTGCTCCCGGCTTTACGCAAAAGCTGACGGCGAATCTGCAGCCGGGCGAATATGACATGACCTGCGGCCTGCTGACGAATCCCAAAGGTAAACTAACGGTAACCGGCGAAGCGACCAAAGACGCGGCTAAAGCGGATGCGTTACTTAGCCTGGGCGGAGCCATTACCGCGTATAAAGCCTACGTTACCGCAGAGACCGCTGAACTGGTTAGTGGGACAAAAGCGTTTACCGATGCGGTGAAAGCCGGCGATATCGCGAAGGCAAAAGCGCTGTATGCGCCGACGCGCCAGCATTATGAGCGCATCGAACCGATTGCCGAGCTGTTCTCTGACCTCGACAGCAATATTGATGCCCGCGAGGATGATTACGAGAAAAAAGCGGAAGACCCGAAATTCACTGGCTTCCATCGACTGGAAAAAGCGCTGTTTAGCGATAACAGCGTTAAAGGAATGGATAAATATGCCGATCAACTGAATGCGGACGTTCTCGATCTGCAAAAACGCATCAGTGAACTGGCATTCCCGCCTTCAAAAGTGGTTGGCGGCGCGGCGGATTTGATTGAAGAAGTGGCGGCCAGCAAAATTAGCGGCGAAGAAGACCGTTACAGCCACACCGACCTGTGGGATTTCCAGGCCAACATTGATGGCGCACAAAAAATCGTTAACCTGCTGCGTCCGCAGTTGCAAAAAGATAACAGTTCGCTGCTGGAGAAAGTGGATGCCAACTTCAAAAAAGTGGATGTTATCCTGAGTAAATATCGCACGAAAGAGGGCTTTGAGACCTACGATAAGCTGACGGACGCGGATCGTACGGCGTTGAAAGGGCCGATCACCACTCTGGCGGAAGAGCTGGCTCAGTTGCGTGGGATCCTCGGTCTGGACTAAGTCGATGACAGAGCAAAAAGATGATCTGAATGAACCGTCACGCCGGCGGTTATTAAAAGGGATCGGCGCGCTTGGCGGCGCGCTGGCCATCACCGGCGGTTGCCCGGTAGCGCATGCGGCAAAAGACAATAGCTCGCCGGGAACGTTGTCACCCAATGCCCGTATGGAAACTCAGCCGTTTTACGGACCGCATCAGGCTGGCGTGCTCACGCCACAGCAGGCCTCGATGATGATTGTGGCGTTTGATGTGCTCGCCAGCGATAAAGCGGATCTGGAGCGACTGTTTCGCTTACTGACCCAGCGCATCGCCTTTCTGACCAAAGGCGGGCCTGCGCCACAGACGCCGAATCCCCGCCTGCCGCCCATGGATTCGGGGATTCTGGGGCCGTGGATCGCGCCGGATAATCTGACGATGACCGTATCGGTTGGCCATTCACTCTTTGATGCGCGCTTCGGGTTAGCCAGTCATGCGCCGAAAAAGCTGCAAAAGATGACGGGCTTTCCTAACGATGCCCTTGATGCAGCGCTCTGCCACGGCGATCTATTGTTGCAGATTTGTGCCAATACGCAGGATACGGTGATTCATGCCCTGCGCGATGTGATCAAGCATACTCCGGATCTGCTCAGCGTTCGCTGGAAGCGGGAAGGCTTTATCTCCGATAGCGCCGCGCGAAGCAGAGGCAAAGAGACGCCGGTTAATCTGCTGGGTTTTAAAGACGGTACCGCGAATCCGCAGAGCACGGATAATGCGTTAATGGATAAAGTGGTGTGGGTCACCGAGGACCAGGGCGAGCCGGCGTGGGCGACGGGCGGTAGCTATCAGGCGGCGCGGATTATTCAGTTTCACGTTGAGTTCTGGGATCGCACGCCGTTAAAAGAGCAGCAAACAATTTTCGGCCGTGATAAACAAACTGGCGCTCCGCTTGGCATGCAGCAGGAACACGATGTACCGGATTACAGTAAAGATCCCGACGGTGATATCATTCCGCTTGATAGCCACATTCGGCTGGCAAACCCGCGCACGCCGGAGACCGCGTCCAGCCTGATGATGCGACGGGGTTATAGCTATTCGCTGGGAGTGACCCCTGCCGGGCAACTGGATATGGGGCTGCTTTTTGTTTGCTATCAACACGATCTGGAAAAAGGGTTTCTGACGGTGCAGAAGCGGCTTAACGGAGAGCCTCTGGAAGAGTATGTGAAGCCGATTGGCGGTGGTTATTTCTTTGTGCTGCCGGGAGTTATCGACAATCAGCACTATCTGGGGCAATCACTGCTCGAAGCCTGACGATCCTGCCCGTAAGGGCAGGGCGTTTTCTGCTGTTTTTCCATTCATTTTTTGTATTTCCTGCCTTGTTTAATTTTTCTGTAATCTAATTGTCGGAAACTCTCTTCCGCTGCGATGAGAATTATTTGTTGTCTATCTGTAAGAAATAAGTTGCATTGAGAATTATTTTTGATGTACTTATTACAGACGCGGTAGTTCCCGGCAGTGATGTCGTTTCACCATGGAGATCGCGAATGCCCGATTGCTGTAACGGAAAACGTCAAGCTTCATACCGTACTTATCAGCACGGGGGTCGCATTTCCGACCGTGATTACTGCCCCTCAAATCTATCCCCATCCCCATACACAACAGAAAATCCATACACCGGCAAGGTTATCGGTGCGCGTAGCCATAACCCTCTGTCAATTCGTCATGCAAGCAATGGCTTACAAGGAAGCCAAACCTCAATCGTTCGTGCGCATAATCGCGTCGATATTGACGCGTGTGATGTAAACCAACAACGCAAGGTGCTATCCATGGGAAGACAAAAAGCAGTGACCAGAGCTCGTCGTGAGGCCAAACGTGTGCTGAGACAGGATTCGCGAAGCCATAAACAACGCGAAGAAGAATCGGTCACATCGCTTGTGCAAATGAGTGGCGTAGAAGCAATTGGTATGGCGCGGGACAGCCGCGATGCATCGCCAATTGAAGCACGCAATGACGCTCAGGCGCATTATTTGAATGCCATCGACAGTAAACAGCTGATTTTCGCGACAGGCGAGGCCGGGTGCGGGAAGACCTGGATCAGTGCGGCAAAAGCAGCTGAGGCCCTGATTCATAAGGATGTGGACAGAATTATTGTTACCCGTCCCGTGCTGCAGGCCGACGAAGATCTCGGCTTCTTACCGGGAGATATCGCCGAGAAGTTCGCCCCCTATTTTCGACCCGTTTATGACGTACTGGTGAGGCGGTTGGGGGCTTCCTTTATGCAGTACTGCCTGCGCCCGGAAATTGGCAAGGTAGAAATCGCACCGTTTGCTTATATGCGCGGGCGAACATTTGAGAATGCGGTGGTGATTCTGGATGAGGCTCAGAACGTGACCGCTGCGCAAATGAAGATGTTTTTGACTCGCCTCGGGGAAAACGTGACGGTTATCGTCAACGGCGACATTACCCAGTGCGATTTGCCATCTGGGGTGAGGTCGGGCCTTGCCGATGCGCTGGCGCGTTTTGAGGAAGATGAGATGGTGGGCATTGTGCGCTTTACGGCGGACGATTGCGTGCGATCAACCCTTTGTCAGCGTGCGCTTCAGGCCTATTACTGATTCATATTTAACCTGCAAAGCCCGGGATGACCGGGCTTTGTTTATATGGGGCTAAAGTAAATTTTGCAGAGAGGGGGCGGTCATCGTGGCTTCGAAAGGGATGATTTCGACGTTAGCGATGCCCGATTGCTGAAATGGATCCTGTCTCAGCCAGCTATGCAACAAATCCAGGTCATCGCCTTTAGCCAGAATCACACCACCTGAGCGAGGAATTTTGCGCCCTGATGCGAGAAATATCCCCGCCGAATAACCTTTCTTAAGCCATGCCACATGCTCAGCCAGCAGTGCATCCACTTCATTAAGCGGTTTATGGTAAGTCAGAACAACAACTGCGATGGTGCTCATTCTTCTGTCCATCTTTTATATGGGTATATAAAAGTAGCATGGTGGAGATGCAGGAGGATAGTGGATTGAGTGGGGGATCAGCTCCCAACGGGCAGATTCCTCGCGGGCTTGTCATCTGTCCAACTGGCTGCGCCAGTTGTCGACCCCCGGTCGGGGCTTCTCATCCCCCCCCTGAGTGTGCGATATACAAAAAAAAGCCCGTACCTGGTACGCGCTCTTCTTTAAAGATGGCGGTGAGGGGGGGATTGACTCGCTGCGCTCGCCCTGCGGGCAGATTCCTCGGGGGCTCGTCATCTGTCCAACTGGCTGCGCCAGTTGTCGACCCCCGGTCGGGGCTTCTCATCCCCCCCGGTGTGTGCGATATACAAAAAAGAGCCCGTACTTGCGTACGCGCTCTTCTTTAAAGATGGCGGTGAGGGGGGGATTCGAACCCCCGATACGTTGCCGTATACACACTTTCCAGGCGTGCTCCTTCAGCCACTCGGACACCTCACCATATTTTTTCTGCTGCTCACCTTAGGCGGCAACGGGGCGCTACTATAGGGAGTTGCGCTAAAACGGTCAAGCAGTATTTATTTTTTCTGTATCGTTCGGTTAAGCAATGAACACAACGGGCTGTAGAGTTATGGAATAGAAATGTTAATGCTGTGAATCAGGCCGTGCGTTTTTCACTCTCGGCAGAGATTTTGTATAACTCGTGGACAGCATATGCCGCAACCTTTTCCATCATGTGCTCTGGTCTTTTCATTTTATGCCGAAGTGCCCGCGTTCTTGACACTTATTTGTTCTTATCCGCGATGACACTCATATTTCGTCCGCCATCGAAGTGTACTGTGCTGAAAACGGTACAGTCATATTCCACCAAATATGTTGAGGACAGGAATATGATCGCGGTGCTTTTTGAAGCCGATGTTGTTGCCACGCAACAAGCGCGTTATCTCCAGTTGGCTGCGGAATTAAAACCACTGCTGGCAGATATTGATGGTTTTATCTCTATAGAACGCTTCCAGAGCATGACAACATCAGGAAAGATCCTTTCGTTGTCATGGTGGCGAGACGAAGAGTCAGTGTTACTTTGGAAACAAAACATTTTGCATAAAGCGGCGCAGGTGGAAGGCCGTCGTTCTATTTTTTCTCTTTATCGTATCCGTATTGCACATGTGATTAGAGACTACTCATCCGAAACCACAGGAAGAAAAAATGTTTGATATTCATGTTGTTTTAAATAATAACGTCGGTGAACTGGCCGCATTGGGAACGGTACTGGGACAAAATGGTATTGGTCTTGAAGGCGGTGGTGTTTTTACTATCGCTGGCAAGGGGCATGCTCATTTTCTTGTCGAAAACGGTGATGATGCGAAAATTGTGCTCGAAGAACGAGGTTTTCAGGTTGAGCGAGTACGCCGACATGTGATCCGAAAACTTAAGCAAAAACGCCCCGGTGAATTGGGAGAGATAGCGGCAGTGCTGGCTGAGAATGGTATTAATATATTATGCCAATACAGCGACCATGCAAACCAACTGATCCTTGTGACAGATAATGATATGGTTGCCAGTAAAGTGACAGAAAAATGGGCTGTAATGCATGAGTAAGGTATTAAGACGTACGGACTGCATTGACAGTAGCGATGCTCTGGAATATTCAATGGCAGCTTTAGCGGCTGCCATATCAGACCCATCTCGTGTAAAAATGCTCTGTGCCTTGATGGATGGACGCGCATGGACGGCTACTGAGTTAAGCGTTGTAGCCGATATTGCAGCGTCAACAGCCAGCTCTCATTTATCCCGGCTTGTCAGCGAGAAACTGATTATCTGTCTTTCTCAGGGGCGTCATCGATACTACCGGCTGGCGGGGACGCATATCGCCAGGCTGCTTGAGCATATGATGGGTGTATCATGGCGCTCAGAATCGATAGCGAAAATAAGCACACCGTCCTCATTACGCATTTCCCGAACATGTTATGACCATTTCGCCGGGGAAATCGCGGTTAATCTTTATGATTGTATGGTTTCTGAAGGTTGGGTAACTGCCGATGGCGCTTCACTGACGTTAGCAGGACATGAACGGTTCCGACAGTTGGGCGTTAAACTGAACCCAAAAACTCGGCGTAAAGAATGCTGCGCCTGCCTTGACTGGAGTGAACGGCGATTCCATCTTGGCGGAGAGGCCGGCGCCGCTTTTTTTGCCTGTTGTGAGCAGAAAGGCTGGTTAAGCAGGGCTAAAGGGTTTAGGGAAGTGCGCGTTACTTCCAGTGGAAAAAGGGCATTTAAGAAATTGTTCGGGCTGTGTATATCGGAGAGTATTAAAAATACCTGATTTTCCCACGGCAGAGAGTCGCGCCAACCGATATAAACATATTCACCACTAATCAACAAAAAAGCTGAATTTGAGCGCCTTTGTGACATTACCTGCGATGAGTATATTCGCGGCAGGATCAAGGCCGCTCTTCTGCCTGTGAAGGTGGGGTTGTGCCATGATTATCCAGGCTTTAGGCCTGCATCGTTTCTTTATTTTCTCTGATTCTGGTGGAGTAAAGGAAAGTAAACAGTCAGACGTAAATAGTCTGGATTTGCGTCTTATTCGCTAGTAATGTTAACCATCGTCAGATGAAATGAATGAGGGGAGTAATGTACGGGCAGACTTGAAATAATAACCACTTCAACAAGCTAAGACGTTTCAGGGGTGTAATATCTGATTTGTGTTTTTCAGGATGATTTTCCTCAAAAATAGCGAAAGTGTTAACCCTTTCAATTAGCAGTTACTTCCGGGTTTTTAAAGCAGTGGGTTGAGGTTTTTATGGGTGTAAAAATAAGAAAAGTATTTTTCAAATCTCTTGTCGCAAATAATTATGGTTATTTTTATTGCTTATTTCATCTTTGAGAAAATAGTTTTCTGTGGGTATTCGTGGTTCTTTATTTTTATCCCAAAGGTGTAGGCCAGTACGTCTCCCGTTCTTGTGTTGTACGCACTCCAGTTCCAGTGCCGGAGTGTTTTACTGGCGGCAAAATGACTTTGTCATTAGGTTCACAGATAAGTGCCACGTCAGCACAGGCGATCGGCAGGGATGTGGGCATGAACTTTTGGTGTTAAAAACACGTATCATAAATGGTTCTGATTATAATAAATTATTAACATTTCAGGGAGGGAATAAATGAAAATATAATTTAACAATAAATAAGATGTTTATCATTCATTCTTCTTATCACGAAATGTAATCATCGATCTAAAATTATTAAGCAACCGTTGTGCCTGAATGTATGTCGTATTCGTTATCGCTCTTTTTGCCATCATTACCGGGCAGACCATAAATAGGAATGCTTTGCACTATTTTGGGGCTGCGGTGCATGACTGCACTTTATTGAGGCATCACTGAGCCAGGTATGAGAAATTATATTATGAATAGTGTGTCCTGGCAGGATAAGGTCTGGCACACCAATTATGTTTGGCGGGGTAAATTTTTTTGATTTTTTTCGGAGAGGCGCAGGCGTAACGTATTATTTAAAGAGTAATATCATTTTTATAAGAATTAAATGGCTTTTCCTTAGTGCAAAAAACTGCAATTTCAATTATTAATTGGTTAATATCGCCTTATTTTAACTTTATTGACAACAAAAAAACTGCTGATATTCTCGATAGTAGTCAAAGTGAGTCTTTAATCCTGCGGATTGTTAAATCTGAGTTATTTTATTTACTTTTCATTATCCTGTGGGGGATAAATAATGGAAATTAAAAAGCCGTATTTACTTTTTTTAGGCGATGCCCATGATCAACTGGCGGCAAAAGTCGCTGAGGGGATTAAACAATGGCATCCGGAATATTGCGTCGGTCAGTTTCGCATGGAGAATTGTCATGCAGATTGCCATTTAGTGGATATGGATATTGCCGTAGCGAAAGCGGCGGGAGCAAAAACCCTGGTGGTGGGTGTCGCGAACCGTGGCGGGATTATTTCCAGCCAGTGGATATCTGTATTAAGCGCCGCGCTGCAAAGCGGTATGGATCTGGCTGCCGGGCTGCATAACAAACTGGCTGATGTACCGGAACTGAACGCGTTGGCGGCGCGTCTTGGGCGCAAACTGTTCGATGTGCGCCACCCGGAACAACAATACCCCGTGGCGAACGGCCGCAAACGCAGTGGTAAACGCTTGCTACCGGTGGGTACTGATTGCTCCTGCGGTAAAATGTATACCGCGTTGGCGATTGAACGGGAGATCCTGGCGCGCGGTGGCAAAGCAACCTTCCGCGCCACCGGCCAGACCGGGATTTTGATCAGTGGCGCGGGAGTGAGCATCGATGCCGTCGTATCGGATTTTGTCTCCGGCGCAGTGGAAACGCTGACCCCGGATAACGAGGCGGATCACTGGGATGTTATTGAAGGACAGGGGTCGTTATTCCACCCGTCCTTCGCTGGAGTGACGACAGGACTCATTCACGGGGCGCAACCCGATGCGCTGGTGCTGTGTCACGAACCCACTCGCCGTACGATGCGCGGCGTGGATTATCCGATTCCTGAACTGGGTGATTGCATGGCCTTGAGTCTGAAAACAGCGCAACTGACTAACCCCAAAGCCCGGTTTGTTGGTATCTCGGTAAATACTGCCGCACTGAGCGAAGACGCCGCCTTCACACTGATGAAGCAACTGGCAAAACAGTATGATTTACCGGTTATCGACCCCTTCCGTCAGGGGGTGGGTGCTATTGTCGACCAGTTAGCGGATGAGTAAGGGAACTTACAGTCGCTGCATAATCCGGCAATGGAGGATCGCGATGCTCCGTGGCTGTTGGCCCAGGATCGTGAATCAGATTTACGTTACGAAACCGTGAGTGCTATCCGCCAGAGAGTACATTGTGGGGCTGACGCAGTTATCCGGCCGTTTATCAGGAGAACAACATGTCACGTACCGTCTATGTCAATGGGCAGTATTTGCCTGCCGAGGACGCAAAAGTTTCTGTTTTTGACCGTGGTTTTTTATTTGCCGATGCCGTTTATGAAGTGACAGCAGTGGTGAACGGACAGGTCATTGAGTTTGATGGGCATCTGGCGCGTCTGCATCGTTCCTGTCAGGAGCTGGAGTTAACTTTGCCAGTTAGCGATGCAGAGTTACGCGCTATACATGATGAACTCATTACACGTAACAGACTGCGGGAAGGGGGAATTTATCTGCAATTGAGCCGGGGGAACGCCGGTGATCGGGACTTCAATTTCCCGGAAAAGGATATTGCATCCACCCTGGTGCTGTTTACTCAGGCGCGAGCAGTGGTAAATCACCCGATGGCAGAAACCGGTATCCGGGTGATCACCTGCCCGGATATCCGCTGGCACAGGCGGGACATTAAAACTGTGCAATTGCTGGCCCCGTGCCTGGCAAAAGCAATGGCGCATGCCCAGGGTGCCGATGATGCTTTTTTGGTGGAAAACGGGTTTATTACTGAAGGCAGTTCCTGTAACTGTTATATCGTTACGGCGGATAATGTTGTGGTAACCCGTCCGCGGAGCCATGATATTCTGCACGGTATTACGCGCCATGCGCTATTACAACTGGCGGCGCAGCACGATATCCATCTGGAGGAACGACTGTTCACTCCGGAGGAAGCACGCGAGGCGCGAGAAGTGTTTATTAGTTCTGCCACGACATTCGTCTGGCCGGTGATCAGTGTAGATGGCCAGCTTATTGGTGACGGGAGGCCCGGTCCGCTGACACGGCGCTTGCGCCAGATCTACCTGGAAAATGTTGCTCGCCAGGCGGGACCGCTGGGGTGAGCCTGGCGAGCAACACGTCAAAATAACCGCGTGTCTGACCCGTGGTCTGGCACATGAATATGGTCCACGCTTTCCCTTTCATCTCCATCAAGCTGCGGGTGTGCGCCAGTTGTCGACCCCCGGTCGGGGCTTCTCATCCCCCCCGGCGTGTGCGATATACAAAAAAGAGCCCGTACCTGGTACGTGCTCTTCTTTAAAGATGGCGGTGAGGGGGGGATTGACTCGCTGCGCTCGCCCTGCGGGCAGATTCCTCGCGGGCTCGTCATCTGTCCAACTGGCTACGCCAGTTGTCGACCCCCGGTCGGGGCTTCTCATCCCCCCCTGAGTGTGCGATATACAAAAAAAAAGCCCGTACTTGCGTACGCGCTCTTCTTTAAAGATGGCGGTGAGGGGGGGATTGACTCGCTGCGCTCGCCCTGCGGGCAGATTCCTCGCGGGCTCGTCATCTGTCCAACTGGCTGCGCCAGTTGTCGACCCCCGGTCGGGGCTTCTCATCCCCCCCGGCGTGTGCGATATACAAAAAAGAGCCCGTACCTGGTACGTGCTCTTCTTTAAAGATGGCGGTGAGGGGGGGATTGACTCGCTGCGCTCGCCCTGCGGGCAGATTCCTCGCGGGCTCGTCATCTGTCCAACTGGCTGCGCCAGTTGTCGACCCCCGGTCGGGGCTTCTCATCCCCCCCGGTGTGTGCGATATACAAAAAAGAGCCCGTACCTGGTACGTGCTCTTCTTTAAAGATGGCGGTGAGGGGGGGATTCGAACCCCCGATACGTTGCCGTATACACACTTTCCAGGCGTGCTCCTTCAGCCACTCGGACACCTCACCATATTGTCTTTCCCGCTGATCTCGGGAACGGCCGCTAATTTAGGGAAATACGTTTCGCCCGTCAATCACCTTTTTGAAAAAAACGCGCGTTTAGCCAAACTTCAGGCAACTTGCTGCCTAAGTACGCGGAAATTGATTTTTTTCTCGCCATTCCCTTTTTCACTCGCGGGTCAGGTGAAATTTGCTATGCTGGCAACTTAATAGAAAACAAAGAGTAAAATACCGCGTTGACGTCACCGTACGTGGCGTCGGCTATCAGGAGTCTTCATGGATATCATCTTTTACCACCCAACCTTCGACACACCTTACTGGATTGCGGAACTGGAAAAACAGTTGCCGGGTTCTCGAGTCCGCGAGTGGAAAACCGGCGATAACCAACCTGCAGACTATGCTCTGGTCTGGCATCCACCGGTAGATATGCTGCAAGGACGAGAACTGAAAGCAGTCTTTGCTCTTGGTGCCGGCGTTGATTCAATTCTTAGAAAGCTCCGGGAGCATCCGGAGATGCTGCCGCAGTCGATTCCGTTGTTCCGCCTGGAAGATACCGGCATGGGGTTGCAGATGCAGGAATACGCGGTGAGTCAGGTGCTTCACTGGTTCCGTCGTTTCGACGATTACCAGGCCTTGAAGCAGGAAGCATGCTGGCATCCGCTGGATGAGTACCTGCGCGAAGAGTTCACTATTGGAATTATGGGCGCTGGCGTGCTGGGCGCTAAAGTGGCTGAGGGGCTGCGTCCCTGGGGGTTCCCATTGCGTAGCTGGAGTCGTAGCCGTAAAGCCTGGCCACAGGTGACCAGTTTTGCCGGAAAAGAAGAGCTGAACACGTTCCTCTCGGGTACACGTGTACTGATTAATCTACTGCCTGACACCGCGGAAACCGCCGGAATCATTGATAAAGCGCTGTTGTCTCAGCTTGCGGATAACAGCTATGTGCTGAACCTGGCGCGCGGCGTTCATGTGATTGAAGACGATCTGCTGGCGGCTCTGGATAGCGGCAAGCTGAAAGGGGCGATGCTAGATGTCTTCAGCCGCGAACCGTTGCCCAAAGAGAGCCCTCTCTGGGCGCACCCCCGGGTGGCGATGACGCCGCATATCGCAGCCGTCACCCGACCGCTGGAAGCGATAGCGTATATCGCCACAACGATTGGTCAACTGGAACGAGGTGAAAAGGTGAGCGGGCAGGTGGATCGCAGGCTGGGATACTAAGCGCTAAGCCCGTCGCGGCGGGGTTTTGCTGATCATATACTCAGATTCCTGCTATCCTTGCCACAAACAAAAAGAAGGAGATTGTGATGTATCCTGTTGACCTGCACATGCACACCGTCGCCAGCACCCATGCATATAGCACTCTGCATGACTATATTGCTGAAGCCAGGCGCAAGGAAATTAAACTCTTTGCCATTACCGATCATGGGCCAGATATGGCTGATGCGCCGCACTACTGGCATTTTGTCAATATGCGTATCTGGCCTCGTCTGGTTGATGGCGTCGGCATCCTGCGTGGCATTGAAGCGAATATCAAAAATACTCAAGGTGAAATAGATTGTACCGGACCGATGCTTAACTCGCTGGATTTGATTATCGCCGGCTTTCACGAGCCGGTTTTTCCGCCTCAGAATAAAGCGGTCCATACCGAGGCGATGATTGCGGCTATGGCGAGCGGTGCGGTTCATATTATCAGCCATCCCGGCAACCCAAAGTTTCCGGTTGATATCCCGGCTATTGCCGCCGCTGCGGCGAAGTATAATGTTGCACTGGAAATCAATAATTCATCTTTTGTTTCCTCGCGCATTGGCAGTGAGGATAATTGTCGCGCCGTGGCTGCGGCCGTGCGCGATGCCGGAGGATGGGTTGCGCTGGGTTCGGATTCTCACACGGCGTTCACGCTTGGTGAATTTGCCGAATGTCGTAAAATCCTCGATGCCGTCGATTTTCCTGAAGACAGAATTCTTAACGTGACGCCGCGTCGCCTGCTTAATTTTCTTGAATCACGTGGAATGCCACCGATTCCTGAGTTTGCTGAACTGTAATTTTAAAAACTGGAATAAATAAATGAATGAGTTTTCCATCCTCTGCCGCGTGCTGGGTTCGTTATATTATCGTCAGCCGCAGGATCCGCTGCTGGTCCCGCTGTTTACCCTTATTCGCGAAGGGAAGCTGGCGGCGAGCTGGCCGCTGGAGCAGGATGAACTGCTGGAACGGCTGCAAAAGAGCTGCGATATGCCGTCTCTGGCCACGGAATACAATGCGTTGTTTGTTGGTAAAGAGTGCAGCGTTGCGCCCTATCGTAGCGCATGGGTAGATGGCGCAACGGAAGCGGAAGTTCGGGGATTTTTTACCGCTCATGGCATCCCGACAGGTGAGGGGATGGCGGATCATTTAGGATCGCTACTGTTAGCGGCCTCGTGGCTGGAAGATCACGCGACAGAGGATGAAGACGAGGTTCTGGAAACCCTCTTTGCTGAATATATTCTGCCGTGGTGCGGCTCATTCCTCGGCAAAGTTGAAGCGCATGCGGTTACACCGTTCTGGCGGACAATGGCCCCGTTGACCCGTGAAGCCCTCTCCGCAATGTGGGATGAACTGCAGGAACAGCATAACGATTAAGTGTGACTAGAATCACAATTTATATGCAACGAAATGTTCGCTATTCCACATAATGTGCTTTGTATCTCATTTATGGGGCGCGTATCTGCTATGATACGCGCCATGAATATACTCTTCGCAATCGCATTAACGACCGGCATTCTTTCTGGTATTTGGGGATGGGTGGCGGTCGCGCTTGGCCTGCTAAGCTGGGCGGGTTTCCTCGGCTGTACGGCTTACTTTGCTTGCCCACAGGGCGGGCTGAAGGGGCTGCTGATCTCGACATGCACGGTAATGAGCGGCGTGGTGTGGGCGCTGGTTATCATGTATGGTAGCGCGCTGGCACCGCAATTCGAAATCCTGAGTTATATCATGACGGGGATCGTGGCGTTCCTGATGTGTATGCAGGCACGCAGGCTGTGGTTATCTTTTGTTCCCGGGACCTTTATTGGCGCCTGTTCAACGTTTGCGGGTAATGGCGACTGGCATGTAGTTGTGCCTTCCCTGGCGCTGGGCCTGGTATTTGGTTACGCCATGAAAAATAGTGGGCTGTGGCTGGCGGCGCGCGCGGAGAAAAATAAGCCGCTTGCTAATGAAAGCAACTGATCTCACATAGGCCGCTTTCATTACCTTAGTACCCAGCCCGTTCAGGTTACTGCTGCTCAGTTAAGCCACTCATCGGTTTTATTATCACCATAGCGCGATGCCTGTTCTGATGGCTGATTATCGTCAACATCTTCTTCGCCTTTCGTCATGAGGGCTGTCGTGTCATATTATCCACGAATATCAATCTTAAGACGTATGTCGGCAGGAGGATAAATGGCTGTTCAACCTGAGGTTATTCTCGGCGATATTACAAAACTTGCCGTCGATGTTATCGTGAATGCGGCAAACCCCTCGCTGCTTGGCGGCGGCGGTGTTGACGGCGCGATCCATCGTGCCGCAGGGCCGGAACTGTTGGCCGCCTGTAAAGTGGTGCGGCAACAGCAGGGGGAGTGTCCGCCAGGCCATGCGGTGATTACCCTCGCGGGAAATTTACCCGCCAGCGCGGTTATTCACGCCGTAGGGCCTGTCTGGCATGGTGGTAGCCAGCAGGAAGCGGAGCTACTGGCTGATGTTTATAAAAATAGTTTGCTGTTGGCCTCGGCAAATAACTACCGATCCATTGCATTTCCGGCGATTAGCACCGGCGTTTATGGCTACCCTAAACGTGCGGCGGCAGAGATAGCGGTACGGACGGTGACGGCGTTTCTTACCCGCTATACGCCGCTGGAACGTGTCTGTTTTGTTTGCTTTGATCCCGAAACCGCCGGCATCTACAGACAATTGCTTCAGGTGTAGTCGCGTATCGCGCGGTTGTTGAAGTAAACTATGCGTTTTTAGCCGGAAATTATCACCGCGGGAGAGTAATCGGTGGCTGTAGGGAAAGTATTGCAAAAACAACAGATTCGCCGAGGAGAAATTGTTAATGCGGCGCAAAAATGCTTCGCGGAAAAGGGGCTGCATGGAGCTTCGGTTGCGGATATTGCACGCCAGGCTGGCCTGAGCGTAGGGCAGTTGTACCGCATCTTTGCCAGTAAAGAAGAAATTGTTGAAGCGATTGTCACGGAAATCGTTAATGCCAGAGTCGGCGAAATGATTGCCGGAAATCACGATTTATCCCGGATGGCAGCGATTTTAGCGGGGGCGATCCCCGTGAATGAGCATACTAAAAATGATAATTATCTGTTGATGGAAATTAACGCGGAAGCGTCCAGGAACCCGCGCCTGCGAGACATTATGCTGCAGGCAGATCGCCGTTTGAAAGAAGAAGGGGGGCGGCTTACCCGGCACTACCATCCTGATATGAGCGATGAACACATTAATGCCGCCTGCGAATTTATCGCCATATTAACGGAAGGCGCCGCCTATCGACGTGAACTGGTCACATCGATAGTGGATAAAACGGCAATGGAAGGCCTGTATCGTGATGTCTTTCGTCTGCTGTTCGCGAAAAAGTAGGCTGGTTTACATGAAATACAGTCTGTCTTGCTGTTGGCGTTAGCAGGTCGACGTCTGCGGTTTAGCCGCTTTTTGTGGGTATTTCCCGGAAAAAAGAAAGCGCAACAGCGGTATCCGCAGATGGATTTCATACAGAATCAGAGCAATTCCAACAACAAAAACCAGCCCGGTCATAAATCCCAGGATATTTGATTTAATTACCGGCGCTATCCAGGCTCCGTAGAGCAGAGTTAACGGGTGGTGAACCAGATAGATAAACAGCGATGCATTGACGAAATAGGTCACGCGTGCTGACTGAAAATTGAGTAAACGGTGTCCAAGCGAAAAGACGACATTGACCATCCACAGACCCAGCACCATGGTAATAATATATTCTATTTCATACATCCAGCCATCGCCGGAGCCATACTGTTGATTGAGGCGGTAAGCGATAAAACCCAACAGCGCCGCGGTAAAACACCCAGGTGACGGAGTGGTCAACATCGTTTTCAGGCGTGCGTTAATAAATGTCTGGGCGCCGAGTATAAAGAACGGCAGATAAAACAGCGTCTGCATGACGATAAAGTTGAACAGACCGTTGCTGAGAATCGGCGGATATAAAATGAATAGCGTGCGGCGAATGATGGCATATAGCACGCCGAGAACCAGGAAAATGACCGATAGCTGCCTTAATGTGACAGCGTCACCGAAAGTGGATGCTGCGGCAGAACGCCGCTGTGCCAGCCACTTAAACAGCACAACGCCTAATGTCGTCAGTACCATCAGAACTAATAAAAACCACAGGTGTGAGATGAGTTCCCAGGCCAGTGTGTTGAATTTTTCATAACCCGAGAGCGCATGCCAGTTCTCCGTTTTTCCATTGACATACTGCAGCATAATGAACTGCGGAAGGGTGAGTAGCGGAATGGCGGTTAACATGGGAATTCCCACCCGTTCAATGCGTACCTTCCACCATTTCTTAAGCGGATAGCGCAGAAAGAGCATGTAGGAAAAATAGCCGGAAATCACGAAGAACACCTGCATGCGAAAGGCGTGGATGAAGTCATTAAACAATGTCAACCACCATGAGGGCTCGACGCTATTAACATGCCAGCTGTGGCTGGAATAGATGAGCGAGATGTGAAAAGGGATACCTAACAGCATTAACCAGGCGCGGATGCTGTCGAGGAAATATTCACGCTGTACTGGAGTATTATTCATACGATTTCACGGCATTCTCAGACAATTCGTCTTACCACTCAATGCGATAAGCTTTAAATTCACTGTAACCCTACATGAACCCCGGGTATCTGTCTCCAGGATAAGTACGTAAAGTGCGACTGAGAGAGTGAACTGTTTGTTCCCTGTACCGCTAAGCTGAACAATACAGGGATTATGTTGTCGGATTGCCCGAGTTTCCATTAAAATAGATCGGATCGATTTAAGCACACAAAGGGGGAAGTGCTTACTTATATGAAACATAAACCACAGATGATGAAAATGCGTTGGTTAAGTGCAGCTGTCATGTTGTCCCTGTGTACTTCATCTGCATGGGCATTCAGCATTGATGATGTCGCAAAAGAAGCTCAAACGCTAGCTGGTAAAGGCTACGAAGCGCCAAAAAGTAACCTGCCCTCTGTCTTCCGCGATATGAAGTACGCTGACTATCAGCAAATTCAGTTTAATCACGATAAAGCCTATTGGAACAATCTGAAAACCCCCTTCAAACTTGAGTTTTATCATCAGGGGATGTATTTCGACACACCGGTGACCATTAATGAAGTCACTGCAACCAGCGTGCACAAAATTAAATATAGCCCGGACTATTTCAATTTTGGCAATGTCCAGCACGATAAAGATACGGTTAAAGATCTGGGGTTCGCGGGCTTTAAGGTCCTGTATCCGATCAACAGCAAAGATAAGAACGATGAAATAGTCAGTATGCTCGGCGCCAGCTACTTTCGCGTGCTGGGCCAGGGCCAGGTGTATGGGCTTTCTGCCCGTGGGCTCGCCATTGACACTGCGCTGCCTTCCGGCGAAGAATTCCCGCGTTTTCGTGAGTTCTGGATTGAGCGTCCAAAAGCCACGGATAAGCGTCTGACTATCTATGCGTTACTGGATTCCCCGCGTGCCACAGGCGCTTATCGCTTTATCATCATGCCGGGTCGCGATACTGTCGTGGACGTACAATCGAAAGTTTATCTGCGCGATAAAGTGGGGAAACTGGGGATCGCTCCGTTAACCAGTATGTTCCTGTTTGGGCCGCATCAGCCATCTCCCACCATTAACTACCGTCCGGCGCTGCACGATTCCAACGGGCTTTCTATCCTGGCCGGTAATGGTGAGTGGATCTGGCGTCCTCTGAATAATCCAAAACATCTCGCTGTCAGCAGTTATGCAATGGAGAATCCACAGGGATTTGGCTTGCTGCAGCGAGGCCGTCAGTTCTCGCGTTTTGAAGACCTTGACGATCGTTACGATTTGCGCCCAAGCGCGTGGATTACGCCAAAAGGCGATTGGGGGAAAGGGAAAATCGAACTGGTTGAGATCCCGACCAACGATGAAACCAACGATAATATCGTTACCTACTGGACGCCGGATCAACTGCCGGAACCCGGTAAAGAGATGAACTTCAGATACACTATCACTTTCACCCGTGACGAAGATAAATTGCATGCGCCGGATAACGCGTACGTTATGCAGACTCGTCGTTCCACTGGTGATGTCAAGCAATCAAATCTGATCCGCCAGCCTGATGGCACTATCGCTTTTATTGTTGATTTTATCGGCGATGACATGAAAAAGATGCCTGCGGATACGCCGGTAACCGCGCAGGCCAGCATTGGTGATAACGGCGAAATCGTTGAAAACAGCGTGCGCTATAATCCAGTGACGAAAGGCTGGCGCCTGATCCTGCGCGTAAAAGTGAAAGATCCGAAGAAAACGACGGACATGCGCGCTGCGCTGGTCAATGCCGACCAGACGACGTTGAGTGAAACCTGGAGCTATCAGCTGCCTGCCAATGAATAAGATAACGAAGTACATCGACGCATTGCCGCTGTCGGAGGCGGAGAAAACCGCATTACCCGACGCGAGTCTACAGGCCGTCCATGAAGCGCTGGACGCGGAGCATCATGTTTATCATCGCGAAGACGATTCACCGCTGGGCTCGGTAAAGTCGCGACTGGCGCATAGCTGGCCGCATTCGCTGTCTGGTGAGCAGTTGATTAAAGATGATGAAGGTCGCACCCAACTGAATGCCATGCCAGAAATAAAGCGTTCCTCTATGTTTCCGGACCCGTGGCGAACCAATCCCATCGGGCGGTTCTGGGATCGTCTGCGTGGTCGTGATGTCACGCCCCGTTACCTCACTCGCCTGAGTAAAGAAGAGCTGGAGAGCGAACAGAAGTGGCGAACTGTGGGTACTATCCGCCGCTATATATTGCTGTTGTTGACCTTGTCGCAGACCATCGTGGCGACCTGGTACATGAAAACTATCTTACCGTATCAAGGTTGGGCGCTGATTAATCCGATGGACATGGTCGGGCAGAACCTTTGGGTGTCCTTTATGCAACTGCTGCCCTATGTGTTGCAGTCAGGGATTCTGGTTCTGTTTGCGGTGCTTTTCTGCTGGGTTTCCGCGGGGTTCTGGACGGCATTAATGGGGTTCCTGCAACTGCTGATCGGGCGCGATAAATACAGCATTTCTGCGTCGACCATCGGAGACGAGCCGCTGAATCCGGAACATCGTACTGCGCTCATCATGCCGATTTGTAATGAAGACGTGGACCGCGTTTTCGCCGGGCTGCGGGCGACCTGGGAGTCAGTAAAAGCCAGCGGTAACGCCAGGCACTTTGATGTCTATATCCTTAGCGATAGCTACAACCCGGATATCTGCGTGGCGGAGCAAAAAGCGTGGATGGAACTGATCGCTGAAGTGCAGGGTGAAGGGCAGATTTTCTACCGTCGCCGCCGTCGGCGCGTAAAACGCAAAAGCGGCAACATTGATGATTTCTGTCGCCGGTGGGGCAGCCAGTACAGTTACATGGTGGTGCTGGACGCTGACTCGGTGATGAGCGGCGAGTGCCTGAGCGGACTGGTTCGGCTCATGGAAGCGAACCCGAATGCCGGGATTATCCAGTCGTCGCCGCGCGCTTCCGGTATGGATACGCTCTATGCTCGTTGTCAGCAGTTTGCCACGCGTGTGTATGGTCCGCTGTTTACCGCGGGCCTGCACTTTTGGCAATTAGGCGAGTCGCACTACTGGGGTCATAACGCGATTATCCGCGTAAAGCCGTTTATTGAGCACTGTGCGCTGGCACCGTTACCGGGAGAGGGTAACTTTGCCGGTTCCATTCTGTCGCACGATTTTGTGGAGGCGGCGTTGATGCGTCGCGCCGGATGGGGGGTGTGGATTGCCTACGATCTTCCCGGTTCGTATGAAGAGTTACCGCCGAACCTGCTGGACGAACTGAAGCGCGATCGCCGCTGGTGCCAGGGTAACCTGATGAACTTCCGTCTGTTTTTGGTGAAGGGAATGCATCCGGTTCACCGTGCGGTGTTCCTGACCGGTGTCATGTCTTACCTCTCGGCGCCGCTATGGTTTATGTTCCTTGCGCTGTCTACCGCTTTGCAGGTTGTACATGCCCTGACTGAGCCACAGTATTTCCTGCAGCCGCGGCAGTTGTTCCCGGTCTGGCCGCAGTGGCGCCCGGAGCTGGCAATTGCGCTGTTTGCCTCGACTATGGTGCTGCTGTTCCTGCCGAAGTTACTGAGCGTTATTCTGATCTGGTGTAAAGGGCCAAAAGCGTACGGCGGCTTTATCCGCGTCACGCTTTCTCTGCTGCTGGAAGTGCTTTTTTCCGTGCTGCTGGCGCCAGTGCGAATGTTGTTTCACACTGTGTTTGTGGTCAGTGCGTTTCTCGGCTGGGAAGTCGTGTGGAACTCGCCGCAGCGTGATGATGATTCCACCCCGTGGAGCGAAGCGTTTATGCGTCACGGTTCACAACTGCTGCTGGGCCTGGTCTGGGCGATTGGCATGGCGTGGCTGGATCTGCGTTTTCTGTTCTGGCTGGCGCCAATCGTGTTTTCGCTTATCTTGTCTCCGTTTGTGTCGGCGATTTCCAGCCGTGCGACAATCGGTCTGCGTACCAAGAGATGCAAGCTGTTCCTGATCCCGGAAGAGTATTCTCCGCCGCAGGTGTTAAAAGATACCGATACCTTCCTGACGCTGAACCGTCAGCGTTCCCTGGACGATGGTTTTATGCACGCGGTATTTAACCCGTCGTTTAACGCACTGGCAACCGCGATGGCGACGGCGCGTCATCGTCACGGTCATATTCTCGATACTGCGCGCGAACGCCATGTTGAACAGGCGCTGAATGAGATGCCGGATAAGCTTAATCGTGACCGCCGCCTGGTGTTGCTGAGCGATCCGGTCACGATGTCGCGTATGCATTATCGTGTATGGGCCGCGCCGGAAAAATATTCTTCGTGGGTGACGGCGTATCAACAGTTGACGCTGAATCCCCTCGCGTTAAAACGATGAAAGCCGTACGTTAAGGAAAATACCGGCAATTGTGCCGGTATTTTTTTACCAGAGAGTCGAGGTTTTTGATGAGAGTTTTACTGGCTATCGCTATGACGCTGCTGCTTAGCGGCTGCGGTAGTATTATCAGTCGTACCGTGCCCGGACAGGGGCATGGAAATCAGTATTATCCAGGCGTTCAGTGGGACGTCCGGGATTCTTCATGGCGTTATATCACCATTCTCGATCTGCCCTTTTCGCTGGTGTTTGATACGTTACTGCTGCCGCTTGATGCCAGCCACGGTCCTTACAACTAATACGCTAGCGGTCATCCCACTCATCGGCTGCGGTCTGACCCTCTCCGCTATCCAGAGAGGGTTCTAACTGAAACTCGCCTTCATCCCACTCGTGCAGCGTATTGTCTTCAAGCCACTCCTGGCGTAGCTCAATTTCGTCATAATCGCCGTCAAAGACGCTTTGTGCCGCTTGGCCGATGAGTATAGGTTGACATTCTCCGTCCTCATCTTCATCGGCAAGAAATTCAGCCTGCCAGGCGATATCGCCATCCTGGAGTACGTATTTCTGAATATTTAATTGTTCGACGCTGGCATTCTCTTCATCGCTATCTGAATGATTAGCAAGAAACTCTTCGCGGGCTGCATCAATAGCTTCTTCAAGCGTGGCATAGAACATTAACTCCTTTGACATGGCTAACCCCCTAAGAAGAATAGAAATGAACACGATTCAATCTATAGAAGGCGTCGGGTCAGGCGTCAAGAGAGGAATGGGCTCGCAATATTAATTTACGGAATGCTGGCCGGAACCCGGATTATCAGAGGCGCGATTGCGGCGAGGGCGGCGAAGAGTGAGGGTTGAATAGATCGCGTTAAACAGCACCACAAAGGCGGTGACTAAAAAGACGGCACGGAAGCCATAGTTAGCGGAAACCGATGCGCCAATCAGCGGTCCGGTGACGTTGCCAATATCGCGAAATGACTGATTGTAGCTGAAAATTCTACCGGATATCTGGTTGGTGGAGTTATATACCAGTAATGTTTGCACCGCGGGTAATAACGCCCCGTCGGCCGCGCCTAACAGAAAACGCAGGATCCCCAGTTGCAGTGGCGTCTGCACGAACGACATCGGTATAAGGAGGACAACGGAGATCACCATCGCGGCAATCAGGATTTTTTCCGGCCCGATGCGGTCGCCCAGTTTCCCCAGACGCGGTGCGCTGAGCAGGGCCGCAACGCCGGGTACTGACGCAATCATACCGCTAATAAACGCAATATTACTGACATTACCCGCAAGATCGCGCACGTATAGCGTCAGAATCGGGGCAATTGAACCTGTGGCGACCTGAATAATCAGCGATGTGACAAACAGACTCAGCACCAGCTTCGGATTTTTCAGCGAAGAGACAACCGCCTTCGCGTTGAGCATCTCTTTTTTATTAACCGGCACAAACTGCTCGCGGATAAGAAACCAGGTAAATAAGAAACAAATAAACAACACAGTCGCAGTGATAAAGAAGACGGTACGCAATCCCCAGTTATCGGCCAGAATCCCCCCCACCAACGGCCCAAGCAGCGCACCGCTGACGCCGCCTGTCGATAGCGTTCCCAGCGCCCACCCGCTCTTTTGTCGGGGAACCTGGGTGGCAATCAGGGCATTGGCGTTAGGAATGAATCCGCCAAGCAGACCTAACAGTGCGCGCAGGATCAGAAATTGCCAGATTGTTTGCGCCAGTCCCATCAGCAACATGACGATCCCCATGCCGAGGGCCGAGCGCAGCAGCATAATTTTGCGGCCTTTACGGTCAGCCAGCCCACCCCAGAATGGCGAAGCGATAGCAGAAAATAAAAAGGTAATGCTGAAAACCAGACCTGACCACATATTAAGCGCGCTGTAGCCGGTTACGCCGAGTTGTTCAACATACAGAGGGAGAAATGGCATTACCAGGCTGAAGGCGGCGCCGGTTAAAAAACAGCCAAGCCAGGTGACGGTAAGGTTACGCTTCCAGTTAATCGAAGTATCAGCAGCCGGCATAGGTTCCCACTGGCCTGCAGCGCAGGTCAAACAATTGAAAATATGAGCATGCTAATTATGCGCCCGGGAAAGGGTTGCCGCAATGGAGGACAGCTTTTAAAGCTTAAAAAAGGCTGACAGATGGCAGAGTTATCCCACATCCGTATTCAGATGCGGGATAACCGCGTTGCTGGGCAGGATGCGGGAATCAATAGCGGGACGGGACGCCCTGGGGACGCGTTTTAAAGCGACGGTGCATCCACATATATTGCTCAGGCGCCATCAGAATGCACTGCTCGACAACCTTGTTCATCCAGGCGGCGGTGGTTTCCCCATCATCCAGCGGTGGGTCGCATTCCGCTGGCAGGATGATTAATTCATACCCTTTGCCACCCGGTTTGCGGCGAGGAACAAAGGGAACAATGCAGGCTTTTGACATTCTGGCCAGCATCCAGGTACCCGAAGTGGTAGCGGCCTGGTCGACAGCGAAAAATGGCACAAACACACTGGATGCCGGGCCATAATCGTGGTCGGGGGCGTACCAGATAACTTCCCCTTTTTTCAGGGCACGAATCATACCTTTCAGATCTTTGCGATCGATCATGTCTTTATTCGAACGCAAACGCCCCCATGTCTGCAACCAGTCGATGACCGGGTTGTCATTTGGGCGGTAGACGCCAATACCAGGGGCATTAATACCAAACATGCGCGCGCCCATCTCCAGGGTCAGAAAATGGATGCCAATCAGCAAAATACCGCGCTTTTGCGCCTGCACTTGCCTGATATGCTCAACGCCAATGGAGTCAGTCCAGCGCGCAATACGCTTTGTCGGCCAGAACCAGGCCATGCCGGTTTCCATGAGTCCCATGCCGACAGATTCAAAGTTAGCCACCACCATCTGGTGACATTCCCGCTCACTTTTATCCGGAAAGCAGAGTTGCAGATTACGATAAGCAATTTTGGCCCGCCGCTTCATCAAATGCCGGGCCAGATGGCCCAGTCCGGTTCCCAGACGATAAATTAGCGGATAGGGGAGTTGTACAACTAACCAGAGCAGGCCAATACCTGACCAAAGCAACCAATAGCGTGGATGCAGCAACGCTGCGGAAAATTTAGGTAATTGGGTCATCTTATACCTGTTTAATTAAGCAACGCGTTCTATTATCGCATTTTTTTATGCTCCAGCCAAAATACCGCCGCCCAATGGCATTTAATGTTAATGTGGGCACCTGTGAGTGAGAGAAATGTAGCTCAAAATGTAGGGATGTAAATTAATCGTGTTTGCTATATGATGCCCGCCGTTTATTTTACTCATTGACTATGTTGAACAGGTACACCATGCCAGTGTTACATAACCGCATTGCAAATGAGACGTTAAAAGCGCAAATGTTGGCTGAGACCGAGCCGCGCACGACGATCTCGTTTTATAAGTATTTCACGATTACCGATCCTCAAGCGACGCGCGATGCGCTGTGGCTTGCGCTGACTAAACTGAATGTTTTTGGCCGTATTTATCTGGCTCATGAAGGCATCAACGCACAAATCAGCGTGCCGCAAAGCCGGGTCAATGCGTTACGTGAATTTTTGTACGCGTTTGATCCCGCCCTGAATGGTTTGCGCCTGAATATCGCGCTGGACGATGATGGTAAATCCTTTTGGGTTCTGCGCCTCAAAGTTCGCGATCGTATCGTTGCGGATGGTATTGACGATCCGACGTTCGATGCATCAGACGTGGGGGAGTATCTGAAAGCGGCGGAAGTTAACGCGATGCTGGATGATCCGGATGCCGTTTTCATCGATATGCGTAACCATTACGAATATGAGGTCGGGCACTTCGAGAAGGCACTGGAGATCCCGGCGGATACTTTCCGCGATCAGTTGCCGAAGGCCGTTGAGATGATGCAGGAACATAAAGATAAGAAAATCGTTATGTACTGCACCGGCGGTATTCGTTGTGAAAAAGCGAGCGCCTGGATGAAGCATAATGGATTCAGTAAGGTCTGGCATATTGAAGGCGGGATCATTGAGTATGCGCGACGGGCGCGGGAGCAGGGGCTGCCAGTACGCTTTGTCGGTAAGAACTTTGTCTTTGATGAGCGTATGGGCGAACGTATTACTGAGGATGTTATTGCGCATTGCCATCAGTGCGGCGCACCTTGCGATAGTCATACTAACTGTTTGAACGATGGCTGCCACCTGCTGTTTATCCAGTGCCCGTCCTGCGCGGAGAAATTTTCCGGCTGCTGCAGCGAAGCCTGCATGGAAGAGCATAAGCTGCCGGAAGAGGAGCAGAGAAAACTGCGCGCCGGACGTGAGAATGGCAATAAGATCTTCAATAAATCTCGCGGTCGGCTGAATACTAAGTTAGGGATCCCGGACCCTGAATTTTCAGAAAAACCATAACCAGATGAGATCGAGAATCGCCAGCAGCAGCCATAGCGCGAGATAAATCATAAAATGTTCGCGGATGTTGTTGACCAGCAGTTCAAAAAGGCGACGCATAATCTCTCTCTGCACATAACGGCCTCAATTGAGGCCGTTGTTTTTTGCTCACCAGTAAATCGGGCGCTTATAACGTAAATCGCGCCAGTGAAAAGGGCGTCAGATCAAACTCAAAGGGCGCTCCAAGCGCGAACCGGGTAGCCAGTTCCCCTAGCACCGGGGCGAACTTAAAACCGTGCCCGCTGAGGCCCGTAATCAACAGCGTATTGGGCTGACCGGGAAGAGTATCAATAATAAAGTCTTCATCGACGGTGTTATCGTAGGTACAGGATGCGCCATGCAGGCAGCCGCCAATACCGGGCAACACGTTACGCAAGAAGTTGAAAGACTCCGAGCCATCCGTCGCCACGCTGCCAAACGCTGTACGCTCTTCCGGGGCGGAAATGCGCTGCCCGCCGTTGTGCTTTCCGATTTTCAGTTCGTTATCTTCCGCCGGAAAACCGTAAAACTGATCGCCGTTGGCTAACTCGCCGGTAAATGCCGGGAAGTTATTTTTGCTGCTGTAACGTCCATCCGCCTGGAACCAGGCGAAAACTTTACGTACGGGCTGAACAGGGAGCTCAGGCAGAAGGCGCGTGACCCAGGTTCCGGCGCTGACCAGCAATTTTTTACCGCTGTACTCACCCTCTATCGTCTCGACCGTCACGCCATGCGATTGCGGGTGAATGGCCGAGACCGGGCAATTAAACAGCTGTGCGGCTCCCGCTTCGCGGGCGAGACGAATCCAGGTTTCAACGGCCAGTTCGCTGCGCAGTACGCCGGAGGCGGGTTCAAATATCGCCCGATAATCATCTGGCACACGAATTTCCGGCCAGCGAGCCATAACCGCTCGTGCGTCCATTTCCTCGACATCTAGCTGGAACTGGGCTGCACTGCTGGCGACGTTACGCAGGAATTCAGAACCGGCAGGCCCCAGGTTTATGACACCGGTTGGTTCAAAAACGGTTTCGCCGCTGGCTGCGGCAAATTCATCCCACAGCTTTTGCGCGCGTAATAGCAGAGGGACATATTTCTCGCCTTCGCCGTAGGCATGACGAATGAGACGCGTACTGCCATGATGGCTGCCTTCCCGATGTGGAGGCTGATGCGCATCGATCATCAGGACGTTGAGCCCTGCCTGCCGTGCATAATAACCAGCTGCGGCGCCGACTGAGCCGCTACCGAGGATGATAAGATCGTATTGCATGGTGCGTTCCGGGTTATTGCTTTATAAGCAGGGTAATTAACAACCTGTTGTTATACAAGCCCGAAAATAATTCAGGCACCCTGGGGTGCCTGTTTAGTGAATATTTAGACATCATGGCGGTAATACTAATGTCTGCGATACTCATTTTCCTGGTATTCGCCAGATTCAATCTTCGCAATACCGGCTTGCAGAATAGAAATAAACTGACGTGCGACGTCCGTCGTTAGCCATAGCGTCTGGCCAATTTCTGCGTCTTTACTGCTTTCTTGAGTGGGGTTTTGGTAGTGTAAGCGCAACATCAGCGCATCGTAACTGTCTACGGTGCTGATGTCCCATCCGACGAGGGGATGGGTCTGGATGACTTCATTATTCTTTTCCATCATAACCCCTTATTCATATGTTAAAAGACAACAGTTATCGAGGTTTAATGCGCGTTTTCTGAAGCAAGTTAATTATATCAGTAGTCAAGAATAAACTCGAGAAATTAAATGGAACAGAAGGTACATACGCTATCATTTGTTGATTTTTTGCGCAAAAAAGTATCGGTTCTTTGTTATTTTTGAAGACACTAAACAGAAGTATCAGGAGGATGTATGAGTCTGAAAAATAAAAAAGCCGGGGCGACCCGGCAAAAAAACAGCACAATGAGGGAGCAAAGTTAATTGACTAGTCGTGGACAAACCAGTCATCGGCGCTTTCCCAGGTTTCTTGCAGGATTTCACTAATCCGGTCTTTATCTTCTTTCAGGCCGCCGATAACCGACAGATTATTATTAGCCGCATAGCGTACGCTCACCTCACTGGATATTGCGGGGAACTGCTGTTCGATACGGCGGGAGAGTTCATTGTTCAGCGCTTCTAAGGCACCATTGGGTAGAGCTGTTGATTTGGCGATGGACACTTCAATGCGCATAATTGCCCCCTGCGTAATGTGCTGTTTATTTATACAGTTATTATTGCGCGTTTACAACAGGGAGCGAGATTTTTATTTTTTCATTGTCCAGCGCACGGTTTCACCGGCGAGGAACGGAACCAGCGCATCGCCTGGCAGGGGAATTGTTTCCGCCACCTTGCTTTCCTCGCGCACCAGCTCAACGTAGCCTTCATTGACCGGCAGTCCGTAAAAACGCGGGCCATTGAGCGAACAAAAGGCTTCAAAGTGCTGCAGGGCGTTCATCTCTTCAAACACCGTCGCGTAACTACCCAGCGCGGTTGGCGCGTTGAAACAGCCGGCGCATCCGCAACTGGCTTCTTTACGATGGCGGGCGTGCGGCGCGGAGTCCGTTCCGAGGAAAGTGCGGTTGAAACCGCTGGCGACCAGTTCACGCAAAGCTTGCTGGTGGATGTTGCGTTTCAGAATCGGCAGGCAGTAGAGATGAGGGCGCACCCCGCCAACCAGCATATGGTTACGGTTAAACATCAGGTGCTGCGGGGTGATGGTGGCCGCCAGCAGTTCATTGGCGTCGCGTACATATTCAGCGGCATCTTTGGTGGTGATATGTTCGAAGACAACCTTCAGGCCCGGGAGACGCTGGCGCAGCGGCTCCATGACCGTGTCAATGAAACGCGCCTCCCGGTCGAAAATGTCGATATCAGGATGGGTAACTTCCCCGTGAACCAGCAGCGGCATCCCCAGTTTTTCCATGCGCTCCAGCACCGGCATAATCGCATCGGTACTGGTGACGCCATGGCTGGAGTTGGTGGTGGCATTGGCGGGATAGAGTTTGGCGGCAGTGAATACGCCTTCGTTGAATCCGCGCTCCAGCTCCGCCGGTTCGAGCGTATCGGTCAGATAGCAGGTCATCAGCGGCGTAAAATCGTGGCCCGCAGGGACGGCAGCAAGAATACGCTGGCGATAGGCGATGGCGGCGTCTACGGTGGTGACAGGCGGCACCAGATTCGGCATCACGATCGCCCGGCCATAGAATTCACTGGTATATGGCACGACGGTTTGTAACATATCGTCATCTCGCAGATGGATATGCCAGTCGTCAGGGCGGCGGATTTTCAATACCTGGGATTGTGCTGTCATGGAAGGCTCCGGCTAGTAGGTTCAGTCATCAGGGCTGTTTTTGCCGGGCACTAAGGATAAGCGTAAACGTTTTCCTTTGCACCCATTTCCGCAAAAAAACGGGCGCGTCAGCGCCCGGAGAACTAATCGGTGAACGGGATAATGATTTCCCCTGGCTTCACCTCTATACCTTTAGCATATTTCTTAGCCAGCGCTTCACCGGTGCTGGCATCTTCGCGCAGTACGTAGGCAGGCTGTTGATTAAAATAGCTGCGCAGGGACTGATTGAGATAAGGGATCAGCGTTTGCACAACGGACTGGAGCTTCTCAGGCTGAACTTTTGCATCAACGACCTCCATCTCCTGCAGGAAAATGGCCCCTTTCTCTTGATTAAATACCGGCAGTGCCTTGAGCTTCAGGTCGATGGTTGCTTTCTGATTGCCGAATAATGAATTGAGATCTAAATTGGCTTCTCCGCTTAGCGTCACCTTGTTGGGTTCTTCCCGGCCAATGGCGCTGGTAAGGTTTTGCAGTTCAATATGGGCATCCGCTACGCCCGGCAGGCCAATGTCTTTGGCGAAATGGTTACGTTTCTGCAGCGCCTGGTTGATCTCCTGCTCGCTCACGGAATACTGCGTAAGCTGGTTACAGCCGCTCAGCAGGCCGATAACCATAAGCGCGGCCACGATAAACATCTTTTTCATTGGGTTCCTTAATGTCATGCCATGGGTTCATCCTGACATAAAGCAGCATGGTCGGCCAGCGCAGGAAGTGCTAGCGGAAAATACTGAAAACGCGCCTGAATGGCAGCGAACGGCCAGACCTTTCGCTGCCTTCTTTTTAGATGGCCATGGATGACAGCAGATTTATCTGCGTCTGTTTGGCCATATTATCACGATAGGCGGCCACGCGGCTTGGCCAGTTTACGCCGGCGACCAGCGTCAGGTTCCGCAGTAGCGGGAAGAGATGAATATCATCTTCGGACAGATCACCGTTGACGGCATTTGGCTGGACTATTCGTTTATCCAGCGCGCGCAGATCGTCGCTGATGTTCTTTACCAGACCGGGTGAATGCGCAAGATGGTCGGTGAAACTGCCGATTGCCGCTTCTTTATTATTCACAAACCAGGCACGCGCTTCTGGCGTTGAGAACTCATCGAACGCCGATTTTGCAAAGCGCGGGAGCAGCAGGCGGTTAACATAACCGTTGACCTTTCGCAGCCAGGTGTCGATGGCCGGGTTACGCGAGCCGGTAAGTAGCGGTTTGCCGTCCAGTTTATCGACATAGTGCACGATATCCATACTTTCAGGCATGTAACGGCTATCGTCTTTTTGCAGGATCGGAACCATTTTTTCCCCGATCAGTCGGGTGGGTGTTGATTCATCATCGTTCAGGAGCGTGATCAGCTCGACAGGAATGTTTTTCAGGCCGAAAATCATGCGGGCTTTAAGGCAGAACGGGCAGTGATCGTAGATATATAACTTCACGTTTCTCCTCCATTGGTACTGAACATCCTCAATTCAGTATGGAGGAGAAACAAAGGACCGGCAACTCAGGTACGCGGCTCCAGCATGCGGGGCGTTGAGCGCTTTGAACTGAATTGCCACCATAATGCGACGAAGGTGGCCAGTCCGATAACGCCCAGCATTAGCCACGGCAGCGCGGGCTGAGATGCCGCTTTACCGGCGTCGAACAACCAGCCGCCACCGGCATAGCCGAAAGCGCCACCAAAGGCCAGTCCTAAACGACTAAAACCCATATAGCTGCCGCGCGCCCTGGCATCCGCCAGCGAAGCGCCCAGCGTTTCACGTGCAGGTTCCGCAATAATTGAGCCAATATAAAACACACAGATCAGGGTAAACAGCTGCTGCAGGTTGCTGGTTAAGCCGATCGGCATCATCGCGAGGGTCATCACTAACAGACCGGCCATCAGGCGCTGCTCAAGGCGAAAACGCTTTTCACTCCAGCGGGCAATGGGGTAAAGCAGGGTGAGCGAAATGGTTGCTTCAATGGCATACATCCATTTCACCGCCGACGGCGAACCGGCAATGTCGTTAACCATGATCGGCAGCATTAACATCACCTGCACCGCCAGCATGTAGTAACCCGTCAGCGTCAGAACGTAAGTGACAAAGCGTTTGTCGCGCAGCACGCGCCCCAGCCCTTCGCGAACCGGTGCTTTTACCGTCGACAGTTTCCAGGCCGGGAGATACCAGGCATTGAATGCCGCACAGGCGATAAACAGCGCCGCGCCGGCGCTACAAACCAGACGAAAATCATATTGCAACAACCAGCTACCCAACAGCGCGCCGACTACCGCGCCCGCGCTGTCCTGCATCATCAGAACAGAAAAAAAACGCCCACGATGCTGAGGGCGCACCAGTTTGACCACCAGCGCGGCGCGAGGCGGATCGAACAACGTGCCGCCGAGGCCGGAAAGCACACAGGATAGCCACAATACCCACGGTTCATGGGCGATGGCCATGGCCGCGAAGCCGGCAGCGCGCATCAGCATACCGGTAACAATCATCGGTTTGGCGCCGAAACGGTCGGCAATTGCACCGCCAAATATACCAAATCCTTGCTGTACAAGCTGGCGCAAGCCAAGGGCTATTCCGACCGTTAGCGCCGCCCAGCCCATCTGGTCGACGAAGCGAATAGAGATCAGTGGGAATACAACGAAAAAACCGAGCACCACCAGCATGTTATCGACTAACAGGAAATATTTACCCAGGCTCCTTGCCTGCGATACGCGGGACATTTCCCCTCCCGGGAAAGATAAGAATAAGCGCTGATATTTTGCGGGGTTAATGGCTATTTTCCCAGCAAACTGGCGACAATATTTTTTTATCAAAATGCAAGAACGATAGACGCTATTCATCGAAAAGCAGAGATGGTGCAGAAAATGGTATGTTGCTGTTTTCACACCACCGTGCAGGACAGGTATAGTGAAGTCAGTATGTATTGCGTCAGGGGAACAGGAGAGGGAAATGTTTGGCTATCGCAGTAACGTACCGAAGGTACGTTTGACGACGGATCGGCTGGTGGTCCGGCTGGTTCACGATCGTGACGCCTGGCGTCTGGCCGATTATTACGCGGAGAATAAAGGGTTCTTAAAACCCTGGGAGCCCGTGCGCGATGACAGCCACTGTTATCCGTCCGGCTGGCAGGCGCGGTTATCGATGATATCGGAGTTTCATAAACAGGGTTCGGCATTCTATTTTGCGCTTCTCGATCCGGAAGAAAAAGAGATTATCGGCGTGGCGAATTTTTCCAATGTTGTGCGCGGGTCGTTCCATGCCTGCTATCTGGGCTATTCCATTGCGGAAAAGTGTCAAGGGCAGGGGCTGATGTTTGAAGCGCTGACCGCGGCAATTCGCTATATGCAGCGTACACAACATATTCATCGCATAATGGCAAACTATATGCCGCATAATCAGCGCAGCGGCGATTTGCTGGCGCGTCTGGGCTTTGAAAAAGAGGGATACGCCAAAGATTACCTGCTGATCGACGGGCAGTGGCGCGATCACGTACTGACGGCGTTGACAACACAGGACTGGACCCCGGGTCGCTAAGGAGACATCATGAAATATCAGTTAACCGCGCATGAAGCGCGCGTCATTGGCTGCCTGCTGGAGAAGCAGGTCACTACGCCGGAACAGTATCCTCTGTCGGTCAATGCGGTTGTGACCGCCTGTAACCAGAAAACGAACCGTGAACCGGTGATGTCGCTAAGCGAAAGTGCGGTCCAGGATCTGCTTGATACGTTAGTGAAGCGGCATTATTTGCGTACGGTCAGCGGTTTTGGCAATCGGGTGACGAAATATGAACAGCGTTTCTGCAACTCAGAATTTGGCGACCTGAAATTAACTGCCGCTGAGGTCGCTATTGTGACCACCTTGCTGCTGCGCGGCGCGCAGACGCCAGGCGAGCTACGTAGTCGCGCGCAAAGAATGTATGAATTCAGCGATATGGCGGAAGTGGAAAGCGTCCTTGATAACCTGGCGGCGCGGGAAGATGGGCCGTATGTCGCGCGTCTGCCGCGTGAGCCGGGAAAACGTGAAAGTCGCTATATGCATCTGTTCTGCGACGATATGGATTCATTTATCGCTACGGCTGACGTCGTTTCGCTGCCGGGCGACGATCTTCAGGCCCGGGTTGAAGCGCTGGAGGAGGAAGTCGCAGAATTAAAAGCACGGCTGGATTCACTGCTCGCTCATTTGGGAGATTAAGTATGGCGGCGAAGCTACGCGTCGGCGTTGTGGGTTTAGGTGGTATCGCGCAAAAGGCCTGGCTGCCGGTCCTGGGCCCCGCGGACGGCTGGACGCTACAGGCGGCGTGGTCCCCGGGGAAAGAGAAAGCGCTGCGTATCTGTGAAACCTGGCGTATACCCTATGCCGATTCTTTGGATCTGTTGGCGGCGCAATGTGACGCCGTATTCGTCCACAGTTCGACGACTTCACATTATGACGTGGTGAGTCGGTTGCTTAATGCTGGCGTTCATGTCTGCGTTGATAAACCGCTGGCGGATAAGCTTAGCGACGCGGAGGCGTTGGTTGAACTGGCGGCCCGCCGCAATCTCACGCTGATGGTCGGTTTTAACCGCCGTTTTGCTCCGCTGTATCGTGAACTTAAAACGCAACTTACGCATGCGGCGTCGCTGCGAATGGATAAACATCGTAGCGATAGCGTGGGTCACGATCTGCGTTTCACGTTATTGGATGATTATCTGCATGTGGTCGATACCGCTCTGTGGCTGGCGGGCGGGCAAGCGCGTTTGCGCGGCGGGGCGCTACAAACCACGGCGCAAGGTGAAATGTTGTATGCAGAACATCATTTCAGTTCCGGCCCGCTACAGATCACCACCAGTATGCACCGTCGCGCCGGAAGCCAGCGGGAGTGGGTACAGGCGGTGAGCGATGGCGGATTATATGAAGTACGGGATATGCGGGAGTGGCAGGAGGAGCGGGGAAGCGGTGTGCTCCAGCGTCCTGTTCCCGGCTGGCAGACCACCCAGGAGCAGCGAGGATTTACCGGTTGCGCGCGGCACTTTATTGAATGTGTGCAAAATCAGACAGTTCCTGAAACATCCGGAGAACAGGCGCTTCTGGCTCAGCGCATCGTGGAAAAGCTGTGGCGCGAAGCGATGAGCGAATAATCCGTTGTAACATCTGACAGTAGTAATTCAGTATGAACCCGGTAGACTATCGCCACTTTCCCGCGCCCGCCATTGCGGGCGTTTTACTCCAGGGTTTTGGAATAATACGTTAATGAATCTTTTAAAATCACTGGCGGCAGTCAGTTCGATGACCATGTTTTCGCGCGTGCTGGGTTTTGCTCGCGATGCGATTGTGGCACGTATTTTTGGCGCAGGGATGGCAACTGACGCTTTCTTTGTCGCGTTTAAACTGCCAAACCTTTTACGGCGTATTTTTGCTGAGGGCGCTTTTTCTCAGGCCTTTGTGCCGATTCTGGCTGAATATAAAAACAAACAGGGCGAGGATGCAACGCGCGTTTTCGTGGCCTATGTGTCGGGACTGTTGACGCTGGTACTGGCGCTGGTGACCGTTGCCGGTATGCTGGCAGCGCCATGGGTGATTGCCATTACCGCGCCGGGCTTTGCCGATACGCCCGATAAATTCACGCTGACCACACAACTGCTGCGTATTACATTTCCCTATATTCTGCTGATTTCTCTGGCCTCGCTGGTGGGCGCGATTCTCAATACCTGGAACCGTTTTTCGGTTCCGGCCTTTGCGCCGACGCTTCTTAACGTCAGTATGATCGGTTTTGCCCTGTTTGCGGCGCCATACTTTCATCCGCCGATGTTGGCCATGGCGTGGGCGGTGACGGTTGGCGGCGTGTTGCAGCTCGCCTGGCAACTGCCGCATCTGAAAAGAATTGGCATGCTGGTACTGCCGCGAATTAATTTTAAAGATGCGGGCGCGATGCGGGTCATGAAACAAATGGGGCCGGCGATCCTTGGCGTTTCCGTCAGCCAGATTTCACTGATCATTAATACCATTTTTGCTTCATTTCTGGTTTCCGGCTCCGTTTCCTGGATGTATTACGCCGATCGTCTGATGGAGTTTCCGTCCGGTGTGCTGGGCGTGGCGCTGGGGACCATTCTGTTGCCTTCGCTGTCGAAAAGTTTCGCCAGCGGCGATCACGACGAGTACTGCCGCTTAATGGACTGGGGATTGCGCCTGTGCTTTCTGCTCGCGCTGCCGAGCGCCGTGGCGTTGGGCATACTTGCTAAACCGTTGACGGTCGCGTTATTCCAGTACGGCAAATTTACCGCTTTCGATGCAGTGATGACGCAACGCGCGCTGGTGGCGTATTCCGTCGGACTGATGGGGCTTATTGTAGTGAAAGTACTGGCCCCGGGATTCTATTCGCGGCAGGACATAAAAACCCCGGTGAAAATTGCCATCGTTACCCTGATTATGACGCAGGTGATGAACCTGGCATTTATTGGCCCGCTGAAGCACGCGGGCCTGTCATTATCAATTGGCCTGGCTGCCTGCCTCAACGCTGCGCTGCTCTACTGGCAACTGCGGAAGCAGAAAATTTTCACGCCTCAGGCGGGCTGGTTTATGTTCCTGCTGCGCTTAGTGATAGCGGTGATTGTGATGGCTGTGGCACTGCTGGGGGTGATGTCCGTGATGCCGGAGTGGTCGCAGGGGACGATGCCGTTTCGCCTGTTGCGTTTGATGGTCGTGGTGGCGGCTGGCGTCATCGCCTATTTTGCGACGCTGCTGTTGCTGGGGTTCCGCATTAAAGAGTTCGCCCGCCGTACTGTCTGAGTTGCCGTGTCGGGTTGAAAATGGAGCCGCTCTGCGTCATGGCAGAGCGGCTTTTGGTTATATGAACGGGAGAATGTTTATTTGTCCTCTCGCTGGGCTGAGAGCACTCTGGCGCTTTCGAGCAAACGAATACCAAGCGCAACCGCGCCGCTGATGATCCCCAGGATAACCACGCCGCCCCAGCCTGCCAGCACATACAATTTGCTGCCGAGGATTGAACCCAGCGACATCCCAATAAATACGCCGGTGAACAGCAGTGCGTTAAGGCGACCACGGGCCTGAGGCTCCAGGCCATAAACCAGATTCTGGTGGGCCACCAGGCTGGATTGCAGCCCAAGGTCAAAACCAACAGCCGAGATGGCAATCAGCATCAACTGGCCATGCGGAGGCAGGACAGGCAGCAGGAGCATCAGGGCGAACGATGCAGTCACCAGCGCCGCGCCCATTTGCGTGACTTTTCCCGCGCCCAATTTATCGGCCAGACCACCGGCCAGCGGCGCAGCGAGCGCCCCGGCGGCACCGGCAATACCAAAGCCGCCAGCCACCGCGCTGCCCATCTGATAGCGCGCCAGCAACATAACCGCCAGTGTTGACCAGAATGCGCTGAAGGCGACGGACAGGAAGCCCTGCGCCAGTGCGGCACGGCGCAGCGCAGGATAGCGCTGCCACAGGTGTGCCATTGACTTCATCAACTGCGGGTAGCTCAGGGTGGAATGAATCGCAAAACGCGGCAGGACGCGCCACATTAGCACGCCAATGAGCGCGATACTGATCGCAGCGGCCTGATACATGACTCGCCAGCCGAATATTGCCCCCACCAGACCACTGACGGTTCTGGAGAGCAGGATCCCCAACAGCAGGCCGGTCATGACTGTGCCAACCATTTTACCTTGTTTGCCCGCCGGCGCCAGGATAGCGGCTGCCGGTACGATATCCTGCGCCATGGTTGCCGCCATACCAATAAGCAGGCTGACAATCAGCAGAGTGCTGAGTTGCCCGGTGAGACTACATAACAACAGAAGTACGGCCAGGGCGGCGCTTTTCATCAGAATGAGCGTTCTGCGATCATGGCGATCACCGAGAGGAAGCAGAAAAAGGATCCCCAGCGCGTAGCCTGCCTGAGTCAACGTCGGCACCAGACCCATACCTTCGACGCTTAGTTGCATATTGGCCCCTATCAGCGGCAGAAGCGGTTGCGCATAATAGATTGAAGCAACGCTGAAGCCGGCGCCCAGGGCGAGGATGAAGATGACCCACCCGGCATTGCGGGAGGAGAGTGGAGTCGGTGTCATGGTATGTTCCTTGTAAAAACGATGGCGCTATTTTTCCCCTAATAGGCCAGATGCGGTAGATGGCCCGGTGGTAAAACGGTTATACGCTAAACGTATAGGAAAAATAAAAATGAAGAAGCAGGAACGTATAGATCGTATTGCGCTGATGCGTACATTTATTCGTATCGTTGAGGCGGGTTCGCTCTCCGCGGCGGCGATACAGATGAATACCACGCAGGCGACGGTAAGTCGACGGCTCCAGTCTCTGGAAGGGCTGCTGGGCGTCAAGCTGATTCTGCGTACCACCCATGCAATGAAACTGACTGATGACGGTGAACGCTGTTATCAGCATGCTCGTCAGATTGTCGATGCCTGGCTGGCGCTGGAGGACGATTTGCATATCGCCGATGACCGGCCTGTCGGAGTATTAAGAGTGCGGGCACCGCATGCATTTGGTCAACAGCAGTTACTGGGACCGCTGGTGAATTTTCTCCAGCGCTATCCTGAACTTTCTGTCGAGTGGATGCTGAATGACAAGACCGTCGATTTCCTGAGTGAGGGTATCGACTGCGCGATTCGCGTGGGGGCGGAAGTGGACCCGGCGACGGTATCAGTATTGTTGGCCGAGGTGCCACGTAGCGTGGTCGCCTCGCCGACGCTGCTGGCGCGCTATCCGGCATTAACATCCCCACGGGAGATGTCAGTATTACCGTGGGTGGCGATCAGCACCTTTTATCAGCACGAGGTGATGCTGCAATCTCAGGTTGATAACCAGCTTATCACCTTTGGCATTGCCCCCTGTCTGAGCACGGATAGCGTGCATGTCGCCCGTAATACCGCCGTAGCCGGGCTGGGCGCGGCGATCGTTTCGAGCTGGGCGGTTGTGGAGGATATTGCCGCCGGGCGACTGATTGAGCTATTTCCACAGTGGCGGGCACCTTCGCTGCCGGTGCATCTTGTGTATCCCTGGGCACGCTATTATCCGATGCGCTTGCGTAAATTTCTTGATCTGATGAGAGCGGTGATGCCGCAGGTTGCCGGAATGCAGAGGCCGGAAGCTGAATAAAAAAACCGGCCGCAGGGGCCGGTTTTCAGGTGCAGACGTTACTCTACAGGATGCGGGCGGGTTGGTTCCGCCGTGGCTGTACGGGTTGCGCTATGGCCGCCAGCGGCGCCTTTGCCATCAAAAGCAAATTTCGGGCGAACCCAGTCGCTCTGGCGAGGCGCCTCCGGCACGTAGTCAGGTGCCGGGGCTCGGGTCATCGGCGCGGTCGCATGACGATTTCCCACCACGACAACCGGAGCGGCGGTGTCAGGTTTTGGTTCAACAACCGATTCCGCAACCGGGGCTGCCACCGGCGCGGAAACCACAGGGGCGTCCTCAACGGCAGTAACCGTGTCTTCGACGACAACAGGCGCCTGAGCGACGATCGCCGCTTCCGCTCCGGCTGCGTCGTGTGCAGCGGTTTCAGTGGTAGCCTCTTGTGCAACGGCCTCTACGGCTTCGGCGGCAACGTCATCGGCGACGGCCTGGTCAACCTCTGCAATCAACTGCGGCTGTTCATCAACCGGGGCAGCGATAACGTCCGGATGAGTTGTTTCGACCACCGCAACGTCAGGCTCGCTGATCGTCGCCTGCGGCTCAATAACCTCAACCTCTGCCGGATTCACAGCATTTTCTTCAACAACGTCAGGCGCGATGACTTCCGCGACAACCGGTTCTGCGCTAACCGCGGGTGTAACTTCCGGCGCGACTGCCGCAGCGGTCAGTGCCTGATCCTGAACCTGGGCCTCTTCTTGCTGCTGGTCCTGTGGACGAACAACCGGGTAACGGATCCACACTTTGCCAGACGCCATTTCCGGCGATGCGCAGGCAACGGCCAGCGGCATCGGGGATTGTGTCGGGTAACGCTCATCACGGTAGCGACGGCGACGCTGGCCGCTTACGCGCAGATGGCGTGGTGAACGACGCGAACGACGCGGCATTCCGTTAGTCTCACGAGCTTCACCGTTATCGTCGCTCTCCGCTGTTGCTGTGGTCTCAACAACCGCTGGCAGATCGACTTTTGCCAGTTCAGTGCGTGGGGCAACGGCTTCCGGCTGAGAGGCGTCTGTTTGCCCGGCAACGACCGCTTCGGCGACGTCTGCCGCAGCGGATTCAATGCGCACCTTCTGTGCCAGCTGGCGCGGTTTGCGACGTGGCATCGTCTGAACCCGCTCTTCCTGCTCGCTATCCTGTGCTACCGGCTCTTCACGGGTTTGCGCTTTTGCTTCCTGTTGCGCCTGGCGCTTGTCATCGTTACGACGACGATTACGTTCACGACGCGGCTGCTGCTCGTCGCGGGTTTTGCCTTTTTCGCTGTCTTCGTTCACGGTCTGACGAGACTCGCGCGGCTCGACGTTTTGCGGTTTCTCACGACGATTGCGTCGGTTTTCTTCACGAGGTTCACGAACGTCGCCATTTTCAGCGCGATTATCACGGTTCTCGCGACGATCGTTACGATCTCGCCGGTTGTTTGCGCGAGGTTTGCGACGCTCCTGTTGACGACCGGATTTCTCTTCGCTTTTCTTCTCGACCGGCGTTGCGGCCGGTTTGGCCTCATCCGCGCCGGAGAACATATTTTTCAGCGCGCTGAAGAAGCGTGAAATCAGACCCGGTTGCGCAGGGACAGAAACGTGAGGCGCCACCGGGGCGCTGGTGACCACTGGCGCTTTAGCCGGGGCTTCCTGTGCCGGCGCAGGAGGCACATCCGGCATCACAAACGCGGCCAGCGCCGGTTGCTCAGGAAGTTTACGTTCGGCAGGTTCTTCATCCGAAGGTAACGCCATCTCTTCTTCGTGCAGCTTCGGCAGCAGATAGCTCAGGGTCGAGGTCTCTTCGCCTTTACGCACGCGCAGAACAGAGTAGTGCGGCGTTTCCATCTGGTCGTTTGGCACGATGATGACGCGCACATCCGTCTGACGGTTTTCAATCGCGCTGACCGCAGCACGTTTTTCGTTCAGCAGGTAAGAGGCAATCGGTACGGGCACAATCGCGTGCACTTCTTTGGTGTTCTCTTTCAGCGCCTCTTCTTCAATCAAACGCAGAATGGAGAGCGACAAAGACTCGTTATCGCGGATAGTGCCTGTGCCGCTACAGCGCGGGCAGACGTGGTGGCTGGATTCGCCCAGCGACGGGCTCAAACGCTGGCGCGACATCTCCAGAAGGCCAAAACGTGAAATATGGCTGATCTGGATACGCGCTCTGTCCTGACGCACGGCTTCACGCAGGCGATTTTCCACCGCGCGCTGGTGGCGTACCGGAGTCATATCGATGAAGTCGATTACGATCAGACCGCCGAGGTCGCGCAGACGCAGCTGGCGGGCGATTTCATCGGCCGCTTCAAGGTTAGTGTTGAACGCCGTTTCTTCGATATCGCCGCCGCGGGTTGCCCGTGCGGAGTTGATATCGATAGCGGTCAGCGCTTCTGTGCTATCAATAACGATAGAACCGCCGGAAGGCAGACGAACTTCGCGCTGGAATGCGGATTCAATCTGCGATTCGATTTGGTAGTGGCTGAACAACGGGATTTCGCCGGTGTACAGTTTGATTTTGCTGCTGAAATCCGGACGCCCCAGCGCCGCGATATGCTGGCGAGCCAGCTCAAGCACTTTTGGGTTGTCGATAAGGATTTCGCCGATATCCTGACGCAGATAGTCGCGAAAGGCGCGGACAATCACGTTGCTTTCCTGGTGGATCAGAAACGGAGCAGGGCGACTTTCAGCGGCTTTCTGAATGGCTTCCCAGTGCTTCAGGCGGAAACTTAAGTCCCACTGCAGCGCCTCGGCGGATTTGCCGACGCCAGCGGTACGTACGATAAGTCCCATGCCTTCCGGCAGCTCAAGGCTGGCCAGCGCTTCTTTAAGCTCGGTGCGATCATCACCCTCAATACGGCGCGAAATACCACCAGCACGCGGGTTGTTCGGCATTAATACCAGATAACTTCCCGCCAGGCTGATAAACGTGGTCAGCGCGGCGCCTTTATTGCCGCGTTCTTCTTTATCAATCTGCACAATAACTTCCTGACCTTCACGCAGCACATCCTTAATGTTTGGACGGCCATGGGAATTGTAGCTGGCAGGGAAGTATTCGCGGGCAATTTCTTTGAGAGGGAGGAAACCATGACGCTCGGCACCATAATCAACAAATGCGGCTTCGAGGCTCGGTTCAATACGTGTGATTTTGCCTTTGTAGATGTTCGCTTTTTTCTGTTCGTGCCCGGGGCTTTCGATATCCAGGTCGTACAGGCGTTGCCCATCAACAAGGGCGACACGCAACTCTTCCTGCTGAGTTGCGTTGATTAACATTCTTTTCATCGTAACTTACTCATTATTCTTACATTGACGACTAAGCTGCGGGCAGAGTAACGCCTTACCGGGAGAAACCGATGGCCTCGTGTCTGTTTCACGTCGCCAACCTCACGGTTGTCGCGCGCTTAAGAGGCGCAGAGTGTCGGTTGCCTGTATTTCAAACGGAAACACAATGCAATTATCAGGGGAACTGCCTGGGATGTATCACCAGAGAAGATTCCATTTATACTCAATGTTTTTCACGTTGCAGGCAAAGTGGCTTAACTTGCTCACCTTAATCATCAGACTGAGATGAACATCCGGGGAACCCGGAAGTTGACGCCTTCCTGCGATGTGAAATCCATAGAGCCTGTACCGGTAAGGACTGCAACCCGCAGCCCGCTAACTGTCTGAAAGATCAATACGTCTTACGCCATTGCTGCGTGGATGAACGGTCAGACAAAATTGGTCATTCCGCTAATTTCTTGTTCTAACAAGGTTCAGCACGGAAAACTGCACCATTATTCCATTGCTGAGCGCGTTATAGCAAGTTGACTTTCACCTTTTATTTCCCGCTTACTCACCGTTTTTTCACCTGTGTATACAGATTGTTCTAATAACCAACAAAATACCGGAGGAGCATGTGATGATATGCGGATGATGATAAATATAAGCATATAAAAATGAGTGGCGCTAATGCGCAGGGATATTTAGAATCGCGCACCATGAAAACTGAGATCCCAAGCGTAAAAATGGTTGCCATTGCTGATGATGAAGCCGGGCAACGTATCGACAACTTTTTGCGTACGCAACTGAAAGGCGTACCGAAGAGCATGATTTATCGCATCTTGCGTAAAGGCGAGGTGCGGGTGAACAAAAAACGCGTTAAGCCGGAGTATAAACTGGAAGCCGGCGACGAAGTGCGTATCCCGCCTGTGCGGGTGGCAGAGAAAGAAGAAGAGGCGGTGTCGCCGCATTTGCAAAAAGTGGCTGCGCTGGCTGATGTGATTCTCTATGAAGATGAACATATTCTGGTGCTTAACAAACCTTCCGGCACGGCAGTGCACGGCGGCAGCGGCCTGAGTTTTGGCGTGATTGAAGGCTTGCGGGCGTTGCGCCCGGAGGCCCGTTTCCTGGAACTGGTGCATCGCCTCGATCGCGACACATCTGGCGTTTTGCTGGTGGCGAAAAAGCGTTCGGCGCTGCGTTCGCTGCACGAGCAACTGCGCGAGAAAGGGATGCAGAAGGATTATCTGGCGCTGGTGCGCGGCCAGTGGCAGTCGCATATGAAAGTGGTGCAGGCGCCCTTGCTGAAAAACATTCTGCAAAGCGGTGAACGTATTGTGCGGGTAAACCAGGAGGGGAAACCCTCGGAGACGCGTTTTAAAGTCGAAGAGCGTTATACGCATGCCACGCTGGTACGCTGCAGCCCGGTAACCGGGCGTACGCACCAGATTCGTGTGCACACACAATATGCTGGTCACCCCATCGCGTTCGACGATCGCTATGGCGATCGTGAATTCGACAAGCAACTGGCAGGAACGGGCCTTAATCGCCTGTTCCTGCATGCCGCCGCGCTGAAGTTTACGCATCCGGGAAGTGGCGAGGTGCTGCGTATTGAAGCGCCGCTGGATAATCAGCTAAAGCGCTGTCTGCAGGTATTGCGTAGCACGAAATAATCCGCAGCAGTTCAGGGTTTAAGCCACTTATCCAGCCAGGGGAAAACCGCATCCTGCTGCTCTTTATAAAAGACGTGGCCCAGTTCCGGCCACGTTTTCGTTTCAAGTCGGTCCTGCGCTTTTTGTGATGCCCAGACGCTGCGTACTTTTGCGAAGGCATCGTTTACGGCCTCAGCCGGGAACAGCTTATCCTGACCACCGCTATAAATAAGCATCGGTTTTGGCGCCGCAATGCTGGCGATATCGGGGATATCCAGACGCGTGGATAAGCCCGGGTGCAGCATATAAAATGCCGATTGACCGCGCAGGATGTTATTACCCGCTTGCATCAGGCCGCTCCTGGTGCCAAACCAGGAGATAACGGCAGTGGCGGCCACATTATCGGAGAGCGCGGCAAGTTGCCAGGCGCGAAAGCCTCCCATCGAGAAACCCAGCACCCCGATTCGTGTACTGTCAACTTTTTTGAGCGTAGTGAGAAAATCGACGGTGCGCAGATCTTCGTAGGCCATTTCACCGGCCAGCGAGCGTCCAAGATTAAAATAGTTGCTGGCCAGCGCCTGCTGCTGTTCGTAAACCATAGGCCCGCGATCTCCCCAGCCTGGGCTATCAATGGCGATCACGAGATAACCGCGCTTTGCCAGTTCGTCACCGATGAATCTACCGGTGAAAAATTTATCCGCCCACGCCTGGGCGCTGGCTAACTGCGCGGCATTATTCCATGGGCGAATGAGCTTTTCCTTACCGATATCAAACTTAGCGCCATGATCGTGAAGCAGAACGATCGCCGGGTGAGGGCCTGCGGATTTTGGCGTCAACATCAGGGCGGCGATTCGATTATCGTCGGTGATATTGAGCGCGATTTTTTCGGCGAGATAACTTCCGCGATCTTCCGTCATGATCGTCTGCGGATCAAAGGGGATGGTTGAATCAGGCGTGAGCAGAGATTGCCGAAGCAGTTGACGAGCATGCTGTCGCCAGTGATTAAAATCGCTATAGCGGCCAGAGAGCCAGGAATCCGGGTAAGTCATTTGTGCTTTCAACTGTTGCCAGGAGGCGGGGAGATTGCCGTCTACCACACCTTGACGCTGCCAGTCATCGGCGTTGGCGCTGGCGGCGGCCAGCAGGGTAATAGCTAAAAGCGCGACGCGACTATTCATCGGGGCTCCATTTTTAAAATAAAACGACGTTTCATTATTGTGTGGATTGTAATGGAGGCAGAGAAATAAACTGTGATCGACAAGACAATAAAGGAGTCGATAACACCCCGTAGTGTGGGCGTGTTGTGCTGCTTGCCGCACCGCCAGGCGGGCCTGTCGGATGAACGGGTCGCGCTGGCATAAAGAAAAGGGCGCAGGAATCGGGGGCGGGCGGTGAAATCCCTGATTCCCGTTTTCTGTCTCCTTAGGCAAGCAGCGGATTAAATCCTTCCCGACGCAGCATCTGACATAAGGCGATTAGCGGTAAACCGACCAGCGCGTTCGGATCGCGTCCTTCCAGGCGTTCGAAAAGCGTGATGCCTAAACCCTCGCTTTTGAAACTTCCGGCACAGGCTAACGGATTTTCTTTGCGAATATAGCTGTCAATTTCCTGGTCGCTTAAATGGCGAAAATGAACATCAAAGGGTTCACATTCGGTTTGTAAATGACCCCTGGCTGAATTGTATAACGCCAGCCCGGTATAAAACGTCACGATGGTGCCGCTGGCTTTCTTCAACTGACGATGGGCATTTTCCGCCGTGTGCGGCTTACCGGTAATTTCGCCATCCAGGACGCAAACCTGATCGGAGCCTATAATAAGGTGTTGTGGATAGCGCTCGGCGAGGGCCTGCGCTTTAGCTTGCGCCAGGCGCATCACCAGCTGGCGCGCCGGTTCGCCGGGCAGCGGCGTTTCATCAACCTCCGGCGCCGCGCAGGCAAAAGAGACCGACAGCTTTTCCAGCAGCATCCGCCGCCAGGGGGAGGTTGACGCGAGGATCAGTTCAGACATATTTTTTCATCCACATATAGCGCTTCGCAGTGCATCATTTTAAACTATGCGCCGCAATGTGTGCGAATAAATGGCAAAAGGCAACCTGAGGCTGCCTTTTTCTTTGACTCTATGACGTTACAAAGTTAATATGCGCGCCCTATGCAAAAGGTAAAATTACCCCTGACTCTCGATCCGGTTCGCACGGCTCAAAAACGCTTAGATTACCAGGGTATCTATACTCGTGATCAGGCTGTGCGTGTCGCTGATTCTGTTGTCAGCGTGGACAGTGATGTGGAATGTAGCATGTCGTTCGCTATTGATAACCAGCGTCTTGCCGTTTTACGCGGCGATGCGACGGTGTCAGTAACCCTCGAATGTCAGCGTTGCGGGAAACCGTTCTCTCATCATGTCCACACAACGTATTGTTTCAGCCCCGTCAGAAATGACGAACAGGCCGAAGCACTGCCGGAAGCGTATGAGCCGATTGAGGTTAACGAATTCGGTGAAATCGATCTGCTGGCGCTGGTTGAAGATGAAATTATCCTCTCCTTGCCTGTAGTTCCGGTGCATGATTCTGAACACTGTGAAGTGTCCGACGCGGACATGGTCTTTGGTGAACTGCCTGAAGAGGCACAAAAGCCGAACCCATTTGCCGTATTAGCCAGCTTAAAGCATAAGTAATTGAGGAGTAAGGTCCATGGCCGTACAACAGAATAAACCAACCCGTTCCAAACGTGGCATGCGTCGTTCACATGACGCGCTGACCGCTGTCACCAGCCTGTCTGTAGACAAAACTTCTGGTGAAAAACACCTGCGTCACCACATCACTGCCGACGGTTTTTACCGCGGCCGCAAGGTAATCGCTAAGTAATCACGCATTACTCCATGGATTTCGCGTTGCAAAAAGAGGCAAGCGAGAGCGCGCCGGTAGCATAGATGATGTAACTGGCGTGAATGCGCGCAGTCACCCCCTTGCAACGTGAAAGACAAAGAGTAAACGCGTGATGAAGCTTAGTGAGGATTTCCCTGGGTGACCGGGGAATAACTGAACCGGGCAGCGACGATACTTTGACACGTCTAACCCTGGCGTTAGATGTCATGGGTGGGGATTTTGGCCCTTCCGTGACGGTGCCTGCAGCTTTGCAGGCACTGAATTCTAACTCACAACTTACACTCCTTTTAGTCGGCGATCCCGACGCAATCGTACCATTACTCGCCAAAGCTGATTTCGAGCAACGTTCGCGTTTACAGGTTATTCCTGCGCAGTCAGTTATTGCCAGTGATGCTCGTCCCGCACAAGCGATTCGCGCCAGTCGCGGTAGCTCAATGCGCATGGCGCTGGAGTTAGTGAAAGAAGGGCGGGCGGAAGCCTGTGTGAGCGCAGGAAATACCGGCGCGCTGATGGGGCTGGCCAAGCTGTTGCTCAGGCCTATTGACGGGATTGAGCGCCCGGCGCTGGTCACGATGTTACCGCATCAGTTAAAGGGCAAAACGGTGGTGCTTGACTTAGGCGCCAACGTCGATTGCGATAGTACGATGCTGGTGCAGTTTGCCGTGATGGGGGCCGTTCTTGCCGAAGAAGTTATCGGCATTAAGAATCCCCGCGTTGCGCTGCTGAATATTGGTGAAGAAGAGACGAAAGGTCTCAGCAGTATTCGCGATGCGGCAGCCGTCTTGAAAACGTTGCCGACCCTGAATTATATCGGCTATCTGGAAGCCAATGAATTATTGACGGGGAAGACGGATGTTCTGGTTTGTGATGGATTCACAGGCAACGTCACATTAAAAACGATGGAAGGTGTTGTCAGAATGTTCCTTTCACTGTTGAAATTACAGGGAGAGGGGAAAAAAAGGTCGTGGTGGTTGCTTTTATTAAAGCGTTGGTTACAAAAAAGCCTGTCGAGGCGATTCAGTCACCTCAACCCCGACCAGTATAATGGTGCTTGTCTGTTAGGATTGCGCGGCTCGGTGATTAAAAGCCACGGGGCTGCTAATCAGCGCGCTTTTTGCGTCGCGATAGAACAGGCGGTGCAGGCGGTGCAGCGGCAGGTTCCCCAGCGAATCGCCGCTCGCCTGGAATCTTTATACCCTACAGGTTTCGAACGGCCTGAGAGCGCCCAAACGGAAACGCCGGGTCACGGACCCGGGTGACCGGATACGATCGACGCCTCACAGTTTGACTAAACCAGGTATATTACCCAAGAGTGACTGAGCGTACATGTATACGAAGATTATTGGCACCGGCAGCTATCTGCCTGAGCAAGTGCGTACTAACGCCGATTTGGAAAAAATGGTTGATACGACTGACGAGTGGATTGTGACTCGTACCGGTATCCGCGAACGCCGTATTGCCGCACCGAATGAAACAGTCGCTACTATGGGCTTTGCAGCCGCTAAGAATGCGCTGGATATGGCGGGCGTTAAGCCGGAGCAAATTGGTCTGATTGTTGTTGCGACCACCTCCGGAACCCATGCGTTCCCCAGCTCAGCTTGCCAGATTCAATCAATGCTGGGTGTTAAAGGTTGTCCGGCGTTTGATGTTGCCGCGGCGTGCGCAGGGTTTACCTACGCGTTAAGCGTTGCCGATCAATACGTAAAAAATGGCGCGGTTGATTATGCGCTGGTTATTGGCGCGGATGTTCTGGCGCGTACCTGCGATCCCGCCGATCGCGGAACAATTATTATCTTCGGCGATGGCGCGGGTGCAGTGGTGCTGGGGGCTTCTGAAGAACCGGGAATTATCTCAACGCATTTGCATGCGGATGGCAGCTACGGCGAACTACTGACGCTGCCGAACGCCGATCGCGTCGAGCCGGAAAATTCAATTTATCTGACGATGGCGGGCAACGAAGTCTTTAAAGTCGCGGTGACCGAGCTGGCGCATATCGTTGATGAGACCTTAGCGGCGAATAATCTCGAACGTTCTGAGCTGAACTGGCTGGTGCCGCATCAGGCTAACCTGCGTATTATCAGCGCCACGGCGAAGAAACTGGGGATGTCGATGGACAACGTGGTGATAACCCTTGACCGGCATGGCAATACGTCGGCGGCTTCTGTTCCCTGCGCGCTGGATGAGGCGGTTCGTGATGGTCGCATCGAGCGTGGTCAGTTGATTCTGCTGGAAGCCTTCGGTGGTGGTTTCACCTGGGGTTCCGCGCTGGTTCGTTTTTAGTATAAGGATTTAAACATGACGCAATTTGCTTTTGTGTTCCCGGGACAGGGTTCTCAGAGTGTCGGGATGCTGTCGGATATGGCGGCGGCTTACCCGGTCATCGAAGAGACATTCCGTGAAGCCTCTGCGGCGTTGGGTTACGATCTGTGGGCGCTTGCGCAGCAGGGCCCGGCGGAAGAGCTGAATAAAACCTGGCAGACGCAACCGGCGCTGCTGACCGCGTCTGTCGCGCTGTATCGCGTCTGGCAGACGCAGGGCGGTAAAGCCCCTGTTCTGCTGGCGGGCCACAGCCTCGGCGAATATTCTGCGCTGGTCTGCGCGGGCGTGATCGATTTTGCCGACGCCGTGCGTCTGGTTGAAATGCGCGGTAAGTTTATGCAGGAAGCGGTGCCGGAAGGCACTGGCGCGATGTCGGCGATTATTGGCCTCGACGATGCGGCGATTGCCAAAGCCTGCGAAGAGTCTGCTCAAGGGCAGGTTGTTTCACCGGTGAACTTTAACTCGCCGGGCCAGGTGGTTATCGCCGGTAACAAAGAGGCCGTCGAACGTGCCGGCGCCGCCTGTAAAGCGGCGGGCGCTAAACGTGCGCTGCCGCTGCCGGTCAGCGTACCGTCACACTGCGCGCTGATGAAACCAGCGGCGGAAAAACTGGCCGTTGAATTGCAAAAAATCACCTTTAACGCGCCGACGATTGCGGTGGTGAACAACGTTGATGTGAAAAGCGAAACCGCGCCCGATGCTATCCGCGATGCCTTGATCCGTCAGCTTTACAGCCCGGTTCAGTGGACCAAAACCGTTGAGTTTATGGCAGCGCAGGGCGTAACGCATCTGTATGAAGTGGGGCCGGGTAAGGTCCTCACCGGTCTGACTAAACGTATTGTTGACACCCTGACAGCCTCCGCGCTTAACGAGCCGGCGGGCCTGTCTGCGGCGCTTGAGCAATAAAAGAGGAATACCATGAGTTTTGAAGGAAAAATCGCGCTGGTCACCGGTGCAAGTCGCGGTATTGGCCGCGCAATCGCTGAAACGCTCGTTGCCCGTGGCGCGAAAGTTATCGGTACTGCGACCAGCGAAAGCGGCGCACAGGCGATTAGCGATTATTTAGGTGCGAACGGCAAAGGTTTGCTGCTGAATGTGACCGATCCTGCATCTATTGAATCTGTTCTTGGAAATATTCGCGCAGAATTTGGTGAAGTTGATATCCTGGTAAATAATGCCGGGATCACTCGTGATAACCTGTTAATGCGCATGAAAGATGACGAGTGGAACGATATCATCGACACCAATTTGTCATCTGTTTTCCGTCTGTCAAAAGCGGTAATGCGCGCTATGATGAAAAAGCGTTATGGGCGTATTATCACTATCGGTTCTGTGGTTGGTACCATGGGAAATGCGGGTCAGGCCAACTACGCTGCGGCGAAGGCGGGTCTGATTGGCTTCAGTAAATCACTGGCTCGCGAAGTTGCGTCCCGTGGTATTACTGTAAACGTTGTTGCTCCGGGCTTTATTGAAACGGACATGACGCGTGCGCTGACTGATGAGCAGCGTGCGGGTACGCTGGCGGCTGTTCCTGCGGGGCGCCTTGGCTCTCCAAATGAAATTGCCAGTGCGGTTGCATTTTTAGCCTCTGACGAAGCGAGTTACATCACCGGTGAAACCCTTCACGTCAACGGCGGAATGTATATGGTCTGATCGAGTTTTGCGCAAAACGTTCAGGAACCGCGCAGTCCGTGCAGTTCCCTGCGATGTTTTGTGCAAAATGATTTGCGTTATTAGGGGATATGGCCTCAAAATAACGTAAAATCGTGGTAAGACCTGCCGGGATTTAGTTGCAAATTTTTCAACATTTTATACACTACGAAAACCATCGCGAAAGCGAGTTTTGATAGGAAATTTAAGAGTATGAGCACTATCGAAGAACGCGTTAAGAAAATTATCGGCGAACAGCTGGGCGTTAAGCAGGAAGAAGTCACCAACAATGCTTCCTTCGTTGAAGACCTGGGCGCTGATTCTCTTGACACCGTTGAGCTGGTAATGGCTCTGGAAGAAGAGTTTGATACTGAGATTCCGGATGAAGAAGCTGAGAAAATCACTACAGTTCAGGCTGCCATTGATTATATCAACGGTCACCAGGCGTAAGTGAGCATCTCCAGGCGGTCGTTCGACCGCCTGAGTTTTATCTATATTTTGTCCCACAAGAATCTATTTTCCCTCCCTGGAGGACAACCGTGTCTAAGCGTCGTGTAGTTGTGACCGGACTGGGCATGTTGTCTCCTGTCGGCAATACCGTAGAGTCTACCTGGAAAGCTCTCCTTGCCGGTCAGAGTGGCATCAGCCTGATCGACCATTTCGATACTAGCGCCTATGCAACCAAATTTGCTGGCTTAGTAAAGGATTTTAACTGTGATGATTTCATCTCGCGCAAAGAACAGCGCAAGATGGACCCCTTCATTCAATATGGAATTGTCGCTGGCATTCAGGCCATGCAGGATTCTGGCCTTGAAGTGACGGAAGAGAATGCGACCCGCATCGGTGCTGCTATTGGCTCCGGTATTGGCGGTCTCGGTTTGATCGAAGAAAACCACAGTTCGCTGGTAAAAGGCGGACCGCGTAAGATCAGCCCGTTCTTTGTTCCTTCCACAATTGTTAACATGGTGGCCGGGCATCTGACCATCATGTTTGGTCTGCGTGGGCCAAGTATCTCCATCGCGACCGCTTGTACGTCAGGCGTACACAACATTGGCCACGCAGCGCGCATCATTGCCTATGGCGATGCCGACGCTATGGTTGCCGGTGGTGCGGAAAAGGCCAGTACCCCACTGGGCGTAGGCGGTTTTGGCGCGGCGCGTGCGCTGTCCACGCGCAATGATAACCCGCAGGCGGCAAGTCGCCCGTGGGATAAAGAGCGTGACGGTTTCGTGCTGGGCGATGGCGCGGGCATGCTGGTACTGGAAGAGTACGAGCACGCGAAAAAGCGCGGTGCAAAAATTTACGCTGAAGTCGTCGGTTTCGGTATGAGCAGCGATGCCTACCATATGACGTCGCCGCCGGAAGATGGCGCTGGCGCGGCGCTGGCGATGGTGAACGCCATTCGTGATGCGGGCATTGAAGCCAGCCAGATTGGCTACGTCAACGCCCACGGTACTTCTACGCCGGCAGGCGATAAAGCAGAAACGCAGGCGGTGAAATCCGTCTTTGGTGACGCGGCCAGCCGCGTAATGGTCAGCTCCACCAAGTCAATGACGGGTCACCTGTTGGGCGCTGCGGGCGCGGTAGAGTCAATCTATTCGATCCTCGCCCTGCGCGATCAGGCGATCCCGCCGACCATTAACCTGGATAATCCGGATGAAGGTTGCGACCTGGACTTTGTTCCGCATGAAGCACGCCAGGTAAGCGGTATGGCGTATACGCTGTGCAACTCTTTTGGTTTCGGTGGTACTAACGGTTCGCTGATCTTTAAAAAGGTGTGATGTGCGCCCGACGTAACATCGTTGATGTCGTCAATGCGCATCGGAAAACTGGCCCGCTTGTCGGGCCTTTTTTATTCGGTTTTCTCTGCTTGCTCCATACCTTTCCTCCTGCGACACTGACCGGTCAGCGATAAGGAGTCCTTTATGTTTTTGATAAATGGCACTAAAAGTGAAACGCTTGCGGTTAACGATCGTGGTGTACAGTTCGGCGACGGCTGCTTTACCACCGCCCGCATCGTCAGAGGCCGCGTTCAGTTCCTTGTGGCCCATCTGGAGCGGTTGCGGACTACCTGTGAAAAACTTTTTATTCCCTATAATGAGTGGGCATTATTACGTCAGGAGATGAAGCATCTTGCGCAATCGCAGCAGGATGGCGTACTGAAGGTGATGATCACACGTGGAGCGGGAGGACGTGGCTACAGTACCGCAGGGTGTGTGAATCCCACGCGTATTCTTGGCGTATCACCTTATCCTGCCCACTATACCCGCTGGCGCGAAGAGGGGATCTCTGTGACGCTGAGTCCTGTTCAACTGGGACGTAACCCTTCCCTGGCGGGACTTAAACATCTCAACCGCCTGGAGCAGGTGCTGATTCGTTCTTATCTTGAGCAGACGGACGCCGATGAAGCGCTGGTCCTTGACAGTGACGGGTGGCTTACGGAATGCTGTGCCGCAAACGTATTCTGGCGTAAAGGCTTTGACGTATATACTCCACGCCTCGAACAAGCGGGCGTTAACGGTATTATGCGTCAGCATATTCTCGCGCAGCTGGCACCCTCGCCGTTTCGTGTTGTCGAAACCACCGCACGCCCCGAGGCGTTACGCGATGCCGATGAGGTGCTTGTCTGCAACGCATTAATGCCGCTGGTGCCGGTTCGCCGCTGGGACGATATATGCTGGTCCGCGCGGGAGCTTTACCCTTTTTTAGCCCCATTGTGTGAGCTGTCTGATTAGTTATGAAGAAAATGTTACGTTTCATCCTGTTGCTGGTGGTGATGCTGGGCATCGCCGCAGGCATCGGTATGTGGAAGGTTCGTCAACTGGCGGACAGCAAGTTACTGATTAAAGAAGAGACTATTTTTACTCTTGCCGCGGGTACCGGACGTCTGGCGTTGGGGCAGCAGTTGTATGGCGAGAAAGTGATTAACCGGCCCCGGGTTTTCCAGTGGCTGTTGCGCGTTGAGCCGGAGTTATCTCATTTTAAGGCCGGGACCTATCGTCTGACGCCTGAAATGACGGTACGGCAGATGCTGCAACTTCTGGTCAGCGGCAAAGAAGCCCAGTTTCCGCTACGCTTCGTTGAAGGGATGCGGGTGAGTGATTATCTGCGCGAGCTGCGCGATGCGCCTTATGTGAAGCATACGCTGGCGGATGATAGTTATGAAACCGTTGCTAAAGCGCTCAATCTGGATCATGCGGATTGGGTTGAGGGCTGGTTCTGGCCGGACACCTGGATGTATACCGCCTATACCAGCGACGTCGCAATCCTCAAACGCGCACATGAGAAAATGGTTTCTGAAGTTGAAAAGGCCTGGGCAGGGCGAGCGGATAATCTGCCGTATAAGGATCAGAATCAACTGCTGACGATGGCGTCGATCATTGAGAAAGAGACGGCGGTACCCGAAGAGCGCGATCGCATCGCGTCTGTATTTATTAATCGTTTACGGATCGGTATGCGCCTGCAAACCGATCCGACCGTGATTTACGGGATGGGTGAGCGTTATAATGGTAAGTTAACACGTAAAGACCTGGAAACCCCTACTGCTTACAATACCTATGTCATTAACGGCATGCCGCCAGGGCCAATTGCTACACCGGGTGAAGCCTCACTGAACGCTGCCGCGCATCCGGCAAAAACGCCTTATCTCTATTTTGTCGCAGATGGTAAGGGCGGGCACACGTTTAGCACTAACCTGGCCAGCCACAACCGTGCGGTACAGGACTATTTAAAGGTACTTAAGGAAAAAAATGCGCAGTAACTATATTGTCATCGAAGGCCTGGAGGGGGCGGGGAAGACTACCGCACGTAATCTGGTGGTGGAGACGTTGCAACAGTCAGGCGTCAGCGATCTGCTGTTTACCCGCGAACCGGGCGGCACCATTCTGGCCGAGAAGCTGCGTAGCCTGGTGCTGGATATCCAATCTACCGGCGATGAGGTGATCAATGATAAAGCGGAAGTGCTCATGTTTTATGCCGCTCGGGTGCAACTGGTCGAGACGGTGATTAAACCGGCGCTGGCCCGTGGACAATGGGTGATTGGCGATCGTCACGACCTGTCGACTCAGGCTTACCAGGGCGGGGGACGCGGTATCGATCAAACAATGCTGGCGACGCTGCGGGATGCGGTGCTGGGGGATTTTCGCCCTGATCTGACGCTCTATCTTGACGTTACCCCTGAGGTCGGCCTGAAACGTGCTCGCGCACGCGGTGAGCTTGATCGCATTGAACAGGAGTCGCTGGATTTCTTTAATCGTACCCGCGCACGCTATCTTGAACTGGCGGCGCAGGACGCCACTATTCGCACCGTTGACGCCACGCAGCCGCTGGAGGCTGTTGCGCGCGACATTCGTGCTGCGGTCACTCAGTGGCTCGCGGAGCAGCGTGCATGAAATGGTATCCGTGGTTACGCCCCTCTTTTGAACAGTTAGTCTCCAGCTACCAGGCGGGACGGGGGCACCATGCGTTACTGGTTCAGGCCCTACCAGGAATGGGGAGTGACGCGTTGATTTATGCGCTGTGCCGCTTCCTGATGTGTCACCAGCCCCAGGGGCATAAGAGCTGCGGTCATTGTCATAGCTGTCAGTTGATGCAGGCCGGTACCCATCCTGATTATTATCTCCTGGCCCCTGAAAAGGGAAAGATTTCCCTTGGGATTGACGCCGTGCGTGAGGTAAGCGAAAAGCTTTATGAACGCGCCCGATTAGGGGGGGCTAAGGTAGTATGGATAGACGATGCCGCGATGCTGACTGACGCAGCGGCCAATGCATTACTGAAAACGCTGGAGGAGCCGCCGGAGAATACCTGGTTCTTCCTTGCCTGTCAGGAGCCCGCTCGCTTGCTGGCTACGTTGCGTAGCCGCTGCCGCTTGCACCATCTTGCTCCCCCGTCAGAACACTATGCGCTGGCGTGGCTGGAGCGAGAAGTGACAATGTCACAAGATGCATTGCTGACGGCGTTACGCCTCAGCGCCAATGCGCCAGCGGCGGCTCTGGCGCTGTTACAGGAGGCGCACTGGGCCTCACGCCAGCAACTGTGTCAGACACTGGCGACAACTTTAACCCACGGTGACTGGCTGACCCTGTTGCCGATTCTGAACCATGAACAGGCCGCCGTTCGTCTGTACTGGCTGGCATCGCTGCTGGTTGATGCGCAAAAAAGGCAGCAGGGGGTCACGCTGGTCAGCAACCCGGATGTCTGGCCCCTGTTGAATCAACTGGCCGCCACGTTGCCTGCCGCCTGCTTACAGGCGATTGCGGGTGATGTTGGCGTCTGCCGGGAACAGCTGTTGAGTGTGGTCGGCGTTAATCGCGAACTGCTACTAACCGAGCGTCTTCTGCGCTGGGAACACTATCTGCAACCCGGGGCGGTTTTGCCCCTATCCCACCTCTGAGAGAGACATCATGATTTTAGTCGACTCCCATTGCCATCTTGATGGCCTGAATTATCAAACGCTGCATAAAGATGTAGACGATGTGCTGGCAAAAGCCTCTGCGCGTGATGTGAAATTTTGTCTGGCGGTTGCCACGACGCTGCCGGGGTATCGTGATATGCGCAAACGGGTGGGCGAGCGTAACGATGTGGTTTTCTCGTGCGGCGTGCATCCGTTAAATCAGGATGAAGAGTATGACGTTGACGAGCTCCGCAAACTTGCGGCAGAGGAAGGGGTAGTGGCGATGGGAGAAACCGGCCTGGACTATTTCTACACGCCGGAAACTAAAACGCGTCAGCAGGCATCGTTTCGTGACCATATTCGCATTGGTCGGGAGCTGAATAAGCCGGTTATCGTGCACACCCGCGACGCCCGGGCTGATACGCTGGCGATTTTGCGCGAGGAAAACGTGATGGATTGTGGCGGCGTACTACACTGTTTCACTGAGGACAGGGAGACGGCGGGTAAGCTGCTGGATATGGGATTCTATATCTCGTTTTCCGGTATTGTGACGTTCCGTAATGCAGAACAGCTTCGTGATGCTGCGCGTTATGTGCCTCTCGACCGCCTGCTGGTCGAGACCGATTCACCATACCTGGCCCCGGTACCGCACCGAGGTAAAGAGAACCAGCCGGCGATGGTTCGGGATGTCGCCGAGTACATGGCGGTTCTGAAAGGTGTTTCGCTGGAGCATCTGGCACAACAGACCACGGAAAATTTCATTACGCTTTTCCATATCCATCCCTCCAGGCTGCAATCTGTCTGATACTCCTATTATTTTAATGCTCGTAATTAATAGCTAAAGCGAGTAAAGTTCACCGCCAAAAATGCGGCGGTGAAGGGGTTCTGACAACCTTCAAGACCATGATGTGTAAACTAACGTAAATTTTTATCTAATGTCTGTTTGAAACGTGATAGCCGTCAAACAATCATTCGGGGAATTATTTTACTCTGTGTAATAAATAAAGGGCGCTTAGATGTCCTGTCCACGGTGCGGTTCTCCCCCCGCGCCAATGCGTGAAAGCGTAAAAAAAGCACCAAATACTCAGGAGCACTCTCAATTATGTTTAAGAATGCATTTGCTAACCTGCAGAAGGTCGGTAAATCGCTGATGCTGCCAGTATCCGTACTGCCTATTGCAGGTATTCTGCTGGGCGTCGGTTCTGCGAACTTCAGCTGGCTGCCAGTCGTCGTCTCTCACGTCATGGCGGAAGCGGGCGGTTCGGTCTTCGCTAATATGCCGCTGATTTTTGCTATCGGTGTCGCGCTGGGCTTCACCAATAATGATGGCGTATCCGCGCTGGCATCGGTTGTCGCGTACGGCATCATGGTGAAAACCATGGCGGTTGTGGCGCCATTGGTTCTGCATTTACCCGCGGAAGAAATCGCGGCTAAACACCTGGCGGATACCGGCGTCCTTGGCGGTATTATCTCGGGCGCTATCGCAGCGTATATGTTCAACCGCTTCTACCGTATCAAACTGCCTGAATATCTGGGCTTCTTTGCGGGCAAGCGCTTTGTGCCGATTATTTCCGGTCTGGCCGCGATCTTCACTGGTGTGATCCTGTCCTTTATCTGGCCGCCGATCGGTACTGCTATCCAGACGTTCTCTCAATGGGCCGCGTACCAGAACCCGGTTGTGGCGTTCGGTATCTATGGCTTTATTGAGCGCTGCCTGGTGCCGTTTGGTCTGCACCATATCTGGAACGTTCCTTTCCAGATGCAGATTGGCGAATACACCAACGCTGCGGGTCAGGTCTTCCACGGCGATATCCCACGCTATATGGCGGGCGACCCGACGGCGGGTAAACTGTCCGGCGGCTTCCTGTTCAAAATGTATGGTCTGCCGGCTGCTGCAATTGCTATCTGGCACTCCGCGAAACCGGAAAACCGCGCGAAAGTGGGCGGTATCATGATCTCCGCGGCGCTGACCTCGTTTCTGACCGGCATTACCGAACCGATCGAGTTCTCTTTCATGTTCGTTGCGCCGATCCTGTATATTATTCACGCAATTCTGGCAGGTCTGGCCTTCCCTATCTGTATCCTGTTAGGGATGCGTGATGGCACGTCGTTCTCTCATGGGTTGATCGATTTCATCGTTCTGTCCGGCAACAGCAGCAAGCTGTGGTTGTTCCCGATTGTGGGTATCTGCTACGCGATCGTTTACTACGTCATATTCCGTGTGCTGATCAAAGTACTGGATCTGAAAACGCCGGGTCGTGAAGACGCAACGGACGACAGCAAGGCTGGCGTCGCCAGCGAGATGGCTCCGGCGCTGATTGCCGCCTTTGGGGGTAAAGAGAACATTACCAACCTGGATGCATGTATCACCCGTTTGCGTGTGAGCGTGGCGGATGTAGCGAAAGTTGATCAGGCGGGCCTGAAAAAACTGGGCGCCGCTGGTGTGGTGGTTGCAGGTTCAGGCGTTCAGGCGATTTTCGGTACCAAATCCGATAACCTGAAGACTGAAATGGATGATTATATCCGCAGCAACTAAGTTGTGATGTGGGGAGACTAAGGCAGCCAGACGGCTGCCTTTTTTAATGCGCGCAATAAATCTGTGGCGACCAGGCTGCAGAAGGCCGTAATAAATAACATTCTGCAGGCGGAAGCAGAGTAGACATTACTTTCGTCGTCCCATCCGTAAAAAGAGCGTCACGCCGGTAAGCAAAATAAAAACCGGATGACGCCCGTAACGGACCCGCTTTAGCCTGTTACTCCCTTTACGCTGCGAATAAGGGATCAGAACTGATAGCTGGCAGTGATACTAAAGTTGCGGGGTTCACCGTACACAATCGAACCATCAATATTGGTATCGTAGGTTTTGTCAAACAGGTTATTAACGTTACCCTGTATGGCAAAATTTTTGCTGACCTGATAACGGGTGAACAAATCAACCAGCGCATAGCTGCCTTGTTCGGCACGGAAAGTACCGTATGGCGTCACCTTATCTGTATAAACGCGGTTCTGCCAGGTGACACCGCCGCCCACAGTCAATGCGGGCATAGCCGGCAGGCGATAGCGAGTGAAGAGTTTGACGCTGGTGCGCGGCAGATTCGGATTTACCGTATTGCCTTCATTGTCTTTGGCGACAAAGCGCGTGGCCCCGAAGGTCATCTGCCAGTTATCGGTGAGCGCGCCGTTGATTTCAAACTCCACCCCTTTGCTTACGGTACCGTTGACGGTCTTATAAGCGTCTTCGCCGTTGCTGCCGGGAATTTGCGCGCCGGTCGCCTGGGCGAGATTATCCTGTTCGATTCGGAAAAGGGAGAGGCTGGTGGTCAGGCGGCTATTCATCCAGTCTGACTTCAGACCGACTTCATAGTTATTCCCGGTAATGGGCGTCAGATATTTTCCGGAAATATCGCGCTTATTCTGCGGCTGGAAGACGGAAGTATAGCTGGTATAAGCCGACCAGTTATCGTTGATGTCGTAGACCACACCGGCATAGGGGGTGGTATGATTTTTCTCCATAGTGTAGGTCAGCGTCTTGATACTCCAGTTGTTAAAGCGGACGCCAAGGATCAGATGCAGCGGGTCAAGCAGCGAAAAGCGCGTCGCCGCGTACAGCGACTTCATCCGCGTGGTATCGTCCTGCGCCAGGCTCTGCGGACCCCAGTTGGTTTCCGGGAAGTTGCTGCTATTGAAGTTATAGAAACTGCCGATCTCATCCGGGAAGACGTTCGCCCAGGCGCTGAAATAGCGGTTATTTTGTTTACTGTAGCTGCCGCCAATCATCAGATTATGCTGGCGGCCGAACAGGTCGTAGCCGCCGTCAACGAACAGATCCAGAGCATCAACTTTTCGCTTGCCGCTGTTCCAGCCGGTTCCGCCGACGTAGTCGTAGCCTGCGCCGTAATTACTGTAGGGGCCCTCCAGCATTCCGGTGTCTTTGTTGACGTACGCATCTACATACATCATTTTACTGTCGAACTTAACCTCTGAATGGGTTGCATTCAGGGTCGCCTGCCAGGTTTCGGCAAAGCGCTGTTTCAGCGTGACGAAAACTTTGTTGAACTCTTTATCGTTATAGGCCCAGTCCGGTGAGGTACTGTGGGCGCGATCGTAGTGGTTCTTGCTGCCATCCGTGTTCCAGCGCGGCAGACCGCCCCATGTCGGGCTATTGACGTCGATACGTTGATATTCGTAGCCTGCGGACAAGCGGGTTGATGTCCCGAGGTCAGCATCGATAATACCGGAGAAGAAGGTTTTCTCATTGTTATAGCGATCGAGCCATGAATCGTTGTTCTGGTAGCCCGCGATAATACGGGCGCGTACGTTGCCATCTTCAGTCAGCGGGCTCTGCAGATCGGCAACGTAGCGCTGCTTGTTCCAGCTACCATACTCCGCGGAGACATGACCTTTGAACTCACGGCTGGTTGCGTGTTTGCGAATCATATTGATTGAAGCGGCTGGGTTACCTGTGCCGGTCAATAAGCCATTGGCACCACGTACGATTTCGACCCGCTCGAAGAGGGCCATATCAGAAAGCGCGTCGCCGAGATTCCAGCGGGATTCAAACCATGTCGGGATGCCATCAACCATATAGTTGTCGATCTGAAAACCGCGTGAGTAATAGGTGGTACGATCGGAGTCCGCCTGACTACCGCTGATCCCGAGCGTGTGATCCATCACGTCGCCGAGCGTTTGTAACTGCTGATCCTGCATCCGCTGTTCGGTGATGATACTGACCGATTGCGGAATATCGCGCTGGGTCATTTCCATTTTAGTCCCGGCAGCGGTGGTTTTGACGTTGTAATCCTGCGCTTGTGTATCGGAATCATTATTAGTGGAACCGTCTACAATAATGGTGTCTTCGCTATTGGCGGCGTGGCTGAGATGAGGGAAGAGCGCCAGGGTAATAGCCATAGCAAGCAGGGATGGTGCAATACGCCCATCACGGGAAGGTGTGGAGAGAAACATTGTAATTCCTTGATCATATGAGTGTTGTTATTCGCCATGGATCTGTGTCCGCGGTCGATTGGGAATATTTCTACTTATGAATGCAAATGAGAAATATACGCATTAATATTTAATATGTAAACATAAGTAACATAGATGCTGTGAATGGTTTCCGCGAAGACTGCCGTAGGGGAAAACGTACGAAGTGATGAATCAACCAACAGCTAAATGGTTTGTTGCGTAAGAAAAAACGCATTCAGGTTGAAAGAGAGGGAGTAACTCGCTCATACTCTTAGGCGAATCCTGTGCATCCGCGTTTATCTGCAGAGGCAGGCCAGAGCACAGTTAAAAATTAAGAAGGAATCAGTCATGGCAGAAGAAACGATTTTCAGCAAAATCATTCGCCGGGAGATCCCGTCGGATGTGGTCTATCAGGACGAGTTAGTTACCGCCTTTCGCGATATCTCTCCGCAGGCGCCGACCCATATTTTAATCGTTCCCAATATTCTGATTCCTACCGTTAACGATGTGACCGCCGAGCATGAGCTGACGCTGGGGCGTATGATGACCGTAGCAGCGAAAATTGCCCGCGATGAAGGGCTGGCCGACGATGGTTATCGTCTGATCGTCAACTGCAATCGCCACGGCGGTCAGGAGGTCTATCATATCCATATGCATTTGCTGGGTGGTCGCCCGCTAGGCCCTCTACTGGCCCATAAAGGCTAATACTCGTGCGCGTGATCCCTTTCTGTGTCTTCCTGGCGGCAGTGCTGTTGGCCGGATGTCGTTCGCATCCGGAAATTCCGGTCAGCGATCGGCAAAGTCTGGTGATGGAGTCCAACGTCCTTGCCGCAGGGATTAGCGCTGAAGTACCGACGGTGAGCGCATCCGAGATCCAGGCGAGGGCGACAACCAGAGTGTTTAATGAACGCCCGGTACCGGTCATCGTGCATTATCGCTTTTTCTGGTATGACGCCAGGGGACTGGAGATGCACCCGCTGGAGCCTGCGCGTAGCATAACAGTCCCTGCGCACGCTTCCGTTACGCTGTATGGCAGCGCCAATATTCTCGGGGCGCACAAGGCCCGACTTTATCTTTATCTGTAAGAGGTCTTCGTAATGACTAAAATATGTCGCTATGCATTCGTTACCGCACTGGCGATATTCCTTGCCGGATGCGCGGGGCAACGCCAGGAGCCCGCTCCCGTTGAGGAAGCGCAGCCGAAACCGCAGCAGCCCGTTCAGCCGCAGCCGGTAGTGCCGAGTATTCCGGTGATACCTACGCAACCCGGTCCGATTGAACATGGGGAGCAGCCAACTCAGCCGGCACCACGCGTGCGTCATTTTGGCTGGAGCGCGGCGGTTCAGCCCATGGTCGGGCAGATGCTGCAGGCAGGCGGCGTGAATGCAGGTAGCATTTTGCTGGTTGATAGCGTCAATAACCGTACGAACGGCTCACTGGATGCCAGTGAAGCCACAACGGCGCTGCGCAATGCGCTGACGGGGAACGGGAAATTTGTTCTGGTATCCCAGCAGCAGTTGAGCGTGGCCAAACAGCAGCTTGGCCTGTCGCCGCAGGATAGCCTCGGCAGCCGTAGTAAAGCGATGGGCATTGCACGCGCCGTTGGCGCGCAGTATGTGCTTTATTCCAGCGCGACCGGCAACGTCAATTCACCTGAGCTGAAAATGCAACTGATGCTGGTGCAGACCGGCGAAATTATCTGGTCAGGTAAAGGTGCCGTTCAGCAACAATAAACTCTCGCGCGATGAAGTATTATCGCGCTTTTTCCCGCGTTATTCACCCGTCGCCGCGCAGTCCCCGTCGGGTCTGAGCGGCGGCAGTTGTATTCTCAGCGATGGTCGACGAAAGCTGGTGTTGCGTCAGCCGCATGATTTGCAGGCGCCCGTTTACCATTTTCGTCGCCAGTATCATGCGCTTTCCCGCCTGCCTGATTCTCTCTCGCCGGTGCCGCTTTTTTATTCTCCCGCCTGGATGGTGGTGGAATATTGCGCGGGTGAAATCGGAAACGTACTGCCAGCGTGTCCGGCGCTCGCAGGGTTATTGTATCATCTGCATCAGCAGCCGCGTTTTGGCTGGCGCATCGCGTTGAGGCCATTGCTTGAGTTGTACTGGCAGCAGTGCGATCCCGCCCGGCGTACCCCGCAATGGCTACGCTGGCACAAACGGCTGCTGCGCCACGGCGAGCCCCGTCCTCTGCGTCTTGCCCCCTTACATATGGATGTTCATACCGGCAATATTGTGCATGGCGCAGGCGGGCTGCGCTTGATTGACTGGGAATATGCAGGGGATGGCGATATTGCGCTGGAGCTGGCGGCGGTATGGGTCGATCCGGTTACTCGTCGCCGGTTAGCGGCAGAATATGCGAAACAGGCACATATTGATGAGCGTCAGCTCTGGCGACAAATACGGCGCTGGCGTCCGTGGGTGCGGTTGCTGATGGCAGGATGGTACGAACGACGCTGGCAGCAAACCGGCGACCGACAGTTTATCGCGCTGGCGGATGAAATATGGCGTCAGTCAGACAACGAATAAAAGGATAAAGAGAGGTTTATGTGGGGCCGGTAATGTTGGATGTCGAAGGTTTTGAACTGGATGCCGAAGAGCGAGAGATTCTGGCCCATCCGTTGGTTGGCGGGTTAATACTGTTTACCCGCAACTACCACGATCCGGCGCAGCTACGTGAACTGGTTCGCCAGATCCGTGAGGCATCGCGAAACCATCTGGTGGTGGCCGTCGATCAGGAGGGCGGTCGCGTGCAGCGTTTTCGCGAAGGTTTTACCCGTCTTCCCGCGGCGCAATCCTTCGCGGCGTTGCTGGGCATGGAAGAGGGCGGCAGACTGGCTGAAGAGGCAGGCTGGCTGATGGCCAGTGAAATGATCGCCATGGACATTGATATTAGCTTTGCGCCGGTGCTGGATGTTGGTCATATCAGCGCCGCGATCGGCGAGCGCGCATATCATGAAGAGCCCGAAAAAGCGCTGGCGATAGCCCGCCATTTCATCGACGGGATGCACGGCGCGGGCATGAAAACGACGGGTAAGCACTTTCCGGGGCACGGCGCGGTGACGGCCGATTCCCATAAAGAGACGCCGCGAGACCCGCGCACGGAAGCGGAAATTCGCGCCAGAGATATGGCCGTGTTTCGCACGCTTATTAGCGAGCAGCGGCTTGACGCCATCATGCCTGCCCACGTTATCTACAGCGATGTTGACCCACGACCGGCGAGCGGCTCCGCTCACTGGCTAAAAACGGTTCTGCGCGGTGAGCTGGGTTTTGACGGGGTGATTTTCTCTGACGATCTGTCGATGGAAGGAGCGGCGATTATGGGCAGTTACGCTGAACGAGGACAGGCATCGCTGGATGCGGGTTGCGATATGATCCTCGTTTGCAATAATCGTAAAGGTGCGGTCAGCGTGCTGGATAACCTGTCGCCGATCAAAGCAGAGCGTGTTACAAAATTGTATCATAAAGGTTCATTTAGTCGTCAGGCGTTAAGGGATTCCGCCCGCTGGAAGACGATAAGCGCGCAACTGGAGCAGCTTCAGGCGCGCTGGCTGGAGGCGAAATCAGCATAATTAACCTGAACGGCGTTGTTGTCTGGTGAGGATGCGATGATTATTTATTTACATGGTTTTGACTCAAACAGCCCCGGTAACCATGAGAAGGTGCTTCAGCTACAGTTTATCGACCCCGATGTCCGGTTGATTAGCTACAGCACGCGGCATCCCAAACATGATATGCAGCACTTGTTAAAAGAGGTCGATAAGATGCTGCAGCTCAGCGCCGACGCTTGCCCGTTGATTTGCGGCGTGGGCCTCGGTGGTTTCTGGGCGGAGCGGATTGGCTTCCTTTGCGATATTCGTCAAACTATTCTGAACCCGAATCTGTTTCCCCATGAAAACATGGAAGGGAAGATTGATCGGCCGGAAGAGTATGCGGATATCGCTACCAAGTGCGTGGACAATTTCCGCGAAAAAAACCGCGATCGTTGCCTGGTTGTGCTGTCACGGCAGGACGAAGCGCTGAATAGCCAGCGTTCGGCGGACTTGCTGAGCCGTTACTACGAGATAATCTGGGATGAAGAGCAGACCCACAAATTTAAAAATATCTCTCCGCATCTTCAGCGTATAAAGGCCTTTAAAACCCTCGGCTGATCTCCCCGGCCCGCAGCGTTAAGATGCTGCGGGTGTTTTCACCTCTCCCGTCTTTTTCTGGTTGTCGACGCGTTGGCTACACGTTTTCACATTGCTGACGAAGCGCATTCTTCCGCCACCAGAAATGGTGGATGTTGTTGACCGTCATCCTGCAGAAATGTGCGCACGTTATGTCAGCGGGCACGAGCCTGTCATCAGCCTCGTTTTTGCGCCGTAAGGCGGATTATTTGGTGTATATGTGATTGTGTGCACAAAAAATATGCAGTAAAACTTGATGCATATCAATTTTGGTATGACCAATGCACCGTTCATGTTATTCTCGATCTCGCTGAATGGTTTCACTTCCGTAACCTGTTGTTAAATAAAGGCTATTTTAATAACTTTTAATTAACAATTGGTTAATAATTTTAGGGGGTTGCGTGACTACACCATTGAAAAAAATAGTGATTGTGGGTGGCGGTGCCGGAGGGCTGGAGCTGGCCACTCAGTTGGGTAAAAAGCTGGGCCGCGGTAAAAAAGCAAAAATTACGCTGGTCGATCGTAACCACAGCCATCTGTGGAAACCGCTACTGCATGAAGTCGCGACCGGTTCACTTGACGAAGGCGTCGATGCGCTGAGCTATCTGGCCCACGCCCGCAATCACGGTTTTCAGTTCCAGCTCGGGTCGGTGGTTGATATTAACCGCGAAGCGAAAACCATCACCCTGAGCGAGCTACGTAACGATAAGGGCGAGCTGCTGGTGGCTGAACGTAAGCTGTCATACGATACGCTGGTGATGGCGCTGGGAAGCACCTCAAACGATTTCAATACCCCGGGGGTGAAAGAGAATTGCATTTTCCTCGATAACCCGCATCAGGCGCGCCGTTTCCATCAGGAAATGTTGGATCTGTTCCTCAAGTACTCGGCGAATCTCGGCGCGAACGGCAAGGTGAATATCGCGATCGTCGGCGGCGGCGCGACCGGCGTTGAGCTGTCGGCCGAACTGCACAATGCGGTGAAACAGCTGCACAGCTACGGTTATAAAGGGCTGACCAATGAAGCCCTGAACGTGACCCTGGTTGAAGCCGGGGAGCGTATCCTGCCGGCTCTGCCGGAACGTATTTCAGGCGCCGCGCACAGCGAGCTGACCAAACTTGGCGTTCGCGTATTGACCAAAACCATGGTCACCAGCGCTGATGCCAACGGTCTGCACACGAAAGACGGCGAGTTTATTGATGCTGATCTGATGGTCTGGGCTGCCGGGATTAAAGCGCCGGACTTTATGAAAGAGATCGGGGGGCTGGAAACTAACCGCATCAACCAACTGGTGGTGGAAGCGACGCTGCAAACGACGCGCGACCCGGATATCTATGCGATTGGCGACTGCGCATCCTGTGCTCGTCCGGAAGGGGGTTTTGTGCCGCCGCGCGCGCAGGCGGCGCACCAGATGGCGACCTGTGCTCTGCACAATATTCTGGCGCAAATGAAAGGCAAACCGCTGAAATCATATACCTATAAAGATCACGGTTCGCTGGTGTCGCTCTCTAATTATTCAACCGTCGGGAGCCTGATGGGTAACCTGATGCGCGGCTCTATGATGATTGAAGGGCGTATTGCGCGTTTCGTCTATATCTCTTTATACCGTATGCATCAGATTGCCCTGCATGGTTACTTTAAAACCGGTCTGATGATGCTGGTTGGACGTATCAACCGTATTATTCGTCCGCGTCTGAAGCTGCATTAAAGTTCCCTGTCTCTGGCCGCTGTCCTGGCGGCCAGTCCTGGATGCGCGCCTGCGTTCTCGCCGGGTTTCCTTGGCGCGAACAACTCCCATGCGGTGAGCCCGTAATCAATCTGCGGCTACCCGGCTGCTGCATGCCATGAAAAAACAGGCGATATTCATCAGCCCTCGTACAGCATCAGAGCCGCAAATAAAACAGCATAAAACGCCGATGGCTCGCTTAACTGACCGGCATTACCTGCCAGAGGCCGGTTATTTTCTCGGATTCATCTTAATTGCACCGCTTTTACGGATCCGCACGCACTTTTCATCCTCTTTCTTATTTTCGAGCCTGACGTCTGAATTACAGAATGACGGACAATAGCAATAAAGGAGGATCTCCCGTGAATAAATCAATGTTGGCGGGTATAGGGATTGGCGTGGCCGCCGCGCTGGGCGTCGCAGCTGTTGCCGGTCTTAACGTGTTCGATCGCGGCCCGCAGTATGCGCAGGTGGTGTCCAGTACGCCAATAAAAGAGCGTATCAAAACGCCACGCCAGGAGTGCCGGAACGTCACCGTCACCCATCGTCGTCCGGTGCAGGATGAAAACCGTATCGCCGGTTCCGTTTTAGGCGCCGTCGCCGGTGGGGTTATTGGTCATCAGTTTGGCGGCGGACGCGGGCGTGATGTCGCCACCGTGGTGGGGGCGCTGGGCGGTGGCTATGCCGGTAACCAGATCCAGGGATCAATGCAGGAGGGGGATACCTACACCACCACGCAGCAGCGCTGCAAAACCGTGTACGACAAATCGGAAAAAGTGCTGGGTTATGACGTCACTTATAAAATTGGCGACCAGAAAGGCAAAATTCGTATGGAACGCGATCCCGGTAAGCAAATTCCGCTGGACAGCAATGGTCAACTGATTCTGACGAATAAAGCGTAAAAGGGGCATTTATCTCAGTACCCGGATAATGTGGGCTTACTTAATTCAGTGAGCCGGGTGACACAGCGTTGAACCCGGCTTGCCGGCCCCTGTAAGAGAGAAATGGCCCAAATAACGCATAAGTAATGATAGTAGCCCCTCAGGCGCACAGGCTGAGGGGCGCTTTATCAGAAGCTCAGAGAATAATTCAGGCCAAAGGTGCGGCCGCGTCCTTTGTACTCGTATAGCGCGCTGCTGCCGTAGGTCGGGCTGTAAATCAACTGTGCGCGTTGCCCCCAGAGAGTGACATAGTCTTCATTGAGCAGGTTCTCAATGCTGAAGGTGAGCTTACCGAGAGGAAGTGCGTAGCTACCGATAAAGTCCACGGTATTATAACCGTCGAGTTTATTACCGCTGGCGTCGCTTAAATCAAACACCTGCTGGCTCTGTACCCGCAGCGACCACGGATCCGGCGTCCAGCCTACCCATACGGTGGCTTTTGATGGGGAGGCGAGCGTAACATCCCACTTCTGCCAGCGACCGTGGCTCTTCACCTGGGATTTCAGAACATTAAAGTTTGCCCCTGCAAGCCAGTCGCTGTTCGGGAAGACGTAATCCACCGCACCTTCTACGCCATAAATGCGACGTTTGTCCGACTGTACGTTAATCGTCATATCGGTACGGTTGACGGCGATGGTTTTGTCGGAAGTTGAGTAGTAAGCCGCCAGTTGGGTCCGCAGATTATCACCCGTGTAACGCCAGCCAAGTTCGTAAGAGTTGACTTTAATTCCCTGCAGCGGCGAGTCGCCGATGTTCACACTTGAGAGCAGTGGAAGGTGACCATTGACCGCTGCGCCATATTTTCCGATGCCGTAGTATTTACCCGGATCCGGTAGTTCAACGCCTTGAGAGAAGTTAAACCAGGTCTGCTGACGCGCGGTAAGATGGGCGACAATCCCGGCGTTAAATAAAACGTTATCGTAATCGGTTTTTCCGCCGGGAATCGCATCCGCTGAATTGGCCGCGCCGCTGGCGACAGCCTGTTGCTGGGCGTAACCTACGAAATCGTCGACCCGGTTTTCCGTCCACTGATAGCGCACGCCGCCGCTGAGGGTAAAGATATCATTCAGGTCATAGCTGGACTGCAGGAACGGCGCCAGGTTGGTAATACTGTAGCCAGGGTAGCGACCGGTGGTATAGATAGCCTGATTGCTGAGCCCGCCGGAAGACATCGCCTGGTCCAAATCAAAGAACATCTGGTTGGCATTGAAGGTTTCGTGGTCGGCATCCACTCCCCATGTCAGGTCCCAGCCATTCAGCGGCTGGCTATTCAGGGTTATTTTCGCGCCGTATTGATCGGTATCCTGCTTTGAAGAAGAGAAACTGCTGACCTGACCATTGCTGAGCGTAGGGAAAGGGTAAAAGGTCAGGGACTCGTCGCGATAATAGACCTGGCTTATCAGGTTCTGGCCGAAGAAATCGGCATCCGAGTACTGGAGACTCATCAGGTGGCGTTCAGTGCCGGGGACGCGGTCGGAATTCAGGCCGTTAGTGGTAAAGGCTTTACCCTTGCCGGTCACCGCCGACATATTTTCACCCAGGTACAGCCCGTAATCGTCACCCTGGCTTTTATAGTATTGGGTTATTAGCTGCAGTTGACGGTTATTGTCAATTTCAACGGTTCCCGTTGCCATCACATCCAGGCGATCGGAATGCTGAAGCCCGGTCTGAGTATTATCGAGGAGTAGCGCGTCGTTGTTACCATCATACCAGCCGCCAAAACGCTGATATGCCACGGACAGCCGACCGGAAGCGTGGTCGGTACCGCCGCTCACCGCTGCTGCGACGCGCTCGTCATGATCGTTACGATTGGCAAAGCCGGTTTTTCCTCCCAGTTCCAGGTCGACCTGGCGCTCCTGCTGGCCCTTTTTGGTGACAATATTGATAAGACCGCCGGTACTGCCGCCACCGTACAGCGATGTTGCTCCGGAGATCACCTCAATGTGCTCAATGTTAAAAGGATCAATGGCGTCGAGCTGACGGCTGTCGGTACGGGAGGAGTTCAGGCGAACGCCGTCAATCAACACCACAATGGCTCGACCACGCATATTCATACCGTAGTTGGTCCGTCCCTGGCTGCTGACGTCGATACCGGGGATCAACTGTGCCAGTACATCTTTGAATTCTTTACCGCCCTGAACCTGTTGTTCAATTTCCTGTCCTTCAATAACCCAGGTGGTCTGGGCCATTTCAGCGACGGTACGGTGCGTTCGGTTGGCGCTGACGATCATATTGTCATCAGCGGACCAGGCGGGGAGGGCGCTTGCCAGCAGCAGTGGGTTAAGCACCCAGAGACGTTTTTTCATGCTCATTCCTTTTCTGAATTTACGATATTGTTGTTTTAATTTCCGGCACAGGTGCACCGTTTGTTACAAACTGAAATAAAGAGAAATATTCAAGGCTGAAGTTTGCCCGTATTGATTATTGTTATCAATATCATTCTCGAAAATTAATCAAATAAGCTATTGAAAGTACTATTAAATGTGTGGTTAAGGCGGGAGGGGAAATTAAATGGAAAAGCCGGAAAGAAAAATCGGTGACAGTGATGATAAGCCTGTATCAGCAACTGCGCTCGCCTTTCTGCCGGGGGGCGGATGACGCCTTACCCGGCAAGGAAAATCACGAATATCAGCATGTCATGCAGTGAGCCAGTCCCGCACAGGCGAAGCGCGGCCGGAAAATTCCAGAATCCGCGCTTTTGTCAGACAGCCTGGTGGTGGAGAACCAGCGGCCACAGGCGCAGCGTCGTTTCGGCGATTTGCATGATTTTAGTGAAATCAGCGCCTTCCCGGGCACTGATCGACATCCCTTGTAATATGCAATTGAGGAACTGCGCCAGCTGATTTACATCGCCGTCTGGCGGTAATTCACCACGGCGCTGTCGCTTCAGAAGAAACTGGGTGAGTGTCTGTTCCTGCATTGCGTGCCGTGATTTTACGGTATTGGCAATATCGGTAGATGAGGCCGCCAGCGCCGCGGAAGTGTTGATCATAAAGCAGCCGGCTGGTGTTTCTTTGCTGGTGAAACAGGTGGCGACGGCGGTGAAATAATCGCGCAATGCCTGATCGACGGATTTGTCTTCATCAAGCAGTAATGCTTCATGTCTGGCGGCAAAACGAGAGATATAGCGATCCAGCACTGCGCGAAACAATCCCTCTTTATTTACAAATTCGGCGTATAGCGTTGGGGCTTTAGCGCCCGTCGCCTCAACCAAATCGGCGAGAGAAGTAGCTTCATAGCCGTGCTTCCAGAAGAGTGTCATGGCCTTATCCAGCGCCGCTTCCCTGTCGAACACTTTAGGTCGGCCACGGCTTTTTTTTGTGCAACTTTGAACATCAGTTGTCATGGTGCCGTTGTACCTGTGTTGGTATGTTGAAAGGGTATTATAAAAACAAACCTTACCGGCTACCAGCACTGTCAGATTAAAAATAAATAATTCATATCCGTATGAATTTCAAACTGTTTGTTAATATTGTAACGTTCATTATGAAAATGGTTTGACGCGTGATTTGCTTCACATTATCATTTATTTATCGATCGTTAATTTAATGTGTTGGTTCCAACAAAATCATTCATCTGCACAGGTATATCATCATGAAAAATAGCACTGTAGTTGCCATCGCCGCTGTCCTTAGCTCACTCTCTTTCGCCAGCTTTGCGGCGGTTGAAGTTCAGTCAACGCCGGCAGGGCAGCACAAAATCGGCACCGTTTCCGCCTCAGCCGGGACTAACCTGGGTTCGCTGGAACAACAACTGGCGCAAAAAGCGGATAAGATGGGCGCAAGCGCTTACCGTATTACTTCCGTCTCCGGTCCGAATAACCTGCACGGGACAGCAGTGATCTACAAATAAATTTGAGGCATGGCGTACACCCCTTCGGTTAAACGCTATTGGCCGCGCATAACCCGATTTGATGGTCAGCCAGAAGCGAATACTTAATCGGGGGGTCGGGGAAAGCGATATCGTGTTTCCGCGCATGGGCTCGAAGGCCGATGAAGGCCGCCTGTTTTTATGGCGCTGAACAGGCGGCGGGCTTCATCCGGCAAGGTAGCAGACAGACGATGAAAGTCTGTGGAATCGTGACCTATAGCGACTGTTGGGTAACGTAATCGTCGCGGGTGACGTCAACCGGCATTCCTGAACGCAGCGCCATGGCGCGCACCATCACCTCTTCATCGGTTAACGGCGACTGTTTAAAAGCCTGCATGCTGTCGTCAAGCGTCATCGGCAGCGTTCGCGGATCGTCATCAATATGCTTCGACAGCGGCTGATGAATTTCCACCAGCCGGGTACCGTTGGGCTCAACGGAAGCCTTCACTGGCGTATTAATAATCGTGACTTTTGTTCCCGGCGTTATTTCGTTGTACAGCGTTTTAATGTCGTCATCGCGCAGGCGGATACAGCCGGAACTAACGCGCATACCAATACCGAAATCCGCGTTGGTGCCATGCAGCAGATACACGCCGCCGTATGCCGCCAGACGAATGGCGTGATGGCCCATCGGGTTATCGGGTCCGGCGGGTACCACGGCAGGTAGTTCAATGCCCATTGCTTTATAACGGGCGCGGATATTGGCCGTTGGCGTCCAGGTGGGGTTAGCGCGTTTATCCGAGACGGTGGTAACCATCGTCGGAGTGACGGTATCGCTGCCCAACTGACCAATGCCAATCGGGTAAACGGTGACCTCATTTCTGTCCGGCGGATAGTAGTAGAGACGAAGTTCAGCCAGATTAATGACCAATCCTTCGCGCGGGGTATCGGGCAGCAGGGTCTGTTGCGGAATGGTCAGCACGCTACCGGCGCGTGGAACGTAAGCATCAACGCCGGGATTGGCCTGTAGCAGAGCCAGAAAACCCACGTTGTATTTTTTGGCGATGGCTTCGAGAGAGCCGCCGTTATTCTCAACGACGTGAAACTGGTTTTGTCCGACCAGACGGCTATCGGGCGGGGGAAGTGGCCAGGTACTGGCGTGCGCGGGTAGCGCCAGCGTGGCGGTAATGGCTATCATCCTTAGCCAGACGGAAATGCGTGAGCAGCGTTTCATCACCCTAACTCCATAATCACTAACCATTTATTTTTATACGCAAAGTCACTGCATTATGGCGTAGCGAGTATCAGGAAGTGCCGGAAGAGTGCAAAATGTTTGTAAATTTTTCCGCTAGTGACGGGGAACGGACCGGGATACGGAATACCGTATCCCGGATACCCCTATGCAGCGGCGTTCTCTTCCAGCTGGCGCATAAACTGGCGCACCCAGTCCATTCGCATTTTACGTTCAGTAAGATCCTGCATAAACTTCAGCCTCGTGGGGCCATCCAGCCGGTAGTGCTGAGGCTGTTTCTGCAGCAGGCCAATTAACCATAGTGGATTAACGTTATTCTTCTCGTTGAACTCAATGATGCCGCCTTTTTCGTTACTCTCCAGCTTACGGATCCCCAGTTTCTGCGCCTGCTGACGTAACCGGGCAATATCAAGCAGGTTTCTTGCCGGGTCCGGCAACATGCCAAAGCGATCGATAAGCTCGACCTTGATCTCTTCCAGCTCATTTTCGCTCTTCGCGCTGGCAATGCGCTTATAGAACGACAGGCGGGTATTCACGTCCGGGATAAAGTCGTCCGGCAGCAGCGACGGCATGCGCAGTTCCACTTCGGTTTGCTGGCTGATGAGATCTTCCAGCGATGGCTCGCGTCCGGCTTTCAGCGCATCAACGGCGTTTTCCAGCAGCTCCATATACAGCGAGAAGCCAATGGTTTCCATGGAACCGCTCTGATCCTCACCCAGCAGTTCACCGGCGCCGCGAATTTCAAGATCGTGGGTTGCCAGCGCGAATCCGGCGCCAAGATCTTCCAGCGAAGCGATAGCCTCAAGGCGTTTTTGCGCATCGGTGCTCATGGCTTTTGGATGCGGCGTCAGTAGCCAGGCGTAGGCCTGATGGTGCGAGCGCCCAACGCGACCGCGCAACTGGTGCAACTGCGCCAGACCGAAGTGATCGGCGCGCTCGATAATAATGGTGTTGGCGGTTGGAATATCGATCCCGGTTTCAATAATGGTGGTACACACCAGCACGTTAAAGCGCTGATGATGGAAATCGTTCATCACCCGTTCCAGCTCGCGCTCGCGCATCTGCCCGTGGCCGATGGCGATACGCGCTTCCGGCACCAGTTCAGCCAGCCTGTCCGCCGCTTTTTGGATATTTTCCACATCATTGTAGAGATAGTAGACCTGGCCGCCGCGCAGCACCTCACGCAGGATCGCCTCGCGAACCACCAGCGCGTCATATTCGCGAACGAAGGTTTTGACTGCCAGACGACGGGCGGGCGGCGTGGCGATAATCGACAGGTCGCGCATGCCGCTCATCGCCATATTCAGGGTTCGCGGGATTGGCGTGGCGGTCAGGGTCAGGATATCGACGTTGGCGCGCATCGCTTTGATACGCTCTTTGTGACGTACGCCAAAGCGGTGCTCTTCATCAACAATCAACAGACCGAGATCGCGCAGCTTTACGTCCGGCTGCAGCAGCTTATGGGTGCCGATAAGAATATCGATTTTCCCTTCCGCCACCTGTTCGAGGATCTGCGCCTGCTCTTTGGCGCTACGAAAGCGTGAAAGCATCTCAATGCGTATCGGCCAGTTAGCGAAGCGATCGCGGAAGTTATCGAGGTGCTGCTGGGCGAGCAGGGTGGTGGGCACCAGCACTGCCACCTGCTTATGGTTTTCGACCGCCAGAAAGGCGGCACGCATAGCCACTTCGGTTTTGCCGAAGCCGACATCGCCGCAGACCAGGCGATCCATCGCCAGTGGTTGACACATATCGCTCAAGACGGCGTTAATGGCCTGCGCCTGATCGGGCGTGGTTTCGAATGGGAAGCTGTCGCAGAATAGCTGATACTGCTCTTTATCATGTTTAAATGCGTAGCCTTCTTTCGCCGCGCGCTGGGCGTAGATATCCAGCAGCTCAGCGGCGACATCGCGCACTTTCTCGGCCGCTTTTTGGCGCGCCCGCGCCCACGCATCGCCGCCCAGCTTATGCAGCGGCGCATTCTCTTCCGCGCCACCGGCGTAACGGCTGATCAGATGCAAAGATGAAACCGGTACGTACAGTTTGGCATCGTTGGCGTAGGTCAGCATCAGGTATTCGCCGTTGATGCCGCCTGCTTCAAGCGTTGTCATGCCCGCGTAGCGCCCGACACCATGCTCAAGATGTACCACCGGCTGGCCGATATGCAGTTCCGCCAGATTACGGATTAAGGTGTCCGGGTTAATCGTGCGTCGCGAATCCTGACGGCGGCGGGCGACGCGCTCACCCAGCATGTCGCTTTCGCAAATCAACGCCAGATTACGCTGGCTGTCGATAAAGCCATGCTCAGCCGCGCCAATCATCAGATAGCGTCCGTCACCAGTCGCCTCTTCAAGGCGCAAAATATGTTTTGGCGCCACTTTAATTCGCGCCAGCATTTCACTCAGCGCTTCGCGACGCCCCTCGCTCTCTACGGAAAAAATAACCGGCCCGCTGAAGGACTCAAGGAACCGACGCAGGTTATCCATCGGCGCTTTGCTCTGCGCCTGAATCGCCAGTTCGGGTAAGGTTTGATAACCAAGATTGGTATTGGCGGCTTTATCCGCCAGACGTTCCGTTTTGAGCTGTACGCGCGGCCATTTTTTCAGCTCGCTAAACAGTTCATCACAGCGCAGCCATAGCTGTTCCGGCGGCAGAAGCGGACGCATCGGGTCGACGCCGCGATTTTCAAAACGCGCGCGGATTTCATTGTGGAAGCGTTCGGCGCTGGCCTCCAGATCGCCGGTGTTAACGATTAACGTCTTCGGCGGGAAATAACTGAATAGCGGCGGCAGCGGCTCGTTAAAGAACAGCGGCTGCCAGTATTCGATCCCCGCAGGCAGCGTGCCTTTACTGACCTGCTGATAAATATGTTCGGCGTCGCGTTTCACCTCAAAACGGTCGCGCCACTGGCTGCGGAAGATCTCTATGGCCGCCTGGTCGGTCGGGAACTCGTGCGCCGGAAGCAGGTTGATGCTGGCGACTTCCTCCAGCGTGCGCTGGCTATCAACGTCAAACAGACGCAAGCTGTCGATTTCGTCATCGAAAAAATCGAGGCGGTAAGGCTGTTCGCTGCCCATAGGGAACAGGTCGAGCAATGCGCCGCGCGTAGCATATTCGCCGTGCTCCATGACCTGGTCGACGTGACGATAGCCGGCGCTATCCAGTTGGGCGCGCAGCGCATCTCGCGACAGACGCTGACCTTTTTTCATCACCAGCGCGTGGCCGTGGAGAAAATTATGCGGACAGACGCGCTGCATCAGCGTGCTGACCGGGACAATTAATACGCCGCGTTCCATCGTCGGTAGCTGGTACAGGGTCGCGAGGCGAGAAGAGATGATGTCCTGATGCGGGGAGAAACTGTCGTAGGGGAGCGTTTCCCAGTCCGCCAGGCCCGCCACCATGCTGTCGGTAAACTGGCTGATTTCATCATTCAGACGCAGGGCATTTTGCATATCGGGGGCAATCAGAACCACCGGACCACGATGGCGTTCGGCCATTTCCGCCACCAGAGTGGCGCAGGCCGCGCCGGTAAGTTCGCCGAGCTGGCGCTGATCGCCAGCGTTAACCGGCAAGGAGTATCGATATTGTTCAGGCATAGACGGTATCATAGTCTCTTGGGGATTCGCTTTGCCGATATGGAGGGCAACTCGCTGATATTCAATAGGGTGATTATCCGCGATCGATCCGGATTCGCCAACCCGTATCGCCAGTGTTATGTTGCGGGCAAAAATGTAACGGACTCTGATAAGCGTAAAGATAAATCAGCACTGACCTTACTATCCTTATGTTTTTATTATGTTTATAGACCAATTGCTAATAAAACCGTCAGGTATCAGACATTTACGCTGTCCATAATCGCTTATATACTCGGGCATCGGCTATCAGCAATCAGATGGATTACATGTATCAACCTGCCGCACTTTTTATCGGCCTCCGCTATATGCGCGGCCGCGCAGCCGACCGCTTCGGTCGTTTCGTCTCCTGGCTCTCGACCATTGGCATTACGCTTGGCGTGATGGCGCTGGTCACCGTTTTGTCGGTGATGAACGGCTTTGAACGTGAACTGCAAAATAACATCCTGGGGCTGATGCCGCAGGCCATTCTTAGCGCCCAGAATGGGTCCCTGAACCCGCAGAAGCTACCGGAAAGCGCCGTTAAATTACAGGGTGTTACCCGTATTGCGCCGTTAACCACCGGCGATGTGGTGCTGCAAAGCGCCCGCAGCGTGGCGGTTGGCGTGATGTTGGGGATCGATCCGGCCCAAAAAGATCCTTTGACGCCATATCTGGTTAACGTGAAGCAGAGCGATCTGCAGCCAGGAAAATATAACGTGATCCTCGGTGAGCAACTGGCAGGGCAACTGGGGGTTAATCGCGGCGACCAGATTCGCGTGATGGTGCCTTCCGCCAGCCAGTTCACGCCGATGGGGCGGGTTCCCAGCCAGCGTCTGTTTAATGTGATCGGCACCTTTGCTGCCAACAGTGAAGTCGATGGCTATCAGATGTTGACCAATATTGACGACGCCTCGCGCCTGATGCGTTACCCGCTGGGTAATATTACCGGCTGGCGTCTGTGGCTGAGTCATCCTTTACAGGTCGATACCCTGAGCCAGCAGACGCTGCCGGCAGGCACCAAATGGCAGGACTGGCGCGAGCGTAAGGGCGAACTGTTTCAGGCCGTACGGATGGAAAAAAATATGATGGGCCTGCTGCTGAGCCTGATCGTCGCCGTTGCCGCGTTTAACATCATTACCTCGCTGGGAATGATGGTGATGGAGAAACAGGGAGAAGTGGCGATTTTGCAGACTCTGGGCCTGACTCCGCGGCAGATTATGCTGATCTTTATGGTCCAGGGGGCCAGCGCTGGCATCGTCGGCGCGCTGCTGGGCGCCGGGCTCGGCACGCTGCTTGCCAGCCAGTTAAATAATCTGATGCCGATTATCGGCGCGTTTCTTGACGGTGCCGCGCTGCCGGTGGCCATTGAGCCGCTGCAGGTGATTGTGATTGCCCTGGTGGCGATGGTCCTGGCATTACTGTCTACGTTGTATCCTTCATGGCGCGCTGCCGCCACTCAACCCGCTGAGGCTTTACGTTATGAATAAGATCCTGCTGCAATGCGACAACCTGTGCAAACGCTATCAGGAAGGCACCGTACACACCGACGTGTTGCATAATGTCAGCTTCAGCATTGAAGAGGGTGAGATGATGGCGATTGTCGGTTCCTCCGGTTCCGGCAAGAGTACCCTGTTACATCTGCTTGGCGGGCTGGATACGCCGACCGCCGGCGATGTTATCTTTTCCGGCCAGCCGATGAGCCAGCTCTCTGCCGCCGCCCGTGCTGACCTGCGCAACCGTGAACTGGGATTTATCTATCAGTTTCACCATCTGCTGCCCGATTTTACCGCCCTGGAAAACGTGGCGATGCCGCTGCTGATTGGTAAGCAGAAAGCGGCGGAGATTGAGCGTCAGGCGAAAGCGATGCTGCACGCTGTCGGGCTTGAGCACCGCAGCGGCCACCGCCCGTCCGAGCTTTCAGGCGGTGAGCGCCAGCGGGTCGCCATTGCGCGCGCGCTGGTCAATAAACCGCGTCTGGTGCTGGCGGATGAACCTACCGGTAACCTTGATGCCCGTAATGCCGACAGTATTTTTCAACTGCTCGGTGAACTGAATGCGGCGCAGGGCACCGCATTTCTGGTGGTTACCCATGATCTGCAACTGGCAAAACGCATGGGTCGTCAGCTGGAGATGCGCGACGGGCGTCTGACCGATACCCTTTCCCTGATGGGGGCCGAGTAATGGCTTCTCCGTTATCGTTATTGATTGCCCTGCGCTTTAGCCGTGGACGGCGGCGCGGCGGGATGGTATCGCTGATTTCGGTTATCTCCACCATCGGCATCGCGCTGGGCGTCGCGGTGCTGATTGTTGGCCTGAGCGCGATGAACGGCTTTGAGCGCGAGCTGAACAACCGCATTCTGGCGGTCGTGCCGCACGGCGAAATTGAACCGGTTAAGCAGCCGTGGAATAACTGGCAGGATGCGCTCGCCAGGGTTGAAAAGGTGAAAGGTATTGTTGCTGCCGCCCCCTATATCAACTTCACCGGACTGGTGGAGAGCGGCAGTAACATGCGCGCAATTCAGGTGAAAGGCGTCGATCCGCAGCAGGAGAGTCGCCTCAGCGCATTACCCCATTTTGTGCAGAATAACGCCTGGGCCAGCTTTACAGCCGGTGAACAGCAGGTGATCCTTGGTAAAGGCGTCGCCGACGCGCTGCATGTTAAGCAGGGCGACTGGATTTCCATCATGATCCCCAACGCCGACGCTGAGCATCAGCTGCTGCAGCCAAAGCGTGTCAGACTTCACGTCACCGGTATTTTGCAACTTAGCGGCCAGCTCGATCATAGTTTTGCCATGATTCCGATGCAGGATGCGCAGCAGTATCTTGATATGGGCAGCAGCGTAACCGGTATCGCCATTAAAGTGACTGACGTCTTCCATGCCAATACGCTGGTGCGCGATGCCGGCGAAGTGACCAACAATTATGTGTACATCAAGAGCTGGATAGGCACCTATGGTTATATGTATCGCGATATTCAAATGATCCGCGCCATTATGTATCTGGCGATGGTGCTGGTGATTGGCGTCGCCTGCTTTAACATCGTCTCTACCCTGGTGATGGCGGTGAAAGATAAAAGCGGCGACATTGCGGTGTTGCGAACGCTTGGCGCGAAAGACGGCCTGATCCGCGCGATTTTCGTATGGTATGGTTTACTTGCCGGTTCGGTAGGGAGCCTGATTGGCGCAGCGATTGGCGTTATCTCCGCACTTAATCTGACGGCGATGATTAACGGTATTGAGGCTGTGATCGGGCATAAATTCCTCTCCGGCGACATCTATTTTATTGACTTCCTGCCGTCTGAACTGCACTGGCTGGATGTCGTTTACGTGCTGGTGACGGCACTGTTGCTGAGTTTGCTGGCCAGCTGGTATCCCGCCCGCCGCGCCAGCCGTATTGACCCGGCGAGGGTGCTGAGCGGCCAGTAATTTATCGTCATCGTCAGCGTTGCTGACGACTCAAGAGGAATTGCTGAAATGTACTATGGATTTGACATCGGCGGCAGCAAGATAGCGTTAGGCGTTTTTGATAAAGCGCGGCGACTACGGTGGGAAAAACGCGTCGCCACACCGAAAGCGAGCTATGAGGCATTTTTACAGGCGATAGAAGCGCTGGTTCAGGAGGCCGACCAGCGTTTTGGCTGCCAGGGTTCGGTGGGAATCGGTATTCCTGGAATGCCGGAAACGGAAGATGGCACGCTGTATGCCGCTAATGTGCCCGCGGCCAGCGGCAGGCGATTGCGGGCCGATCTGAGCGAACGTCTGGGGCGCGACGCGCGTCTGGATAACGATGCTAACTGTTTTGCGCTCTCCGAAGCCTGGGATGATGAATTTGCCCGGTATCCGCTGGTCATGGGGCTGATTCTTGGCACCGGCGTCGGCGGTGGTCTGGTGCTTAACGGTAAATCGATTACCGGGCATCACTATATCACCGGCGAGTTTGGTCATATCCGTCTGCCTGTAGATGCGCTGGACGTGGTAGGACGTGATTTTCCACTGGTCCGCTGCGGCTGCGGTCAACTGGGCTGCATTGAAAATTACCTTTCTGGCCGTGGTTTCGCCTGGCTGTACGACTATTTTTATCAACAATCCTTCACCTCGCCAGAGATTGTTGCACTCTGGCAGCAGGGGGACGCAAAAGCACATGAGCACGTTGAGCGCTATCTCGACCTGCTGGCGGTCTGCCTGGGAAATATTTTAACCATTGTCGACCCGGATCTGCTGGTGCTTGGCGGAGGATTGTCTAACTTTACTGCAATTACAGAAGGACTGGCGCAGCGCCTGCCGCGACATTTGCTTCCGGTCGCCAGCGCGCCGCGTATAGAGCGTGCGCGTCATGGTGATGCCGGCGGCATGCGCGGAGCGGCTTTTCTTCATCTGACTCATTAATGACAGAGGTAGCTATGCAGTCGCGCCGCTTACATCGATTAAGTCGATTTCGCCGCAACAAACGTCGGTTACATGACCGTCTGCGTCAGCGGATTTTTTTCGGCGAAGATAAGGAGACTTTAGCAACGATGGAAAAACCAAGAGTAGTGGTGCTGACCGGGGCGGGTATTTCGGCGGAATCGGGAATTAAAACCTTCCGCGCCGCCGATGGCCTTTGGGAAGAGCATCGGGTTGAAGATGTGGCGACGCCGGAAGGCTTCGCTCGCGACCCGGCGCTGGTGCAGGCGTTTTACAACGCTCGTCGTCGCCAGTTGCAAAGCCCGGATATCGTGCCTAACGCGGCGCATCAGGCGCTGGCGCGGCTGGAAGAGGCGCTGGGTGACCGTTTTCTGCTGGTCACCCAGAATATCGATAATCTGCATGAACGCGCCGGCAACCGTCGGGTGATTCATATGCACGGCGAGCTGCTGAAGGTGCGCTGTTCGTGGAGCGGACAGGTACTGGAGTGGACCGGCGATGTGACGGCGGATGACAAGTGCCACTGCTGCCAGTTCCCGGCGCCGTTGCGTCCGCATGTAGTGTGGTTTGGAGAGATGCCGCTGGATATGGATGAAATTTATCTGGCGCTGGCCGAAGCTGATATTTTTATTGCCATCGGCACCTCCGGGCACGTCTATCCGGCGGCAGGCTTTGTTCATGAAGCGCGGCTGCAGGGCGCCCATACGGTTGAGCTAAATCTTGAGCCAAGCCAGGTGGGCAGCGAGTTTGAAGAGAAGCATTACGGCCTGGCGAGCAAGGAAGTACCGCGTTATGTGGATAAACTGCTGAAAGAGATAGCCGGGTAACCACACAACGCGCTTTTAGGCGCGAAGGGCGTGAGCCTTTCGCGCAGATTTTGCCGGTAACTAGCGACCCGCTTTCAGCTTCTGATAATACTCTTCGTACAGGGCGCTGGCGCTGCCGACGTCATTCTGCCATTCGCCTTTTTGAATGGTCGCGGCATCAGGGTAGAGCGATTTATCGTTGGCGATTTCCGGCTTCAGCATTTTACGCGCGGCAAGGTTTGGCGTCGGGTAGCCGATAGTTTCTGCTACCTGTTTGGCGATTTCCGGACGCAGCAGGAAGTTGATCAGCTTCAGCGCGCCGTCGACGTTTTTGGCGTTGGCCGGAATCGCCAGACTATCCATCCAGAAAATACCGCCTTCTTTCGGCCACACCACTTCCAGCGGCGTACCGGCCTGGCGCGCGACCCAGGCGGAGCCGTTCCATACCATGCCGAGATTTACTTCACCTTCCATATACGGGTTCGCCGGGTTATCGGAGTTGAACGCCGCCACGTTTGGCATCAGCTTTTTCAGCTCGTTATAAGCCGCTTCGATCTCTTTGGGATCGGTGGTATTGCCGGAATAGCCCAGTTTACGTAACGCGATCTGGAATACTTCGCGTGCGTCATCGGTCAGCAGCAGGCTGTTTTTATACTGCGGCTTCCAGAGATCGGCCCAACTGGTCACGGTCTTCGGGTCGATAGCATCGCTATTAACGCCAATCGCCGTTGCTCCCCAAATGTAGGGAATCGAGTAGTCGTTATTCGGGTCGAAGGGTTTATTGAGCATTTGCGGATCGAGATTGCTGAAGTTGCTCAGTTTGCTCTTGTCGATTTTCTGCAACATGCCTTCTTTGCGCATTTTGTCGACAAAATAGGTGGAAGGCACCACCAGGTCATAGGCGCCGTTTTTGTAGGTTTTGAGCTTGGCGTACATGGTTTCGTTCGACTCGTAGGTCGAATAGATAACCTTAATGCCGGTTTCTTTGGTGAACTGTTCCAGCAGCCCCGGCGGAACATATTCGGTCCAGTTGTAGAAATAGAGCGTTTTGCTATCGTCCGCATGCGCGGTGCTCATCCCGATTGCCAGAGCGCCTGCAGCGAGCAGGTGGCGCGACCATTTTTTCATTTTAACGTCCCCTGAGTTTTATCACGTGCAATTAACTGGCTGGCAATAACCATCACCAGCGACAGAACCAACAGAATGGTCGCCAGCGCATTAACCTCTGGCGATACCCCAACTTTGACCATTGAATAAATTTTTAGCGGCAGGATCTCATAACCCGGCCCGGTAACGAACGACGAGACCACCACGTCGTCCATCGACAGGGTAAAGCTCAGCAGCCAGCCCGCAGCCACAGCGGGCAGCGCCAGCGGAAAAATGATTTTCCGCAGAATAGTCAGCTCGCTGGCGCCGAGATCTTTCGCAGCTTCCAGCATTCGCACATCAAAGCCTTTCAGGCGCGAAAACACCGTGACCACCACGAAAGGCAGGCAGAAAGTAATATGCGAAAACAGCAGCGACCAGAAGCCCAGTTGAATACCGATCAGCATAAACAGCACCAGAAGCGAAATGGCCATCACGATATCCGGTGACATCATCACTACAAATAACATCCCGCTAACGAACGGCTTGCCGCGAAAGCGATAGCGATACAGCGCTACGGCGGTCAGGGAGCCGATAAGCGTCGCGAAAGTTGCCGACAACACCGCCATGGTCAGCGAGTGCTGCGCCGCCTGCAACAGGCTGTCGTTGTTTATCAGCAGGCTATACCACCTGGCGGTGAAGCCCTGCCAGTTGATGCCGAATCGCGAACTGTTAAAAGAGTTAACGATCAGAATAATAATGGGAATATAGAGATACGCGTAAATGGCGGTCATAAAGCCGCCGCGCAGCAGTCGACCGATCATTCCAGCTCTACCTTTTTATTAAGCAGACGCGCTGCACGCCAGTAAATCAGCAACATCAGACCCATTACCAGCGTTAACGTAATGCTGGTTGCCGCGCCGAACGGCCAGTCGCGAATGTTAAGAAACTGGCTCTTAATCACGTTACCAATCAGCAGGTTTTTCGCTCCGCCCATCAGGTCGGAAACATAGAACAGCCCCATTGCCGGGAGCATCACCAGCAGGCAGCCGGCAATAATTCCCGGCATGGTCAGCGGAATGATAATGCGGATAAAGGTTTGCAGCTTGTTGGCGCCCAAATCTTTTGCTGCTTCCAGCAGCGGACGATCGAGCTTTTCAATGCTGGAATAGAGCGGCATCACCATAAACGGCAGCAGAATATAGACCAGACCTAAAATCACCGCTGAAGGGGTGTACATGATGCGTATTGGTGTATCAATAACGCCCAGCCACAGCAGGAATTCGTTGAGATAACCTCTGGTGCTGAGAAAAATCTTTAGTCCATAAATACGAATCAACGAGTTGGTCCAGAACGGTACGATCAGCAGAAACAGCATCAGGGGGCGCACTTTCTCCGGCAGCCTTGCCAGAAACCAGGCGAAAGGATAGCCCAGCGCCAGGCAGGCCAGCGTCGCCTGCAGAGCCATATTTAACGAGTGCAGCAGTACCTCGTAATAGAGCGGGTCGAGCAGGCGCGCGTAGTTGTCCAGCGTAAAGACCAGTTTGACGAAATTAGCATCGTCGCGGGTCAGAAAACTGGTGGCGATGATCATCAGGTTGGGCAGAAAGACAAACAGCACAAGCCAGCCCACGATAGTGGCGATCACCACACTCTGGAATTTACTTGTGTTCTTCATCGGCCAGCACAACCTCCCAGCTTTCTACCCAGTTAATCGCCATTTTCTGATTGAGAGAGTGGTCAAAATCGGGATCGTCTTCGTTAAAGAATTCGCTGACCATCACCATCTTGCCGTTTTCCAGTTCGACCACCGACTCCAGCGTCATGCCTTTATAGTTGCGTTCGCGGATATAGCCGATCAGGCCATCGGCTTCATTCGCGTGATGGATCTCATCGACGCGCAGGTCCTCCGGGCGCAGTAAGACGTTAAGGCGCTGGTCTTTTTCAACGGCGAAGTTGACGTAAATATTACATTCGCGGCCTTCAACGCTGGCGCGGACCCGCTGTTCGTCAATACGTTCGATGACCGTGGCGCTGAAGATGTTAATTTCGCCAATAAAGCTGGCGACAAACAGATTTTTCGGCTCTTCATAGATTTCGCGCGGCGTACCGTCCTGCTCGATTTTGCCATCGCGCATCACCACAATACGGTCGGACATGGTCAGTGCCTCTTCCTGATCGTGGGTGACAAAGACGAAGGTGATGCCGAGTTTACGCTGCAGTGCTTTGAGCTCGTTTTGCATCTGCTTGCGCAGTTTGTAATCGAGGGCGGAGAGCGATTCATCAAGTAGTAGCAGGCTGGGTTTGTTGACCACGGCCCGGGCAATCGCCACACGTTGCTGCTGCCCGCCGGAGAGCTGGTGCGGCTTACGCTGGGCGAACGCTTCAAGCTGCACCATCCGCAGGGCCTCGTGGACGCGCGGGGTGATTTCCGCCGCCGGAGTTTTCTGCATACGCAGACCAAACGCGACGTTCTCAAATACCGTCATGTGCGGAAACAGGGCATAGCTCTGGAATACGGTGTTGACATGGCGATTTTCCGCCGGGATTTGGGTGATATCCTGATCTTCGAGATGGATTCGGCCGCTATCGACATTTTCCAGCCCGGCAATAAGACGAAGAACGGTGGTTTTACCGCAGCCGGAGGGGCCAAGCAGGGTGAGAAACTCACCGTTGTTGATGGTCAGATTGAGGTTGGATATTACCGTTTTACCATCAAAGCTTTTGCTAATTTCCGCCAGTTGAACCAGCGGCGCACGCGAACGCGGTTGCATATTCAATTTTTGACTCTGTCCCATGTAGACGCAACGGAAAGCTGACCGATGCGGGGTTTGTGGTTAACCACCTTTGGGGTTGCGCATAGAATAATAAGGGCCCGCATTCTACGGCAAACGTCTATAATCGCCAATGATTGATGCACCATGATGACCGACCTTTACAACATTATTGTGCGAAATGTATTAAATTCTCATTTGCCGGGCTAAAAATGACCTGACGCAATATTTGTCTTGTCCGGCTTATCAATAATGTTGTCACAAGAGAAGAGGGTGGCTACATGGATAAATTGCTTGAGCGTTTTTTACAGTACGTTTCTTTGGACACGCAGTCGAAGCCCGGCGTGCGTCAGGTACCGAGCACGGAAGGGCAGTGGAAACTATTACGTCTGCTTCAGACTCAGCTGCAAGAAATGGGACTTGTCAATGTGACGCTAAGTGAGAAAGGGACGGTCATGGGCACCCTGGCGGCCAACGTCGCGGGCGATATTCCGCCCATTGGCTTCATTTCCCACGTTGACACGTCGCCTGACTTTAGCGGCAAGAACGTCAATCCGCAGATCGTAGAAAACTACCGCGGCGGCGATATCGCTCTTGGGATCGGTGATGAGGTGCTCTCACCGGTGATGTTTCCTGTTCTGCATCAGTTGCTCGGTCAGACGCTGATTACCACCGAGGGGAAAACGCTACTTGGCGCTGATGATAAAGCGGGGATCGCTGAAATTATGACCGCGCTGGCGACGTTAAAGGCGAAAAACGTTCCCCACGGCGATATCCGGGTGGCCTTTACTCCGGATGAAGAGGTGGGCAAAGGGGCGAAGCATTTTGACGTTGCCGCGTTTGACGCTCGCTGGGCCTATACCGTGGATGGCGGCGGTGTCGGCGAGCTGGAGTTCGAAAACTTTAACGCCGCGTCGGTGACCATTAAAATTGTCGGTAACAATGTTCACCCCGGCACGGCGAAAGGGGTGATGGTCAATGCGCTGTCGCTGGCGGCGCGCATTCATGCCGAGGTGCCTGCCGATGAAGCGCCGGAAACCACCGAAGGTTACGAGGGCTTCTATCATCTGGCCAGTATCAAAGGCACGGTCGACCGGGCCGATATGCACTATATTATTCGCGATTTTGACCGTAAGCAGTTTGAAGCCCGCAAGCGAAAAATGATGGAGATTGCCAAAAAAGTCGGCAAAGGGTTACACCCGGATTGCTATATTGAACTGGTGATTGAGGACAGTTATTACAATATGCATGAGAAGGTGATGGCGCACCCACATGTGGTGGAGATTGCCCGTCAGGCGATGGTTGACTGCCAGATTGAGCCGGAGATGAAGCCAATTCGCGGCGGCACCGACGGCGCGCAGCTCTCGTTTATGGGGCTACCGTGTCCGAATCTGTTTACCGGCGGTTATAACTACCACGGCAAGCATGAGTTTGTGACTCTGGAAGGCATGGAGAAAGCGGTGCAGGTGATTGTGCGCATTGCCGAACTGACGGCAAAACGAGGCGAGTGACGGTTGTTTTCACCGGCTTGCGCTGTGCTTATCCCATGCTTCCCGCAGGCCCGGTAAGGCGTGAGCCGCCACCGGGCAAAACAGACGATTCGGTTCTCAACCTCGAACTCCGTCCCACAGGCCCGGTAAGGCGCAAGCCGCCACCGGGCAAAACAGATACAGATGCCTCAGTCCCCAAAGAACCAATAGCCGCTGTTGACCAGCGCGGCCAACAGGGCGAGAAAGGACGGATCTTCCAGCGCATCGCCGAAGTGTTCAGCTTTCAGCGTCAGGTGGGTTGCCAGCGCATCAAGGGCCGGGCGGTGCGGAGAGTTAATTTTTTCGCCATTGACGAACACCTCGCCATCAATGCGCAGCACGCGCAGCCCCCCGAGGCGCGAGAGTGTATCCCCCTGCTGCAGGGCATCGTATATCTCATCCGGCTGGTACGGTGGTTCGGGCGGCGCAACATCCAGTTCGTGACGGGACTGGGTGATAAACTCGCCAAACCACTGCGTAAAGTGCTCCGGCTGGTTAATTAAGTCCAGCATCATATCGCGCAGGCGATCCAGCTCTGATGGCAGAATATCTGCCGGATGATCGCGCGACGGCACATCGGGATCGGCATAGCGCTGGCTACCCAGTTCCCGTTGCAGAACATAATCGGCAAAGCCGCTGAACAGCTCGCGGGCGTTAGGCGCGCGATAGCCAACCGAATAGTTAAGCGAATTCTCCAGCGAATAGCCTTCGTGCGGGAATCCTGGCGGAATATAAAGAATATCGCCTGGCTCCATCTCTTCATCAATAATGGCGTCAAACGGGTCTACCTGCAGCAGGTCCGGATGCGGGCAGTGTTGCTTCATCGGCACTTTCTCGCCTACGCGCCAGCGGCGGCGGCCGGTGCCCTGAATAATAAACACATCATATTGATCGAGATGCGGGCCGACGCCACCGCCGGGAACGGAAAAGGAGATCATCAAATCGTCAATGCGCCAGTCGGGCAGGGCGCGGAAAGGATGCATGAGCGCCGCCGTCGGTTCGTGCCAGTGATTTACCGCCTGTACCAGTAACGACCAGTTATTCTCACTCAGATGATCGTAGCTCTCAAACGGACCGTGACTGACCTGCCATTTACCGTCCTGATGACTGACGAGGCGGCTGTCGACTTCGCTCTCCATAGCCAGTCCTGCCAGCTCGTCCGGGCTTAACGGATCGACGAAATTGGTAAAGCCCCGCTTCAGGACCACCGGGCGTTTTTGCCAGTAGCGTTCAATAAAGTCGGGCCAGTTAAGCGTTAATTGATAATCCATATTTATATTCCATAGCAGGTGTCTGTCAGGGATTATAACGGATAGAGCCCTGGCATGATGCAGGCGCCGTTAAAAAACGGGCTGGTTTAGCTCTCTTTATCTTCCGGGAACTGGCGGCCAAAAATAACTTCCATGCAGGCGCCGCCAAGTAAGCTCTCTTCGGTAAGGATACGACCATCGTACTGTTCAACGATATCACGCGCGACGGCCAGCCCCACGCCCTGACCGGGGCGCAGGGTATCGGCGCGCTGGCCACGGTCAAACACCACATTGCGCAGACTTTGCGGGATCCCCGGACCATCATCTTCAACCAGAATATGCAGGGCGTTGTCGTTGGTCTGACGCACAGAGACTTCCACAAACTCCAGACAGTATTTGCAGGCGTTATCGAGCACGTTGCCCATGACTTCCATAAAGTCATTCTTTTCGCCAACAAAACTGATTTCCGGCGATATATCAAGAGTAATGTTCACCCCTTTACGCTGATAGACTTTATTCAGCGCAGAAGTCAGGTTGTCGAGCAGCGGGGCAATAGGGTGCAGTTCACGGCTGAGCAGTGAGCGGCCGCTACGCATGCTGGCGCGGTGCAGATAATAACCGATTTGCTGTGAAATACGGCTAATCTGTTCCAGCATTATCGGCTCTGCCTCGTTGACGCCAAGCTTCCCGCCGCGCATGGAACGCAGCGTACTTTGCATGACCGCCAGCGGTGTCTTCAGACTATGAGTGAGATCGGTCAGCGTCGTACGGTATTTGTTATAGCGCTCACGCTCGCTTTTCAGCAGGCGGTTTAGGTTGCTGACCAGTCGCGTAAGCTCGCGGGTCGTGTTCGGGTTGAGCATTTCACGGTGATGCTCTTCCAGTTCACGTACTTCTTTAGCCAGCGACTCAATAGGACGCAAACTCCACCACGCGGCGACCCACAACAGCGGGATGACCAGCAGCAGGTTGGCTGCCAGCACGTAGATAAACCAGCTCCACACCATATAGGAGTTCTTAAGCTCCACGGGAATGGTGTCGACAACGACGATACTCAACTGCGGCATGGTGCTGGTCGCCGGATAGATATTGATCGCGACCGAATGGGTCATTTCGGTATCGTCACCCTCTTCACGAATAGCGTCCAACTGTTGTTGAATTTCATGATTGTTGTGCTGCAACATACTGCTCTTACTGATGTCAGTTTCAATCTCATGAAAGCCGTTGTTTTTAAGCCATTCCGGCTGAATGCGTTTTGTCAGCCAGGGGACATCGTGTTGCGCCCATAACAGACGGCCGTTGGCGTTGTAAATCAACGTTACCGTCGGGCTTTGCATATTGAGATTTTCGGGAATATCAACGACGATGGTATCGTTTTCCCACTTCGCCAGCATATAAAACAGGTTACTTTCGCCGCGCAGCAGGCGGAAAGTGGTTTTATCGAAGCTTACGCTATAACCAACCAGCGCGACCATGCCATAAGATAGCGACAGCACCAGAACCACGGCGGCCGTCGCCAGCAAAAAGCGGACGCGTAGCGACAACGGCAAAATATGCCGCATCAGCCCTTTCATCCGCGCAGTTCGAACAGATAGCCCTGGCCGCGCACTGTCGTAATGACATCCTGCGGATATTCGGCCTGGATTTTTTTGCGCAATCGCCCCATCAGGACATCAATCGTGTGGCTTTCCCGCAGTTCGGCATCGGGATAGAGTTGCAGCATCAGCGAATCTTTACTGACAACTTTACCCCGGTTACGGATCAGGGTCTCCATAATCGTGTATTCGAACGCCGTCAGTTTGATTGGCTGACCGTTAACTGAAAGCTCCCGGCGCGACAAATCCACCTGGAAAGGCGGAATAGAGATAATCTGCGATGCCAGGCCGCTATTACGCCGCAGAAGCGCCTGCATGCGGGCGGCAACCTCTTCGATATGGAACGGCTTGGTGACGTAATCATCGGCCCCGGCGCTCAGAACTTCGACTTTATCCTGCCAGCCTTCGCGTGCGGTCAGCACCAGCACCGGCACCGAAACGTCATGACTGCGCCAGCGGCGGATCAGGGAAAGTCCGTCTTCATCAGGCAGGCCAAGATCGACGATGGCGATATCCGGAACGTGTTCATCCAGATAGTAATCCGCTTCCTTTGCGTCTTCCGCCGCATCGACCTGATGGCCCAGCTCTTGTAGCTGAACTTTCAGATGATGGCGCAGCAGAGCGTTGTCCTCAACCACGAGTACGCGCATGCCAGTTCTCCATTTCATTGTGATTTGAATAGTTTAACGCTGATTTGCGGTTATGGGGATAAACATTGTATAAACCGAACGGCAGCGCGCTTTATTCAGCAGATTAATCCGCCACACGTCAGGCGCTGCATCTCTGAGACGCTTTCCGTGCAGAACCTATATCGAACAGGCGTTGACCAGCAGGCCCCTCTTCCCGGGCGGGAAGAGGGGAAGGGGAATTACTTCAGTTCGTCAACCAGGGTAATCGCGCGGCCGATATAGTTGGCTGGCGTCATGGCTTTCAGGCGAACTTTCTCATCTTCCGGCAGCGCCAGGCTGTCGATGAACTGCTGCATACCTTCCGCGTCAACGCGCTTGCCGCGGGTCAGTTCTTTCAGCTTCTCATACGGCTTCTCGATGCCGTAGCGGCGCATCACGGTCTGAATAGGTTCCGCCAGAACTTCCCAGTTATGATCCAGTTCATCCAGCAGACGATCCTGATTCAGCTCCAGCTTGCTTACTCCCTTCAGCGTGGACTGATAAGCGATCAGCGCATAGCCAATACCTACTCCGAGGTTACGCAGTACGGTGGAGTCGGTAAGGTCGCGTTGCCAGCGGGAAACCGGCAGTTTGCTCGCCAGATGCTGCATGACCGCATTGGCCAGACCGAGGTTGCCTTCGGAGTTCTCGAAGTCGATCGGGTTAACTTTATGCGGCATAGTCGAGGAACCGATTTCGCCGGCAATGGTTTTCTGTTTGAAATGATTGAGCGCAATATAGCCCCATACGTCACGATCGAAATCGATCAGAATGGTGTTGAAGCGCGCAACGCAATCGAACAGTTCGGCGATATAGTCGTGCGGCTCAATCTGCGTGGTGTACGGGTTCCACTGGATGCCCAGCGAGGTCACGAACGTTTCGCTGAACTGGTGCCAGTCTACTTCCGGGTAAGCGGCGATATGGGCGTTGTAGTTACCCACCGCGCCATTGATTTTGCCAAGAATTTCAACCTGATTCAGCTGACGGTACTGGCGTTCCATACGGTAAGCGACGTTTGCCATCTCTTTACCCATAGTGGACGGCGTTGCCGGCTGACCGTGAGTGCGGGAGAGCAGCGGAATATCGCGATACTGCTGCGCGAGATCTTTAACTGCGTCGATCAGCTTGCGCCACCAGGGCAGGAGCACTTCATCGCGGGCGGTTTTCAGCATCAGCGCATGGGACAGGTTGTTGATGTCCTCGGAGGTGCAGGCGAAATGGATAAACTCGGAGACCGCATGCAGTTCAGGGACGTCGGCGACTTTTTCCTTGAGGAAATACTCAACCGCTTTCACGTCGTGGTTAGTGGTACGTTCGATAGTTTTGATGCGTTCTGCATCTTCTACGCTGAAATCGGCGACGATTTTATCGAGGTAACCGTTTGCGTCGGCAGCAAAAGCAGGAACTTCCTTGATCGCTGCGTGCGCGGCCAGTTTTTGCAGCCAACGTACTTCTACCTGAACACGGAATTTCAGCAAGCCGAATTCGCTGAAGATACCGCGCAGCGCGCTGACTTTGTCGCCGTAGCGGCCGTCGACTGGGGAAACGGCGGTCAGTGAGGATAATTCCATAGATCAAAACTCCGGGGTTAAATGAGCAAGAATTTGTTTTGCCTGGTTAACCAGACGATGACGAGAAAACATGAGCTGCAGGCGTCCACCGCCCACCTGGTGCCAGAGCACGGCGGAACGAATGCCCGCCAGCAGGGCTGAGCGCACCTTTGCCTGTACCTGAGGGCTTTGTAGCACGGCTGGCGAACCGGTGACCTGAATTCGCGGGCCCAGCGGGCTAATCACATCAACATAGATGCCCGCCATCGCGCTGAGCAGCGTTTCAGATTGCAGATCGAAATGCTCCAGTTGACGGCGCAGGCCACCGATACGGTTGCCAAGGGTATCCATAGCCTTTTTGTTGGCGGCAAGCTTACGCTCCAGCACCATCAGGCTTAAAGTATAGCGGGTGAGTTCCGCGTTCATACCCTGGCGACTGCTGGTATTCAGCACGCCGAGGAGGGTTTCCAGCCCGAGGCGAAGATTGGTTTCACTGCCGCCGAACACCGCCAGCGTTGACGCCGGGTCGAGGTCGATGATGCTGTTCAGCGATACATGCAGGGCATCGTTGTTACAATGTCCCTGATGCGCCAGTTCCTGAACCAGCCGCGCGGCCTGGCAAATTCCGGCCAGCGCCAGCGTAATGTCATAATAATTCTTCGCCACACATTCTCCTTGTAAACCGCCGCTCGCCTGACTGAGGCGTTCGGCGGCAAAAATGTCTGTCAGGCCTGCAGAGGCAAGCGTTGTTCAATAATACCGCCGCCAAGGCAGACTTCATCGCGATAGAAAACCGCTGACTGGCCTGGCGTGACCGCCGCAACCGGCTCATCAAAAATCACTTCGATGCGGTCATCGTCCAGCGCGTTTACGGTGCAGGAAATATCAGACTGGCGATAGCGGGTTTTTACCGTACAGCGCAGCGTTCCGGTTAGCGGCTCGCGATCGACCCAGTGAAGCTGCTGGGCGATCAGTCCGACGGACATCAGGCGCGGATGGTCATGGCCCTGAGCCACAACCAGAATATTGTTTTCCACGTCTTTATCGACCACATACCACGGATCTTCGCCGCCGTCTTTAATGCCGCCGATACCCAGCCCTTTGCGTTGACCCAGCGTGTGGTACATCAGCCCCTGATGTTCACCAAGTTCGTCGCCGTCAACGCTGACAATTTTACCGGGCTGAGCGGGCAGGTAGCGGCCGAGAAACTCGCGGAATTTCCGCTCGCCGATAAAGCAGATACCGGTCGAGTCTTTTTTCTTCGCGGTGACCAGGCCCAGATCCTCGGCAATTTTGCGTACCTGCGGTTTTTCCAGTTCGCCGACCGGGAAGAGGCTTTGCGCGATTTGCTCGTGGCTCAGGGTGTAAAGGAAATAGCTCTGGTCCTTATTGCCGTCGAGGCCGCGCAGCAACCGGCTCTTGCCGTTCACATCGGCACGGCGCACGTAGTGGCCGGTGGCGATGTAGTCGGCGCCGAGGTCTTCTGCGGCAAATTCGAGGAAGGCTTTAAATTTAATCTCTTTGTTGCACAGAATATCCGGGTTCGGCGTGCGTCCGGCTTTATATTCTTCGAGGAACAGTTCGAATACGTTGTCCCAGTATTCTGCGGCAAAGTTAACGGTGTGAAGTTCAATCCCGAGCTTATCGCAGACGGCCTGGGCGTCGGCAAGATCGGCTGCAGCGGTACAGTATTCCTCGCCGTCGTCCTCCTCCCAGTTCTTCATGAACAGGCCTTCCACCTTATACCCTTGCTGGAGCAGCAGCCAGGCGGAAACGGAGGAATCAACCCCGCCGGACATGCCGACGATCACTTTTTTCTGGCTTTCTGACATTGGAATACTCACTACATTCAACTTCGAGGCGGCGTATTCTAGCACGCGCCAACCGTTCAGGCACCCCCTGTGAACGGCCAGTTAAATTCCCCGATCAATGACAACGGATAACGTGGTTCCTGGTGATAGCTGCGAATACTCTCGGCAACCAGGGGGGAACGCAGGTTTGTTGCGTTAAGAATTTCCTCATCACTAAGCCACAGGCAGCGATCGATATCGCTGTCGTGCGGTTCGGTTGCGCACATAGCGTCAAGCTCGATAGCAAAAAGGAAACGCAAAAAAGGAGTGCGATCCGGCGCGATCCACTGATGCATGCGAATAAAATGCTGCGGCGTGGCGCGAATGCCGGTCTCTTCCCAAAGCTCGCGTTCTGCGGCCTGTACCAGGGTTTCATCGGCTTCGAGATGACCCGCAGGCTGATTCCATAGCGCTTTACCATGAATGGTTTCTTCAACGATCAAAAATTTGCCTTTTGCGTGCACCAGGCAGGCAACGGTAACGTGTGGTTTAAACATCGTTTTTCCTTATGAAGGTTGTTATTCGCTTTTGCGCCATTCGCCGTTGACCAGCCCATCCAGCGTATAGCCGCCCATGGCATAGCGAATCAGGCGCAGCGTCGGATAGCCGACATGCGCGGTCATACGCCTTACCTGGCGGTTGCGCCCTTCGTAAAGGGTGATTTTCAGCCAACGGGTAGGAATGGATTTTCGCTCGCGGATCGGCGGGTTACGCGGCCACAGCCATGCAGGTTCCTCCACCCGTTCAACGCCTGCCGGCAGGGTCGGGCCATCATTCAACGTGACGCCGTCCCGTAGTGCAGCCAGCGCCTCAGGTGTGGGTTCTCCCTCAACCTGAACGTAATAAATTTTACCCGTACGTTTACCTGGCTGGGTGAGCGCCGCCTGCAGCGCGCCATCGTTGGTCAGCACCAGCAAACCTTCGCTGTCGCGATCAAGGCGGCCTGCGGCATAGACTCCGCTGACGGGAATAAAATCTTTTAGCGTTCGGCGTCCGGATGCATCGGTAAATTGCGGCAACACATCATATGGTTTATTGAACAAGATCACGGTTTTTACTTGGCGTTCTCTATTTTGTCTGGTGACTTGTCGGCGGCTGAATCGCTCAACGCGATGTTTTCTAAATGAAGTTTTTTGCATGGTATTTTCAGACTCTGTCAATTGCCGCATTATAGCCTAATTACGAATGCCTTTCATGGACGCAAACATTCAGGTAGTATCGACATGCCCATTACAAATTATTAACAAAAGTTGCTCACACCGATTCGCATCGCAGGAAGGCGACAAGGACGCGACATCTTCGGTTAGCGGAACATTCCGATAGCGGGAGGGGCGGATAAAGCCAACGCCCGGCTGGCGTGAAGAGGGAAGAGCAGAACCAGAAGCGCTCGAAGGAGAGGTTAATGGAAAGCAAAGTAGTAGTTCCGGCGGAAGGTCAAAAAATCACCCTACAAAATGGCAAGCTGAACGTTCCTGACAATCCGATTATCCCGTTCATTGAAGGCGACGGAATCGGTGTTGACGTCACGCCGGCAATGCTGAAAGTGGTTGATGCTGCCGTTGCGAAAGCCTATAAAGGCGAGCGTAAAATTTCCTGGATGGAAGTTTACACCGGCGAAAAATCGACCCAGATTTATGGCCAGGACGTCTGGCTGCCCGCCGAAACGCTTGATCTGATTCGTGAATATCGTGTTGCTATTAAAGGCCCTCTGACGACGCCGGTCGGCGGCGGCATTCGTTCCCTGAACGTTGCCCTGCGTCAGGAGCTGGATCTCTACGTTTGTCTGCGTCCGGTACGCTACTATCAGGGAACGCCGAGCCCGGTTAAACACCCCGAACTGACCGATATGGTTATCTTCCGCGAAAACTCGGAAGACATCTATGCCGGTATTGAGTGGAAAGCGGATTCTGCTGAAGCCGATAAAGTGATTAAATTCCTGCGTGATGAAATGGGCGTGAAGAAAATTCGCTTCCCGGAACATTGCGGTATCGGTATCAAGCCATGCTCTGAAGAAGGTACCAAACGTCTGGTTCGCGCCGCTATCGAATACGCGATCACCAACGATCGCGATTCGCTGACGCTGGTGCACAAAGGCAACATCATGAAGTTTACCGAAGGTGCGTTCAAAGACTGGGGCTACCAGCTGGCACGCGAAGAGTTCGGGGGTGAACCGATCGACGGCGGCCCGTGGCTGAAGATTAAAAACCCGAACACCGGGAAAGAGATTGTGGTGAAAGATGTTATCGCCGATGCCTTCCTGCAGCAAATCCTGCTGCGCCCGGCTGAGTATGATGTTATCGCCTGTATGAACCTTAACGGTGACTACATCTCTGATGCCCTGGCGGCACAGGTCGGCGGTATTGGTATCGCCCCGGGCGCGAATATCGGCGACGAGTGCGCACTGTTCGAAGCAACCCACGGTACGGCACCGAAATATGCCGGTCAGGATAAAGTGAACCCAGGCTCTATCATCCTGTCCGCTGAAATGATGCTGCGCCACCTGCAGTGGTTCGAAGCCGCAGACTTAATCGTTAAAGGCACCGAAGGCGCGATTGCCGCCAAGACCGTGACCTATGACTTTGAACGTCTGATGGAAGGCGCTAAACTGCTGAAATGTAGCGAGTTTGGCGACGCGATTATCGCAAACATGTAATCCACTATTTGGGTTAAATAAGAACGGGAGCCAACGGGTTCCCGTTCTTTATTGGCGTCACTATTTCTTCGGCTTCGTTAAATAAATAGATTTTATGCCGTGAGCTCAGGCAATTTTCAGCCCATTGAGATTAATGTCATAAATCTCAATGCGTCAGGCGGAACAAATAATAACAGTGTCACATATTTATTATTTCTGATTATTTTATACTTCGCTTATGAACTGTTATTCAGACCCTACGGTGGGCTATGTGAAAACACCTTCAATGAGTGCATGTGTTCATTTTTAAAATTACGTCTCAACGAATTTTATTTTTTTTAGGATTAATCCTGGTGCCTTCTCGTGACAGGTACTGTCGTCATTTTACGAGAAAATAAATTTTTCCCTTCGCTTTCGATAGTCTGACGGTAATATTATCACTTTTTTATTTTGTTATTTGTAGCGAACACAGTAAGTTACCGTTTATACCACGGAAATATATTTTTGTAACGTAGCGGTAATGTTTAAGAATAATCGACGATACCACACCGGTGGTTTACAAAACAAATTTGACTCACGCAGGATAGCTACTAAATTTAAACATCGAACGACGAGAGATATGGACTTTATTCATATCTTACTGACATAACCGATATGTAAGAGGTGATATATGGCAGAACATCGTGGCGGTTCCGGAAATTTTGCAGAAGATCGTGAAAAAGCGTCTGAAGCGGGTCGTAAAGGGGGACGGCACAGCGGAGGGAATTTTAAAAATGATCCCGAGCGTGCAGCTGAAGCGGGTAAAAAAGGTGGACAAAACAGCCACGGCGGTGGTAGGTCCGATAATTCCTGATTAACCGCTTAATTTCCTCTTTTAATAAAAAAGTGTCCTGCGGGTCTTTTACCGGACTCGCAGTTATTTTCTTGCCCTGAAGGTATGTCTATGAAGATGAAAAGCATAGAAGATGTATTTATTTACTCTCGGATATCGATTTGGCCGTAAATACGATTAACTCATACGCTCAGCAAGAATAAAACCATGACTCGAGGACATAACGATGAATCACGTAGAACATTATCATGACTGGCTACGAGATGCGCATGCGATGGAGAAGCAGGCTGAGTCTATGCTGGCGTCGATGGCACGCCGCATCGATAACTATCCGGATTTACGTGCCAGAATTGAGCAGCATATCGACGAGACTAAACGGCAAATTACCTTACTGGAAGCCATATTAGATCGTAATGGTATTTCACGGTCGGTAATTAAAGATTCGATGAGTAAGATGACTACTTTTGGTCAGTCCGTTGGTGGAATGCTTCCCGCTGATGAAATCGTCAAAGGTTCGATAAGCGGTTATGTTTTCGAGCAATTTGAAATTGCCTGTTACACCGCCTTATTGGCGGCGGCTAAACATGCGGGCGATAGTGCCTCAGTTGCAGATATCGAAACGATTCTGGCCGAGGAACAGCAAATGGCCGACTGGCTGATCCGGCATATTCCCCAGACCACTGAACAATTTCTTTTGCGGTCAGACGCTGACGGCATTGAAGCAAAAAAATAACCCATGAGGAGTGCCTATGTTTAGACATGTGAAGCAATTGCAATATACCGTACGCGTCTCGGAACCTAACCCTGGGCTCGCGAATTTACTGCTGGAGCAATTTGGCGGCCCACAGGGTGAACTGGCTGCTGCTTGCCGCTATTTTACTCAGGGATTGAGTGATGACGATCCTGGGCGTAAAGATATGCTGATGGATATCGCAACCGAAGAACTGAGTCATCTTGAAATTATCGGAACCTTGGTCGGTATGCTTAACAAAGGCGCCAAAGGCGCGCTGGCGGAAGGAACCGAGAACGAGGCGGAGCTGTACCGGTCGCTCACAGCCAACGGTAACGACAGTCATATCACTTCTCTGCTTTATGGTGGCGGGCCGCCTCTGACCAATTCCGCGGGTGTTCCCTGGACGGTGGCCTATATTGATACAATAGGCGAGCCCACAGCCGATCTGCGTTCTAATGTGGCGGCGGAGGCGAGGGCGAAGATTATCTATGAACGCCTTATCAATGTCACCGACGATCCTGGGGTAAAAGATGCCCTGGCTTTCTTGATGACCCGTGAAGTGGCGCATCAGTTGTCGTTTGAGAAGGCGCTGCAGTCGATCAAAAATAACTATCCGCCCGGAAAATTGCCGCCGATTAGCGAATACGCGAACACCTACTATGATATGTCGAAAGGGGGAGAGGCTCGCGGAAGCTGGAACAGCGACACGCATTTCGACTATGTAAAAGATCCGCAGCCTGCCGTGGATGGCGGTGACGGAAGCGCTTCTGTCAATCTGACTTCTGAGCAGGAGGCGTTATGCAAAGCAATGTTGAAGCGAACGAAGTCCGATCCGAAAGCCGATCCTCTGACAGGGGCTGAACTGGGCGCGGGTAAGAAAAACACGTAATCATTTGCAGCGGTGTCCTGATACCGTTCACTCAGGCGGATCATCGGCGGTGTCTGCGGTTTTATATGCCAGCGGCAAGCGCATTATCGGTAGGTGAAGCGAACATGGCGCATTTTTTGTTTCCTCCCGTTTGATTCAGCAGCCTGCTCCGTTCTCGGTGGGTATGAGAATACCGTTTATCTTCATTTTCATGGCACACGAAAGGCAGGGGACGTTTTGCCGTCCCTTTGCCTCCGGTCTGCACGATCTTCAGCATTCGGCGGTGTAGGCTCGCGCAAGCGAAGCCGGGCAATGTGAAAAGAGCGCACTATATCCGCTATCTGAGCTAAAGCTGTGACTCTCCGGACTTTGTCGGAGCATTGCTGCAGAAGATGTTTACCCGTAACACGTTACACCCCTCTGATTTTATCCCACCTTTTGTCTTATCTATCGGGGTTTTGATAGCCAGTAGCGGTCGCGCCGTCGCGCGTTTTTTTGATTTTTACGCTGTATTTTTTTGTCAGCCGCCGGAGACGACAGCAACATAATCCTGCCAGTGCACAAACATGGTCAGCCCATTTTTATGCCTCATATGACACCATCAGGTCTCTTTTAACGATCGGCGTTTACCCACCGACGCTCAGTATTAAGGGATAAGGTAGTCGAGAGATGGCGAACTATTTTTTTTCTATTCCGAAAGTCTATTTTGGCGAAGATGCTATTAAGGCATTACGTCAGTTAGATCATAAACGGGTTGGGATTGTCACTGACAGCTTTATGGCGACTTCGGGTAAAACCCGCTATCTGATTAATGAGATGCCGCAGGCTTCCGTGTCTATTTTCAGCGACGTGAAACCCGATCCCAGCGTTGAAATCCTGCAAGCGGGGGCCGCCCAATTTAAAACATTTAAGCCGGATGTCATTATTGCGCTGGGCGGCGGTTCTTCACTTGATGCCGCAAAAGGGATTAAAGCCACGCTGGAAGAGTATTTCCCGGACCATGCGATTGCGCTTATTGCTATTCCCACCACCAGCGGTTCCGGTTCGGAAGTCACCTCCTACGCAATTATTTCCGATCCACAAAATGGGCGAAAATATCCGCTGATTGCCGACGAACTGGTGCCCGATTATGCCATCCTTGACCCGCATCTGGTGCTGTCTGTTCCCCGGCAAGTGGCGGTCGATACGGGCATGGATGTGCTGACGCATGCCATTGAAGCGTTGGTCTCCTCTGGCGCAAATGACTTCAGCGACGCGCTGGCGGAAAAAGCGATTGCCCTGACATGGCAATACCTTCCCGTGGTTTTCCGCAATGAACAAGATATTCAGGCACGCACCCATATGCACAACGCGTCCTGCATGGCCGGCATGGCGTTTAATTCCGCAGGCCTGGGGCTGGTGCACGGCATGGCGCATGCCATTGGCGGCATGCTGCATATACCGCATGGCAAGATCAACGCCATGTTGCTGCCTGTCGTTATTGCCTGGAACGCCAGTCATGCCGAACAAGCGATTCCGCGTTATTTAAAATGCGCCAGCATCATGGGTATTCAGGCTGCCACGGCGGAACAAACCCTCCGGGCACTGATCAACAGCATTCACGAGATTAATCGCTATTTCGGGATTCCTGCCACATTGCGGGAGCTGGGTAAAGATCTGACGGATTTCGAATCTTTACGTCAGCCGCTGATTAATGCGGCGTTAGCCGATGGATGTACCGCGTCAAATCCCTGCCAGCCAGGGGCCGCAGATGTGGACCAGCTACTGACGCAAATTGTCGGGTAAATCTGGATAAGTTTGTCCTGTGAATACCGGACAGTCAAAAAAGTCCTGCGTGACAGCAAAAAGCACAATTCAGGACTGAATATTCTGAAGATCGTTTTATTCCTCTTTTTCAGGTCGTTGACATGATGAATGATAACCAGCTGCAAGCCGAATTGATTACCCAGCAGATCCTTCGGGAACTGGCGGCCCGCGGCGCGATAGCAAGCAATGAAACAGGTACGCCGCGGACGCTGGAAATCCCGGTCGGCATTTCCAATCGCCATGTGCATTTGAGCCGGGAAGACATGGACGCGCTGTTTGGCTACGGCTCAACGCTCACCCGCATGAAAGCGGTAAAACAGCCCGGACAATACGCCGCCGAAGAGACGGTCACGCTGCGCGGCCCGAAAGGCGAATTAAGCAAGGTACGCGTACTTGGCCCACTGCGCAGCGCCACCCAGATTGAAATCTCCGTATCCGATAGCTTTGCCCTCGGCGTGAAAGCCCCCGTCAGGATGTCAGGTGATTTGCAGGACTCTCCGGGCATTGAAATCATCGGCCCGCGGGGATGCGTGAGCAAACCGAGCGGGGCGATTGTTGCCTGGCGGCATATTCATATTTCGCCAGCCGAGGCGGAGCAGTATGGGCTGCGCGACGGTATGGAAATCGATGTCCACATTGAAGGTCACCGGGGCGGCATTCTCAGCCATGTGGTGGTGCGTGTAAGCGCCGATGCCGTGCTGGAAATGCATATCGACGTGGAAGAAGCCAATGGCTTCGGCTTACGTAACGGCGACTGCGTAAAACGTGTACTGACGGAATGCCGTTATGGCTAAGAACCCCGAAACCCGGCGCTTACACGAACTGGCGGAATTGGTCAGCCGTGGCGAATGTCGTCGCGGTGAGGGAGGACTGAAAGTGGGTGTCGATCCCGGTACGGCCAATATCGCGATAATCGTTGTGGATGAAAACGATCGTCCAGTTGCTGGCATCAGTCATCCCTCGCGGGCGATCAAAGATGGTGTGGTGGTGGATTTTCTGACCGCCAGTCGGGTGGTTAGCGGGCTGAAAGCGACGCTGGAGGAACGGCTCGGCAGGCCGCTAACCCATGCGGCAACCGCAATCCCGCCGGGCATCATTCCCGGCAATACCAAAGTGATCGTCAATATGGTGGAAGCGGCCGGTTTCGAGGTGACGGACGTGGTGGATGAACCGGTTGCGGCGGCGCGGGCGCTTAACATCCGCGACGGCGCGGTTGTCGATGTCGGTGGCGGCACCACCGGGATCAGTATTCTGCGCAATGGCGAAGTTATCTTTAGCGCCGACGAGCCTACCGGCGGTAATCATATGACGCTGGTACTTTCCGGCGCGCTGGGCATCACTTTCGCTGAAGCGGAAGAGATGAAGAAATCACCTGAAAATGAAGAGCAGGTCTTCGCGCTGGTGCGTCCCGTAGCGGAAAAAATGGCCCATCTGGTGGCGACCTGGCTGGTGGAATATCCGGTTGAAACGCTCTATCTGGTCGGGGGCGCAAGCAGTTTTCCGCAGTTTGCCGATGTTTTTCGCAAATCTACCGGCAAACGGGTTGTTCAGGCCACGCAGCCGCTTTTGGTCACCCCGCTTGGCATTGCGATGCTGAGTCGCTGAGAAGGAAAACTATGGACTCGCAACGACTCTCTCGCCTGCTGGATACCATTATTGATGACATCCTGATGCAGCGGAAACAACGCCTGCAATCGCGAAACCGAGTGATGCGCGTGGTGATCAGCGGGGAAGATCTCACCACACTGCCCACGACGCTGGCGTGCCTCGCGGCGCTGGATCGTAGCGGTTATTTACTGGTTATGACATTCTCCTGGAGCGCCAGACACTCGTCGTTGCAATCCTCCTGCCTGGACGCGCTGGCCCGGCGCGGTATTGATGTCGTGTGCGATAACCGGGACCCGCAACCAGCAGAGCCCCCCGCCACCGGCGTCTATTTTCCGGCCCTCTCCAGTAATAGTTTAAGCAAAATCGCCCTCGGTATTCGGGATAACCTGGTCTGTCGCTGGGCCTGGCATGCGCTCAGCGTGAATCAATCCGTCATCGTAACGCTTAATGGCGAATGCCGCGATGAGACGCTGCCGCAAGCGTTCCGCGCGCGTCTGGCGAACTATGCCAGCACGCTGGTGGAATATGGTTTCACCGTCATGGGCCATCAACACACCCACGGGAAACACAGGTCACCTACGCGTCATCACCCGCGGCTGGTAACCCTTAGCGATGTGCGTCAGTACCCAAAGGGCCAGACGCTGTATATCGGTAACCATACGCTAATCACTCCCGCTGCCCGCGATGAAATCCGGGATCGCGGTCTCGTCGTTGTTCAGAACCACCAGGAGGATACATGTATCTGGCAAAGGTAACCGGCGCGTTAGTTTCAACCACCAAACACGCTTCGCTCAATGGCGCGAAATTGCTGATTGTCGCCCGTCTGGATGAGCACTATCAGCCCACGGGCACGGCACAGGTGGCCGTGGATTTTGTCGGCGCAGGGAATGGGGAAACGGTGATTGTGACCACGGGCAGTTCTGCCCGCATGAGTACCAGCAAAGAGCACTCCGTTATTGATGCCGCGGTCGTCGGTATCGTCGATTCGCTCGACCTGAATGGTCAGTGAGAGTCCTGAGAGGAAAAGCCATGCGCATTGAGCAAAACCGCGACCTGGAACAGCGCATTAATGAGGCGATTTCACGTCAATTGCCGGTTCGGCGCATGTCGCTGAGCCTCGCTGACGCCAGGCGACTGGCGCAATATGCCAGCGATGCCGCCGACGCCGCCGATGTTCCCATTGTTTTCAGTCTGGTGGATGCCTGCGGTCAGCAACGCTACTTCTTTAGCATGGACAACGCGCTGCTTGTCAGCCACCGGCTGGCCGGGCAAAAGGCCTGGACAGCAGTGGCGCTAAAAATACCGACGCATCAGCTTGCGGGCGAAGTACAACCCGGTGCCAGCCTGTATGGTTTGCAAAATGAACCCGGCATCTGCTGTTTTGGCGGCGGATTGCCCTGCTGGTCAGACGGTGTGCTGCTTGGGGCGATCGGCATCAGCGGCGGCAGCGTTGAGGAAGATATTGCGATTGCCAGCGAGACGCTCGCGCGTTTCAGCCGTGAACGGTTTCCACTCACGCCTTTCAATAGATAGTTTTTGAAAAGACAAATACGGACAGAGGTTATCATGTCGCTAGCATCATTGGTTCTGGTTATTAACTGTGGATCATCGTCACTAAAATTTTCGCTTATCCCACTGGATGAGGAGACGCCATTACTCTCTGGTCTGGCTGAAAAGCTTGGACTGACAGACGCCTGCATCACATTCAAAGATGCGGCAGGGGGGAAAACCACGGCGCGACTTGCTGAATCCACCCATAACAGTGCGTTAAAAACGCTTTTCTCCCGTCTCGATAATATGGGGATGCTTGAACGCGTATGCGCCATCGGTCATCGCGTGGCGCATGGCGGCAGAGATTTCAAACAATCTGTTCTGCTTACACCGTCGGTGATTGCGCGGATTCGTGAGCTTTCGGCTCTGGCGCCGTTGCATAACCCGGCTAATCTGATTGGCATTGAGGCAACCCTGTCGTTGTTACCGCAGTTGCCCCAGGTGGCCGTCTTTGACACGGCATTCCACCAGACCCTGCCGCCAGAAGCCTATACCTACGCCATTCCGCTTGAGTATCAACAGCAACATCAGGTCCGACGATATGGTTTTCATGGTACATCGCATCGCTTTATCGCGGCGGAAGCCGTGGCGCGATTAAATCTTGATCCCGACGATCATGGCATTCTTATCGCGCATCTTGGCAACGGTTCGTCGGTATGCGCGGTGAAAAACGGGAAAAGCGTGGATACCTCAATGGGAATGACGCCCCTTGAAGGTCTGGTGATGGGAACGCGCTGCGGCGACCTGGATTTGGGCGCGGCAGCCTATATCGCCCGTTGTACAGGGCAGACCATCGAATCACTGTACAAAATGGCGAATAACGACTCAGGTTTATTGGGGTTGTCCGGTCTCTCCAGCGATTGCCGTACGTTGCAGGACGCACGCAGCAAAGGCGATCCCCGCGCAACGCTGGCTATTGATGTCATGGTTCACCGTCTTGCCCGCCATCTTGGCGCGCACCTCGCCTCGTTGCACCGCTTTGATGCGCTTATTTTTACCGGCGGTATTGGCGAGAACTCTGCGCTGGTGCGTGAACTGACGGCCCGGCGGCTGGCTATCTTTGGTATACGCCTGGATACGGCGAAAAATGCGCAGATTGTTGCTGGCCGTGAGGGCGTTATTTCACTCCCAGGTTCTCCCGTTGTGGCAGTGATCCCCACCAATGAAGAAAAAATGATCGCGCAGGATGCCGCCGGGCTTTCAGCTTCATTTGAGGGCGCGGCCTGAGTCGCCATTATTGCGGATGGGGAGGATTTTATTGTCCAGTGGAATAGTGAATAGCAAGAAAGTCTATCTGGCGAACAAAACATTTTGTCTTTAGTGCAATAACATCATAGTGCATGAATTTATTAGGTATATGAATTTCCCTTCAGCGTTAATTCATTACTGACTTTACACTTACCTGGAAATATTGAGGTCGTTATGCAACAAGAAGCATTAGGTATGGTTGAAACAAAAGGTCTGGTATCGGCAATTGAAGCCGCAGATACCATGGTTAAATCTGCTAACGTAACGCTGGTTGGTTACGAAAAAATCGGTTCCGGGTTAGTTACTGTTATGGTCCGCGGCGACGTCGGGGCAGTAAAAGCGGCGACTGATGCGGGTTCCGCGGCGGCAGGGAAAGTGGGTGAACTGGTATCCGTACATGTTATTCCGCGCCCGCATATTGAAGTGGAAAAAATCCTGCCGAAAGCTGTCAGTTAATAAAGCCAGAGGATACTGACTATGAGAGATAATCTTGTTGAACAGATTATATCTGAAGTAATGAATAAGCAGACTGACGCCCAGACAAATAACAAAACAGCAGCCAGCTTTACCGGTTGTAGTTTAACGGAATTTGTCGGTACAGCGTTAGGGCATACCATCGGGCTGGTTATTGCTAATGTTGATCATCAACTACATGAAGCCATGAATATCGACAAGAAATATCGCTCAATTGGTATTCTTGGCGCACGCACTGGTGCCGGTCCGCATATTTTTGCTGCGGATGAGGCAATTAAAGCCACCAACAGCGAAATTCTTTCTATTGAGCTGGCGCGTGATACAGAAGGCGGCGGCGGTCATGGTTGCTTAATTATCTTCGGTGCATCTGATGTGTCCGATGTTCGTCGAGCGGTTGAAGTCGCTCTGGCGGAAATTGAACGCACAATGGGTGATGTCTATGGTACGCCGGCTGGCCACCTTGAGTTCCAGTATACCGCTCGCGCCAGCTATGCCCTTAACAAGGCTTTCGGCGCGCCGATCGGTAAATCCTTTGGCATGACCTGCGCTTCCCCTGCGGCGATTGGTGTGGTGGTTGCCGATGCGGCGGCGAAAGCCGCGGTGATTGAACCTGTGGGTTATGCGAGCCCGGCGAAAGGCACCAGCTTTAGTAATGAAGTGATTTTCACTTTTGCCGGTGACTCGGGTGCCGTTCGTCAGGCGGTTATTGCAGCAAGAGATGTTGGAATGCAACTGCTGTCCACCCTGGATCCGGCGCCAATCAAATCGACAACAACACCGTACATTTGATGGCGGGCGGCAACGTGTGTGAAGTGAAGTAAGGAAAGTAGAGCATGAACGATCTTGAAATTACTCAGGCCGTTTCCCGCGTACTGAGTAAGTACACAAAAACAACGCCGGAAACTCAGGCCTCCGGCACGCCTGCTACAGCGCCCGTCGCCGATAGCGCCAGTATTGAAGCGATTGTCGCCAGCGTACTGGCGAACCGTTTGGCAACGGCGCCTGCTGCGGAGAATACCTCTGGCGACGGCGCTTTCGCGACAATGGATGAGGCGATTAGCGCCGCGCAGCACGCACAGATCCAATATCGTCACTGCTCCATGCAGGATCGTGCCAGTTTTGTTGATGGAATTCGCACGCTTTTTCTGCAGGATGATGTGTTGCAGGCGATTTCCAGAATGGCGGTAGAAGAAACCGGAATGGGCAATTATGCTGACAAACTGGTGAAAAACCGCGTTGCCGCGCAAAAAACCCCTGGCATTGAAGATCTGTCAACCGGTGCGCTCAGTGGTGACGGCGGTCTGACGCTGACCGAACACTCAGCCTACGGTGTTATTGGTTCCATTACGCCGACTACCAACCCGACGGAGACCATTATTAATAACGCCATCGGCATGCTGGCGGCGGGTAATACGGTGGTCTTTAGTCCTCATCCGCGTTCACGTAACGTTTCACTGCATTGCGTCGCCCTGATCAACCAGCAGCTGGCACGGCTTGGCGCGCCCGCCAATCTGGTTGTGACGGTAACGCAGCCCTCGATTGATAACACTAACGCCTTAATCAACGATCCCCGGGTCAATATGCTGGTGGCAACCGGTGGTCCGGGCATTGTCAAAACGGTTATGTCGTCAGGTAAAAAGGCGATTGGCGCTGGCGCTGGCAACCCACCTGCGGTGGTGGATGAAACCGCCAATATCGAGAAGGCCGCCCGGGATATCATCAATGGCTGCAGTTTTGATAATAACCTGCCTTGCGTGGCTGAAAAGGAGGTCATCGTTGTCAACGAGGTGGCGGATTATCTTATCCATTGCATGAAGAAAAGCGGGGCCTGGCTGCTGTGCGATAAGCAGCTTATTCAGCAGCTGCAGTCGCGGGTGTTGAATGAAAAAGGCACCGGGCCGAATACGGCGTTCGTGGGTAAAGATGCCCGCTATATTCTGCAGCAGATAGGTATTAGCGTACCGGAAGAGATCAAAGTGATTCTGATCGAAACCGAGCGTGATCATCCTTTCGTCGTACATGAACTGATGATGCCGATTCTGCCGGTCGTGCGGGTCGAAAATGTCGATGAAGCGATCGATCTGGCGGTGAAAGTGGAACACGGTAACCGCCATACGGCCATGATGCACTCCACCAATGTGGAGAAGCTCACCAAAATGGCGCGTCTGATCCAGACCACTATTTTCGTGAAAAACGGCCCGTCATACGCAGGTATTGGTGTGGGCGGCGAAGGTCATGCCACATTTACCATCGCCGGGCCGACCGGGGAAGGGCTGACCTCTGCGCGCACCTTCAGCAGAAACCGCCGGTGTGTGATGGTCGAAGCGCTGAATATTCGCTGATATAAGCAGGACGGGTAACGCTGAGATGAAAAAACGGATTATCAACGCGCCGACGCCAGAAACGCTGGCCATGCTGAAACGACGAATGCCATCTGAGTCACGCAGTCGTCTGGAAAGGGTTCGTATTGACGCGGTCGGGTTGATTATGTTGCCAATACCGGATTTGTACTTTTATGCCGATCAGGCCAGTAAAAGCGCACATGTTGCGGTATCGGAAATCTTTGGCAGTTGCCCGCAACATATCACAACGCTGGCCATATTCGGCGAAGTCGCCGCAGTGAATGAAGCCATGCGCGTTATTGAAGATGATGACAATACATTCTGAGAGTTCGCTTATGAAAAGAATTTTGATGCTCGCAGGCGATTTCTCTGAAGACTATGAAGTCATGGTGCCATGGCAGGCATTAAGCATGTTAGGTTTCAGAGTGGATGTTGTTTGCCCAGGGAAACGCGTGGGAGAATATATTAAGACCGCAATTCATGATTTTGAAGGCGATCAAACCTATACCGAAAAACCCGGGCATTTATTTCGCTTAACTGCCTCCTTTGATGAAATCAGGATGCAAGAATACGGCGGCGTATACATTGTTGGCGGTCGTGCGCCAGAATATTTACGCCTCAATAAATCGGTACTGAATATTATTCATTATGCGAATAATTTTTCACTGCCCATTGCGGCAATCTGTCACGGTCCGCAAATTCTGGTGGCCGCCGGTATTTTGAAAGGAAAAAAATTAACGGGATATTTCACCCTGAAACCAGAGATTGAAATGGCCGGGGGGAGCTGGGTTACTGCAGCTGATGATGAAGCTGTTCAGGACGGAAAGCTGGTGACGGCCACAACCTGGAAGGCGCACCCGGCAATATTACGTTATTTCATTAGTTTAATAGGTGCCAACATTATTCACTAGTGTATTCAGCTCTGCCGTCAGATTAAACAATTCAGGTGTGGTTGATCAATCACGCTAATATCATTTCGGGAGTTATTGTATGTTAGAGAAAGGCTTTACTCATCCGACCGATCGTGTTGTAAGACTCAAAAATATGATTCTGCATGCTAAACCCTATGTGGAATCTGAGCGTGCAGTGCTGGCCACTGAGGCGTATAAAGAAAATGAACATCTTCCTGCAATTATGCGTCGCGCAAAAGTCGTTGAAAAGATATTCAATGAATTACCCGTCACCATTCGTCCGGACGAATTAATTGTCGGTGCGGTCACCATTAATCCGCGTTCCACGGAGATCTGCCCTGAATTCTCCTACGACTGGGTTGAGAAAGAGTTCGACACCATGGAGCACCGCGTCGCTGACCCGTTCATTATTCCGAAGAAAACCGCGGATGAGCTGCATCAGGCATTTCAATACTGGCCGGGCAAAACCACCAGCTCGCTGGCCGCCTCTTATATGTCTGAGGAGACCAAAGAGAGTATGGCCAGCGGTGTATTCACCGTGGGGAACTATTTCTTCGGCGGTGTCGGCCATGTCAGCGTCGACTACGGCAAGGTACTGAAAATCGGTTTTCGCGGTATTATCAATGAAGTCACCCGGGCGCTGGAAAATCTTGACCGCAGCTCGCCGGACTACATTAAAAAAGAGCAGTTCTATAACGCCGTCATCGTGAGCTATCAGGCGGCGATCAATTTCGCGCATCGCTACGCCCAGGAAGCGTCCCGTCTGGCACGGGAAGAACGCGATCCTACCCGCCAGCGTGAACTGGAACAAATTGCGCAAAACTGTACCCGCGTACCGGAATATGGCGCGACCACCTTCTGGGAAGCCTGTCAGACATTCTGGTTTATTCAGAGCATGCTGCAGATTGAGTCCAGTGGTCACTCGATTTCTCCGGGGCGTTTTGACCAGTATATGTACCCCTATCTGGCCGCGGACAAATCGATCAGCAATGAATTTGCTCAGGAACTGGTGGACTGCTGCTGGATCAAACTTAACGATATCAACAAAACCCGCGACGAAGTCTCTGCTCAGGCCTTCGCCGGTTATGCCGTATTCCAGAACTTGTGCGTAGGTGGCCAAACGGAAGATGGTCGCGATGCGACCAACCCGTTAACCTACATGTGCATGGAAGCCACCGCCCATGTGCGTTTGCCGCAACCCTCTTTCTCTATCCGCGTCTGGCAGGGCACCCCGGACGAGTTCCTCTATCGCGCCTGTGAACTGGTGCGCCTGGGCCTTGGCGTACCCGCCATGTATAACGATGAGGTGATTATTCCGGCGTTGCAAAACCGCGGCGTCTCCCTGCATGATGCGCGTGACTATTGCATCATCGGTTGCGTGGAACCGCAGGCGCCGCATCGTACGGAAGGCTGGCACGATGCGGCTTTCTTCAACGTGGCTAAAGTCCTGGAAATCACCCTCAACAACGGGCGGGCCGGTAACAAGCAGCTCGGTCCGGTTACCGGAGAGATGACGCAGTACACCTGCATGGACGACTTCTATACCGCTTTCAAAAAACAGATGGCACACTTTGTTCACCAGTTAGTCGAAGCCTGTAACAGCGTTGACATCGCCCATGGAGAACGCTGCCCGCTGCCGTTCCTTTCCGCGCTGGTGGATGATTGTATTGGTCGCGGTAAATCCCTGCAGGAAGGTGGCGCAATCTATAACTTTACCGGCCCGCAGGCGTTCGGCGTCGCGGATACTGGCGACTCGGTTTATGCCATTCAGAAGCAGGTGTTTGAAGATCGCCGTATGACTCTCCAGGAGTTGAAAGGCGCGCTGGATGCTAACTTCGGTTATCCGGTTGGCGGCAACCCGCATAGCGCCGCGGAGAAATCTTCCCTGGGCGAGCAGGATATCTATGAGGTGGTCAAACGGATTATCGATCAGCACGGCTCCCTCAATCCGGCGGCGATTAAAAATGAAGTCTACCGTCAGCTCTCCGCTAACGGCGCTGGCGCCGAGTCTGCTTCAGGCAACGCGCGTTATGAAGAGATCCGCCATATTCTGGAAAACACGCCTTGTTTCGGTAACGACATCGACGACGTTGACCTTGTTGCCCGCAACTGCGCATTGATTTACTGCCAGGAAGTGGAGAAATACACCAACCCGCGCGGCGGTCGTTTCCAGGCCGGCATCTACCCGGTATCGGCTAACGTGCTGTTTGGTAAAGACGTCAGCGCGCTGCCGGATGGCCGTCTGGCGAAAGAGCCGCTGGCGGACGGCGTATCGCCGCGTCAGGGGAAAGATACCCTTGGCCCAACCGCTGCGGCCAACTCCGTGGCCAAGCTGGATCACTTTATCGCCTCAAACGGCACGCTCTATAACCAGAAGTTCCTGCCGTCGTCGCTGGCCGGCGAGAAAGGTCTGCGTAACTTTGGTGGACTGGTGCGCAACTACTTCGATAAGAAAGGGATGCACGTCCAGTTCAACGTTATCGATCGCAATACGTTAGTGGAGGCGCAGAAAAATCCGCAGCAGCATCAGGATCTTGTCGTTCGCGTTGCCGGCTATAGCGCCCAGTTCGTGGTGCTGGCCAAAGAAGTTCAGGATGACATTATCAGCCGTACCGAACAGCACTTCTGATTTTGTCTCTCCTGTCCGGGCCATGCCGGGAGGCATGGCCCGCTATCAGACCCGATTTTAGCGGCTGGCCTGTTTATTACCGCGTGGTCGCTTTTTTGATGAGTGATGTTATGAATAGAGTCGAATACGATACCGAGGGCGTTTTATTCAATATTCAACGCTATTCGCTGCACGATGGCCCAGGCATCCGGACAATCCCTTTTTTTAAAGGCTGCCCCCTGGCGTGCAAATGGTGCAGTAATCCTGAATCGCAACGTCCGCAACCTGAGCTAATTTATAAAAAGAGCGATTGTATTCAGTGCGGGAAATGTATTGCTACCTGTAAGCAAAAGGCGCTCTCTCCCGGCAACCCCTTTTTTATCGATCGCGAACGTTGTATCCAGTGCGGTGATTGTACGCGCGTTTGTCCGACCCAGGCGCTGGAGATGAAAGGTAAACGCATGACGGTGAGTGAAGTAATGCGTGAATTGCAGAAGGAAGAGAATCTGTTTCGTCGTTCCGGCGGCGGGGTAACGTTATCGGGCGGCGAGCCGCTGGTGCAGCCGGAATTCGCCCGTGAATTATTAAAGGCGTGCAAAGAAAAAGGCTGGCATACCGCAATAGAAACTACCGGGTTTGCCCGCAAAGAGGTGATCGAAGATGTCTTTCCGTGGATTGATCTGGCATTGACCGATATTAAAGCGATAAATCCAGCGGTACATAAAGCGAATACCGGGGTAGATAACAGTCAAATTCTGGAAAACCTACTGCGAATTTCATTTATCACCAACGTTATCGTCCGCATACCGGTCATTCCTGGCGTCAACGACAATCCGGAGGAGATTCGCAGCATTGCCGAATTTGCCCGCCTGATGTCCGGTGTCGATACTATTCATCTGCTGCCATATCATACGTTTGGCGAGAATAAATATAATTTGCTCGGCAGAATTTATCCAATGGGAGATGCCGCCGCGCACTCGGAAGAAAAAATGGACAGTCTTAAAAAAGTGGTTGAGTCAATGGGTTTTCACTGCCATATCGGCGGCTAAGCAGTAGCAGAAAGATGATTTTGGTTAATTTTAATTGTCCTCTCGTACCCACAATTCATTAAGCGATATACGGCGATAATATCGCTTAAGACAGGAAAATATTATGAGTGAATCAACTGAGACGTTAAAAGGGCAGTGCATTGCCGAATTCCTCGGTACCGGACTGTTTATGTTCTTCGGCACCAGCGTACTTTGCGCGACTAAAGTGGCTGGCGCCAGCTTTGGCCTTTGGGAAATATGTATCGTATGGGGGCTGGCTATATCCCTTGCCGTGTATTTGACGGCGGGGATATCCGGTGCGCATCTTAACCCGGCGGTGACTATTGCGTTATGCGTATTTGCTAACTTTGATGTAAAAAAAGTTGTGCCCTATATTCTGGCGCAGATGGTCGGCGCGTTTTGCGGCGCGGCGCTCACTTATCTGCTGTATCACAATATGTTTGCTGATTATGAACAACTGCACCATATGGTGCGTGGAAGTCAGGATAGTCTGTACTTAGCCAGCATATTTTCGACTTATCCGGCGCCGAGTATTAGCGTCTGGCTGGCCGCGTTGGTAGAAATTGTGATTACCTCGATGCTCATCGGGCTAATTATGGCGTTGACTGATGATGGTAATGGTGTGCCTAAAGGCCCGCTGGCGCCATTATTGATTGGTTTACTGGTTGCGGTTATCGGCGCGGCAACGGCGCCATTGACCGGGTTTGCCATGAACCCTGCCCGTGATTTTGGCCCGAAACTTTTCACCTGGCTTAACGGCTGGGGATCGATTGCAATGACGGGAGGCCGGGAAATTCCTTATTTCCTTGTCCCTCTGATCGCCCCGGTGATTGGCGGGCTTCTCGGCGCAGCCATTTATCGTTATGGCATTGGGCGCAATCTGCCCGCAGCCAGAGGGGAGGAAATCGCGAAGAATACCGCAGTCTGATCCTAATAAATTCTCTGCGGGGTAGCGGTGAACGGAACCCGTGCCGTTGGGCTTATATTTATGGGGTTTGTAGGTCAGGTAAGGCGTCAGCCGCCACCTGACAGGAATACGGGCATGACAGCTAAAACAGGCCTCTTATCTCCCCGGTGAGAACAGTGCTGGTTCCTCACATTCTGACATTCTGGTTCAGTGGGCTGTTCCGTTCACTGTGAATACGCGGATAGTTTTTCTGTCCGTTGCGTGTGAACGGCATGGGGGCGTTTCGCTCGCCCCCATGACCCCCGGCATTGCGCTGGAAACCTGCCGCTGCGCGGTCCGCTCCACTCCGGCTTCATCTGGCGGACCGGGCGCGACTCGACGGCCCTGTCTCGACACGCCCTCTGGCCGCCGTCCTGGCGGCCAGTCCTGGATGCGCGCCTGCGTTCCCGCCAGGTTTCCCTGATGCGCCCCCCCCCCCGGCGGTAAGCCCGCAGGAAACCTGCAACTGCCTGACCGCTGAAGGTGATAAAAAACCGGGGAAATACCTGCCACATCTGAAAGACCGACAGCGACGAATACGCTGCTGAAAGCATAAAACTCACAGCGATGCCCTGGTGCCCGCTGAAACCGGCGAACCGGCGACCCGAAGACAAGGGCTGGACGCCAGGATGGCGGCCAGAGGCGAATCGAGACAGGCCGTCGAGTTGAGCCGACCGCAGGCTGAGGGTCGGGAGGTGAGCGCAGTGCGCAGCACCGGTTTCTTTGCGGGACCGCGGGGATAGTAAAGGGGGAGACGGTTTTCTCCCCCTTTACCCGTTCACGGGCGACGGTCATCCATTTTCTGAGGGGTTACGGTGAACGGAACCCGTGGCGCAGGGCTTATATTTATGGGGTTTGTAGGTCAGGTAAGGCGTCAGCCGCCACCTGACAGGAATACGGGCATGACAGCTAAAACAGGCCTCTTATCCCCCCGGTGAGAACAGTGCTGGTTCCTCACATTCTGACATTCTGGTTCAGTGGGCTGTTCCGTTCACTGTGAATACGCGGATAGTTTTTCTGTCCGTTGCGTGTGAACGGGCAGGGGGACGTTTCGCCCGTCCCCCTGCACCCCCGGCATTGCGCTGTAAACCTGCCGCTTCGCGGTCCGCTCCACTCCGGCTTCATCTGGCGGACCGGGCGCGACTCGACGGCCTTGTCTCGACACGCCCTCTGGCCGCCGTCCTGGCGGCCAGTCCTGGATGCGCGCCTGCGTTCCCGCCAGGTTTCCCTGATGCGCCCACCCCCCCGGCGGTAAGCCCGCAGTAAACCTGCAACTGCCTGACCGCTGAAGGTGATAAAAAACTGTTTCTTTAAGCAGCGACGAATACGCTGCTGAAAGCATAAAACCCACAGCGATGCCCTGGTGCCCGCTGAAACCGGCGAACCGGAGACCCGAAGACAAGGGCTGGACGCCAGGATGGCGGCCAGAGGCGAATCGAGGCATGACAAAATTGCCCGGAGCAATTTTGAACAGCGCTTGCGCTGGCCCTGAAAGGGCGAGTCCCAGGGATGGGACGAGTAGTACCGAGTTGAGCCGACCGCAGGCTGAGGGCCGGGAGGTGAGCGCAGTGCGCAGCACCGGTTTCTTTGCGGGACCGCGGGGATAGTAAAGGGGGAGACGGTTTTCTCCCCCTTTACCCGTTCACGGGCGACGGTAATACATTTGCGGGGTTACGGTGAACGGAACCTTTGTCCACAGGAGTGGAAACTAACCGGGCTTGCCGGTGCATGGAAAGACGCAGTGCTGCCCCCTCAAATTCTGGTTCTGTGGCCTGTTCCGTTCACAGCGAATACGCAGATAGATTTTCTGTCTAATTCGAGCTGCAGGACAAAACGGTTAACCGTTTTGCACAGCGCTTACGCTGACCTCACAGAGGTGAGGCCACAGGCCAAATCACGCGGCAAGAGAGTCAATCTCCGGGAGCATAGATAGCTATGTGACGGGAGAAACGACAAATCTGTCAGCAACAGATTTGGACGTCATAAAGCGACAGCCCGCAAGGGCGAGTCTCATGGATGAGACCAGTCACTCAGAAGCCAACACACATGCAACCTGAAGTATGACGAGTATAAATATTATTTTTAGCGCCGGGTGCTCTTTACCCTTGCCCGCAATGGCTTTTTATTGTCATTGGCCGTTTTTTCTGCCTTCTCTGTTATTAACAGAGAAGCCGGTACTGCCTCCACGCCACTCTGCGTGAGTTCAGACTCTGGCTGGGGAGAAACCGTGTCCGCCATATCCGTCACCACGTTCTCTTCTTGCGCCAGACAATCGGAGATAATCTCATCCGGTTCAACGTTAACGACCGGGATGATAGCTTCTTTATTTTCCTCTACTGGCGTGCTGCTTTGATCCACCGGCTTCATCGCTTCTACAGATTTCACTGGTTCCTGAGGCGCAACACCCTGCGTTTCCTTTGAGGCGATCAGTTCGTCAATGCCGGTTGCGGTACGGGCAATGACTTTCCAGGCGTAGACACTGCCCACGTTATTTGCAGCGGCAACGCCAGCGGAAACCGCCGCGTTCATCGCGCCGATTTCTCCCGTTAATTTCACCGTCACCAGACCGCCGCCTTTCGTCAACTCGTATCCGATCAGGTCGACATTCGCCGATTTCATTGCAGCATCGGCGGCTTCAATCGCCACCGTTAAGCCGACGGTTTCGATTAAGCCTAAGCTCTGTCCGGCCATAACTATCTCCTGTCATTTTTCAATTGAATGGGGTATCAGAGAGAGCACACGTCTGGCCTGCCGCTTCGTCACGCAGCAGTGCCGCTTTATCGGTGAGTTCCCAGGGAAAACCTTCGCGGCCAAAGTGGCCGTAACACGCGGTCTGACGATAACGGGGAGCCAGTAAATCAAGCTGGCGAATAATGCCATATACGCTCAGATCAAAATGACGTTCGACCATCCGGGTCAAAAACTCGGATGTGAGTCGCGACGTGCCGAAGGTATTAATACGTACAGAGACTGGCCGGGATAATCCGATGGCCCACGCCAGTTGCACTTCACAGCGCGTTGCCAGGCCGGCTGCAACGATATTTTTTGCTACATAGCGCGCGGCATAGGCGGCGGAGCGATCGACTTTAGACGGGTCCTTACCTGAAAATGCGCCACCGCCATGGCAGGCCGCGCCGCCGTAGGTATCGACGATGATTTTACGGCCGGTTAAACCACAATCCGCAGCCGGTCCGCCGTTAATGAATGGCCCCGCGGGGTTAATCAGCAAACGTGTTTCTGCCGTCAGCCAGGCAGCGGGAATGACGGGTTTAACGATCTCTTCGATAACCGCTTCACGCAGCAACGCAAGCGAAAGATCGGCACGATGCTGCGTGGACACCACGACTACTGCGGCATGGTGTATCTGGCCATTGCAATATTGCAACGTGAGCTGGCTTTTGGCATCCGGTAATAGCCCGTCAAGTTGGCCAGTTTTACGCAGTAGCGCCTGTCGTGCCATTAAGCGATGCGCATACAAAAGCGGGGCGGGCATGAGCTGCGGTGTTTCGTCGCACGCATAACCGAACGTGATCCCCTGGTCACCTGCGCCAGGCCCTGTCGGCGAGTTTGCGCGAATGCCTCTGGCGATATCGTCCGATTGTCGGCCCAACATGCTCATCACGGCACAGGTCGCACCGTCAAACCCTTTCGCGGAATCATCGTAACCAATGGATTTTACCGTCCGGCGAACAACGTGCTCGATATCAATATGCGCATCGGAGGCAATTTCACCGGCAAGGATCACCGCGCCGGTTTTCACCAGACATTCACAGGCGACTTTGGCCCAGGGGTCTTGCACCAGGTAAGCATCCAGAATGGCATCAGAGATCTGGTCAGCCATCTTATCCGGATGACCTTCGGCAACGGATTCTGAGGTAAAAAGATATTCAGACACGGCGGAACCACTGTTAAACAAGCGTATCTTATTTTAGCGGTTACCGTTTTGCTGGCGCGTAAACTATTTTGCCCGCGTGGCGGACTTTTTTGCGCTCGGCCATACTGCCAGCGCAAAAAATCCACGGTAAATCAGCACTACTCTGGTGATACAATGCGGCGGTAATCTGACGGGGCAATCCCCGTCTCTTTTTTGAAGATGCGGCAGAAATAATTCGCATCTTGCCACGAAAGTTCAAGTGCGATGGTGTTGATTTTTAAATCACTAAATTGCAACAGTGATTTCGCAATATTAATTTTACGGCTGGTAATGTAACTTGAAAAACCTGTCCCGGTACTCTTTTTAAATGCCCGGCTTAAATAGCAGGGACTCACGAACGCTTTCGCCGCTATGTCATCAAGGGTAAGGTTTTTAAGAATATTTTTCTCAATATGAAATTTTGCCCGGGAAACGAAATCCATCTCACCGTGAGTATTTTTTATCGCCTGTTCAAAAATGTCTTCGCTGAGACTTAACAAGCTGTTCATGGTATGCCAGTAGTGGCTGGCGGGTAGGCCTTTTTGATGGATATGTTGAACGATATCAGCCGCCTTATTGCGGCAGTGCTCATATTTTTCCCCTGATCCCGCAAGATATTGCTGGAGTAATTCAAGAACGTCGATCAGCGCCTTCGAGCGATCGCCGCCAAAAGCCCGGCCCGTACAGGCGGCATCAAGAATACTGAATAATAAAGTATGCCAGCCAGGATAGTCGCAGCGGCTAATCAGATCGCTAATATTTTGTCGCAGTTCGCGTATTGCTGACGCTTCTTCTTCATCGACCAGCAGGGTTTTGCGAATTGTGTCGCTCAGGGTGCTTTGCTTAACGGGCTTTAAAAGATAGTCGTCAATTTTCAGACTGAGCATATGGCGAACAATGTCAAAGTCATCGTTTGCCGTGGTGACAATGACTTTGGTCTCAGTATTCTTCTGTTTAAGATACTCAATGACCTGGTTACCATTGGGTAACGGGATGTTTATATCTACAAACATCATGTCTATTTGGTTAAGTTGATCAATGAGTTGAATGGCTTTTCTCCCCGTTGACGCTTCATGAATCACTGAATTTTCGACGCAGTGGGAAATGATGCGTTTTAACGCTTCCGATTCAATATACTCATCTTCGACAATGACAATATTATACATATTTATGCTCCAGACTCAGGCTGGCACCATCGGGAACCGTAGTTTTATTGTGGTACCCAGCATTGGCTTATGGGGACTGATGATTTGCAGGCCATAGCTTTCACCAAATAGCAATTGCAGGCGATTTTTAATATTATTGATACCTATTCCACCTTTTTGTCGGTTCTGGCTTCCTGAAAGGATATGTTCGATATTCTCCCGGGAAATGCCATCACCGTTATCAGTGATTTCAATAATCACATCCTTGCCATCGTCAGTTGCGCGCAGAATAATATAACTCTTGGTTTCTCGTGGCTCCACCACATAATTGAAAAAATTCTCAACAAGAGGCTGAAGGATTAAAAAAGGGCAAACAACATCCTTATATTTTTCGGGGATCTCGCAGATGTAATCAAAACGGTCATTCATTCTGACCTTCTGAATCGCCATGTAACAATTCACATAGTTCAATTCCTGACCAAGCGTAATCAGGCCGTTATTATTTTTACGCAAAAGGTAGCGCATCATATCTGAAAAATCGTGCACCATGGTTTCAGTACGGCTGGCCTCTTCAAGAAACGCCAGGCGACCTATCGTATTGAGTACATTAAATAAAAAATGCGGATTAATCTGGTAAGAAAGCGCTTTGAATTCCGCTTCATGTAATGAACGTTCAATCTCAACGCGTTTGCGTAATTCGCTGGTTAACTCCTGCTCTTTGTGGCGTAGCTCGCGTTGAATGTTGTTGGCATGCGCCTGTTCCACCAGATAAGAAGCCACATGAAGCAGCGTATACGCTGTGGATTCAAAGCGCTCATAAGGCATACGCGGGGTGTTTTCATGGAGGTTGATAAGCCAGGTGTTTTCTTGCCAGAGGTGGTTGTTGTCAAGGATATAGGGGATACTTTTTTCTTTCTCTTCTTCTACCTTCACCTGGCCTGATATAAATGCGCCAAGATAATGATTATTAATCATTATCGGTACCGCAAACTCGACAAAACCGCAGTAACAACGGTATACGACGGGCTTTCCGGCACGCATTGCGGCCTTACCGCCCGCGCTGTCGCTATCGTAGCAGTGCCGGGCTAACGTTTCATTCATTCTGGAGCGCGCGCAAAAATCTGAAAAGCCGCTGGGGCGGGTAACCGGCACCCCTTCCTGATCCACGACGACCAGAGCAATCATCATTGATTTACTGAAATTGTCTTGCAGTGTTTGTAAACGATTGACATCAAGAAATTCGTGTAATTTATATTTATTATTCATGATATCCACCAAATCAATTTACATACGCTGAAAGCATACCTTTTTCTACCGATAAAAATGATGAAATGGCTCACAAACAAAAAATGAGTTGTGATTAAAATGTTATCATAATGATGATTATGTTTTTATTTTATTTAAATAAATAGAGGTGTTGTCTTTATTAAATAAAAGCAAGCTTATGTTAAATAAAAATATCAGGAAAAATAAGTAAACATCTTGTTTCAATTATTTCCGTTAAACACCCGCGCATCAGCACATTGTCGGGAGTAACTCTGTTTATTGATGGTTCTCGCGCAGTGAAATTGCTGCAGACGATATTGATCCTCTTTCCTGAGCAAACTCTTGCACCTCAGTTATGGATTTTACTTAAAGCCAGGAAATGGGGCGGCCACGCCGGACAAGAACAACGCACGGTCACCGCGCATGCATCTTGCGAATGGCGGTGTAACCTCCTTGTCGCACGCCGTTATACCGTCAGGTGGATTATCTCTTCGCCATTCACTCTGTTTTCAATCTGCCAAAACTTACCACCCGCGATCTCCCCAGCTCTTTTGCCCGGTAGAGTGCCGCATCCGCCGCGCGCAGAAGACCTTCGCTTTGTGTGTTTTGCGGGTAGCTGGCGATACCTATTGATACATCGACCTGGCCAATTTCGGTCAGACCATAGCGCAGCGCCAGCAGATGAACACCGTTATAGATGTCGGTTGCGCAGGCCATCGCCGCCTCTTCGTTGGTTCCGGGCAGCAGCACCAGAAACTCTTCGCCGCCATAGCGGAATGCCATACCGTTATCGCACACGACACGCTGGATAATAGCCGCGATGCTTTTTATCACCAGATCACCTGCCTCGTGACCGTAATGGTCATTAATCGTTTTAAAGTGATCGATATCAATCATCAGACAGCTCAGCGGCGTGTCATTACGCACTGCCAGATTCATCTGCGTATGCAGCGCATCGTCCAGATGGTGGCGGTTACGCAGACCGGTCAGTGAATCGAACAGCGCTTTTTCCAACAGCGCATGACGTAAACGCTGGTTGGCCAGCGCCAGTCCCAGCGCTTCCGCCATCAGTTCGAGATAGGGGCGGGAAAGGGCGGTTGCAGAGGTGATATGGCTGAACGAGAGCAGGCCAATGGTTTCCCCCTGGGCAATGAGGGGGACGCACAGCGATTGCCCGGCCTGCGCATCCGGCAGATGATAACAGGCAATATCGGGTTCGCCATTCACCGGGGGATGGCTCAGTCCGCGCCGCACGGCCCAGCAATCATCTGGTTGAAAGACGGCGGTTTCTTCCGGTGGTGAAAGCCACTGTGCGACGCAGCGCATCTGCCAGGGGGCGGTGTCGAGAATATAGAGCCGGCCTGGGATCTCAGGCGCAATATTCGGCGCGAACAGCTCCGCGACTTTAATGATATCCTCGAACGACTCACAGCCCTGTAAGCGCTGGGTCATGCGCGCCAGCAGCGTGCGAATCGCCCAGTCGGCATCGCGCTCTTGTTCCAGCCGTTGGCGCGCGAGTCCATTTTCGCGAAAGATACTAATCGCCTGGGCCATATCGCCAATTTCATCAATCTGGTTAAACTGCGGCGTCTCGACAGCATAATCCTGCGATGCCAGCCGCTGTACCACATCGCTGAGGCGGACCACAGGGTACAGTACCCGGCGTTTAAGAATAAAACCAAGCACAAACAGGAACATGAGCGCCGTGATTGCGACCATCACCTCAGAAAGCGTTCTCCAGTGACGCGATGTCTCGGTCGCCTGCAAAATCGCTTTATTTACCCGGCTTTCCAGCATCAGATGAAAATGGTCAAGCTGCGTCTGAATTTGCTCAAGCTGCTGCTCATAGGATGGGCCGTAAAGTAGAGTGATGGCCGCTTTATCTTCGCCTCTGGCAATCTGCGCCAGCGATGTTTGCTGCTCTGCCTGGAGCGCATCGGCAATCTGCAAACCGTCGCGCAATAGCGCCAGTTCATCTGCGGTGGCGCCGTTTTCTTTTAGTTTTTCCAGCCGGTGTTCAATGGTGGTGGTAGCCTGAGATTGTCGCCGGTATTCTTGTAGTACATCCGGATCTTTTTGGATGATGTAGAGCCGCGCGAGATCTGAAAGTTCCCAGGCGCCGCTTTCTACCTCTTCGCTTAATTGGTAGAACTGCTGGCGTTGTTCGACGGCCCGACGTTCGGCGTTATCGGCGCCGGAGGCCATCAACATCGCGATGCCGGAAGTGAGGGTGAGGGCGACGGTGATGCCGTACGCCCAGTTGGTTATGGTGGCAATTCTCACCGGATATGTCCTTGCGTAGAGATAAATTAATTATCTTTTTTAGAGCCTATCCCATTAGGACTATTTTGCTTGTCATTTTGAACCTGGGCAGTGCTCAGAATCCTCACGTACTAGGTGTACGCTCCGGTTCTTCCGCGCTGGCCGTGTTCAAACTGGCTGCGCCAATAACGCCTGGTGGGATAGGCTCTTAATCGTTGTATTCCCGCTGCACCAGAAGCGCGCCAGTGATTATGGGCGCGGTGTGTTAATAACGGCATGGAGCGTATCGGCATGCTGGTGCAAAACACGATATACATCGTTGTCTAACGCGCCATTTATAACATCAATCTCTATCAGCCGTAACGCCTGCTTATGGCTCATACCATGACGATAGGGGCGCTCTTCGGTAAGGGCGGTGAAAATATCAGCGATGGCGATAATCCGGTCCGCTTGTTGCAGATGATCCTTATTAAGATGAAGAGGATAACCGCTGCCATCCAGTTTTTCATGATGGTTAGCGGCCCAGTTGATGATATCGCCGAGTTCGCTAAAAGCGCTAAGGATTTCGCCGGTCATATAGCTATGTTCACGAACCAGTAACCGCTCTTCGGCATTCAGTTCACCCTGTTTCTCCAGAATCGCCAGTGGAATGTAGACTTTGCCGATATCATGTAAATAACCGGCGATTTCAATTTTTTTACACTCTACCGCGGGCAGGCCTATATAGTCCGCCAGCATGTGAGAGACTTTCCCCACCATCAGACTATGGCTGGCGGTAAAACTGCTGTAGGTATCAACCACGTTAGCGATCAATAAGCAAATATCTTTCAGCCCGTCGATATCGATATAAACATCGTTGATGGGGCCAATAATTTCCAGCATCCGCTGGATATGTCCAGGATTAAGATGCAGCCAGAAATGCTCCTTTTGTGCGAGCTGGCATAAGATTTTACACAGTTCCTGGTCAATATCCTGGTGCAGCGAGCGAAATTTATCGATTATATCGGTTTTATATGTCGTTTCATTTTTACCGCCGGAAAGCAGGCGTTCGAAGACGTCAGCAAAATAAACGATATGTTGTTCCTGGCTGCCTTTGTGGGATGGGCTGAAATGGTGGTCGCGGATAATTGGCAGTATGGGGGACAGGGTGGTTAACCCGAGAAGCATTTCGGCTCCCCGTTGCTGATGCGGATCGTCGAGGTTATCAATGTCATTCAACGATGAGATAACTCTTTTATCGCCCAATACGCCGATATCGTGTAACAACGCGGCGCAAAAAATGACTTGCTGCTGCCGGTGTGAGAGTCCGGCAGCCAGCGCAAGCTCCAGGGCAATCAGCGCCGTTCTTTGCATGTGCAGGTGCAATTCAGGATTAATGATTTGGATGACGCGGCTGGTAAGCATCAATGCCGATTTTAAGGCGATACGCATTGTTTTTCTCCGTCGCGTTGCTCGTATCGTTTTACTTCATTTAGCGCGCGGCTAACTGAGGATGTCATGATTGCACGTTTTGCGTCTGTACGACAGGATACGCTGAATCGGAATTGTGCATTTTTATGCATGCTCATTTTGGGTGCGCTGTTGCACTGAAATGGTGCCATCCGACAGTGGCGACACTCTTTCTGCTTGAAAATTAATCACTTTACTAAGTAAAGCCGAATAAAGTGACGAATAAATTCTGGCAAGGCCTTTGCATTACCGCTGCGCAGGTTCGATTAATATCTATTTCGGGATGAGTAAATATGAATTTTAGAGCATTACTGGCAATTGGGTTACTGACGATGAGTGCTTTCGCGTTCAGTGAGACGCGTTTACCGCACATCGTGATCCTGGCGACCGGGGGAACCATTGCCGGTTCAGCGGCGAATAATACCCAGACTACGGGATATAAAGCCGGCGCGATTGGCGTACAGACGCTGATTAATGCCGTGCCTGAAATGAGCAAGGTGGCGCGCGTTGACGGTGAGCAAGTGGCGAATATCGGCAGTGAAAACATGACCAGCGATATTATTCTCAAGCTCTCAAAACGCGTCAACGAACTGCTGGCCCGCGACGATGTGGATGGGGTTGTGATTACTCATGGTACGGATACCCTTGATGAGACGCCTTATTTCCTCAACCTGACGGTAAAAAGCAATAAGCCGGTGGTTTTCACGGCGGCGATGCGTCCGGCGACGGCCATCAGCGCTGACGGCCCGATGAATTTGCTGGAAGCGGTAACCGTGGCGGCGGATCCGGCGGCAAAGGGGCGCGGCGTGATGGTGGTCCTTAATGACCGCATTGGCGCTGCGCGTTTTGTTACCAAAACCAATGCCACGACGCTGGATACCTTTAAGGCGCCGGAAGAGGGCTATCTTGGGGTGATCGTCGGTGGCAAACCGCAGTTTGAAACCCGTGTGGATAAAATTCATACTGTTCGCTCGGTCTTTGACGTGCGTAACCTTAACACGTTGCCGAAAGTGGTCATTATTTATGGCTATCAGGATGATCCGGAATATATGTATGACGCGGCGATTGCGCATCATGTTGATGGTATTGTTTATGCAGGGACGGGCGCGGGATCGGTCTCTGTGCGCAGCGCGGCGGGGATCAAAAAAGCGGAAAAAGCCGGGATTGTGGTGGTGCGCGCTTCGCGTACCGGCAGCGGCGTAGTGCCGGTTGATGATAGCCAGCCGGGTCTGGTGGCTGATTCGCTCAACCCGGCCAAAGCGCGTATTTTGCTGATGACCGCGCTGACTGAGACTAAAAATCCGCAGGTGATTCAGCAGTATTTCCACACTTACTGAGAAACGCAGGCGATGGCGTCTGGGGATTATAGTCCGGCGCCAGTCAGTTAAACGGTGGTTTTGGCGAAAATGGCGTATTTTGCGTTTCCTCCCATTTGATTCAGTGGCCTGTTCCGTTCACGATAAATACGCGGATATCCGTTATATCCACAGCGTGTGAACGGGCAGGGGGACGTTTCGCCCGTCCCCCTGCACCCCCGGCATTGCGCTGAAAACCTGCCGCTGCGCGGTCCGCTCCACTCCGGCTTCATCTGGCGGACCGGGCGGGACTCGACGTCCCTGTCTCGACCCGCCCTCTGGCCGCCGTCCTGGCGGCCAGTCCTGGATGCGCGCCTGCGTTCTCGCCAGGTTTCCTTGATGCGCCCAACCCCCCTGCGGTGAGCCCGAGTTAAATAAGGGAACGTCTTAGCCGCTGTCGGTCGTAAAAACCGATTTTTGCCACTGCATCAGGCGTTCGCCAAAACCACGCTAAAAAAGACATTTCCCCCTGGCAACGAGTCTGCTTAAAAATCCAGATAACGCATTTAACGGACCAGTATTACTTATACCGGCCTATTTCACTACGCACATCGGGCACTGCGACACCGGTTCCGGGTGAATCTCCGCCTCCAGATGAAAAACCTCACGCAACATCTCCGGCGTAAGCACCGTCTCCGGCGACCCCTGAGCCTGAATGCGTCCTCCTTCCAGCACAATCAGATGATCACAATAGCGGCTGGCCTGGTTAAGATCGTGCAGTACGGTGACCACGGTTTTTCCCAGCATTTGCAGCTCGCGCATCAGCTTCATCAATTCCACCTGATGATTGATATCCAGCCAGGTCGTCGGTTCGTCGAGCAACACCAGCGGCGTATCCTGCGCCAGCAGTAACGCCAGAAAAGCCCGCTGCCGCTGGCCGCCGGAAAGGGCGCTTAGCGGCTGCTCCGCCAGTGAAGCGACGCCGGTTCGCATCAGCGCGTCCTCGACTCTCTGGCGATCCTGCGCCGAAAACCGTCCCCATAGCGGCAGCCACGGGCTGCGGCCATAGCCGACCAGTTCGCGGACGGTCACGCCTTCCGGTACATGATGCTGTTGCGGCAGCAGCGCCAGTCGTCGCGCCAGTTGCCGCGTCGATATTCGGTTTAATGTCGTATTACCGAGCCAGATTTCACCCGCTGTCGGCGTCAAAAGACGAGAGAAGCACTTCAGTAAGGTGGATTTGCCACAGCCGTTTGGCCCCAGCAAGGCGGTGATTTTCCCGGCCGGTAGGGTCAGATTGAGATCGTTGATAATGCGCTTGCCGTTATAGCCAGCGGTCAGATTTTCCGTTCGCAGTTCCATTTAACGCATTCTCACAAGTAGCCAGATAAACCAGGGGGCGCCGATAATCGCGGTTAACACGCCAGCCGGTAGTTCCATCGGCGGCTGGAGGGTTCGCGCTAACAGATCGGCAAACAGCAGCAACAGTCCACCGGCCAGGGCCGAAACCGGTAATACATAGCGATGACGACCGCCGAAGAGACGGCGAACAAGGTGCGGCACCACGAGGCTGATAAAAGCAACAGGGCCGCAGACCGCGACGCTCACCGAAGCGAGAGCCACCGCCAGGGTTAAGCCGTAGCCGTTAAGCCAGCGCATATTAACGCCAAGCGTCCCGGCGCGGTCGCTGCCCAGTGCCGCCAGATCCAGATCGCGGTGGAGAGCGAAACTCAGAGGGAGCAACACGGCCAGCAGCGGCAGGGCGACGATGACGAACGAACCGTCTCTGGCCCACAGGCTGCCGGTCAGCCACAGCAGCGCGTTATTGATATCCTGGGGGCGTGACAATAAAAGGTAATCGGTTATGCTGGCCCAGCAGCTTGATAACGCCACACCGGTCAACGCCAGGCGCATGGGACGGGAAAACCCTGCCAGGAGACTCAGCACGCCCATCGCCGTCATTCCGCCGATAAAGGCCAGCAGCGGCAGCCACAGCAGGGATAACGCGGGCAAAAACCACAGAGCGCACACTGAGGCAAGGCTGGCGGCGTGATTAATGCCCAGAATATCCGGCGAGGCCAGCGGGTTACGCACGATTCCCTGTACCAGTACCCCGGAAACCGCCAGCGCGGCGCCGATACACAGCGCCAGGACAACGCGCGGCAGGCGATATTGCATCAGCACATAATGAGAATCACTACCGGGATACCATCCATCAAGCAGCGCCTGCCACGGCAGCGGCACCGCGCCCATTCGCAGGGACAGTACGGTTAACAGCGCCAGTATGAGCAGCAACAAAATAATGCGGCGGAGTCTCATCCGCGCCTCCTTGCCAGCCAGACGAAACAGGGAGCGCCGACCAGCGCCAGTACCGCGCCGGCAGGAAGCTCGCCCGGCCAGGCCAGCGCCCTGGCGAGAATATCTGCCAGCAGCATAAACAGCGCGCCGAGTATGGCGCTCATAGGCAGAAGCACTCGATGATCGTGGCCCGCCCAAAGTCGCGCCAGATGCGGGATCAGCAGGCCAATAAACGCGACTGGGCCGGCCACGCTGACGCAGCTACCGGTCAGCAATAACGTTGCGGCGTTGATGAACAGACGCAGGCGGAACAAATTTACCCCCAGTGAATGGGCGGTGTTATCGCCGACATTGAGCAGATTAAGCGCGTTAGACAGCAGCAATACGCCGGGAATAATCAGCGCTGTAAAGGGAAAAAGCTGCCAGAATTCGGCCCAGCGTACGTGGGAAACGCCGCCCGCTAGCCAGGTGAGAATTCCGTACGCGTGATCTTCCGCCAGTAACAGGGTGATGCGGGTCAGCGCCATACAGAGTGCCGAAAGGGCAATACCGGCGAGGATCAGCCGATGACGATCCAGTTCCTGACGCCAGCCGCCGCCGGCGGTCATCACCAGAAGCCAGCTTATTCCACCGCCGCAGGCGGCGATCAACGCCAGCGAATAACCTGCCAGCGGCGCCGGGCTGAAAGCGCTGGTCAGTGCCATCGCCAGCGCCGCGCCGCTATTAATACCCAGTAGCGAGGGCGATGCCAGCGGGTTATGCGTCAGGGTTTGCAGCAGCGAGCCTGATATCGCCAGGCTGGCGCCGAGCATCATCGCCACCAGGCTGCGGGGCAGACGCAGATTAAGCACTAACGCCTCCGCAAGGGGAGGCGTGTCAGGGGCGAGCAGCGCGTGAAGAGCGTTGAGCGGGGAGATGGGGATCGCCGCATAGCAGAACAGACTCAGCCAGAACAGGCCGGTTAGCGTCAGCAGCGGCAGCCCCCAGATAAAAAACGAACGATGGAACGGTCTCATGGCGTGCTATCGACCGCCTGATGGTGGACAATTTTTACCATGTCGCTGGCGATACGTTCGGCGGCAAAGATACCGCGCATCCGCGCCCAGCTGTTGCTGTCGACGGCGACAACCTGCTGATTTTGCTGCGCCTGCAACATGGACCAGAGCGGATCTTGCTGCCATTTTTTAACGATGCTTTCAGCGCGGTAATGCGCCACCAGCAGCCACTGGGGATTTATTGCCAGCAGTTGTTCGAGATTAATCGCCGTCATCGGCGTGCCGTTGATGGGCTGTGGAACCTTTAGCCCGAGCGCCGTCAGTACGCTGCCGGTATAGGTTTGCGCCGAGTGAAGATTAAATTGCTGTTCGCGCGACGTGCCAAACAGCACGCTGGCTCCGGCCGGTAACTGACGGGCAAACGCCGCCATTGTTTGCCGATGCTGTGCCAGACGCTGCTGCATCTGCGTATCTTTGCCGACGACTTTGCCGATAATGGCCGCTGATTGCAGATTTTCTGCATAGGTTTCATTGCGCGATTTTAACAGCAGTACCGGAGCAATTTGCCGCAGGGCGGGGTAAATGCCCGTATGACGACTGCTATCGGCGATGATCAGATCCGGGTGTAGCGCGCTGATTGCCTCCAGAGAGGGCTGAGCACGGGTGCCGACCGACTGCCAGGACTTCAGGCGCGCACGCACCTCCGGCAGAATCCGCGAGGGGTCGTTATCATCAGCGACGCCAGCCGGGCTAACGTTGACCGCCGCCAGCGCGTCGACAAAAGAGAATTCAAGCACCACGATCCGCTGCGGCGTTTTATCAAGGGTAAAAGTACCGTGCTCATCCTGCACGGTAACGGCAAATGCCGGGCCTGCCAGAAGCAACAGACTGAAAAGAAACCTGCGAGTAAGGGTAAACATAGTGAACTCCAGTGGGCGGACAGGGCGCTGACGCCGCTATCCGCCAAAAACAATCATCAGAACTTCATTGAGCCTTGCAGATACAGCGTGCGCGGCTGACCGGCGTAAAGGCCTTTATTGTTATCGTCGTATGAGCGGATGTAATACTCATGATCGAAGATATTTTTTACCCCCAGGGCAAGGTTGAGCCTGGCCATCTGCGGACCGAAATCGTAGGCGACGCGCGCGCCCCATAGCATATAGCCGGGAATACGCCCGGTACTGCCGTCGGCGCTCTCGGCAACGGTATTGGCGTTATCCGCAAACTGACTGGACTGGAAGTCGCTGTTAAGGTTAAACGTCCAGTTGCCGGGCTTATAATCGACGCCAAAGGTGCCTTTATGCTTCGGCGAGAAGGGAACCTGATTGCCATAGGTGTCGCCTTTCTCACGGATCACCGCATTGACGTACGCGTAGCTGGCGTAAACCGAAAGGTTATCCAGCGCGGGCGACAGCTCACCAAGATCGTAACGGGTTTGCGCCTCCAGGCCGCTATGGCGGGTTTTACCGCGGGCGGTAACCGTGTCATTGATCTGATTGGAGTCGTACTGATTGTTGAAGTTAATCAGGAACAGCCCCATTTCAGCGCTCAGCGCGCCGTCGTCGTAGCGGGTGCCGACCTCCCATGTGCGTGCTTTTTCCGGTTCCACATTGCCGCTTTGCACAGCCTTGCCAATTTGGCTGTACTGTACGGTGCCGAATGATCCTTCTGTGTTGGCATATAAATTCCAGCTGTCGGTGAGGTGATAAAGCACATTTAGAGCAGGAAGCGGCGCATTGTAGCTGACCTGCTCATGTGTGCCTTTCAGGTTGTTGTTCTGGTAAGACTCGATGTGCTCGAAGCGCATACCCGGCGTAATCGTCCAGTTGCCGATATCAATACGATCATCAATATACCAGGCGTGGGCCTCGGTGCCGGAACGGGTATCGCGATCGTACGGGCTGGCGGTGTCGGGCAGCACGCCGCTGGCGGTCGCGGTGTAATAACGCATCTCGTGGGTCGATTCGTTCACATAGCGGTAGCCAACGCCGATTTCATGAGCGGAGGGGCCGATCATAAAGCTCTGGCTATAGCGCGGTTCGATGCCGCGGACCCAATATTCGCGCGGCGAAAGGGTAATGTGCGAACCCTGTTGCAGGTAACCGCTACGCAGGGTATGGGTATAGAACCCCTGGATGTTAAATTTATGCTGGGCATCGGGCTGATATTGATAGCCGAGACTGGCAAGCTGGCGGCGCCCCCAGAAGCGATCGTAAGGCCGCGTGGACTGCCAGCGATCGGCATTGTAGTCGGCGCGGGAGAGACCGCCTGGCATATCGGCTTCGCCATCGTAGTATTGCAGCAGGCTGTTAAAGGTATGCACCTGATTGGGCGCATATTTGCTTTTCAGCATCACATCGTCAATACGCGTCGCGCTGTGTTCGCGCCAGTCGCTGCCACGGGTGCCTGAGTAGAGCAGGGCGGAGCCGAAGCCGTTATCCGCCGTGCCGCCAATCAGCAGGTTATGGGTTTCTTTCGGATTGTTTTGCGACGAGGTGGGGCTGAGTTGCCCCTCGACGCCGCCCGCAATACCAAAATCCTGCGGAATGGCGCGGGTAACGAAGTTCACCACGCCGCCGACGCTTTGCGGCCCGTAGCGCACCGCGCCGCCGCCGCGAACCACATCAATGGCATCCATATTGCCGAGGGACACCGGCGCCAGCGAAAGCTGCGGCTGGCCGTAGGGAGCAAAGGGAACCGGGATGCCGTCCATTAGCACCGTGGAGCGGCTGGCAAGGCGCGGGTTGAGTCCGCGAATACCGAAGTTCATGGCCAGATCGTGACTGCCGGTACCGTTATTTTCCGGGGCGTTAACGCCGGGAATACGGTTCAGGACCTCACGCATGGTTGTCGCGCCGGTTTTGGCGAAATCATCCCGACGAATAACATCGCGGGCGCCGGCGTGTTCAAAAACATCATTTTCACGCGCGTCGCCGAGCCAGTCACCCACCACGGTTAAGGTGGATTCTGCGCTGACAGGCGCGGGCTCAAGGGTCCAGACATTATTGCCCAAAGACTTGAGCTGCAGTCCGCTGCCGTTGAGCAGCGTGCGTAAGCCCTCTTCGGTTTCATAGCTGCCATGCAGGCCAGCGCTATGTTTGCCGCGTGTCAGACCGGCGTCGGCAGAGAGGGTAATACCGCTGCGGGCGGCATATTGGTTGAGTACGTTGTCTAAATCTCCGGCTGCAATATCAAACTGCGTGGCGGCAAAGGCCGACGCGGCAGTCAGCCCCACTAACGGCAGCAGGCTTAAACGGATTGCCATCACCAGAGGCATCGGTTTGCGTAAAACGCGTAAAGGTGTCATGACTTCTCCATGATCGTTTTTGGTTGTCTTCAATGAATAAGTCGAACGAGTGAGGGAAAAAGGACAACAGCGAATGAGAATTTTTTGTGTTTTTTTTCTCAGGCAGGCGTAAGCGTGACCCAGTAGCGGGTGATAAAGTGCAATTTTATCGGCATTGTTTGCGCGATAACCTTAAGAATTGCGTCGGGATCACTCAACGGGAAGGTACCGCTCAGGCGCAATCCGGCTACGGCGGGATCGCAACGCAGTACGCCGGAGCGGTAGCGGGAGACGGTGGCGATAACGTCGCTCAGCGGCGTATCACGAAAGGTCAGAATGCCCTGGATCCAGCTCCCTTCACCGTCCTTAAGCTTTGTCAGGGGGGCAAAGCGATCGCGGGTAAACCACAGGCTTTCACCGGCATTGACGCGTTGGGTGCGGCCAGAAGGTAACATCGCTTCAACGGCATGTTGCAGCACCATCAGTTGGGTTGCGTCGACAAACTGGCGCACCGTAAATTCGGTGCCGAGCGCCGTCAGTATCCCTTCACGTGTCTGTACCCGAAATGGCCGTCGCTGGCTATCGCTGGCGGTTTTGATAGCGATTTCGCCATAGCGCAGGTGGACCAGACGCTGGTGAGCGTCAAACCGGACATCCGCCGCGCTTTCGCTATTCAGCGTAAGCAGCGTTCCGTCGGCGAGCCGCTGCTGGTGAGGCAGACCTTTCGCCGTACGGTAATCGGCGCGTAGCCCTTCCGCCAGTTCAGAATCCCATAGCCGCCATCCGCCACCGGCAGCCAGTAACAGTAGCAACCCTTTCAGCACATGGCGGCGGGCGAGGCGGCTATCGTGAAGCGCCCGGCTGGCCAGGCCACCCGGCAATTGTCCCATTTGCTGACGCAGGTTTTCCACCTGTTGCCAGGCCCACTGATGATCGTTGTTTTGCTCATACCACTGCTGCCAGCGCGCTTCCTGCTGCGGACTCACGCAACCATCGCTCAGGACGGCGTACCAGTGAGAAGCGGAGCGCAATGCCTGGCGGCGGGAATCGGTCAGCGTCCGGTTCACAGGCCATTCTCCAGACGAAACAGCAGACAGTGTTCGGTGGCTTTAGCCATATATTTTTTAACCGAACTGACGGAGACCGACAGGCGTCTGGCTATTTCAGCGTAAGTCAGCCCTTCAAGCTGCGAGAGCAAAAAGGCTTCCCGCGCTTTGGCGTTCAGCCCGTCCAGCATGGCGTCAATCTGCTGTAAAAGCTCAAGCTGGCTTTGCCGCAGTTCAGGCGACGGGGCCAGCGCCTCCGGTAACTCAGAGAGCATCTCCAGCCATGTGCGCTCCAGCGCATGGCGGCGGTACAGGTCGATCATCACCCGTTTTGCGATGGTGCAAAGGAAGGACTTTGGATCGCGAATCGTGGTCAGCGAGTCGCTCCCCATGATCCGCACAAAGGTATCCTGCGCCACATCATCGGCGTCAAACGCGGATTGTAGCTTATGGGTAAGCCAGTTTTTCAGCCAACTGTGATTGTCGCTATACAGCGAAGCAAGCGTTAGCGGTGACGTCGTGGCGGAAGGCTGGGACATGGCCGGGTTCAGAACAATTCATCAATAGGTGTATGTTAATATGAGAATGTTTCTCATTTCAATTAAAACAGGCGCGCACTTAACACGATGTAGCGCGCTCTGTATGCTAAGTAATTGTTAAATATTGAATAGATTTTTGGTCAATACGCGACATTATATGCCTGTGTGGCGCCATACCAATAAAATTTATTCACGGCATTCCCCCGGCAATCATAATGTTGTATTTATAATGCATCTTATAAAGTCAGAAAGGGGATGCTGATGAACACAAGCGAACAAGCTGGACATACGTTTTTGGCCAGACTGGGGAAAACCCGTTTACGCCCTGGGGGAATAGAGGCAACAGAGTGGTTGTTTCAGCAGGCGGGCTTTACCGCGGAGAGTAAAGTCCTGGAGGTGGCCTGTAATATGGGCACCACCGCGATTGAGCTGGCGCAACGTTTTCGTTGCAGCGTCTACGCGATTGATATGGATAAAGAGGCGCTGGCGAAAGCCCGACAAAATATCGTCCGTGAGGGCGTGGATAATCGGGTTGTGGTGCTGGAGGCCAATGCTAATCGTTTGCCCTTTCCCGACGGTACGTTTGATGTGGTGATTAATGAGGCGATGCTTACCATGTACGCCGATAAAGCGAAGGAGAAGCTGGCGGCGGAATATTTCCGCGTGCTGAAACCCGGCGGTCGTTTATTGACTCATGATATTATGTATTCTCAGGATGCGCTCGATGACGAAACGCGTCTTCAGCTTCAGGGGGTCGTGAAATCTCACGTCAGCCCGTTAAGCGCCGCGGGCTGGCAGGCGATTTTCCAGCGGGCAGGCTTTGCTTCCGTGCGTTTTCATCATGGACCGATGTCGCTGATGTCGCCGCTGGGGTTAATTAAAGATGAAGGATATAAACAGGCGCTCAGGATTGCCTGCAATGGTTTGTTGAAACGAGAGAATCGTCCGAGATTTTTGTCTATGATGCGTTTTTTCCGGCGCCAGAAAAAACGCCTGAACTTTATTTCCTGCTGTTCGGTTAAAGGGCCGTAGATAAAAATCTGCAATAATGGTTGCGCTATGAATCGCTGCGCTGAAAATTAACTATCAGCAGCGATAAAATAAGTGGATTCTTATTTCAGACGTTATCTCGATAATTACATTGTTTAATGTGGCTGACGGCAGGGCGCGATAAATGAATAGCGTATTCAGGCCTACTGCGGATCCGCGCCTCGTTGCGTTTTATTTCGCGGCGCTAAGGTTTTGGTTAATGCGAACCGCCGCGGGGCAGGCGATCGCAGCGCCTGCCGTGGCGTCAGCCACCGGGGGTTTACGGCGACGGCGCATCGAAATTGAGGGCGTTACAGTAGAATGAATCATTAGCGTGATAATCATTTTTGAGGCTATTTTTTATTACTTATTTATTTGTATTTTACATTTTGTTACAACTGTGCGGGTATTGTGTTTTTTTATGCTGTCGCGGTTTTTTACTTGCCGGAATGAATTTATCAGGATTATTATTGTCTCAACTGTTACACGTACCGCCTAATGACAGATGAAGGGACTCGTTTTTTCCTTAAGCGTTACCTCATGTTCAGATGTTTACAGGAAAAAACATGTCTTGCGCTTTTAACAAAAGTTTACTCCACCCGCGTAACTGGGGGACCTGGTTTGGCCTGTCCATACTCTGGCTTATCGTTCAGTTACCTTATCCCATTTTGCACATTATCGGCAGCAGCGCCGGTCGGGCGTCACGACGTTTTCTCCGACGCCGGGAGCATATCGCCAGACGAAATCTCGAACTCTGCTTTCCGGATATGTCGTCGGCCGCCCGTGAGAAACTCATTGAACAGAACTTTATGTCGCTGGGAATGGGGCTTATTGAAACGGGAATGGCCTGGTTCTGGAGCGATGAGCGGGTCAGGAAATGGTTTGATGTTGAAGGCATGGCTAACCTTAATAATGCCCTGAACGCCGGAAAAGGCGTGATGGTGGTTGGCATACACTTTATGTCTCTTGAACTCGGTGGGCGTACGATGGGAATTTGTCGCCCTATGATGGCAACTTACCGTCCGCATAATAGCCCGCTGATGGAGTGGGTGCAGACGCGTGGTCGTTTACGTTCCAATAAAGCGATGATTGATCGCCGCAATTTGTCCGGCCTGGTACATGCGTTGAAATCTGGCGAAGCGGTGTGGTTCGCACCTGACCAGGACTACGGTCCGAAGGGAAGCGTTTTTGCGCCGTTCTTTTCGGTACAACAGGCGGCAACCACTAACGGCACCTATGTGCTGTCCCGCTTATCCGGCGCGAAAATGCTTACCATCAGTATGGTGCGCAAGGCGGATCGTAAAGGTTACAGTCTGCATATCAGCGACGTGATGAGTGATTATCCTGGCGAAGATAAGCAGGATGCGGCCAGCTATATCAATAAGGTTATTGAGAAAGAGATTCTGCGCGCGCCAGAGCAGTATTTGTGGGTTCACCGCCGCTTTAAGACCCGTCCGCTGGGGGAAGCTTCGCTCTATTAAGCGATCCGCACTTACAGCGCTTTCAAAATGATCCCTGTTGCGTTAACGTGCGCGGGATCATTTGTTGTTGTAAGCGAAGGAGTGCGTTGTGTTCGCTGAGTTTGGTGTGTTGAATTACCTGACCTATCTGGTTGGGGCTATCTTTATCATTCTTGTCCCCGGCCCAAATACCCTTTTTGTTCTGAAGACCGGCATCGCTCACGGCGTTAAAAAGGGCTATCTGGCCGCGGCAGGTGTGTTCTTTGGTGATGCGGTGCTGATGTTTCTGGCTTTTGCCGGTGTCGCGACGCTTATCAAAACCACTCCGGTGCTGTTCAATATTGTTCGTTATCTGGGGGCGATTTATCTGCTGTGGATGGGCGGTAAAATGCTCTATGCGGTGCTAACCCAGCGCGAGGGTCATTCGGCTTCTGGGTCGGAACCGGGGAGCGCTATCCTGAAACGTTCTCTGACGCTCAGCCTGACGAATCCGAAAGCCATTCTGTTTTATGTTTCATTTTTCGTTCAGTTTATTGACGTTAATGCCAGAACGCCTGGCCTGGCGTTCTTTATTCTGGCGCTGACGCTGGAAGTTATTAGCTTCTTCTATATGAGTTTTCTGATTCTTTCCGGCTCTTTTGTCACCCGCTACGTGAAAACGAAAAAGAAACTGGCGAAAATTGGCAACAGCCTGATTGGCCTTATTTTTGTTGGTTTCGCCGCCCGTCTGGCGACGCTCCAGTCGTAATCATCGTGCCGGTATGCGCGTGGCCGACCGTTCTTTGTTTGTAACAAACGCCTTCAGTTTTGATTGCATTGGTGTTACATATACAGCTGATTATCGCGCATAAAAGAAGGGAACCGGATGATTCTGCAGAAACTGACTCACAATAAAAACAGCAAGAAGTTCTTCTTGTCGATCGCCACGGTGTTTATTATCGCGCTGTTTGTCGTTGGTCGTGCGACCTTTGGTGGGGTGGTAAGTGAGTATAATATGCCGTACTCAGAGTGGACGACGTCAATGTTCTTCCTGCAGGGGGCGATGGTTATGGTCTACAGCCTCGTGTTCACGCTTTTATTCTCTATTCCGCTGGGATTTCTGTTTTTAGGTTCAGATCGTCAGGATTAAGCTCAGGCAACAAGGCGAACAGACGTTCGCCTTGTTATGTTTTCGCGTTATCTCCATCCTCTGTCATCACAATGATAGTGGGGCGGCGGCGGCCCGCGATGATAGCCTGGGTCGATAATACATCCCGATAACAGCGTGCAAAGCGCGAGAATCAGCGGCAACACAATCGGTTTTTTCATTCCTCACTTCTCCCGTTAAATCCGTCCGCCGGGGCCAGCCGGCGGAGTCGGCTGATGAAGTGACTATATTCTTTTAACCTATTGAGTAGATAAGATAATTCTGCAATATCCCGCCGATGAGGAAGCGATTATTCCTGGATTTACCACCAGCCAAATTGCGTGCCCGCGACGGCCACAATGGCGACGATGAGCATTATAAGGGTGCTTTTTTTCATTATGCTCCGCCCGGCGCTGCATAACCTCCAATAAAGAACCAGCCCAGAAAAATAACCGCGACGATAAAAATCACGACCGGAAATAGAATACCCAGTTTCATTATGGTGTCCCTGTAGATGCAAGTGAGGCGTCATATCATAGCGGATTTCGCGTTCAATTAGTCCAGGCAAGATGAAAAATTCGCTGACGATAAGACCGTTATTGTGCTAAAGCGTGCGGCGGGCGTGATGCGATTCGGGAATACGCCACAACCTTAAAGGGGAAGATCACGCCGTTAATGAAGCCGCTGGCAAGTCAGCGCAGCTTACTGACGGGACAATTTTTAAATCAATTATCTTATTTGGTGGGTTTAACCCTAAAAAAACCCCGCCGGGGGAGGCGGGGAAAAAACTCATTGATTATGGAATGATCTGTTCTCTGGTCAGTTCGAGAACAGGAGCTACTCTACGAGGTAAAAGTGTGGCTAAAATGGAGAAATCGTGAAGATTCAGGGCGAAAGGCCGTATCGAACAATGACAATGAAGGAGCCGAAATGAAGTGGATGATAGTGATGTTTCCTCTGGTACTTGCGGGATGTGCGCAACCTCAACCGACTCAGCCCGCTCATCCGCCAGGGATGGCTAATCCGGCTTCGGTGTATTGCGGGCAACAGGGGGGCGTTCTGGTCCCGGTTCAAAGCCCGCAGGGCGTACGTAGTGACTGCAAACTTCCCGGCGGCGAAACCATAGACGAATGGGCGCTCTGGCGTCGCGATCACCCGAAGAAGTCATAATTTTTATTTAAGCGCGGTCAGCCAGTCTGCCAGCACCCGGGCATGGTTTTGCCGGGTATTTTTCGCTGCATAGAGCAGCGTCAGCGGCTGCTGGCGGGCCAGTGCGACGAGGCGCAGGCCTTCATCGCGCTGGTCATCAAGCTCCTTGCGGTAGCATTGACTAAAGTGGGCGAAATCAATCGTCTCGCTGTGAAATGCCTTACGTAAGTCAGCGGACGGTGCGAGGGCTTTGCACCATTCATCATAATGCAGCGCCGCCTTTTTTATCCCGCGCGGCCACAGGCGGTCGACCAGAACGCGATAGCCGTCGCGCTCTTCCGCGGGATCATAAACGCGTTTACATTGAATCATTGTGATCCTCCCTTCGTACCCGTCAGACACGTCATTGTGTATTCGTGAAGCCGGGAAGCGGCGCCTGAATCTGTTCGCTAACGCTGTCATTGTAGAGCAGATAGTGTCTGTACGTCATACCATAACGCCTGTGAGATGACATTGTACGTCTTCAGCCGTTTTAGGAAATAAGGATTGTGTTCGGCCGCCGGGATCGTTAATCTGAGGTTCCTTGTGTTGTCTGATAATCGCTGTAACATAAGGAACCTGCTATGAACTCTCTCTTGCGTATCGCCCTGGTTGGTGATTACAACCCCGATGCCCTCGCTCACAAAGCGATTCCCCTGGCAATTGACGATGCCGCCGCCGTGCTGGATCTACCGTTGCGCTATGACTGGCTGGCAACCCGTGAGATAAACTCCGCCGATATGCTTGCCCACTATGATGCTATCTGGGCGGTTCCCGGCAGTCCTTATAAAAATACCGAAGGCGCGTTTATCGCCATTCGTCACGCGCGTGAAAACGGTGTGCCGTTCCTCGGTACCTGTGGCGGATTTCAGCATGCGATTATTGAATACGCGCGCAATGTCCTGGGCTGGCGGGATGCCGCGCATGCGGAGACCGATACCGAAGGACGAATGGTGATTGCACCGCTAAGTTGCTCACTGGTGGAAAAGTCGGACACAATTGAACTGCGCGCCAGTACGCTTATCGCCAGAGCCTATGGTCGTGACAGTATTGAAGAGGGATATCACTGTAGTTACGGGATTGCCGATGCGTTTGCCCGGGAGCTGGAGCAGGGCGATCTGCGGGTGACCGGCTGGGATGATGAAGGCGAGATCCGGGCGGTGGAACTGGTGACACATCCGTTCTTCGTCGCCACGCTATTCCAGCATGAACGCAATGCACTGGAAGGGCGGCCCGCACCATTGGTACAGGCGTTCTTACGCGCGGCAAATCAATGAGCACGCGCCCGGCAGTGAAGATAGCCGGGCGTGGGCAGTGTCAGCCGTGAATTTCTCGATTGCGTCCGGCCAGGGCGCCAGACACGGCCATCACGACGGACATCATCGCCACGGCGATCAGCGGAATATGCCAGTCGCCGTTGGCATCATGTATTTTCCCCATTATCGGCGGACCACAAGCGGCCAGCAGATAACCAACGGTTTGCGCCATTCCTGACAGCGCCGCCGCCTGGTGTGCTGAGCTGGCGCGCAGGCCGATAAAGGTCAGCCCCAGAATCATGGTCGCACCGGAACCAAAGCCGAAGATAATCGCCCACACGGCCGCCTGGGCGGGGAAAAACCACAGAGCAAGCGAGCTGGCTGTGCACATCAGGGCCGTCAGAACGGCAATGCCGCGCTGATCTTGCAAACGATGAAGCAGTAACGGGATGACCAGTCCTGGTGCGGCGGTGGCCAACTGGAGCAATCCGTGTAGCGAACCCGCCTGCGTTTCACTGTAGCCGATGCTTTGCAGAATGGCGGGGAGCCAGCCGATGATGATGTAATAGACCAGCGAATTAATCCCGAGAAAAAGCGTTACCTGCCAGGCCAGCGCCGAGCGCCAGATACCGCGACTGTGCATCGCGCCTGACCCCGTCAGAGTCGCGGGAACCTGGCGACGTGATTGCGGCAGCCAGACAAACAGCGCCAGTAAGGGGAAAACCATTAACATCAACAACGCGCCATGCCAGCCCATTCCGGTAAGCGCCAGTGGCACCACCATTGCCGACCCCAGCGCCGCCGCAGCGCCCATGGTCAGGGAGTATGCGCCGGTCATTCTGGCAATGTGCCGGGCGAAGTCTCGTTTGATCAGTCCCGGAAGCAGGACGTTGCCAAGGGCAATGCCGCACCCGATTATCGCGGTGCCGAAAAACAGTAGCGCAACGGAGGGCAGGGAGCGCAATCCGATCCCGAGGCAAATCAGAATCATTGCCAACAACAGGCTGCGCTCCATACCGAAACGGCGTGCAATGCCCGCAGCCAACGGGGAAACCAGACCAAAGGCCAGCAACGGCAGGGTGGTCAGTAAACCGGTTTGCGCCGTAGTCAGGCCATATTCACCGCGAATGGCATCCAGTAATGGCGCGGCGCCGGTAAATGCCACGCGTAAAGTCGTCGCAATAAGCAGTATGCCGACAATGAATAAAAAAGGGGGGCGTTCGGCAGCAGGTGAAACAAAATTCATGGCTATCTCAGACAAGGAAACGGGGCTTAACAATAGCGTGTTTGCCACCTGTTTGAATCAAGCTAAAATGACAGATTATCGCTAAAATCGGACAATTTTATGATCGGACTCGGTCTTGATGGCTACGATCCGGATAGCGATCGTGATGCGGCGCTGGCTTTTCGCATCCAGGTCGTTGCCGACGAGCAGTACATTCCACGCCATCATCATCGCAAAGGGCAACTGATTCTTGCGCTACGCGGGGCGCTAACCTGCGAGGTGGAGAATGCGATGTGGATGGTTCCGCCGCAGTATGCGGTATGGGTGCCGGGTCAGGTGCCACACAGTAACCGCGCGACACCGCAGGCGCAGATCTGTTTTTTGTTTATTGAACCTGATGCCGCGCCGATGCCGCGGCGCTGCTGCACGTTAAAGATTTCACCGCTGGTTCGTGAGCTTATCCTCGCGATGGCCCAACGTGGCAGGGCCGGGGCGGATAAGCCGGAGACAGCGAGGCTGGTGCAGGTACTGTTCGACGAACTACCGCAGCAGCCGCAGGAGCATCTTCAGCTACCGGTATCCGGGCACCCTAAAATTCATCAAATGGCGGAAATGATAGCCGCCGAGCCGGCACGCTGGAAAACGCTGACGCAATGGGCGGAGGCATTCGCCATGAGTGAGCGTAATCTGGCGCGGCTGGTGGTGCGTGAGACGGGGCTGAATTTTCGCCGCTGGCGGCATCAGCTACAGTTAATCCTCTCTTTGCAGATGCTGATCCGCGGTCTGTCGGTGCAACAGACGGCCCAGAACCTGGGCTATGACTCCACGACCGCTTTTATCACGATGTTTAAAAAGGGGCTGGGACAGACGCCAGGACGCTATCTTGCCAGTCTGACTACGCCTTACCAATAAACAGGGAGACGATCCCCGCGGCGATTAGCGGCCCGACCGGGACCCCGCGGAAGAGGGCGACGCCGAGCACGGTGCCGATCAGCAATCCGGCAACCAACTGCGGCTGTGAGCCCATCAGGGCGACGCCTCGACCGCCCAGCCAGGATACAAATACGCCCACGGCAATCGCCAGTAGCGATTTCCAGTTAACGAATGAATGGAGCAGCGTTGAGGGCAGCAGCGTCCCGCTGGCGATAGGGGCCATCACGCCAATGGTGAGGATAATAATACCGATGGTCAGCCCCTGCTTTTCTATCCATGGAAAGAACGCGTTCAGCGGTGTAACGCGAATGATAATTAAAACCAGGATTGAAATAGCGACGGTGGTGTTATGGCTAATAAAGCCGAGCGCTGCGAGGCCCAGCAGAATGAGCAGGGTAGTATCGAACATGTGCAGAGGTCCTTGCCAAAATATCAAAAGAGAAGCCTGTTTACTTTACGCATAATCGCGTGAGTAAACAGGCTTTTTTACCGTATGTTCGCTATTTCTGGGCCCGTGCCTTGTGTTTCCCCGAGGCGGAGCTTGCGGGTATTAACGTCGGGAGAGTCACCTTGACCTCAGGCCACTGTTTCCGGGCCGAAAAGGTTTCAGTCCTGGCGGCGAAATACGGCCAGTTCCGGACGCGCAATCCGTAAATAGTCGTCAGTATCAAGAATAATCGACGTATCGAGTCTGCCCGCGTTAAAGGCGATTTCTGGGAAACGCTCAAACAGCAGCGGGTCGGCAACCAGCCGCAACGCCGGGTGGAAACTAAAGGGGGGGATCGCGCCAAATTCACAGGCGGTCAGCGTTTCCACCTCTGCCGGGCTGGCCAGCGAGGCTTTGCTGCCGCCAATATATTCGGCCAGACGGGCTAAATCCGCCTGCCGATCGGCGGCGAGGATAGCCAGTACGTGCTGGTTCACACCGTGACCTTTAACTTTGCATACCAGCGCTTTCGCCCCCTGGCCCAGAGCGGTACCGCGGATCGCCGACACGGCCTCGCATTTGCCGACAGCATCATGCTTCATGAGCCGGTAGCGCGCATGGTGTACGTCAAGCAGATTGAGCAACTGCTGGTGGGGGTTCTGTCTTACCGATCCGTTCATATCGACCTTTATCTTGTACATAAAGCTGTGAGTGTAATCCTCTCCGCAACGGATGAAAACCGGCGATGGCGTGTCGCATCCGGAAGCTGATTCATTAATTCTGGTGGTGCGTGGAGAATCAGGATTGAGAACGGAAATAATGCATATTGCGGAACAAAATGGTTAAACGTTTATAACCGCGTTGGTAAGGGCAAGTGATGGGCCAACGCACATGAACGCGATATATGCAATCAAGAAGTATATATTCCAGGCATATTTTCCCCCTGTGCAGAAGGGGGATTGCCTTTATATCTTCCACATTAACTCCACATTTAATGCGTTTTTTCTTCAATAAGATATGCTGGAATAAAAAAACATATTACTATCCTGCCAGTATCAAACGCTCAACGATTTTACTTATCGCGAGAACTTTTTTTGTTTTTATTAGTCATTAGGATGGCTAATATCGATGCTATTGATGTGGTTACGAGGTTATGATGACGGAGAAGGTAGCGGTGCAGGTATCCCCCAGAAAGTTCCAAAAAATAAGGGAGTTGAACAGACGCCGTAACTATTTTACCAAGAGAGTCCGTAGCGCGGTTCGGATTCATCTCGCGAAGGCGTTCTGGGATAGCCGCACGCGGCATGAGGTTGATTTATCGTCAGCGAAAACCGTGTTGCTGATGCGTAATGAAGGCGCTTTAGGCGATGTGGTCGTCGATTCCGCGCTGGTTAAATGCCTGCATGAAGCGGGAATGACCGTTGACTTTCTGTTGACGAAGTCGAACAGTCAGGTGATGCGGCATAACCCGCGAATTCGCCATATTTACGAAGCTGACAATGTCAGCTCAGCGGATTTTTTGCGTAAATTCACCCATAACGTGCCTAAGTCCATTATTAATGAGCTTGCGAATAATAAGTACGATATAGTTATTGACCCGTCATTGTTTGATATCCCGGTACACAGGATGTTGCTGTTACGGCAGATAAATGCTAAATCGGTACTGGGGTTTAATAAATGGCCATCAATTAATCACTATTCAAAGTCTTTTGATTTTGATTGCGAAAAATTGCACGTCAGTAAGACATTTGATCTTATCGCCGACTATCTGAAGCTGGATAAAAAACATCTCGCGTCTTATGATCTGCATATTCCACAGGATGTGTATCAGGAAGTGGGCGACTACATGGCGGGCCGGGAAGGGCGCAAGGTGGTGATTAATATTTTTGCCGGCAATCAGGATCGCAGTATGTCGCAGGAGCAACTGGCAACGCTTATCGCCAGACTGCGTACAGACTATCCTGATGTCAATATTATCTTGCTCGATCACCGTAATGAAATTCGCATTCCCTTAGCGGAAAAAGTGAGCGTTAATCCGTTTAAAACGCTACACCATTGCATGGCGTTAATTGCGCAAGCGGATTTGGTTATTTCGCCGGATACGTCGGTGGTACATATGGCGGCGGCATGGAAAAAACCGTTAGTCGCAGTCTATAAAGATGTGCTTTTAAATAATCGGCTGTGGGCGCCAGGATACGATAACGCGCGACAAATTATTGTTAAATGCGGCAAAGTGCATCAGATGGACAACCTGCCGGATCTCATTATGTCAGCGATTGATCCTGATCTGCTGCAATAGGCGCGGCTGGATAAAGTCAGCGTAAAAAACAGCCAGCGAAGCAGGATGCTGGCTGTTTTGCGAAGGTTAACTGTCTGCTTTCGATGCCTGCCTGTGAAACAGTTCGCGGAACACCGGGTAGATATCTTCCGGGTCGCGAATATGCTGCATGGCAAAATTATCAAATGTTGCCTGCAGGTGTTCGTACTCGCGCCACAGCGTCTGATGCGCCCGACGGGTGATCTCGATATAGCTGTAGTAACGCACGATTGGCAGGATTTTCTTCGCCAGCAGTTCGTGGCACAACGGCGAGTCGTCCGCCCAGTTATCACCATCCGATGCCTGTGCGGCGTAGATATTCCACTGCGCAGGGTCGTAGCGCTCTTTGACCACTTCATCCATTAATTTCAGGGCGCTGGAGACAATCGTGCCGCCGGTTTCCTGGGAATAAAAGAATTCGTGCTCATCAACCTCCTTGGCCTGGGTATGGTGGCGAATATAGACCACTTCAACGTTTTTATAAGTCCGGCTGAGGAACAGATAGAGCAGGATGTAAAACCGTTTGGCCATATCCTTCGTTGCCTGGTCCATAGAGCCGGAAACGTCCATCAGGCAAAACATCACCGCCTGGCTTGAGGGTTCTGGCCGCTTTTCATAGTTCCGGTAACGCAGATCGAACGTATCAATAAACGGTACGCGCTCGATTTTTGCCCGTAACTCTGCGATTTCTCTACGTAGCCGTTCCTCTTCCAGCAGTTGTGCGGGTTCGCTTTTGCTGATGATATCCAGTTCGTTTTCCAGCGTATGCAGTTCACGACGTTTACTGGCCGTCATGGCGGTACGTCGCGCCAGCGAGTTTTGCAGCGAGCGAACGATGCTGATATTGGCCGGCACGCCATTGGCGGTGTAGCCTGCGCGATGGGTTTTAAACTCCGTCAACTGCCGCTGCTGGTTTTTCTTCAGATTTGGCAGCGCAAGATCTTCAAACAGCAGATCAAGGTATTCGTCTTTCGAAATCTGAAAGACAAATTCATCTTGCCCTTCGCCATCGGCGCTGGCTTGTCCCTGGCCGCCGCCACCTCCGCCACCGCCACCCTGTGGCCGTTCAATTCGGTCATTCTGGACAAAGTGATCGTTGCCGGGGTGTACGCGGTTGCGAAGTCCGCCGCGACCCTGATGAAACATCGGTTCGTTAATATCGTCCGTTGGAATGGAGACGGACTCTCCGCTCTGAATATCGGTCACCGAGCGTTTATTGATGGCCTCGGAGATCGACTGTTTTATCTGCGCTTTGTAACGGCGCAAAAAACGCTGCCGGTTGACGGCGCTTTTGTTTTTCCCGTTCAGGCGTCGGTCTATGAACCAGGTCATATGCCCTCCTGTACTGCATTTGCCAACGATACCCGTCCTGTTTTATTGAGGGGTTATACCGTCATACTTCACGTTGCCTGCGCGTTGGCCTTCACTCGGCCCCTTCCTGAGCCTTGCCCCGCGGGGCCAGCGTAAGCGCCGTTCAACACGGTTAGCCGTGTTGTCCTGTAACGTGAAAGAGTCAGGGTATATGCCCTTACATGTCCGGGCTTCAGCGCACTTTATCCCACAACCCGAGTTAACGAGTTCTTCGCCGCTGTTATTAACCCGACAGAGATTGCCTGCCGGGCTTATTATCAGGATGATTTACGTACCCGCAGATACCATTCGCATAGCAGACGAACCTGCTTACGCGTATAGCCTTTCTCCATCATGCGATCGACAAAGTCATCGTGTTTCTTCTGTTCATCGGTTGACGTTTTGGTGTTGAAGGAAATCACCGGCAACAGTTCTTCGGTATTGGAGAACATTTTTTTCTCAATCACCGTGCGCAGTTTTTCGTAGCTGGTCCAGTTTGGATTGCGCCCGCTGTTGTGCGCCCGGGCACGCAAAACGAAGTTGACGATTTCGTTACGGAAGTCTTTCGGGTTACTGATCCCGGCGGGCTTCTCGACTTTCTCCAGCTCCGCGTTCAGCGATTCGCGGTCAAACAACTGACCGGTATCCGGATCGCGGTACTCCTGATCCTGAATCCAGAAGTCGGCGTAGGTGACATAGCGATCGAAAATGTTTTGTCCATATTCCGAGTAGGATTCGAGGTAAGCGGTCTGGATCTCTTTACCGATAAACTCGGCATATTTCGGGATCAGATAGCCTTTCAGGAATTCCAGATAGCGCTCTGCCTGCTCCTGGGGGAACTGCTCGCGCTCAATTTGCTGTTCCAGAACGTAGAACAGATGTACCGGGTTAGCGGCGACTTCCGTGTGGTCAAAGTTGAATACCCGCGAGAGAATTTTAAACGCGAAGCGCGTAGACAGGCCGTTCATGCCTTCATCGACGCCGGCATAATCACGATACTCCTGATAGGATTTCGCTTTCGGGTCGGTATCTTTCAGGCTTTCGCCGTCATAAACGCGCATTTTCGAGTAAATGCTTGAGTTTTCCGGCTCTTTCAGGCGCGACAGAATGGAGAAGCGCGCCAGCGTTTCCAGCGTCCCCGGCGCGCAGGGCGCATGGCTCAGCTCGCTGCTATTGAGCAGTTTTTCATAGATGCGGATCTCTTCCGAAATGCGCAGGCAATAAGGAACTTTGACAATATAAACGCGGTCGAGGAAAGCCTCATTGTTTTTGTTGTTACGGAAAGTCACCCACTCTGATTCGTTGGAGTGGGCAAGGATGATGCCGTTAAACGGCAGGGCGGATATCCCTTCGGTACCGTTATAGTTACCCTCCTGAGTCGCGGTCAGCAGGGGGTGCAGCACCTTGATGGGCGCCTTAAACATCTCCACAAACTCCATCAGCCCCTGGTTGGCGCGGCACAGGGCGCCGGAATAGCCGTAAGCATCCGGGTCATTCTGCGCGTAATGCTCCAGTTTACGGATATCCACTTTACCCACCAGCGCGGAGATGTCCTGGTTGTTCTCGTCCCCGGGTTCGGTTTTAGCGATGGCTATCTGCGCCAGAATCGATGGCCACACTTTTACCACGCGGAACTTTGTAATGTCGCCGCCGAACTCATGCAGGCGCTTGGCGGCCCAGGGCGACATAATGGTCCCCAGATAGCGGTTTGGAATGCCGTACTCTTTCTCAAGGATCTGCGCATCTTCGCGCGGGTTAAACAGGCATAACGGATGATCGTTGACCGGACTGCGTTCTCCGTTAGCGCTAAGCACGTAAATCGGAACACACTGCATCAGGGACTTCAGGCGTTCGGCCAGCGATGATTTACCGCCGCCCACAGGCCCCAGCAAATACAGAATCTGTTTCTTCTCTTCTAACCCTTGAGCGGCGTGTTTTAAGTAGGAAACAATCTGCTCAATGGCATCTTCCATACCGTAAAACTCTTCAAACGCCGGATAGCGTGCAACGACCCGGTTTGAAAAGAGACGGGATAGCCTGGGTTCCAGGGCCGTATCGACCATGACCGGCTCACCGATAGCCATCAGCAATCTTTCTGCTGCGTTAGCATAAGCACTGCGATCTTGCCGACAAATGGTAAGAAACTCCTGCAGTGTGAACTCTTCGTCCTTGGCAGCTTCATAGCGCTGGCGATAGTGATCGAATATATTCATGGCATGCCGTCCTTTCGTTTTTAGCACAGGTTGAGAGCCGTTCATATGAATAGTGGGAGCCCCCGGAAGAGGTAAGCCGCACAACGCTCACTGATTCTCCAGCAACCCTTATGCCAGGTTGGCGAAGTCGGTGAATAACGTGCCCCGGATTTACTTCTTCTAAATTAAAGCTTAGATGCATTTGGAAAACTTGCATGGCATGGCGAATCAATTTCAATGACATATCAATAACTCATCCGGAATAACGTCCTGTTGTCGCCCGGGTCAGACTCGGGGCGTCATTGCACTGTCATTGGATTGTCAGCCAGCGGTCATCTGGTGGTGAGAAATTGGTGAGTTCAATGTAATGACAGGTAAAGAATTTGAGACATGTTGTTTACAACGTTAAACTGCGTGCGCAGATAAGTTGACAACAGGAATATGGATCGTGACTAAAATCAAACTTCTGGCATTGGGTGCATTGATGGCAACGTCAGCATCTGCTGTTCACGCCGAGGGAAAGCTCAGTCTGGGAGCGGGTGTGGGGATCGTTGAACGCCCTTATAAACAGTATGATACTGATGTCTACCCGGTGCCGGTTATTAATTATGAGAGTGATAATGTTTGGTTTCGGGGTTTAGGTGGTGGTTACTACCTGTGGAATGATACTAACGATAAGCTTTCGGTGACCGCGTACTGGTCGCCAATGTACTTTAAGCCGGGTGACAGCGACAGTCAGCAAATGCGTCGTCTGGATAAGCGAAAATCCACGATGATGGCCGGGCTTGCCTATATTCACAATACGCAGTACGGTTTCTTGCGTACCTCGTTGGCTGGCGATACGCTGGATAACAGCAACGGCATTGTGTGGGATCTGGCCTGGCTGTATCGCTATAGCAACGGGAATCTGACGCTTACGCCGGGCGTTGGCGTTCAATGGAATAGCGATAACCAGAATGAGTACTACTACGGTGTTTCGCGCCATGAGTCCACTCGTAGCGGTATGCGCAGCTACGATCCTGACAGCAGCTGGAATCCGTATCTGGAGCTGTCGGCAAACTATCGTTTCCTCGGCGACTGGAGCGTATACGGCGTCGCGCGTTATACCCGCCTGTCTGACGAAATCACCGATAGTCCGATGGTGGATAAATCCTGGAGCGGCCTGATTTCTACCGGAATCACTTACTCTTTCTGATTGTGCTTTATAACAGGGCAATTCATGCATCAAAACAGGGCGAAACGCCCTGTTTTGCATTATGGTTGTGCAATGAAATTGCGGGAGGTATGTATGGCAGAAAGGGCAATACGTTTTGGCGAGCATCCGACAGTTCCCGTCATTGGACAGGGAACCTGGTATATGGGGGAAAACCGGGCGCGGCGTGCGCAGGAGGTGGCTGCACTACGCGCGGGCATCGACCTCGGGTTAACGGTTATCGATACCGCCGAAATGTACGCAGATGGTGGCGCGGAAGAGGTGGTTGGAGAGGCGATTCACGGGCAGCGCGATCGCGTGGTGCTGGTGTCAAAGGTTTATCCGTGGAATGCCGGGGGGCGCAAGCTGGTCAGCGCCTGTGAAGCCAGTCTGCGTCGCCTGAATACCGACTACCTTGATCTCTATTTACTGCACTGGCGCGGTGATTATTCTCTGCAGGAAACGGTGGAGGGAATGGAGGCCCTGGTTGCTCAGGGGAAAATTCGCCGTTGGGGCGTGTCGAATCTTGATTACGATGATATGCAGCAGTTGTGGCAGGTGGCTGGCGGTGAGCAGTGCGCGACGAATCAGGTGCTCTACCACCTGGCCTCTCGCGGTATCGAGTATGACCTGCTGCCGTGGTGCCAGCAGCAACGGTTGCCGGTGATGGCGTATTGTCCGCTGGCCCAGGCCGGTCGGCTGCGCAATGGGCTTTTAAATCATACTGTTGTGAAAAGTATTGCGCAGCAGAGAGGGCTGACGGCGGCGCAGGTGCTGCTGGCGTGGGTGATTAGCCATCGGGGCGTGCTGGCGATTCCAAAGGCGGCAAGTATTGAGCATGTAACGGAAAATGCCGCTGCGCTGGAGATCGTGTTGTCCGCTGAGGAACGGGCGAGCCTGGATCGCGCTTATCCGGCGCCAGGAAGAAAAACGCCGCTGGATATTGTGTAAAGACGGTGCCGGACGGGCGTAATGTCGTTCAGTTGAGTCAATCCCAGGGCGGGCTTTGCCCGGAAATCAGAGGGAATTGTGTTTTTTGGGGATTTGGGTCAGAAGCCGTTCCGATCCCCCTGAGTCGTGCGGGGATTGATTATACCCGCCGTGTGAACCGGCCTGCGGACGCACACCTTTGAAGCCAGCGCAAGCGCTGTTCAGAACGGTGACGCGTTTTGAACAGCAACTCGAATTATTCAGAACACAGACAACGGTTATCAGCCCGCAGAGTTCGCCGTATTTAGTATTTCACCACGCGAATAGTTTGCGCCAGCCGCGATGGATTCTCCTCGCTGGCCTTCTGCGGCACGGTCACGCAGCTGGTTTCGACGCAAACGAAGGTCTTGTAACCCTCGTCCGGCATATCGCCCATGCTTTGTGAAAGCGCAGGCCCCGGGTTCCATCCCACCACGTTGCTGTAATGATGATGAATAACGTTGATATTGCGACGTAGCGCATCGTCATGGATCACGCTGCAGGATTCAGCATTCAGATAAATCCGGTCAGTACGGTCAGGATAGGTTTGTACGCCGTCGCTTAATACCCCTTCTTCTGAGTTGTTAACTTTGTCAATGTAACGGTCGCCCAGACCGCTCACTTTCACTGCCGCAATATCGCCGACGTTGAAATAAGAGTGCAGGGCGGAAGTGGTTTCAAATTCGCCGTGCGCTTCCAGCTCAATCTCGCAGCTCTGGCCCAGTTTAAAACGCGCATACAGCGTGAAATCATGGGGCCAGTATTTCCGGGTTTCATCGCTGCTGTGCAGAGCAAACGTCAGCATCACGCCGTGTTCATCTTCATCGTGGCCTTTAAGCGTCCACGGCAGGATACGCGCAAAGCCATGGGACGGCTGCCGGGCAGGGCCAAACCATGGCCAGCAAACAGGAATACCGCCGCGCAGGGCAACGCCATGTTTAAACGGCGTGTTGTCGCTGAGCCACAGCACGTCTTCTTCTCCGGCAGGTTTCCACGAGAGCAGATGAGCCCCCTGATAAGCAACAGATGCCTTGACCTGCGGATGGTCAATAACGATCAGCTCCAGGTCGTCAAGCTGGCGACGAGAGAGAACGGGGGTAAGCTGTTCGATAACCGGGAGAGCAAAAATTTTATTAATCATTACACAATCCTTTTTATCTTAAATCATGCGGGAACTGGACAAAACGCGTAACCGTTTTGCGCAGCGCTTAGCTGGCCCTGAGGGCAAAGTCACAGGTGAATCCTGCGGCGAGTGAAGGGCAAATTTCGTCAGTACCCGATTTGTCCAACCGTGGATTGCCTGCGATCAGGAAGCTGGATGTCCCTGATTACGCCCGATGAGCTTACATTAGTCAGTGATCCGGATGAGTGAACGCAGGCGATATTATACCTGCTACCTGAAGCATGACGGATAGCTCTTCAGATCAAAAAAAAGAGCGACCGAAGTCGCTCTTACAGATTACTTTCTCATCTCAGCTTATTTGGAGATGTGGGCAATCAGATCCAGAACCTTGTTGGAGTAACCGGTTTCGTTATCGTACCAGGAAACCAGCTTAACGAAGTTGTCGTTCAGCGCGATGCCTGCTTTAGCATCGAACACGGAAGTGCAAACTTCACCGTTGAAATCGGTGGAAACAACGTCGTCTTCAGTGTAGCCCAGAACGCCTTTCATCGGGCCTTCGGAGGCAGCTTTGATCGCTTTCTTGATGTCTTCGTAAGAAGCCGCTTTTTCCAGGCGAACGGTCAGGTCAACAACGGATACGTTCGGAGTCGGAACGCGGAACGCCATACCGGTCAGTTTGCCGTTCAGTTCCGGCAGGACTTTACCTACCGCTTTAGCTGCGCCGGTAGAGGACGGGATGATGTTCTGAGCCGCGCCACGGCCGCCACGCCAGTCTTTGTGAGACGGGCCGTCAACGGTTTTCTGAGTTGCGGTGGTCGCGTGAACGGTTGTCATCAGGCCTTCGATGATGCCGAAGTTGTCGTTGATGACTTTTGCCAGCGGCGCCAGGCAGTTGGTGGTGCAGGAGGCGTTGGAAACGATGTCCTGGCCTGCGTATTTGTCGAAGTTAGCACCGCGAACAAACATCGGCGTATTGTCTTTGGACGGGCCAGTCAGAACGACTTTTTTCGCGCCAGCAGTGATGTGCTTACGCGCGGTTTCGTCAGTCAGGAAGATACCGGTTGCTTCAGCAACGACGTCAACACCAACTTCGTCCCACTTCAGGTTAGCCGGATCACGTTCAGCGGTAACACGGATTTTTTTACCGTTAACGATCAGATGACCGTCTTTCACTTCAACGGTACCGTCGAAACGGCCGTGAGTGGAGTCATACTTCAGCATGTAAGCCATGTAGTCAGCGTCTAACAGATCGTTGATTGCAACGATCTCAATGTCAGAACGTTTCTGAGCAGCACGGAAAACAATGCGACCGATACGGCCAAAACCGTTGATACCTACTTTGATAGTCATATATTCCACCAGCTATTTGTTAGTGAATAAAAGGTTGCCTGTAAAATTACAAAAACCTTACGCAGCGTCAAGCGGAATCGTGTCAATCATTGCGACAAATCAATACTAAGCCGGCCTCTGCGCGATTGATTTGCCTCACTTTCCCTTTGAGCTCGATTCCATATGGGGGCAGCGCGCGGAATTTTAAAGGGCGATTAAGATAAAGTTGTGATGTGCGTCACAATTATCTGCCTGCCTTATGGCATTGCCTAAGTTTAGAACAAAAGTCTACATTTCATTGTTAATATTTTGTTAGAATCGGCGTAAAGAAGGTGTTCTTACATAGCGAAAAGCAAGAGCGAGAAGCAAGCCAATGTCGAATAAACCCACCGCGGATGCGCTTAAAAAAAACCTGACCGAGATGCAGTTTTACGTGACGCAGAATCACGGTACTGAACCGCCGTTCACCGGGCGGCTCCTCCACAACAAACGAGATGGCGTCTACCATTGTCTGGTGTGCGATGCCGCGCTGTTTCACTCCCAGAGTAAGTATGATTCGGGCTGTGGCTGGCCGAGCTTTTATGAGCCGGTAAGTGAGGATGCGATCCGCTACCTGAATGATGACTCTCACGGTATGCAACGCACGGAAATTCGCTGCGGAAACTGCGATGCGCATCTTGGTCATGTTTTCCCGGATGGCCCACAGCCCACCGGTGAACGTTTTTGTGTTAATTCCGCTTCCCTGAGCTTCACTAACGATGAAAATGGTGAGCAAATCAAGGGTTGAAAAAACGATTCAGCTAATTATTCCAATCTTAAGGCGCGACAAATGGATATCGAACAAATTATCAGCAGTATGACGCCGGAAGTTTATCAGCGCCTGGCGACGGCGGTGGAACTGGGAAAATGGCCCGATGGGGTGGCGTTAACCCCGGAGCAGAAAGAAAACAGCCTGCAACTGGTGATGTTGTGGCAGGCCCGGCATAACGTTGATGCGCAACATATGACCATTGATACGAACGGGCAGATGGTGATGAAAAGCAAACAGCAATTAAAAGTTGAGTTTGGCATCACGCCGGAGCCTATTGCGCGGTTTAAATCCTGAATCTCGACGGATCCGGTAGTGGCCTGGCTAAAGCGTCATTTGCCCGCGCTGTGTTGTTGTGAAAGTCGTCAGAAGGAAATCCGACCTGACCGCGCAGCGGCAGGTTTTCAGCGCAATGCCGGGCATGGGGGCGAACGAAAAGGGCGCCACTTTCGTCAAAACCACGTTAAAAAAGTGATTCACGCTGGCGAAAAAACCGATGGCTCGCTTAACTGACCCGCACTATGCGGTCGCCAGCCATCGGCGTTTATAAGCAGGGCGATTACTCCCGCGAGACTACCCCGGCTTTTTCCAGCATCGCGTGTAACAGTACGTTTGCGCCAGCCGCAACCTGTTCCGGTGATGAGTACTCCGTCTCATTGTGGCTGATGCCATCTTTGCAGGGAATGAAAATCATACCGGTCGGCGCGAGCATGCTCATATACACGGCATCATGTCCTGCACCGGAGACGATATCCATCGCAGAGTAACCTAATTTTTGCGCAGCCCGCCGTACGGCTTCTTTGCAATCCGGGTGAAAAGGGGCGGCAGGATAGTGTGAGACCTGTTTAAGTTCCACATTCAGTCCGCTCTTCTGGGCGATTTCGGCAATGTACGCTTTTAACGCCGCGTCCATGTTATCAACGTCGGCATCGGTCATGTTGCGAAAATCAATGGAGAATTTCACGCTGCCGGGCACCACGTTGCGGCTGTTTGGATGCACCTGCACCATACCGACGGTTCCCCGTCCATGCGGAGAAAATTGCCCGGCAATATTGATGACTTCCTGCATAATATGGGTGGCGACCTGCAAAGCATCTTTACGCAGCGCCATCGGCGTGGGGCCCGCATGGGACTCCATCCCGGTGACGATGCAGTCATACCAGCGAATACCCAGTACGGCCTGTACCACGCCAATGGCGATATCCTGATCTTCAAGAATAGGGCCTTGTTCAATATGCGCTTCAAAGTAGGCGCCTATCGGGTGGGTGCCGGGGACCACCTCGCCCGCATAGCCAATATTGGACAGTTCATCTTTTACCGATTTACCTTCGGTGTCGGTTGCCGCATAGGCCATCTCCAGCGGAAAGATGCCGGCGAAAACCCCGGACCCCATCATAACCGGCACAAAACGCGATCCTTCTTCGTTGGTCCAGAAGACCATCTCAATCGGCGCTTCCGTTTCAATATTGCGATCGTTAAGGGTACGGATAACTTCCAGCGCCGAGAGTACGCCGAAATTGCCATCGAATTTTCCTCCGGTTGGCTGGGTGTCGATATGGCTACCCGCGACAATCGGCGGCAGGGTGTTGTTCTGGCCAGGTCGGCGCATAAAGACGTTGCCGATTTGATCTATTTCGACCGACAGCCCGGCCGCTTTACCCCAGCCGACGACTAAATCACGCCCCTGGCGATCAAGGTCAGTCAGCGTTAAACGGCAGACCCCGCCTTTGGGCGTGGCGCCAATGTGTGCGAGATCCATTAATGACTGCCACAAACGTTCGCCATCAATCCTCAGGTCACTGATATCAATGCGGTTCGTGTCTGGTGAAATGACTTCACTGTTCATGATTGTTTCCTCAATGTCAGGTGATTAACGGGCGACGGCCTGCGGGGCGTGCTGGCGCTCCCATGCCGCTGCGGCGCTGAAATCCGGGCCGAATGCCGGACGTTTGATATAGCGACCCGCCCCTTCACGGGCGCGCAGTTCGCCATCGGCCCATACCAGATGGCCCTGGCTAATGGTAAAAACAGGGATGCCGGTGACCGTCCGGCCTTCGAAAATATTGAAGTCATTGCGCGAATGATGTGTGCTGGCGGAAAGCGTTTTGCTGCCAGCCGGGTCCCAGAGGACCAGATCGGCATCCGCGCCTTGTGCAACACAGCCTTTGCGCGGGTAGATATTGAAGAGACGGGCGGTATTCGTTGAGGTAATTGCCACGAATTCGCCTGGCGTCAGGCGTCCGCTATTAACCCCGGCATCCCAGATGACGGCCATGCGCTCTTCCACACCGCCGCATCCGTTCGGAATTTTGCCGAAATTATCCCTGCCCGCCGCTTTCTGGCTGGCGCAGAAGGTGCAGTGGTCGGTCGCCGTCGTGTGAAGCTGACCGGATTGCAGGCCGTGCCACAGCGCCGCCTGATGGGATTTTTCGCGAAACGGCGGGCTCATAACGTGGGCGGCGGCGAAGCCAAAGTCCGGATGGCGATAGACGCTATCGTCAATCACCAGATGTCCCGCCAGCACTTCGCCATAGACGCGCTGCCCGTTGGCGCGGGCGCGGGCAATGGCTGCGGCAGATTCGCGACATGAGACGTGTACCACATAAATCGGCACTCCCATAATACTGGCCACCGTGATGGCGCGGTTAGCGGCTTCCCCTTCGACTTCCGGCGGACGAGAGAGCGGGTGAGCTTCCGGGCCAGTGATACCCTGCTTAAGCATCTCTTGTTGCAGGAGGTATACCATCTCGCCATTTTCCGCGTGTACCGTCGGCATGGCGCCTAGTTCGAGGCAACGACGAAAGCTGTTCATCAGCGTTTCATCATCGCACATAATGGCGTTTTTGTAGGCCATAAAGTGCTTGAAACTATTGACGCCTTCCTGTTGTACCAGCGTTCCCATATCCTGGCGCACGCTTTCGTCCCACCAGGTGATGGCGACGTGGAAGCTGTAATCCGTTGCCGCTTTTTCCGCCCAGCCCCGCCACTGCTGATAGGCCTCCATAAGCGGCTGCTGTGGGTTAGGGATGACGAAATCGAGGAGGGTGGTTGTACCGCCCGCCAGCGCGGCCGCAGTGCCGCTGTAGAAGTCATCGACGGTGGTGGTACCCATAAACGGGAAGTTCATGTGGGTATGCGGGTCGATGCCGCCAGGCATCACGTACAATCCGCCAGCGTCGAGGGTTTCGGTGTCAACGGGAATATCCCACTGAGATGCATCGCCGACGGCCGCGATGATGCCATCGACACAGAGCACGTCGGCGCGGCGCTGATGGTCCGCGTTGATGACAGTACCGCCTTTAATCAACAGGTTACGCATTCGTTTTCTCCTGTAGTGCTTTGTTTGATGGGTTATGGTCTTTTCCCCTCAGCCTGACTCGCTCCCCGGCGAGGCGGCGCTTACCAGCGCGGTTCTGTTTTTCACCCTCTCCCTTGAGGGCGCCGGGGCAGGGTGAGGGGGAACCGACCGCGCCGCCGCCCATTACGCCGGGGTGGTCAGCGGGTTATTGGGGTGCGTGGTCCAGTTGGCGTAAACATCGGTCACCACTTTTCCAGTCCGTTTATCTTTTTCGCCAGGCTGCAGGCTGCGCAGTGAAATGCAGTTCTCAACCGGGCAAATTGAGGCGCAAAGGTTGCAGCCGACGCAATCCTCCTCACGCACTTCAAAATGCCGGGTTTCCCCGGTGATGGCGGTAATCGCCTGATGCGACGTGTCCTCACAAACCAGGTGGCAGCGCCCGCACTTGATACACGACGCCTGGTCGATGACCGCTTTATTCACATGATTGAGATTGAGATAGCGCCAGTCAGTGACGCTCGGCAGCGCCATGCCGCGGAAGTCCTCAAGGGTCCGGAACCCTTTTTGATCCATATAGTTTTCCAGGCCGCTTATCATGTCGCGCACGATCTGGAAACCATGCACCATCGCCGCGGTACACACCTGCACCGTCCCGCACCCCAGAGCGATGAATTCCGCCGCATCGCGCCAGGTCGCAATACCGCCAATGCCGGAAATCGGTAAACCGCGGGTTTGCGGATCGCGGCCAATTTCCGAGACCATATTCAGCGCTATGGGCTTCACTGCCGGACCGCAGTAGCCGCCATGCGAGCCCTGATTACCGGTGTGCGGTAACATCAACATCTGCTCAAGATCGACGGCGATGATCGAATTAATGGTGTTGATCAGCGAAACAGCGTCAGCGCCACCCGCCTTCGCGGCCCGGGCCGGATAGCGAATATCGGTGATGTTCGGCGTCAGTTTGACGATCGTCGGCAGGCGGCAATATTGCTTGCACCAGCGGGTGACCATCTCGATATATTCCGGCACCTGGCCCACTGCGGCGCCCATTCCTCGCTCACTCATGCCGTGTGGGCAGCCAAAGTTAAGTTCGATACCGTCTGCGCCCGTGGCTTCAACCTGCGGTAAAATGGTTTTCCACGCTTCCTCTTCGCAGGGCACCATGATCGATACCACGACAGCCCGGTCCGGCCATCGCTGTTTGATACGGGTAATTTCCTCAAGATTGATGGCCAGAGAACGGTCGGTGATCAATTCAATGTTATTCAGACCAATAACGCGGCGGTCGCCGCCAGCAAGAGTGACGTAGCGCGGCCCGCTAACGTTAACCACATGGGGATCTAAGCCGAGCGTTTTCCATACCACGCCGCCCCATCCGGCCTGAAAAGCGCGTTCCACGTTGTACTCTTTATCGGTAGGCGGCGCAGACGCCAGCCAGAATGGATTGGGGCTTTGAATGCCGAGAAAATCACTGTGCAGACTAGCCATGGGCATGCTCCTGAAAAGAGATGGCGTTAGCGGCGTCGTTGATGGCGAGGGCCAGAGAGATAGAGCGGGCAGCGAGTTTGCCCTGGCGCACGGCGTCGACCGTCAGGTCAAGACCGCCGGCACAGCAGTCGCCGCCGGCCCAGACGCCGGCCAGCGAGGTGCGGCCATTCTCATCGGTGGCGATGCGTCCCTGTTTTAACTGCACGGCTTGCCCGACCGGGGAACATTCGAAAGTCTGACCGATGGCTTTAAGCACCATGTCGGCTTCCAGCGTGAAGGTCTCGCCGCTGGTCGCGGTCCCCTGAACATCCTCGCGCGTTACGCTGAACGTCACGCCCGTAAGCTGATGGTTGCGCTGTTCGAACCGCAACGGGGTGGCCCACAGACGCACCGTTACGCCGTTCAGTTGCGCCCACTGCCGCTCTTTTTCCGATGCTTTCATTTGCGCTTCGCCGCGGCGGTAAACAAGGGTAACGTCCTGCGCGCCGAGTTTTTTTGCCTGTACGGCGGCGTCAACGGCGGTCATACCGCCGCCAATGACCACCACTTTACGGCCGACAGGGATTTGCCTCAGATCTGTGCACTGGCGTAAATCGGCGATAAAATCCACCGCTTCAAAAATACCGTCAGGTTCTGTGCCAGTGTTTTCCAGTTGATTCACGCTCGCCAGCCCAAGGCCGAGGAATACCGCGTCATGGCTGGCCTGCAGTTGGGCGAGGCTGATCTCTTTCCCCAGGGTTTTTCCGGCGTGCAGCGTAATTCCGCCCACGGAGAGCAACCAGGCCACTTCCCGCGCGGCGAAACCATCGGTGACTTTATAGCGGGCCAGACCATATTCGTTGAGACCGCCGGCTTTACTGCGGGCATCGAAGAGATCCACGCTGTGACCCGCAACCGCCAGCTGGTGAGCGACGGTCAGCCCCGCCGGACCCGCGCCAACCACGGCAATCCGTTTCCCTGTTTCAGGCCCACGGATGAATAGCGGCTGACCGGGATGTGCAAAGAAATCATCCGTGGCATAGCGCTGGAGCAGTCCGATATTGAGCGGGCGACCGTCTCGCGCGTGACGCACGCAGGCGTGTTCGCATAATGTTTCTGTCGGACAGACGCGGCTACAGATCCCGCCTAACACATTGGCTCGCAGAATGACCTCCGCCGCGCCGCGATTGTTGTTCTGGGCGATACGTTGAATAAAGCTCGGTACATCGATATCGGCCGGGCAGGCCCGGGAGCAGGGGGCATCAAAGCAGTAGTAACAGCGTTCCGCTTCAATCACCGCCTGCGAGGCGGTTAACGGGGGCGCGCAGTCCGCAAACTCACGCGCATACGCGTCGGGCGCCAGCCGGGCGGCCTGGCGTCCGGGGGCATCGATACCTGAACAGTCGCTCATCATGCTTCTCCTGAATGATTAGCAGGGTTATCTCTCCCTGCGTTTAAAATCTTGACCAGATGGTTAAGTTTTCACGTAATAACCATGCTAATTACGTGCCATTTCCAGCAGGTTCGCCGCAGAGCGTGTAAATTAAGGAAGGTAGGGCGTTGTGAATAATGCAGCATGCCTTTTTGTGGTATTTTTTGGTGCAATTTGCACCATATTTGCCGCTGTTTGCTGCATATTGCGGCAGAAGTCGTCAATCATTCCAGGCCGCAGATGCGGCAAACGCAGCGCAATACATGTTCTGTTGTTCGCGACTGCGCTGCCGCACTGCGCGAATCTTCCCCCAGTACGGCGGCAATCTGAATATCAAAATCCGCGTAGGTTTGGGTTATCGCCCAGACGGTAAAAAAGAAATGGGTGGTATCCAGTTGCCGCAGCTTACCCTGTGAAATCCAGCCATCAAGAATGCGCGCCTTCTCCTCCACCAGTCGCCTGAGCTGCGTCTTTAATAGCGGATGAACAGCCTGCGCGCCCTGAAGGATTTCGTTGGCAAACAGGCGGGAGGCTTCAGGGCGAGAAAAACTAAAGCCAATCTTTTTACGGACATACTCTTCCAGCGCCGTTTTGGGATCCGCATGCGCCGAGATCGCTTCCAGCGGCGCCAGCCAGTCGTGCAGAATGCACTCCAGTACGCGCAGATAGAGGTTTTTTTTGTGACCAAAATAGTAATGAAGATTGGCCTTTGGCAGGTCGGCTGCGTCGGCGATCTGTTGCATGGTGGCGCCGCGAAATCCGTAACAGGCAAAGACGCGTTCGGCGGCAGCCATTATGATGGCTTCGTTATCCTGGCGAATACGCCCTTTTTCCAGCGATACCTCAATGCCGCCCAGCAGACTTTCATTCATCATTGGCTCCGGTGAAATCCGCCGTCCCTGGCGGGAGGACTATTTCAGCTTTGCCGCGGCATCCCAGACGATATGGGTCATCGCACTGTCACCCGGGTCTTTTTTAATCACCGGGGTATCGCCGCCGCTATGTAGCAGGACATCAATCGTATGGCGATAAGCCGCCGGATCGAGATAGCCAATTTGCGGCGTGTTGGCATTAGTGATCAGTTTTGCCACGTTTTCCATCTGGCGAGTTTGCACCGCTTCGGTAGACGCGCCGGAAGCATCTTCCGCTACCACGATTTTCGCTGCCTCTTGCGGATGCTTCACCGCATAATCCCAGCCTTTAAACGATGCCTTGAGGAACTTCGCCATTCTGGCGACGAACGCCGGGTCTTTCAGGCTCGGAGCCAGCACGTACAGCCCGTCTTCCAGCGTGGATACGCCCTGATCCTCGTACGGGAAGGTGATCAAATCCGATTCTTTCAGGCCCGCATCGATCAACTGCCAGTATTCGTTATAGTTCATGGTGGAGATACAGGCTGCCTGATCCTGTAACAGTGGGTCAACGTTAAAGCCTTGTTTGAGAATAGTAATATCGGTGCCGGGTTTCAGTCCCAGCTTGTTCATCCAGTTGAAGAAGGGGTACTCGTTGCCGCCGTACCAGACACCCAGGGTTTTGCCTTTGAAATCGGCGGGGGTTTTAATCCCGCTCGATTTTTTACAGGTCAGCATCATGCCGGAACGATTGAAGATCTGGGCAATATTGACCAGCGGAACGCCCGCTTCACGTGAGGCCAGCGCATCAGGCAGCCAGTTAACGATCACATCTGCGGATTTCCCGGCAATCACCTGGACCGGAGAAATATCCGTTCCGCCGGGTTTGATCGTAACATCCAGCCCTTCGTCTTTATAAAACCCTTTTTCCTGCGCCACGTAGTAGCCAGCAAATTGTGCCTGTGGCACCCATTTCAACTGCAGCGTCACTTTCTCTGCTGCGTATGCTGAAAAAGTCAATGCCGCAGACATTGCCGCCAGCAACAACCCCCGGCGAAAAGCGGAACGTTTCATCATGGGATAACTCCTCGGGTTAGTGTGTGCATCATCATGTTTTTATGTTGTTTTACTTTTCCGCCGCCATCCCGCGAATCGAGGGATGCCAGAAATTTATGCGTCTGTCGAGGCGCACCAGCACGGTGTAAATCAGCGAACCGGCCAGTGACGACACCACAATCGCCGACCACACCACCGGCATATGCATTCGCGCCGATTCTGTGGAGATGCGAAAGCCCAGCCCGGCGGTGGGGGAGCCAAAATATTCGGCGACAATGGCGGTGATCAGCGCCAGGGTGGCGTTCACTTTCAGGGCGTTAAAAATAAACGGCATTGCGGCGGGAAGGCGCAGCATGCGCAACTGCTGATGAGGCGTGGCAGCGTAACAGTACATCAATTCCTGCTCCAGCTTGTCGCTCGCTTTCAGTCCGGCCAGCGTGCTGACCAGCGCCGGGAAAAAGGTCACCAGAATCACCACCGCGGCTTTTGACGGCCAGTCGAAACCAAACCACATCACGGCGATAGGGGCGACGCCCACCAGCGGCACCGTGCTGGTCAGACTGGCGACCGGGAGCAGCCCGCGCTGCAGGAAGGGAAGCCTGTCGATAAGCAGCGCCACGCCAATGCCTGCGCCGCAGCCCAGCAGATAACCCGCCAGCACCGATTTGAGAACGGTCTGCACCAGATCGCCCGCCAGCAGCGAAGCGCTGTCGATTAACGCGGTGAGGATATCAAGCGGGGCGGGCAGGATAACCTGGGGAACGGCAAATCCGCTGACCAGAATCTGCCAGAACCACAGCAACCAGACGCCGAGTAACGCGGCGACGGCTGCAGGTGGAACCGGCGCGCTGGCCAGACGTTGTACGCTCACCGCGGCGAGCAGCGCCAGGGCCAGAGTGAGCATGCCATTAAACGGTAATACCGCCAGCCAGAGCGCGCTGACAACGAGCGCGACCGCAAAGAGCAGGTTGCGCAAACTTTTTGTTGAGCAGGCCAACAGCGCACAGGCAATGAGCAGCAGCGCATTGAGGCGGAGTGCAGAAAACGTATGGTCAGCGGCGCTTAACTGAATAAGCGCCAGGATAGCGACGATAAACGCGCTTACTAACAGTAGCGAGCCAGGAATCGCGTGCTTTTTCATTACGCCCCCTTACGCTGGCGCATCACCAGCCGTTCAGTCAGCGTGACCATCCCGGTCAATGTCAGGCCCAGCAGTGACGCCATCACCAGCGCAGACCAAATCTGAATGGTATTGCCGTAATAGGAGCCGGTCAGCAGTCTCGCCCCCAGCCCGGCCTGTGCGCCAGTCGGTAACTCCGCCACCATTGTGCCGACCAGACCGCTGGCGATGGCGACGCGAAACGCAGGGAAAAGATAGGGTAGCGAGGAGGGAAGACGAACCACCCAGAAAATATCGGCGCGTCGTGCGGCGTAGGTATGCACCAGTTCCATTTCCATTTTCTGCGGCGAACGCAGTCCCTGCACCATGGAGATGGTGACCGGAAAAAAGCACAGGTACATGGCGATGGTCGCTTTTGGCAACATGCCGGTGATCCCCAGACTGCCGAGGATAATCAATACGATGGGGGCGATAGCCAGGACCGGAATGGTTTGCGACGCGACGATCCACGGCATCAGCGCCTTATCCAGTGTGGGCGAGTGCACTATACCGATGGCCAGCAGAACACCCAATACCACCCCCATTGCGAAACCGGTCAGCGCCGCGCTGGCGGTGACCCATGTGTGCAGTAACAAATTTCTCGGCGAGTCGATCGGCCACTGCGTCAGGCTGTTCCAGATATCGACAAGCAACTGATGCGGCGCTGGCAGCAGCGGGCGGGTGGCGTTCAGGGCGGCGACGATCAAATCACGGCTGGTCCATGCGCCGCGCGGGGTCAATACCCGGTCGATCACGCCCGGTGCGTTCAGCGCGAAGGCCAGTACATACCAGAGGAACAGTGCCACCAGGAGTACGCTGCCGACGGGCAGAGCATAGAGATGCAGGCGTTGGCTAATGCTCATGATGTCCCTCCACCAGCGCCTTGCGAACATCGGCGGCAAGCTGCAAAAATGCCGGCGTATCACGAATGGCAAGGGAACGTTCTGCAGGCAGCGGCGACTCAATTACCTTCACAATTCGCCCTGGACGTGGCGACATCACCACGATTTTGGTAGAGAGGTATACCGCCTCGGAAATGGAGTGCGTCACGAAGACCATTGTGCGTTGTTCGTTAAACCACAACTGCTGTAATTGCTGGTTGAGGTTGTCGCGGGTCAGTTCATCCAGCGCACCAAAGGGCTCGTCCATCATCAGGATTTTAGGTTCAAAACCCAGCGCTCTGGCGATGGAGACACGCTGCTGCATGCCGCCGGAAAGCTGCCACGGGTATTTTTTCTCAAACCCTTTCAGCCCGACACGCGCCAGTTGTTCACGGGCGATGTCGTCGCAGCGCTCCGGCGGCATACCCTGGATTTGTAGCGGCAGTTTGACGTTTGCCAGTACGGTACGCCATGGCAACAGCACCGGAGCCTGAAAAACATACCCGTATGCGCCCCCCTGCCGGGCTTCTGAAGGCGACATATCATTAACCAGCACTTCACCGGAGGTGATGGGTTCCAGGTCGGCAATGGCGCGCAATAAGGTTGTTTTACCGCAACCGGAAGGGCCGATAAACGAAACAAACTCCCCCTGGCGAATGGTCAGATTAATATCTTTCAGCGCATGCACTGGCTGATCGGCCGCCGGGTAAATCACGTTGGCCTGGTTTACCCTGATGGCAGGGCGTGCGGTGGCGGTTATCGGTTTCAACGGCACGACCGCAGATTCCTCTGCGTAGATCAACTGGCTCATTCCCGGTCTCCCCCTTTTTTTGACTAACTGGTTAAGTTTGTATCCCCATGCCATTTTTGTGCCAGTCATGAAATGGCGCTATTTGTGGCGCATTCGCCGCATAATAAGGTTTTTTGATGACCAGTTTGGTGCAAATGTCGACGCGTTTGCGTGTTTGTGGGGCAATGAAGGAAAGGGGGGATGGTGCCGGGCAAAAAAACATGGCAGTGCAGAGGTTATACTCCCGCTGTACAAAGGCGGAAGGACAGTCTGAACCGGTTGACGTGGCAGATGGGCGCATCCCCTACGTATGGACATAATATGCTCAGTGAGGCGATCCGGGCAGGTTAAAGGGCGCGGGATTGTTATCTGCAAGAGGAAGCGTTATCCGGCCCGCGAAACGCCAGTCAGGACGTAACATGTGCGTAATGGAGAGGCCGGATAAGCTGCTGGCGTTAAGGCTCAGCGTTGTGTTTCTTGCCAGTCTGCCAGGGTATACAGCGTTGCGCCAGCCGCAGCCATTGCCATAAACGCCTGGGCGCTGTCCTGCGGATGAATATTTACGCCGCGGCAACCGTCGGTAATGACGTTGACGCGATAGCCCAGCGACAGCGCATCCAGCACGCTAAACTTGACACAATAGTCGGTGGCGAGGCCCAGCACCGTCAGCTCGGTTATTCCGCGTTCACGTAACCACGCATCAAGCTCTGTTTTTTGCCGCCGACCGTTATCGAAAAACGCGCTGTAGCTATCGATGGCCGGATTTTCGCCCTTACGGAACACCGCGGTAATATCCTGCTGTTTAAGCAGCGGATGCAGCGCCGCGCCTGCGCTATTTTGCACACAGTGATCTGGCCAGAAGGTTTGCGCCAGACCGTCAAGCTCGCCCTGGGTATAGGGCTCCGCCTGATGCTGGCTGGCGAAGCTACCGTGATTTGCCGGATGCCAGTCCTGGCTGGCGACGACGATCTCGCCGCGCGCCAGACTCCAGTCGATAAGCTGATTGGCGATCTCCACCGTACTGTCGCCCTGCGGAACGGCCAGCGCGCCACCGGCGCAAAAATCGTTTTGTAAGTCAATCAATAACAGTGCACGCTGTGTCATCTATTCCTCCTTAGAGTCTATCCCACCAGGCGTTATTGGCGCAGCCAGTTTGAACACGGCCAGCGCGGAAGAACCGGAGCGTACACGTAGTACGTGAGGATTCTGAGCACTGCCCAGATTCAAAATGACAAGCAAAATAGCCCTAATGGGATAGGCTCTTACTCATCGGGTGTCAGTTCGCCACGCAGGTTTTCCTGCATCGCGTGGCGGATTGCCGCAACGTCCAGATCCTGGCTCAGCAAATAGTGTAGCTTGGTTAGCGTCGCTTCGACGGTCATATCGAAACCGCTAATCACTCCGGCCTGAGCCAGCGCGTTTCCGGTGGCGTAGCCGCCCATATTGACCTTTCCGGACATGCACTGGGTTAAATTAATCACCACAATACCCCGCTGGCTGGCTTCGGTCAGCACCTGAATAAAATCGCCATTCTGCGGCGCGTTGCCGACGCCATAAGAGCGCAGGATCAGCGCTTTAACTGGCTGGAGCAGGAAGTTACGCACCACATCGGCTGAGATACCGGGGTAAATCGTCACCACGCCGATCGGCTGCGGTATGATAGGGTGAACCACCAGCTCGCCATTACCATGGGGCGCGGGAGGCGTGGAGAGGCGGCGAATATGAATTCCGGCTTCCAGCAGCGGCGTCAGGTTCGGTGAGGCAAAGGCGTTAAACCCGTCGGCGTGGGCTTTCGTGGTGCGGTTGCCGCGATAAAGGCGATTGTTGAAGAAGAGCGAGACTTCGTTAATCGGATAGTTGGCTGCGATGTACAGCGCGTTGAGCAGGTTGATTTGCCCGTCGGAGCGCAGTTCGGCCAGCGGTATTTGTGACCCTGTCACAATGACCGGTTTCCCCAGATTCTCCAGCATAAAGGAGAGCGCCGAGGCGGTAAACGCCATGGTATCCGTACCGTGCAGGATCACGAAACCGTCATACTGGTCGTAATGGTCGCGAATATCGTCGGCAATATGCTGCCAGTCCTGCGGCGTCATGTCGGAAGAGTCCATCAATGGCGCGTATTCATGGATGGTGAAGTCAGGCATCTCCGGGCGGTGGAATTCGGGCATTAAAGCCAACTGGCGTTGTAAATGGCCGGAAACAGGGATGTAACCGTGTTCAGAACGCTGCATACCAATGGTGCCGCCGGTATAGGCAACGTAAATAGATTTCTTCTGCATAGCATCACTTAGATTATATATGGACCGGCGAAGTATATACCGGCGACGCGGCAAGTGGCATAGGCGCTGGCGGGTTTCCGTCATTTCAGTCTGTCAGAAGACAGGCCGCCCCGTGGACAGGGGCGGCGGAAGGATTAATGAATATTGGCGCAGGTTAAGCAGAAAGCGTAGCGGTTCTGCGGATCGTTGAACGCCGCCAGCTTGTCGCTCTCGGTTTTCACCGCGTTAGCCGCAGCGGCGACCGGGGCGGGTAAATAGGCCTGAATCGCCGCCGGCAGCGCTGCACGGACTGAACCGGTCAGACTATCCACTACCATTGAGAACAAGCTGGGCTCTTCCTGGTAAAAATCGAGATGCCACTGTTTCAGCTTCGCCAGCTCCGCGGCTTTTGCTACCGCGTCGTCAAAGTCGCCGAGGCTGTCGACCAGGCCGTTAGCTTTCGCGTCTTCTCCGGTCCAGACATGACCCTGGGCGATTTGGTCGATTTTCTCCGGCGTGCTCTTGCGCGAGGTCGCCACCAGGGTAATAAAGCGCTTATAGCCGTTTTCGATACTCAACTGCATCAGTTGCTGCACTTCCGGCGGCAGCGCTTTGGTGGTAGAGACATCAGCCAGCGGCGAGGTTGAGACGCCGTCGGTATGCACGCCAATTGCGCCCAGCGTATTTTCAACGGTATTGATTACCCCAAAAATGCCGATGGAGCCGGTGAGGGTGCTCGGGTTTGCCACGATATAGTTCGCCGGGGTTGAGATCCAGTAGCCGCCGGAGGCCGCCATGCCACCCATTGATACGACGACCGGTTTACCCGCTGCTTTCGCCGCCGCCAGCTCTTCGCGAATCACTTCAGAGGCGCTGACGCTACCGCCCGGACTGTTGACTCGCAGCACGATGGCTTTCACTTTCGGATCCAGACGCGCATCGCGGATCTGCGCCGCAGTGGTATCGCCGCCGACATTGCCCGGCGTTTCTTCCCCGTCCATAATCGCGCCGTTGGCAAAGATAACCGCAATCGTCGCGCCCTGATCGGCAGGGGTTTTCAGCGCATAGTCGTAATAGCTGATTGCGCTATAGTCGTTGTCCGCCTTGCTCCAGCCAAACTGCTTCGTCAGCGCTTTGTCCACCTCAGCGGCGGTGCCAAGCTCATCAACCAGCTTGTTATCCAGCGCGTATTTCGCCGTGTCGCCATCGACTTTACGCAGGCCGTCAATCACGCCCTGTGCGCCAGGAAACAGCTGTTGGGCGGTAATCTGCCGGTTAGCGGCGATGGTGTTGAGGTAATTCTGCCACAGCTCGCCAATCCAGCGGCTATCCGCCTCACGGGCGGCGGGCGACATATCGTCGCGGATAAACGGCTCAACCGCCGACTTATAGGTGCCGACGCGGAAGACATGGGTTGAGACTTCGAGTTTATCCAGCAGCGATTTGTAGTACAGGCCGTTGGTGGCGAAACCATGCAGGTCCACTTCACCCTGCGGCGAGAGCCAGATCTTATTGGCGAAGCTGGCCAGATAGTACTGCGCCTGGCTGTAGCTGTTACCGATAGCGTACACCGGCTTACCGCTATCGCGGAATTCGCGCAGCGCCTTACCGATATACTGCATTGATGGCTGATCGCCACCGGCAAAATTTTTCAGATCCAGCACGATACCGGTGATATTCCGGTCATCTTTTGCCTGGCGTATCGTTTGCACGATATCGAACAGCGAATTTTCCTGCAGACGATCGGAACTGGCGCCAAAAAGCTGGCGGCCAATCACGCCAAGCTTGCTGCTGGCGGAGGGCTTATCGACGACGACGCCGGTGATATCCATCAGCAGCGCGCCGCGGGTGGTGTGCTCTGTCGTGGTACCGCTGAACTGAGACCAGATACCGATGCAAACCAGTACCAGCAGCAGGAAAACCACGTTCAGTGCGAGCTGGCGAATGAAATTGAGTACCCGCCATGTCCATTTAATCATTCCGGCGAGTAGTCGCCAAAGAGTGCGCATGTATTCTCCCTTACCATTATTAAAAATGAGCGAGCCGCCGGGGCAGCCGCGTCTGGCTATCCTAAAGAGAGTGCCGACGGTTGTCAGCAGGAATCACCTGTTGGGCTGTAACAAAATCCTTGCGCATGTTAATTTTATGAAAAATGACATGACAGGAGTTATACAGGTGGATGCTCTCGAACTATTGCTTAATCGCCGCAGCGCGTCACGTCTGACTGAGCCCGCCCCGGCAGGCGAACAGCTGGAAAATATTCTACGCGCAGGCCTGCGTGCGCCGGACCACGGGACGTTGCAGCCGTGGCGTTTCTTTATTATTGCCGATGAAGGTCGCGAACGCTTCAGCCAGTTGCTGGAAAAGGGCGCCATCGCGGCGGGGGCAGATGAAAAAGCGATTGAAAAGGCCCGTAGCGCGCCGTTTCGCGCACCGTTGATTATTACCGTGGTGGCCCGCTGCGAAGATCATCCGAAGGTGCCGAAATGGGAACAGGAGATGTCGGCAGGCTGCGCGGTGATGGCCATGCAAATGGCGGCAGTGGCGCAGGGTTTTAATGGGATCTGGCGTAGCGGGGCGTTGACCGAGAGCCCGGTGGTGCGCGAAGGGTTTGCCTGCCGGGAGCAGGATAAAATTGTCGGATTTCTCTATCTGGGGACGCCGATGTTGAAAGCCTCAACCAAAATAGCGTTGCCGGATACCGCGCCGTTCGTCACGCGCTTCTGACGGCGCTTGCCTTTTGTCGGGAAACGGTTGACGCCAGGCCCGGCCACGTGCTGCGTGCGCCGCGAGGGGCGCACGGACAGGTGCGCAGCGCCGCCTCATGGATCCCGCGACGACGAAACCCTGTTCACCAGGTACTTCTGCCGTTTTGCAAAGTCGTTTTTTGTCTGCTTAATGAGCAACCATACGCGATTTAGGACAGTGATACTTATCACCCCGACGTTTGAGCGCTACCATAGCGGGATTGCAATGACAGGAGATGTCCATGAGCGAGCAAACCATTCGTTTAACGCAATACAGCCACGGAGCCGGTTGCGGGTGTAAAATTTCGCCAAAAGTGCTGGAAACGATCCTCAAAAGCGACCAGACGAAGTTTATCGATCCGAATTTACTGGTGGGTAATGAGACCAGCGACGATGCGGCCGTTTATGATCTCGGCAACGGTACGTCCATTATCAGCACCACCGACTTTTTTATGCCGATCGTTGATAATCCGTTCGACTTTGGACGCATAGCCGCCACCAACGCCATCAGCGATATTTTCGCCATGGGCGGTAAACCGATTATGGCGATTGCTATCCTCGGCTGGCCGATCAATACCCTGTCGCCGGAGATCGCCCGCGAGGTGGTTGACGGCGGGCGTTTTGCCTGTCAGCAGGCGGGAATTGCCCTGGCTGGCGGCCACTCAATTGACGCCCCCGAACCGATCTTCGGTCTCGCGGTGACCGGCGTCGTGTCAACCGATCGCATCAAGAAAAACAGTACCGCTCAGGCGGGGTGTAAACTCTATCTCACTAAACCGCTGGGTATTGGCGTGCTGACCACTGCGGAGAAGAAGTCGCTGCTCAAGCCTGAGCATCAGGGGCTGGCGACGGCAACCATGTGCCAGATGAATCTTGTCGGTTCGGCGTTTGCCAGCATCGATGGCGTAAAAGCGATGACCGACGTGACCGGTTTCGGGTTACTCGGCCACCTGAGCGAAGTGTGCCGTGGCGCAGGCGTTCAGGCGCAACTCTCCTATGCGGATATCCCGAAGCTGCCCGGTGTGGAAGCGTACATTGCAGCGGGCGCGGTACCGGGAGGGACCGGACGTAACTTTGCCAGCTACGGTCATCTTATGGGCGAGATGCCGCCAGCGTGGCGCGATCTGCTGTGCGATCCGCAAACCTCTGGCGGTCTGCTGCTGGCAGTGACGCCGGAGGCGGAGGCGGAGGTGCAAGCGGCGGCGGCCGAGTTTGGTATCACGCTTGCCGCCATTGGCGAACTGCTCACCGCGCGCGGTGGACGCCCCATGATTGAGATCCGTTGATTTCATGCGGCTGTTTATTGCAGAAAAGCCAAGTCTTGCGCGCGCCATTGCCGATGTGCTGCCAAAACCGCACCGCAAAGGCGACGGCTACATTGAGTGCGGCAACGGACAGGTGGTCACCTGGTGTATCGGCCACCTGCTGGAGCAGGCACAGCCTGATGTCTATGACGGGCGCTATGCGCGCTGGAACCTGCTCGACTTGCCCATTGTGCCGGACAAGTGGCAGCTTCAGCCCCGGCCGTCGGTAACCAAACAGCTTAACGTGATTAAGCGCCTTCTTGGCGAGGCTGAGGAGGTGATCCACGCGGGCGACCCGGACCGGGAAGGTCAGTTACTGGTGGATGAAGTGCTGGATTATCTGCAATTATCGCCGGAAAAGCGCCAGCAGGTGCAGCGCTGCCTGATTAATGACCTTAACCCGCAGGCGGTGGAGCGCGCGATTAACCGCCTGCGCGCCAACAGTGAATTTATTCCGTTATGCGTCTCGGCGCTGGCCCGCGCCCGCGCCGACTGGTTGTACGGGATCAATATGACCCGCGCCTATACCATCCTCGGACGTAACGCCGGTTATCAGGGCGTGTTATCGGTCGGACGCGTGCAGACGCCGGTGCTTGGCCTGGTGGTTCGTCGGGACGAAGAGATTGAAAACTTCGTCGCGAAAGATTTCTTCGATGTGAAGGCGCATATCGTTACCCCGAAGGATGAGCGTTTTGTGGCGACCTGGGTGCCCAGTGAGGCCTGCGAACCGTATCAGGATGAAGAAGGGCGACTGCTTCATCGTGCACTTGCTGAACATGTCGTTAAGCGGATTGAGGGCCAACCGGCGACGGTGACCGCCTATAACGACAAGCGCGACTCGGAGCCCGCGCCGCTGCCGTTCTCCCTTTCAGCGCTGCAGATTGAAGCGGCGAAGCGCTTTGGTTTTAGCGCGCAGAGCGTGCTGGATATCTGTCAGAAGCTGTATGAAACCCACAAGCTGATTACCTATCCGCGTTCGGATAGCCGCTATCTGCCGGAGGAGCATTTTGCCGGGCGTCATGCGGTGCTGAACGCCATTGGCGTCCACGCGGCGGATTTGCTGCCGCAGCCGGTGGTGGATCCGGAGATCCGCAACCGTTGCTGGGACGATAAAAAGGTTGATGCGCACCACGCGATAATTCCTACTGCGCGTAGCACGCAGGTGAAACTCAATGACAATGAGGAAAAAGTCTACGGCCTGATTGCCCGTCAGTATCTGATGCAGTTCTGTCCGGATGCGGTATTCCGCAAATGTCAGATCGATCTCGATATCGCCAACGGCAAGTTTGTCGCCAAAGCCCGTTTTCTGGCGGAAGCTGGCTGGCGAACGCTGCTGGGCAATAAAGAGCGTGATGAGGAAAACGACGGTATGCCGCTGCCGGTGGTGGCAAAAGATGACGAACTGTTGTGCGAAAAGGGCGAAGTGGTGGAGCGCCAGACTCAGCCGCCGCGTCATTTTACCGATGCAACCCTGCTGTCGGCGATGACCGGTATTGCCCGCTTCGTGCAGGATAAAGATCTGAAGAAGATCCTGCGCGCGACGGATGGCCTCGGAACGGAGGCAACCCGCGCCGGGATTATCGAGCTGCTGTTTAAACGTGGTTTCCTGACCAAGAAAGGGCGCTATATCCACTCTACCGACGCGGGGAAAGCGCTGTTCCATTCGCTGCCTGAAATGGCGACCCGCCCGGATATGACCGCCCACTGGGAATCGGTTCTGACGCAAATTAGCGAAAAGCAGTGTCGCTATCAGGATTTTATGCAGCCGCTGGTGGGCACGTTGTTCCAGCTTATCGATCAGGCGCGTAGCACGCCGGTACGCCGCTTCCGTGGTATTGTCGCGCCGGGAGAGGGTAAGAAAGGTTTTAGTAAGCGTAAAGGTCGATCTGCAGCGAAAGGTGAGAAACCGGCATCTGACGCTGTGGCAGAAGGCCCGCAATAAAAACCCCCGGGGAAACCGGGCAATGCCGTTCACTTAAGCAAATCATCGGTGTTGTCTTTTGTTTTATTTGCCAGCGGCAATCGCATTATCGGTGGTTATGGCGAACATGGCGCGTTTTTCGTTTTCGCCCATTCAGATTCCGTGGTCTGTTCCGTTCACGATAAATTCACGGATATTCGTTATATCCACAGCGTGTGAACGGGCAGGGGGACGTTTCGCCCGTCCCCCTGCACCCCCGGCATTGCGCTGAAAACCTGCCGCTGCGCGGTCCGCTCCACTCCGGCTTCATCTGGCGGACCGGGCGGGACTCGACGTCCTGTCTCGACCCGCCCTCTGGCCGCCGTCCTGGCGGCCTGTCCTGGATGCGCGCCTGCGTTCTCGCCAGGTTTCCTTGATGCGCCCAACCCCCATGCGGTGAGTCCGTTATTCGTCAGTGGCTTTTCAGTGGCTGAAAATCATAAAAAAAGTTATATCCTTTATATTTCAGCCCGTATCAGCTCAGTAAGCGAATCAGCAGAATTAGATTTTCGTTTAAACCACCGATTGACAGAACCGCTCAACCAGTTATAAACACAACTGACGGCCCTTAACGGACCAGCATTATGGGATACCGGGCATCGCGCTGATCACCCGCAGCCGAAGCCATCCGCTTCTGACGACTCTCAGCGTTAAATCACACCCTGCGCCAGCATCGCGTCCGCGACTTTGACGAAACCGGCGATATTTGCCCCGCGCACGTAGTTGGTCTGCTTCGCGTCGCCGCCGTACTCCACGCAGGCATGGTGGATATCCAGCATGATGTGATGCAGACGGGCATCCACTTTCTCCGCTTTCCAGCCCATGCGCGCGGCGTTCTGCGCCATTTCCAGACCAGAGGTCGCCACGCCGCCGGCGTTAGCCGCTTTACCCGGCGCAAATAGCACGCCTGCGTCGAGGAACAGGTCAGTGGCGGCAATGGTGGTCGGCATATTGGCGCCTTCGGCCACCGCTTTCACGCCGTTAGCGATTAACTGACGCGCGGCGTCAACATCCAGTTCGTTCTGTGTGGCGCAGGGCAAGGCAATATCCGCCGGTACGGACCACGGCTGCTTGCCTTCAAGATAGGTCAGGCCAAACTCGCGGGCATAGTCGGACACGCGACCATCGCGGCTGGCTTTGATTTCACACAGGCGAGCCAGTTTTTCAGTGGTAAAGCCCGCTTCATCCACCACGGTGCCGCTGGAGTCAGAAGCGGTGATCACGCGCGCGCCCAACGCCATCGCTTTTTCAATCGCATACTGAGCAACGTTACCGGAACCGGAAACCGATACACGCATTCCCTCAAAGCCCATGCCGTGGCGCTTGAGCATCGCTTCGGTGAAGTATACCAGGCCGTAACCGGTTGCTTCCGGGCGAATCAGACTGCCGCCGAAGGAGAGACCTTTCCCGGTGAACACGCAGGCGCTGTTGTTGGAGAGTTTACGCATCATTCCGGCCATAAAGCCGACTTCACGCCCGCCCACGCCGATATCGCCGGCAGGTACGTCAGTATCCGGGCCGAGGTGACGATAGAGTTCGGTCATCAGCGCCTGGCAGAAGCGCATCACTTCGCCGTCGCTCTTACCTTTAGGATCGAAGTCGCTACCGCCTTTACCGCCGCCCATCGGCAGGGTGGTCAGGGCGTTTTTGAAGGTTTGTTCAAAACCAAGGAATTTGAGTATCGACAAATTGACTGAAGGGTGGAAACGCATGCCGCCTTTATACGGGCCGATAGCGGAGTTGAACTGTACGCGCCATGCGCGGTTAACCTGAACCTGGTTACGGTCATCAACCCAAACGACGCGAAACTGGATAGCCCGCTCCGGCTCAACCAGACGCTCCAGCAAATTCAGCTGACGATAGCGTGGGTTTTCCTCAATGAAAGGCCACAGGGTGGTCATCACCTCGCGAACGGCCTGAGCAAATTCAGTTTGATGGGGATCGCGCTGTTGAACGCGGGCGAGAAAGTTTTCCAGAGTGCACATCTGATCCATTGATATAAGTTCCTCTTATGGTTGTGATCGCATCTATACCCGTCATACTTCAAGTTGCATGTGCGTTGGCTTTCCTCGTTCACCCCAGTCACGTACTGGAGTACGCTCCCGGGGATTCACTGCGTCGCCGCCTTCCTGCAACTCGAATAATTTAGGGTATATACATGTCATCCCTGTGCCCGCTTTATGATTAACGGCAAAGATGCGCGGCCTGTGTGTGAGCCTCGCCCTTGCCGCTATCGTGCAGGCAGAATGATTAGCTGTATATACTCGTCATACTTCGAGTTGCATGTGTGTTGGCTGCGATCGTTCACCCCAGTCACATAGCTATCTATGCTCCTGGGGATTTACTCTCTTGCCGCCTTCATGCAACTCGAATTATTTAGAGTATATTTATTATTATTCGGCCCTTGAAAAGGCCGATTTTTCGACTATACCACTGGAAATCGTTAGTTGAGCAAGGAAAAATTGTTCAGAAAGGAATTTTTATGATTGCGTATTGGTCATAATTAAAAACGATGACTGGCCCGGCATAAATCATCGGGTAACAATGCAGGACGCCGGGCGATAAAGGCTTCCAGCAGGGGAATGTCCGCTGGGGCGAGATTGAAGGTTAACGCGTCCTGCGGCGAGCACCAGCATAGCTGGCTGTGGTAGCGAGCAGTGGGGGCCGGGCTAAAATGCGGAACCCACCAGGCATGAAGGTGAATCAGGCGCGCGGACACTTCACGCTGATGGCTGGCGATATAACGCGCTGGATGAGCGTGGATCCCCAGCTCCTCCTGAAGCTCGCGGGTCAGCGCCTGCGCCTGGGTCTCGCCGGGTTCAACTTTTCCACCGGCAAATTCCCACATTCCCGGTTGATCGGCGTGCGGGGGCCGCTGCGCCAGCAAAATTTGCCCGTTATGTTCGATAATGGCGGCTACAACATCAATGGTTTTGAGCATGTGAGTCATCGTACTGTACGTAATAGGGGCTTATTATCGCCATCCTTATATCTTCCCTTCCAGACAATCTTAAATCCGCCCGAAAACCATTGATCAATGCCGCCGCCTTACTGACAGCAATAATTTACGCTTTGAAGGTCGCCCATACCGGCGCATGGTCGGAGGGTTTTTCCATCCCGCGGATTTCGTAGTCGATACCGGTTTCGATACAGCGCTGCGCCAGCGGGGTGCTGGCCAGCAACAGGTCGATACGCAGACCGCGGTTGTCGTCAAATCCTTTCGAACGATAGTCAAACCACGAAAAATGCGCGTTGTCTTGCGGGTTGGCGTGGCGGTATGTATCCACCAGACCCCAGCCCAGCAGACGATCCATCCATTCACGCTCTTCCGGCAGGAATGAACACTTACCGGTGCGCAGCCAGCGTTTACGGTTCTCTTCACCGATGCCGATATCGAGATCGGTTGGGCTGATGTTCATATCGCCCATGATCAGCACCGGATTGTCTTTATTCAGTTCGTTATCGAGATAGTGTTGCAAATTCTGATAAAACGCCGCCTTAGCCGGGAATTTGGTTGCGTGATCGCGGCTCTCTCCCTGGGGGAAGTAGCCGTTAATCACCGTAACATTGCCAAACGGGGAAGGGACTTCCGCCATGATAATCCGGCGCTGGGCGTCTTCACCATCGTTCGGGAAGCCGCGACGCACGGAGACGGGCGTTTCTTTGGTCAGCAGCGCGACGCCGTAATGGCCTTTTTGCCCGTGATAAAAAACGTTGTAACCAAGTTTCGCCACTTCTTCGAGCGGAAACATATCGTCGTGAACTTTGGTTTCCTGCAGGCCGATGACGGCGGGCTGGTGTTTATCGATGATGGCGGCCAGCTGATGAGGGCGGGCACGCAGGCCGTTGATATTAAAAGAGACAAATTTCATAGTCGCTGCCACTGTGCAAGGTGAATAGTGCAGGGATGGTAGCAGAAATTCGCCGCCCTGGCTTCGTTAAGGCAGTTTATTCTGCCAATTGCAGCCATTGGCGAGCTGGCCAACTGCGCACCATTATGCAGCGCGATGCGCCAAAAAAGGGCGAATATTGCCGGTAAATTTCGTCTCTGATCACAATTGCAGAATTATATCTTACATATGAATAATCTTTCTTTTTTTTCCACTATTAAATGTGTATTTTGTGTTTTTATTCACTTTTTATGCATTTCAGGTGAATAAGAGGTGCTTGTAAGTTATTGATATTTCGTTGTCGACTTCACTTTATGCATTTTCTCCTCTGGCTGGCATGAACCGTGCAATCTACATTTACAGCGTAATAAACATAAAATTTAACATTATTTAAACTTTTTATTTACCGGAGAGGTCGATATGTGTCAGTCAATTACGCGTAGCCATTTTGATGAATGGATGATGCCCGTTTACGCGCCAGCGGCTTTTATTCCGGTACGCGGCGAAGGGTCACGCCTGTGGGATCAGCAGGGGAAAGAGTATATCGATTTTGCCGGCGGTATTGCGGTTAACGCCCTCGGTCATGCGCATCCGCAGTTGATTAACGCATTGAGCGAACAGGCGGGGAAATTCTGGCACACCGGCAACGGTTATACTAATGAGCCGGTACTGCGTCTGGCGAAACGGCTGATTGATGCCACCTTTGCCGACCGGGTTTTCTTCTGTAATTCCGGGGCAGAAGCCAATGAAGCGGCGCTAAAACTGGCGCGCAAATACGCCCACGACCATTTTGGCAGCCAGAAAAGCGGTATCGTGGCATTCAAAAATGCTTTTCACGGGCGCACGCTGTTCACCGTTTCCGCTGGCGGCCAGCCTGCCTATTCGCAGGATTTTGCGCCGCTGCCGCCGCAAATCCAGCATGCCATCTACAACGACCTCGATTCGGCAAAGGCGCTGATTAACGACGATACCTGCGCGGTAATCGTTGAGCCGATGCAGGGTGAAGGCGGAGTAGTGCCCGCGGATGCGGATTTTCTGCGTGGTTTACGCGAACTGTGCGATGCGCACAATGCGCTGTTGATATTCGATGAGGTGCAGACCGGTGTCGGGCGCACCGGCGAGCTGTACGCCTATATGCACTACGGCGTCACGCCTGACGTGCTCTCTACGGCTAAAGCGCTGGGCGGCGGCTTCCCGATTGGCGCGTTGCTGGCAACGGCGCGCTGCGCCAGCGTAATGACCGTCGGCACTCACGGTACCACTTATGGCGGTAACCCGTTGGCCTGCGCGGTGGCGGGGGAAGTGCTCTCCATCGTTAATACTCCGGCGGTGCTCAACGGCGTTAAGCTGCGTCATCAGTGGTTCAGCGAACGGCTGAATGCCATTAACGCCCGCTACGGCTTGTTTAAAGCGATCCGTGGACTCGGGTTGTTGATTGGCTGCGAGCTGAAAGACGAATATGCCGGAAAGGCGAAAGCCATCAGTCATCAGGCGGCGGAAGAGGGGCTGATGATCCTGATTGCCGGTGCCAGCGTGGTGCGCTTTGCGCCAGCGTTGATCGTCAGTGAAGAAGAGATTAATCGCGGGCTGGATCGCTTTGATCGGGCCTGTGAGCACTTTCTCGCGAGGGTCTTATCATGATGGTGATCCGTCCTGTAGAAAAAGAGGATCTGCCGGGGTTGATGGCCCTGGCTGGCGAGACTGGCGGTGGCCTGACGTCACTGCCCGCTGATGAAGCCGCGTTGGCGGCGCGGATTGAGCGCGCGCAGCTAACCTGGCGCGATGCACTGCCGAAAAGCGAGCAGGGCTATGTGTTCGTCCTTGAAGATTGCGCCAGCGGCGAGATCGCGGGGATCTGCGCTATTGAGGTGGCAGTGGGCCTCAATGACCCCTGGTACAACTATCGTGTCGGCACCCAGGTTCATGCCTCGAAAGCGCTGAATGTGTACAACGCCATGCCGACGCTGTTTCTCAGTAACGATCATACCGGCAGCAGCGAACTGTGTACCTTATTCCTCGCCCCGAAATGGCGTAAGGCGGGTAACGGCTACCTGCTGTCGAAATCGCGTTTTCTGTTTATGGCCGCTTTTCGCCAACGCTTTAATGAAAAAGTGGTGGCGGAGATGCGTGGGGTGATCGATGAGCATGGCTATTCGCCATTCTGGGAAAGCCTCGGTAAGCGCTTTTTTGCGATGGAGTTCACCCGCGCCGACTATCTGTGCGGTACCGGACAAAAAGCGTTTATTGCCGCGCTGATGCCGAAACATCCGCTGTATATCGATTTTTTATCCGCCGAGGCGCAGGCGGCGATCGGCGAGGTGCATCCGCAAACGGCCCCGGCGCGCGCGGTGCTGGAGAAAGAGGGATTCCGCTATCTGAATTACGTCGATATCTTCGACGGCGGGCCGACGCTGGAGTGCGAGATTGACCGGGTGCGGGCTATCCGTGAAAGTCGGCTGGTTACCGTTGCACAAGGACAACCTGCCCCCGGCGAGTGGCCGCTTTGCCTGGCCGCTAATGAACAGTACCAGCAGTTCCGCGCCATTCTGGTTCATGCTGACCCCGACAGCCATCGTGTCGCGCTGAACCCGCGTGAACAGGACGCCCTGAAATGCCGCGCTGGTGACCAAATCCGTCTGGTTCGCCTGTGCGCTGAGGAGAAAACATCATGAGTTTATGGATTAACGGTCAATGGCAACGCGGTCACGGCCCGGTGCGCAGTAAAAGTAACCCGGTGAGCCAGGCATTACTTTGGCAGGGTAATGACGCCGATGCTGAGCAGGTTGCGCTGGCGGTCAACGCCGCACGTCAGGCGTTTCCTGCGTGGGCGCGCCAGCCATTTGTCGCCCGTAAGGCTATCGCGGAAAAGTTTGCCGCGCTGCTGGAGGCGAACAAAACGCAATTGACGGCGATTATCGCTCAGGAAACGGCTAAGCCGCGCTGGGAGGCGGAAACGGAAATTACCGCGATGATTAACAAAATCGCGATTTCGGTGAATGCTTATCATCGCCGCACGGGGGAAGCGCAGACCGCAATGGCAGAGGGGGCGGCGACGCTGCGCCATCGGCCGCACGGCGTGCTGGCGGTATTCGGCCCCTATAATTTCCCCGGACATCTGCCTAACGGGCATATCGTACCGGCGCTGCTGGCGGGGAATACCGTGGTGTTTAAACCCAGCGAACTGACCCCGCAGAGCGGCGAGGCGGTGGTGAAACTATGGACTGAAGCGGGTTTGCCGCCAGGTGTGCTTAATTTGCTCCAGGGAGGGCGGGAAACGGGCGAAGCCCTGAGCAGCCAGGCGGATATCGACGGGCTACTGTTTACTGGTAGTTCCGCCACCGGCTTTCAACTGCACCGGCAACTGGCCGGACAGCCGGAAAAAATTCTCGCCCTTGAGATGGGCGGCAATAATCCGTTGATTGTTGATGAGCCGCAGGACATTGATGCCGCTGTGTACCTGACGATTCAGTCGGCGTTTATTACCGCCGGGCAGCGCTGCACCTGTGCGCGCCGGCTGCTGGTGAAACGCGGTGAAGCGGGGGACGCCTTTTTACAGCGGTTGGTGACGGTGTCACAAAAAATAATCCCCGGCACGTGGGATGCGGAACCTCAGCCTTTTATGGGGGGATTAATTTCGCCGCAGGCGGCGCAAAAGGTGCATCAGGCGTGGCTGGATCATGTGGCAAACGGCGGCAGGACGCTGCTGGAACCGCGTCTGTTGCAGGCCGGAACCTCGCTACTGACGCCGGGTATTATCGAGATGAGCGAGGCGACGCTGACGGCGGATGAAGAGGTTTTCGGTCCACTGCTCTGCGTCTGGCGCTATGACTCATTCGATGACGCTATTGCCCTGGCCAACGACACCCGATTCGGGCTTTCCTGCGGGCTGATCTCTGCCGACCGCGCCAGATTTGACCGTCTGCTGCTGGAGGCGCGGGCCGGTATCGTTAACTGGAATAAACCGCTGACCGGCGCCGCCAGCACCGCGCCGTTTGGCGGCACCGGGGCGTCTGGTAACCATCGTCCGGGAGCGTGGTATGCCGCCGATTATTGCGCCTGGCCGATGGCCAGCCTGGAGTCGCCAACGCTGTCGTTACCGACAACGCTGAGTCCGGGGCTGGATTTCCGGCAGGAGGTATCGCGATGAAAGCCTGGGAAGTGAATTTTGACGGGCTGCCGGGCCCGACTCACCACTATGCGGGATTATCCTTTGGCAACGAAGCTTCGACTAAGCATCGCTATCGGATGTCGAATCCCCAACTGGCGGCAAAGCAGGGGCTGAAGAAGATGAAAGCCCTGGCGGATGCGGGCTATCCGCAGGCGCTGATCCCACCGCAGGAGCGGCCAAATATCCCGTTATTACGCCAGATTGGCTTTCGCGGCAGCGATGCGCAGGTGCTGGAAAAAGCGGCGCGTCAGGCGCCGGATCTGCTTTCGGCGGCGAGCTCAGCATCATCAATGTGGGTGGCAAACGCCGCTACGGTTTCGCCCTCTGCCGATACGCTGGATGGCCGGGTGCATCTGACCGTCGCCAGTCTGCATGATAAATTCCATCGCGCCAGCGAAGCGCCGACCACGGAAGCGCTGCTGCGGGCGATTTTTCCCGATGAGCAGCAGTTCGCCGTACACGGGGCGTTGCCTCAGGTGGCGCTGTTCGGCGATGAAGGGGCGGCAAATCATAACCGTCTCGGCGGCGAGTATGGTGCGCCGGGCGTGCAGCTATTTGTTTATGGTCGCCAGCAGGGAGGCGAGGACAACCCGCGGCGTTATCCGGCGCGGCAAACGCTGGAAGCCAGCCAGGCTGTCGCCCGTCTGAACCAGGTTAATCCCCGGCAACTGATTTTCGCCCGACAAAACCCGGCGGTGATCGATAAAGGCGTCTTTCATAACGACGTGATCGCGGTAAGCAATCAGCAGGTGTTGTTCTGCCATGAACAGGCGTTTGTTGACCAACCGCAACTTCTGCAACAGCTGGCCCGGCAGGTTGACGGATTTACGCCGATCGTCGTGCCCGCAAGCCAGGTCTCCGTTGAAGACGCGGTGGCGACCTATCTGTTTAACAGCCAGTTGTTAAGTAAGCCGCAGGGCGGGATGCGGCTTATTCTGCCGCTGGAGGCACAAGAGCACCCCGGCGTCTGGCGTTATCTGAATCGGCTGGTTGATGGCGATAATCCAGTTGATGAGTTACAGGTGTTCGATCTGCGTGAAAGCATGGCTAATGGCGGCGGACCAGCGTGTTTGCGCTTGCGGGTCGTCTTGAATGAAAGGGAGCTACGGGCGGTGAATCCGGCGGTTATGATCAACGATGCGCTGTTTGCGACGCTTAATGCCTGGGTGGAGCGCTATTATCGCGATCGCCTGACTCAGGCCGATCTGGCCGATCCCCAACTGCTGAGCGAAGGACGCGAAGCGCTCGACCGCTTAACGCAAATTTTGCGTCTGGGGTCAGTCTATCCGTTCCAGCAATAAGGAGGCGTTGTGGAAGACTTTCTGGCATTAACTCTGGCGGGGCGTCTGCCTCACCATTTTCATGGTCAAACCGCGCGCTTTCGCTGGCAGTGGATTGACTGGGGTATTTTACAGCTCATCCCCCATGAACCGTGTGAAGGTTCGCTGGTTTTGTCATCCGGGCTTCATGGTAATGAAACCGCACCGGTTGAAATCACTGATTTACTGCTGCGCCAGCTGTGCGGCGGGGAGTCGCCGCTGCGCTGGCGGCTGTTGGTGGTGCTGGGTAATCCGCCTGCGCTGAGAGCCAACCAGCGCTATATGCATAGCGATATCAACCGCATGTTCGGCGAGCGCTGGCGGTCATTTAGCCCCAGCGATGAAACCGCCCGTGCCCGGCAACTGGAGCATGTGCTGACCCGCTTTTATCAGGCAGGTTCCGGTGAACGCTGGCACCTTGATTTACATACTGCGATTCGTGGTTCTCTGCATACCCGCTTTGGCGTCCTTCCGGCGCGGGAAAAACCATGGGATGAGTTTTTTTTGCGCTGGCTGGGGGACGCGGGGCTGGAAGCGCTGGTATTTCACCAGCGACCGGGGGGAACGTTTACGCATTTCAGCAGTGAACGTTTCGGCGCGTACTCCTGTACCCTGGAACTGGGAAAGGCGCTACCGTTTGGCGACAACGAACTGAGTCAGTTTAGCGCCACGCAGCATGCGCTACTACGTCTGCTGGCTGGCGATAGGGGGGCGGGAGAGGGGAATATGCCACTGCGCTACCGGGTGGTGCAGCAGATCACCCGCAGCAGCGACAAGTTTAAGTTATATATGTCGGCGCAAACCCTGAATTTCACGCCATTCAGAGCAGGGACGTTGCTTGCTGAAGATGGCGATACACGTTACGTGGCGGCAAAAGCGCAGGAGTATGTACTGTTTCCCAACCCCGGCGTCGCCTGCGGACAGCGCGCTGGGCTGATGCTGGAACGCTGCTGAATATGCTGTCGTCCGGGCGGGCGACAGCATTTATTTTGTGGTTTGTTTTTATCTCGTAATGTTATTTTTTGTTCTTCTGTTGATTGATTACAGATTATTCCTGGTTTAATTCTTTTTTTTCAATCCTTGCTGTTTTATAATTCACTTGATTTATATATAAAACAGGCTGTTAGTTATTTTTCTTGCGTTTATCTCCTTGTTTTCCATATTTCCTCCACAATTGATGAGAAAATGTTTTTTACACTTTCATTGTTTTACGCTTGTTCTGACTAATTGACGATAAATACCGTAAAGTTTATCTCGTCAACACGGCAACGCGCCGTAAGAATAACGCAAAGTAAGGATTTAACGATGAAGAAGATTACTGCACTGTTTGTTGCCTCTACTCTGGCTCTGGGCGCGGCTAACCTGGCGCATGCGGCAGATGCCTCCGCCGCACCAGCAGACGGCAAGCCGATGCTGCATCATAAACGCGGACCTGGCGCCCCACACGAAATGATGTTCAAAGGTCTGAACCTGACCGATGCGCAGAAAGCGCAAATCCGCGATATTATGAAGAGCCAGCGTGAGCAGATGAAGCGTCCTTTGCTGGATGAACGCCGCGCAATGCACGATCTCATCGCCAGCGATACCTTCGACAAGGCAAAGGCGGAAGCGCAGATTGAGAAGATGGAAGCCCAGCACAAAGAGATGGCGCTGGCCCGTCTGGAAACCCAGAACAAGATTTACAACATTCTGACGCCGGAACAGAAAAAACAGTTCAATGCCAATTTTGAGAAGCATCTGACAGAACGTAAAGCGCCGGAAGGTAAAATGCCTGCACCAGCTGAATAATTCAGCGCGCTGATTTAAGACCGCCGGTCTTGCCCAATTATGCCAACAGGCGTTGGGCAGGATCGGCGGTTTTTCTTTATCTGAGAACGGGGCCTGAACTGAGGGCGTTTCGCTTGCCCGGCAGGTTTTAACAGCCACGCCGGGACGTTTAGCCTTCACGACGCGAAAGGAGACGACTAACAATCCGCTATTTCTCACAGCGAATGGAGCGGATACTGGCCGCTTAACAGCGGCTTACACAGTATTTTATAACCGTCATGATCAAATTTTGCCGACAGGCGCGTCAGCGCCGGCGCGTGCGAAAGAGAATCTACGGCGCCCAGCCACAGCCAGTTATGAATAATGTGGTATTGGGTCATATCGTCACTCTTCTCTTCCAGCGCGATCGCCCCGGCCCACGGCCAGCATACCAGCCGCATCTTTTCCATATTTGCCAGCAGCCGCTGATGATGATCCTCGGGACGCTCTTTACCGCAACAGGCGCCGGCACAGCGGCCCAGCGCCGAGCGAAAACAGGCGCGACCGCGGCTTAGCGGCTCCAGCCCCATTAACCCATAGCAAAGGCGATGCTCGTCAGCGATTTTTTGCAATGCCTGCAGCGCCGCGCGTCGGTTGGCAAAGAGACCATAGAGATTACTTTCATGCGAGAAATCAAGCTCGCGGGCATAAACGACCTGCGGGCGTGCGTCAGTAAGGCGTAATGCGCACAATTGTCTGTTTTGCCGTAAACGTTTATTGAAAAGCGGCTGCTGCGTTTTAATCAACTGCGCTTCTAATAATAGCGCGCCGAGTTCACCCGCTGTACGTTGCCAGGTAATTCGCCGGGCCTGGCGCAGCATCGCCGCTTCGTCGGGGGTTCGCAGGTGCGACAGTACCCGGCTACGGATATTGACGCTTTTGCCGATATAGAGAGGCAGGCTATTGCTTTCGCCGTGGAACAGATAAACGCCGGGCTGCTTTGGCAATGCGTCGAGCCACGGACGCAGGTGTTCAGGGTATGTATAAATTGCCGCCGCTTCAAACTCAAGACGCGGCGCGGATTGCCTTCTTGCCACTCTTACTCCTGATGCTGTTTATCTGTACAGTATAGCAGGCGAGTAAAGAGGCGGGAAGTTCAAAACTCACCCCGATCAAAATCGGGGTGAAAAGAGGGGGAATTATTTTTTCCAGAAATCGTCGAAAACGGTAATCGGTGGCCGACGTTTATGTTCGGTTTTCAGATACCAGCTTTCGATGGTCTTAGCGATTTTTTCATCCAGCGTTTTGCCTTCCAGATAGTCGTCAATATTTTCATAGGTTACCCCCAGCGCGACTTCGTCCGGCAGGGAGGGGCGGTCATCTTCAAGATCGGCGGTCGGCAATTTTTTATACAGATGCTCCGGGCAACCGAAATGAGCCAGCAGCTGTTTGCCCTGACGTTTGTTGAGGCGGAAGATGGGGTTAATATCCGTACCGCCATCGCCGTATTTGGTGAAGAATCCGGTCACCGCTTCCGCTGCGTGGTCAGTTCCCACGACGACGCCCTGGGTCATGCCGGCAATGCTGTATTGCGCCTTCATGCGTTCGCGGGCTTTCTCGTTGCCGCGAACAAAGTCGCTAAGCTCGATTCCCGCCTCGCGCAGCGCCTGTTCGCTGGCGAGCACGGCCCCTTTAATATTGACCGTTAAAACGCGATCCGGCTGAATAAACGCGATGGCATCCTGGCAGTCCTGCTCATCCGCCTGTACGCCGTATGGCAGACGAACGGCGATAAACTGCAGGCTGCTGTCGCCGCTTTCCGCGCGCAGTTCGCTGATGGCCTGTTGACACAATTTACCGGTTAGCGTTGAGTCCTGGCCGCCGCTGAGGCCGAGCACCAGTGATTTAATAAAAGGATACCGCTGTAGATAAGATTTGAGAAAGTCTACGCTGCGGCGTATCTCGCTTTCGACATCGATCTGGGGTTTTACGCCCAGCGCCTGAATAATCTCTTGTTGTAGCGTCATCGCGCCCTCCCGGAAGTGAATCAGTTTGGCAATCAGCAAAGGTTTAAGCTACCTCTTTGACGGTAAAACAACAAGGATCACCGTTTTGAGTGGTGTAAAAGCAGGCGATCTCAATGGCATAGATTATTTTATTGGAAAGCTCTTAATTTTTGCTCATTTCTACCTTCGGCTTGAAAAATAACGACATTTATTCCAGGCTTATTAACACGCCAAAAAAAGAGGATGGAATATGAACAAGCATTTCGCAGGATTTCTCGGCGCAGCAGCAGTATTAACCATGCTGGCAGGGTGTACGGCCTATGACCGCACCAAAGATCAGTTCACGCAGCCGGTCGTTAAAGATGTTAAAAAGGGGATGACCCGCGCGCAGGTGATGCAGATCGCCGGTAAACCTTCATCAGAAGTCACCATGATTCATGCGCGTGGGACCTGCCAGACCTACATTCTGGGTCAACGTGATGGTAAAATTGAAACCTACTTTGTTGCCCTGGATGATACCGGCCATGTAATGAATTCCGGCTACCAGACCTGTGCTGAGTATGATACTGACCCAGCCACCAGCAAGTAAGATCTCGCCATACTGCTGATTTCCCCTAAGCCTGGCCTTTGTCCAGGCTTTTTTCATGCATGATGTTGCTTATTTAATTGCGCGAATTATTTGAGGGAAATGTGAAGGTAGTCATAACGTAAGGTCAATGAGAGACAATTCTGTTCAAGGAGGAATTATCCGCGCGAAGAACGATACTATATACTCACTGCATCAACAATATTAATTCGCAGCAATATTTCTTACCGCCTCTCCGGCATAAAAATGCTGAAGAGAGCAGGTTACAGCAATTGAGGAAGCGTTGATGGAAAAGAAACATATCTACCTGTTCTGTTCAGCCGGTATGTCTACGTCACTACTGGTATCTAAAATGCGAGCGCAGGCCGAGAAATATGCGGTGCCGGTTATTATCGAAGCATTTCCGGAAACCTTAGCCGGAGAAAAGGGACCCGAAGCCGATGTTGTTCTGTTAGGCCCGCAGATCGCCTATATGCTGCCGGATATCCAGCGTTTACTGCCAAATAAACCTGTGGCTGTTATTGATTCTATTTTATACGGTAAAGTCGATGGTTTAGGCGTTTTGAAAGAAGCCGTTGCGGCCATTAAGAAAGCGGCTGCGCAATAATTTTATTTTAAAACTCGATTTTTCCGGGTAATGCTGATAACCACACAAGGGAGGACAAATATACTGTTATCCGGAATGAAGAGAGTTTATTTTTCCGTCAAAGAGTAATTTTATCGGCCATCGCCGCAATAAATATATTGCGGCCTTAAAGGGTATTTATTATGAGTAAAGTGATTGATTCGCTTGAAAAGGTACTCCTTCCGTTTGCTGTTAAAATAGGAAGGCAGCCACACGTCAATGCAATTAAAAATGGTTTTATTAAGTTAATGCCATTGACGCTGGCCGGGGCCATGTTTGTTTTAATTAATAACGTATTTCTGAGTTTTGGTGAAGGTTCTTTCTTTTATTCAATGGGCATTCGTCTGGATGCTTCCACCATTGAAACGCTAAACGGTTTTAAAGCAATCGGTGGTAACGTTTATAACGGCACGCTCGGCATTATGTCGCTGATGGCGCCTTTCTTTATTGGTTCTGCGTTGGCGGAAGAGCGCAAAGTCGACCCGATGGCGGCAGGATTATTGGCTATCGCGGCATTTATGACCGTGACCCCTTATAGCGTTGGCGAGGCTTACGCTGTCGGCGCGAACTGGTTAGGCGGCGCCAATATCATTTCAGGTATTGTTATCGGCCTGGTGGTGGCGGAGATGTTCACTTTTATTGTTCATCGTAATTGGGTGATCACCCTGCCGTCCAGCGTACCGGCTTCGGTTTCCCGATCATTTTCCGCAGTCATTCCGGCGTTTATTATTCTGTCTATTATGGGAATTATCTCCTGGGCGCTGACGCACTGGGGCACTAACTTCCATCAGATAATTATGGATACCATCTCCACGCCGCTGGCCGCAATGGGCGCAGTTGTCGGCTGGGCGTACGTGATTTTCACCTCCCTGCTGTGGTTCTTTGGCGTACATGGTTCGCTGGCGCTGTCGGCACTGGACAGCGGAATTATGACGCCATGGGCGCTGGAAAACATCGCAATCTACCAGCAGTATGGTTCGGTTGACGCGGCGCTGGCTGCGGGTAAAACCTTCCATATGTGGGCCAAACCGATGCTGGACTCCTATATTTTCCTCGGCGGTACCGGCGCGACGCTGGGCCTGATTATCGCCATCTTTATCGCTTCACGGCGTGAGGATCATCGTCAGGTTGCGAAGCTGGCGCTGCCGTCGGGTATCTTCCAGATTAACGAACCTATTCTGTTTGGTCTGCCGATTATTATGAACCCGGTGATGTTCATTCCATTCATTCTGATTCAGCCCCTGCTGGCGGCTATCACCATGACGGCTTATACCCTGGGCGTTATCCCGCCGATTACCAACATCGCGCCGTGGACCATGCCAACCGGTTTGGGCGCGTTCTTTAACACGAACGGCAGCGTCGCCGCTCTGCTGCTGGCCCTGTTTAACCTTGCCATATCAACCCTGGTCTACCTGCCGTTTGTGGTGATTTCCAACAAAGCGCAGGGCGTGATTGAGCAGGAAGAGAGCGAAGAAGATATCGCTAACGCACTGAAATTCTGACATTACACGGTACGGGAAATCCCCGTACCGTCTGAGAGATGAGGGAGTCATTATGTTTGATCTGGATAACATTGCAGAGGAAGAGCGCCCGGCCAACGACCTCGAAGAGGTGGTGATGGGATTGATCATTAACTCCGGGCAGGCGCGTAGCCTGGCTTATGCCGCGCTGAAGGAAGCAAAGCAGGGGAAGTTCGCGTCGGCCAAAGCGATGATGGAGCAGTCGCGAATGGCGTTGAGCGAAGCGCACCTTGTGCAGACACAATTAATCGAGAGTGATGAAGGTGAAGGCAAAATGAAAGTGAGTCTGGTGCTGGTTCATGCGCAAGATCATCTGATGACTTCCATGCTGGCTCGCGAGCTGGTCGCTGAATTGATTGAGCTGCATGAGAAGGTACAATAGGTCATCGACACGATGAGGCAGCCAAAAATGATGACCACAGAAATCAGTACCGCCCGGGAGCAACAACTCTTTAACGGCAAAAATTTTCACGTGGTCATCTATAACAAGACGGAGAGCGTCAGCGGGCTTCACCAGCATGATTATTATGAATATACCATTGTGTTGACCGGGCGCTATTATCAGGTCATTAATGGTAAGCGGGTGCTGCTGGAGCGCGGGGATTTTGTCTTTATTCCAATGGGGTCGCATCACCAGAGTTTTTATGAATTTGGTGCGACGCGCATTCTCAACGTAGGCATCAGTAAACGTTTCTTTGAGAAACACTACCTGCCTTTACTGCCGTTTGGTCTGGTTGCCTCCCAGGTCTATACCGTTAAAAGTACGTTTCTTAGTTATATTGAGTCGGTTATTGCATCACTGAATTTTCGCGAAACCGAGTTTGATGAATTTATTGAACTGGTATCGTTTTATACTCTCAATCGTTTACGGCATTATCGCGAGGAGCCAGAGGAGGATTTTATTCCACAATGGTTGAAAAATACCGTTGAAGGTATGCACGATAAAGTTATGTTTGCTGAATGTGCGCTGGAAAATATGGTGAAGTCCTCCGGGAAAACGCAGGAATATTTAACCCGGGCAACTCAGCGTTATTATGCGAAAACGCCAATGCAGATAATTAACGATATCCGTATCAACTTTGCCAAGAAACAGTTAGAGATAACGAATTACTCAGTGACCGATATTGCCTATGAGTCGGGGTACAGCAGTCCCAGTCTGTTTATTAAAACGTTTAAGAAACTGACTTCATTTACCCCCAGTAGCTATCGGAAGCATCTTACAAGTATTAATTAACCAGGCGCGAAATATTCGCGTAAGCAAAATATCCAGCTTAACTATCCGCATTTACGCGGGGAGTGGGTAACGTATAGCCAAAATCATTCGGGGTGCAGGACAAAACGGTTAACCGTCCTGAACGTTGCTGGCGGCTGCCCGTCAGGGAGCGTCATTCGCGGCCGACACATCTGCATTTTGAAATATGGCGGCTATATATGCGTAGTCCACAAGGGAGAAAAATATGAGCCAGAAATTAAAGGTCGTGACGATTGGCGGCGGCAGCAGCTATACCCCGGAATTACTGGAAGGGTTCCTGAAGCGTTATCATGAACTGCCGGTGAGCGAGCTGTGGCTGGTGGATGTCGCGGAAGGGCAGGAAAAGCTCGATATTATCCATGCGATGTGTCAGCGGATGGTTGAAAAAGCCGGTGTGCCGATGCAGGTCTACAAAACTCTCGACCGTCGCAAGGCGCTGGAAGGGGCTGATTTCGTTACCACCCAATTGCGCGTCGGTCAGTTGAAGGCGCGTGAGAAGGACGAACGAATTCCGCTGAGTCACGGTTATTTAGGTCAGGAAACCAATGGTGCGGGGGGGCTGTTTAAAGGTTTGCGCACCATTCCTGTGATATTTGATATTGTGAAAGATGTTCAGGAAATTTGCCCGAAGGCCTGGATTATCAACTTCACTAACCCGGCAGGGATGGTGACTGAAGCCGTCTGTCGCCACACCGATTTTAAGCGCTTTATCGGCGTGTGTAATATCCCTGTTGGTATGAAGATGTTTATCACCGATGTGCTGAAACTGAACCCGAGTGATGTGCTTAACATCGATCTGTTTGGCCTGAATCACCTGGTCTTTGTCCGCGATGTGCTGGTTAACGGCGTCTCGCGCTTTGACGAACTGCTGGACGGCGTGGCGTCCGGTCGTCTGACCGCTAATTCGGTGAAAAATATCTTTGACCTGCCGTTTAGCGAAGGGTTGATACGCGCGTTGCGCCTGATTCCATGCTCCTACCTGCTTTACTACTTCAAGCCAAAAGAGATGCTGGCAATTGAAATGGGGGAATACTACAAAGGCGGCGCCCGCGCTCAGGTGGTGCAGAAAGTTGAGAAACAGCTGTTCGAACTGTACAAAAATCCGGCTCTGAAGGTGAAGCCGAAAGAGCTTGAGCAACGCGGCGGGGCCTATTACTCCGACGCAGCCTGTGAAGTCATCAACGCTATCTACAATGATAAACAGACTGAGCATTACGTGAATGTGCCGCACCACGGTCACATCGACAACGTTCCGGCAGAGTGGGCGGTAGAGATGAGCTGCACGCTTGGCCGCGATGGCGCAAAACCGACGCCGCGCATCACCCATTTCGATGAGAAAGTGCTGGGGTTGATTTATACCATCAAGAGTTTTGAGGTGGCGGCCAGCGAAGCTGCAATCAGCGGTAAGCTGGATGATGTTTTGCTGGCGCTTAACCTGAATCCGCTGATCCACTCCGATCGCGATGCCGAAAAACTGGCGCGGGAGATGATCCTCGCACATGAGAAATGGCTGCCAAACTTTGCGACGACTATCGAAACACTGAAACAGTAACGGGAGCTGCATATGGCGCGCGTGTTGATCGTGAATGCCGACGACTTTGGTCTCAGCAAGGGGCAAAATTACGGTATTATCGAAGCTTGCAAAAATGGTCTGGTTACGTCTACAACGGCACTGGTCAACGGTGAAGCGATCGGCCATGCCGTGCAGCTTCGCCGCGGTGCACCGGAGCTGGCGGTCGGGATGCATTTTGTGCTGACGCTGGGGGAGCCGCTGTCGGCCATGCCGGGTTTAACGCGTGAAGGGCGTCTCGGCAAGTGGATATGGGAGATGGCGGAAGCGGGTAATCTGCCGCTGGATGAAATCGCGTATGAGCTGGAGTGTCAGTTTGCTCGGTTTGTCGAGCTGTTTGGCTGCGAGCCGACGCATATCGACAGCCATCATCATGTGCATATGATGGCGCAGATTTACCCCATTGTGGCGGCGTTTGCCGCCCGCAAGGGGATTGCGTTGCGTATTGACCGACAGCAAGTGGCGCCTTCAGCGCTGGCGCATGATAGGGTGCGCAGCAGCGATGGTTTTTCCCGCGACTTTTACGGTGAGGCGGTTTCCGAAGCCCTATTTTTGCAAACGCTGGATGCCTCTATTCAGCGTGATGAAAAATCTCTGGAAGTAATGTGTCATCCGGCATTTATTGATAACACGATTATGCGCAGCGCCTATTGTTATCCGCGTCTGAGCGAACTGGATGTGCTGACGTCCGAATCGTTAAAGTATGCCATAGCCGGGCGTGGATATCGGCTCGGGACGTATTGCGACCTGTAGTGGTTGTCGGTGACAGCCGGCCCGGCGGCGGCGCTGCCGGGTCTTTTATACAGAGACTGTGGCAATTTTGTCCTTTTTACTGATATCCGGGTGGCAGTGATCGGCTTTTTATAGGGTTTACATCTGTACGGCGAGTATGCAAAGGGGCGACGAACGGAGGCTTTTTCGGCTATGATAGTGGTTTCTGTCCCCGCTTTGTTTAGTGAACCTATTTGTGATGAAACCTCTTCGCCAACAAAACCGCCAGATTATCAGCTACGTGCCCCGAGTAGAGCCTGCACCGCCGGAACACGCCATCAAGATTGAGGGATATCGCGATGTCTGGTTATTGCGGGGGAAGTATGTCGCTTTTGTGCTAATGGGCGAACATTTTCGTCGTTCACCCACCTTTAATGTGCCGGAAGCGGCGCAACGCTGGGCGACGCAAATGCGGCAGGAAGGTGAAATAGGCGCCTGAGGAGGCGGCGCCGTAAGAATAAAAGACGATTGAGAGTCCCCCGTAATACCGTTCGGTTAAGCGGTTCACAGTGTTTCTCGCTCTTTCGTTGGGGGCGGGTGAGACGCCCCCACACGGTTCGCAGGCCGTGGAGATGGCCAATATCCTCGTATGGGCCGTGAACAGAATAATCCACGGAGCAAAATCAGGCGAAAACAAAAACGCGCCATCTTCGCCAGCACCACCGATTCACTGATATCCTCTGACCCGTAATCATCCCTTCTTAAGCCCCGAACGGCGCTGAACTGAGGATATCAGCGCTGTTTGCGCTCTCAATCCTCATCAGGCCTGCCATTAGCGGTGTACCAGTTCAGCATCTTCTTCGCTATCGAGAATTGTTCTGTCTGTTTGACGTAGCCACTGGCTGGTCAGCGTGCCCGCCGTCATTGAACCGCTCACGTTTAGCGCGGTACGGCCCATATCGATCAGCGGCTCAACCGAGATTAACAGCGCCACCAGCGTCACTGGCAGACCCATCGCCGGCAGGACAATCAGCGCAGCAAAGGTTGCGCCGCCGCCCACGCCCGCGACGCCAGCGGAACTCACGGTAACGATGCCCACCAGGGTAGCAATCCACAGCGGATCGAGCGGATTAATACCCACAGTCGGCGCGACCATTACGGCCAGCATCGCCGGGTAGAGACCCGCACAGCCGTTCTGACCGATAGTGGCGCCGAACGATGCTGAGAAGCTGGCAATAGATTCCGGCACGCCCAGACGGCGGGTTTGCGTTTCAACGTTCAGCGGAATAGATGCCGCGCTGGAGCGGCTGGTAAAGGCGAAGGTGAGCACCGGCCAGACTTTTCGGAAGTATTTCAGCGGGCTCACGCCGTTGACCGCCAGCAGCAGCCCGTGTACCACGAACATGATGCCCAGGCCAATGTAGGAGGCGATAACAAAGCTGCCGAGTTTGATGATGTCCTGCAAGTTGGATCCCGCCACCACTTTGGTCATCAGCGCCAGCACGCCGTAGGGTGTTAACTGCATAACCAGGCGCACCAGCTTCATAACCCAGCTTTGCAGCGTGTCGATCGCAGTGAGTACGCGCTGGCCTTTTGCCACATCATCTTTCAACAGTTTCAGCGCGGCCACGCCGAGAAACGCCGCGAAAATAACCACGCTGATAATCGATGTCGGGTTTGCGCCGGTGAGGTCAGCAAACGGGTTTTTGGGGATAAAAGAGAGGATCAGTTGCGGGACGCTCAGGTCCGCGACTTTACCGGCATAGTTATTCTGAATGGCATTGAGACGGGCAGTTTCCGCGCCGCCCTGAACCAGCCCTTCGGCGGTCAGACCAAACATATTGGTCACCAGCACTCCGACCAGCGCGGCAATCAGGGTTGTGAATAGCAGCGTACCAATGCTCAGGAAGCTGATTTTACCAAGCTGTGAAGCATTATGCAGGCGGGCGACCGCGCTCAGAATTGAGGCGAACACCAGTGGCATAACAATCATTTGCAGCAGTTTCACATAACCGTTGCCGACGATATTGAACCACTGGAGAGAGTCCTGCAGCACCGGATGCCCGGAACCATAGATAATCTGCAGCGCCAGACCGAAAATAACGCCGATAACCAGACCAAGCAGCACTTTTTTAGCAAGACTCCACTGCTTATGCCGGGTTTGCGCCAGCGCCAGCAGTAAAACCGCGAACACAACAACATTCGCTATTAATGGAAAATTCATTCCTGTTCTCCTGATATCCTTTGTGACCGTAGGTCAATGTCGTATTCCTGTGACGGCAAGGGTAGCAGAAGGCGTCTTTCCTTACTTATATCCAAATGGAATTGATTATAACCGTTTTGTTTTTTTGCTGGTTTATTGCCTGGACGGGGGACCAATCAGACGATGAAACGTCATTTGCAGGGCGTTAATCATCTCCGACGACCAGCGTACTGCGCTGTTTTCGGCGACGTTTTGCGGCAGCCATACGGCGTAAACGAATAGCGCGATGCAGAGCACGCGTTCCAGTTGATTCCCCTTGCGCGGCGCAAGCACCGGTAAACGAAAACGCCAGCGACAGGGCCAGAGCAGTGGAACACCCGCCGGGGTCAGCATATCGGCGAGGATATGGCTGAGATAACCCAGTACCAGCCCCTGCAGCGCGTCTGCCGGAATGATCCAGCTCTCTGGCACTTTCAGTGAGAAAAGCGCGACCGCGGCAAATACCGCCAGCAGACTGTGGGTGAAACCACGATGGCCGAAGGCGCGCGCCACGGGCTTTGATATCCAGCTTAATCGCTGCCCAAGAAAAGATTTGGGGTGGTCGATATCGGGCAGCAGGCAGGTCAGCACGGCGGAAGGGATAATATGCCACCAGTCACCCTGGGCCAGCACGGGGGTTAATTCCGCATTTTTCGCAAATACCGCACAGGCGATAGAAAAAAGGAGGTGGCCTTCCGCCGTCATGATAAAAACCCTAAACTGTCAATTTATACAGTATAGGGTTTTTATACAGTGCGGGGAAGAGGTGACGGTGTAACTCTTTGTCACAAAACCGTCAACGTGCCAGCCATCCACCGTCTACCGCGAGGGTAAATCCGTTGATGTAATCGGAGGCGGAGGACGCAAGAAAGACCACCGGTCCTTGCAGATCGTCCGGAATTCCCCAGCGTCCGGCCGGGATGCGGTCAAGAATCTCTTTGCTGCGTTCAGCATCGTCCCGTAACTGCTGCGTATTGTTGGTGGTCATATATCCTGGCGCAATGGCGTTAACATTGATGTGATATTTTGCCCATTCATTGGCCAGCAGGCGGGTAATCCCCAGCACGCCACTTTTTGATGCGGTATATGAAGGCACGCGAATACCGCCCTGGAAAGAGAGCATCGAAGCAATATTGACAATTTTTCCACCATCACCCTGGCGAATAAACTGTTTCGCGACGGCCTGTGAAAGAAAAAATACCGATTTCAGGTTCAGATTGAGGACATCGTCCCAGTCCTTTTCGCTAAAGGAGATCGCATCGGCGCGGCGAATCGTGCCAGCGTTGTTGACCAGAATATCCACCCGTCCCATCGCCGCAACGGCCTGGTTTACGATGGCGTCGATGTCATCCTGACGGCTCAGATCGGCCTGAATGGGAGTAAACCGCCGGCCTAGCGCCAGAACCTTTTCCGCCGTTTCATGCGGAATGCGCCGATTAACGCCGACGATATCGCATCCGGCCTGCGCCAGACCCAGCGTCATCCCCTGGCCTAACCCGGTATCACAACCCGTAACGATAGCGACCTTATTCGTAAGGTCGAAGGCGTTCAGTACCATATGCACCTCTGTATGCTGATTTCATGCGTCAAATAGCGCCTGTGAAATCAGCATAGAGGGCAAAAGAGAAAAAAACAATTAAAATGAAACATTGTTTTAATTAAAAAGGTATAGCGGGCCGTTGATATATCCTGTACCGCAACTTCAGCCCAGCAGGTCGCGCACCGTGAGGGATTCCAGCGTCGCGAGCTTCACGTCAGACAACACAAAGCGTGGATCGCGGCTGTTTTCTGCCTCAGGAACGACGATTGAGCGCATACGCGCCGCCTTGCTGGCAATCATGCCATTTACCGAGTCTTCCAGCGCCACACAGTTCAGCGGACTGACCCCGAGTTTCGCCGCGCAGTCGAGATAAACTTGCGGGTGCGGTTTGCTGAAGGGCAGCATTTCGGCCGAGGCGAGGACGTCAAACTGGTCTCTTAGTTCAAACATGGTGAGGACTTTTTCCAGCATCCGCAGCGGTGAAGCCGAAGCCAGACCGATTTTGAGCCCCTGGGCTTTACACAGCGCGACGGCTTCTCGCACGCCGGGCAGGAGCGGGCGCGCATCTTCAACCAACTGGATGGCGCGGTTGATAATTCGCGCAGTGACCTCCGCGCGATCCGGACCTTGCCACGGCTGCTGTGCAAACCACAGGTCGACAACTAAATCGATTCGCAGCCCCAGCGTATCAGGCATTTCGCCGCGGCGGCGAGTATCTACGCCAAGGCTGGCTATCACCTCCAGTTCCGCCTTATCCCATAGCGGCTCAGAATCAATCAATAATCCATCCATATCAAAAATCGCGGCGTGAATCTGGCGCCTTGCTGACATAAGTCCCTCTCCGGTAGCGTAATCAGGTAACGAATCGCTCCTCATGGTATATCATACCGCGCATGATTGGGCGAAATTCGCCGATGAGGGTAGACTGAAAATGGATAAGGCGTCTTAACAAGGGGAACCCATGACGTATCAACAAGCTGGACGCATTGCAGTACTTAAACGCATTTTGGGATGGGTAGTGTTTATCCCGGCGGCGATCTCGACGCTGATTTCCGTGCTGAAGTTTATGTATGAGCATAGCGAGAAAAAACCAGGGATTGACGCGGTAATGATGGACTTTGCGCATGTAATGATTGAGATGGTTCGCTTTAACACGCCATTCCTTAATTTGTTCTGGTATAACTCGCCGTTGCCGGATTTTAAACACGGTATCAATATCGGTTTCTGGGTGATCTATATTTTGCTGTTCGTCGGCATGGCGTTACAGGCTTCTGGCGCGCGGATGGGGCGTCAGGCGAAGTTTCTGCGCGAAGGGGTTGAGGATCAGTTGATTCTGGAACAGGCCAAAGGGCCGGAAGGGCTGACGCGTGAGCAGATTGCTGAACGCATTGTGGTGCCACGCCATACGATTCTGGTGCAGTATTTCCCGCTGTACGTATTGCCGGTGATCGGTATTGTACTGGGATACTTTTTCTTCTCTTTGCTCGGTTTTCTGTAATCAACGGGCCCGGTCACGCCGGGCTGGCTGATTTACTGGGCTGGTAGCGCACGCGGTTTGCCCTGACTGTCGACCGCAACATAGATAAACAGCGCTTCGGTTGCTTTATAACGCTGGCCGATCGGCTCGGACGACACTTTTTTTACCCATACTTCAATATTGATTGTTACCGAGGTGTTGCCTCGTTTTATACAATTAGCGTAGCAGCACACCACGTCGCCCACGGCCACCGGGCGCAAAAAGGTCATGCCGTCGACGCGTACCGTGACTACGCGGCCATGGGCAATTTCTTTCGCCATAATCGCCCCGCCAATATCCATTTGCGACATCAGCCAGCCGCCAAAAATATCGCCGTTGGCGTTAGTATCAGCTGGCATGGCCAGGGTGCGTAAAACCATTTCGCCCTTCGGCGCGAGATCTGTTGTCGCCATTCTATACTCTGTACCCGTCAAAGATGATCAGGCGCGATGCTACTACGAAAATGGCGTGGAGAGAATAGGGGAATATGCCTGTCAGGGCGGGGCAAGAACAGATACCCGTTTCCGGACGCAGTACTCATTCAGCCTGGAGGATCCCGGCGTGCAGGAATAGACATGCCGACACGACTGACCGCAGGGCGTTGCAGAGAAAAAACCGTCCACAGTCGGACTGCCTGGCAAAACAGCGTTTATGCGGCGGGGCTTTGTACCTGCGGGAAACGGCACGCGGGATACGTGCCGGGGAATCGCGCTTTAGTGGTTGTCGTCCTGAGGCATATGGCGATAGATGTAAACGCCGCTCAGCAGCGTGAATATCAGCGTCAGAGCCGTCAGGCCGAAGACCTTGAAGTTGACCCAGATATTTTGCGGCAGCCAGAAAGCGATATAGATATTCGCCAGCCCGCAGAGAATAAAAAACAGCGCCCATGCCAGATTCAGACGCGACCACACCTGCTGCGGTAGGGTCAGTTCTTTACCCAGCATGCGCTGGATCAGCGGTTTTTTCATTACCCATTCACTGAACAGCAGCGCGCTGGCGAACAGGACGTAGATAACCGTTACTTTCCATTTGATAAACTCATCGTTGTGGAAAAAAATGGTTAGCCCGCCAAATATCGCAACCAGCACAAAGGTAATCAGCGCCATCTTCTCGACTTTGCGATAGCGTACCCAGCTATAAATCAGCACGATGGCGGTGGCGATAATCAGCGCGCTCGTCGCGGCGTAAATATCGTACAGCTTGTAGAATGCGAAGAAGACTACCAGCGGTAAAAAATCCAGAAACTGCTTCATACATCAATTCCGTCGTTCAGAATGGCGCGGGGAGATACCTCGCGCCAGATTAAGTTAGTTACGAATAAGCATATACAAGCGGAATAAATAGATCAGCAACAATGCGGAGATCAGATTGCTGATGGTATTTATCACCACCGCGCCAACATTTGGCGTCAATACCGCGAAGCTGGAGGCAAACAGCAACAGCAGGGTTTTCGCCAGCAGCCAGCCGATTATCGCGGGTGCCAGCAGGCGCATATTGGCCCAGGCCAGGCGCATACTGCTACGCATGGCGCTAAAAATACCGACTTTATCCTGCACCAGCATGACAGGGGCGAAAGAGAGCACAATAGCCAGCAGTATGCCTGGCACCAGCACCAGCATCATCCCCATCTGCACCACAAATGTTGTCAGCAGAATCAGTAACAGCAGCTTTGGCAACATCGGCGCGGAGGCGCCAATTGCGCGAAGGGCGCTGACGCGCTGACCTGCGGAAATCATTTGAATCATCAACAGAACGCCGCCCGCGAGAATGGCGTTACCCACCAGACCGGAAAACGTAGAGGCAGCGGAAGCCCGTAGTAAGATCTGCTGCTGCTCCGGCGTCATGTTCTGGACCAGCTCGAACAGCCCGCCGCTGCCTGCCAGGCTGTCGCCTTCGCTCAAAATTGATAATTGCTCTTCACTGGGTGAAAAGGCATGACCAAGCACTACCGTAATGAACGCGCATAGCAACGCAATCAGCAAGATAGTGACGAACTGATTGCGGAAAAAATTTCCAGTGTCACGGTAGACGGACTTTGCCGTGATAGACATGCATTCTCCTTGAGTATTGCCGATGTTAACTAGCGGGCGATTGTACCGCAAATCGCTGTTGGGTATCACTCTCTGCTCTGGCGCGCTGAGTATATCTTTGTAAATTGCTGCCGGGAGTGATGATTTATCCCATTACGACTGCAAAGGGAAATTTGATGTGGCTTATTGAACGTTGATTCCACTCATAATAGTGAAAATTAATCTGGATCAATAAATGTTAAATTTAGCGATTTAATGTGATCTATGTTGGATCAAACATACTTCATTATGGGTATATACTTGCGCTGAATAACCATAATGAGGAAGTGGATAATGAAAAAATTAGCAGCGGCGTTTGTTATTCTGGGTAGTCTCTCTGCCAGTAGCGTTTCGGCTCATGAGGCGGGTGAGTTTTTTGTCCGCGCGGGGACCGCGACGGTAAGGCCGACAGAGGGTGCTGGCGGTACGTTGGGGAGTCTGGGGGGCTTTAATGTTAGCAATAACACGCAACTGGGCCTGACATTCACCTATATGGCAACGGATAATATCGGTGTTGAACTCCTGGCGGCGACGCCATTCCGTCATAAGGTCGGGACGGCGGCAACCGGTAACATTGCCACCGTTCACCATTTGCCGCCGACATTAATGGCCCAGTGGTACTTTGGCGATTCCAGCAGCAAGCTGCGTCCGTATGTTGGCGTGGGGATTAACTACACCACTTTCTTTGATGAAAGTGTCAACGACAACGGGAAAAACGCGGGGATATCGGACCTGAGCCTGAAAGATTCCTGGGGCGCGGCGGGACAAGTGGGGATGGATTACCTGATTAACCGTGACTGGTTGATTAACATGTCGGTCTGGTACATGGATATCGATACCACCGCGAACTATAAACTGGCTGGCGCTCAGCAGCACGACAGTGTCCGTCTGGATCCGTGGGTGTTTATGTTCTCTGCAGGCTACCGTTTCTAACGTCGTCTGCAAAACCGGTCATTGCATGGCCGGTTGCTGTAAGCCATAAAAAAAAGCCCGCACAAGTGCGGGCAAAAATACTGGAAGCAATGTGAGCAATGTCGTACCGAATACCTGAGTTGTTTACTCAACTATTCGGTAGTGAGAAAGATAATATTTCTCATTTGAGATATCAACCCCAACTTTTGTGCGGAAGCGATTTTTTTCAATCGGCGTTAAAAACGTCGCTGTTCGGGCTGCCCTCTGGCGGTCTGGTCGCTGTCATAGCTCCAGGGAAGTGTGGAAAGAGGGGCAGGGTAAAACATCGGTTCTGAAAGCCTGTAACCTCCTTCGCTAACGGCCCATCAACCAAACTGAGCGATGCATATGGTAGCAGTGCAGAACTGGGTTGATAGGGAACATTCCCGCTAAACCTCGCGATAACAATTCTGCCCGCGGGTTACGGTACACCCTGCCAACATGCGCTTTATATGAACGTTGCTGAAAAAGCTCGCATATAAATAAGGATTTTTTTCAGCGGTTCCTTCAGTGTGAGTGCTGTTTGCCCTGCGACTTAAATTAGTTGAGGCATATTACTATGCACAGAAATATTTAGTGGATTTATTAAAAGCGCCCATTTTAGGGAAAAATAGCGGCAATTTATGATTTACACAGGAATAAAGATATTTTTAATTTATGATATGAGTCCTGAAGAAACGGTCAGACGATTTTTTTGCGCGAACATTTAGATAGAAAAGTTGTGCAATTCATTTTGATTGTGATAAGAAATAGCAAATACATACCCTAAATTATTCGAGTTGCAGGAAGGCGGCGAGGCAGTGAATCCCCGGGAGCGTACTCCAGTACGAGACTGGGGTGAACGAGGAAAGCCAACGCACATGCAACTTGAAGTATGACGGGTATAACCAGATATTGACAAGGAATTGCTATGCATCGGTTTGGTAAAGGACACCAGGTTAAGGTTATATTCGGGGCAATAGCTATTGCCATCGTATTCTTTGTTACCGGATGTGGGATAATTGGTGATTCGGTCAATCATCTCCGCGCCGTTCAGTCTGAGCCCGGGGTTTTGTACCAACCGCAATTTTATGCCCGTGCAACGCCAGACGAGGTCAGAGCCGCTATTGCCGGGCACGCGTTGGAAAATGAGCGCTATAAAAAAAAATTCGTATCCACGCCAGATGCCTCCGTGATGGGCGGCATTGTGAAGCCACTGCGTATTTTCTGGCCGGAGTCAGAAGTTGTTGAGTCGCAAGCTTTGTTTCCCTTACAGGTGGCGGCTAAGAATACGCCATATCCTGAAGTTATCACTATCATGCTTGATGCAGGGGCATCCCCTGATCAGATTTATTTACCTGTTTATATAAGTAACAACATACTGAAAGATGAAATCGTTAACGTTCTTCTTCAACGAACTACTGCCGCTGCGCGTTGCGAGGCTTTACGCACTTATATCAGGGCAGGGAATGTGACGCGGATGGATTACTGTCTGGATTTGCCGGAGAGCACTTCTGTGCCTTTGTGCAGTGCGGATAATCTGCTTCGCCTGGCGTTGGCAGTCAAACAACCTGCTATCGCAGCGCGTTTAATGGAACGGGGTTTTGTGCTTCCCAGGGAGTCGGATTCGCTATCTTCCCCTGAACCATTAGCGCAGAAATTATTGTAAAAGCAAGGCATGGACCACCCCATATGGATCCTCAGTTTTCTTCAGTATATGCCCCTCTGCTTCGGGCGGCAGGTGCGCTGGCTGTTGAGTGATTCGTCTGAGCCATGAGGCTTGCTCTTATGGGTTGCCGATTTGCCGCGTTTAATACGACTAACCGTTCTGGCCTGCAATTCATAGGATTGAAGCTCATTATTTTTATTTAAATCAATGCGCGCGTTGAAAATAAGCGTATGAAAAATATTTTTTATCCATAACCAATCTGGAGAGGAACCATGGCAACTATAGGTTATGCGATCGCGACTTTATTATGGTTTGTTGGTGTATCTTTTGTGTTATGCATTCTATTTGCATATCTGATAGCCAGACATAGCAAGTCACACTTACAGGTATTTTACTTCACCGTGAATTATCTGGTGATTTATTGGTTCATTTCAATAGAGTTAAATATCAGCTATCTCTATCTGGAACTGTTCGATCTTCTTCCTTCACTGCTGATGTTACCAGTAGCGCACGCCATTTATTATCTTCGCACCCGAAAAAAACGACTTAATTTGATGGTTAAATAAGACGGGGCATTGTGCGGAAAAAAGAAGGGTGAATTATGCTGATTCTGCTCAGTATGCCGGTTGCCGCCATGACAACATCCAGCCCATATTCCGTCATAATGGGTGAATAATAGTGCGTGGAGAGTAGGCTGGAAATTTACAACAAAACTAGCCGCCCGGCGGGGCCGGACGGCTGGCGCGTTTATGCCGCCTTAGTGGCGGCTTTCAGGCTCTGCACAAAGGCTTTCAGTTCAGTCAGCATCGCCTGAGGATCGTTAACGTTGCGCTCGATGATTTTGACGATGGCGGAGCCGGAAATCGCCCCGGCGGCACCGGCATCAATCGCGGCCGCGACCTGTTCCGGCGCGGAGATGCCAAAGCCCTGTAGCGGCGGTGCGGCGTTGTACTCGGCCAGTTTCTCAATCAAATGGTGCAGCGGCAGCGCGGCGCGCTTTTCCGCGCCGGTCACTCCGGCACGGGACAACAGATAGGTGTAACCGCGACCATAGGAGGCAATCTGGCGCAGCAGGTCATCATCGGCATTGGGAGGACAGATAAAAATTGGCGCGATGTTATGACGTAGCGCAGCCTGGCGGAACGGCGCGGATTCTTCAACAGGCACATCGGCGACCAGTACGGAATCAACGCCCGCGCGTTCGCATGCGGCGTAGAATTCATCAATGCCCGGGCTGAACACCAGGTTGGCGTACATGAGCAGACCAATGGGGATCGTCGGATGCTTCTGTCGGATGGCGGTGATCATTTCAAAACATTGCGCGGGCGTTACGCCGGCAGCAAACGCGCGCAGGTTGGCGCCCTGAATCGTCGGACCATCCGCCAGCGGGTCGGAGAAAGGGATGCCCAGTTCCAGCGCATCAGCCCCCGCCTCAATCAGCGTATCGATAATCTTCAGCGACTGTTCAGGGGTTGGATCGCCAAGGGTGACAAAGGGAACAAACGCGCCTTCCTGGCGGGCTTTCAGTTGTGCAAACAGCGTTTCGTAACGTTCCATCAGATTTCCCCTCGCGCTTTCAGAATATCGTGTACGGTGAAGATGTCTTTATCGCCGCGGCCAGAAAGGTTAACCACCAGCAACTGCTCTTTTTCCGGGTTTTCGCGCATCATTTTCAGCGCATGCGCCAGGGCGTGAGAAGACTCCAGCGCCGGGATAATTCCTTCATGGCGGGAAAGCTCTTTAAAGGCATCCAGCGCTTCATCATCGGTAATCGATACGTAATCGGCCCGGCCGATGCTGTTGAGATAGGCGTGCTGTGGCCCGACAGACGGGAAATCCAGCCCGGCGGAGATGGAGTAGGATTCCTCGATCTGCCCGTCATCGGTCTGCATCATCGGCGATTTCATGCCGAAGTAGATACCTGTGCGCCCATGTTTCAGCGGCGCGCCGTGCTCGCCGGTTTCAATCCCGTGACCGGCTGGCTCTACGCCAATCAGGCCAACTTTCGTCTCGTCAATAAAGTCGGCAAACATGCCGATAGCGTTAGAACCGCCGCCGACGCAGGCGATAACCGCGTCTGGCAGGCGACCTTCCTGGTCAAGGATTTGCGTTTTGGTCTCTTCGCCAATCATGCGCTGGAATTCACGCACGATGGTCGGGAACGGGTGCGGACCGGCGGCGGTGCCAAGCATATAGTGGGCTTTTTCGTAGCTACCGGACCAGTCGCGCAGGGCCTCGTTACAGGCATCTTTCAGCGTTGACGAGCCGCTATGCACCGGAATCACTTCTGCGCCCATCAGACGCATACGAAAGACGTTCGGCGACTGGCGTTCGATATCTTTGGCGCCCATGTAGATGCGGCATTTCAGGCCGAGCAGGGCGCTGGCGAGAGCCGAGGCGACGCCGTGCTGGCCGGCGCCGGTTTCGGCGATAATTTCCGTTTTGCCCATCCTTTTCGCCAACAACGCCTGGCCGAGAACCTGGTTGGTTTTATGCGCGCCGCCGTGCAGCAGATCTTCACGCTTCAGGTACAGCGTGGTGCGCGTACCTTCGGTGAGATTACGGCATTTGGTCAGCGCTGTCGGGCGACCGGCGTAGTTCTTCAACAGGCCGGTAAATTCTGCCTGGAAGGCCGGGTCTTTTTGCGCGCTGACAAATGCCTCTTCCAGCTGGCGCAGGGCAGGCATCAGGATCTGCGGGACGTACATCCCGCCGAATTCGCCAAAATAGGGGTTCAGTAAAGTACTCATTATTGCTCCTTAATATGCGCGCAGCGTTTGAAACACCGAGGCCAGTTTGCTGGCATCTTTTATACCCGGCTGCGACTCCACGCCTGAATTAAAATCGAGTCCGGCACAGCCGCTTTTGGCCGCTTCCACACAGTTATCGGCGCCGAGGCCGCCTGCCAGCAGAACGTTACGCAGATCCTGCCCGTGCAGCAGAGACCAGTCGAAACGCTGCCCGCTACCGCCCTGGCCATTATCGAAAAGGTATTTGTCGACATGGTTCAGATTACGTTGCGGTAATGTTTCGCCAACGCTGAGGGCTTTCCAGATTTGCACTTTGCCGGGCAGTTCGGCGCGCAGGGCGTCGATATAGGCCTGGTCTTCGCTGCCGTGCAGCTGTACGGCGGCTAAGTTGAGGTTTTCCGCGCGGGCGACCACCTCTGGCACCGGCGTATTGCGGAACACGCCGACATAGTGCAGCGGGGCGCTGTCAATCACCGCTTTCGCTTGGGCCTCATTCACCACGCGCGGTGACGACGGGACGAAAATAAGCCCGCCGTAGACCGCCCCGGATTCAAAGGCAATCTGGGCATCCTGCGGACGGGTCAGGCCGCAGACCTTATTTTCACCAAGCAGTACGCGTTTTACGGCGGCGTTCAGATCATCGTGCGCCATCAGCGCCGAACCAATCAGGAAACCATTGGCGAAGTGGCTCAGTTCGCGTACTTCGGCATAGGTATGGATGCCGGATTCACTGATCACGGTGACGTCATGACCAAGCTTAGGCGCCAGCGTGCGGGTACGATTAAGGTCAATGGACATATCGCGCAGATTGCGGTTATTGATACCCACCACTTTCGCTTTCAGGGCAATGGCGCGTTCCAGTTCTTCTTCATTGCTGACCTCGGTCAAAACTCCCATATTGAGGCTGTGCGCGACGGCGGACAGCTGGCGATACTGTTCATCATCCAGTACCGAGAGCATCAGCAGACAGGCATCGGCCTGATAGTAGCGCGCCAGGTAAATCTGGTAAGGATCGATAGTGAAATCCTTACACAGAATCGGCTGCGGTGCGACTTTGCTGACGACAGGCAAAAAGTCGAAGCTGCCCTGGAAATATTTTTCATCACACAGCACCGAAATAGCCGAGGCGTAGTGCTTGTAGATCCCGGCGATAGTCGCCGGGTCAAAATCTTCGCGAATCAGGCCTTTTGATGGCGAGGCCTTTTTGCACTCAAGAATAAATGCGGTGCGGGTACCGGCAAGGGCGTCGTAAAAACTACGCTGCGTGGGTACCACCTCATTCTGAAAACTGGCTAATGGTTGTTGCTGTTTACGGGCTTCTACCCAAATCGCTTTGTCGGCAACGATTTTCGCTAACACGGTCTGCATTATTTACCCTCTTGCCGCTAATGCGGTTACTCTGTCATAGGCCGCTCCGCTGTGCAGCACATCAATAACTTGCTGCGCGTTGGCCTTCAGATCCTCATGGCCATATAAACGCATCAACATGGCGACATTGGCGGCAACAGCGGCTTCGTGAGCGGCTTCACCTTTACCTTGTAGCAAGCGCGTAAGAATGTCACGGTTTTCTTCCGGCGTGCCGCCTGCCAGTTGCTCCTGATGGTAAGGCGTCAGACCAAAGTCGGCTGCAGTCAACTGATAGCTTTTGATTTCGCCATTGTGCAGTTCAGCGACCACCGTCGGCGCATGCAGCGACACTTCGTCCATTCCTCCGCTATGCACCACCGCAGCACGCTGGTAGCCCAGTACACGCAGGGTTTCGGCAATGGGGAGCACCAGTTCCGGGCTGTAGACGCCAATCAGCGCCAGCGGCGGGTGAGCCGGGTTGATCAGCGGCCCGAGCACATTAAACAGGGTGCGGGTTTTAAGCTGCTGGCGGACCGGCATGGCGTGGCGGAACCCGGTGTGATACTTCGGCGCGAACAGGAAACAAACGCCCAGTTCATCCAGCGCCTGGCGAGATTTATCGGCGTTCATATCCAGATTGATACCGAATGCCGCCAGCAGGTCGGAAGAGCCTGACTTACTGGAGACGCTACGATTGCCGTGCTTTGCCACTTTCAGGCCGCAGGCGGCGGCAACAAAGGCGCTGGCGGTGGAAATATTGATGCTGTTGCTGCCGTCGCCACCGGTACCAACAATATCGGCAAACAGATAATCCGGGCGCGGGAAGGGGGCGGCGTTTTCCAGCAGGGCGGTGGCGGCCCCGGCAATTTCCTGCGGTTGTTCGCCGCGCACTTTCATACTCACCAGCGCGGCGGCCAGTTGTTCGGGTTTCACTTCGCCGCGTACGACGGCTGAAAATAGCAGGTGGCTTTCCTGCTGGCTCAGGGGTTCAGCCTGATACAGTTTTTCCAGAATCGGTTGCAGGGTATTGGTCTGCTCCAGCTTCTGCAGCGCCCAGGCCAGGGTTTGTTCCAGCAAACGCGCGCCCTGGGTGGTCAGAATCGACTCAGGATGGAACTGGAAACCACAAACGCGATCCGTATCGTGACGCACCGCCATGACCATGCCGTCAAAGTGGGCGTTGATGGTCAACCCTGCCGGGATGTTACTGCCGACCAGCGAGTGGTAGCGGGCGACCGGCAAGGGATTGCTGAGACCGGCAAACATCGCCTGGCCGTCATGTTCGATGCTTGAAGCCTTACCGTGGAGAATCTCACCGGCCTGGCCGACGTAACCGCCGTAGGCTTCCACAATCGCCTGGTGCCCAAGGCAGATGCCGATAATCGGCAGTTTGCCGCGCAGCCGGGTCAGCAGCTCCGGCATACAGCCCGCTTCGCTCGGTGTGCCTGGGCCCGGAGAGAGCATCAGTACCGGGTTTTTCATGGTGCCGATGCGCTCAATCAACGCTTGCGCCGGCACAGAGTTACGGTAAATCACCACGTTATGGCCGTTCGCCCGTAGCTGATCTGCCAGGTTATAGGTAAAAGAATCGATATTATCGAGCAGCAGAATGTCGGCCATTAGAAAGTCTCCTTCGCGTGATGGGCCTGGGCGATAGCGCGCAGCACCGCGCGAGCTTTATTACGGGTTTCATCCGCTTCTGACTGAGGAACGGAATCGAGAACAATGCCGGCACCGGCCTGTACCGTGGCAATGCCCTCCTGCACGTAGGCAGAACGGATCACGATGCAGGTATCAAGGTCGCCGTGAGCGGTAAAGTAGCCCACCGCGCCGCCGTAGCTACCGCGCCGCTTGCCTTCAGCGGCGGCGATAAGCTGCATCGCGCGAACTTTCGGTGCGCCGCTGAGGGTGCCCATGTTCATACAGGCGCGATAAGCGTGCAGAACGTCGAGATCGTTGCGCAGTTCGCCGACCACGCGGGAGACGAGGTGCATAACAAACGAATAGCGGTCAACTTTGGTTAAGTCGGCAACATAGCGACTGCCCGGCGTACAGATGCGCGCGAGGTCGTTACGCGCCAGGTCAACCAGCATCAGATGCTCGGAAAGTTCTTTATGGTCGGTACGCATCTCCAGCTCAATACGACTGTCGAGATCGCGATCCAGCGAACCGTCCGGGCGACGACCGCGCGGGCGGGTGCCGGCAATCGGGTAGATCTCAATCTGGCGGCTGGCGGCATCGTACTTCAGGGAGCTTTCCGGCGAGGCGCCGAACAGCGTGAAGTCATTGTCCTGCATAAAGAACATATACGGGCTAGGGTTACTCTTTTTCAGCACATCATAAGCGGCCAGCGGCGACGGGCAGGGCAGCGAGAAGCGACGTGATGGCACGACCTGGAAAATCTCGCCTGCACGGATGGCGCGTTGCATTTTACGCACCACGGCACCGTACTCTTCGTCACTCTGATCGCAGTCGCAGCGCATCTCGCTGACCGTGGTGACCGGCAGCGGCGCTGGCGGTTCATTTAACTGCTGACGAAGCTGGGCGATACGCTGTAACAGGCGCTGTTTTTCACTTTCCAGCGGCGTGAACAGGCTGGCCTGGATGTGGGTGTTTTTGGTCTGGTGGTCGATAATCAGCAGCGTTTCCGCCAGATAGAAGCAGTAATCGGGGCAGGCGGTATCACTTTTCAGCGGCGGCAGGTCTTCAAAACCGGCGACAAGGTCATAGGCGAACAGGCCGCCGAAGAACATCGCTTCACGCGCGTCCTGCGGTACGGTAATCAGATCCTGTAACAGGCGGAAAGCATCGAACACCGACAGCGAGCATAAGCGGGCGTCTTCATCTAACAGCGTACTGACCGGCGGGAAGGTCAATACCCGGCTAGTAGGCTGACGCTGATTATTGATACCGGCGGGAAGCGCGCTATCCAGCAGATCTAACAGCGCTGTGCCATTGGCGGAAAGCGCCTGAATGGTGACAGTGTCACCTAGTGCGGTAATGCGCAGCGCGCTATCAACCAGCAGCAGGCTTTTTAAATCATCTTTACTGTCGATGTCAGCGGATTCCAGCAGCAGCGTGGCCGGTCGTGCGCCGCATAACTGATGGAATAACGCCGTCGGATTTTCCCGATAGATGGCGTCGCTGGTGAGAAGCTCGAGTGCCGGTTTTGATGTTTGCATTATTGTTCTCGCCTGTTCGGTAGAAAAATTTGTCCAATAAAAAGCCCGCTCATTGGCGGGCCGGGTATCTGTATGCTGAGTGCAAAACGCGATTACGCTGCCCGATAACAGGACGCGCGCCACCAGCCGTGCAGAGTGATAAATAGCGTTTTCATTGCGGATACCCCTTCATGTGAACTTTCGTACTAGTTAACTAGTCCGAGGGATTAAAGTCAACCCCCGTTTGCAGATTTTCTCTGTGAGTCGGTATGATGATGCACTTATTCATATCCTTAATAACTTAAGTTGCCGTGCCGCAGTCAATCTGCCTGTGACTTAAAGTATGACGGGTACCGGTTTATGTCCAGCAGGAGTCATCTTGAGCAACACCCATTACGCAGTGATTTACGACCTGCATAGCCACACGATTGCCTCTGACGGACGACTGACACCAGAAGAACTTGTTCATCGCGCACATCAGATGCGTGTCCGTACGCTGGCGATTACCGATCACGATACCGTAGCGGCGATCCCCGCCGCGCAGGCGGAGATCGCGCGCGCCTCCCTGCCGTTGACGCTGGTCACCGGGGTGGAAATTTCTACTCTGTGGGAAAATCACGAAATTCATATTGTCGGCCTGAATATTGATATTGCCCATCCGGCGATGACCGCGCTGCTTGATGAACAGAAAGCGCGTCGTCAGAATCGCGCGCAACGGATTGCTGAGCGGCTGGAGAAAGCGCGGATCCCCGGCGCGTGGGAAGGTGCGCTGAAGCTGGCCGATGGTGGTGCGGTGACGCGCGGCCATTTTGCCCGTTTTCTGGTGGAGGCCGGCTATGCTAAGTGTATGGCTGACGTGTTTAAGAAATATCTTGCACGCGGGAAAACCGGTTACGTCCCTCCTCAGTGGTGTACAATAAAACAAGCAATTGATGTCATTCATCATTCCGGCGGTAAAGCGGTTATTGCTCATCCGGGTCGCTATGACCTCTCCGCCAAATGGTTGAAGCGACTGCTGGCCCACTTTAGTGAACTGGGGGGCGACGCAATGGAGGTCGCGCAGTGTCAACAGGCACCGCATGAGCGCGCCCGGCTTGCTGCATATGCCGTACAGTTTGGTCTTCTTGCATCGCAAGGGTCTGATTTTCATCAACCCTGTCCGTGGATCGAACTGGGACGTAAACTTTGGCTACCCGCTGGTGTAGAAGGAATCTGGCGTAGTTGGGAAGTGGCCACAGAACAACATTGAGAGGGAAGTATGAGCCAGTTTTTTTATATCCATCCGGAAAACCCGCAGGTGCGGCTGATTAACCAGGCGGTGGAAATTGTGCGTAAAGGTGGGGTTATCGTCTATCCGACCGACTCCGGCTATGCATTAGGCTGCAAAATTGAAGATAAAGGCGCGATGGAGCGGATTTGTCGTATTCGTGATCTACCTGATGGTCACAACTTTACCCTGATGTGCCGCGATTTATCCGAGCTATCGACCTATTCATTCGTCGATAACGTGGCCTTTCGGCTGATTAAAAATAATACGCCGGGCAACTATACCTTTATCCTCAAGGGGACCAAAGAGGTGCCGCGCCGGTTGTTGCAGGATAAGCGTAAAACCATTGGTATGCGCGTACCGTCTAATCCGATAGCTCAGGCGTTGCTGGAAACGCTCGGCGAGCCAATGCTTTCCACCTCGCTGATGCTGCCCGGCAGCGATTTTACTGAGTCCGATCCGGAAGAGATCAAAGATCGTCTTGAGAAGCAGGTGGATCTGATTATTCATGGCGGTTATCTGGGGCAGCAGCCGACGACGGTTATTGATCTGACCGACGACGTGCCAGTTGTGCTGCGTGAAGGCGTTGGTGACGTGAAGCCATTTCTGTGAGCACTGGCCTGTTTTCGCACAGGAATGGTGATGAACGGTGATTTTTTTTTGGTTTGCGCAGTGTTGTTGTGGCTGTTCAGCATTGCGTTGGCATGGGGCTTGCTGATAGTCATGGTATCCCCGGAGGGCGAGCGGGAGAAAATTTTCGGTTGGCCAGAAATTATTTTCTTCTTAAAAGGTGTTGACGCATTGTTATGCAATAAAACGTGAAATGAGTCAATTCCCTCTCTCTTCTGAAGAGAGGGAAAAACATGCTGGCGTTTTATTTCCTGGGTATCCTTATGCAGCCTGAATTGCGTGGTAACAGGGCCTGATAAATAATAAAAATGAACCTCTGGCAGGGAGATATCGCGATGCGCCGAGAGTCTGTTGAAATATTGTTATGAATGTATTGATAAGGTTTCAATAGTACATTCACTTCGTTGCTTTTTGTAACTAAAAAAAGCGCAAGTTAATTATTATCACGTATTTTCTGAGCCAGTACATGTGTCTTCAGTGCACGGGATAACGAGATGTTGGGTCATATTGAGCAGTGATTCAATTTCAGAAAGCTTGTTTCTTAATCTTACAGGAGAGGGCATGCTTTTTAATGAAAGGATGCAAATATTACCTTGCGAGACAACCATCGTAATCTCGGAAATCTTAATTATCATTTCATCATTATTACATGTTTTTATTTTTGCATAACAAACGTCACGAAGTTTAAGTGGTTCAATATTTTTCATTCTCAAGACTCATTTATGAATGAGACCGGGCATGTGAACTTATCCCAGGCCTTTGTTTTAATTGAATAATGAATGCAAAGGGTGAAAAACGAAACGCAAACTAAGAATAATCCTAAAAATTATAAATGGCAATACGATCTTACCCCTAATGATAAAAACTACGTAGGGGTCCACCGATGCCGTGGCCAATGATCTCTATGGTGCGACTATTCGTGCTGATACCGTTTCCGTAGACAGAAAATCTGCTGGCCATCGGTTCATCGTGAACAACGGGTTCTGTTGGCAAGCGCTGACATGACGGAACGCACAGAAGCATTCATCTTAAAGTTCGTGTATGATGTCGGCCCACGCCAGCAGGCACGTCTCAGTCGTTAGCGATAACGGTTCAGAGAACGGAAAAATATTTACAGAACAGGTGGCCAGGAAAGAGTTATTCCTGGCGTCCTGTTTTTCTATGTATACCACGACGCCTGGGAAGGCGACACCTTAAGGAAGCTCAATGAGCGAGAAACTACAAAAAGTGCTGGCCCGGGCCGGCCACGGCTCCCGCCGTGAAATTGAAGCCAAAATCGACGCTGGCCGCGTCAGCGTCGATGGCAAAATCGCCACCCTCGGCGATCGCGTTGAAATTGTTCCCGGTTTAAAAATTCGCATTGACGGTCACCTGGTTTCGGTGAAGGAGTCTGCGGAACAGATTTGTCGTGTGCTGGCTTATTACAAGCCCGAAGGTGAACTCTGTACCCGTAATGACCCGGAAGGGCGCCCGACGGTGTTCGATCGTTTGCCAAAGCTGCGCGGTGCGCGCTGGATTGCCGTTGGTCGTCTCGACGTCAATACCTGCGGCCTGCTGTTGTTCACGACGGACGGTGAACTGGCGAACCGCCTGATGCATCCGAGCCGCGAAGTTGAACGTGAATATGCGGTGCGCGTCTTTGGTCAGATTGATGAGGACAAACTTCGTCAGTTGTCCCGCGGCGTGCAGCTGGAAGACGGACCGGCGGCGTTTAAAACCATTAAATTCACCGGCGGTGAAGGGATTAACCAGTGGTACAACGTGACGCTGACCGAAGGCCGTAACCGTGAAGTTCGCCGCCTGTGGGAAGCCGTTGGCGTGCAGGTGAGCCGCCTGATCCGCGTGCGCTATGGCGATATTCCGTTGCCAAAAGGCCTGCCGCGCGGGGGCTATACCGAGCTGGATCTGGCGCAAACGAACTATCTGCGTGAACTGGTGGCGTTAACGCCGGAAACCGCCTCAAAAGTGGCTGTCGAAAAAGATCGTCGCCGTATGAAAGCGAACCAGATCCGCCGCGCAGTTAAGCGTCACAGTAAAGTAAGCAATAATACTCGTCGATCCAGCAGTCGTAATAGCAGTAACGGTTAATTATTTCAGTTCCGGCGGTTCGCCGGAACGCATCCTGTAATATAAACGCCTGTTTGAGTATGTCACTCTCAATGGGCAACGCGCAGTCCGCTGGTGAATGTGCCTCATGATAAATGAAGGATTGCGCCGTCTCCCGCCCCGCTTTTTTGTTAGCGCGATATGTTCACTTTCTCTTTTCTTGCGTGAGGCTCAAACCCTCCTGGACTGGCCCCATAGATCACCAGACACTTCACCTCTCTTAACATAATCAGGCCCTGAGCGACGTCGACGGCGTACGCCACACGAAAGAATTGCCATTATTCAGCAGACGACGGAGACCGGGCATGACATGTGTCTCATGTTGCTCAGACGCAGGGTATCAATGCAACCGGATCTTCAAATGGCGCGGCCAGTATAAAGGCGACTCTCTAATACGCGACATGAGGAGAATCGCGTTATCAGGCTGCATTAATTTTGTGCAATTTGTGAAGTCTCAGCGTAGTTTGCACCAAAATAGAGCAATATAATGAAGCCTTATTTTTATCCTCCCCCTTCATTTTACGATAATTCAATTGATTACAGATTGGCATTGATTTTGCTAAACCATTTAATGAATCCGTTTAATGAAACCATTGTACCATTTTATGGGACTTGCTGATGTCGATTTTAGAAACCACGGCCAACATCCTGAAACTGATGGTGGATCTGCAAAGCGGGATCCGGATCAGCGATGTGATTACGCATCTGAAGATGCCAAAAAGTACCGCTTCGCGGGTGATGAGTCAGCTTGAGTCTTATGGATATCTGGAAAAGGACCCTGTGCAGGGAACATTTCTGCCGGGGCCGCTGATTATGTCAGCCTCGCATCTGGTCAGTCGTCAAATGTCCCTGAGCGATCATGTCGATACCGCCCTGCGCAGTCTGTGTGAACGTACTGGCTACACCGGCTATATCTCAATGCTCGATAATCAAGAAATTCTGGTGCTACGGGTGATCCACGGTCGTCAGGCGCTGCCTGTCGTAACCTGGCCGGGTTCCCGCTCGCCTGCCTGGGGGACATCGACCGGACGCGCGTTGCTGTCGCGCTTCTCCGATATCCAACTGCATGACTTTTTTGCCAGCCCACAGGTGGTGTCGCAACTCAGCGGATCAAACCAGGATCTTAGTCTGCTGGTGGCTGCTGTCGCCCGCGCCCGTGATGCCGGGTATGCAACAGCGGTCAACGAATCCGTTGCCGATACAGCCTCTGTCAGCTGCGCGGTAGGCGACCCGGCCACACACGAAGCCGTGGCGTTCTGCCTGTCGTTTCCTCAGCATCTTGCCAGCCCTGAAGAGTTGCAACGCATCGCAACGTTACTGAAAGAAACGGCCATAACCATTGCCAGAAAAACGGGCGATACGCTGGTCGCCCATTCACTTTGATTTTTCTTTTGCCAATGCCAGGAGAACACCGTGAGTCAGATCGACCATTTAAAAACACCTGCAGATAAGAGCGAGTCGCATCCCCGCGCTTTAGCGCCGTCGACCCTGCTGCTACTGCTGTTGCTCAGCATCTTTGGCGCGGTAATCGGCGTGCAGTTGCTCACCACACTTGGGGTGACACCCAACACCTCGATTATTGGCGCGATGGTGGCAATGATTATTGCCCGCATCCCGCTTCAGTGTTTTGCCCGTTTTCGCTCTATCCATATTCAGAACCTTGCGCAGAGCGCCACCTCCGCCGCGACCTTTGGCGCGGCAAACTCGCTGCTGCTGCCTATTTCCATTCCCTGGCTATTTGGTCATGAAGAGATGGTGATGCCGATGTTCTTCGGCGTGGCGCTGGCGATGCTACTGGATGCCTGGCTGCTGTACCGCTTGTTCAACACGCGTATCTTTCCGGCTGAAGGGGCATGGCCGCCGGGGATTGCTGCTGCAGAATCCATCAAAGCGGGCGATCGAGGCGGCAAGCAGGCTGTGTTGTTGAGTACTGGTATCGTGATTGGCGCCATTGGCTCGTGGTTTAAATTCCCGATGGCGGCGCTTGGCACCGCGTTTATCGGCAATATCTGGGCGTTGGGTATGCTGGGCCTGGGCTTTCTGCTACGTGGCTATTCCGATCCGCTGTTTGGGATTGATATCAACAAACTCTATATCCCTCATGGGGTGATGGTAGGGGCGGGTCTGGTGGCGCTGTTCCAGATTGTCAAATTGATCCGTCAGAGTAATACCAGTAAAGCGCAGAGCAAGAGCAGTAGCGACCTGCTGGATCATGCGCAGAACGAGCAGATCGGTAAAACCATCCGCCTGGGCGCTTTCGGATTTATCGCCATTTCGGTGCTTATTGCGCTGGGTAGCGGCCTGTACGCGCACCTCACGCTGCCGTGGCTGATCGCTTTTATGCTTTACGCCGCATTTGCTGCCTTCCTGCATGAAATGATTGTGGGTCTTGCTGCCATGCACTCCGGCTGGTTCCCGGCTTTCGCCGTGGCGCTAATCACGCTGATTATCGGCATTTTGATTGGTTTTCCACCGGAAGCGCTGGCGATGCTGTGCGGCTTCTCCGCTGCAACCGGGCCGGCGTTTGCCGACATGGGATACGACCTGAAGGCAGGCTGGATCCTGCGCGGTAAAGGTCAGCACACCCGCTTTGAACTGGAAGGCCGTCGCCAGCAGTTGATTGCCGCGATTCTGGCCTTTGTGGTGGCGATGCCGGTCGTGCTGTTTATCTTCCGCGACTACTTCTCTCAGGGGCTGGTGCCGCCGGTAGCGAAAGTGTACGTCGCAGCCATTAAGGCGGGCGTATCGCTGGATATCGCCAAATCAATGCTGATCTGGGCCATCCCTGGCGCGATCATTCAGTTGATTGGCGGACCCGGTCGCCAGATGGGCGTCCTGCTGGCGACCGGGCTGTTAATCAATAATCCGCTGGCGGGTTGGGCGGTGATCATCGGTATCTCCATTCGCGCTATTGTACTGCGGGTAGGCGGCGAACCGGTTCGTCAAAAAATCGAGGTGCTGGCGGCGGGGCTTATCGCCGGTGATGCACTGTTCAGTTTCTTTAACTCAGTCCTGCCGGGCGGCAAAAAGTAATCACGTAATACAAAGGAAAATAGTATGAGCTTAAAACAGACCATTCAGGTTTTTGAATTACTCGACAGCGCGTATGCCAGCGGCGAAAAGGTGAAGAAACTGCTGGCGGAATACCCTGGCATCGACGTCAGCTTGAAAGCGGTCAGCGGTCCGAAAGGCAGTACTGATTTCGTAAACATCGTTATCCCGGGCACCGAGGGGAAACGTAGCGGCGGCAGTGCGCCGACACTGGGAATCGTAGGGCGTCTCGGCGGTATTGGCGCACGTCCGGGCCGTATCGGCCTGGTTTCGGATGCTGATGGCGCGGTGGCGGCGATTGCCAGTGCGCTCAAGTTGGCTGAGATGCAGCGTCAGGGCGATAGCCTGCCAGGCGATGTGATTGTGAGCACCCATATCTGCCCTGATGCGCCGACACGTCCACACGAACCGGTCGATTTTATGGATTCTCCGGTGGAAACCGAAGATATGAACGAACAGGAAGTTTCCGACGAGATGGATGCGGTGCTCTCTATCGATACTACTAAAGGCAACCGCGTCATCAATCACAAAGGCTTCGCCATTTCTCCGACGGTGAAATCGGGCTATGTTTTGCGCGTCTCAGACGATCTATTGCGGGTGATGGAGATGACCACCGGGCAGTTACCGGTCACGTTCCCGATCACCACTCAGGATATTACGCCGTACGGTAACGGTGTATACCACATCAACAGTATTTTACAGCCATCCATTGCCACCACTGCACCGGTGGTTGGCGTCGCGATCACGGCCGTCAGCACCGTGCCGGGCTGCGGTACTGGCGCAAGCCATGAAACGGATATCGCACTGGTCTGCAAATATGCAGTAGAAGTGGCGAAAGAGTTTACCCGCGGCACCTGCCACTTCTTTGATAAAGCGGAGTATCAGCGCCTGCTGGATCTGTACGGTTCACTGGCGCACCTGCAAAAACGTCAGCCGGGAGTGTGACATGGCAATACGCAAAATCGGTACGCTGACCATCGGTCAGGCGCCGCGTAGGGATATCACGCCGATCCTCGACGCCGCACTGCCTGCTCATGTGGCGTGCCTGCATGCCGGGGTGCTTGACGGGCTGGACGACGCAGCGATTGCTGCGCGCTTCGCACCGCAACCGGGTGATGCGTTGCTTACCTCACGCCTGCTGGACGGTCGTGCAGTGGTAATGGGGAAACCGGCAGTGGGTGAAGCGCTGCAGCAGAAGATTGACGATCTGGAGGCGCAAGGCTGCGAACTTATCGCTCTCCTCTGTACCGGCGAATTTCACGGGCTGCACAGCAAAAAAGCATGGCTGATGGAACCAGACCAGATTCTGCCTCCGACGCTCAATGCGCTGGTGGGCGAGCGCCGTGCCGGTATTCTGGTGCCGCTGGCGTCTCAAGTCGCCAGTGAACGGGAAAAGTGGCGGGGTGCGCAACGGCCCCCGGTTTTTGCCGTTGCCTCACCTTATACCGCTAGCGAAGAGGAATTGTCCACCGCCGCCCGTTCGCTGGAAGCGCAGGGCGCGGAGGTGATCCTCACTGATTGCATGGGGTTCACCGAGTGGCATCAGGAGATTTGCGCCCGTCACGTGGCGCTGCCGGTGGTGTTGTCGAATAAACTGCTGGCCGATCTGCTGAGTAACCTACTGTATGGAGAATGAAATGAATGCATCCCAAATCATGAATTTAGTGCTGTTGAGTAATTCGGTGCTGCCGGGAACGGGCTATCTGGAATACGCACTTCCTGTGCTGAAAGCGCAACTGGGCGGGCGTCGTAAGGTGGTGTTTATCCCCTTCGCGGGGGTCACTCAGAGCTGGGATGCTTATACCGATAAAGTGCGACTGGCGCTGGCGGAGCTGTCTCTGGAGATCACCGGGATTCATACCGTGGACGATCCGAAGGCGGCCCTTGCTGCGGCGGATATCGTGATGGTGGGCGGGGGAAATACCTTTAATCTACTGAAAAAATGCCGTGAATACGGGCTGATCGATCCTGTACGTCAGGCCGTCAATACGGGGGCGTTGTACGTAGGCTGGAGCGCCGGTGCGAATCTGGCCTGCCCGACGATTCGCACCACCAACGATATGCCAATCACCGATCCGGGCGGCTTCGATGCGCTCAATCTGGTGCCACTGCAAATCAATCCGCACTTTACCAACGCACTGCCCGCTGGTCACCAGGGGGAAACCCGCGAGCAGCGCATACGCGAGCTGTTGGTGGTTGATCCACACCTGGAAGTGATTGGCCTGCCGGAAGGAAACTGGATCTCCGTGCAGAACGGCAGTGCGCAACTGGGGGGCAGCAACCCGGCGTTGCTGTTTAAAGCCAATGAGCCAGCAGTTGTACTGGTTCCCGGTCATCGCTTTTACTGACGGAGGTTGCTGATGTTAGGCATTATTCGGGTACTGACCCATGACGATCGGCATTTTGTTGAGGAACATGGTCGCCTGATTCAGCAAGAGTACGGTATTGCGAGTATCAGTCGCTGTATTGCGGATCAACGACGCGGTATTTTCGATGCCGATAGCGAAGCGCTGGCGATACCGAAAATTGTTGCGTCAGGCCAGACATTACAGGCGCAAGGCTGTACCGCGCTGTTTTTGAGCTGTGCGGCCGATCCGGGTCTCGCACAGTTGCGTGCCGCGGTGAGTGTCCCTGTTATAAGTGCTGGCAGCGCCTCCGCCAGCATTGCGGCGATGCTGAAGCGTCCGGTGGCGGTGATGGGAATTGGTGTTGGGGCACCTGCGCCATTTCGTGCCCTGCTGGGGGAAAAGGTGCGCTATGCCAGGCCAGAAGGCGTGACCAATACGACGGACTTGCTGACGCCTGAGGGGCGTGCCAGTGCGCTGGCCTGCGCCGATATGTTGTACAAGGAGGGCGCGGAGGTCATCGCGTTTTCCTGCACGGGGTTTTCAACCATCGGGCTGGCTGACGCGATTCGTAGCAAACTGGGTAAAATTGCTATCGATGCGGTCAGCGCATCCGGGTTATTTGTCAGCCAACTGGCATAATGGATGCAGGCCAGGGATAGGGCGACTTCCATCACGTCAGACAGATATATGAAGATCTTCTTCAGGCGATCGACACTTCGGAAGGTGCACTTAGTAGTCGATCCCTATCTGCGCCTTAATTCCGGCGTCAAAAGCATGCTTAACCGGGCGTAACTCGCTGACGGTGTCCGCCAGTTCGATAATCTCACGATGGCAACCGCGACCGGTAATAATTACCGTTTGATGCGCCGGGCGATTGCGCAATGCGGTCATCACCTCGTCCAGCGGGAGATAGTCATACGCGACCATGTAGGTCAGTTCGTCGAGCAAAACGAGATCCAGACTTTCATCGGCCAGCATTCTGCGACCATGCTCCCAGACGGCGAGGCAGGCTGCGGTGTCGCTTGCGCGATCCTGGGTATTCCAGGTAAACCCGGTGGCCATTACCTGGAATTCGACGCCGTGCGGTTCGAGCAAATTGCGTTCGCCGTTCGGCCAGATGCCTTTAATAAACTGCACGACGCCGGCCTTTTTACCGTGCCCGACGGCGCGGGTCACTGTGCCAAACGCCGCGGTGGTTTTGCCTTTACCGTTGCCGGTAAAGACAATGATAATGCCGCGCTCTTCCTGGGCCGCCGCCACGCGGGCGTCAACCTTATCTTTTAACCGCTGCTGGCGTTCGCGGTAGCGTTCATCACTCATCGTGCGATTCCTGGTTTGCGCCCCGGCTGGGCATCAAAAGTCATTCCCGTCTTGCGACGGCTGTCGTCGCCCATCAGCCACAGATAAACAGGCATGATATCGGCGGGCGTTTTCAATTTTTGCGGATCTTCCGTTGGGAAAGCATTGGCACGCATTTTAGTACGGGTACCGCCAGGATTAATACAGTTAACCCGCAGATGGCGGCTTTGGTACTCTTCGGCCAGCACCTGCATCATGCCTTCGGTGGCAAATTTAGATGCTGCGTAGGCCCCCCAGTTGGCTCGTCCCTGGCGGCCAACGCTGGAAGAGGTAAAAACCAGCGAACCTGATTCAGATTTAAGTAATAAAGGAAGCAGCGCCTGAGTGAGCATAAAGGTGGCGTTAACGTTCACCTGCATAACTTCTTGCCATACTTCGGGTTTTTGTTGGTCCATGGGGCAAACATCGCCGAGCATACCGGCGTTGTGCAGCACGCCGTCAAGGCGCGGGTAGTGGATGGCTATCTTCTGCGCCAGTTGCTGGCACGCCTGTGGCGTGCAGGTTAACAGGTCCAGAACAAACCACTGGGCAGGGATCCCGCCCGCCTGCTGAATCTCGTGGGCGACGCCGCGCAACTTCTCTTCATTACGACCGACCAGGATGACGCTGGCGCTATAGCGGGAATAGGTCAGCGCGGCTTCACGGCCAATGCCGTCGCTGGCGCCGGTAACAAGGATGATGCGGTCCTGTAACAGGTGACGTTGCGGTTGATAATGCACGGCGACTCCTCTCAAGCGATCGGCTGACGATCGCGCTTGCTATTAGGTCTCTCACTTTTGCGCTTTATGCCCTAAAGCGCTCGCTATTGCAATCGGCGAAACGGAAACACGTCAGAGAATTAATATCTTGCAACGATTTTATCGTCGCTGAAAAAACAGGATTGCGCCTCACGCGTAACACAAAGCACAAAGACTTATCGCGGACGGCTGATGTACACTGTGCGTCAACGTCAGTGGTTTACACAAGGTGAAAACGTGGAGTTACTTGCTCAATACGGCCTGTTTTTGGCAAAAATCGCGACGATTGTCGTCGCAATTGCGGTTATCGTCGCCATTATTGTTAACCTGACTCAGCGCAAGAAGCAGCGCGGGGAGCTCCGGGTGACCAATCTTAGCGAGCAGTATAAGGATATGAAGGAAGATCTGGCGGTTTCGTTGCTTGATGGCCCGCAGCAGAAGCGGTGGCATAAAGTGCAAAAGAAAAAGCACAAGCAGGAAGCAAAGGCCGCAAAGGCCCGGGCAAAGCTGGGTACCGCGGAGCCAGACGCGAAATCGCGGGTTTGGGTGCTGGATTTTAAAGGCAGCATGGATGCCCATGAAGTCAGCAGCCTGCGGGAAGAGATCACCGCTGTTCTGGCGGCGGTAAAAGCGCGTGACCAGGTCGTGATTCGCCTCGAAAGTCCCGGCGGCGTGGTCCACGGTTATGGCCTTGCCGCTTCGCAACTGCAACGCTTGCGTGACAAACAGATCCCGTTGACGGTAGCGGTAGATAAGGTGGCGGCCAGCGGAGGTTATATGATGGCCTGCGTGGCGAACCGAATTGTCGCCGCGCCGTTTGCGATTCTTGGCTCGATTGGTGTTGTGGCGCAGATCCCGAACATTAATCGCTTCCTGAAGAACAAAGATATTGATATTGAGCTGCATACCGCCGGTCAATACAAGCGCACCCTGACGATGCTGGGTGAAAATACGGAAGAAGGGCGGCAGAAATTCCGTGAAGATCTGAATGATACCCATCGGTTATTTAAAGACTTTGTTCATCAAATGCGGCCAACGCTGGATATTGAGCAGGTGGCCACTGGAGAACACTGGTACGGCGTTCAGGCGCTGGAAAAGGGCCTTGTGGACGCGGTGGAAACCAGTGATGAACTGCTGCTGGGGCTGATGGAAAAACATGAGGTTATCAGCGTGCGCTACCAACAGCGTAAGAAAATGCTCGATCGTTTTACCGGCAGCGCGGCGGAAAGCGCCGACAAGCTACTGCTGCGCTGGTGGCAGCGTGGGCAAAAGCCGCTGATGTAACCCCGCTCATGTAAACAAAAACAAAGAAGACGCGAGGCTAAAACCTCGCGTTGCCATATCTGGCCGGTAAGCCATTTTTAATCCGCCAGGTGATACTTATCGGACAACTGGTGCGCAAGGTATTTGAACATATTAAATACCGCCGTACTTTTCGCCGTGGGCAGCCCCTGTTCATCAAGATAGAACTCGCCGCTGAATACCAGTACGCCGTTACGCTGAACGACATCGGTGGCCTCGATCCCGGCTAACGTATCTTCATGTTCGCGAATAAGCGTGTTGGCTTTTTCCAGCAACGTCTGGCGATCGATTGGTTGGGTTGTACCTTGCATAAATACCTCCTGTGATTCTTACCGGTTAGTCTACGCCGCGCGGCGGCGCGGGGCAAATATTCCACTGTGCTTACAAGGGTATTCGCAGGCGCTTAATAAACATCAGTTTAGTGGCGGGATTTGCTTTTGCATGCTAATAAAGTTGCGTAACGAATTTTATCAGGTACAGTGTGACGCTTTCAGCGATCTGGTAACAGATTTGCTTGACATTCGGCCAAAAATTATTCGTGCTATGTCGCCAGGCCAGAAAAAGCCAGCTAACTCAGCTAACTGGTTTTATGGATGTGAAACCGGTGCAAAGGGTTGATATCCATCGATAACGACGCAACATTGGTTGTGACGTGTTTCCCGTGGATGGTGAATCAATGTGCGATGTATTCTGGATGAATCAAATTAGGTAAAGGTGAATATGGGTAAAGCTCTCGTTATCGTTGAGTCCCCGGCAAAAGCCAAAACGATCAATAAGTATCTGGGTAGTGACTACGTGGTTAAATCCAGCGTCGGTCATATCCGCGATTTGCCGACCAGTGGCTCAGCTTCCAAAAAGAGCGCCGACTCTACCTCCACCAAAGGGGCTAAAAAGCCTAAGAAGGATGAACGTGGCGCTCTGGTTAATCGTATGGGCGTGGACCCGTGGCATGACTGGAATGCGCACTATGAAATACTTCCGGGTAAAGAAAAGGTCGTTTCAGAACTCAAACAGTTGGCGGAAAAAGCTGACCACATCTACCTCGCAACCGACCTTGACCGCGAAGGGGAAGCGATTGCATGGCACCTGCGGGAAGTTATCGGTGGTGATGAACAGCGCTATAGCCGCGTGGTGTTCAACGAGATCACCAAAAATGCCATTCGTCAGGCCTTCGAAAAGCCTGGCGAACTGAATATCGACCGGGTTAATGCTCAGCAGGCGCGCCGTTTTATGGATCGCGTGGTGGGCTATATGGTTTCTCCACTGCTGTGGAAAAAAATTGCCCGTGGTTTGTCTGCCGGCCGCGTCCAGTCCGTTGCCGTACGTCTGGTGGTGGAACGCGAGCGCGAAATTAAAGCATTCGTTCCGGAAGAGTTCTGGGAGGTTGACGCCAGTACCACGACGCCGGACGGCGAGGCATTACAACTGCAGGTGACGCATAACGGTGATAAACCGTTCCGCCCGGTTAGCCGTGATGAAACTATGGCGGCGGTCGCGCTGCTTGAAAACGCCAGCTACAGCGTGCTGGAGCGTGAAGATAAGCCGACCAGCAGCAAGCCTGGCGCGCCCTTTATCACCTCGACGCTGCAGCAGGCCGCCAGCACGCGTCTGGGATTCGGCGTGAAGAAAACCATGATGATGGCGCAGCGTCTCTACGAAGCGGGCTATATTACCTATATGCGTACCGATTCGACGAACCTCAGCCAGGACGCGCTGAATATGGTGCGCGACTATATCGATGATAAATTCGGTAAAAAATATCTTCCGGCGAGCGCTAACCAGTACGCCAGCAAAGAAAACTCGCAGGAGGCGCACGAGGCGATCCGTCCTTCCGATGTCAATGTGCTGGCCGAAACGCTGAAAGATATGGAATCTGACGCGCAGAAACTGTATCAGTTGATCTGGCGTCAGTTCGTCGCCTGTCAGATGACGCCTGCGCAGTATGACTCCACCACGCTGACGGTAAAAGCCGGGGATTTCAAACTGAAAGCGCGCGGTCGTACGCTGCGCTTTGACGGCTGGACGAAAGTAATGCCAGCTCTGCGTAAAGGCGATGAAGATCGTACCTTACCTGTGGTAAACAAAGGTGACCGCCTCAGTCTGGTTGAGCTGACGCCCGCGCAGCACTTTACTAAGCCGCCCGCGCGTTTTAGTGAAGCGTCGCTGGTGAAAGAGCTGGAAAAACGTGGGATTGGTCGTCCGTCCACCTATGCCTCGATTATTTCGACTATCCAGGACCGCGGTTATGTACGAGTGGAAAACCGTCGTTTCTATGCGGAAAAAATGGGAGAAATTGTCACCGATCGTCTGGAAGAAAACTTCCGCGATTTGATGAACTACGATTTTACCGCACAAATGGAAGACCGACTCGACCAGGTGGCCAATCATCAGGCTGAATGGAAACAGGTGCTCGACCACTTCTTTGGCGACTTCACTGCGCAACTGGAAACCGCGGAGAAAGATCCGGAAGTGGGGGGCATGCAGCCAAACCCGATGGTACTGACCAGCATCGATTGTCCAACCTGCGGGCGCAAGATGGGGATTCGCACCGCCAGCACCGGGGTGTTCCTCGGCTGTTCAGGGTATGCGTTGTCGCCGAAAGAGCGCTGTAAAACCACCATTAATCTGGTACCGGAAAACGAAGTCCTTAACGTGCTGGAAGGCGATGACGCGGAAACCAATGCGTTACGCGCCAAACGTCGCTGTAAAAAGTGCGGCACTGCGATGGACAGTTACCTTATCGATCCGAAGCGTAAGCTGCATGTCTGCGGCAATAACCCGACCTGTGATGGTTACGAGATTGAAGAGGGCGAATTCCGCATCAAGGGCTATGATGGTCCGATCGTTGAGTGTGAAAAATGTGGTTCAGAAATGCACCTGAAGATGGGGCGTTTTGGTAAGTACATGGCCTGTACTAACGATGAATGTAAAAACACGCGTAAAATCCTGCGTAATGGCGAGGTAGCCCCGCCGAAAGAAGATCCGGTTCCACTGCCGGAACTTCCCTGCGAGAAATCAGACGCCTACTTCGTTCTGCGTGATGGTGCGGCGGGCGTCTTCCTGGCTGCCAGCACTTTCCCTAAATCACGCGAAACCCGTGCGCCGCTGGTGGAAGAACTGTATCGTTTCCGCGATCGTCTGGCGGAGAAACTGCGTTATCTGGCCGATGCGCCGCAGAAAGATCCGCAGGGTAATAAAACGATGGTGCGCTTTAGCCGTAAGACGAAGCAGCAATATGTCGCTTCGGAGAAAGACGGCAAAGCGACCGGCTGGTCCGCTTTCTATATTGACGGGCAATGGACTGAAGCGAAGAAATAACCTTTATCACTGGTAGTGAGGGCCGCATTGCGGCCCTTTTTAATCGTGCGGTATGGCGCTTGCGCATTTTGTTGCGCTTTATCTCCTCTTATAACCAGCTTATTATTTTTCGTTGGTATCTATACACTGTAGATATAAATGATATAGTGGTTATAGTTAACCGTTTCTTTATTATCAAATCGTCTTATACATCACCGTCTTCAGGATGCGTTGTGACGCCATATGGCGAATCGCAGGGATGGCCAGACAAGTGCGCCGGCCAGGAAGTGACCTGAACGTAAAATGTATTAAGCGGGTTCATTTTACGCGCTATTTGGATATCAGCCATGAAACTACAGCAACTCCGCTACATCGTTGAGGTTGTTAACCATAATCTGAATGTTTCCTCTACTGCTGAAGGTTTGTATACCTCACAGCCCGGCATCAGCAAACAGGTCCGCATGCTGGAAGATGAACTGGGCGTTCAGATTTTTGCTCGCAGTGGTAAACACTTGACTCAGGTCACGCCAGCAGGGCAGGAGATCATACGCATCGCGCGTGAAGTCTTGTCGAAGGTGGAGGCGATAAAGTCGGTGGCGGGCGAGCATACCTGGCCTGACAAAGGTTCACTGTATGTTGCAACCACGCATACGCAAGCCCGTTATGCGCTACCGGGCGTCATCAAAGGCTTTATTGAACGCTATCCTCGCGTCTCGTTGCACATGCATCAGGGCTCACCGACACAAATCGCCGAAGCTGTTTCAAAGGGCAATGCTGACTTTGCCATCGCGACTGAAGCGCTCCATCTCTATGATGATTTGGTTATGTTGCCGTGCTATCACTGGAACCGATCGATCGTTGTCACACCAGAGCATCCGCTGGCCTCTCAGGGGTCGGTTTCAATAGAAGAGCTGGCCCAGTATCCGCTGGTGACCTACACTTTTGGGTTTACCGGGCGCTCCGAACTGGATACGGCGTTTAACCGTGCCGGACTCACGCCGCGCATTGTTTTCACCGCGACGGACGCCGACGTGATTAAAACCTACGTCCGACTAGGGCTCGGGGTAGGGGTGATAGCCAGCATGGCGGTGGATCCTGTGTCTGATCCCGATTTGGTTAAGCTTGACGCCCACGGCATTTTTAGCCACAGCACCACAAAGATAGGGTTTCGTCGCAGTACCTTCTTAAGAAGCTATATGTATGATTTTATTCAACGATTTGCGCCGCATTTAACCAGAGATGTGGTCGATACGGCCGTTGCCCTGCGCTCAAATGAAGATATTGAAGCCATGTTCAAAGATATTAAGTTACCGGAAAAATAACCCTGTAAAAAATAATGGCATCCTCCAGGGGATGCCAAATTTAATAATGGCCTGGAAGCGAATAATTTAACCTCGTTTGAATCACAGTTTCGCTAACTCCCCATAACATATTTGCGAATATACCTGTTTCGATCAAAATAATGATGAAAGATATCTGTCGAAAAGTAAATTCACTGGATTAATACAAAATCCATAATTAAGATTTATCTGTACTAAGTTATTTTTAGCAATTGGTGGTGGAAGAATGATTAGTGATATCGATTATATGAAGTTAGCGATGTCACAGGAGCGTGACAAGACCGAGATAGATCCGGTTTTAAGAAGTAAGGCCTGGAGCGCCGTTATCCTTGGGCTTGCGATGTTCTGGAGCATCATTGCTCTGGTTGTCTGCAACATTTGGTTTCTAAACTAGAGCACATTACCTGTTAAAAGATCTGTGTCATTTTTATGACAAAAAAGATTTGCGAATTATTCCCATCTGATAATACAGCGGTAATAAGGCGTATATGATTTTTCTTTTGAAGAGTTTTTCCGTCAATCTACTCTCCTGAACTGATCGCCAGAATAACGGCGATCAGTTTTTTATCGTACTCGCGTACTAATACAATACCTTTGTTAGCACAATTAGCCTCTTTCAAATTCTCTCATTATTTTCACGCATATTATTCAACTTTCCTGGCATCATACTTTTTGCCTCTTTTAGCAATTTGGGGTGTTATCAAAATGTTACGCAAAAGATGTGTTATCTTTAATAATAACCCTGAGGAGCAGCAGGAGATACTATCCCTAAGGTAAAGGAGGAGCTATGTCGTCAACCCTACGCGCAGCCAGCAAGGATTCGTTACAGGTTAAAGGTAAAACCTGGCACTACTACAGCTTACCGCTGGCTGCCAAAGAACTGGGCGATCTGTCGCGTTTGCCCAAATCGCTTAAAGTACTTCTGGAAAACCTTCTGCGCTGGCAGGATGGTGATTCAGTGACCGCCGAAGATATTCACGCCCTTGCCGGATGGTTGAAACAGGCCCATGCCGACCGAGAAATCGCCTACCGTCCGGCGCGAGTACTGATGCAGGATTTTACGGGCGTCCCCGCCGTCGTGGATCTGGCGGCAATGCGTGAAGCGGTAAAACGCCTGGGAGGCGACACCGCCAAAGTGAACCCGCTTTCCCCCGTCGATCTGGTCATTGACCATTCGGTCACCGTAGATCGCTTTGGCGATGATGATGCCTTTGCAGAAAACGTCCGCCTTGAGATGGCGCGGAACCATGAGCGTTATGTCTTTTTACGCTGGGGACAGCAGGCATTCAGTCGCTTTAGCGTCGTGCCGCCGGGGACCGGGATTTGCCACCAGGTTAACCTTGAGTATCTTGGTCGCGCCGTATGGAGCGAACAGCAAGAGGGGGAATGGGTAGCCTTTCCGGACACGCTGGTCGGCACCGATTCGCACACTACCATGATTAACGGCCTTGGTGTGCTGGGCTGGGGCGTCGGCGGTATTGAAGCGGAAGCCGCGATGCTGGGGCAGCCGGTTTCGATGCTGATCCCGGATGTCGTTGGCTTCAAGCTGAGCGGTAAGCTGCGAGAGGGGATTACCGCGACGGACCTGGTGCTTACCGTGACTCAGATGCTGCGCAAACACGGCGTAGTGGGTAAATTTGTTGAATTCTATGGTGATGGCCTCGACTCACTTCCCCTCGCGGATCGCGCGACAATTGCCAATATGTCACCGGAATACGGTGCGACCTGCGGTTTCTTTCCCGTTGATGCTGTGACGCTTGACTATATGCGCCTGACCGGGCGCAGCGAAGAGCAGGTGGCGCTGGTCGAAGCCTATGCGAAAGCGCAGGGAATGTGGCGTCGGCCCGGGGATGAACCCGTCTTTACCAGCACACTGGCGCTGGATATGGCAACCGTAGAAGCCAGTCTGGCTGGTCCGAAACGTCCACAAGATCGGGTTGCCCTCGGGGACGTGCCAAAGGCGTTTGCTGCCAGTACAGAACTGGAGGTTAACCACGCGCAAAAAGATAAACGACCGATCGACTATACGCTGAACGGACAGCAATATTCATTGCCGGATGGGGCGGTGGTTATTGCCGCGATTACCTCCTGTACCAATACGTCAAACCCCAGCGTACTGATGGCCGCCGGTTTGCTGGCCAAAAATGCCGTCGAACTGGGCCTGAAACCGCAGCCGTGGGTAAAAGCGTCGCTGGCGCCGGGGTCGAAAGTGGTTTCCGACTATCTGGCCCACGCGAAACTGACGCCTTATCTTGATGAACTGGGTTTTAATCTGGTGGGCTATGGTTGTACTACCTGTATTGGTAACTCCGGACCGCTACCGGATCCGATTGAGCGCGCCATCAGGCAGGGGGATCTGACTGTCGGCGCGGTCCTTTCGGGTAACCGTAACTTCGAAGGGCGAATTCACCCGCTGGTGAAAACCAACTGGCTGGCTTCGCCGCCGTTGGTGGTGGCCTATGCTCTGGCGGGGAACATGAACCTTGATCTGACTCGTGAGCCGTTGGGACGGGGTAAAGACGGGCAACCGGTGTATCTGAAAGATATCTGGCCGAGTGGCGAGGAGGTCGCCCGCGCGGTGGAGCAAGTGTCGACGCAGATGTTCCGTAAAGAGTATGCGGAGGTGTTTGAAGGCACCGCCGAGTGGAAGGCGATAAAAGTAGAACGGTCGGACACTTACGACTGGCAAGACGATTCAACCTATATTCGCCTGTCACCCTTCTTTGATGAGATGGCGGCTGAACCCAAACCGGTGGAAGATATTCATGGCGCGCGTATTCTGGCGATGCTGGGGGACTCGGTTACCACTGACCATATCTCTCCGGCAGGCAGTATCAAAGCCGAGAGTCCCGCCGGGCGTTATTTGCTAAACCATGGTGTTGAACGTACTGATTTTAACTCCTACGGTTCCCGTCGCGGGAATCACGAGGTGATGATGCGCGGTACGTTCGCCAATATTCGTATTCGTAACGAAATGGTACCAGGTGTGGAGGGCGGGATGACGCGCCATCTTCCGGATAGTGAGCCGATTGCTATTTACGATGCCGCAATGTTGTACAAGGAAGAGGGGACGCCGCTGGCGGTGATCGCCGGGAAAGAGTACGGTTCCGGTTCCAGCCGCGACTGGGCGGCAAAAGGGCCGCGCTTGCTTGGCGTCAGGGTTGTCATCGCTGAGTCTTTCGAACGTATCCATCGCTCTAACCTGATTGGAATGGGAATATTGCCGCTGGAATTCCCGCAAGGCGTTACGCGTAAGACGCTGGGCTTAAGCGGAGAGGAAAGGATTGATATCGGTAACCTGCAGGCTTTACAGCCGGGGACAACAGTGCCGGTAACGCTGACGCGGACGGACGGTAAGCAAGAAATCATTGACTGTCGCTGCCGCATTGATACCGCCACTGAGCTGACGTACTACCAGAACGATGGCATATTGCATTATGTGATTCGCAATATGCTGTAAACCAGATGTTTTAAACAAAAGGGCCAGCAAATGCTGGCCCGTATTCTTAACGGCTTTATTTGCCCAGAAGGTGCCCCATTTTGGCGGCTTTGGTATCCAGATAGTGGGCATTTTTCGGATTGCGGCCCACAATCAGCGGTACGCGTTCCACAATATTGATTCCCGCTTCGCTCAGGATCTCGACCTTCTTCGGGTTGTTGGTTAACAGACGAACCTGATCGACATTGAGCAACTTAAACATATCCGCACACAGCGTGAAGTCACGCTCATCGGCGGCAAAACCCAACTGATGGTTGGCTTCAACCGTGTCATAGCCTTGATCCTGCAGAGCATAAGCGCGGATTTTATTCAGCAGACCAATATTGCGCCCTTCCTGACGGTGATACAGCAGAATACCGCGCCCTTCTTCGGCAATATGCGACAACGCGGCTTCCAGTTGAAACCCGCAATCACAGCGCAGACTAAAAAGAGCATCGCCGGTTAAACATTCAGAATGTACGCGAGCCAGAACCGGGGATTGCCCCGAAATATCGCCGAATACCAGCGCGACGTGATCCTGTCCGGTTGCCAGTTCTTCAAAACCCACCATGAGGAAATCTCCCCATGGCGTTGGCAGTTTGGCTTCTGCCACACGTTTAAGCTGCATGTGATTCTCCAGATTTTATCAGCACCTGACTGTGCTTCTGTTTGCCATCATTTTGCCACAATGGCGTGACGTTCGCCTAATTGCGTGCGCTCAGTTGGGCGCAAAGCGCACAAACGCGCGACTTTCCGTTATGATATTGAGGTCAATGATAAGGAGACGAGATGCTGTTAATTGCCCGACGAACCGCCGCTGCGGCGGTGGTGTTATTAGTTATGCCCGCGGTGGTCTGGGTTTCCGGCTGGACATGGCATCCCGGATTACCGGAAGGGGTGATGAAGCCCCTGTATTGGGTGACTGAAACAGTGACGCAACCCTGGGGCGTTATTACGCATGTTATTTTATGTCTCTGGTTCCTGTGGTGCCTGCGTTTTCGCCTGCGGGCGGCGATTATGCTGTTTCTGATCCTTGCTGCGGCGATTTTAATTGGGCAAGGAATGAAGTCGTGGATCAAAGACCAGGTGCAGGAACCCCGGCCTTTTGTCATCTGGCTGGAACAGACGCGGCAGGTGCCGGTGGATCAATTCTACGCGTTGAAACGCAAAGAACGCGCTAAACTGGTGCATGCGCAACTGGCGCAAGAGCAGAGAATACCGGCATTCCTGCGTAAACACTGGCAAAAAGAGACCGGTTTTGCTTTCCCTTCTGGTCACACGATGTTTGCCGCCAGTTGGGCGCTGCTCGGTGTCGGATTGCTGTGGCCGCGTCGTCGTTGGGCAACCATGGGACTGCTGCTGGTGTGGGCCACGCTGGTGATGGGGAGCCGACTGGCGCTGGGGATGCACTGGCCACAGGATCTGATCGTTGCGACGCTGATTTCCTGGCTGTTGGTGACGCTGGCGACCTGGCTCGCCCAGCGGTTTTGCGGCTCGCTTTTGCCGCCGGGTGAAGAAGCACGGGATATTAAAAAAAGGGTCGCAGCACAGGAATAATGTTGCTATTACCAGTACAAGGCGGCATATCCTGTACTGGTATCATGCTTTTCCATTTCACCGCTGCGGCGAAAATGATACTTTATAGGGCTGAACGCGGTTTTTTTCGCGCAACCCACATAACGGGAAGTCATGTGAAATATTTACTTATTTTCTTACTGGTATTAGCCATCTTCGTCATTTCAGTGACGCTGGGGGCCCAGAATGATCAGCTGGTCACGTTCAACTATTTGCTCGCGCAGGGTGAATTCCGTATTTCGACGCTGCTGGCCGTGCTTTTTGCCGCCGGTTTTGCTATCGGCTGGCTGATTTGCGGCCTTTTTTGGCTGCGCGTTCGCGTCTCGCTGGCGCGCGCAGAGCGTAAGATTAAGCGTCTGGAGCACCAGATCGCGCCTGCCAGCGTTGCGCCTGCTGAAGCGGGTGTTCCTGTGGTAAAGGAATAACCCTTTATGCTGGAGTTGTTGTTTCTGCTTTTGCCTGTTGCCGCTGCTTATGGCTGGTATATGGGGCGCAGAAGTGCACAACAGTCCAAACAGGACGATGCGAGCCGTCTGTCGCGTGACTACGTGACAGGGGTAAACTTCCTGCTGAGCAATCAGCAGGATAAAGCTGTCGATCTCTTCCTCGATATGCTGAAAGAGGATACGGGCACCGTCGAAGCACATCTCACGCTCGGTAATCTGTTCCGCTCGCGCGGCGAGGTTGACCGGGCTATTCGTATTCACCAAAGCCTGATGGAAAGCGCCGCGCTGACGTATGACCAGCGTCTGCTCGCCGTACAACAGCTCGGGCGTGATTATATGGCCGCCGGGCTCTACGACCGGGCGGAGGGCATGTTCAAGCAACTGGTGGATGAAACGGATTTTCGTCTCGGTGCCTTGCAGCAACTGCTGCAAATCTATCAGGCGACCAGCGACTGGCAATCCGCTATTGAGGTAGCCGAGCGTCTGGTAAAGCTGGGGAAAGAGAAACATCGCGGCGAAATCGCGAATTTTTGGTGCGAACTGGCGCTTCAGCAAATGGCGAGCAACGATCTGGATAAGGCGATGGCGTTGCTGAAAAAAGGTGCGGCGGCGGACCGTTCCGCCGCGCGGGTTTCTATCATGATGGGCCGGGTATGGATGGAAAAGGGCGACTACGCGAAAGCGGTAGAGAGCCTGGAGCGTGTTATCGAACAGGATAAAGAGCTGGTTGTTGAAACGCTGGAAATGCTGCAAACCTGTTATCAGCAGTTGGGGAAAGCCAGCGAATGGGAGGCGTTTTTGCGTCGCTGCGCTGAAGAAAATGTCGGGGCGAGCGCCGACCTTATGCTGGCGCAAATTCTCGAACAACGGGAAGGAATCGAGCCCGCGCAAAACTATGTTACCCGTCAACTGGAGCGCCATCCGACGATGCGCGTTTTCCACAAGCTAATTGACTACCATATTAATGAGGCCGAAGAGGGGCGGGCGAAGGAGAGCCTCGGCGTTCTGCGTCATATGGTTGGGGAACAGGTGCGCAGCAAGCCGCGCTACCGCTGCCAGAAATGCGGTTTTACCTCCCATACCCTGTACTGGCACTGCCCGTCGTGCCGCTCATGGTCAACTATTAAACCGATTCGTGGCCTTGACGGGCAGTAGGTTAAAAAAAATCTGCGTTTTAGTTACAACATACTTATTAGTTATGACCGTCGTTACCTCCGCTCCCGGTAATCAAATCGCCAGGCAGGGAGGGAAATGCAGCCTGTTATTTTCGCTTTATCGCAGGTAAAATGCTGGCCGTTTACCTTTCTTGCGCCGCAGTGGCGCTTATCAACAATTAAGGTCCGGTCATGACGTCTACTGCTACATCTTTTTCCCGCGTTGTCACATCTTCGCCCGTCGTCGTTGCTCTCGATTATGATAACCGTGATAAAGCGCTGGCGTTTGTCGACCGTATCGACCCGCGCGACTGTCGTCTGAAGGTTGGCAAAGAGATGTTTACTCTGCTCGGGCCGCAGTTTGTCCGCGACCTGCACCAGCGTGGTTTTGACGTTTTCCTCGATCTCAAGTTTCATGATATCCCGAATACCACGGCGCGTGCGGTCGCTGCGGCGGCGGATCTGGGCGTCTGGATGGTTAACGTTCACGCCTCTGGCGGCGCGCGCATGATGACCGCTGCACGAGAAGCACTACTGCCCTTTGGCAGTGACGCGCCGCTGCTGATTGCGGTAACCGTGTTAACCAGCATGGAAGCCAGCGATCTACAGGCGCTGGGAATCTCCCTTTCTCCGGCAGATTACGCTGCGAAGCTGGCGGCGCTGACCCAACGCTGCGGTCTGGATGGTGTCGTCTGCTCGGCGCAGGAGGCGGTGCGTTTCAAACAAGAACGTGGCCAGGCGTTTAAGCTGGTGACGCCCGGCATTCGTCCTCTGGGCAGCGATGCCGGCGACCAGCGGCGAATTATGACGCCGGAACAGGCGCAGGCGGCTGGCGTCGATTATATGGTGATTGGCCGTCCGGTAACCCAGTCTGCCGATCCGGCTGCCACGCTGCGCAGCATCAACGCATCGCTAAACAAGGGGGCATGATGAGCGATTCCAGTAGCCGTCTGGTGTATTCAACGGATGGTGGCCGTATTGATGAGCCCAAACAGGTACAGACGCGTCCGAAAGGAGACGGTATTGTGCGCATCCAGCGCCAGACCAGCGGCCGCAAGGGTAAAGGCGTATGCCTGATTAGCGGAATTGATGAAAATGATGATGCGCTGGCTAAACTAGCCGCCGAACTGAAAAAGAAATGCGGCTGCGGTGGGTCGGTGAAGGATGGCGTAATAGAGATTCAGGGCGATAAGCGCGATTTGCTGAAATCGTTGCTGGAAGCTAAAGGTATGAAAGTTAAGCTGGCTGGCGGTTAATTAATTATTAAGGCCGCGATATTTATCGTGGCCTTAATTTTTTGCCGGGGGTATCAGCCAGCGGCTGTAAATTAATTTTATAGTGCGTGGTAAATATTATTTACCCACCTGGTGGCCGATAATCCCGCCGACTGCCGCGCCGCCCAGCGTACCCAGGGTGCTGCCGTCCGTTAATACCGCGCCGCCGATAGCGCCGGCACCCGCACCGATTGCGGTGTTGCGGTCGCGTTTAGACCAGTGAGAACAAGCGCTCAGAGACATTGCAACCGTGACGGCCAGCACTACAGCGGTCATTTTTTTGTTCATTGAAGTCATCATTTTTTTCTCCTGAATAATCTATTCATGGATACAACTTCCTTTAAGCATAGCGTGTTACTCCAGCCCAGGGGTTATTCCATGTCACTTTCGTTGCGCAGGTGTTACTTTAATCACGCAGGTGATAGTCACTTCCTGTTATATCGCTAATATTAATTCTACTTTCTATAAATTTTTCAGGCAGGTAAAAACTCTGAATTGAGGCGTCGGAAAAGTCTCAGACGAAACTCAGGCCGGACATTGTCCGGCAAAGCGTCGCGCGTAATAGCAAAAAAGGGGAATCAGGGATGGTCGACGATATCGACGGCTAATCCGCATTCGATTAATTGATTGCGAACGGCATCGCTAAGATTATTATCGGTAATAAGGCGATTAAATCGCCCGACAGGGCCGAGTGGATAGGGGTGAACAACATTGAACTTCGAACTGTCGCTAAGCACAATGGCTTCACAGCCCTTTTCCAGCACCGCATTGACCACGTCGGCTCGCATCATATCCCGTCCGGTAAATCCGGTTTCAGCCTGCCAGCCGTCAATACCGATAAAAGCCTTACTAAAATGGACCTGCTGGATACAGTGCCGTGTCAACGGGCCAACCATACTTTCACTGCGTTTTTGATAAATTCCGCCAAGCAGAATGACTTCCCCGGGAGACGCTTTCAGCAGATGCGCGATATAGCTACTGACGGTAATAATAGTAACATCACCGCGATCGGCAAGCGTACGCGCAAGCAGAGCGTTACCGCTACCGTTCTCGATAAATACCGTCTCACCAGAGGAGACAAGCGTAGCAGCCCATGCGGCCAGTTCACGTTTGATGGCGAAATGGGTCATCATCCGGGTTTCCACATCTTCGCTATCCAGTGGAACCGCGAAGCCGTGGGTACGACGCAGATAGCTCTGCTGTTCTAATAAATTCAGATCCTGGCGGATGGTGACTTCAGAGACACCGGTCATCTTCGCGAGATCGGCCACGCTGATGCGGCCTTTATCGATGACCATTTGCAAAATACTTTGTTGTCTGGCGTTCATAGCAACATCACGGTTAAGGGCTATTTGGGCTAACGAGTGGTCTTATGCGGCCGGTGGTAACGAGGAAATTATTAAATTTCCCACGGCGCTTTAGGCTGACCGGATTTCTCTTCCTGTTCGTCGCTGGAAAGCGCCTGCAGTTCAGCTTTCAGAATTTCCAGGTTATGGATAGCGGAGTGATAATCCCCGGCAACCAGAATATCCAGCACGGTATCGATACGTTGGGCGAGCAGGCGGGTATTCAGTTCTGACATGGCGTTATCCTGATAATAAATGTGAATAAAATCAATGATGCTAAAAATAGAAGAAAAAGAGAAGTGAAAAAAACGTACAACTCACTTATCTGCGCAGCGTTGCAGGCAATACCCAGAAAAACAAGGAAAAGGTAGAAATACGGCTCCACATGCGGGAGCCGTAGAGGGCCGTTTATCAGGCCGCGGGGCGTGCAATCACGCTACGGGTTTCCATGCGAACTTCAGCAATCGTAACGTCGATAACGTCGGTTACCTTATAGACGATTTCGCCTTTAATTTGCACGGTGCCGTTTTCCGGGCTGCAAACCAGTTCATCGCGTACGGCGTGCAGGAATGGCGCCGGAATAAAGGCGACCGCGCCATTATCAACCAGACGCACGCGCATGCCGCCGCGGCTGATATCAACAATTTCAGCGGCAAAACGGGTATCGGTTCCGGCTTTAGGGCTCAGATAGCGGGCGTACAGCCAGTCACCGACATCGCGCTCCGCCATGCGGTTGAGGCGACGGCGTTCCGCCATTTGTACCGTAACGTCATCCTGCGGACGGGCGATGGCTTCCCCTTTGATAATCGCTTTCAGCAAACGGTGATTGATCATATCGCCATACTTACGGATCGGGGAGGTCCAGGTTGCGTAAGCATCAAGGCCCAGGCCAAAGTGCGGACCCGGCTCGGTGCTAATTTCCGCGAATGACTGGAAGCGGCGAATACGGCTGTCGAGGAAACCGGACGGCTGAGCGTCGAGCTCACGACGCAGTTTGCAGAAGCCCTGCAGCGTTAATACTTCCTCTGGATCAACGTGCACATCGTGCGTCTTCAGCAATGCCGCTAATTGCTCGGTGTTTGCTGGATCGAACCCGGTGTGAACGTTATAAATGCCGAAGCCGAGTTTATCGCGCAGGACGCGGGCCGCACAAATGTTGGCGGCAATCATCGACTCTTCCACAATACGATTAGCGATACGGCGCGGTTCGGCGACGATGTCCAGCACTTCGCCTTTTTCTCCCAGCACAAAGCGATAATCCGGGCGATCTTTGAACACCAGCGCGTGGTTCTGGCGCCATTCGCTACGCCGCAGGCAGACATCCTGCAGCAGTTTAATTTGCTGCGCGATGGTTTCACTCTCCGGCTGCCAGCTACCGTGGTTTTCCAGCCAGTCGGAAACCTCATCGTAGGCCAGCTTCGCTTTGGACTCGATGGTGGCGGCGAAGAACTCAATATCGTCTTCGATAGCGCCATCATCAGCCAGAATCATGCGACAGGCCAGAACCGGACGGACTTCGTTGGCGCGCAGGGAGCAGAGATCGTCAGACAGCTCGCGTGGCAGCATCGGAATATTGAAGCCCGGCAGGTAGTTGGTAAAGGCGCGGGTTTTCGCCGTATTGTCCAGCTTGCTGCCTGCCGCGATCCAGGCGGTCGGATCGGCGATAGCGACGGTCAGGTGCAGTTTACCGTCAGCGGTCTGCTCTGCGTACAGGGCATCATCCATATCTTCAGTGCTTGCGCTGTCGATGGTCACGAAAGCCAGCGCGGTTAAATCGCGGCGTTCCAGACCTTCATCAAGCATTTCAGTTGCGACGCCGCCCGGCGCCTCTTTTTCCAGATGATGACGCGCCAGAGTGACCCACCATGGCACGAAATGGTCATCCCCATAGGTGATGTACTGGGTGAGTTCGGCATAGAAACCGCGGTCGCCTTTCAGCGGATGCCTGCGCATTTCGGCTACGGCCCAGTCACCCTCTTTAAAATCATGCTCTATGCCGCGAACGGCCCGGCAGGGAATGGCGTCTTTCAGCAGCGGATGATCAGGAACGATGGAAAGACGATCATCTTTCTTATGAACTTTGCCGACAAAACGCGTCAGAAACGGCTCAACCAGCTCTTCCGGCTCAGCGCTTTCGCGTTCTTTTTCCGTATTGACCACGGCGATAATACGATCGCCATGCATCACTTTTTTCATTTGCGGCGGCGGAATGAAATAGCTTTTTTGGGCGTCGACTTCGAGAAAGCCGAACCCTTTTTCCGTCCCCTTAACGACGCCTTCAACACGCGGCGTCTGGGAATGCAGTTGCTGTTTAAGCTGCGCTAGCAGCGGGTTGTCCTGAAACATAATGTCGTATTTTCGTGGCTAAAAGAGCGGCTGACATTTTTACGCGAATATGCCTGCCGCAGCAAGCGATGTTTCAGCATTTTACGTCTGAGGAGGGACGTTGCCGAGGGCGATTTTCAGACGATTCATCCAGCCGCACAGTCCACACCAGACGAGAAGATCGATAGCGGCGGTGCGGGAAAGCCCCTGTTCGATCAGGAGCGTTAACCGATCGGTACTGAAGCGGTCGGGTGCACGGGTTAAAAGCCGGGCGGAGTGTAAAATTTGATACTCAATGGGGTGGTTTTTCCCCCACCGATGAATGTCAGGCTCATTACCACGTAAAGCCGCCGTCAGAGGGGCTAAATCCGGATATCGTGCGGCCCAGGCGTTAAAACAGCTAATGCTGCCATTAATGCGCGCGGATACCAGCGCCGCCTGCGCGGCGAACGGTTGCGCTTCGCTAAGATGAGCCAGAAGCTGTTCCAGTACATCAAGTGGCGGGCCCTGGATTGCCAGTAGCGGCGCCAGGTCGGACAGGCCCGGATGATTCTGCCATTTTGCTAATAACGACAGATACTCATCATTTTCGTAGCCTAAACCATAATCGTCGATCCCTGGTTCCCAGTCTACGTCGCCAGAGATAAAGCTTTCTTCCGGCGCATCTTCCTGCTGCGACATGCCGGGGAGCCAGCGTACCGGATAACCCTGAGCCGCCTGCAATGCGGCGATAGCGCGGGCCTGAAAGCCGACAAAGCCGATAATCTGATTGATAAGAATGATGTCGTCACGGCTCAGCCCGACTTCATCTAACTGACGACGAGCCTGCGCGTTAATCACCCAGGGAGAACTGGCGAGCTGGCGGGCATATTGCGTCATCTGCGCCAGGCGGCGGTTGCTCTCGCGGGAAGAGTCCGGGCCGGGAAGCGGCGCCAGGCGGGCGGCGTAATGATTACACAGACGCTGCACACCATAAACCTGGGCGGCGGTCAGCGCGGTACTCAGCCGGTCGTAGGCATTAAATGTAGGCAGACGATCGTCGTTAACTGATGCCGGGAAGAGGGCATCGGCCAGTTGACGGGCAGGCGTGAGCCAGCGTGCATGCGCCTGTCGCAGATCGTCGGGCAGCACCAGGTCGAGCAGAAAACGATCTTCGACATCAGCGGCTTCAGGGACGAGCGGCAATACATCCACCGGGCAGATCGTAGCCTGAGTCTCATGATACCAGTGGTTTTTGCCGTAAATGCGGCGTTGCTCCATGGGCGTTCCTTGTTCGGTATGTGGCAAACCGCCGTTTCGCGGTCATGCTATGCTGAACTATCCTGGCGTAACCCCGATACGGGAGAAAATATTGATACGTGCTAATAAATAGCAGATTGGAATAACGGAAGGAGAAAGCGTGATTGAGAAGGGGGGCAGGAACCCTCCTCACGATCGTGAGGAGGGCAAGGAACTTATTTCAGTTCCAGTTCGTTCATCGCGGCGATGCTGAAACCACCGTCAACGTGAACGACTTCACCGGAGATACCGGCAGACAGATCGGAGCAGAGGAATGCCGCGCTGTTACCCACGTCTTCGGTGGTGACGGTGCGGCGGATCGGGGTGACCGCTTCGCAGTGCGCCAGCATTTTGCGGAAATCTTTAATACCGGACGCCGCCAGAGTACGGATAGGACCGGCGGAGATGGCGTTAACGCGCACGCCTTCCGGACCCATTGCGTTAGCCATATAACGGACGTTCGCTTCGAGAGAGGCTTTCGCCAGACCCATCACGTTGTAGTTAGGAATTGCGCGCTCTGCGCCCAGATAGGAGAGCGTCAGCAGGGCGGAACCGGGGTTCAGCATACCGCGGCAGGCTTTGGCCATCGCGACAAAGCTGTAGGCGCTGATGTCATGGGCAATTTTAAAACCGTCACGAGTGACGGCGTTGACGTAGTCGCCGTCCAGTTGATCAGCCGGAGCAAAACCGATGGAGTGTACGAAACCATCAAATTTCGGCCATACTTTGCTCAGTTCAGTGAACAGAGACTCAATGCTGGCATCTTCAGCCACATCGCACGGCAGTACGATATTTGAGCCCAGCGCGGTAGCGAATTCTTCCACCCGGCCTTTCAGTTTTTCGTTCTGATAGGTGAACGCCAGTTCAGCCCCTTCACGGTGCATGGCTTGCGCGATACCGTAGGCGATGGACAGTTTACTGGCAACGCCAGTGATCAGAATGCGCTTACCGGAAAGAAAACCCATAGCTTTTAATCCTTATCGTTATTGCTTATTGTTACTTTAACAACTCTTTGGTTGGCGTTGTTATTTCAGAATAGCTCAAATTTAGCCGGGAATTATATCCCACTGACGACCCCTTGTGTCACGATATTTTTCTGTCAATCCTCACGGCATCGCGGGCAACGGCTATGCCGTCTCCCCGTCACCAGTGTCTGATGTCGCAGGTTTCTGGCGGCGCGGATGTCGATGGCGGTAAAAATCTCCGCTTTACTTGCCGTCTTTGCGCCAGGCATCGGCAGTCAGCGCCTCGCCGAAATGTCCGGCGATAAGGCGTTTCGTCAGATCGTGTAGTGGGGAAGCCAGCACATCGGCAGTGCTGCCGCGCTCGACGACTTCCCCCTGGTGCATCACCAGCACCTGATCGCTGATGTGTTTCATCATGCCCAGATGCTGGGTAACGTAAATGTAGGCGATCCCTTGTTTCTCCTGCAATTCCAGCATCAGGTTAATCAACTGCGAACGCATCGACATATCCAGCGACGCCAGCGCCTCGTCGCAGACAATCACTTTCGGGCGCAGGATCAGCGCTCTCGCCAGGCCGAGACGCTGTTTTTGTCCCGGCGCCAGCATATGCGGATAGTAGCTGACATGGTCCGGCAGCAGGCCGACCATACGTAGCGTATCGATAATCTGCTTCTGTCGCGCCTCGGGTTCAAGGGACGTATTCAGGCGTAACGGGAAATCAAGGATCTGTGAAATCCGCTGCCGGGGATTAAACGAGGTCGACGGATCCTGGAAGATCATGCGGATTTTCTGACTGCGGAAAGAGTAATCGCCGAATTCCAGCAGATGATCATCAATCAACAGTTCGCCAGTGCTGGGTTCAACCATTCCGGCGAGCATTTTCGCCAGGGTTGATTTCCCGGAACCGTTTTCACCAATAATCGCCAGCGTCTGGCGCTCGCGCAGCGTAAAGCTCAACGGCTTGACCGCTTCCACCGTTTGCCGGTGAAACCAGCCGGTACGATAGCGAAAGGTCTTACTCAGATTGCGGACTTCAAGCAATGTTTCGACCATTTCACTCTTTCTCCATGTTCAGCGGGAAATGACAGGCGTAGAGGTGGTTGCGGGCGCCAACCAGCCGGGGCGTCTCGATGCATTCACGCTGGGCATAGGGGCAGCGCGGGCCGAGACGGCAGCCGATAGGCAACTGTTCGAGCAGCGGTATAGCCCCGGGCAGTGTGTTGAGGCGGCTTTTATGCGGCATGGCGCTGCCGAAATCGGGGATCGCCCGAATCAGCGCCTGGGTATACGGGTGATGGGGGATGGTCACCAGCTCTTCGCTCGGCGCGCTCTCCACCGTCTGCCCGCAGTACATGACGTTAATTTTATCCGCCCATTTACTGAGCATCTGCATATCGTGACTGATCAGCAAAATAGTGGTGTTGTTATTTTGGTTGAGCCGGGTCAGCAGGCGAATGATTTGCGCCTGGGTTGTGGCTTCCATGGCGTTGGTGGGTTCATCGGCGATCAGCAGTCGCGGCTGGTTGGCCAGCGCGATGGCGATCATCACCTTCTGGCACTCTCCGTCCGTCAGTTCATAAGGAAAGCTGCGCATCACGTCTTTATGATCTTTGATCCCTACGCGGTGTAAGAGCTCGATAGCGCGCCGTTTGCGCCAGCCCAGACGTTGCCACCAGCGTCCTTTAAACGTCCAGCCAGGGATGTTCTGCATCAGTTGCTGGCCGATACGTTCAGAAGGATCGAGGCAGGACTGCGGCTCCTGAAAAATCATCGACACGTTGTGGCCGACCAGCTTACGCCGCTCGCGACCGGAGAGGCGCAGCAGGTCGATGTCGTCGAAGCGCATACGGTCGGCGGTGACCCGCCAGTTATCTTTGGTCACGCCGCAAATGGCTTTGGCGATTAAGCTCTTACCGGAGCCGGATTCGCCAACCAGGCCGCGAATTTCCCCCTCCGCAAGGGTCAGACTGACGCGATCGACGGCTTTAACCCAGCCTTCGTTGGTCTTGAATTCAATGGTTAAATTACGGATGTCGAGTAATGGCATTATTCCACCCCGGCGATGATTGCGCGGCGGATCCCGTCGCCCAGCAGATTAACCAGCAGGACGCTTATCATGATTGCCGAACCCGGCAGCATCACCGTCCACGGCGCGACGTAAATCAGCTCCAGCGCGTCACCGAGCATCGCTCCCCACTCCGGGGAGGGGAGCTGGGCGCCGAGGTCGAGGAACCCCAGCGCGGCGATATCCAGTATCGCCATTGACAGGGCGCGGGTGATCTCCGTGACCAGGCCGGAGGCGATATTCGGCAGCACTGCAAACCATAAGATATTCAGCGTTGACGCCCCGTCGAGGCGGGCAGCGATCACGTACTCTTTTTCCAGCTCGTCGTGTACCATGCTGTAAACCGAGCGCACCATGCGCGGCAACAGTGCCAGCCAGACGGCGAACATCGCGTGGCTCAGGTGTGGCCCGGCGAAGGCGACGACGATAATCGCCAGCAGCAGGGACGGTAGCGACAGCAGGGTATCAAGAATATGGTTCATCACGGCCGAACGTAGCCCGTGCGTGGAACCGGCAAACACACCAAGCGCCAACCCCAGCAAGGTTGCGCCGAGCGTCACCACAAATGCGCCGCCGACCGTTGGCTCCGCGCCGCTCAGCAGGCGGCTGAGGACATCGCGGCCAAGATCGTCAGTGCCGAGGAAGAACGACACTTCGCCGTACCGCGACCAGGATGGCGGCAGCAGTTGATAGCCAAGAAACTGCTGGTCGATGCCATAGGGGGCGAACCATCCGCCGAAAACGCACAGCAACACCAGCGCCGCGCAGCCGTACAGGCCGATCATGGCGGTCGTATCGCCGTAAAATTTTCGCCATACGGTGCGCAGCGCACTCGGCGGGCGCTTCTCCAGATAAACGCTATCGAAGGGCATACCACTCCTTATGTTTCAGTGGGTTAGCCATAGCTCCCAGAATATCTGATATCACATTCACAATAATCACCAGCGAGCCGATGACCATCACACCCGCCGAAATCGCGGCGTAGTCCTGTTGACGAATGGCGTTAATGAGCCAGCGTCCCAGCCCCGGCCAGCTAAAGACCATTTCGGTAATCATCGCCAGCGTCAGCATGGTTGAAAACTGCAGCCCCAGCCGGGGGATCACCGGTGGCAGGGCGTTATGCAGCACGTGACGGTGCAAAATCGCTCGCCGTGATATGCCGCGGGTGGCGGCGGCCTTCACGTAGTTGGTGTCGTACACCTCACTGGTGCTGATACGCATCAGACGGATCACTTCCGTCGTCGGCGCGACCGCGAGGGTGAGCACCGGCAGCACCATATGGCGCACGGCGCTGACGATCATTTCATGGCGCCAGGGCGAATGGGAAAGCCAGGCGTCGATCAGTGCAAAACCGGTGACTGATTTAACTTCATACAGCAGGTCGAAGCGCCCTGAGACAGGAAACCAGCCTAGCGTGAGGGAGAAGAAGAGGGTCAGCAGCAGCGCCAGCCAGAATACCGGAATGGAGAAGCCCAGCAGCGCCAGGGCGCTGATCAGGGTATCCGGCCATTTATTGCGCATAATGCCCGCCAGCATGCCGACGGGAATACCGATGATCAGGGCAAAGCCGAAAGCAAGGATACAGAGCTCCATGGTCGCCGGGAACACTTCCTTAAGCTGCCTGGCGATGGGTTCCCCATTGATGCTGGAGACGCCGAAATCCCATCGCAGTATGCCTTCAAACCAGAACAGCCAGGCGTTCCATAGCGAGGCGCCCTGCAGCGGCGCGTGAGGGGTAAAGTAGCTCAGGCTGAAACCAACAAAGGTCAGCAGAAAGAGGGTAATCAGCAGCAGAAGCAGGCGGCGCAGGGTAAAAATAATCATGGTTTTTTCACCTCATTCTCTTTTTCCCGCGAGACACCGGCAAAAGAGGCGTTGCCGAACGGACTCAGCACAAGGCCTTTCATATCATAACGATAGGCCTGCAAACGCAGAGAAGAGGCTAAAGGCAGTACCGGCAGCTCCTTCGCCAGGATGTGCTGCGCCTCTTTATAAGCCTCAATGCGCGAGGCCAGTTGCTGCGACGTCAGCGCTTTTTGCAGCACCTCGTCAAATTCACGATTACACCAGTGAGCGTAGTTGGTTTGCGAGGCAATCGCCGCGCAGCTCAGCAACGGACGGAAAAAACTATCCGGATCGTTACTGTCAGTCGCCCAGCCGGAAAGCGTTAAATCGTGGTTCATATCCATCAATCTGGCCTCCTGGAAACGGCCTTCAACCGGCACAATGATCACCTTCACGCCAATTTGCGCCATATCCGCCTGGATCAGCTCCGCGGTTTTCAGCGGACTGGGGTTCCAGGCCTGTGAACTGGTCGGCACCCACAGTTTAAGCGTCAAATTTTCCAGTCCCAACGCGTTGAGGCGGGCGCGGGCCTCCGCTGGATTATATTCGGTGATCTTCGCCTCATTATCGTAAGCCCAGGAGGCGCGGGGCAATATTGACGCTGCCGTTTCCGCCGTTCCGTAGTAGATCGACTGCATCAGCCGCTGATTATTGATGGCCAGCGCCAGCGCGTGACGAACTTCCGGGTTATCCAGCGGCGGCTTAGCAGTATTAAATGCCAGCCAGGCGATATTCATCCCCGGGCGCAGCGTCAGGCGCAGACGCGGATCGTCACGCAATATAGAGAGCTGGCTGGCGGCGGGCCAGGCCAGTACGTCGCATTCGCCGGTGAGCAGTTTGGATAAACGCCCGGTGCCACCGGAGCCGAGATCGACGACCACCTGCGGCATCAGCGGTTTACCACGCCAGTAGCCCGGATGTCGCTGCAGGCGGATATACTGACCGCTACGATACTCTTCTAGCTGGAACGGACCGGTGCCGACCGGTTGACGATCAATCAGTTCCTGGCGATCGTCCTTCGCCAGCTTTGCGGCATATTCTGCGGACATCACCGAGGCATAGTGGGTCGCCAGATGCCATAAGAACGACGCGTCCGGGTGCTTGAGGCGGAACTCAACGGTCAGATTATCCAGCTTGCGCACGCTTTCCACGCTGTCGGCGAACTGTAAGCTATCAAAATAGGGGAAACTGCTGCCGTTGACGTTATGCCATGGATGGTCGCGGTTAAAAATGCGGCCAAAGGTAAAAATGACGTCATCGGCATTAAAACTACGGGTCGGTTTGAACCACGCGGTGGTCTGGAATGGTACGTTGGGGCGCAGGTGGAAGCGGTAGGTTGCGCCGTTATCCAGGACTTCCCAGCTTTCTGCCAGCTCAGGGACCAGCCGGTAGGTATAGGGGTCGACATCGAGCAGTCGGTCGTAGAGCTGGGCGGCCAGGGTGTCGACAATCAGCCCGCTGCTGACCTTTTGCGGGTTGAAGGTGTTGACCTGGCCGCTCACGCAATACACAAAGCCGCTATCGCGAATATCGGCGTGAGCAGGCTGTGTGGGCGCGGCAAAAGCATGCCCACACAGCAGAGATGCTGCTGCCAGGAGAGAAGACAATGTCAGGCGCATAGTTTCGTTTTGATTATAGAGCAAGACTCTATCTTATTAATATTAAATAACATTTACCACCACCTTAATGGCTTATGAAGAGAAAATAAGCGATGGCTGCATGGGTGATGTGGCAGACTGATTCAAATTCATACTGATTCTGACTTCGAGTATACCTCTTAAATCGCCGTGCGTTTGGCATCCCACCATGCGGAGAAATGCGCAACGTTGTCATCAGACATGCGAGGGCTTCATTAAAGAGGATGTTTATTGATGTATATGCAGCACGGTCTGCGGGTGCTATTCGTATTAAGCATGGCGCTTATCTCACGGATAAGCGCTCCGATATTTGCCACATGGTAACTTTTTCCTGGCGCTTTCTCCAGTTAGGCGTGTTGGTTGAACTGGGGGAAAGGCGGAATGAGGAATTAAAGCGAATGCAATCCCGCCCGCGTACGGCTCAAATCTGATGCTTTTTCAGCAATGCCCGCAGCTGATGGTAGGTCAGACCGAGTAACTCTGCCGCCTGCTTTTGATTGTATTTCGCCTGCGCCAGGCTCATCTCAAGCAGGCTTTTTTCTTGCTCCTGCTGAAAAGCGCGCAAATTGAGCGGCAGCGTTGGTCCGGGCGTCTTGTCTGCCGCAGAGTCCGGCGCAGAATGCTGCTGGCGGAAAGGGTTAATAATAATATTATCCAGCTCGCTGTCGCTGCTACCGTGGCGGTAAACCGAACGCTCAACGACGTTTTTCAGTTCCCGGATATTCCCCGGCCAGCGGTAGTTTTGCAGCGTCTCGACGGCGCGTTCGCTGAAGCCGGGAAACAGCGGCAACCCGAGTTCGCGGCACATCTGGATGGCAAACTGAGTGGCGAGCAGCATGATATCGCTTTGACGCTCGCGCAGCGGCGGCAGTTGCACCACATCAAATGCCAGTCTGTCGAGGAGGTCGGCGCGAAACAGACCTTCTTCCACCATGTGCGGCAGGTCGGCGTTGGTCGCGCAAATCAGGCGGACGTTCACCTGCAGCGGCTGGCTGCCGCCGACGCGCTCCAGTTCGCCATACTCGATCACCCGCAGGAGTTTTTCCTGCACCAGCATTGGCGCAGTCGCCAGCTCATCAAGAAACAGCGTGCCGCCATCGGCGCGCTCGAAACGGCCGGGGTGACGTTTACTGGCCCCGGTAAACGCCCCGGCCTCGTGGCCGAACAGTTCGGAATCCAGCAGGTTTTCATTGAGCGCCGCGCAGTTCAGCGAGATAAACGGCCCCTGCCAGCGGGAGGAGAGGAAATGCAGGCGGCTGGCGATCAGCTCTTTGCCGGTGCCGCGCTCGCCGATCACCAGCACCGGTTTATCCAGCGGGGCCAGCCTTGAAACCTGTTCCAGCACTTCAAGAAAGCTGTTGGCCTCGCCGAGCAGGTTATCCTTGTAATCCGCCATGATGAATTTCGCCATTTTGTAGTGTGATTCACCAGGTTACTTTAGCAATGCATTGGATGGATAACAACTACATCTTTTAAAATCAACAAGATAAAAAATGGCACGGTATTTGTATTAGTCATCGCACAGGCCGATGCCTGACACCAGAACTATGAGGATTGAAATTATGGGTATTTTTTCTCGTTTTGCCGACATCGTGAACGCCAACATCAACTCCCTGCTGGAGAAGGCAGAAGATCCGCAGAAGCTGGTTCGCCTGATGATTCAGGAGATGGAAGACACGCTGGTTGAAGTCCGTTCGACTTCTGCGCGGGCGCTGGCGGAAAAGAAACAGCTGAGCCGTCGTATTGAACAGGCCGTCTCCCAGCAGGCGGAGTGGCAGGAGAAAGCCGAGCTGGCGCTGCGTAAAGAGAAAGAGGATCTGGCCCGGGCGGCGCTGATCGAAAAGCAGAAGCTGACCGAGATTATCGCCAGCCTGGAAAATGAAGCGCAGCTGGTTGATGAAACCCTGGCGCGGATGAAAAAAGAGATTGGCGAGCTGGAAAACAAACTCAGCGAAACCCGTGCCCGTCAGCAGGCGCTGATGCTGCGTCATCAGGCCGCAAGCTCGTCCCGCGATGTTCGCCGTCAACTGGACAGCGGCAAGATTGACGAAGCGATGGCGCGTTTTGAGTCATTTGAGCGTCGTATCGATCATATGGAAGCCGAAGCGGAGAGCCAGCGATTTGGTAAGCAGAAATCCCTGGATCAGCAGTTCGCCGACCTGAAAGCGGACGATGAAATCAGCGAGCAACTGGCGGCGCTGAAAGCCAAAATGAAGCAAAATAACCAGTAATCGTATTCGGGCGGCACCGAGATGTGCCGTCGCCATCTGCAAGGAGTTCACATGAGCATGCTTTTTCTCGCCATCCCTTTGACGTTGTTTGTGCTGTTTGTTTTGCCGGTCTGGCTCTGGCTGCATTACAACAACCGTACCGCCAGCGGCAGCTTATCGCAGAACGAACAGCAGCGCCTGCTGCAACTGACCGATGACGCGAAGCGTATGCGCGAGCGTATTCAGGCGCTGGAGGCGATTCTTGATGCTGAGCACCCGAACTGGAGAGAAAAATAATGGGCGGACTGGATTTGAGTAAAAAACTGTGGCGCGTTCCGCAGCATGGCATGGTGAAAGGGGTTTGCGCCGGTATCGCGCAGTACCTTGACGTGCCGGTAAAACTGGTGCGTCTGATTACCGTACTGGCAATGATTTTTGGTCTGTTCCTGTTTGTGGTGGTGGCCTACATCATTCTCTCGTTTGCGCTGGATCCGATGCCGGAAAGCGAACTGAATGGTGACAAAACACCGAGTAGCGGCGAACTGTTAGCGGCGGTGGATAAAGATCTGGCGGACGGCGAACGGCGTTTGCGTGAAATGGAGCGCTATATCACTTCCGACACCTTTTCACTGCGCAGCCGTTTTCGCCAGTTGTAACCGTAACGGAGATTAACAATGAATGTGAAATGGCAGCAGGCGGGGCAAAAAGTGCAACCCGGCCTGAAAATCGCGGGTAAGCTGATTTTGCTGACCGCGCTGCGCTATGGCCCGGCAGGCGTCGCTGGCTGGGCGGTAAAATCCGTTGCCCGTCGACCGTTGAAAATGCTGCTGATGCTGGTTCTGGAACCGTTGCTTAGCCGGGCGGCTCAGCGGTTTTCCAAACGTCGCGGATGGCATATGTTATGAATACGTCACAGCCTGAATAGCAGGATGATAAAATGCTACGCAAGTTGCTACACTTAAGCCGTTAACGCGGGGGCCTCAGTCAAAGAGAGATGTCGAAAAGCATCAGCATGCATCCTCAGCCCTCCGTTATGGGGGGATGTCATTCATTGATTAACAATATACCCTCATATTATTTCCCCCCGGTCTTCAGGCACAACAGGATGGCGATGAAGCGACTCAAAAATGAACTCAATGCGCTGGTTAATCGTGGGGTTGATCGGCATCTTCGTCTGGCCGTCACCGGCCTTAGCCGCAGCGGTAAGACCGCCTTTATTACCGCGCTGGTCAATCAGTTGCTGAATATTCACGGCGGAGCGCGTTTACCGCTGCTTAGCGCCGCCAGAGAAGAGCGGTTGCTGGGCGTCAAGCGCGTGCCGCAGCGGGACTTCGGCATTCCGCGCTTCACATATGATGAAGGGTTGGCGCAGCTATATGGTCAACCACCGACCTGGCCGACGCCTACCCGCGGCGTTAGCGAAATTCGCCTGGCGCTACGCTACCGCTCTAACGACTCGTTATTACGTCACTTTAAGGATACGTCAACCCTGTATCTGGAGATTGTTGATTATCCCGGCGAATGGCTGCTGGATCTGCCGATGCTGGCTCAGGACTATCTTACCTGGTCACGGCAGATGACCGGACTGTTGCAGGGGCAGAGAGCGGAATGGTCGGCGCGCTGGCGGCAGCTTTGTGAAGGGCTGGACCCGCTGGCGCCCGCGGATGAAACCCGGCTGGCGGAGATCGCCGCGGCATGGACCGACTATCTGCATGCCTGCAAGCGTGAAGGGCTGCACTTTATTCAGCCGGGGCGTTTTGTGCTGCCTGGTGAAATGGCTGGCGCGCCGGCGCTGCAGTTCTTCCCCTGGCCGGATGTTGATGCCGGCGGTGAAGCTAAGCTTGCCCAGGCGGACAAACATACCAATGCCGGAATGCTGCGCGAGCGGTTTAAATACTACTGCGAGAAAGTGGTCAAGGGTTTCTACAAAGAGCATTTCCTGCGCTTTGACCGGCAAATTGTGCTGGTGGACTGCCTGCAACCGCTTAACAGCGGGCCACAGGCGTTTAACGATATGCGTCTGGCGCTGACGCAACTGATGCAAAGTTTTCACTATGGGCAACGCACGCTGTTTCGCCGCCTGTTCTCGCCGGTGATCGACAAGCTGCTGTTTGCCGCCACCAAAGCGGATCACGTTACCGTCGATCAGCACAGTAATCTGGTATCGCTGCTGCAACAGCTGATTCAGGACGCCTGGCAAAACGCGGCGTTTGAAGGGATCAGCATGGATTGCCTGGGGCTGGCGTCGATCCAGGCGACGCAGAGCGGGCTTATTGAGGTGAATGGCGAAAAGATCCCCGCGCTGCGGGGCCACAGGCTGAGCGACGGTCAGCCGTTAACCGTCTATCCAGGCGAAGTGCCTGCGCGCCTGCCGGGGCAGGCATTCTGGGAACAGCAGGGTTTTCAGTTTGAGAACTTTCGCCCGCAGGTCATGGACGTTGATAAACCGCTGCCGCATATTCGACTCGACGCGGCGCTGGAATTTTTACTTGGAGATAAACTGCGATGACCGAACCGTTAAAACCGCGTATCGATTTCGACGGCCCGCTGGAGGAGGAAAAGGCGCAAATCCTGAAGTCCGCTCGCGCCTTTGCCGGGGATGAGGCTGAGAAGTTCGCCCCTGCGCGGGTTGATTCGCTGGAAGAAGAAGAGGGCGCGGCGGAAGCGGTGGTGGAGTCGGTACTGCGGCCTAAGCGCAGCCTGTGGCGAAAAATGGTCAGCGCCGGGCTGGCGATCTTCGGCGTCAGCGTAGTGGCGCAGGGCATACAGTGGACGATGAACGCCTGGCAAACCGAGGACTGGATTGCGCTCGGCGGCTGTGCCGCCGGGGCGTTGATTATCGGCGCTGGCGTGGGTTCAGTGGCGACCGAATGGCGGCGTCTGTGGCGGTTACGTCAGCGGGCTTACGAGCGCGATGAGGCGCGGGATTTGATGCACAGCCACGTGGTTGGTAAAGGGCGGGGATTTTGCGAGAAGCTGGCGCAGCAGGCAGGCCTGGATCAATCGCATCCGGCGCTGCAGCGCTGGTATGCGGCGATCCACGAAACGCAAAACGATCGTGAGGTGGTCAGCCTGTATGCGCAGATCGTGCAGCCGGTACTCGATGCTCAGGCACGGCGTGAAATCAGCCGCTCGGCGGCGGAATCAACGCTGATGATTGCCGTCAGCCCGCTGGCGCTGGTGGATATGGCGTTTATCGCCTGGCGTAATTTACGCCTGATCAACCGTATCGCCACTCTGTACGGTATTGAGCTGGGCTATTACAGCCGTCTGCGCCTGTTCCGTCTGGTGCTGCTGAATATCGCGTTTGCCGGGGCCAGCGAACTGGTGCGGGAAGTGGGGATGGACTGGATGTCGCAGGATCTGGCGGCAAGGCTGTCAGCGCGTGCGGCGCAAGGCATTGGCGCCGGGCTACTGACCGCGCGGCTGGGGATTAAAGCGATGGAACTCTGTCGTCCGCTGCCGTGGATCGCTGACGATAAACCGCGTCTGGGGGATTTTCGTCGCGAGCTGATCAGTCAACTGAAAGAGACATTACAGAAGAACAAAAACAGTCCGGAGAAATAACGGTTTTCCGCACGTCCCCGACCAGCGACGCGTCACCGGGGAGCGATCCTGACGTTACGTCACTTCTGAGCGTATAACTTTACGGCATAAACGTTATTTTTCCACCATGCTGTCAATAATTGTTGACAGCCATCTTCCCGTCAGCAGATAACTGTCCTATTATTCATCCGTCATTGGCCTTTGTAGGGTGAAAACGCTTATGCGTCTTGAAGTCTTTTGTGAAGACCGTCTTGGTCTGACCCGTGAATTACTCGATTTGCTGGTGCTGCGCGGCATTGATCTGCGCGGCATTGATATTGACCCCGTAGGCCGGATTTATCTCAATTTCGCCGAGCTGGAGTTTACTCACTTCAGCCGCCTGATGGCGGAGATCCGCCATATTGCGGGTGTAACAGACGTACGTACCGTTCCGTGGATGCCGTCTGAGCGTGAACACCTGGCGCTCAGCGCGCTGCTGGTAGCGATGCCGGAACCGGTGTTATCCCTGAACACCAAAGGGAAAGTCGAGCTGGCTAACCCGGCCAGTTGCCAGCTATTTGGCCTGAGCCAGGAGAAACTGCATAACTACCCTGTCGCGCAGCTCATTACCGAGTTTAATCTGCAGCGCTGGCTGGAAAACACGCCCCAGGAATCCCACGCCGAACATGTGGTGGTCAACGGCCAGAACTTCCTGCTGGAAATCACGCCGGTCTATCTGGATGGCGAACAGGGCGAACGGGTACTGACTGGCGCGGTTGTGATGTTGCGTTCGACGGTTCGTATGGGGCGTCAACTGCAAACGATGACCATACAGGATACCAGCGCTTTTAGTCAGATCCTCGCCGTTAGCCCGAAAATGCGCCACGTTGTCGAACAGGCCCGCAAGCTGGCGATGCTGAGCGCGCCGCTGCTGATCGTGGGCGATACCGGCACCGGTAAAGATTTGCTGGCCCACGCCTGCCATCTGGCCAGCCCGCGAGCGGATAAACCCTATCTGGCGCTGAACTGCGGCTCTATCCCGGAAGATGTGGTGGAAAGCGAACTGTTTGGCGACGCGATTCAGGGGAAAAAGGGCTTTTTTGAGCAGGCTAACGGCGGCTCGGTGCTGTTGGATGAAATTGGCGAAATGTCGCCGCGAATGCAAACCAAATTGCTGCGTTTCCTCAACGATGGGACTTTCCGTCGGGTGGGGGAAGATCATGAAGTTCATGTCGATGTGCGGGTAATTTGCGCCACTCAAAAGAACCTGGTGGAACTGGTGCAAAAGGGCGCGTTTCGCGAGGATCTCTATTATCGCCTGAATGTTTTGACACTGTATCTGCCGCCGCTGCGCGATTGTCCGCAGGATATTATGCCGCTGACCGAACTTTTCGTGGCGCGCTTTGCCGATGAGCAGGGGATCCCGCGGCCGAAGCTTTCTGCTGATTTGAATAGTATGCTGACCCGTTACAGTTGGCCGGGAAACGTGCGCCAGTTGAAGAATGCGGTCTATCGTGCGCTGACGCAGCTGGATGGTTTTGAACTGCGTCCTCAGGATATCCTGCTGCCGGATCACGAAGTGTCTTCATTGGCTGTCGGTGAAGAGGCGATGGAAGGCTCGCTGGACGATATTACCCGCCGTTTTGAGCGTTCGGTGCTCACGCAGCTTTATCGCAGCTATCCCAGTACGCGGAAACTGGCCAGGCGCCTTGGCGTCTCACATACCGCAATCGCCAATAAACTGCGCGAATATGGCCTGAGCCAGAAGAAAGGCGACGAATAACGCCTGCAACCGGTGTAATGCTTGTCAGTTAAGGGCTCTCAGTTGCGTTTATGGCTGGCTGAGTGGTTCTGTCAATCGGTGGTTTAAACGAAAATCTGATTCGGTTGATTCACTAACTGAGCTGATACTACGGGCTGAAATATAAAGGATATAACTTTTTTATGATTTTCAGCCTCTGAAAAGCCCCTGACGAATAACGGACTTACCGCATGGGGGGGCGCATCAAGGAAACCTGGCGGGAACGCAGGCGTACATCCAGGACTGGCCGCCAGATGAAGCCGGAGTGGAGCGGACCGCGGAGCGGCAGGTTTTCAGCGCCATGCCGGGGGTGCAGGGGGACGGGCGAAACGTCCCCCTGCCCGTTCACACGCTGTGGATATAACGAATATCCGCGAATTTATCGTGAACGGAACGGACCACGGAATCTGAATGGGTGAAAACGGCGTCATGCTTGCCAGAACTACCGATAATGCGATTGCCACAGGCAAATAAAACAAAAGACAACACCGATGATTTGCCTAAGTGAACGGCATTACTGCAACCGGTGGCCTGTTCAGCCGGTTTTATTGTCGGGTGGCGGAACACGCCTTACCCGACAATAAAAAACAATATCAATATGTTATGCATTCCGCGTAGGCTTATGTAAGCGAAGCGCCGCTGAGCAATTCTAAAAGAACGGTCTTTGTCAGCAATCTGATGTATAGACTCAATTAGCCTGAAATAGTGAAATCGCAATGATGAAATGATATTTAAATCAGTATGTTAATTAGTATTGCGTTATTCGTTTTGCAATTTATTGGGTATATACTCGGATCTTCACCTTTTTTCTCAGGGAGTACGCATGTGGATTCCGCGTAGTCGTTTTTTTCAATGGTTGGAACTCCTGGCGTTATCTGGCGCGATCTCGTTTGTGCTGTTCTGGTTTCATCTTCCCGCCGCGCTGCTGCTGGGGCCGATGATTGCCGGGATTAGCCTGAGTCTTCGCGGCGCAAAGATTCTTGTTCCTCGTCCTTTTTTTATTGCCGCTCAGGCGATTATTGGTTGCATGATCGCCCGCAGCCTGACGGCCTCCATTTTCGGCGTCCTGCTGGCAAACTGGGCGCTGGTGCTGCTGATCCTCTTTTCTACACTCGCTATCAGCGCGCTGGCGGGATGGCTGCTGGTGCGTTACAGCGCGTTACCTGGCGCAACCGGCGCCTGGGGCAGTTCACCGGGCGGCGCCTCGGCGATGGTAATCATGGCCCAGGAGTATGGCGCCGATGTGAGGCTGGTGGCGTTGATGCAGTATCTGCGGGTACTGTTTGTCGCCGGTGCCGCGGCGCTGGTGGTGCGTGTCGCCCTCGGTGGTGACGCGCAGATGATGACGCAGGAGATTATCTGGTTTCCACCGATAAGCTGGCAACTGCCGCTCACGCTGTTGCTGACTGCGGCGGCAGGGTGGCTGGGTTTGCGGCTGCGGTTTCCGTCCGGCGCGATGCTGTTCCCGATGCTGATCGGCGCGCTGGTGCAGGGAGAAGGCTGGTTGCAGCTCGAACTGCCGGAGTGGCTGCTGGCGCTGGCTTATTGCGCCATAGGCTGGAGCGTTGGTCTAAAGTTTAATAAACAGATTTTTCTGCTGGCGCTCAAAACGCTGCCGCAGATCCTGGCATCAATTATCGGCCTGATCTTGCTGTGCGGGCTGATGGCTTTTGGGCTAACGCAGGTTATGCCGCTGGATTTCATGACCGCCTGGCTGGCGACCAGTCCTGGCGGGCTGGACACGGTGGCGATTATTGCCGCCGGCACACGGGCGGATATATCGTTTATTATGGCAATGCAGACTTTACGGCTGTTTACGATTTTGCTGACCGGCCCGGCGATCGCGCGTTTTATCTCCCGCCATGCGGCGCGGAAATAAAAAAGCCCCCGCTCAACGAGGGCTTACGTGGCCTGCCAGCAATATCACGCTTTCAGCGCGGCCAGGGCTGCGTCGTAGTCTGGCTCTTCGGTGATTTCGTTTACCAGTTGGCTATAAACAACCTGATCATTTTCATCGATCACCACGACGGCACGCGCGGCCAGGCCGGACAGCGGGCCGGCGGAGATGGCGACGCCGTAGTCGGTCAGGAACTGGGCGCCACGTAGCGTGGACAGCGTCACAACGTTGTTGAGGTTTTCCGCGCCGCAGAAGCGGGACTGGGCGAACGGCAGGTCGGCGGAAATGCACAGCACCACGGTGTTGTTCAGTTCAGACGCCAGTTGGTTAAATTTACGTACCGATGTCGCGCAAACGCCAGTATCGATACTTGGGAAAATATTCAGCACTTTACGTTTGCCGGCGAACTGGCTGAGCGCGACGTCGGAGAGATCTTTGGCGACCAGCGTAAACGGCTGCGCTTTCGCGCCCGCCTGCGGAATGGTGCCCTGAACAGAAACGGGGTTACCCTGGAAATGCACGGTTTGTGACATGGTTATCTTCCTGTTTACATATAGTTAACGTCGCGGCTAGTGTATGACATCATTCATCAGCACGGCAAATCCTTTTAATTTTAGCTGCGAGGTTCAGGGAATGCGAAATTTGCGAGTGTACGAAGAATCCTGGCCGTTACATACCCCTTTTGTGATTTCCCGCGGCAGCCGCAGCGAGGCAAAAGTGGTGGTGGTGGAAATCGAAGAAAACGGCGTGAAGGGGGTTGGAGAATGCACGCCTTACCCGCGTTACGGCGAGAGTATCGCGTCGGTGATGGCGCAGATTGTCGCAATTGGAGAACAGCTTGAACGTGGTGCTTCCCGTGAGCAGATTCAGCATTTACTGCCGCCAGGCGCGGCCCGCAATGCCGTGGATTGTGCGCTGTGGGACTGGCAGGCGCGTAGCGCGGGTAAAAGTATTGCGCAACTGTTGGATGTGACGCTGCCCGACCGGGTGGTCACAGCGCAAACGGTGGTGATCGGCACGCCAGAACAGATGGCGGCCAGCGCCGCCGCGCTGTGGCAAAAAGGGGCCACCTTGCTGAAAGTGAAGCTTGATGACCATTTGATCAGTGAGCGGATGATCGCCATTCGCGAGGCGGTGCCGGAAGCGACGCTGATTGTCGATGCCAACGAGGCCTGGCATAGCGATGGTCTGGCTGAGCGCTGTCAACTGCTGGCGGATATTGGCGTCGCAATGCTGGAACAGCCGCTTCCGGCGGAGGCGGATGCAGCGCTGGAGAATTTTATCCATCCGTTGCCCATTTGCGCCGATGAGAGTTGTCATACCCGCGAGAGCCTGGCAGGATTGCGCGGCCGCTACGAGATGGTGAATATCAAACTCGATAAGACCGGGGGGCTAACGGAAGCGCTGCTGCTGGCGGAGGAGGCGGAACGTCAGGGGTTTGCGCGGATGCTGGGCTGCATGTTGTGCACGTCACGGGCCATAAACGCGGCGCTACCGCTGGCGCCGCTGGCCCGTTTTGCCGATCTGGATGGCCCGACCTGGCTGGCGGTGGACGTTGAACCGGCGCTGCGTTTCAGCCCCGGAGTGCTTCATCTTTGATCGTGCCAGCGGAGCAGTTCCGTCATTGCCTGAAGGTATTTATCCGTTGCCTCGTCAGAAGATATCGGGGGGAACTCGGCGGTAATGCAGGGCAGACCGATATCCGCGCACCAACTGCCAAAGGAGCCGGGGGTTTCATAGCCGACGCTGCCCACCAGCGGGAGACTAAATGCGTCGGCCAGCCAGCGCCCCAGTATGCTATAGCCGGGATCTTCAATGCAGGTCAGCGGGTCATGAAATGAAACCACCCAGGCGGGATGGATCTGATGGATCAGCTGGCACAGCGCATGGACTTCTGGTTCTGAAGCGGGTTTTTCGCCGGTGGACAGTACCACATCGCGTTGCTCCGCCGCGCTGTTCCAGCGATAGACCGTTTCGCCTTCCTTCCAGTTCGCCGCGGGAAAATTTCGGTTCAGGTCGATACCGCGCGCGTTGGCGCGCAGCCCCAACTGGCAACCGTCAGGGTTTACCGCCAGCACAACGTGATGACGGCGCAGTTCCGGTTTTAATGTGCGTAACGCGCAGGAGAGGGTGACGATCGATGAATTTTCGTCGCCGTGGGTACCGGCAAGAATCAAACCGCTGCGGCTATCGGCCTGCGGCGCAGGGAACCATAGCAGCGGCGCGCCGAGGTGAGACTGACCATAGCGTTGCGTGCCGGGCGGAAAATCACCGCGCTGGGGACGCGGGCGAGAAGTGGGCATAGGGCATCCTGTTATCCGGTTATTTTTCAGTAGTGTTGTGTAAAACCGTCCTGGAATCAAATGGTTTCCGGTGATAACGAAATGCATATATATGTCAATTTTCTTTCACAAGCCGTTTGCAATTTCAGGTGATAAAACAAATAATTATCCCACTGCCAGCTCAGCTTTTTTATTTTAAAGGGGATCTTATGAAGTATCCTGTCACCTTGACATGTGGTGCGTTGTGGTTAGCCAGCGTCTCTTCTCTCGCCTGGGCGGCAGATGTCCCTCCCGGCACCGTATTAGCGGAAAAACAGGTGCTGGTGCGGCACATTAAAGACGAGCCCGCCACCTTAGATCCCGCCAAAGCCGTCGGTCTGCCAGAAATTCAGGTGATCCGCGATCTTTTTGAAGGATTAGTCAATCAGGATGCGCGCGGCAACCTTATCCCTGGCGTGGCGACGCGCTGGCAGAGCAATGATAACCGTGTCTGGACCTTTACCCTGCGCGATAACGCCCGCTGGTCCGACGGGACGCCGGTGACGGCGGAAGATTTTGTCTATAGCTGGCGACGTCTGGTGGACCCTAAAACGACCTCACCGTTTGCGTGGTTTGCTGCGCTGGCCGGTATTATCAATGCGCAAAATATTATTGACGGTAAGGCCGCGCCAGAGAGTCTCGGCGTCACGGCCGTGGATGCGCGGACTTTGCGCGTTCAGCTGGACAAACCGCTGCCCTGGTTCAGCAAGCTGACGGCCAGTTTTGCTTTTTACCCGGTGCAGAAAGCCAACGTGGAGAGCGGCGACAACTGGACGCGTCCGGGAAATCTGATTGGTAACGGCGCGTATGTATTAAAAGATCGCGTAGTCAATGAAAAGCTGGTGGTGGTTCCCAATAGGCACTACTGGGATAACGGCAAGACGGTGATTCAGCAGGTCACTTTTGTGCCGATCAATCAGGAGTCGGCGGCTACCAAACGCTATCTGGCTGGCGATATTGATATTACCGAATCGTTCCCGAAAAACCTGTATCACAAATTGCTGAAGGATATCCCGGGCCAGGTCTATACCCCGCCGCAACTGGGCACCTATTATTACGCGTTTAATACCCGGAAGGGGCCAACCGCCGATGAACGTGTGCGGCTGGCGCTGAGTATGACCATTGACCGTCGTTTGATGGCGGAGAAAATTCTGGGTACCGGTGAGAAACCGGCATGGCGCTTTACGCCGGATGTTACAGCGGGCTTTACGCCGCAGCCGATGCAATTTGAGAGCATGAGTCAGGCGGAGCTGAACGCTCAGGCGAAAGCGCTGCTGCAGGCGGCGGGATATGGTCCGAACCGTCCGCTGAAGCTGACGCTGTTGTATAACACTTCGGAAAACCACCAGAAAATCGCTATCGCGGTGGCGTCAATGTGGAAGAAAAATCTGGGCGTCGAAGTGGCGTTGCAAAATCAGGAGTGGAAAACCTATATTGACAGCCGTAATACCGGCAACTTCGATGTGATTCGTGCATCGTGGGTAGGGGACTATAACGAGCCGTCCACTTTCCTGTCGCTGCTGACCTCGACGCACAGCGGCAATATTTCTCGTTTCAACGATCCGGCCTATGACAAAATCCTTGCCCAGGCGGCGCAGGAAACCTCGGAAAAAGCGCGTAATGATGCGTACAATGCGGCGGAAAAAATCATTATGGCGAAAGCACCTATCGCGCCAATTTATCAGTACACCAACGGGCGCCTGATTAAACCGTGGCTGAAAGGGTATCCGATAACCAACCCGGAAGATGTGGCTTATAGCCGCACGATGTATATTGTGCGGCACTGACAATTGACTAGCTCAATCTAACCTTTGATAACCATAGCCGGAGCACTTAAAAGCGCGATTTATCGCGCTTTTATCTCTATTTACCCATCGTTTTGCAGATAAAATCCTCACCATTCCCGCCGAAAAACGGTCTTTGTAGAATAGCCGTTGCGGGAGTTGGCTCCCGATTTGGGCTAATTTTTATCGTAGCCCGGACGGTGAGAGCTGCCTCAACGCTGATTTTCTTCAGCAATCGCTCGAACTGGCTGAGATCGCCAGGGATTTTGAGATTTTTGGCCGGTTCGTTAGCCCAAGCCTGCAACTGTTTTTCGTTCATAAAGCAACCTGCTTTTGATGTTGGATTGAACATATCAAAATCAGGCAATTATACAAATTGATGTACAGGCTCTTCATTGCTGAATGTCGGGTGTTTATATTTTAATTCATCCTTGATAAAACTCAATTACCAATTACCAATTACCAGTTACCAATTATCGTCCCGGTAATCAAAAGAGATAAAGTAGTTGAATTGACTCATGTCGATTCCATTTTCAAACTATGGTTGTAATATCGCTGTCCATGACTTTTCAACATCAAAATAGCCATTATTAATATTATCCTATAAAGGCAACCTCAGACTTTCATTTCTCTCAAAGCTATTTTAAATATTGCGTTTTGGGTCGGGGCCTTTTACCTGTTTACCCGTTTTCGTCATTCACAAATCTCTATCTTCATTTCAAACCGTAGATGCGGTCTTCCATGACACAGGTCCCGTAGGGCGCTGGGTTTACCCGCCCGGTAGCTGGATTTTCCCCTATATATCCAGACGTGTTTTCTCTCTTATGGCTGCGATAACTTTCTGCATATATATTCCCGTGGTGAGTGATATCCCAGCGCGCTGAGCGTCAGATGATGCTGACGTGCGCAGGCGTTAAGGGCGAGGCTGGTTTCGCGGTCAAGTGACAGGGCTAATCGGCGGCTTTGGCAGCGATGTTCCGTTGAAAAAAGACGCGGAGCAGGGGGAAGCGTCGGTAATTGCGCCTGCCACCAGAGACGGTCGCGCGTTCTGAGCGTCTGCAACTGCGGATCGTGAAGACGCTGGTCCAGATAGTGAAACCATGCCACCTCATGTCGCGGAATAATATCGTCGGGCGGCGAGGCATAAAAACGCGCCAGATCCTCCATAACGATGCGAAATGACCCGGCATCAGCGGCGATCATGTCCAGATCGATATGCAGCCGGCTTTTCCCTTCCGGCAGCAATGAGAGGCTGATTTCACACGGCACGCCCCGGTCGCGCAGCAGTTGCTGGTTCTCCATGCGCTGACGTTTCTCCGCCAGCCGGGTCTGGATGTCTTCGCCGGTGCAGTGGCGGTAATCATCAAGACCCGTCGGAGGATGCTCCGCCACTACGTACTGCTGCCCCTCATCGCTGATGCGCAATCGCAGCATGGGGTGGCGGGCATACAGCGCGTTTATGGCCTGCCGGAAGCGCGCGCTGTCATGAATAAATCCGTCAAATTCGGCGTATAAGTGAGCGGCAACGCCGCCCAGCGCCTGGGGCGATTGCCTGCCGACCCAGGAAGCCGCCTGCATTGGAGTTAATGATTTCATTGGATATCTTTCCTGATTAAGCCAACGGAAACGCCCTGAATATATCGCACAGAAATACGAATGAAAATGATAATTATTATTCTTAATATTGATGTTTATTCAAAAGAAAGGCTATGATGTGATGGTTTACGATGGGTTAATTGCTGACCAAAGGGCTGAACGCGCCGATCGGAAGAGTGGCAGAGGGAGCAGGCAAAAAATGAACGTTTGTAGGGAAAAACAACGTCATTGGTTTAAGAGCGTCATGTGGGCGCTCGGGCTGGTCATGTTTGCGCGGCAATGCGCTGCGCAGGGATGGCCGAGAACGTTTCATAATGCCGATGACACGGTCACGTCGATTCCTCAGCAGCCCAAACGCATATTATCGACCGCCGTCAGCGTCACCGGAACCCTGCTGGCGATTGATGCGCCGGTTGTCGCCAGCGCCACAGCGGTGAACGGTCAGTTCTTCGGCCAGTGGCAGGATGTCGCAAAAGCCAAAAAGGTCGCGAAGGTGTGGCCGGCGGGCAGCGTCGATCTGGAACAGGCGTGGGCCGCAGCGCCGGATTTAATTGTGGTATCAATCAATGGCGCGGATTCCGCGCGGGCCCAACTGGCGGATTTACAGGCCATTGCGCCGGTTATCGTGGTCAACTACGGCAATCAGACCTGGCAGGATCTGTCGCGCCAGTTGGGCGACGCGCTGGGGCTGGAACAACAGGCCGCCGTGCGTATAGCCGGTTTTGATGCGCTGATCGCCAGCACCAGAACGCGGATCCGCCTGCCGGAAGGGCAAGCCAATATTATCAATTTCAATGGGCCGGGCACTGTCAATCCCGTGGCGACACCGGAAAGCGTTCACGCGCGGCTGTTGCAATCGCTGGGATTCACCCTTGAAGCGCCCGATCCCGCATGGCAAAGTCATCTCACCCGCTCGGGCGATTTTATCTGGGTTGAATATGAAAACCTGACACAGCTGAAAGCCGAAACAACCTTTTTGCTGAGCGCCAGCGATGTGCGCATAGACGAATTTATCAACGATCCTCTGTTACAGCGTTTGCCTTCTTCCCGTGCCCGTCAGGTCTACAGCCTGGGGCCTCACGCTTTTCGCGTCGATTTCTACAGCGCCAGCGAAATGGTTAAGGCGATCGCCGAGCGTTTTGCCGTTGAAACGCCGCCCGCAGCGGCCACGCCGGAGGCGCGCTGAGATGTTTGCGCAGCGTCCGGGACGTGGGATGCGAAGTGCAGGGCTGGGCGGTGGTTTTCTTATTCTGCTAATGCTGGGTTTCTCCAGCCTCTGGTTTGGTTCGCGGACGATCCCGCCTGCGGTGATCTGGCAGGCGTTGACGCAGTTCGATCCGCAAAACGGCGCGCATCTGCTGGTCTGGCATTTACGCCTGCCGCGCACGCTGCTGGCGATGGTGGTTGGCGCGGCGCTTGGCGGAGCCGGGGTGATAATGCAGACGCTGACCCGCAATCCACTGGCGGACCCAGGTCTGTTAGGCGTTAACGCGGGCGCCACGCTGGCGATTGTGCTGTCGATTGCCTTTTTAAATGTCACCAGCGTCAGCAGTTATATGGTATTCGGTGTGGCTGGCGCCGGGGTTATCAGTATTCTGGTATTTATGATGGGCGGCCTGAACCATGCCAATCCGATTCGTATCGTGCTGGCCGGCGCGGCGCTGACTATCGTTCTGCTGAGTCTGACGCAACTGGTTATTCTGAACAGCGACGCCGATGCCTTCGACAGGTTTCGTCACTGGGTGACGGGCGCGTTGCAGGGACGGGGGTATGACGTGCTGCTGCCGGTCTCGGTACTTGCATGTGTCGGCATTATTCTGGCGCTGGCGGGAGGGCGAATGCTGGACGTGGCGGCACTGGGGCTGGACACTGGACGCGCGCTTGGCATTAATCCTCATGTGCTCGCTGGGATCTCTGCCGCGATCATCGTCATTCTGGCGGGTGCGGCCACGGCAGCGGCCGGACCGATCGGCTTTGTCGGCTTCACCGCGCCCCATTTTGCACGGGCTTTTGTCGGCTCGGGACACCGTCTGCTGCTGCCGTGGGCGATGATGTTCTCTGCAATACTGGTACTCAGCGCGGATATTCTCGGGCGGATGATTGGTCATCCCGGCGAGATTGGCGTCGGCATTATGGCTGCGTTAATCGGCGGACCGTTCTTCGTGCTGCTGGTTAAACGCTGGCAGGGGGGGCGCGTATGAGTCAGAGGGCCGGATGGGTGTGTGCCGCCCTGACGCTGTTGCTTGGGGTGACGGGCCTGTATGCCTTGCTGGTCGGGCGTTTTATGCTTCCCGTGGAGTCGGCCTTCCAGGCGCTGTGGGGAGAAGGCGATCCGACGGCGCAGCATATTGTCAGGATGATCCGTTTGCCCCGCGTCCTGACCGCCATTCTGGTTGGCTTTGCGTTAGGCGTTTCCGGCGCGCTCTTTCAGTCGGTATCGAAAAATGTGCTGGGTTCCCCGGATGTGATCGGTTTTACCACCGGCGCAGCGACAGGGGCGATTATCCAGATCATTTTGTTTGACGGAAACCCGGTCGCCATTGTGCTTTCTGCCATGGCCGGCGGGTTCGCCACCGCGCTGCTGGTCTATTATCTGGCGCGCCATTATGGCGTGGTGAAGGGCCAGCGACTGGTGCTGATGGGGATCGGCGTCGGAGCGGTACTCAGCGCGCTTAATGCGCTGCTGCTGGTGAAAGGCGATATCGACAATGCCGTGACCGCCACGCTCTGGCTGGCCGGTACCACGCAGGGACGCAACTGGTATCACGTGGCGCCGGTGGCGTTAAGCCTTCTGGTGCTGCTTCCGGCCATTGTTCTGCACGCCAGAGCGATAAATATCATGGCGATGGGCGATGATATTGCCAGCCAGCTTGGGGTGCGCGTTGAGCGGACGCGAAGAATGGCAATGTTCTGCGCCGTCACGCTGGCCGCGGTGGCCACCAGTGCGACAGGGCCAATCGCGTTTATTGCCCTGATTGCGCCGCAGCTGGCGTTACGCTTAACCAGAACGCCGGGATTACCGGTTTTCAGCGCCGGGCTGGCTGGCAGTTGCCTGCTTCTGGGTGCCGATATGCTTACGCAAATTCAGCCGCTGGCATTAACCCTTCCCGTTGGCCTAATGACCGGGATTATCGGCGGCGTTTATTTACTTATTCTGCTGTTGCGAATGCCTTCCTTTTAGGAGGAATTTTTTCAGGCGGGTTCGGTGCGTCTGATGAGAAAATAAGTCACTCATAATAAGGCCGTCAGGCTGCCAATATAAAGCAATGTGTTCTTTGTCGCTCAATCTAACAATAAACAAATTTAGTACGCATTTTGGGAAAGGAGAAAACAATGAGCGAACTAAAGAGTGATAAAGCACAACAGATATTTTTAAAATACCAGCGCCGCAGTACGGCGCTGAAATACCCTGTTCCTTACGCAATATTTGGCTTATATGTATTTGCAGCCGGAGACGTCATGGCCGCAGAAGAAATATCTCGGCGTGACGATAATTCTCAATCGGATACGATTGTGGTCACCGGAGAGAAAGTGGCCCGGACGCTCTACGATACCAGCGGCAGCGTCGAGGTATTTGATGACGCACGTATTAATGCGATGCCGGGCGCGTCACAAGTCTCGGATCTCTTAAAAATGACCGCCAACGTTGTCGATACCGGTATCGGCAACGATCTGCCGACGATTCGCGGTATCGACGGCTCAGGCCCGGCAAACGGGGCGAATGCTTTCCTGAATGGCACCCGGCCGCGGTTGAATCTTTCGCTGGACGGGCGTTCCCTGACCTACAACGAGCTGGCGTTTGGGCCGCAATCCTTGTGGGATATGGAGCGGGTTGAGGTCTGGCGCGGACCGCAAAGCTATATCCAGGGGCGCAACGCGATTGCAGGCGCCGTGGTGATGACCAGTAAAGATCCGACCTTCGACTGGGAATCCTCAGTGAAGGCGGGCGGCGGGAATCAAAGCTCTACCGTGGCTTCCGCGATGTTATCCGGGCCGATTATTGAAGATCAACTGGCGTTTCGTCTCAGCGCCGATAGGCAGCGGCGCGACAGCTTCGTCAATTTAATCTCCTACGATCCGGTGGGCGATCCGCGGGAAATTGAAGCCACCAATCTGCGCGGCAAGTTATTATTCAACCCGGCCGGGCTTCGCGAACTCACCACTAAACTGACCGTTAACCACTTTGACAGTCGGGCGCCGCAGAATGAGACGCTGAGTCCGAAAAATCATGTCAGCGCTCGTTTCGACCCACGGCGCCCGGTGTTTGAGACCACCTCGACCAGCGGTATCTGGGATCTGGCCTGGGAAGCCTCGGAAAGCCTCAGTCTGGAGAACAAGCTGATCTACACCGATTTTGACAACCACCGTCGCACCGTAGAAAGCTTGCCGTGGGCCAATATTGACGGGAAAGAGTTTCAGACCGAGCCGCTGGCTCGCTTTGGCGTCAAAGGCGATACCCTGCGCGGACTGGTGGGTGCGCGTTATTTCCACGCCTCGCAGGATGAGTTTGTGAACCTGTTTGGCGGCAGCAAGTTCAAGGATAAAACGGAAACCTACTCGGCGTTTGGTGAACTGACCTGGGCCGTGACCTCAGAGGTGGATATCACCGCCGCAAGCCGCGTCGAGCGCGAGCATCGTCAGCGCAAAGGCGGTGCGACCCGGAAGGTGGATTTTGATGAAACCTGGGACGTTTTCCTGCCGAAACTTGATATTGCCTGGAAACCGTTACCGCAACAGACGTTAGGCATGAAGGTGTCGCGAGGATATAACGCCGGCGGGGCGGGAATGACCTTTGTCGCGCCGTTAATTAACTATACCTACGATCCTGAATATGTCTGGAGCTATGAATTATACAGCCGTCACGGGATCAGTGACTGGAATCTGGAATTAACCAGCAACCTGTTTTACAACGATTATAAAGATATGCAGTTACCGTATTATCTTAATTCCAACAGCAGTTCGATGGTGATCAGAAATGCGGATAAAGTCGAAACGTACGGCGCGGAACTGGGCGCTATCTGGAAACCAACGCTGGATTTTGAACTGAACAGTTCCGTTGGGGTTTTAAAAACCAGGATTAAAAAATTCTCCAGCAGCGGAATAGACGGACATGAATTACCGCGAGCACCGTCATTAACGGCAAACCTCGGCGCGAAATATATGCTGATGCCCGGACTGGAATTGAGCGGAGACGTTCGCTTTACCGATACCTATTATTCCCAGTATGACAACGATACCCGGGGCGAAATTCCCTCGTCATGGATAGCGAATATGCAGGTGGCTTATACCTTCACCCATGGCCGCGTCAGCGTCTTTGCGCAAAACCTGTTTGATTCTGACAAGCGAATTATGGTGATCGACAACGATGTTTCGACGGCGGTGTTGCAGCGCCCACGTCTTGTCGGCGTTGCCGTGCAACTGGATTTCTGAGGCGAAAAGCGTGGGGGAGGTTCGGCTCCCCCAAATATCAACACGATCTGGCGAGGTGGGCAGTTCGCCTGAGAGGGGCTTATGAGTACGATTTTTTATCAGTCCGGCACGCAGCGTACGGAAAAGGCCAGCGAGGCTGAAGAACAGATCTGGTTTGAGCATCAACAGCAGCAGCATGGTGAAAGCCAGCATTGCTTTGCCTGGACGCTCGATAGCCGCGTCGATACCGGGCGTTTAGTGAATGCGCTCTTCAGCTGTTTACGGTTATGGCCGACTCGGTGGGCGGCCCGGACGTAACGATGGCATCCCTGCGCGAGAAGATGGACATCGCCCAACAGGAAGGACAACAACATTTATGAACCCAATGGACCACATTCAGCTTAGCGATATTCAACGTATCTATCCTGCGACGACGGTGGTTGAGCTGGTCTTCAGCGACGCGCAACAGGCGTTGTTTGTCAGCGCGCCGGACTGGGAAGATGAAACGCAGTCGCGGGTGCTGCGCATTAATCCGCAGACGCTCAGCGTGGAAGCGGAGATCGCATTGCCGGTAAAAGGATTCGGCGTGGCGCTGGACGATAAGCGCGGTTTGCTTTATCTCACGCAGGGTTTTAATGGCTCGGTGGCGGTGGTGGATATCTGCAAGAACCGGCTTATCGCCACCATCCCGCTGATGGAAGAGGTCGTTTTTGAGCAACGTTACCAGCAGGAGGGCATTTCCGGCGCGCGGCTGGCGTTTTTGATGCGCGAACTGGCGCGCTTTGGCGTCAGTGAGGGCTATCCCTGGAAGCTTCGCGAACTGGTGTTTGATCCGGTCACGGAGCGGCTATTTCTGCCGGGACTGGGGCTCGGGATCGACAGCGTTTTATTTGTTATCGATACCCGCGAGCGCAGGCTGGAAAAAGTGCTGCCGGGCTTTCGCTATAACGTCGTAGGCATCACGCTGGATCGCCAGGGGAGAAGAGTGTTTGTGTCGAATATGCAGGGACAGCTTTTCGTTGTCGATCCGGACACGCTGAGCATCGTTCATTGCCATGAGGTGGCGGCCGATCAGTTACTGAATATGGTTTATGACCGCCGTCAGAACAGACTGTTTGGTGTGGATCAGGGAATCGATCGCCGAGACTGGCGGAACAACCATCTTGAACGGGACTACATTTCGCGCAGTCAGGGGCATGAAGTTTTTGTGCTCAATGCGGATACGGCTGAAATTATCGCCCGGATGGCGACGGATGAAATACCTATCGGTCTGGTATGGGATGATGAGCAAGAACGACTTTATGTTGCGAACCGGAGAGGGATACGCGTCGATAAGGGGGAAGGAACGCTTACTGTCTTTAATACTCGCAATTATACGAGAGTGCAGACACTACAAATTTCCCCTCATCCTAATAGTCTGGCGTTCGACACGGAGAAAAAATATCTATTTCTCACCGTGAAGAATGACGAAACGTTAATTCGGGATAAGCAACCAGAATGTGTAGCTCGCCTTCGTTTGATTAAAAAGACGGTAGAATAACTTTACAGACTGCTATCTGCCTATCACTACAATATGACGTTGCGCTGACTTCATATCATGGATTTAAGCAGGGCAGTCAATGCCAGTGACGGTAAAAATAACGGTAAGTTAATGTGATATTATAAATATCTATACTCTAAATAATTCGAGTTGCAGGAAGGCGGCAAGAGAGCAAATCCCCAGGAACATAGATAGCTATGTGACTGGGGTGAGTGACAAATCTGTCTGGAACAGATTTGAACGCCGCTTGCGGCGGCCCGTAAGGGCGAGGCCCAGGGATGGGCCGAGTAACCCGCAGCCAACACACATGCAACTTGAAGTATGACGAGTATATAATTATCACATCGTTATGGTGTCATTCTATAGTTCGGTACGAGAGCCCCCGCCAGGCGCGTGGTTTTTCATGATGCCGCCTGGCCTGCTTTTTTTGTAACATCTGAAAACTAAATGAGATACACTTGCATTAACGAAATCATTATCCGGTAACATTTTGCTCGGGCGCACTCATTTTCTCTCCATTGCAGCGTGGTTGGCTCTGTTTTCAGTAGCCATGTTGTTTGTTGCGCCTGTGATTTCCAAAGCGTTAGTACACCGTAATGTCTGTCAGCAAACGCTCGTTGCCGGGATGCGCGGCGTGCCTGAGGTAGAGCGCGGCATGGCAATGAATATGCCAGAAATGCATCACGGCGTGGTCCCGTCAGCGACCTGCGATAAAAGCGCCGCAATGGATCATCTCATGAGTTCGGGTCAGGTGATGTCTCCGATGGAAGAGATTGCCTGTGGATATTGTCTGCTCCTGATTCATTTGCCTTTTGTCGCGTTTTTACTGACCGTACTGCTCTGGCTGATGTTGTTTTGCCCACGCCGGGCTCCCGTTTTACAAATCGTTTTTACGCCGGTCTTTCGCGCCTGGGCGCCACAATGCGCGCGTGCGCCGCCTTCTGTTTTTCTGTCTGCGATGTAATAAATCACAAAAATTTGCGTCTCTGTCTGCCTGTTTCAGCGCTGGCAGGATGAGTTACGCCCGAAAAACAGTAAGGCAAAAAATGAAATCATATAATTTTGCGCACACGACGCTCGCTTCACTGGTACTGCTGACATTTATGACAAGCAGTGCATCTGCCGATGAACAACACAATCACTCGACGGTGCAGGATGATGCTGTCATGGTTGTGACCGCCCCCGTTTCCTCACCTCTTGAAATCGTCACCTCTCCCAAAACCCCGCGTCAGCCAGTACCGGCGAGCGATGGTTCCGATTATCTGAAAACCATTCCCGGTTTTTCCCAGATTCGTAATGGCGGCACCAATGGCGATCCCGTATTTCGCGGTATGTTTGGCTCTCGTCTGCGTATCCTGACGAATAATGGCGAAATGTTGGGGGCATGTCCGGCCAGAATGGATGCGCCCAGTTCATATATTTCTCCGGAAAGTTTTGATCTTCTGACACTGATTAAAGGGCCGGAAACGGTGCTTTGGGGGCCGGGTAACTCAGCGGGAACGATTCGCTTTGACCGGGAGCCGCCCCGTTTTGATAAACCGGGTATTCAGGGAACGGCCAGTTTGCTTACCGGCTCGAATAATCGCTGGGATGAAAATGCGGATATCAGCGTTGGCAGCGAGGAGGGGTACCTGAGGCTTATGGGGAATAAGTCCCGTTCAAACGACTACAAGGACGGTAATGGCGATCGTGTTCCGTCAAAATGGGATAAATGGAATGCTGATATAGCGCTCGGCTGGACGCCTGACAAAGATACCTTGCTGGAGCTGACGGCAGGAAAAGGCGACGGAGAAGCTCGCTATGCTGGACGCAGTATGGACGGTTCCCGGTTCAAAAGAGAAAGTCTTGGGATGCGTTTTGAAAAATCCAACATTGGTGACGTTTTTGATAAGTTCGAAGCCAATGTTTACTATAACTATGCCGATCATGTTATGGATAATTACTCCCTGCGTTCGCCAGGCAACAGTATGTCCGGGGGCATGGGCGGCATGGCGAACTCCATGGGCTCTTCAATGAATTCCGGCGCGTCAATGAGCATGCCGATGGCGATGGAGCTGGATCGACGTACCGTGGGTGGCCGCATGATGGGAACCTGGCTATGGTCTGATTTTGAGCTGCGGAGCGGCGCAGATTCTCAATTTAATACCCATCGTCGTAAATCTGATGAGGTCTGGTCCAAAGATGCGCGTTTTCATGATTACGGTGTGTTCGGTGAACTGACCTGGAACGCGACCGCACAAAGCAAAGTAGTCAGCGGTGCTCGCCTGGACAGGGTGATTGTCGACAACTTTACCGATGAGGGCGCATCTGAGCGTACAGATACTCTGCCCGCAGGATTTGTTCGCCTGGAGCATAATCTTGCAGACTTACCCATTATGTTTTACGCCGGTCTTGGATATACCGAACGTTTTCCCGATTACTGGGAGCTATTCTCGCCAACCTATGGGCCGGATGGCTCCACCGACGTTTTTGACAAGGTGAAAACAGAAAAAACAACGCAGATTGATATTGGCGCACAATACAAAGGTCAGCGTGTTAATAGCTGGATTTCCGCCTATGTCGGACGGGTTAACGATTTCATTCTCTTCCGTTACGATCGCAATAACGCGCGAGTCAGTCAGGTTGATAATGTCAACGCCACTATCATGGGGGGCGAGGCGGGTTTCAGTTATCAGCTTACCGATACATGGAAAACCGATGCCAGCCTCGCTTATTCATGGGCGCAAAATACCGATGATCACCAACCCCTGCCGCAAATTCCGCCACTGGAAGCACGCTTTGGCCTGACGTGGGAGAAAGGCGACTGGAGTAGTACCGGTCTGTTAAGGCTGGTCAGCAGTCAGCATCGCGTTGCGATCAATGAAGGGAACGTCGTTGGAAAGGATTTTGACAGCAGTCCCGGTTTTGCCGTCTTTTCCGCTAACGCCGCCTATCGTGTGAATAAATACGTTAAGGTCAGCGCCGGTGTCGATAACCTGTTTGATAAGACCTACAGTGAACATCTGAACCTGGCGGGTAACAGCAGTTTTGGTTATTCCGCAAATACTTCCGTTAATGAGCCGGGCAGAACATTCTGGGGCAAAATTAACGTGACATTCTAAGGCTTTCCCGGTTTGGTTGCGCCTCTGATGTAAGACTTCTCAGGGGAATTCCGGCGTCCTGGGGGGCGAGCAAAACGCCTCCCAGGACGTTCACATGCAATGAATATGAAGAATATCCTCGTACTTACAGCGAACGGAACAGGCCACGGAATCAAATGGGCGAAAACGAAAAATCGCCATGTTCGCCAGAACCGCCGGTTCTGCGTCCTCAGAAAAGATCAATTCGCGTATTAATCCCCACGGTACGGCCCATATTGACCTGCGCGACCGCGCTGCTGCCGTTCATGTAGCCATAGGTACGGTAACGACGATCGAACAGATTATCGACATAGACGGAAATATTCATCCGCTCAGTCGCCTGCCAGCCGAGGCTACCGTCCAGTGTTGCGTAAGTGCCTTGCCGCAACTGGTTGGCGCCATCGAAATAATGCGGCCCGACGAGATTGATTGCCAGTCGCGGCAGCAGTGCGCCATAGCGGGTATCAATTAAGCCGCTCACACGGCTTCCCGCACCATAACGGGGGACAAACGGCACCCGCTTGCCGCGATACAACTCACTGTCATTGGTGAACTCGGAACGGATCGCGTTGCCATTAATATCCCATGACCAGCCTGGCGCAAACCGCCATTTCACTTCCAGCTCCACGCCGGTGGCGTCGGCTTTACCCGCATTGCTTAATGTCTGCATCCCGACCGGGCCAGAGTAGAGCTGCATGTCTTTGGTACGGGTATAAAACGTCGCGGCCTGTAGCGTGACATCCGCGGTTTCGTAGCGGGTGCCAAGCTCATAGTTGATGGACTTTTCCGCGACAAAAGGTCTGGCGGCAAGGCCTGGCGTCGGCACAATATTGTATCCTGAAGGTTTATATCCCTGGGCGACGCGGGTATAGACCCGCCAGTCGTCGGTCAGCATATAGCCGGCGGATAGCTGCCCGAGTAGCCGATCGTCGTCGCTTTTTCCGCTATCGCCAAACGGGCTACCGGCCATGTTGCCGTGGTATTGCGTACTGGCCTTATCGTGTGAGAAGCGCACGCCGCCGCCGATATCAAAACGATCGGTTACATGCCAGGTCAGGTCACTGTATGCGGCCAGCGTTTCAGCGGTGGTATAACCGGTACTGCTTAAATAAGGTCCTGTCGGCATATCATAGGCGGAATTTAACTTCTCGCGGGTATTCTGCCGATAGAGCCCAAATACCATATCAACGGTACGCGCATCGCCCAGGGTTGCGGCGCGTAACTCCTGCACATCCTGATTCCAGCGCTGAGGGATATGAACAATTAGCGAACCGGAAGGGAAGGTGCGCGAATAGTGCTGCTGCTGCCAGGCGCCGATCAGGTTGAAAACCCAGTCATCGGTAGTGTATTTGCCACTCAGGGTCTGGCTGTCAGTGCAGCGCCGCATATACGGATCCGGTGAACCATCGCTGATCAATAACTTACGACTTTTAATATCACTCCATGCCACATAAGCATCCTGGGTGGCGCGAGTACATTCGCGTGAGGCGGAAAAGCCCATTTCCCAGGGCCGATTGTCCGGGGCGAGACGCAGTTTCACATTTCCTGCGCTGGCGCGGGTGCCGCCTAAATCATCGCTTCCCGTCGCGGGGTTAATCATGTCGCCGTCATCAACCTGGCGTAACAGGATGACGCTGCCGTACAGCAGGCCATCCTGAAGGGGGCCGCTGAGATTGAACTTACCCCGATAGCTATCCCGGCTGCTGACGCCGCCTTCAATATAGCCGCGCGGGGTGCTGTCCGGCTGCCGGGTGACGATATTGATGATCCCGCCCTGTGCGCTTTTGCCATATAAGGTTCCCTGCGGGCCGCGCAGTAGCTCCACGCGTTGCACATCGGCAAGCGTCTGGAGAGTGTTGGTGGCAAGCTGGGGAACGCCATCGACATACAGGGTGACCGCCGGGTTATAGAAGTCCTCTGCCGACGAAACGCCGCGTAGCGAGATGGCCGAAAAAAGCATGTTACCGCTATTTTCAATATTCAGACCAGGCAGGACTTTGGGGAGTTTGCCGCTGGCAGTGACGCCTGCATCGCTTAATTCCGGCGCGCTGACCACGGTAGAGGAGACATTGTTGGCGGATGCCGAGCGGGAAGATTGTTTACTGGCGGTGACCACCAGCGTGCTTTCGACTTGCTGTGAAGTCTGGGCATTAGCCATGGCGGGGAGCAATAATCCCCCCAAGGCCAGAGGATAAAGCCGTGTCATTTTCATTGCTGTGAGTCCCTGTAAGACGGCGAAACGCCAAAAATACCGACAATGGTGAATTGAAAATGATAACTATTTCTAATTGAGCGACTACCCGAAACAGGATTATTTATGCCCGTTTCGGGTCAGGGGGCGGGAATAACGACAGTTGCCCGGATGTGGAAATCATATGAGGCATGACCTTGTTAGATCATGCGTTTAAAGGCCGAAGGGGTTACGCCAAACTGTTTCTGAAAAGCGGCAGAGAAATGGCTGGCGTTGGCATAGCCCAGATCGGCCGCCACCGTCATGACGGTGGTATTGCCGTTGGCCAGGCGTCTTCTGGCTTCCTGCATGCGTTCAGCCTGAAACAGGCCATAGACGCTGTTGTTGAACAGAACGTGGAAGCCTCGCTTAATTTTGAGAACGCTCAGACCGGACTCTCTGGCCAGCTCCGCGACGCCCGGCGCTTGCGTCAGATCGGCCAGCAGTAGATCCTTCGCCCGCAGCAGTTTCTGGCGTTCCATCGGGTTGAAGTGGCAGGAGAGGCAACTGGCGTCTTCGCGATGTTCATCCAGCACCAGACTGAGCATGACCAGACTTTGCCCCTGCAACCATAGCGTCGACGGCTTTTGTTCATGGCTGAAGCCGCCGTGCATGCGCATCAGCGCGTGACGCAAGGCCTGAGCCGTTAAGTGGGTTTCAGCATTACAACGCTGCTGCTGGCAACAGCAGCGGGAGTCGATCTTATTTTTAATAACCGGACTCATATCCGGCACCCACAGCGCGAGGGTTTCAGGGCTAAAGGAGAGGGTAATGCTCTCGAATCGGCCACAATAGGAGGCGCTGCCGCGGCAGTCTGGCGTATGGGTAATGTAATGGCGATTGCGCGCAAGCTCCCAGTCGGTATGGCGCCTGAGTCCCTGAATCGCAAAGCGCGATGTGCCTTCCAGGATGCACGAGAAGTTAATCCTGCCCAGATCGTCGTGTAGCTGCAACGTCTCAGGCTGCGCAAAATGGCCCCTCCAGAGCAAAATATCCATACCTTCCTGCAACGAACAGCGCAGCAGTTCACACTGAGCAGGAATATTGCCATCGTTTGCAGGTTTCCCGACCACCAACTGGTGAATAGAGATTTCAGATTGCGTTTGCGGCGACTCCGTCATGACCTGGTTATCTCCCTGTGGCTTAGACCAATGCGGGTATAAATAGAACCGAATGGGGTAGATGAGTTATTGATAATGGTTATTATTCACATTAATTCTCAGAACGCCACCCTGAATTGTCGTTTTTGGCGTCCGTAAAAATTCATCAGGAAATTCAGTTACTCCCATGTCATCTCAATCATCCAATACTGAATCGCTGTCGCGATTTCCTCTCTGGCAGGTGATTACACCGGTTCGCAGGAAGGTTATTTTAGCTATGGCGCTGGCGGGGCTGGCGGCATTAACCAGCCTGGGGGCGCTCCTTTTTCTGGCGTGGAGCCTGCGTGACATTCGCGCGACGCCTGACGCTATTCCGGCCTGGCCGCTGGGCGGCGTGATCGGCTGCGTGGTCTTAACTTTTGTTCTGCGCTTACAGGCGTTCAACACCTCTCATTACGCGGCTTTTCATCTGGAGAACATTCTGCGCAGCAGATTAGCCCGTAAAGCATTGCAGCTTCCGCCTGGCGTGTTACAGCAAATGGGCAGCGGGTCAGTGGCGAAAGTGATGCTGGATGACGTGAAGTCACTGCATATTTTTGTGGCCGACAGCACGCCGCTCTATGCCCGCGCGATCATCATGCCGCTGGCGACAATCGTTATCTTGTTCTGGCTGGACTGGCGGCTGGCAATCGCGACGCTGGGGGTACTGGCGTTTGGCTCGGTTGTTCTCGTGCTTGCCCGCCAGCGTTCGGAAGATATGGCTCAGCGTTATCATAAGGCGCGCGAGCAGGTCAGTGCGGCGGTTATTGAGTTCGTGCAGGCCATGCCCGTGGTGAGAACGTTTGATAGCGGCAGCACCAGTTTTTTGCGCTATCAACGCGCCCTTGAAGAGTGGGTCGATGTGCTCAAAACCTGGTATCGCAAAGCCGGTTTTTCAGCGCGTTTTTCCTTCTCGATTCTGAATCCTCTCCCGACCCTGTTTGTCCTGATCTGGTCGGGATACGGCCTGTTGCACTATGGCAGTCTCGATTTTATCGCGTGGGTGGCCGTTTTACTGCTGGGCAGCGGAATGGCCGAAGCCGTAATGCCAATGATGATGCTCAATAACCTGGTCGCGCAAACGCGTTTAAGCATTCAGCGTATTTATCAGGTTCTCGCGATGCCGGAGTTATCGCTGCCGCTGTCTGACCAGCAGCCGCAAGAGGCGAGCATTACCTTTGAGCAGGTGAGCTTTCATTATCCGCAAGCGCGTACTGGCGCCGCGTTGCAGGAGGTGAGCTTTCATGTGCCTGCCGGGCAAATTGTGGCGCTGGTCGGGCCAAGCGGCGCCGGAAAAAGCACCGTGGCGCGCTTGCTGCTGCGCTACGCCGACCCGGACAAAGGCCATATCCGTATTGGCGGCGTGGATCTGCGCGATATGCAGACGGACACCCTGATGAAGCAACTCTCGTTTGTGTTTCAGGACAACTTCCTTTTTGCCGACACGATAGCCAATAACATTCGTCTGGGCGCGCCGGATACGCCGCTGGAGGCGGTAATAGCGGCGGCCAGAGTGGCGCAGGCTCATGATTTTATTAGCGCGCTGCCAGAAGGTTACAACACGCGAGTCGGGGAACGCGGGGTATTTCTCTCCGGCGGCCAGCGGCAGCGCATCACTATCGCCAGGGCGATTTTGCAGGATCGCCCCATCCTGGTGCTCGATGAGGCGACGGCGTTTGCTGACCCGGAAAACGAAGCGGCGCTTATCAAGGCGCTCGCGGCGGCCATGCGCGGCCGGACGGTCATCATGGTCGCGCATCGTCTCTCAATGGTGACTCAGGCCGATGTGATATTGCTGTTTTCCGACGGACAGCTCAGGGAAATGGGGAACCATACGCAACTGTTGGCGCAGGGCGGCCTGTATCAACGGCTCTGGCAACACTATCAGCAGGCGCAGCATTGGGTGCCGGGTGGAACACAGGAAGAGGTGGTGGAAAATGAAAGACAATAATCCTGCGGATAACCTGGCCTGGCGCGTCATCTGGCGCCAGCTTATCTCCAGCGTTGGCAGTCAGGCCAGGATGCTGCGGCGCAGTATGCTGGCGCTGTTGCTGGCGGCATTCATGCAGGGGATCGCCTTTGCCTGTCTTTATCCGATCATTGATGCGCTGTTACGGGGAGACGCGCCGCAACTTCTCAACTGGGCTGTGGCCTTCAGCGTTGCCACGATTGTGACGCTGGCGCTACGCTGGTATGGCCTGGGCTTTGAATACCGTGGTCATCTGGCGCAGGCCACCCATGAGTTGCGCCTGCGACTTGGCGAGCAGTTACGCCGCGTGCCGCTGGAGAAGCTCCAGCGTGGCAGGGCGGGCGAAATGAACGCCTTGCTGCTGGGCAGCGTGGATGAAAACCTTAATTATGTTATTGCGATAGCCAATATTTTGCTGCTCACCATTGTCACGCCGCTGACGGCGTCGCTGGCGACATTGTGGATAGACTGGCGGCTGGGGCTGGTGATGTTGCTGATCTTCCCTCTGCTGGTGCCGTTTTATTACTGGCGCCGCCCGGCGATGCGGCGACAAATGCAGACGCTGGGGGAAGCGCACCAGCGGCTGAGCGGCGATATCGTTGAATTTGCTCAGGGGATGATGGTATTGCGCACCTGCGGCAGCGATGCCGATAAAAGCCGGGCGCTGCTGGCGCATTTCAATGCGCTGGAAAACTTACAGACCCGCACTCACCGCCAGGGCGCTGGCGCGACGATGCTGATCGCCAGCGTCGTGGAGTTGGGCCTACAGGTGGTGGTGTTATCCGGGATCGTCTGGGTGGTGACGGGCACTCTGAACCTCGCCTTTTTGATTGCCGCCGTCGCGATGATTATGCGCTTCGCAGAACCGATGGCGATGTTTATCAGCTACACCTCGGTTGTGGAACTGATCGCCAGCGCCCTGCAACGGATTGAGCAGTTTATGGCGATAGCACCGCTTCCCGTCGCAGAGCAAAGCGAGATGCCGGAACGTTACGATATCCGCTTTGACAACGTCAGCTATCGCTACGAAGAAGGCGACGGCCACGCGCTTAATCATGTTTCTTTGACGTTCCCTGCAGCCAGTATGAGCGCGCTGGTGGGTGCCTCCGGCGCAGGCAAAACCACGGTCACTAAACTGTTAATGCGTTATGCCGATCCGCAGCAAGGGCAGATTTCTATTGGCGGCGTCGATATTCGCCGCCTGACGCCGGAACAGCTCAATAGCCTGATTTCTGTTGTTTTCCAGGATGTCTGGCTGTTTGATGACACGCTGCTGGCGAATATCCGTATCGCGCGCCCACAGGCGACGCGGCAGGAGGTGGAAGAGGCCGCCCGCGCGGCGCAGTGCCTTGAGTTTATTTCCCGTCTTCCGCAAGGCTGGCTGACGCCAATGGGAGAGATGGGCGGCCAGCTATCGGGCGGCGAGCGCCAGCGGATTTCCATTGCCAGAGCGTTATTGAAAAACGCGCCGGTCGTCATTCTCGATGAACCGACCGCCGCGCTGGATATTGAAAGCGAGCTGGCGGTGCAAAAAGCGATCGATAACCTGGTTCACAACCGGACGGTGATTATCATCGCCCACCGTTTATCCACCATCGCCGGGGCCGGAAACATTCTGGTGATGGAAGAGGGACAGGTGGTTGAGCAGGGTACCCATGCGCAATTGCTCTCTCATCATGGACGTTATCAGGCGCTGTGGCAGGCGCAAATGGCCGCGCGCGTGTGGCGCGACGAAGAGGTTTCCGCGTCTGGAGAGTGGGTGCATGAGTGATGTTCAGTCGAATGTGAAACCGCTGACGTTGACGACCGGGCGGGTGATTTTTGCTATTGCCGGCGTCTATGTGACGCAGAGCCTGGTATCGGCGTTGTCTATGCAGTCCTTACCCGCGCTGGTGCGCGCTGCTGGCGGATCGCTGGCGCTTGCCGGTGCGACAACCCTGTTTATGCTGCCTTGGGCGCTGAAGTTTATTTGGGCGCCGTGGATCGAACGCTGGCGGCTTCCGCCCGGTAGCCAGGAACGCCGTTCCCGCATGTTAATCCTGCGTGGTCAGGTCGCGCTAGCGGCGATCCTGATAATTGCCGCAGCGATTGGCTGGTTTGGGCGAGAAGGGGGATTTCCTGATACGCAAATCGTCGCGTTATTTGTTCTGTTTATGGTGGCAGGCACGGTCGCCTCCACCATTGATATCGCCAGCGACGGCTTTTGCGTCGATCAACTGACCCGCGCGGGTTACGGCTGGGGAAACAGCGTGCAGGTCGGCGGCAGCTATCTGGGAATGATGTGCGGCGGCGGGGTGTTCCTGATGCTGTCGGCAGCATCCGGCTGGCCTGTCGCCATGCTGATGATGGCGATGCTGATTATGGCGCTGTCATTCCCGCTGTGGCGCATTACGGAGCCGACGCGAACAGCGACTATCCCGCATGTTCCGGCGTTAGGTTATGCGCTAAGGAGGAAACAGGCGCGCCTGGGCTTACTGCTGGTATTGATGCTGAATTCAGGCATGCGGTTTGTGCTGCCTCTTCTGGCGCCGCTGTTATTGGATCATGGGTTAAGCATGTCCGCGTTGGGCGCGCTGTTCAGCGGCGGCAATATTGCAGCGGGCATAGCAGGAACGCTGGCCGGCGGATTGCTGATGAAATACACCTCACCCGGCAGAGCGCTGTTGACGGCTTATGGCGTCCAGGGGATCGCGCTGCTGGCGGTGGTGATGACGCTCATGATGGCGCCGGGTCATCTGCTGCTGCCGATTCTCCAGTGTCTGGTCATTGTCCAGTCCATTTCGCTGGCCTGCGCGCTGGTCTGTCTTTACGCCACGCTGATGTCGCTTTCATCGCCTTTGCAGGCCGGTGTCGACTTCACCCTCTTTCAATGTACTGACGCGGCAATCGCCATTCTGGCAGGCGTTATCGGTGGCGTTGTTGCTCAACATTTTGGCTATGCGGCCTGCTTCCTGTTTGCCGGGGCATTCACGTTGCTGGCGGCGTGGGTGGCTTATATCCGGCTGCATTCGGCAAAAGAACTGATGACAAGCGCAATGGATTGATCCGGGAATATCACGCCTGTTTGACGACGAAGGTGTGATATCTGCGCATATCAATGCTGTTGATATGCAGAAACAAAAGACCAGGTACGGTTATCTGTCAATGTCGCAGGAAATCAAGTGATTTTCATCAATAAAATAGAGAGCAAAAGTCACGCTAGTTCCATAAAACTGTGATCCTGATCAACATCGATAATCATCAATGCATTAAATATTACATACGGAAAATAAATGTAATGTATTGGTGGTGAATTTTATGGCGATTAAAGATTTTTTTGTACAAACAAAACCCGGTCGGCGTCGTTATGGCGTAGCGCTATTTGTCGGGGTGATTGCAGGGATTATGTCGGCGTTTGTGAAATGGGGGGCAGAAGTTCCTTTGCCGCCGCGTACTTTCTCCGGCGGCAGGGATGAATTTAATCCCCCTTATCTTTTCCTGCGCGACTACCTGGGAATAGACCCCACCCATACGGTGTATACTTTTTCCGAGCACATTATCAATCCGGTGATGGTCACGCATATTATATTCTCTCTGGTATTTGCCGTCGGCTATTGCGTTGTTGCCGAAGTTTTCCCGAAGGTTAAATTATGGCAGGGGGTATGGGCAGGTATTGTCGCCACTATCGCCGTTCACTGGATCTCTTTTCCGTTACTGGGCCTGACGCCTTCATTATTGAATATTCCGGCGGATGAGTATATTTCGGAACTGGTGGGACATATCTTTTGGTTCTGGGCAATTGAGATGATTCGTCGCGATCTTCGCAACCGCATCACTCACGAGCCTGACGCTGAAGTGCCCCTGGACGCGCCGTTCAGATAAGCCGTCATGAAAGAACCCGTGATTTCGCGGGTTCTTTAGGGCAGCAGTCTGACTACGCCAGAGATTGAGGCATCGTATTCATCGCAAAGTTGAGAATCTTTTCGCCGTCAAATGAAGCATAAGGCAAACTTTCAATAACAGCGATTTCTTGCCCGGATTTCAACGCGTTAATAAACTCTTCAATCTTATACTGAATATGCGGAGCGACCAGAACACCATCATAGGCAGGCGCGACGCTAAAGAAGTTTTCAACACCAACGGCGCTGATTAAGAGGTCTAATGCCTGGTTATCGGCGATTTTTTGCATTTTTCTGGCAATAATTCCTGCTGTTGCGCCGAACAAGCAACATATTAATAATTTTTTCACGATTTAACCCTCGGTGAGATACCGAGGCTACATTATTCCTCTACCGTTAACGAAAATGCGCGACATGTCAATTTTACAGGTTAATTTCTTGCGTCCATTTTATTCTGACCGTCGCCATCACAGAAGCTAAAAAACGCAAACGTGCGTGATGCTGTGAATGGTTGGGGATGATTCGCCGATTACTTTTTTTTACGTGAAATAACGAAGCGATCGCCAACGCGCGTGAGCTTCGCCCCATTGACACAGTATTCGACGGCAAACTTAAAAAACGTATCCGAATCAAGTTCGAAATCCAGTTCGATTTTTATGGCCTCGCCGGACTGCAGAAGCTGCTTTGCCTGTTCCAGATTGTTGGCTTTTACTGTTTCCATCTCTTCACCTCGTTTTTGCTTTTGCACTGATGGCCTCCGAACCCTATCTTACAACGTTTGTATTACAGCCGTGCGACAGCGAGTTCTTATTGGCTTTTCCGCCGTAGGCAATCTCCGTTATTGCTATGGGTTCTTCGCGGTATGCCGGGCGGGCACCCACAGGTTGTGATCACAGAGCGGACTAACGGATTCTATCCTCCTCTCAATGAGCGGAAATTTCCAGCGTACAATGGTCGACCATCGGTAAGTGCCGGGAGCACGAACCTTCTGTCTGGAGCCATTGGGCCGCCAGCGGCGCTCACGACAGACTAAATTCCCCACAACTTCAATGCCTTCACGCCAGGGGGCGACAGGTGGGTTGATAAATTCCTGGTAAATATCGATACTGTATAAAAACACAGTGTCATTGCAAGTGAGTTTATTATGATGTTCTACAAACCGGTTGAATTGCGCCAGGTCATGTCGATTCCGCTGTTTAGCGACCTTGTTCAGTGTGGATTTCCCAGTCCGGCGCAGGATTACATTGAGAAGGGGATTGACCTCAACGAGCTGTGTGTCCGTCATCCTGCGGCAACCTATTTTGTCATGGCGACAGGCATGTCGATGGTTGACGCCGGTATTTATGAAGGCTCGCTGCTGGTGGTAGATCGCAGTCTGAAAGCGAAGCATGGCGATATCATCATTGCTTCACTGGCCGGTGAATATACGGTTAAGCGTTTGTGCACTCATCCCATCATGCAACTGCTGCCGATGAATCCCGATTTTCCGCCGATTGTGCTACACAATGACGGCGAAGATCTGGAGATTTTTGGTGTTGTCACTTTCAGTATCAACAGGTTTCGTTAATGTTTGCCCTGGTGGATGTCAATTCATTCTATGCCAGCTGCGAGATGGTTTTTCGCCCGGATTTACGCGGGCGTCCGGTGGTGGTGTTAAGCAACAATGACGGCTGCGTGATCGCCAGAAATGATGAGGCTAAATTGCTGGAGATCCCGATGGGCGCGCCATATTTCAAGGTGAAATCGCAGTTTGAACGCCATCAGGTGGCGGTATTCAGCAGCAATTATGCGCTGTACGGTGATATGTCCCAACGGGTGATGACGCTGCTTGAAGAGCTGGCTCCTGCGGTTTATCAATATTCCATTGATGAAGCCTTTGTGAATCTTAGCGGAATGCACCGTTCTGAGGAGCTTGAAGCATTCGGTCGCCATGTGCGAAGTACATTGCTCCAGTGCACCGGCCTGACGGTGGGCGTGGGGATCGGGCCGACGAAGACGCTGGCCAAACTGGCCAATTATGCGGCAAAAAGATGGTCAACATTCTCGGGTGTTGTCGATCTCTCTTTGCCGGTCAGGCAGCGGAAACTGCTGGCGCGGGTTGACGTCGGTGACATCTGGGGCGTTGGCCGCCGCACCGCGAAAAAACTCAATGCGATGGGGATTAACACCGCGCTTGAGCTTGCCGGAACGCCAACTGCACTGATCAGAAAGCATTTCAGCGTCGTGCTGGAGCGTACTGTACGAGAACTGTGCGGCGAACCCTGCCTTGCACTGGAAGAATTTATCCCGAGTAAACAGCAAATTATCTGCTCGCGTTCATTTAGTCATAAGGTGACTGAATACGAACTGATGCGGGAAGCCATATGCAGCCACGCGGCGCGCGCCGCCGAGAAGCTGCGCGCCGAGCATCAATATTGTCGCTATGTTTCCGCCTTTGTGAAAACCAGTCCGTTTGCGGGTAATGAAGCCTGCTACGGCCAAAACGCCGGTACCCACATCCCGATCCCGACCCGGGATAGTCGGGATATTATCAAGGCGGCGATAAAATGCCTGGATACAATCTGGCGGGAGGGATACCGGTATCAAAAGTGCGGGGTGATGCTGGGGGACTTCTTTAGCCAGGGCGTGGCGCAGTTCGGATTGTTTGATGACTATCAACCACATGCTAATAGTGAAGCACTTATGACGGTGCTGGATTCCGTCAATCAACGAGAGAAAGGTCAGCTTTGGTTTGCCGGGCAAGGAATCGCGCGTCGCTGGGAGATGAAGCGGCACAGGCTGTCGCCAGCCTACACCACCCGGTTGAGTGATTTGTTGCGGGTGAAGCTGTAAAGCGTTGCTATCTACGATTCATGCTATCGTCGAAGCGCTGATCACGCTCGTCGGGTTGTTACCCGCAGGGCCGCAGTGATTCGGTTTCCTGTGGACGTTAGCCCGCCAATAGGTTTTTTCCCCATTCTCTATGCTTTTTCATCAGTGAATTCAGTGGCATGTCGCGACTAACTCTTGCGTAACCGTTGTGTAGGGCTAGACTACGGAAATCAGCATAAGTTAACGGAGGTTCAGTGGACGCAATTAAGGGCTCGCAACTCCAGGTGCCGGATGCCATTTTTGCCTGGGTGCTGGACGGGCAGGGCGGCGTGAAGCCGCTGGCGGACAGCGACATTATTGATAAGGAACATCCTTGCTGGCTGCATCTTAACTATACCCATGTTGACAGCGCGCAATGGCTGGCGTCGACGTCGCTGCTGCCCAATAATGTGCGCGGTGCGCTGGCCGGAGAAAGCACGCGCCCCCGCGTGACGCGGATTGGCGATGGGGCACTAATTACGCTGCGCTGTATCAACGGCAGCACTGATGAGCGCCCGGACCAACTGGTGGCGATGCGCCTGTATATGGACGAGCGTTTAATCGTCACAACCCGGCAGCGTAAAGTTCTGGCGCTGGACGATGTACTTGGTGACTTGCGTGAGGGGAATGGTCCGGTAGACGGCGGTAGATGGCTGGTGGAAGTCTGTGATGCGCTGACCGATCACGCCAGCGAGTTTATTGAGCAACTTCATGACCGGATTATCGATCTGGAAGATGATTTACTGGACCAGCAGATACCGCCCCGCGGCTTTCTGGCGCTGTTGCGCAAGCAGCTTATCGTTATGCGCCGCTATATGGCGCCGCAGCGTGATGTTTATGCCCGTCTGGCCAGTGAACGTTTGCCGTGGATGACAGACGACCATCGGCGGCGGATGCAGGATATTGCCGAGCGTCTGGGGCGTGGGCTGGATGAAATTGATAGCTGTATTTCCCGCACGGCGGTGATGAGCGATGAGATCGCGCAAATTATGCAAGAATCGCTATCACGCAGAACGTATACGATGTCGCTGATGGCAATGGTCTTTCTGCCGAGCACTTTTTTAACCGGACTGTTTGGCGTTAACCTCGGCGGGATCCCGGGTAACAGCTGGCATATGGGGTTCCTGGTTTTCTGCGTAATGTTAGTTGTTCTCATTGGGGGTGTTACATGGTGGTTGCATCGTAGTAAATGGTTGTAAAGAATCGCCTTTTATCATAATGATGATGCTGAAAACCCGGTAATGTTTGAGCGAAATCAATAAACTCTCCCCCTGTTCAGGGCAATATCCTTAACGCAGGTGAATGCAACGTCAAGCGATGGGCGTTGCGCTCCATATTGTCTTACTTCCTTTTTTGAATTACTGCATAGCACAATTGATTCGTACGACGCCGACTTTATTAAGTCGGCTTTTTTTTGCGCCCTCTTTGTCAGCTTCTACGCTTAATGGGTGTACCCGCCCATCACCGGAGTCAATATGTGCTATCAGTCGCTAAACTCAATACCTGTCCCCCCTGAACCGAATGAGCCGATTCCTGTACCAGATCCCCGGCCGCGCCCGCATCCGCTACCGGATCCGCCGCCTGACGATGAACCGATTAAGTTGTCGCATCGGCGGCGGAGATCTGCGAGGATACGCGCCTGCGAATTGTCCGCCCTTTAATGTAATGCGAGAAATTATTGTGACCGCTTTTTCAACTCTGAATGTTTTGCCCGCCGCCCAGCTAGCTAACCTGAATGAACTGGGATATCTGTCGATGACCCCGGTCCAGGCGGCGGCCTTACCGGCTATCCTCGCGGGTAAAGATGTGCGCGTGCAGGCGAAAACCGGCAGCGGTAAAACGGCGGCATTTGGCCTCGGATTACTCCAGCACGTTGACCCATCGTTGTTTCGAACCCAGGCGCTGGTGCTGTGTCCGACCCGTGAACTGGCGGATCAGGTGGCCGGAGAACTTCGTCGTCTGGCGCGCTTCCTGGCAAACATTAAAATTTTGACGTTGTGCGGCGGTCAGCCTTTTGGCGCTCAGCGCGATTCGCTCCAGCATGCGCCGCATATTATTGTCGCTACGCCGGGGCGCTTACTCGATCACCTGCAAAAGGGCACCGTATCGCTGGATGCCTTACAAACGCTGGTGATGGATGAAGCGGACCGGATGCTGGATATGGGATTTAGCGACGCCATTGATGAAGTGATCCGTTTTGCGCCGGTTTCACGTCAGACGCTGTTGTTTTCCGCGACCTGGCCGGAGGCTATCGCGGCTATTAGCGGCCGGGTGCAGAACAACCCGCAATCCATTGAAATTGATGCCGTTGATGCGCTGCCGGCTATCGAACAGCAGTTCTTCGAAACCACGCAATACGGTAAAATCGCGCTGCTGCAAAAGTTACTGAGTCAGCATCAGCCCACCTCGAGCGTGGTGTTCTGTAACACCAAAAAAGATTGTCAGGCCGTCTGCGACGCGCTGAATGCTGCCGGGCAGAGTGCGTTATCGCTGCATGGCGATCTTGAACAACGCGATCGCGATCAGACGCTGGTGCGTTTCGCCAACGGCAGTTCGCGGGTGCTGGTGGCGACAGACGTCGCCGCTCGCGGGCTGGATATCAAGTCGCTGGAGCTGGTGGTGAACTATGAGCTGGCCTGGGACCCGGAAGTTCACGTACACCGCATTGGCCGTACCGCTCGCGCCGGCGAAAGCGGGCTGGCTATCAGCCTTTGCGCGCCGGAAGAGGCGCAGCGGGCGAATATTCTTGCGGAAATGTTGCAGCTGAAGCTGAACTGGATAAACGGCCCGACGAGCAGCAACATTGTGCCGCTGCAGGCAGAGATGGCTACGCTGTGTATTGATGGCGGTAAGAGGGCCAAAATGCGCGCGGGCGATGTGCTGGGCGCGTTAACCGGCGATATCGGCCTTGATGGCGCAGACATCGGTAAGATCAACGTCCATCCGGCGCATGTCTATGTCGCCGTGCGTCAGCCGGTGGCGCATAAGGCGTTTAAGCTGCTGCAAAACGGGAAAATTAAAGGTAAAGCCTGCCGGGTTCGCTTACTGAAATAAGCGAAGAAAGCGCGTCTCAGGTGACGATCTGAGACGCGGGGCGGTTATTTCACTTCGACAACGTTCAGGCGTAGTTCATTCAGTTGCGCTTCATCTTCATCCGGCTGCCAGCCTGCAGGCTGCAGCGGGATCTCTTCGCGATCGAACGCCAGGTCGCCGCCGTTGACTACTGCGGATCCGTGGTGAATACCTTTAAAGTCGAACAGATTGACGTCGCTCAGATGCGACGGCACCACGTTCTGCATTGCGCTGAACATGGTTTCGATGCGGCCCGGATAGCGTTTATCCCAGTCGCGCAGCATATCGGCAATCACCTGACGCTGGAGGTTAGGCTGTGAGCCGCACAGGTTGCATGGAATGATTGGGAACGCTTTGGCCTGAGAGAAACGCTCAATATCTTTTTCGCGGCAGTAGGCCAGCGGACGAATAACGATATGTTTACCATCGTCGCTCATTAGCTTCGGCGGCATACCTTTCATCTTCCCGCCGTAGAACATATTCAGAAACAGGGTCTGCAGAATGTCGTCGCGGTGATGTCCCAGGGCGATTTTCGTCGCTCCCAGTTCCGTTGCCGTGCGATAAAGAATGCCGCGACGCAGACGAGAACAGAGTGAACAGGTGGTTTTACCTTCCGGGATTTTTTCTTTAACAATGCCGTAGGTGTTCTCTTCAACAATCTTATATTCAACGCCCAGTTGCTCAAGATATGCTGGCAGGATATGCGCCGGGAAGCCCGGCTGCTTTTGATCGAGGTTGACCGCTACCAGCGAAAAAGAGACCGGCGCGCTTTTTTGCAAACTGCGCAAAATCTCCAGCATGGTGTAGCTGTCTTTACCGCCGGAGAGGCAAACCATAATGCGGTCGCCTTCTTCAATCATATTAAAATCGGCGATCGCTTCGCCTACATTGCGGCGCAGGCGCTTCTGCAACTTATCGATATTGTATTTCTCTTTCTTTGTAAAGTTATGATTTTCTTGCATTATTAACATTCTCAAAATCGAAAAAGGGCATATAGGGGGCAAAATGTGTTAGAGCCCAGGCCGGGAATTCAGCATAGAAACCTGGTCGCCGTTCATCTTTTCTATCCATGTACTATAAACGTCGTACACCATTTGCGCGTTTTCATGCCCCATCTGATTGTCTATAAAAGACGGGTTTGCGCCAGCCGTCAGGAGCCAGCAGGCAAAAGTATGCCGCGTATGGTACGGATTCCTGCGGTGAATGCCAGCGCGTTTTGCGGCGTCTTCCCCTCTATTGCCGATATGCGATGAGATTTTGCCTTTTTCCGTTCCGCGACCGGGGAGCGGCGCGATAACGGATACAGGTTACAGACATGATTGGTACAGAGATAAAACGGTTTACAACTATTTCCCGATAAACGCTTATGCGATCAATATTCGGCAGGGGGCGTCGCAGATGTGACGGAGACATCTACATGTCATCACTCATCACGCGGTGTTTTATACACGTCAGTATGACGCCATCAAACCACATACATTTATTTCTGACGTTATTGGGTGACGGACTCTTTAAAAAGATGTTGGTAATAAAAACCAATAAGATCAGTATGATTGGGATCGTTATGAGGATTTTCATTATCTGACGGCCCAGTGAGTAAGAATATTCCACTAAACTACACCGGAAATGTGATTCAGAACACATTAATTTAGCGTCCCGCCCGACAGCCGTATGCAAGAGCTGCCGGGCAGGCTGGTGCCATTCGGGCAGAACAGACACCATGAATGATTGTATTGGTGGCTTGGTTGATAAACCAGACGTTCGTGGTTTTCCGGTCATCTTTCAGAGTTGTCCTGATAAACGCCCTGGTGATTTGTTTATCGATTGAGTGACACGCTGAGTTGCTCTGTGCCATGACATGAATAGCATGGACAGCGCCACCATCGACATTACCGGCAGGTCTGCCATAGGCAACCCGGTGCGCTCGTCTGGTCAATTCGTTGAGGATGAGCGCTTCGCTACCCGCCAGCCCCACGAAATTCTGCGTGTTATAAATCAGCGCAGGAGAAAATGATTGCGCTGATTCCGTATAAATAACCAGTATTGGTGTGGGCGAATCAGGAACGCATCGATAAACCTGCTCTTTAGTTATTAAACGGGATTAAGTGCATTTTTTCCTGCAGCAGCGGCATCAGCCATTCGATAAATAATCGCAGCGGGCGCGAAAGATGCCTTCTGTGTGAGTACAGAATATTAACCGGCAGCGGGCGCGGCAGAAAATCCGGCATCACCGTGTGCAATGTACCGGCGGTCAGCATTTCGTGTACGTCGTACTCGGGGATCTGGATCAGCCCCATGCCAGCCACGCAGGCCGCGATGTACGCTTCGGCATTATTTACCGTCAACAGCGAATCAACCTCGGTGCTGAGTATCTCACCATCGCACTCCCACTCCCAACGTTCCCGGCGACCTGTTGTGGGAGAAGAATACCCAACCGCAATATGCCTGGTCAGTTCCTGCGGAGATAACGGCATACCGTAACGGGTGATATAGGCCGGTGACGCCACGTTGATTATGCTGAGATATCCAACCCTCCTGGCCACCATACCCGAATCATTTAGCACACCGACACGTACGGCGCAGTCCGTGCCCTCTTCGGCGAGATTGACGCTACGGTCTGTCACGCCTGGCTCTACCTGAATGGCCGGGTAGCGGGAAAAAAATCGGGCAGCGCGGGAATAATGATACCTCTCCCGACCCGACCGGGAACATCAACTCGAATTTTCCCCGTAACCTGAGCACGGGTTCGCCTGAACAGGTTCTCTGCCTCCTCGACGTCCTGAACGACAACCTGACAGCGTGTATAAAATGTTTCCCCGTCAGAGGCCAGCGACACCTGACGAGTGGTCCGGTGAAACAGGCGGGCATCAAGCCGGGCTTCCAGTTCGCGGATGGCGGCAGAGACGGTCGATGCTGGTCGGTTCATGGTTACAGGCCATTTACCCGGTTTTTTGACGCAGCGATCGGTTCCGTTAATCGATGATTTTGGCAAAAATAGCGTATTTCTTGTTTTCGCCCGTTTGATTCAGTGGCCGGTGCGGTTCACCGTCATTATGAAGAGACATGCTCTCTCTTGGCTGCGAATGGCATGGGCCGTTTCCCGCGCGCCCCATGCCTCCAGGCATTGCGCTGAAACTTTCTGCTGCGAGATCCGATTCACTCCAGTCTTGATCTGCGGGCGGAACTCGCCCCCGTGGGCAGCGCAAACCCGGTTTGAGATTTCACCAGACTTACCCGAAAAAGTAACACGTTGGCTTGATAGTCGCTGACAACTTCCAGCGTTCTCGTCAGGGCGTATTTTGATAGTGCCATAAAGACTGCTCCTGACTCAGTTGGATGTGCAACTTTTAGGGGGCAGTCCTGTGGGCTAAAGGCGATCAGCGCACAACCAGCACTGAGCATTCGGCGTGGCGTACCACGGCGGCGGCATTAGAACCGAGCAGATAGGTCGTAATATCCGGACGATGCGAAGAGATAATGACCAGGTCTGCCGGAAGTGATTTCGCCAGCGCGAGGATTTTATCTTTCGGCGAGCCCTCTGAAACGTGAAAGTGAACGCGATCTTCAGGGATATTAAACTTTGACACGATCTCTTTCAGCCGCGCTTCCGACTCGGCTCTCAGATCATCCATCGCCGGTAGCTCTGCGGTATAGGCCATTCCCAGCGAAGCGTAATAGGGAAGGGAGGGAATGACGGTCAGGAAATGGACCTCGGCATCATCGATTCTGGCTTCAGACTCAACGTGCTTGATAACGCGGTCAGTTAATTCTGTATCGGAAACATCGATGGGCACAAGAATCATTCTGTTCATAAAACCTCCTGTTAATGTAACCACTAAAAGTGTAGGCCATCCAGGCAATTATTGTACATTGAGCATACTCACACTTTTGCCATCAGGCGCGGCGGCGCTCGATATATTTACCTTTAATCACGCCATCGTAAAAACGACCCTTAGAAACAACCTGCAGAAAATCGAGGTAAATACGCGGTGGCACGCCGATATACTGTAGCGTTTTGTTATCGCGAAAACGGATTTCAAGCGTGCCTGATGCGTCGTCATAAGCGATGGAGGTGATTCGGGATGATTTTACGGGATGATGGTGCATGGCAGGCGTCCTCTACGGCTACGTCAGTTCCTGGAAGCAATATATCATTCATCGGACGATTATTTTAAGGTAACAGATATATTGTTTTGAATATGGTGCTTAAGGGCATGAAAAATAAGTCTCCTCCGGCATACACGGAGGAGACCCAGAACCTGATTCATCAGGGGGATTTCACTTGCTGCCTTAGCCCATCAAACACCTTGCGCTTTGAACGGGCCGGGCGCTTATTATGGACAGCGAAACATCCGCGTATTAACTTTCAGCCGCTGATTTTTCCGCCTTACCGGCCAGTTGGGCGAGGAAGTCATAGCGTTTTTGCAGATCCAGCGTCGCATCTTTCCACAGTTGCTCGGCCACTTCCGGCTGCTGGGCGTTCAGACGACGGAAACGCTGCTCATGCAGTAGCGTCTCAGCCAGCGCATCTGACGGCGGACGGGAATCCAGCGCCAGCGGGAGCTTACCTTCATCGGCACGACGTGGGTCGAAGCGGTACAGCGGCCAGAATCCGGTAGCGGTTAACTGACGCATCTGATCGTGGCTCAGGGCCAGGTCGTAACCATGCTCTTCGCAAGGACTGTAGGCGATAATCAGCGATGGTCCCGGATAAGCTTCCGCTTCCTGAATCGCTTTCACCGTCTGATTCAGCTGCGCGCCCAGCGAAATTTGTGCCACGTAAACGTGACCGTACATCATCATGCTGACGCCCAGATCTTTGCGCGCTTTGCGCTTGCCGTGTTCGCCAAACTTAGTCACCGCGCCCAGCGGCGTGGCTTTTGACGCCTGGCCGCCGGTGTTGGAGTAGCACTGGGTATCGAGCACCAGGATATTGACGTTTTCGTTGAGGCTCAGCACATGGTCGAGACCGCCAAAGCCAATATCATAGGCCCAGCCGTCGCCGCCAATCAGCCAGATGGATTTTTCCACCAGCGCGTCGGCGTCGGTTAACAGCTCCTTCGCACCTTCTTCATTTGCCAGTACCTTGCGCAACTCAGCCACCTGCTCGCGGCGCATTTCAGGCGTTGCTTCGGCATGCAATGCGTCATTCAACTCAGCCGGAAGTTTATCGGTGAACTGCGACAGCAGACGCATGACGCGCTGACGGTGTTGATCGATGGTGAGACGGAAACCAAGGCCGAATTCGGCGTTATCCTCGAACAACGAGTTTGCCCATGCCGGGCCACGGCCATTGGCATCGGTGGCGTATGGCGTGGAGGGCAGGTTGCCGCCGTAAATCGATGAACAGCCTGTGGCGTTGGCAATCAGCATCCGGTCGCCATAAAGCTGAGTCAGCAGCTTGATATACGGCGTTTCGCCACAGCCGGAACAGGCCCCTGAATATTCAAAGAGCGGAGTGATCAGCTGCGAGGTGCGGATATCGATACGTTCCAGCTTGCTGCGATCCATTTCCGGCAGATGGAGGAAGTAGTCATAATTCACTTTCTCTTCTTCAACGTGTTCAAGGCGCGACATCATATTAATGGCCTTGATTTCCGGGTTTTGCCTGTCTTTCGCCGGGCAAACTTCAACGCACAGGTTACAGCCGGTGCAATCTTCCGGCGCGACCTGCAAAACGTATTTTTGCCCGCGCATATCGCGGGATTTGACATCCAGTGAGTGCAGGCTGGTCGGCGCATGTTCCATTGCCTCCGGCGAGACCACTTTCGCGCGAATTGCCGAATGCGGGCAGGCGGCGACGCAGTGGTTGCACTGGGTGCAAAGTTCTTCCTTCCAGATCGGGATCGCTTCGGCGATATTGCGTTTTTCCCAACGCGTGGTCCCCATCGGCCAGGTGCCGTCCGGCGGCAGCGCGGAAACCGGCAGCGTATCGCCAAGCCCCGCCAGCATTGCCGCGGTCACGGTTTTGACGAAATCCGGCGCCGCGTCGGACACCACCGGCGGACGGTCTGGGCTGCTGGCATTGATCGGCTGGAGCGGCACTTCCGCCAGAGACTCGCGGGCCAGCGCCAGCGCCTGCCAGTTACGCTCCACCAGTTCCTGACCTTTATTGCTGTAACTTTTGGCAATCGCCCCCTGCAGCGCCGCGAGGGCGCTATCACCCGGCAAAATTTGCGTCAGATGGAAGAATGCCATTTGCATGACGGTGTTGATGCGCGCGCCAAGACTGCAGTCGCGGGCGATCTTCGCCGCATTGACGATATAGAACCGCGCTTTTTTCTGGTTCAGTATCGCCTGCACGTCCCGCGGCAGACGCGACCAGACTTCATCGGTGCCGTAAGGCGTGTTGAGCAGGAAAATACCGCCTGGCTTCAGTCGTTCGACCATCTGATATTTGTCGATAAACTGCAACTGATGACAGCCGACGAAATCAGCCTGGGAAATCAGATAAGAAGAGCGAATGGGTTTTTCGCTGACGCGCAGGTGTGAAACCGTCAGCCCGCCGGCCTTTTTTGAATCATAGACGAAATAGCCCTGTGAGAACCACGGTGTCGAGTTGCCGATAATCTTGATATTGTTTTTGGTCGCCGAGACGCTACCATCGCTGCCAAGACCGTAGAACAGGGCTTCCAGCTTCGCTTCTGATGGCAGGGTATTTTCCAGCAACGGCAGGGAAAGGTTGGTAACGTCGTCGTAGATACCGACGGTAAAGCGCGGTTTGGGTTTAGCGGCGCTCAGTTCGTTGAAAATCGCCAGCACGCACGCCGGACCGAACTCTTTTGAAGAGAGACCGTAGCGGCCACCAATAGTGCGCGGCAGGGTTTCGCGTTCGCCGCGGTTGAAGGCTTCCGCCAGCGCGGTCATCACGTCGAGATAGAGCGGTTCGGCCTGAGCGCCAGGTTCCTTGGTGCGGTCCAGCACCGCCACCGCGCGGGCGGTTTCCGGCAGGGCCTGCAGCAGATGGGCCGCGGAGAAGGGGCGATAGAGGCGAACTTTCAGCACGCCGACTTTTTCCCCGCGGTGCAGCAGTTCATCCACCACTTCCTCGCAGGTGCCGATCGCGGAGCCCATAATCACGATAACGCGTTCCGCCTGCGGATGACCGTAAAACTCAAAGGGTTTGTACTGGCGTCCGGTGGCGGCGGCAAAATCGTCCATTGCGGTTTCGACACACTCATAGACCGCGTTGTACCACGGATTCGTCGCTTCGCGGGACTGGAAATAGGTATCCGGGTTGGCCGAGGTGCCGCGGATCACCGGATGTTCCGGGTTCAGGGCGCGCTGGCGATGTTCATCGATCTTATCCTGCGGCAGCAGGCTACGAATGGTATCGTCTGCCAGCGGAGCGATTTTGTTGATTTCGTGCGAGGTGCGGAAGCCATCAAAGAAATGAATGAATGGCACCCGGCTTTGCAGCGTGGCGATATGCGAAATCAGCGCAAAATCCTGCGCTTCCTGCACGCTGCTGGCGCAGAGCATCGCGCAGCCGGTCTGACGTACGGCCATCACGTCGGAGTGATCGCCGAAGATAGAGAGCGCGTGGGTGGCTACGGTTCGGGCAGCGACGTGCAGCACAAACGGCATCAACTGGCCCGCCAGTTTGTACAGCGTCGGGATCATCAGCAATAACCCCTGGGATGACGTAAAGGAAGTCGACAGGGCGCCGGTTTGCAGCGCGCCGTGAACCGCGCCGATTGCTCCGGCTTCGGACTGCATTTCGACGACGCGGGGGACATCGCCCCAGACATTTTTCAGCCCATCGCCAGCCCAGGCGTCCGCCTGTTCCGCCATCGTCGAACTGGGCGTAATCGGGTAGATGGCGATAACTTCACTGGTGCGAAACGCAACTGACGCGACCGCGCCATTACCGTCGATAGTGATCATAAGAAGACACCCTTACATTGCGCAAAATAAAGAAGCGACCCGGCAAAACGCCGCAAGTCCTGTAATTATATAAGGGTTATTTTAGCAAACTGACCCGCTAACCATTTTCGCATTTGTGTCCTTCATCTGCGCTCCATCAATGATGAGATCAATTTTTGCCCGGTTAGTGGCGAAATCAGCTAACCAGAGGGTGTCAGATGCTTCAATCTATTCATCGGGAAACGGGATAAACGCGATCGGTCGTGGAAATATATCAGGGCGTCGTGACTCTTTCCCTTCGCCGCTGGCCGGGGGGCGCGAATAAGGCAAACCTAAACCTTCGCCACAGTTCGTCAGATCAATTCTGCGCAAAAAAATTGCCAGAAAATGTTAATGAGGCGCATAAATACCCGATTCGCCTCTCGACGCGGCGCGCTGAGCTGCCTATTATTCTTGGGTTTGTTCATTTTCAGATGTCTCTGAGGGGGGAAGATGCGAGCAGCGTTTTTAGTGGGATGTGCCGCGTTATTACTGTCGGCCTGTAGCAGCGAGCCTGTACAGCAGGCGACGGCGGCGCACGTGTCGCCAGGGATGCGTGCCGCGATGAGCAGCACTGGTCAGGCAAACTGCGCGATGATCGGGGGGGCAGTATCGGTGGCCCGCCAGCTTGATGGTTCGCTTATTGGCATGTGCGCATTGCCTAATGGCAAGCGTTGCAGCGAACAAGCGCTGGCAGGCGGCAACTGCGGAAGCTATTAATTCACCAGGTCGGCGAGTTTATACACCAGCGTCTGGTCAGCGGTCGCCAGCGTCAGCTGCGTTTCCGTCAGGTCGACCTGTGCGCCTTCGCGCAGCATTTTGCTCAGCGTCGCATCCAGCGTATTCAACTGCGGGTCCGTGCAGAGCATGCGGGTCATCGCCAGCTCTTCCACCTTCAGCTCGCCGTCAGAGACTTTACCCGTGCCGCTAAAGCGGTTGCACATATTGCCTGAAACGTACATTTTGCCTGTTATTGGCATCTTTTCGCCAAAGCTCAGCTCCAGAGGCTTATCGGCGGCTTTCAGCGGTTGACCGTTGATGCTGGTCAGCACAAAACGATGGTGCTGAAGCTGTTCTGCGTGGGTTGACACTTTATTGTTATAAACGCAGCCCGACAGTAACACTCCCGTCGCCAGCAGTGCAGCAAACTTGTTCATTTATTCTCCAGAAATATTTATAGCATCAATAAGATAAAGGGATTGTAACTGTACTGCAGACCATTTCTGTGGGGAATATCTGAATGTGCCCCCTGTGAAGCGGGAGCACAAAAAGAAAAGGAAAATTAAACCAGCGCGTTAGGGCAGGTTTCACCGGCCTCCACCTGGCGCAGGTTATCAAGCGTCGTTTGTGAAATACTGATCAACGCCTCAGCAGTCAGGAACGCCTGGTGGCCGGTAAACAGCACGTTGTGGCAGGCGGAGAGGCGGCGGAACACATCGTCCTGAATCACGTCGTTGGACTTATCTTCAAAGAACAGATCGCGTTCGTTCTCATACACATCCATTCCCAGTGCGCCAATTTTCTGGTGCTTCAGGGCATCAATCGCCGCCTGCGAATCGATCAGCGCGCCACGGCTGGTGTTGATGATCATCACCCCGTCTTTCATTCGCTCGAAGGCGGCTTTATTCAGCAGATGATAGTTTTCATCGGTCAGCGGGCAGTGCAGGGAGATAACATCGGACGCTTTGTAGAGCGTGTCAAGATCGACGTACTCGACCCCCAAATCCAGCGCCGCGGCGCTTGGGTACGGGTCAAAAGCCAGCAGCCGCATGCCAAAACCTTTAAGAATACGCAGCGTGGCAACGCCGATTTTACCGGTACCGATAACGCCCGCGGTTTTACCGTGCATGGTGAAACCGGTTAACCCTTCAAGGGAGAAGTTGGCGTCGCGGGTACGCTGGTAGGCGCGGTGGATGCGGCGATTCAGCGACATCATCATGCCGATGGCGTGTTCCGCGACCGCTTCTGGTGAATAGGCCGGTACACGTACCACGCGGAAGCCGAGTTCTTTAGCGGCATCAAGATCGACGTTGTTGAAGCCAGCGCAACGCAGCGCAATGAACTTCACGCCGTGCGCCTTCAGTTCTTCAAGTACCGGGCGGCTACCGTCATCGTTAACGAAGATGCACACTGCTTCGCAGCCGTTGGCGGTCTTAGCGGTCTTTTCGGTTAGCAGGAAGTCAAAAAAATCGAGTTCAAAGCCGTATGCTTCATTAACCTGCTGCAGGTATTTCTTATCGTATTGCTTCGTACTGTATACCGCAATTTTCATAAGACTTTTCTCCAGTGATAATACCGTCACGGTAGCATGATTAAAACACACGTACAAATATTAAAAATAAGTTTAATCATCCGCTTATAGTGATAATTCTAGAGCATAACGAGGGGTTAAGAAATCGCGTTAAAAGACAAGATGTTCAGTAAAAGCCGAGGCTCAATGCTCCCGGCGCCAGCAGGATTAGCGGCCAGAGCAATCCGGAACTGACGTTAGCGATCTGAAAGTGTCGCAGTGGCGTTCCGCTGGCGCCGGTCACCAGCGGGACAGTTGCCCGCAGCGGGGAGAGAAAACGGCTAAAAAAAACCGCCCAGGCACCGTGGCGACATAGAAAGAACTGCGCGCGCGCGAGACGTCCGGCGCTGAGCCAGCGGATACGATACACATGGTGCCGATAGCGGCGCCCCAGCAACCATGAGAGCCAGAATCCACCGATTGCGCCGAGGCTGGCGCTAAGCCACATTAATACGAAATGCCCTACGCTGGCGGAGGCCAGCGTGCCGAGCAACAGCAGACCGGAGGTGCCAGGAATCAGCAGCGAAATGGCGGCACAGGATTTGCTCAAGGTCAGCAGGAAAACCATCAGTAAGACCAGTGAATAATGATCCTGAGCGTACGCCATCAGTGAAATAATCAACGCCACAGCACAATCCGTTTATGACCGCAGGATTAACGAGTGTCGCAGGAGAACACTAAACCCCGGCTCAATAAGCTGCTGGAGAATCATATGGGGGAGACTACGCTTAAATGGGATGGAAACTTTAACTCACAGGTCGAACGTGCCACAATGACGGCCTCTCGGCTTTTACTTATTTCTAATCAGGATATTAGCTGCCCATGAAGGGTAAATATAAAGCCGCCATCGCGCTGTTACTCGCACTTGTATTGCTGCCACTGGCTTTGCTGTTGACGCTCACCCATTGGGTGCCCACCCTGGCGGGCATCTGGTTGCCCGCGGGAACCCGGATCGCTTTTGACGAAAGCCCGCGCCTGACGCGCTCCTCGCTGCGTATTCCTGATTTGCGTTATCTGGTTGGCGACTGCGAAATTGCTCACGTTGCTAATGCCGAACTTTCCCGTCCCAGCCGCTGGCGTTTACATATCGCTGAACTGGATATTAATAGCGCTTGTCTGAATAAACTGCCGGAAAGCGAAGTGACGTCCGACGCGCCGAAAACCCTCGCCGAATGGCAATCGATGCTGCCCTACAGCTGGCTGACGATTGAAAATTTGCGCTTGTCGCCGTGGGAGAAATGGCAGGGGCGGCTGGTGATGTCGCTCACACCACATCAACAGGATATCGGTTATAGCGGAAAAGCGCTTTCTCTCCAGGCGCGACTGCGCGGTCAGACACTCACCGTCAGCGATTTCTCCGCGCGGCTGGTGGACGATCGGGCGCCGGTAAAGCTGGTGGGTGAGTTCCATATGCCGCTGATACCGAACGGTTTTCCGGTCGATGGCCAGTTATTCAGTACGTTCGCGTTTCCGCAAAACCCTGGTCTGGTGGATGCCGAACTGATGTGGCAGGCGAATCGTGGGCAGTTGCTGGTGACGCGGCGCGGTGAGGTGGAGCCCATGCTCGACCTGCCGTGGGAAATTACCCCGGATCGTATCGCTATCAGCGATGGGCGCTGGCATACCGACTATGCGGGTAACACTCTGAGCGGGCGTGTCGCGTTTTCTGTTGGCAACTGGCAGCAGGGAACCGGGCAGATGCAGGTGAGCGGGCGGCTTAACGTGCTCACGCAGGGGAAAGCGGGTAAAGGCAATGTGGTGCTCAATATTGGCCCCGGTAAACTCAGTATGGACGGTAGCGACATGCCGCTACAGATAACCGGGGACGCTAAATTCGGCGATCTGATTTTTTATGCCAGGCTGCCCGCGCATCTGAGCGGCCCGCTGACGGCGCCAGAGCTTGCTTTCCACCCTGGCGCGCTGCTGCGCTCACGGGGAAGCGTCATTGATTCGCTCAATATTGATGAAATCCGCTGGCCGCTGGCGGGCGTCAACGTTACCCGCGAGGGCGTGGATGGCCGTTTGCAGGCCATCCTGCGCGCCCATGAACAGAAAATGGGCGGCTTTACGCTGCATCTTGACGGTCAGGCGGACAATTTTATGCTCGATCGTGGCCGCTGGCAGTGGCGTTACTGGGGGGAAGGGTATTTTACGCCAATGCAGGCGCGCTGGGATGTCAAAGGGGCAGGTCAATGGGCCGACAGCGCTATCGTACTCAATAGTCTGTCGACCGGCTTCGATAAGCTACAATATGGCACCATGCTGGTGAGTTCCCCGCGTCTGACGCTGGATGAGCCGATTCAGTGGCTGCGTGATGCGCGGCATCCAAAACTGACTGGCGTGCTATCGCTGGATGCCGGAAAAACCACCTTCAGCGGCGGCAGCGAGCTACCGCCCTCGACGCTTAAATTTCAAATCAATGGTCGCGATCCCACCGGGTTTCAGTTTCGCGGTTCTCTGCAGGCGCAAAACATTGGTCCCGTGCGCGTCGCCGGACGCTGGGACGGCGAACGCCTGCGCGGCGAGGCGTGGTGGCCGAGACAGTCATTAACCGTCTTCCAGCCGCTGGTGCCGCCGGAGTGGAAAATGAACCTGCGGGAAGGCACCCTTTATGCTCAGGTGGCGTTTTCCGCCGCCGCCGATCAGGGGTTTGAAGCAGGTGGCCACGGGGTGCTCAAAGGCGGTAGCGCCTGGATGCCGGATAGCCAGATTAATGGCGTCGATTTTGTGCTGCCGTTCCGCTTTAGCGACGGTACCTGGCAACTTGGCACCCGCCGTCCGGTATCGTTGCGTATTGGCGATATCATCAACCAGTTTACCGCCCGCAATCTGACCGCGGACCTTCAGGGCGCCTATCCCTGGCGCGAGGACGCTCCCCTGCAATTAAGCAATGTCAGCGTTGATATTCTCGGCGGCAAGCTGACGATGCAGCAATTGCGGATGCCGCAGCACGATCCGGCGCTGCTGCGTCTGCAAAATATCTCCAGCAGCGAGTTAATCAGCGCGCTTAAAGTGAAGCAGCTCGCCATCTCCGGGCCGTTTAACGGTGCGCTGCCGCTGTGGCTGGATAATGATAAATGGATTATTAAAGATGGCTGGTTCCATAATCCCGGCCCGATGACCATCCGCCTGGATAAAGACACCGCCGATGCGCTGGTGGCTGACAATGTCTCCGCCGGCGCGGCGATTAACTGGCTGCGTTATATGGAAGTGGCCAACTCGTGGACGCGCATTAATCTTGATAATCTCGGTATGTTGACGCTGAAGGCGACGATTAGCGGCACCAGCCGCGCAGAGGGCAAAAGCAATACGGTGCGCTTAAACTATTCCCATGAAGAGAATATGTTTGACCTGTGGCGCAGCCTGCGTTTTGGCGACAATCTGCAGGCGTGGCTTGAACAGAACGCCAGGCTGCCCGTACCGCGCTGTCAGGACAGTCACACCTGTAAGGAACACCAGTAATGATCAAACTACTCACCGCTTTTCTGGCAATCATGCTGCTGGCGGGCTGTACGCCGCGCATTGAAATCGCGGCATCAAAGGAGCCAATCACCATTAACATGAATGTTAAAATTGAGCATGAAATTCATATTAAGGTGGATAAGGACGTTGAGAATTTGCTCAAATCGCGGAGCGATCTATTCTGAGGCGATGATGAGAACAGGACTGATAATCGCAATACTGGCGTGTGCGCTGTTCAGCACTCAGGCGCTGGCGCTGACCCTGAGCGAAGCGCGGCAACAGGGGCGGGTGGGTGAAACATTCGACGGCTATCTTGCGCCGCTGCGTCAGGATCAAGAAACCCTGGCGCTGGTTAAGCAGATCAACGCCGCCCGCCGCGACAGCTATCAGCAACTGGCGGATGACAACAGTCTGTCGGTGGATCAGGTAGCGAAAATGGCCGGGCAGAAGCTGGTCGCCAGGGCGCAGCCAGGGGAATATGTGCAGGGCATCAACGGCAAATGGCTGCGGAAAGAGTGATCTTGTGGTGAAAGTCTGAGGTTCTTTGCTCATTGGCTGATGTGTTTCAGTCAAATCATGTCGCCTCTCTTGGTTCTTCATCATTTTGGGTACTCAGGTAAACGACGAACCCGCATAAAAACCGCAGTTACTGGCTTAACTGCGGGTATTGCCTGATGCTAATCCAGCAATGACGGATCGGCGTCGATCATTATCTGCTTCATCTCCTCGAAGTGCTGGCGGGAGAAATCCGCAATGCCTTCCCAGTCACGGGCGGTCTTCTCCGCCACCGCGTCAGACAATATCTTCAGCGGCTGTCCCGTTGACCATGCGGTCACCAGAATCTGACAGGCGCGCTCCAGCGTCCAGATATCGTCGAAAGCTTCGCCAATAGATGACGCGGTGACCAGCACGCCGTGATTGCCCATCAGCAGGCGGCGCTTATCGGCCAGCAGCGCGGCCAGTCGCGCCCCTTCCGCCGTGGTATCGGCCATGCCGCCATATAAGGTATCGACGGCGATACGGTTGAAATAGCGCGCCGTATTCTGATCGATCGGCGGGATATGCGGCGTCGCCAGGCATGCGATGCTGGTGGTATAAACCGGATGCAGATGCAACACTACCCGTACTTCCGGCAGCCGCTGATGGATTTGCCCGTGAATCGCCCACGCGGTGGCGTCGACATCCGCACGTTGGGCGCAGGTTTCATCATCGGCATCCAGCAGCAGCAGATCGCTGGCGCGGATGCGTGAAAAATGCTTCCACTTTGGGTTCAGCAGGAACTTTTTACCGTCCGCCGACACCGCCGCGCTAAAGTGGTTGGCTACCGCCTCGTGCATCCCGAGGTGAGCGATAATGCGAAAGGTCGCCGCCAGGTCGATACGCATCTGTTCTTCATGAGACCAGGCCATATGATTACTCCGCTGTTGGCATCAGAGTTTTCAGATCCTCTGCCGTCGGCGCCTGGAAGTTATATTTCTTCAGCAGCGCGGCGTATTCCGGCGTAGCGCTGAATTTTTTCAGCCCTTCCTCCAGCGCCGTTTTCACTTCACTATTGCCTTTTTTCACGCCAAAGCCATTAAGCACCGGATAAATCAGCGTCTTAGAGGAGATAACCACCCGATCGCCGAGTTTATCAATGACGCCGCGCGCCACCGCCGCATCGGTAATTTGCGCTTCCACCGCTCGCGACAGCAGCGCCTGGGTCGTTTGCGGATCGGTGGTATATTCGCTGAGCGCAATCGGCTTCAGGCCCTTTTTCACGCAATAATCCGCCGACAGCTTTTGTAACTGCGCCAGCCATGAGGTGGCGCCCATTGAACCAATTTTGTGGCCGCAAAATTCTTCCGGCGTTTTCGGCTGATAGGCGCTGCCTTTCAGGGCGAGGATCGCTTCGCCGCTCTTCAGATAGGGCACCATGTCGATAACTTTCAGACGCGCGGCGGTGATATACATCGACGAGTTGGTGATATCGAAACGTCCGCCTTGTAATCCCGGAATTAAATTCGGAAAACGGGTATCAATATTCACCGCCTCGCGACCCATGGTTTTCGCCAGCCCGGCCAGAAATTCGATATCGAACCCGGCAGGCTTGTTATTTTCCATATATTCATACGGGAAAAAGGTCATATCTGAACCGGCGGTGATTTTCCCCGGCTGCTGGAAGGCCAGCGCGCTAAAAGACGTCAGGGCGCCGGCGGCGCACAGGAACAGGGCGGCAGGACGCAAAGCATTAAAACGTTTCATACAACCTCCAAAGAGTGGGCAAATTACATGCTGGCGCGATCGATACCGGCCTGCTGGACGAAAAAGGATGCGCCGCGTGGTTTTTGCGGCAGGCGTAAATGATTAACGGTACTGCGCACCAGGCCGCTCTCTGTACCCGCAACCAACAGTCCGGTATGAATGCTGGGCAACGGATTTTCGCCATACGGCAGAGCATCTTCTGCCGCATAAACGCTGATAAACAGCGTACGCGGCAGGTCGGTTGCATTGGGACTGGAGGCGTGGAGCAGGCGGGTGTGCATAAAACACACCGAGCCCGATGGACCGAAACAGGCCTGAGGCTGCTGACAGTGGGCCGCTTCAACCGTCTCGTCCACGGAGCCGGTAAAACGATCATTTTGCCAGTGGGACCACAGCGGCCCGTGATGACTACCGGGCACCACATTGAGCGGACCGTTTTCCGGCGTCACGTCGCTGACCATCAGCAGGGCGGTGATGATGTCGTCGTTGCTGTGCGGGGTAAACAGGAAATCCTGATGCCATTTCACCTGCGTGGCGGTGTGCGGCAGCTTGGAGTTAATCTTGCTGTGGTGGAACCGGGTGCCGCTGCCGCCGATAAGCTGACCGGCAATCGCCGCCATTTTTGATTCCAGAGCGGCGTGGCGGTAGGCGGCAGAAATCTCTGTGGGCGAACTGACCCGACGCAGAGAGGGATGATCTGCCGCATGGTCGCTTTCAATATCGAAACGCGGGCGACCGTCCAGGGTCTCGCCCCAGGCTTCGCTATGTTGCCGACTCTCTTCGACCCAGGCGTCGAAATCGGCCTGTAACAGCGCGATGTCTTCCGCGGAAAACACATCTTCGACAACCAGAAAACCTTGCTGATGAAACTGTTCGATTTGCCACTGGGCGATCATTATTTTCTCCTTTCGGTAACAGAGGCGTTAAGCCAAAGAGACATCTTTCAGGAAAGCATCCACGCGCGGATGCTGACCGTCGCGCAATGCCTGGGGCGTGTCGTCGCAGACCACGCGTCCTTTTTCCATAAATACAATCCGGTCGGAAACTTTGAAGGCGAAATTCATCTCATGGGTGACGATAACCATGGTGATGCCTTCATGGGCGAGCGATTCGATAACCTGCAGAACCTCGTTAACTTTTTCCGGGTCCAGCGCCGAAGTGGGTTCATCAAACAGCATAATTTGCGGACGCATCATTAAGGCGCGGGCAATTGCTACCCGCTGCTGCTGGCCGCCGGAAAGCTGATGCGGATACTTCCACGCATGCTCCAGCATACCGACTTTATGCAGCAGCTCGCAGGCGTGCTGTTTGAGCTCCGCTTCGCTGGCCAGATGGTGATAGCGAGGCGCCAGCAACAGGTTGCCGAACACCGTCAGATGCGGGAACAGGTTGAAGCTCTGGAATACCATACCGATGTTCTGGCGATGTTCGGCGTTCTCCATAAAGCGCGGTTTCTGCTGCCCGTGGCGATCCAGATGAATAAACGGTTGACCGTTAATGTTGATCTCACCGTTATCTATCTGCTCAAGGCCATTCAGCAGGCGAATTAACGTTGTTTTTCCGGAACCGGAAGGGCCGATAACGGAGACCACTTCGCCCGCCTGAATTTGCAGACTGACCGCGCCCAGCACTTCGACATTGTTATAGGCTTTGTGCAGCCTGGAGGCCTGTAGCGCCGGTGCCTGTGGGACGCTAACGCTGCGCGCCATTGCCGGACGTCGGGCCGTCGCCAGTTGCAGCATTTCCGCATCCACCGGGCGCGTGGTTTTACGCTGGGTAACATCAAGCCAGCTTTCCAGGCGCTTAAGCAGGAAATCGAAGACGGTAACGATCAGGATGTAGTAAAACGCCACCGCCGCCATGGTCTCCATCACCAGGAAGTTCTGCGAATAGAGACGCTGGCCGACCATTAAGATCTCCGTCAGGGAGATAACCGATACCAGCGAACTGAGCTTGACGATGGCGATATACTCATTAGCCAGAGCAGGCAGCGCGACGCGCAGCGCCTGCGGGATCACCACTCGCCACTGGATGCCGGCATAGCGCAGTCCGAGCGCCCGGGCGGCTTCGCTCTGTCCCTTTGGAATTGACAGCAGTCCGCCGCGATGAATTTCCGCAATATAGGCGGCTTCGCTCAGCACCATCGCCAGCAGCCCGGCCCAGAACGGGTCGTTCAGCACCGGGGCGAATGACGGCAACGCCTGCGGCATGTTGTAGACAAAAATCAACAGCACCAGTAGCGGCATGCTGCGGAACAGCCAGATATAGAGGCGGGCAGGGGCATTAAGCAGCTTGCGCGGAGATTGTTTAGCCAGCGCCAGAATAAATCCCAGCACAATACTGAAAGCCCAGGTCAGCAAACTTAATTTGATGACGGTCCAGGTGGCCTGCCAAAAGTCGACATCGCTGAGCAGGCTAAACATATAGTTCCAGTTAAACGTCATGGGCTATTTCACTCGCCATAATTAACGGAAATTACGACGCTCCCGCTACGCGAATAATGTGCTAAAAGGGGGCAGCGCCGAAGGTCATCTTGCAATAACACTATGCTGGCAGTTTTCTCCTGTAGGCAATTAGTAAATTTTTGGCCTTTAAGTTTAAAAAAACTATACAGCGATATTAACCGCAGGGAATTTAACGCAATTAATACGAAACACCACTAAAACAACTTAAAAACAATTGCTGTTATTTTTAAACATAATTAACGATGGAATGGTGATTTGCGCAATATTGGGGCGTGGCGTGAACAAATAAGGTGCATCGTGGCTTGTGGTGGTGCAAGTGGGCACATTTCATCTGAGGAACAACAGGCGAATAAATAGCGTTAGTGACTGTTCATGCATTTTTTAACGCGAAAATTGCATGGCACGATGCTTGCAGGTTGCTTATCGAAAAACTAAGCCCTTTGGGGCTAAGGCCATATTTTATCAATGGTGAGGCTATGAACCGATTTACGCTCAAACAGCTTAAATATTTCGTTACCGTGGTGGAAACGGAGAGTATCGCCGAGGCTTCTCGTCAGCTGCATATTGCCCAGCCGTCGATCTCAATTGCGATCAAAAACCTTGAAAGCACCTTCGATCAACAGCTATTTATCCGCCACCATGCGCAGGGGGTCTCGCTGACCTCAAGCGGCCGGCGCTTCTACGATAAAGCGAAAGAACTGCTGCGGTTGTCCTATGAGTTTGAACAGAATTCGCGAGCGGATAAGGATCTGGTCTCCGGGACGATTGCCGTCGGCTGTTTCGAATCCGTCGCACCGCTGTATATGCCGAAACTGGTGGCGGGGTTTAAAAAAATGTATCCCGGAATCAACCTGCAACTGTACGATGGCGAACAGCATGAGCTGATGCACGGTTTGCATCGGGGCCGGTTCGATCTGGCGCTGGTTTATGATCTGGAATTAGGCCACTCTATTCACAAAGAACTGCTTAATGCCCCGCATAAGCCCTATGCTTTGCTACCCGCGTCTCATCCGCTGGCGCAGAAAAAAAGCGTCACGTTACAGGAATTAAGCCGGGAACCGATGATTTTGCTCGATGCGGTACCCAGCAAAAACTATTTTGTCTCCATATTTAAAGAGAAAGGTTATCACCCGGAAGTCGCCTATAGTTCACCGTCAATTGAAATGGTGCGTTGCATGGTCGGTCAGGGATTGGGCTTTTCGGTACTGGTCACCCGTCCGCTGTGTGATATGACTTATGATGGCGAAAGACTGGTGCAAGTGGATATTGCGGATGATATGCCGGCGTCAACATTAATTATGGCGCATCTTGCGAATAATGAACCCACGCGCCCGACGCAGCTATTTATGGATTATTGTCGCAGCATTGAATTAACGCCGCATCAGTCCTGATAATTGAGTGTATCTGAGTCTGACGTTATTTTTTGTTGTCTTATTTAGCCTCATAAATTTCTATTCAGACGATCGTTTTATAATATTTTACCATTTCATCACACTTACTTAACCTGAGTTCTGTCAATTCCGACGCCTTAGTCGGACAACCGTGCTTGAAGGACACACACATGACAGAGCAGATTACAGAAATCGATACCCTGGTGGTGGGGGCGGGACAGGCAGGCGTCGCCATGAGCGAGCATCTGACGCATCACGGTATTCCCCATTTGGTGCTGGAAAAAAAACGCATCGCTGAGGCCTGGCGCAGCGGCCGCTGGGATTCGCTGGTCGCTAATGGCCCGGCCTGGCACGATCGATTTCCTGGCATGACGTTTCCCGGCTGTGACGCCGACAGCTTTGTCGCCAAAGAGCAGATCGCCGACTATTTTGTTGCTTACGCCAACACGTTTAACGCCCCGATCCAGACCGGCGTCGAAGTCTTTAGCGCAGAACGCTTAAATGGACGTCCGGGCTTTCGTGTGGAAACCTCGCAGGGAACAATCGAAGCGCAGCGTATTGTCGCCGCCACCGGACCGTTCCAGCGCCCGGTGATCCCGGCTATCGCTCCGCAGGATAGCGCGGTACATCAAATTCATTCCGCACACTATTTCAACCCGCAGCAGATCCCGGAAGGCGGTGTGCTGGTGGTCGGCGCGGGCTCTTCCGGGGTACAAATCGCCGATGAACTCCGGCGGGCGGGGCGCGACGTGTGGCTCTCCGTCGGCGCGCATGACCGGCCGCCGCGGCGCTACCGTCAGCGCGATTTTTGCTGGTGGCTGGGGGTATTAGGGCTGTGGGATGCGGCGGCGAATCAGCCCGGCAAGGAGCATGTGACGATTGCGGTCAGCGGCGCACATGGCGGCAATACCGTTGACTTTCGCCAACTGGCGCACCAGGGAATTACGCTGGTCGGGCAAACACAGAGCTTTAAGGATGGCAAAGCCGTCTTCCGCGACGATCTGGCGGACAACATTCGCCAGGGCGACGCCTCCTATCTGGCGCTGCTTGACGCCGCGGATGACTATATTGCCCGCAACGGATTGTCGTTGCCGGAAGAGCCGGAAGCGCGGTTCTTCCTGCCCGATCCCGATTGCCTGACCCGGCCGCTATCCGAACTCGACCTGGCAAAAGCGGGTATCAGCTGCATCATCTGGGCAACCGGCTACACCACCGATTATCGCTGGCTGAAAGTGAACGCCTTTAATGAGCAACAGCGTCCGCAGCACCATCGCGGCGTCTCCAGCGAACCCGGCGTCTATTTCCTCGGGCTGCCGTGGCTTTCCCGTCGTGGTTCAACCTTTATCTGGGGCGTCTGGCACGATGCGAAATATATCGCCGACCAAATCGCTATTCAGCGCCAGTATCAACATTACCAACCTTCGTCTAACGCCTGATTTGAGGAGGCAAAATATGCCAACACATACCCGTATCCGGATGTTCAACACCAAAGAGACTTACCCGAATCAGACACTCAACAACGATCTGTGCCAGGCGGTACGCGCAGGAAATACCGTCTATGTTCGCGGTCAGGTGGGCACCGATTTTGCCGGTAATCTGGTCGGACTCGGCGACCCTCGCGCCCAGGCGGAACAGGCGATGAAAAACGTCAAACAGTTGCTGGAAGAGGCCGGAAGCGATCTGACGCATATCGTTAAAACCACCACCTACCTGATTGATCCGCGCTATCGCGAGCCGGTGTATCAGGAAGTGGGCAAATGGCTTAAAGGCGTGTTTCCGATATCGACCGGCGTGGTGGTATCAGCCCTCGCCCAGCCGCAGTGGCTGATGGAGATCGATGTTACGGCGGTGATCCCCGATGACTGGAATGAAAAGGAGGCATAATGACGATTTCTATCTCTGCGCTGTGCCCGGAATCAGGACAACTGGGTATTGCGATTAGCTCATCCAGCATTGCCGTCGGCGCCCGCTGCCCGTGGCTGCAGGCGGGCGTGGGCGCGGTATCCAGCCAGAACATCACGCTGCCCGCGCTTGGCCCGCAGATCCTCGCCGGGATGGAAGCGGGGCGCTCTTCTGAACAGGCGCTGAAGCAAGCGTTAGGCGACGATCGGTTCAGCGACTATCGCCAGGTTACGGTGATCGACGCCAGCGGCGAAAGCGCCGTTTTCAGCGGCGAGCATACGCTGGGAACATGGCAGGTCGCGCAGGGCGAGAACTGCGTGGCGGCGGGCAATATGCTGGCGAATCCGCAGGTCGTTCGTGCCATGACGACAGCATTTGAAAGCGCAACGGGCGAACTGGCCAGCCGGTTGATTGCCGCTTTGCAGGCGGGAATTGATGCGGGGGGCGAAGCCGGGCCGGAACACTCCGCAGCGCTGAAGATTGTGGAAGATTACGCCTGGCCGGTTGTGGATTTACGCGTGGACTGGGCTGAAGAGAATCCGGTGGCGGAACTGGCGGCGCTGTGGGTGGCGTATGAACCGCAAATGGAAGCTTATATTACCCGCGCTCTGGACCCACGCGAAGCGCCATCTTATGGCGTACCGGGCGATGAGTAGTCGCCTGCGTGAGATCCTCGGACGCTTGCTGGCGTTTGATACCACCAGCCGCGAATCGAATCTGGCGCTGATTACTTTCATCGCCGATTTTTTGCGCGAGCGCGGCGTGACGTCTCAGCTGTTTTATGATGACGAAGGGCGCAAGGCGAATCTGTATGCCTGCATCGGCCCGTCTGGCCCCGGCGGCGTGATGCTTTCTGGTCATACTGACGTGGTGCCGGTGGACGGCCAGGCATGGACGGTGCCGCCGTTTGCGCTCACCGAGCGTGACGGGCGTTACTATGGCCGGGGCAGTGCTGATATGAAAGGGTTTATCGCCTGCGTACTGGCGTCACTGGACGCATTTCTCGCCGCGCCGCTGCGAATGCCGCTGCACCTGGCGTTTTCCTATGATGAAGAAGTGGGTTGTCTGGGCGTGCGCAGTCTGGTGGATTTTTTACGCGCGTCGACGGAAAAACCGGCGCTGTGCATTATCGGCGAGCCGACAGACATGCGCCCGGTCTATGGGCACAAAGGCAAGCTTGCCATGCGCTGCTGCGTGGAAGGCCATGCCTGTCACTCGGCTTACGCGCCGGAAGGGGTCAATGCGATTAGCTATGCGGCGAAGTTGATTACCCGGCTGGATGCGCTGGGTGAAAGTCTGGCACAGCAGCAGGATAGCCGCTTTTCGCCGCCATCAGGCACGCTGCAGGTGGGAACCATCCACGGCGGCTCCGCGCTGAATATCGTTCCGCACTCCTGCTGGTTCGATTTTGAAATTCGTTATTTACCCGGTACGCATCCGCAGAGGGTGACCGACGCGTTGCACGCTTATGCCAGCGAACAGCTACTTCCCGCGATGCGTAAGGTGGCCCTGAACAGCGATATTCGTTTCCAGCCGCTGAGCCACTATCCGGGACTGCTGAGCGATCCGCAGTCAGACTTTGCCCGCTGGCTGGCGCAATGGTGCGGTAACGACGCTTTCACGACGGTGGCCTACGGTACCGAAGGCGGCCTGTTTGATGAGGCGGGCGTCGCGACGCTCATTTGCGGGCCGGGCAGTATGGAACAGGGCCACAAGGCGGACGAGTATCTCAGTATCGCACAGGCTGAAAGCTGCATGGCTATGCTGAAAAACCTGTGCGCGTGGATGCGTGCCGACCCTCACGATTCTCTCACCTGATTTATCAACACAGGATGGCGACTATGCAAAACCAGCACTCTGCGTGTATTGATCAACAGACTATCGACCTCTGGCAATCGGATGGCGTGGTGTTACTGAAAGGCGTATTTACGCCGTGGGTCGAGAGCCTGTCGAACGGCGTCGCCGAACTGATGGCGAACCCCAGCGAATATGGTCATGCGCGAACGGTAATCCCGAAGGACGGTTCGGCGCCGTTTTTTCAGGACTATTGCAACTGGGCGCGGATCCCTGAGTTTACTGATTTTGTGTTTCACTCTCCGGCGGCGGAAATCGCCGCGGCGCTGATGCGTTCCCGGACGGCGAGGTTTTTCCACGAACACACGCTGGTTAAACAACCCGGCGGCAGCACGGTGACGCCATGGCACCACGATCAGCCCTATTACTGCGTGGAGGGGCGGCAGAACGTGAGTTTCTGGATCCCGCTCGATCCGGTGGCGGAGGAGATTTCGCTGCGCTGCATTCGCGGTTCGCATCTGTGGGATGAGGCGTTCAGCCCGACGCGGTTTAACGGTTCAAAGCTCTATTCCCACACGCGCTTTAAAGAACTGCCGGATATCGATGCCCATCAGGAAGATTACGATATCGTCAGTTGGGCGCTGGAGCCAGGCGATGCGGTGGCGTTTCATTTCCGCACGCTGCACGGTGCAAACGGCAATTCAACCGCTCGTTCGCGACGGGTCTTTTCCGCGCGCTGGGTAGGGGACGACGCCACTTTTGCCGACCGCGGCGGGGTGACATCGCCGCCCTTTCCGGGGCTGACTTTACGCGACGGCGAGCCGCTGATCGCCGATGAATTTCCGCAGGTCTGGCCGCGGTAGTGGCGACAAGTCTGGCGGGTGGCGCGACATCTGCCCAGTAGGCCCGGTAAGGCGTTAGCCGTCACCGGGCAAAACAGACAATCCGGAATGCAAAAAATATTCTGGCGGTACTGTGCGCCCGCATTGAAGAGTGCTGGCATCTTACGAAGCAGAATGCAATGTATGAAACATTTATCAGCCTGTTCCGCCTGCTACTGCCGCTGCTTCGCGATGGCGACCCAACAGAACTTACGTCCGAACGCTGTTTTCAAATCCGGTTGCGGGAGGTTATGACAGAAAAATTGTCAGCCCGGCGTCGCTGTGGCATTCGTCGTTGAGCTCAGCGATGGCTTCCATACCGTTCGACGCTGCAACTGTTCATACTGTCAAATGCGGGGAACGGTTGCGGTCTCTGCGTCGGCTTCAGCGATTAGTGCCCGGCCAGTTCGTGAAAGAACGCTGGGTTGTCCTGAATAACCGCTAGCACTTTTGCCGCCAGACCTGTCGGATTGCGTCGCCTGGACTCCCAGCTTTTAATGGTATCCACGCTGGTTCCCAGCGCTTTCGCCATTTCAGCCTGGGAAATGTTAAGCTGCGCTCTGATGGCCTTTACATCAGCGACCTCATAGCGAGCGACCCGGGCAGGTGTTTTATTTCCGTTTTTGATATCGACGGCCTCTTCAAGAGACGCTTTAAGCTCGTCAAAATAACCCATTTTAAACCTCATTTTTTAGTCGCCTGGTCAACTTTTTGAGTTCGGCTTTTTCAACTGCGGTCAGGCTATCCTTGGTGCTTTTCGGGTAGGCCAGAACCAGATAGATAATCTCGCGGGTTGCCCGGAAATAAATCACCCGTATGCCGCCGCGTTTTCCCTGTAAACCTGTCGCCATTCTCATTTTTCGTAGCCCACCAGTATTCTGGATGATATCGCCAGTATCCGGGGCGCCGATGAGCGTTCTCTGTAGTGCCCGCAGCTCATCATCGGTGGCAAGCTGTTTTATCTGGCGGGTAAATAGTGACGTTTCGATAAATTCAATGGCATGGCACACGAGAACTCTCCTTGCTAAGGTACCATGTACACCAGTATGTGTACATGGTACCTGTCCATGGTTTTTCAACAACGGTAAATTTTGCCATCCGTGACCGGCATGTGTGCGGGTTTGGGGAGTGCCGCTATGGTATAAGTTGCAATTTTATCGTGTGGGAGCGAGTGTTGATTTTACGAGGTGACACGTAAAGGCGTGATGAACTGGGGGAGGTAACTCCCACCGGGCGGTGGGAGTGAAAATCTTATGCTGCAACCACGCTATCGATAGCCGCTTTCGCATCAGACTGGGCTTTAGCCGCCACTTCCGGGCCGTAGGCGATGCCTTCCGCAAATACGAAGTTCACGTCGGTGATACCGATAAAGCCGAGGAAGGTGGACAGATACGGCGTGACCAGATCGGTTGGGGTATCTTTATGGATACCGCCGCGGCTGGTGACCACCACCGCGCGTTTGCCTTTCACCAGACCTTCCGGGCCGGCTTCAGTGTAGCGGAAGGTCACGCCAGCGCGCGCCACCAGGTCGAAATAGTTTTTCAACTGAGTCGGGATGTTGAAGTTGTACATCGGCGCGGCGATAACAATCACATCGTTCGCCTGCAGTTCAGCGATCAGTTCGTCAGAAAGTGCCAGCGCTTCCTGCTGACGCGGAGTCAGCGGCGCATCGCTCGGACGCAGAGCACCCACCAGTTCACCATCCAGTACCGGAATCGGGTTTGCAGCCAGGTCACGTACGGTGATCACGTCCTGCGCATGCTTTTCACGCCATTGTTCAACAAAATAGTCAGACAACTGACCAGACTGAGAGTACCCTGCCAGAATACTGGATTTCAGAACTAATACTTTGCTCATGGGTGTTTCCTTTTTAATGTGATAGACGGGCCGATGCCCTGGTGCTTGTTGACACTGTATTCACAATCATGCCACAGAGAAAGCGCAATAAATCGAACTCACTATTCAATATTTTTGAATAAGGCACAAAATGCGCGGATATGGTACGCTGGCGCACTATTTTAAAAGAGATTTTTTCCGGCGGCATACTGCCCGATAACGCTATGACCGAACAACAAAAATTCACCTTCTTACAGATCCAGAAGCAGCTTGATGGCCTGATGTTGCGCGATAAGTCACGCTTTGCTCGTCGCCTGCATGGGGTGAAGAAGGTTAAAAATCCTGAAGCCCAACAGGCGATTCTTCAGGAGATGGCGCAAGAAATTAACCATGCGGCAGGGAGAGTCCTGCTGCGCGAAGCCGCCCGGCCGGATATCACCTATCCGCAAAACCTGCCGGTCAGCCAGAAAAAACAAGAAATTCTCGAAGCCGTACGCAACCACCAGGTGGTGATTGTGGCGGGGGAGACCGGTTCGGGTAAAACCACGCAGTTGCCGAAAATTTGTATGGAGCTGGGGCGCGGTATTAAAGGGCTGATCGGCCATACGCAGCCGCGTCGTCTGGCGGCGCGAACCGTTGCCAACCGTATTGCCGAAGAGTTGCAAACGGAACCGGGCGGCTGCATCGGTTATAAAGTCCGTTTCAGCGATCGCGTCAGCGACAACACGATGGTCAAGCTGATGACGGACGGTATCCTGCTGGCGGAAATCCAGCAGGACAGGCTGCTGATGCAGTACGACACCATCATCATTGATGAAGCGCATGAGCGCAGCCTGAATATCGACTTTCTGCTTGGCTACCTGAAAGAGCTGTTGCCGCGTCGCCCGGATCTGAAAATCATCATCACCTCCGCGACCATCGACCCGGAGCGCTTCTCGCGTCATTTTAACCATGCGCCGATCATTGAAGTTTCCGGCAGAACGTACCCGGTTGAAGTGCGCTATCGTCCGATTGTCGAAGAAGCGGACGATACCGAGCGCGATCAGCTTCAGGCGATTTTTGACGCGGTGGATGAACTGGGGCGTGAAAGTCCCGGCGATATCCTGATCTTCATGAGCGGCGAGCGTGAAATCCGCGATACCGCCGATGCGCTCAATAAACTCAATTTGCGCCATACGGAAGTGCTGCCGCTGTATGCACGCCTCTCTAACAGCGAGCAGAACCGCGTGTTCCAGTCGCACAGCGGACGTCGCATCGTGCTGGCGACTAACGTGGCGGAAACCTCGCTGACCGTACCGGGCATTAAGTACGTTATCGATCCCGGCACTGCGCGCATCAGTCGCTACAGCTACCGTACCAAAGTGCAGCGGCTGCCGATTGAACCGGTTTCACAGGCTTCCGCTAACCAGCGTAAAGGCCGCTGTGGACGTGTGTCGGAAGGGATCTGCATCCGCCTGTATTCGGAAGATGACTTCCTGTCGCGCCCGGAATTTACCGACCCGGAGATTCTGCGTACCAACCTGGCTTCGGTTATTTTGCAAATGACGGCGCTGGGGCTGGGCGATATCGCCGCATTCCCGTTTGTTGAAGCGCCGGATAAACGCAACATTCAGGACGGCGTGCGTCTGCTGGAAGAGCTTGGGGCGATTACGACCGATGAGCAGCAAACGGCTTATAAACTGACGCCTTCAGGACGCCAGTTGTCGCAGCTGCCGGTAGACCCGCGTCTGGCGCGGATGGTGCTGGAAGCGCAGAAACACGGCTGCGTGCGTGAGGCGATGATCATCACCTCCGCGCTGTCTATTCAGGACCCGCGTGAGCGCCCGATGGATAAACAGCAGGCGTCCGATGAGAAACACCGTCGTTTCCATGATAAAGAGTCTGACTTCCTCGCCTTTGTGAATCTGTGGAATTACCTCGGCGAGCAGCAGAAAGCGCTGTCGTCAAACCAGTTCCGCCGCCTGTGCCGCACTGATTACCTGAACTATCTGCGCGTGCGCGAATGGCAGGATATCTACACCCAATTGCGCCAGGTGGTGAAAGAGCTGGGTATTCCGGTAAACAGCGAACCGGCGCAATACCGTGAAGTGCATATCGCGCTGCTGACCGGGCTGCTGTCGCATATCGGGATGAAAGATGCCGACAAGCAGGAGTATACCGGCGCGCGTAACGCCCGTTTCTCCATCTTCCCGGGTTCCGGTTTGTTCAAGAAGCCGCCGAAGTGGGCGATGGTTGCAGAACTGGTGGAAACCAGCCGCCTGTGGGGGCGCATTGCGGCGCGCATCGATCCCGAGTGGGTGGAACCGGTTGCCCAGCACCTGATTAAGCGTTCTTACAGCGAGCCGCACTGGGAACGGGCGCAGGGCGCGGTGATGGCGACGGAGAAAGTGACCGTGTACGGTCTGCCGATAGTGGCCGCGCGTAAGGTGAATTACAGCCAGATCGACCCGGCGCTGTGTCGCGAGTTGTTTATTCGTCATGCGCTGGTAGAGGGCGACTGGCAGACGCGCCACGCCTTCTTCCGCGACAACCTGAAGCTGCGTGCGGAAGTGGAAGAACTGGAGCATAAATCGCGCCGTCGCGACATTCTGGTCGATGATGAGACGCTGTTTGAATTCTACGACCAGCGCATCAGTCATGACGTGATCTCCGCGCGCCACTTCGACAACTGGTGGAAAAAAGTCAGCCGTGAAACGCCGGATCTGCTCAACTTTGAAAAGAGTATGCTCATCAAAGAGGGCGCGGAAAAAATCAGCAAGCTGGATTACCCGAACTTCTGGCACCAGGGAAATCTTAAGCTGCGGCTGAGCTATCAGTTTGAACCGGGCGCCGACGCCGACGGCGTCACCGTCCATATCCCGCTTCCGTTGTTAAACCAGGTGGAAGAGTCCGGGTTTGAATGGCAAATTCTAGGTCTGCGCCGTGAGCTGGTGATTGCGCTGATTAAATCGCTGCCGAAACCGGTACGACGGAACTTTGTTCCGGCGCCAAACTATGCTGAAGCGTTTTTGGGTCGCGTAACGCCGCTGGAGCTACCGTTGCTGGATGCGCTGGAGCGCGAATTGCGGCGGATGACCGGCGTGACGGTAGATCGCGAAGACTGGCACTGGGATCAGGTGCCCGATCATCTGAAGATCACTTTCCGCGTGGTGGATGACAAAAACAAGAAGTTGCAGGAAGGGCGTTCTCTGCACGATCTGAAGGATACGCTGAAAGGGAAAGTCCAGGAGACGCTCTCGGCGGTGGCTGATGACGGCATCGAGCAGAGTGGGCTGCACATCTGGAGTTTCGGTCAGTTGCCGGAAAGCTATGAGCAGAAACGCGGCAATTACAAAGTGAAGGCGTGGCCAGCGCTGGTAGATGAGCGTGATAGCGTCGCCATCAGGCTGTTCGACAATCCGCTGGAGCAGCAACAGGCAATGTGGTGCGGTTTACGCCGCTTGCTGCTGCTGAATATTCCGTCGCCGATTAAGTATCTGCACGAAAAGCTGCCGAACAAAGCCAAGCTCGGTCTGTACTTCAACCCGTATGGCAAAGTGCTGGAGTTGATTGACGACTGCATCTCCTGCGGCGTGGACAAGCTGATCGACGTCAATGGCGGCCCGGTATGGACGGAAGAGGCTTTTGCCGCGCTGCATGAGAAGGTGCGCGCCGAGCTGAACGACACCGTTGTCGATATCGCGAAGCAGGTCGAGCAGATCCTGACCGCCGTGTTCACGATCAACAAACGTCTGAAAGGACGCGTGGATATGACGATGGCGCTGGGGCTGTCTGATATCAAAGCGCAAATGGGCGGGCTGGTGTATCGCGGTTTTGTCACCGGCAACGGCTTTAAGCGCCTCGGCGATACGCTGCGCTATTTGCAGGCGATTGAAAAACGGCTGGAGAAACTGGCGGTCGATCCGCACCGTGACAGGGCGCAGATGCTGAAAATTGAAAGCGTGCAGCAGGCCTGGCAGCAGTGGATTAACAAGCTGCCGCCAGCCCGCCGTGATGACGACGACGTCAAAGAAATCCGCTGGATGATTGAGGAGCTGCGCGTCAGCTACTTTGCACAACAGCTCGGCACGCCGTACCCGATTTCTGACAAGCGCGTGTTGCAGGCGATGGATCAGATTACGGCGTAAGCTGCGGTTTCCCCCGGTGGCGCAGTCAATCGTGCTTACCGGGGGAGCGCGTACTGAATGGTGGTCCGCTATCTGGCGGAAATGCGGCATAATATTTAATGCGGTTTTGTCATCAGCTTCATCATGGGAATGTTATCCAGGATAAATGCCGCGATCTTTACGCGCCATCAGGATCCGTTCGCAGGCCACAATATAGGCGGCGGTACGTAAAGAGCACGCTTTTTCAACCGCTTTTTCGTACACGTGAACGATAGCGTCGGTCATGATGCGGTCCATTTTGGCGTTGATCTCCTCTTCGCTCCAGAAGAAGCTGGCCATATCCTGCACCCATTCGAAGTAGCTGACGGTCACGCCACCGGCATTACAGATTACGTCCGGCACCACCACGATGCCGCGCTCAGCCAGTACGTCATCGGCTTCCGGATAGGTCGGGCCGTTGGCGCCTTCGAGCACCAGTTTACAGCTAATGATTTCCGCCCGTTCACGCGTGATCTGGCCTTCCAGCGCCGCCGGGATCAGAATATCCATTGGCATGGTCCAGAACGCTTCTTTCGCAATTTCACGTGCCCCCGGGAAACCGGCAATTTGCTTGTTCTCAGCCTGCCAGGCGGTCAACGCGGTCATATCAATGCCACCCTCGTTAAACAGTGTCGCCGTATGGTCCTGAATGACGACGATGCGTGCGCCGACGTCAGCAAACAGACGAGCGGCTTCACTACCGACGTTACCAAAACCTTGCAGCGCCACTTTCGCGCCTTCAATTTCGATACCGCTGCGGCGCGCGACTTCACGTCCGGTGACGAATACGCCGCGACCGGTGGCTTTTTCCCGGCCGAGGGAGCCACCGAGATGGATAGGTTTACCCGTCACCACGCCAGTGATGGTGGTACCGTGATTCATGGAGTAAGTATCCATCATCCAGGCCATTACTTTGCCGTTGGTGCCGACATCTGGCGCCGGGATATCTTTTTGCGGGCCGATGATGATGCCGATCTCGCTGGTATAGCGGCGGGTAAGACGTTCCAGTTCACCTTCTGATAATGAGAACGGATCGACGCGGATACCGCCTTTCGCACCACCATAAGGAATATTGACAGCCGCGCACTTGATGGTCATCCAGGCGGAAAGCGCCATCACCTCATTCAGATCCACATCCGGATGGTAGCGAATCCCCCCTTTACCCGGCCCACGCGATAGATTGTGCTGGACGCGATAACCTTCGAAATGACGGATGGTTCCGTCATCCATTTGTACTGGTATATCAACAATTAGCGCACGTTTAGGGTGGCGCAGCGTTTCAATCCAGTATGCGAGATCGCCCAGGTAGGGCGCGACGCGATCGATTTGGCGCAGGTAGGTGGTCCAGGGCGATGTACTACTTTCAGAAGCGTAAGATAATTTTTCCATAAGAGTCCTGTTTTACTGTGGTAATTATATTGTTGTTCGCGGAAAGAGATAGACATAAACTCTGTAAAAGGAAGGTTATCACCAATTTAATAGAATGGAATTTGACGAAAATGCAGAATATACCGCCGTTACGTGAGAGCGAGGTTGTTTATGCATAACAAATCATAAGAGCAGTATTTTTGCGGATGAATATGCATTTTGCGGCCTTAAAACCGATACAGAGATGATTTTCACCTATTTATCAGAATATTGAGCTCCTTCAAAAAGTGAATAAAATGCTATCTGTGTGTATTGACTATGTTGCAAAAGGAGAGGTGAACGTATTCTTCGTCGATTTGCCGTTTATGATCTCAAATGTCTTCGGCGGTTTATGATGATATTCGCTCACTGAAGCGTGAAATGAAGGAAACAGGAGAAGGAATGTCAGAATATTTTCCAGCCTTGTCTGAGGCGACATTAATGGCGGCAAACCAGCTTGGGGCGTGGCTGGCGCAGGATGATTTGCCTCAGGAGGCGCAAATAGAAGTGGTTGTGCTGGCAGGCAATGCGGTGATCCCGACCATTGATTTTGCCTGCCAACTGGCAGCACGTAGCGCTGTTCCACTGTTGATCAGCGGAGGAATCGGCCACTCCACCGCTTTTTTATATAACGCAGTGTTAAATGACCCGCGCTACTGTCAGTTACCGGTATCAGGTCGCGCTGAGGCGTGTATTCTTGCCGATATCGCTCATCGCTTCTGGCATATTCCGCTGGAGCGAATTGTGGTGGAAGACCAGTCCACCCACTGCGGAGAGAACGCGCGCTTTACCCGATATATGCTGGAGCAGAGGGGCGTAGCTCATGGTACGGGCGTTGTCATTCAGGATCCGACAATGCAGCGCAGGACGATGGCGACGTTTGCCCGCGTCTGGCAAGGAGAGGAGGCCGCGCCACGGTGGTACAGCGCGCCGGGCTGTTCACCGATATTGTGCAATGGTGAAAGTGGATTAACTTTCAGCGGTGAGAATAAGGGGCTGTGGCCGGTTGGTCGCTATCTGTCGCTGATTCTTGGCGAGCTACCGCGTTTGACGGATGATCCGCAGGGTTATGGTCCGCTGGGTAAGGGGTTTATCGTCCATGTTGATATTCCTCCGCATATTGTTCAGGCGTGGCAGACGCTGCGCGACGACAGTCTGTTATCCGATGCGCTGAGTGCGCGCCAATTGGGTTAAACGGCGAAAGGATTTTTTCTGAACGGTGCTAATGCGGTTCAGGCGTTATCTGTTTCCCGGCAATCTGAACAAGAAACAGTCGTGGAGAGAAAAAGGCGCACACTATTCGAGGATACGCCTTGTCTTTCCTCAAACGCGACCATGTGAACGCATTCCATCATCCAGCCGCATTTGCTATTTGCCCGTTTCCACCAGGACCCTCGCAAACGGGCACTGCGTGTTATTCAATAACGTGCTTTTCAGCCTCTGGTTTGCTTGTTTTTATGAAATGTCTCACAAAAGCAAGTCGTCGAACTGTCTCTTTGCCTGTCAGGCGATAGTTTTTAACATTAAATTCACTTGCTAAAAACAATAATGCCACAGGAGCAGATCATGACAGCACCCGTTCAACACCCTATGTACATTGATGGTCAGTTTGAACCTGGCCGCGCTGATGCATGGATTGATGTCATCAATCCGGCGACCGAAGCGTTGCTTTCGCGGATCCCCGATGGCAGCGCGGAAGATGCGCAACGCGCGATTCTGGCCGCTGAGCGAGCACAGCCCGCCTGGGAAGCTCTGCCTGCCATTGAGCGAGCGGGATGGTTACGCAAAATCGCTGCCGGTATTCGTGAACGGGCTGATGAGATCGCTGCGCTGATTGTTGCCGAGGGCGGGAAAATTCAGCAACTGGCGGCGGTTGAAGTCTCATTTACTGCCGATTATCTCGACTATATGGCCGAATGGGCGCGGCGCTATGAAGGGGAGATCATCCAGAGCGATCGTCCGGGCGAAAATATTTTGCTTTTCAAACGCGCACTGGGCGTGACGACAGGGATTCTGCCGTGGAACTTCCCGTTTTTCCTGATTGCCCGCAAACTGGCTCCCGCACTGATTACCGGCAATACCATCGTGATTAAACCGAGCGAGTTCACGCCGAATAACGCTATCGCCTTCGCGCAAATCGTGCATGACATCGGCTTGCCGAAAGGGGTGTTTAACCTGGTGCTGGGCCGCGGTGAGACGGTTGGACAGGAACTGGCGGGGAACCCGAAAGTCGCGATGGTGAGCATGACCGGTAGCGTAGCTGCTGGCGAGAAAATTATGGCGGCAGCGGCGAAAAATATCACCAAAGTGTGCCTGGAGCTCGGCGGAAAAGCGCCCGCGATTGTGATGGATGACGCGGATATTGAACTGGCGGTAAAAGCGGTGGTGGATTCACGGGTTATCAATAGCGGGCAGGTATGTAACTGCGTCGAGCGCGTCTATGTGCAAAAAGGCGTTTACGATCGTTTTGTTAACCGGTTGGGTGAGGCATTAAAAGAGGTACAGTTCGGCGATCCGGCTTTACGAGACGATATCGCCATGGGGCCGTTGATTAACGCTGCTGCGCTGGATCGCGTTGAGCAGAAGGTCGCGAAGGCGGTCGCTCAGGGGGCGCGGGTGGTGCTTGGCGGCAAGGCCGTGGCAGGTAAGGGCTATTTTTATCCGCCGACGCTGCTGCTGGATGTGCGCCAGGAGATGGATATTGTTCATGAAGAGACGTTTGGGCCGGTATTGCCGGTGATCGCGTTTGACACGCTCGAAGAGGCGCTGGCGATGGCGAACGACAGCGACTATGGCCTGACATCGTCAATCTATACCCGCGATCTGAATGTCGCCATGAAGGCGATAAAAGGGCTGAAGTTTGGCGAAACTTATATTAACCGCGAGAACTTTGAAGCGATGCAGGGCTTCCACGCCGGTTGGCGCAAATCAGGGATTGGCGGCGCTGACGGGCGGCACGGTCTGAATGAGTATCTGCAAACCCAGGTGGTCTATTTGCAGGCGTAATTGCGTGGACAATAGCGGATAGCTGGCGCTATCCGCTGTGATGTTATTTCGCGAACTTATCCAGTACGCGAATCAACTGAGTGACAAAGCCATACTCGTTATCATACCAGGCGACTGTCTTCACAAGCTGGAGGTCGCCGACTTCTGCAACCTCCAGTTGGGTGGCGTCATAAATTGACCCGAAATGGCAGCCAATAACATCCGACGAGACGATCTCTTCTTCGGTATAGCCGAACGATTCATTGTTGGTCGCCGCATTTTTCATCGCCTGATTGACCTCTTCGGCCGTGACCTTTTTCTCCAGCACCGATACCAGCTCGGTGACTGAGCCTGTTTTGGTCGGTACGCGCTGGGCATGGCCTTTCAGCTTGCCGCTAAGCTCCGGGATGACCAGGCCGATTGCCTTCGCCGCGCCAGTGGTATGCGGAATGATATTTTCCGCCGCCGCGCGCGAGGCGCGCAAATCTTTTCCGCGCGGGCCATCAACCAGCGACTGGGTACCGGTATAGGCGTGGATGGTGGTCATGGTTCCCACTTTAATACCGAAAGCGTCGTTGAGCACCTTTGCCATCGGGGCCAGGCAGTTGGTGGTGCAGGAGGCGACGGAAATAATCGTATCGTCTGCGGCCAGTGTGTCATCGTTAACGTTATACACGATAGTTTTCATATTGCCTGCTGGCGCGGAAATCAACACTTTTTTCGCCCCGGCGGTCAGGTGCGCCTGTGCTTTCTCTGCTGACGTATAGAAGCCGGTACATTCGACGATAACGTCGGCGCCCACCGATTTCCACGGTATATGCTGAGCCTCTTTTTCGGCATAAACGGTAATTTTTTTGCCATTAACAATCAGAGCATCTTCAGTAAAATCAATGCTCCATGGGAAAGGGCCGTAGTTAGAATCATGCTTTAACAGATAGGCCAGCACTTTCGGCGAGGTGAGGTCGTTAATGGCCACGACCTCTAATGAACTATTGACCTCCAGTAACCGACGCAGCACCAAACGTCCAATACGACCAAATCCATTAATCCCAAGTTTGCTCATGAAGAATCTCCCGGTAAGTTGAATCGACAGGTTAAAACTTCTCCAGGCTTAGTCCAGGCATCGGCATTGAGCAACCCGCACGGTACCACTCGCCATTAATCATTCGGAACAAATGAACCGAAAAGCTAATGGATACAATCCGCTGTGAGGGAATAATTTTTTTGTTGCGGTGTTATACCTTGAGGCGATCCCGAAGAGGTGTCGAAAGGTGTAAGGCGCCATTTTTTTAGCCTGCGTAAGCTGTAGTTAGTCGGATAGTTGTCGCCAGTTCAGCAGAATGAAAATAAAAACGCCCCCTGGTGCATTAGCAGCAGGGGGCGCTTACGGGTGGGGATTATCGTCGTTCATCAGTCGTCCCATTTGTGGCTTAGATAGGCGGCCAGAAATCCAAAGAACAGAATGGTTCCCAGAAGGGCCATAAAGACATGCATATTTCCCGGCATCATTAACCTCCATTAGTTTTGCTATGCGCTACGGTATCCTTATTGAACAGACTTACGGTTGTTGGTGAGATTATAATCAGGTCAATCTAAACAAACGGTTAACCCGTTGTCGGATTTTGCCATTCGTCGCCAGCGGGTAGCTTGCGTTTATTCTCTGCTATCACGCTTTTCCGATACTGCAACGGGCTGAGGGAAAATTGTTGACGAAAGTGATGGCGCAGGGTGCTGGCGCTGGCAAATCCACATAACTCAGCAATCTGTTCAATACTCAGGCGGCTGGAGGACAGATGTTGTGCGGCGCGCTGCAGGCGCTCATCAAGCAGCCAGCGGGCAGGGGTTTTACCGGTGGCGTCTGCGAAACGGCGCAATAAGGTGCGCGGACTCATACCGGCTCTTTCCGCCAGTGAGGCCACGGTGTGGCTGACGGCAAGATTCTGGTGGAGAAAATCGAATAATTGCCCCAGCCGCAGGCTCTCCCGGGCTCTGGCCACCGGTCGCACAACCTGCTGAGCCTGAGCCCCATCACGATGGGGGGAAACCACCAGGCGTCGGGCGACGATATTGGCCGCTTCGGCGCCAAAATCTTCCCGTACCAGATGTAAACACAAATCGATTCCCGCGGCGCTTCCCGCAGAAGTCATCACGCCATCAGCGCCGACGTATAATACATCGTCAATCACATCAATCAGTGGAAATCGCCTGTGCAACTGATCGGTATAGCGCCAGTGGGTTGTTGCCTGACGTCCGTTGAGCAACCCGGCTGCAGCCAGTACGAAAACTCCGGAGCATATAGAAATGATGCGGCAGCCCCGCGCCTGGGCGGCGACTAAGGCTTCACAAAGCGCGGGAGGAACAGGGGAGTCAATCCCGCGCCAGCCGGGCACCACGATGGTATCCGCTTCGCTTAATAGCGCCATATCGCCATCGGCCATCAGACGAATGCCGCCGGTAGCCCGCAGTTCACCGTCATCGACGGCAGCCACAGCAAAGCGATACCAGCGTTCGCCCATTTCCGGGCGAGGCAGACCGAAAATCTCTACCGCAACGCCAAATTCAAAGGTACACAGGCCATCATAGGCAAGGGCAATCACCCGATGACGTGACAACGTCACTGATTGAGTTGTCATGATTTCAGCGTTTTTAGTCATGGTTGCTGGCAGATGTGTCGCAGGCGGAGGATTAACTTATTGGTATCACAGACAAGGAGAAGATGCCATGAGTGTTGTAACCGCTTTTGCCCCCGCCAGTGCCAGTGATGCCGTCGCGTGGTTTCGTCGCCGATTAAGCTTTGAGACGGACTGCGCTGATGTTTATAGCGCGATGCGCGACGGTGAAACCGACTTCGTCCTGCTGCATGTGGTTGGCAGCGAGGAGAGCTTTTCCCGTCGTCATCTCCCTGATGCGCTGCATTTACCGCACCGAGAGATAGATGAAGCCAGAATGGCCCAATGGCCTGCGGAGACGTTGTTTGTCGTCTATTGTGCCGGGCCACACTGCAATGGGGCGGATATTGCGGCCTTGAAACTGGCGCGGTTGGGAAGACGGGTAAAAATCATGCTCGGTGGCTTAACCGGCTGGGACGATGAGGGGTTGCCTTTCGCAAAATGAATTTATTTCATGTCACATGAAATATTCTCGTTTGCCGATGAACCGTTGGCATGACACTATCTGGACATATAGCCATCCAGAAGTCCAAAATTCAAAAATGAACTATCACGGTGGGTAACTAATCTTCCCCGCCGCTAAGGAGACACCATGCAACGCCATCAGCCCCCATTCCGCGCCGATATCGTCGGCAGCTTTTTACGCCCGGATGCCATTAAACAGGCGCGTCAGCAGCTGGCCGCGGGTGCCATTGATGCTCAGCAGTTGCGGCAGATAGAAAATGAGGCGATTCGTCATCTGGTGCAGCAACAGTGTGAGTGTGGCCTGCATGTGGTCACTGATGGTGAGTTCCGCCGTGCGTGGTGGCACTTTGATTTCTTTGACGGTTTACAGGGCGTCGAGCGCTACGATGCAGAAAAGGGTATCCAGTTTAATGGCGTGCAGACCAAAGCACACGGTATCCGGGTGACGGGTAAACTGGGCTTTGGCGATCATCCGATGCTGGAGGATTTCCGCTATCTGAAAAGCATCAGCGGCAGCGCGCAGCCGAAAATGACCATTCCCAGCCCGAGCGTGCTGCACTTCCGTGGCGGACGTAAAGATATCGATGCGACGGTTTACCCGGATCTCGCCGAATATTTTGCTGACCTGGCCACAACCTGGCGTGATGCGATCCGCGCCTTTTACGATGCTGGCTGCCGTTATCTGCAGCTTGACGACACCGTCTGGGCCTATCTGTGCTCAGATGAACAGCGTCGACAGGTTCGCGAGCGCGGCGAAGACCCGGATGAACTGGCGAAGATTTACGCTGAGGTCCTGAATAAAGCGCTGGAAGGGAAACCGGAGGATCTGACCATCGGTCTGCACGTATGCCGCGGTAACTTCCGTTCGACCTGGATTTCCGAAGGGGGTTACGAGCCGGTAGCGGAAGTGCTGTTCGGTAGCGTCAATATCGATGCCTTCTTCCTTGAATACGATAACGATCGTTCCGGCGACTTTGCCCCGTTGCGCTTTATTCGTCCGGGTCATCAGCAGGTCGTACTGGGATTGATCACCACCAAAAATGGGGAGCTGGAAAATCCGCAAGGCGTAAAAGCCCGCCTGCAGGAAGCCGCGCAGTATGTTCCGCTGGAACAGATCTGCCTCAGCCCGCAGTGCGGTTTTGCCTCCACTGAAGAGGGGAATTCACTGACCGAAGCGCAACAGTGGGATAAAGTTCGTCTGGTTACCGGTATCGCCGCTCAGGTCTGGTAATTCCCTCATAGGGCAGTGTTGCACCATCTTAGGGCAACACTGCTCCTCGCATTTCATCTCTCTTATCCTCCACCGCGTTTTCAGGCTAACTGGCAACCTGGCACCGTTCTTGCCTTATCACTTCTGCTTGGTTGTTAATTCATTTTTTGTCTTTGAACGATTAAGGAGTGATAGAGATGCAGCGTCGCACATTATTAAAAGCTTTTGTTCTCTCCACCTCAGTTATCAGCATGGGCTTGTCATTTCAGGCTTATGCCGCCGATACCATTAAAGTCGGGATTATGCATTCGCTCTCCGGAACGATGGCGATTTCGGAAACCCCGCTGAAAGATGTCGCCCTGATGGCTATCGACGACATCAACGCCAAAGGCGGCGTGCTGGGTAAAAAACTGGAACCGGTGGTGGTGGACCCGGCATCAAACTGGCCTCTGTTTGCGGAAAAAGCGCGGCAGTTGCTGACCCAGGATAAGGTTGCAGTGGTCTTTGGCTGCTGGACCTCCGTATCGCGTAAATCGGTTCTACCGGTATTCGAAGAGCTGAATGGACTGCTGTTCTACCCGGTACAGTACGAAGGCGAAGAGATGTCGCCAAACGTCTTCTACACCGGCGCCGCGCCAAACCAACAGGCGATCCCGGCGGTGGAATATCTGCTGAGTGAAGATGGCGGCGGGGCGAAACGTTTCTTCCTGCTCGGCACCGACTATGTCTACCCGCGCACCACGAATAAGATTCTCCGCGCCTTCCTGCACGCCAAAGGGATTCAGGATAAAGATATCGAAGAGGTCTATACCCCGTTTGGCTATAGCGACTACCAGACTATCGTTGCCAACATTAAAAAGTTTGCCGCAGGCGGTAAAACGGCGGTGGTCTCAACGATTAACGGTGATTCTAACGTCCCGTTCTATAAAGAGCTGGCCAATCAGGGGCTGAAAGCGACCGATGTGCCGGTGGTGGCATTTTCCGTCGGCGAGGAAGAGCTGCGCGGTATTGATACCAAACCACTGGTAGGTAACCTTGCGGCCTGGAACTACTTCGAATCCCTTGATAACCCCACCAACAAACAATTTGTCGCCGATTACCGCGCCTACGCTAAAGCACATAATCTGCCAAATGCCGATACGGTCGTGACCAATGACCCAATGGAAGCCACCTGGGTTGGTGTGCATATGTGGGCGCAGGCGGTCACCAAAGCCGGCACGACCGATGTGGACAAGGTTCGCGAAGCGATGGCCGGGCAGACCTTTAAAGCGCCGTCGGGCTTCACCCTGACCATGGATGCCACCAATCACCATCTGCACAAGCCGGTCATGATTGGTGAAATCGAGAGCAACGGCCAGTTCAACGTGGTCTGGCAGACCGACGAGCCCGTTCGCGCCCAGCCCTGGAGCCCGTGGATTCCCGGGAACGATAAAAAACCGGATCACCCGGTAAAAAGCACCAGCAACTAAGCATTAAACCCCGGCGCAGCCCGGGGGGAATCATTCTCTGTGGCCCGGGCTTTGCGGGCCACTCTGGAAAGGAGAACGATCATGAACGTGTTACGTCTCATGAGTTTTGCGCTGCTGATAATATTGATACCGTGGCGAGCGCAGGCAGCGGACGCCGATGATTTTGTTGCGGCTAACCGTAGCCAGCAGGCTCGACTGCTTGAGCAGTGGGCCACCGCGCCGCAGGCGCAGCGATTACCGCTGTTGCGGGCGCTTAAAAGTGAAACATTAAAAGCTGATGGCAGCGGCCACGCGTTTAGCCAGCAGGGGGATAACCTGCTGGCGCTGGGCGCATCGGCGACCCCTGACGGGGCGACAAAACCGGTACGCCTGACTAACCGGCTAAGGAATCTGGTGGCCGGCGCGCTGGCGACCCATTTACTTGTTAGTGACAACGTCACGGAAAGAGCGGCAGCGGCGAAAACCCTTCAGCGAGAGGCAACCCCAGAGATGGCGGGACTGCTGCAACAGCGCCTGGCGGTAGAAAGCGATAGCGCGGTGAAGGCGCAACTGGAAATTGCCCTCGCGCGTCTGCAACTTGCCAGTCCGCAATCCGCGCAGCGGCTGGCGGCGATTGAACTGCTTGGCCACTCCGGCGACCCGGAAACTCAGGCGCTGCTCATGCCCTACAGCGATGCTCAACATGAACCTGACCCGGCGATTCGCGCGGCGGCGCAGGCGAGCCTGAGTAAAATTCAGCACCGTCTGCTGCTGGGTGACCTGCTCGGCCAGGCCTTTATGGGGCTGTCGCTGGGTTCCGTCTTGCTGCTTGCCGCGCTCGGTCTGGCGATCACTTACGGCCTGCTGGGGGTGATCAATATGGCCCACGGCGAGATGCTGATGATTGGCGCCTATAGTTGCTGGCTGGTGCAGCAGGCGCTGGCGCAACTGGCGCCGCAGTGGCTGGCCTTTTATCCACTGATTGCGCTGCCGGTGGCGTTCCTGGTCACCGGCGGGGTTGGTATGGTGCTGGAGCGCAGCGTGATTCGCCATCTCTACGGACGCCCGCTGGAGACCCTGCTCGCCACCTGGGGCATTAGCCTGATGCTGATCCAACTGGTGCGTATGCTGTTTGGCGCGCAGAACGTTGAAGTGGCCAACCCGGCATGGCTTTCCGGTGGCATTCAGGTTTTACCTAACCTGATTTTGCCGTGGAACCGGCTGGCGGTACTCGCTTTCGTGCTGCTGGTGCTGCTGTTTACCTGGCTGACGCTGAACAAAACCCGGCTGGGGATGAACGTGCGGGCGGTGACGCAAAACCGCGCGATGGCGGCCTGCTGCGGTGTGCCGACCGGGCGGGTGGATATGCTCGCATTTGGTCTCGGTTCGGGGATCGCCGGACTCGGCGGCGTGGCGCTCTCGCAGCTCGGCAACGTCGGGCCGGAACTGGGCCAGGGCTACATTATCGACTCCTTCCTCGTGGTGGTGCTGGGCGGCGTCGGGCAACTGGCCGGTAGCGTGGCGGCAGCGTTTGGCCTCGGGATTTTTAATAAAATTCTTGAACCGCAGATGGGGGCCGTGCTGGGGAAAATCCTGATCCTGGTGCTGATTATCCTGTTTATTCAGAAGCGCCCACAAGGACTGTTTGCTCTCAAAGGGAGGGTTATTGACTGATGAGCCAACCGATTACGTTAACCCTGGTGCGCAAAGCGCCGCGCCCGTTGCAATGGCTCGCGGCTCTGATCCTGCTGGCGTTGCTGAGTATGCCGTTTCTGGCGCTACTGCCGGTGACGCATCCGCTGGCGGTCTCTACCTGGCTGCTGACGCTGACCGGCAAAATTCTCTGCTATGCCATTGTCGCCGTGGCGCTGGATTTGGTCTGGGGCTATGCCGGGATGCTTTCGCTTGGTCATGGGATCTTTTTTGCCCTCGGCGGCTATGCCATGGGCATGTACCTGATGCGTCAGGCCGCGGGCGACGGATTACCGGCTTTTATGTCGTTTCTGTCGTGGAGCGAACTGCCGTGGTTCTGGTGGGGCACGCAGCACTTCGCCTGGGCGATGCTGCTGGTGGTGCTGGTTCCTGGGCTGCTGGCGCTGGTTTTCGGCTGGTTTGCCTTCCGCTCAAAAATTAAAGGCGTCTATTTTTCTATTATGACCCAGGCGCTGACCTATGCCGGGATGCTGCTGTTTTTCCGCAACGAAACCGGTTTTGGCGGCAACAATGGTTTTACCGGTTTTACCACGCTGCTCGGTTTCTCCGTGACCGCCACCAGCACCCGGGCGGCGCTGTTTATGGCGACCGTTCTGCTGCTGTTGCTCACGTTATGGATTGGTTATGTGCTGGCGCAAAGCAAATTTGGCCGGATACTGACGGCGGTGCGCGATGCGGAAAACCGTCTGATGTTCTGCGGCTACGATCCGCGTGGATTTAAGCTGCTGGTGTGGACGCTTTCAGCTGTGTTATGCGGCCTGGCGGGGGCGCTGTACGTGCCGCAGGTCGGGATCATCAATCCCAGCGAAATGTCGCCCACCAATTCGATCGAAGCGGCGATTTGGGTGGCGCTGGGCGGGCGCGGGACCTTAATCGGCCCGGTGCTGGGCGCGGGGCTGGTCAATGGCGCGAAGAGCTATTTTACCGTGGCGATGCCGGAATACTGGCAGCTTTTTCTTGGCCTGATTTTTATTATCGTCACGCTGTTTTTACCACGCGGGGTTATCGGCCTGCTGCGTAAAGGAGATCGGTAATGCAAACGGATGAAGCCATCTTTACCCGTCAGCAGCCGACGGATCGCTTTCGCGAACAGACTGACCCGGTGCTGCAACTGGAGGCGATTAACGTCAACTTTGACGGTTTTCAGGCATTAACTGACCTGTCGCTCCAGATTGGCGTGGGTGAACTGCGCTGCGTAATTGGCCCGAATGGCGCGGGCAAAACCACCCTGATGGATGTGATCACCGGCAAAACCCGGCCGCAGAGCGGCAGGGCGCTGTACGATCAATCGGTGGACTTAACCACCCTCGATCCCATCGCCATCGCTCGCCAGGGCATCGGGCGCAAGTTCCAGAAGCCGACGGTGTTTGAGGCGCTGACGGTGGCGGAAAACCTTGAACTGGCGATGAAGGGCGATAAGTCGGTATGGGCCAGTCTGCGGGCGCGACTGAACAGCGAACAGGCGGACCGAATCAGCGAGACGCTGCGTCTGCTACGTCTGGACGTCGAACGCTATCGACCGGCAGGGATGCTGTCGCACGGGCAAAAACAGTTTCTGGAGATCGGTATGCTGTTGGTACAGGAGCCGCATTTGCTGCTGCTGGATGAACCCGCAGCCGGGATGACCGATGCCGAAACGGAGTATACCGCCGAACTGTTCCGCACCCTTGCCGGGCAGCATTCGCTGATGGTGGTTGAGCACGACATGGGATTTGTTGAAACTATCGCCGACCGGGTGACGGTGCTCCACCAGGGACAGGTGCTGGCGGAAGGGTCGCTACGAGAAGTGCAGGATAACGAACAGGTGATTGAAGTTTATCTCGGACGCTAAGGAGCGAGGATGCTACAGGTTAATCAGCTACATCAATATTATGGTGGCAGCCATATTCTGCGGGGGGTGGATTTTGCTGCCCGTCAGGGCGAGATCACCTGCCTGCTTGGGCGCAACGGGGTGGGGAAAACCACTTTACTGAAGTGCCTGATGGGGCTAATACCTGCGCGTAGCGGCGAAGTGTTGTGGCAGGAGAAAAATATTACCCACCGCAAACCGCATCAGCGCGTACAGTCCGGGATTGCCTATGTTCCCCAGGGGCGCGAGATTTTTCCTCGTCTGACGGTGGAAGAGAACCTGCTGATGGGGTTATCCCGCTTTCCCGCCCGCGATGCGCGTCAGGTGCCGGAAGAGATTTATCAACTGTTTCCGGTATTGAAAACCATGAAGCAGCGGCGCGGAGGCGACCTTTCCGGCGGTCAGCAGCAGCAACTGGCTATCGGTCGCGCGCTGGCCAGCCGCCCACAGTTGTTGATTCTTGATGAACCGACGGAAGGGATCCAACCCTCGGTGATTAAAGAGATTGGCGAAGTTATCCGCCAGTTGGCGAATCGCGGCGATATGGCGATTTTGCTGGTTGAGCAGTTCTATGATTTTGCCGCCGGGCTGGCGGACCGTTACCTGGTGATGTCCCGGGGCACGATTATCCGGCAGGGCAGCGGCAGCGAGATGGACGCCGACGGCGTACGCGGAATGGTCACCATCTAGCTTCTTTCGCGCAGAAAGCCCGGATTGCGCCTGACGCGTTATCCGGGCGATTAAACTTATACTGCGCGCTTTTAAACCGGGCATGGCGCATGCGCCATGCCCGGGGGAGATACCGCCGCGTGACTCAGCGGATTACTTTCGCAACAGCTGCTGCAACCGCGCCTGACGCCAGTTTTTGATCCATTCGTTAAACACAAACAAGCGTAGCCCCTTCATCGCCAGCAGTGTCCCCCAGATAATCGCCACCCAGGCAGACCACTCGCTCCCCGAATCCGTGAGCCTGTTGAGCACCGCCAACAGTGCGCAGACCACCACTGCCACCATCAGCGAACGATAAAAATGGCTCTCTTGCTCAATACGCGCTTTAGCGTCTTCAATACGTAAATCCAGCGTCTCTTCGTGGCCAACTGGCGAATCGCCGCTAATCTCGGCAACATTCACTTCAAACACTGCGGCAAGTGCGCTGAGCGTCTCCAGCGCGGGACGATCGCCGTTCTCAATTCGCTGGATGGTCCGCACGCTGACGCCAGCTAACTCGGCAAGCTGCTCCTGTGACCAGGCGCGCTGCAGACGGAGTTGTTTAACTTGATTACTGCTGTTCATTGTTTCTATCTCCAGGGGAAAACCTGAGACGGAGTGTTATCGTCCGGGCGGATGAGCGCCACGATCGGAACCCGACAGCAGCACGACAGCAACCTGACAGCCGCACGGCGTCTGGGCTCAGGCGCTGGCGGCCGTCTCGTCGCGCCACGGTCGTACGTTCATTCCGCGGAAAATCATCAGCCGTGCGGCAACCATAGACAGCATTAATATCACAAACAGCGACCAGTGCGGTAGATGGGTCAAAATAGCGCCGGTCAGCGTCGGGTTAAACGCCGCGCCAAGCCAGCCCAGCGACTGGGCGGAAAAGTAGCTGGCTTTCATTCCCGCCGGGGCGATGTTATCGATTAGCATATATTCACCGGGTGCGTAGATAACTTCCCCTAAGGTAAAAATTGCGGCGGAGATGCCCCACAATAGGAGGTTATTGTTGGAGATCATAAAACCGCTCAGTCCGAGAACAAAACAGACCGTACCCAACGTCATCAGCCGACAAATATTGTGGGGAGAGAGACGACGACCGACGCTGTACTGTAACCCCACCACAACCGCGGCGTTAACCGGCAGCACCACGGCGACCACTTTTTCGGCAAAATCGCTATCGGCAACGACCAGCAAATACTGGGAAATACAGGAAGCGAAAGCGCCGCCGACAAACGACGCCAGCAGAGCGGAGAGGGTAAACCACAGTAAGGCTCGGTCATGCAGAAGCACCGAAGGCGACCAGTGGGCGCCATTATCCTGCGTCACCATGGCCTTTGCGCGTCGTACAAATAGCTGAATAAACACCAGCGGCAGCGCCGCACAGCCGGCCGCCAGCCAGAAAGGCAGGTTAATGCTGCGCATCACTAACAGGGTGCCGATCGGCGGACCGATCGTCCAGCCGATATTGATAAAGGTATAGTTAAGAGAGAAAATTCGCGCTTTTTTTTCCGGCGACAAGACATCCGCGAACCAGGCTTTTAGCACCGTAGCGAACACAGAGTAGGCACAGTTAATCAACGCGAAGAAAAATACCACCAGCGCGACGCTGTCGACCAGTGGGATGGCGATAAAACCGCCAATAAACGCCAGCACGGCGAGGGTCATATAGCGCTTTTTGTCGAACTTATCGGCCAGAATGCCAAAACCCATACTGAATAGTACGCCGACGATCAGGGCGACTGACAGCGCATTACCGATCTTATCCACTTCCAGTTGGTACTGACGGGTGAGGTAGATAGTCATAAACGGTAATGTTGCGCCACGACCAATAGTTAACAGCAACGACGAAGCCAGTAGCGCTGCGGTTGAGCGCCTGAGTGTCAGTATCATTTTCCCTTGCCTGATATGATGTTATTTTTGTAATACAGATCACAAATAGCATGGTGGTCTGGACTTGTATAGTGCCGGACAGCATTGATATGGGCACAAATGCCCTACCTGAAATAATGATCTATGCGTCAGGCGAATTATTCGCTACTTTGATTTTGTTCACAAAAATTCCAATAACAACTGAGGCAGGGTATGACGCGTAAAGACGGGCTGTTGGCATTACTGGTTGTGGTGGTATGGGGGCTGAATTTTGTGGTGATTAAGCTGGGTCTGCATAATATGCCGCCGCTGATGCTTGCCGGGCTGCGTTTTTTGCTGGTGGCCTTTCCGGCGTTACTGTTTGTTGCCAGACCAAAAATTCCGTTGCGCCTGTTGCTGGGCTATGGTCTGACGATAAGCTTCGGCCAGTTTGCGTTTCTGTTTTGCGCGATTAGCCTGGGCATGCCTGCCGGGCTGGCATCGCTGGTGTTGCAGGCTCAGGCCTTCTTCACCATTATTCTTGGGGCGTTTGTCTTCGGCGAGCGTCTGCAGGGTAAACAACTGGCGGGGATCGCACTGGCGATTTTTGGCGTGCTGGTGCTGGTGGAAGCCAGCCTCGGCGGCCAGCATGTGCCGCTGGTGGGCTTTATGCTGACCCTGGCGGCGGCGCTAAGCTGGGCCTGCGGTAATATTTTTAACAAGAAAATCATGTCGCATGCGAGCAGGCCGCCGGTGATGTCGCTGGTGGTGTGGAGCGCGCTGATCCCGGTGCTGCCGTTTATGCTGGCGTCGTGGCTCCTTGATGGCTGGCAGGTGATGGTGACCAGTTTACGCCATATCGATCTGTTGACGATCCTGTCGTTGCTCTATCTGGCGTTTATCGCCACCCTCGTCGGCTACGGAATCTGGGGGGCGCTGCTTGGCCGCTATGAGACATGGCGAATTGCGCCGCTGTCGCTGTTGGTCCCGGTTGTCGGGATGGCCAGCGCCGCGTTACTGCTCGGCGAGACGCTAAACGGCGTGCAACTGCTGGGCGCGGTGCTGATCATGGCCGGACTGTATATTAACGTGTTTGGTCTGCGGATCGTGCGTCCGGGACTGGCACGGGGATAAAACGTCTATCCCATTTTACCGCGCAATGCGAACGATTGAGGCGACTGGATCCTGTGATTCAGTCGCCGATTAAAAGATGGCTGGCGTCGACAGTACCAATACAAGTACTGAATGGGTATTGTTCATTTCTTTTGTGCTTTCATCGGGCTGCAACAGCTAGCAGAGATCTCTCCGGGAAGCATCGTATCGCTGATATTCAGCCTTACATATAAATGAACAAGTCAGCATAAATACTGTCAGCATAACCAGAATAACCAGTGTTGTTGTGGAACCGGCGAGAACAAGTAAATAGCCAGCCAGCAGACTGCCCAGACCCGCGCTAAGCTTAACAAATGTTCCGCTGATTGCTGATATTCTGGCGGCAAGCGCAACCGGCATTTCCTGAATGGTGAAAACGTTATAGCCCACATTCCACAGGCCGCCGAGTACAGCCTTGAAGACAAAAAGTGAGAATACCCAGAATGGGCTGGCTGAGATAATAAAACCAACGAATACGATGACCCGTAGGATATTTATGACAAGCACCAGCGTTCTGAAAGTCAGCATATTCATTATCTTTCCTTTCGATAAACGCCGAGGAGACGATTTTGACGAAAATGACCGGGCAGTAAAATGCAAAAACGCACCAGCTTATCTGTACGGGATTGAGGCCGAGACTTAATGCCAGTAACGGTAAGGCGATATGGTAAATTTCGATGCCGAGGAGAGAAAAAGCAGAACTCACCACAAAAATATTAAAGTTTCGCTTTATTGCAAATTCGTCCATAAAAGCGTTTTCCTTTTTCACTGGTCAACAAAGAGCAACGACGCCTGCCCCCTCAGCCCTTCATCATCGACAGAATAAAATGACTCGCCACATGCTGGTTTACCGTCAAATATCGCCTGTGTAACCTGGTGACTATATTAAGCCATGTGCTATCCGGACTGAAATTATGTCGTGGATGTTGTGACTAACGTTGCGGAATGAGCCCGTTATGCGAAGACGCGACGTTGACAGGAAAGCGGGGGAATGCGTGTGCGGAACACTGCGGTAATCTGCGATGAGCAAAAAAAGCCCCGGGGGCGGGGCGAAAGGGATTTTAGTGGCTTTGTTGGTTGTAATACGCGACGCCCAGTTCATCTGATTTATCACTGCCTGAGGCCATGTGATTAAAATCAAACGGCGAATGATGTTCTTCCGATGGCATCATCATCGCATCGCGTTTGGTGTGATGAACCGGCGTGGTGGTTTGCTCCGCATACCCCTCGCCGGAGACCAGCGCCACGAGTAGCGTGGCGACGGCAACGAACAGTTTCATGAGTTCCTCAATACGTTTTTCCCGGCGATTAACAGCAGTTATTCAGTGGGTGCAGATAGCGCGACTCGCCCGGCACGTCGGTAACGCGATACTGATGCGGCGGGACATCGAAATAGTTTTTGAACGTTCGGGTTAACGTTTGTTGTGATTCAAAACCATAGCGCTCCGCCAGATATAAAATCGGCTCATCGCTTTGCTTGAGCTTTTGCGCAATCTCGGTCAGTTTGCGGCTGCGGATATACTGCCCCAGCGAGTGGCCGGTTTCTTTCTTAAACATTCTTTGCAGGTGCCATTTGGAGTAACCCGAACGCTCTGAAACTTTTTCCAGCGACAGGGGGGATTCCAGGTTATCCTCGATCCACGACAAAATACTTTGGATAGTGATGGCGTCGTTATTGCGTCTGGACATCATCTTACCTCTTCTTTATTACGGCAGGATTTTTTTAAGCAAATACTCAAGGGTGACCACTTCATCCGCCGACAGATGTTTTGTGAGTTCCTGGTGCAATTTCTGACCAACAGTCTGATGACACTGCTCACAAAGGGCCGCGCCATCAGGTGTTAACTGTACCAGTACACCGCGTTTGTCAGTGGGGTTGGGTAACCGTGCGATCCAGCCTTTACAGGCCAGACGATCGAGCATGCGCGTCATTGCGCCGGGGTCAACAGAAAGCACGGTTTTCAGCGCAACGGGGGTAATGCATACTTCACAACGAATGGAGCAGAGCACCCGAAACTGGGTGGCAGTAATATCCATCGGGGAGAGGTAGTCGTTGAGCAGGCGATCTTTTTTCTGATTAACCATCTGAATCAAGTGACCAAGGGGGATCATGTCGTTAAACAGGTCTCTCGAACTTTTCATGATGGTTGCCCAGGCAATGATTTAGTTGCGATGGATATTATTGCTCATGCAAATATAAGTCAACTTAATGAATTGGCGGATGCCACAATTTGCTAAAACGAATAGTTGTGATGTAGGTCACTCTACTTCGCGCTGTTGGCGGTGGATTTTTCTGAATCAAGGTGCTTATCCGCACCTGGAAACACAAGACATACTTTTTATAACGTAATGTTTACAGGGTGTTAATTCACTATGATGGATCTCTTAAAAGCGATAGGCCTGGGCCTGGTGGTGATTTTACCGCTGGCAAACCCGCTCACTACCGTAGCGCTGTTCCTCGGCCTCGCGGGGAATATGAACAATGCCGAGCGTCATCGTCAGTCGCTGATGGCCTCAGTGTATGTGTTCGCCATCCTGATGGTTGCATGGTATGCCGGGCAACTGGTGATGAATACGTTCGGCATATCGATTCCCGGGCTGCGTATTGCCGGGGGACTGATCGTCGCGTTTATTGGTTTTCACATGCTGTTTCCGCAGCAGAAAGCGCATCATTCGATGGAAGCGAAGCTGAAATCCGAAGAGCTGCAGGATGAACCGACAGCCAATATCGCCTTCGTCCCACTGGCGATGCCAAGTACGGCAGGGCCGGGAACAATCGCGATGATCATCAGTACCGCGTCAACGGTAAAGCACAGCGCTGAATTCCCTGAGTGGGTGTTTCTGGTGGCGCCGCCGGTGACTTTCGCATTAATCGGCATCATTCTGTGGGCCTGTTTGCGTAGTTCCGGGGCGATTATGCGCCTGGTCGGCAAGGGGGGAATAGAAGCAATTTCCCGCCTGATGGGCTTCCTGTTGGTGTGTATGGGGGTGCAGTTCATTATTAACGGCGTGCTGGAGATCATTACCAAGTATCACGCCTGATGGTGCAGGCATCGGGATAAAAAAGCCTGCCGATCGGCAAATGCTTGTCAGTTAAGGGCTGTCAGTTGCATTTATGGCTGGCTGAGCGGTTCTGTCAATCGGTGGTTTAAACGAAAATCTGATTCGGTTGATTCACTAACTGAGCTGATACGGGCTGAAATATAAAGGATATAACTTTTTTTATGACTTTCAGCCTCTGAAAAGCCCCTGACGAATAACGGACTCACCGCATGGGGGTTGGGCGCATCAAGGAAACCTGGCGGGAACGCAGGCGCGCATCCAGGACTGGCCGCCAGGACGGCGGCCAGAGGGCGGGTCGAGACAGGGACGTCGAGTCCCGCCCGGTCCGCCAGATGAAGCCGGAGTGGAGCGGACCGCGGAGCGGCAGGTTTTCAGCGCCATGCCGGGGGTGCAGGGGGACGGGCGAAACGTCCCCCTGCCCGTTCACACGCTGTGGATATAACGACTATCCGCGAATTTATCGTGAACGGAACAGACCACGGAATCTGAATAGGCGAAAACGAAAAACGCGTCATGCTCGCCAGAACCACCGATAATGCGATTGCCACAGGCAAATAAAACAAAAGACAACACCGATGATTTGCTTAAGTGAACGGCATTGGCCGATCGGCAGGCTTTTTTCATCACCGAAGTCAGGAGTGGTGTGGTTGCTGGTCTTCCAGTGAGGTTGGCCAGCGGCGGAAAATCATTACCGCCCACACCAGCGCGATCAGAGCCGGGATTGCGCCAACATAACCAATAGAAGCCATCGACAAATGGGTACTGACCTGACTGCCCACCAGCGCGCCCGCGCCGATACCGATATTAAAGATCCCCGAGAACAGCGACATCGCCACATCGGTGGCATCCGGCGCTAAGGCCAGCACTTTCACCTGCATTCCGAGACCAATGATCATAATGGCCATCCCCCAAAAGACGCTGAGCAGCATCAGATGGTTGGCGTTGTGCGATGCGGGCAGCAGCAGCAGCAGGCAGGCCAGCAGCAGGCCAATCGCGGCGTTAATCAAGCCGGAAGCATGGCGGTTGCCGAGTTTACCAAACAGGATGCTACCGACAATGCCAGCGCCACCCAGAGTCAGCAACAGCACGGTGGCGAAATTATTGCTCAAACCGGCGACAGTTTGCACGAATGGCTCAATATAGCTGTAGGCGGTATAGTGCGCCGTGACCACAATGACCGTCAGCAAATAGATACTGAGCAACGCCGGACGGCGGAAAAGGACTGGCAGGCTTTTCAGTGACCCCGAGTGTTCGCTCGGTAGTGTTGGCAGCAGCCTGATCAAACACGCCAGCGTGACCATCGCACCCAGACCAATGACCAGGAAGGTTGTGCGCCAGCCAAAATATTGTCCAACAATGCGGCCAATTGGAATGCCGAAGACCATTGCCAGAGCGGTACCGGTGGCAATCAGGCTCAACGCCTGGGCGCGTTTGCCGTAGGGCGCCATGCGAATAGCCAGCGCAGAGGTGATTGACCAGAACACCGCATGAGCGAAAGCGATACCAATCCGGCTAACGATCAGGACGTTAAAGTTCCACGCCAGGAATGACAATATGTGGCTGGCAATAAACAAGACAAACAGTATCACCAGCAGTCGGCGTCGTTCCATCTTGCTGGTTAACAGCATAAAGGGCAGAGACATCAGGGCGACGACCCAGGCGTAGATGGTGAGCATAATCCCGACCTGCGCGGTTTCCATACCAAAGCTGTCGGCAATATCTGACAGCAGGCCGACTGGCGCAAATTCGGTGGTATTAAAGATAAACGCCGCTATCGCAAGCGTGACTACGCGAAGCCACGCAACTTTGCGTGAAACCGTCTTTGTCATCATAAATTCAGGAGTGGTCACGAAGAGGAAAGATGAGCCACGATCTTAAAACGATTGCTGATAAAAATACAATCATTTCGTGATCTATATCTCATTTTTGCTTTGGCTTGATGACGGTGGCTAACAGATTAATTTTTCTATAGAACGTGTGCATTTTACGTGTTTATGTCATGTTATCGATAAGCAAAAAAAATGAAAGGGCAGAATCATGCAGGAAATTAATTTTTATCTGGTTGACGCATTCAGCAATGTTAACTTTGGCGGTAATGCCGCAGCGGTTTGCCCACTCACTGAATGGCTACCGGATGCAACGCTGCTAAAAATGGCGCAGCAGCATAATCAGTCGGAAACCGCGTTTTTCGTCCGTACGGATGAAGGATATGAGCTGCGCTGGTTTACGACCCAGTATGAGATAAATCTCTGCGGCCATGCGACGCTTGCCGCCTCGCACGTGATTTTTGAATATCTTAATCACCCGTCATCGACGATTGTGTTCAGTACTCGTTTTGTTGGCGAGCTGCGCGTAACGCGCACTGGCGACTGGCTGACGCTGGATTTTCCGGCCTGGGCCTCAACGGTTGTCGAGCAGCCGCCTGCGGATCTGTTGACCGGTCTGGGGCTGAATGAGGCACAGGAGGTTCGCGTAGCGCGCGATTACCTGGTGATTTTAGGCGATCGCCAGCAGGTGGAAGCCGTGCGCCCGGATATGCAGCGGCTTCAGCATCTGGGTAAAATGGTCTGTATTAGCGCAGCCGATGCTGAATATGATTTCGTTAGCCGCTTCTTCTGCCCGGGAGAGTCGGTCGCTGAAGATCCGGTAACCGGCTCAACGCACAGTATGCTAATTCCGTACTGGGGTGAAAAACTCGGCAAAACGGAAATGCTGGCCCGTCAGGTTTCGGCCCGCGGCGGCGATCTGCGTTGCCAGTGGCGCGGCGAACGGGTCTTAATCGGCGGGCAGGCGACGACCTATTTAATCGGCAAGATTACGCTGCGTTAAGGAGAGTTGGTGATAAAAATTCCTGTATATCTGGTTGCGGCATTTAGCGATCGGCCTTTTGCCGGGAATCCGGCGGCGGTGTGTTTGCTCAGGGAGTGGCTGCCGGATGAACTGCTGTTAAAAATGGCTCAGCAGCATAAGCAGTCGGAAACTGCGTTTGTGGTGTCAGAGAATGGTGGTTTTTCGCTGCGCTGGTTTACCACGCGTAATGAGGTCAATCTCTGCGGCCATGCGACGCTTGCCAGCGCACATGTGATTTTCCATCATCTTGCTTTCCCCGACGCGGCAATTCACTTTTCAACCGCCTCCGGTCTGCTGACAGTGACTCTCGAAGGTGACTGGCTGACGCTTAATTTTCCGGCAGGAGAGACCGTGGAGTGCGAGCCTCCCGCTGCGATGCTTTACGCACTGGGTGTTAATGGCTATCTGCATGCCCGTAAAGGACGCGCCTGGCTTATTGAACTCGCGTCGCGTGAACAGGTTGAAGCCTTACGGCCGAATATTGCGGCGATGCTCCCCGGCGAGCATAAAGTGACAGTCACCGCAGTCGGTGACGGCGATTATGACTTTGTTAGCCGCTTTTTCTCGCCGGGCGAAGCTGTGTGGGAAGATCCGGTGACCGGTTCGGCGCACACCATGCTGATTCCATACTGGGGAGCAAAGCTGGATAAAAGCCAGATGCTGGCGCGTCAGATTTCGGCTCGCGGCGGCGATCTGCGCTGCCAGTGGCAGGGGGATCGGGTCCTGATCGGCGGTCAGGCAACGACCTATTTAATCGGTACGATTACGCTGCGCTAAATAACGTTATTCCGATGAGGGAAATAATAAGTGACCGGCAATAAATCTGCCGGTCACTTGCCTGTAGGTGGTTAACAGGTAAGAATTAGCTGTGAATGTTACGAAAAGCCAGAGTCATGCAACTATACTCTAAATAATTCGAGTTGCATGAAGGCGGCAAGAGAGTAAATCCCCAGGAGCATAGATAGCTATGTGACTGGGGTGAACGATCGCAGCCAACACACATGCAACTCGAAGTATGACGAGTATACATATATTTGATAATTACATCGGGAATATCACGATAGCGCCGACGCATAGTGCCAGAATACGAATAAGATACATCGGAATGGTGAAAAGCCAGAATTCTGACATTTTGTATTTCCCCATTCCCATAATCATCGCCGGCATACCGTCAATTGGCATATAACCACCGTTCCAGCCAGAGATTACCACAGCAATAGCGGCAGCAGTTGGATTCAGACCGAGGCTGGTACAGGTGGCGATTGCTATGGGGGCAAAGATAAATACCGATCCTATGGTTGAACCTGTAAAAGTGGCACAGGTGCTGGTAATCAAAGCTAATACGATGATAAATAAGAAAGGAGAAACGTTTGCCCCCAGAACCCCGGCGACGGCATCGCCAATCATGGCCGTTACTCCGGTGCCTGCTAGCGCGTCAGCAACGCCGATAACGCCCGCCGTCATGATAATAACCGGAGCCCCCATATGATCGCGGACTTCTTTAAAATCAAGCACGCCAATACTGAGTATAAAGGCACCAGCCAAGCCTGGAACGACATAAGCAATATCGCCCAATTTATTCATTAGCATCATACCGAGCACGCTAATGCAAAATGCTCCGACTGTGCACTTTTCCTTCCATGCAGGAAGTTCATTTATTTTCTCGCATATCTCTGCATCATTTCCTTCAGTGATTTCTGCAATGGGGTGGTCGGGTAAAAAACGATACGCAATCAGGCTCCACGCCAAATATGCCAGTGACATGACCAGATTCACCATGGCGAATTTCAGCATGGAAATTTCCTGGCTAATGCCTGATGCTTGCAGCACAGATATGGTGACACCGAAGAGCAGTGCGACGTTAATGGGTATTAGAGGATGGTTGGTTGCAAACCCTAATGGCATGACTAATTTGGCCGTGGGCAATTTTTTGCTGTAGGGCAGTGACGCAATAAGAGATAGAATTAAGACATAGTAGCCTGTTGCTCCTGTTCCGGCCAGGCTTGCTCCAAGCATCACGATCACCAACAGTAGTATATAGCTCTTATAACCGCCACGATTGAGATGAACCATCATTGCGGTTTTAATGCCTCCAATAAGGCGAGTCTTCTGTAGTCCAGCCATGACTACCATAAAACCCGCCAGCATAATAACCGTTGAATTGACGAATCCGGCAAATGCCTGAGGTACTGTAGATACACCGCTCACAACCAGTAAGAGGCAGGCGAGCAGCGGCGGCGCGCCAAACGCAAGTTTATCCGTCATGATCAACACGATCATCAGGATTAAGATCCCTAAAGCCAATATCATATCAGTTGTCATTTATTATTCTCCTCTACGCTTCCAACATGTCGCGTGGAACCTTAAAAACCGCTTTGCGCACTACCTTTGGCGCGTCAACAGCGCAGAGCGCCTGGTGAGGTTCTCCGGGCAAAAAGATTGCAAAATCGCCGGGATGCAGAGTGATGGCCACTGCATGCTGGCAATCGCGCGCGATAAACAGATCCGGCTTGCGTTCTTCATCGTCATTCTGTCCGACATTGCACATTCCCGCGTTAATCACTTCGCTGCCTGACAGCATCACCTGGATGTCAGCCCACTGATGGTGATATTCGGTATGACGCTGCGCGGCCGGTTGGGTGTGCGCCTCGCCGATATTGCAAAACCAGCGACAGTTTTCCGGCTGCCAGCGTCCGTCTTCCCTGGCGCTTAATGCCTGCAGCGTCGAACCCGGATGAGACAGAATGTTGCGCAGTGTGAGGGGAAGTCCTGCCAGCGACAGGGCATCAAGATTTCCAACGATCATTGAGTGGACTCCTTCACCCATTCAGGTGAGATGTGCACGTATTTGATTGCCTGACGGAACCAGGTGTACGCAATATGCAGCGTTCCGTCTGCGCCCTGTTTGATGCTTGGATAGGAAAATTCGCGGTTGCGTTTATCCAGCGAATTATTGGTCATGCAATAACCGTCACCTTCATCGAGATTACGTTGCCACGGCCAGCTTTTACCGCCATCCGCAGAGATAGCCACAGTCATTGGCGCACGAGGAGCGCCCCAGAAGGCAGTGCGACCGCTGGTGATTTCTGGCTCTTCTCGGCGGGTATCGCTGTCGTCAATTTCATCGTAAAGCGAGGTGCGACGTTCCAGTGCACCAACGGCACTCATAGGGTTAAACACCAGCGCCAGTTCACCGCTGGCAAGGGTAGTCACTTGGATGGACGAGTTGTTGTTAGGCAGTTCGGTGGGTTTCGGCACGGACCAACTTTCACCATTGTCTGCCGACTGGCTGTAGTAGATGTTATCGGCCCAGCGGCTACGGAATAAGGCTACCAACGTGCCGTTGGGCTGCGTGGTAATATTCATATGCACGCAGCCCAGACTTTGTGGAACCTCGACGTCGCGCCAGGTTTTACCTTGGTCGGAGGAAATTTTGACGGCGCTGATATCATCGTTGCCAACCCATTTTTCGCCAGGTCGCGTACGGCAGTAGAAGACCGGCAGTAGCCAGTTGCCATTCTCAAGTACCGTAATCGGCTGGCGAATAAAGGTACCGGGTTTATCTAACAGGGTAGCAATCTCGCCCCACGTCTGGCCCAGGTCGGTCGACTGACGATAGCGAACTATAGCAGTGTCCTGGTTACCGGAGATCTGCGTGGTCCACAGCAGCCACAACACGTTATCCGGGGCCAGAAACAGCACCGGGTTTTGCTCGGAGCGACTGGCGTCGTGGGACAATTTGACCGCATCGCTCCACTGGTGGCTTGCGAGGGGTAAGCGCGAACCCCAGACCGAGATATCGGCCACACCTTCCTGGGTGCCGCCGAACCACACGCACATCAGCGAGCCGTCCGGCAACGGCAGCAGGTTAGCCGCGTGGTTTTGCGGGCAGGATGACGGCAGCATCGCAGTTTCCACACGCTCATCTTGCTCATGCTGAGAAATGATTCCGTCCCGAATTCCGGTTACAGACATATTCATACTCCATTATTTCAGTAGGGTTCTTATTTATTTGGCTGTAATGAATCGTAAGTTTCTTCTTGCTGTGAAGCCTTAATGATTTTTTTATTACGAACGATGTTGAGGGTTTCTACAGTCAGGGAGAAGAAAATAGCAAAATAGAGATAGCCTTTTGCGATATGAAGTCCTAGACTGTCGGAAATCAGTAATATCCCCACCAATAATAAAAACGTTAATGCTAGCATTTTCATTGTCGGCATATTATTAACAAAGTCGCCGATGGTTTTAGCTGCGAACATCATAATACCAACGGCAATAATGACGGCGGTTATCATAATAAAGATATGCTGTGACAAACCTACAGCAGTGATAACTGAATCAAGGCTGAAGACAATATCCAGTAACATGATCTGGATGACGGCACCTGCCAGCGAGAGCTGGTGCTGGCTGCTGATGTGTGAATCTTCTTTATATGTCAGTTCTCCACGTATCTCTTGTAATGACTTGTAAATAAGGAAACAGCCACCTGCAAATAAAATGATAGTGCGGACCGAAACAACAAAATGCGCAATTGTAAACAACGGCACCGTAATGTGCGCAAGCCAGGCCACCGACACCAGTAATAATATGCGCATTATCATCGCGCCACTTAAGCCCAACTTACGGGCTATATTTTGTTGGTGCGCCGGAAGTTTTGACACTACCAACGACAGAAAAATGATATTATCAACCCCGAGAATAATCTCCAGAAAAGTGAGCGTTATCAGCGTCAACCATATTTCAGGGTCAAGTACCCATATAAACATTGCAAACATCCCTTACGCTACGCTAGACGTTATATGCATAACTTTAAATATTGTCGGTGCTGTTTTTTATATAAAACAGCACTGGAGGTCAGAATAATTATTCCCACTAGATTCAGGAAACATAGTTGGTAATAATCTGTTTGATTTTATCACATTGCTCTTGTGTGAAGCTTACCGCATAGCGGCTGTCGCCAACCTCGTGGCCCATTAGCTGTAATGCCTTTTTGACCGCGGCTGGCGAGAACGCCACTTTATAAAGATCGGTACGTAGTCCGGTCACACTCTCCTGGGCCCTGCGAGAGCCTTCAATATTACCGGCCTTAAACTGTGACCAGATGGCGTTGATCTCGTTTGGTGCGACATTAGCCAACCCGGAAATGCAGGCGCTGCAGCCATCGACAAACCCCTGATGGATCAGTGAATCAGGGCCATTCAGCACGTTAAAATCGGCAATATCCTGTACCGCATCGAGGAACCCCTTCAGGCTTTCATAACTGCCTGCGCTGTCTTTGATGCCGATAATATTCGGATGTTTTGCCAGCGCCCGCGCGGTTTGCGGTTCGATTGTATTGCCCGTTCGCGCCGGGATGTTGTACAGAAACATCGGAACGCTCAGCGCGTCGGCGATGGCGGTATAGTGGCTGATAAGCTCCTCCTGTTTAAGCGGCACGAACCACGGGGTGATCACCGATACTGCGTCAACCCCCAGTTTTTCAATTTGCTTACCCAGACGAATGGTTTCGCGGGTGGATACTTCGCCAATGTGCGCGACCACCGGTGCTTTTCCGGCGGCTTCTTCCACGCAGGCTTTGGCGACGGCGACTTTTTCCGCCTCATTGAGTACAAAGAACTCGCCGTTGGTACCGCCGCAGAAAATACCGTTGCCCGCCGCCATCTGCCGCCGGACCTGCTGTTTCAGCGCCGGGATGTTCACTGCGCCATCGACGGAAAAAGGTGTGACAATGGCGGTCAAAACGCCGGTAATTGAATTGCTCATTCTGGTTTATCTCCCTGGTTTTATAGCTGTGGAAACAGCGTGCGATAAATCGCCTGGACCTGGTCCTGGTTGACGCTGCATGGTGCGTTATTCATTAACCGTTTAACGTTAAGCGCTGCTTCGCTGAGTTCGCCGATGCTCTGCTGCGGGACGCCCAGGGTGGCGAGGTTGTCGGGCAGCTGTAGTTTTTTCACCAGCGCTGCAAGCCAGGCTACCAACGCGTGTGATTTTTCTTCAGCGCTGAGAGTCAGGTCGGCATCGGGAAGCAGTTCCCAGACCTGGGCGAATTTTTCCACCGCATGCGGACGCACCACTTTCATACAGGGTGCCAGCAGGATGGCGTTCGCCACGCCATGGGGCAGATGATACTTGCCGCCCAGAGGATAGGAGAGAGCGTGGACCAGGTGGGTGCCCGCATGGTTAATCGCCACCCCGCCATAATAAGAGGCCCACAGCATCTCCAGTTTAGCCGTCAGATTCTGCGGATCGGTCACCGAAAGCTCGATATTGCGTACCAGCTTGTGCAGGCCAATCAACGCGGCGTTATCGCTAATCGGATTAGCGACCGTTGAGGTAAAGCATTCAAGCAGATGGCATAGCGCATCAATGCCGGTAGAAGATGCGATATGCGCGGGCATGCTGGTGGTTAACTCCGGCAGCAGGGCGACATAGTCCGGCAACAGTACCGGAGAGATAATCCCCACTTTGGTGTTCTGTTCCGGGATCGCCAGGATCGCGTTTGGTGTGGCTTCGGAACCGGTTCCCGCCGTCGCCGGGATCAATAATGATGCCACTTTCTGCTGCGGTTTTTCTCCCTCCAGCAGCGCGGTCAGCCCCGGCGAGCTGGGATGCAGCAGGACGGAGAGCAGCTTGGTCACATCCAGAACGCTGCCGCCACCGATCCCCACCACCATTTCCGGCTGGTCTGCGGTGACGAGACTATAGATCTGCGCCATATCATGCTGGCTCGGTTCGGCGGGAACCGCATCAATCATCTGTACCTGACGGCCTTCATCTTCCAGAAGCGCGCGAATCCGCCGCGTGGCGTCGAGTTTGCCAACATTGGTATCGGTGATCAGCAAAATCCGTTGTTTGCCTGCCAGCAGCGGGCGCAGGGCGGTAAACGCGCCCGCGCCGCTAATCAGAGTGCTGTTAATGGTTGCCACGTCTCTCTCCTGTCATTTGAATGATTGAATTTAATCATTCATGCTCGTATCACTCGCTTAGTGGAGAGAAGTTATAATTTATACAGCGAGTGAATAAATTGAACTTGCTCACATTTAATCAATTGTGATTGAATATAATCATTATCAGCTTCCAACAGCGAGATAAGGGATAACGATGGGCAGTGGCGATAATAAGGTGCTGGTGCTGGCTGATGACTTCACTGGCGCTAATGACGCAGGCGTTAGCCTGGCGGAGAGCGGAATGCGGGTTGAGGTGGCGTTCACTGCGGATTATCAAGGTGAGGCGCAGGCATTAATCCTCAATAGCGACAGTCGCGCGTTGACGGGTGAAGAGGCGGCGCGGCGTGTCACGCATTTACTACAGGCGGTCTGGCCACGTTTTCAGCCGCGGTGGATGGTGAAAAAAATCGACTCCACGCTGCGGGGGAATCCTGGTGCGGAGCTGGACGCCGCGATGCGGGCGATGAATTGCCGGGTGGCGGTTCTGGCGCCTGCTTTCCCGGCTGCCGGGCGGGTCACGCGCGGCGGTCAGTGCTTTGTGCATGGTTTACCGGTTGATGAAACGGAGTTCGCCAGCGACCCGAAAACACCGGTGCGTAGTGCGGATATTGCCACCGTCGTGGCGCAGCAGAGCGACTGTCGTTGTTTGCACGTGTCGCTGGATAAGCTGGCGACAGAACTGGCCTGTCCGGCCAGCATACCGCGCGTGCTGATTGTTGATGCGGAAGTGAATCACCAACTGGATGCGGTTATCGCCGCGGTAATGGATACGGAGTATCACGTGCTGTTGGTGGGCTCGGCGGGTTTATGTGACGCGCTGGCGCGCAAGCTGAGCACCGTGCAGCATGGGCCGTTGCTGGCGGTTGTTGGTTCGATGAGTGAAATCGCTCAGCAGCAGGTTGCCAGTCTGAGTACCCATCCGCGGGTAACGCGGATCGATATTGATGTCGCCAGGGCTTTCGACGGCGATGCAACAACGGATGCCCGGCAAATTGCCGCGGTATTGAACGGAAATAATCATTGTGTGCTCACTACGCGGCCCGATAGCGCGGCGCGAAAGGGGATTGATGGTCTGTGCCATCAGTACGGCGTGGATCGTGCTGCGCTTGGGGAACGTATTTGCTGGTATCTGGCGCGGGTCAGCCAACTAGCTATCGCGCAGAGTCAGCCAGGCGCGCTCTATTTATCCGGCGGCGATGTAGCCATCGCTGTGGCCCAGGCGCTGGGCGCAAGCGGATTTCATATTACGGGTCGTGTGGCGCAGTGTGTGCCGTATGGCAATTTTCTGGGGAGTCGCTGGCAACGGCCGGTAATGACCAAGGCAGGCGGATTCGGCACGGCAACCACATTGCTGGAGGTCGTGAATTTTATTGAGGAGAAAATGAGTGACTAACATCATTGCGGTAACGATGGGTGACCCGGCTGGCATTGGTCCGGAAATTATTATTAAATCTCTGGCAACGGGGAAACTGAGCGGCGCGCCGGTGGTCGTGGTGGGCTGTGCGCAGACGCTGCGGCGGGTTATGGCGAAAGGAATTACTCCGCGTGCTGAGCTTCGCGTCATTGATAATCCCGGACAGGCGCAGTTTACGCCTGGCACCATTAATGTGATTGATGAGGCACTGACCGATCCGGAAGGATTGCGCGCCGGGGCGGTGCAGGCGCAGGCTGGCGATTTGGCTTACCGTTGCATCAAGCATGCCACGGCGCTGGCGCTGGCCGGTGACGTTTCGGCGATTGCCACCGCACCGCTAAACAAAGAGGCGCTGCATCTGGCCGGGCATCACTTCCCGGGGCATACTGAAATGCTGGCGCATCTGACGCAAACCAAAGATTTCGCGATGGTGCTGTATACGGATAAGCTAAAAGTTATCCATATATCCACACACGTTGCGTTGCGTCACTTCCTTGATAACCTGAATCAGACGCGCGTGGAGACGGTTATTGCTATCGCCGATAGCTTTCTGCGCCGTGTCGGCTTCAGCAATCCGCGTATTGCCGTCGCTGGCGTTAATCCTCACGCCGGCGAAAATGGCCTGTTTGGCGATGAAGAGATCCGTATCGTTGGTCCGGCGGTCGCAGCGATGAAAGCCAAAGGGCTCAACGTTACCGGCCCCTGTCCGCCGGATACGGTATTTATGCAGTGCCATGAAGGGATGTTTGATATGGTGGTGGCGATGTATCACGATCAGGGCCATATTCCGCTAAAATTACTCGGATTTTATGATGGGGTGAATATCACGGCCGGACTGCCGTTTATCCGGACTTCCGCAGACCACGGGACGGCGTTTGATATTGCCTGGACAGGCAAAGCCAAGTCTGACAGCATGACGACCTCTATTGAGCTCGCCATGCAAATAGCACAGGAATAATATGAAGGGATATAACCGGTTAGAGCAGATTATGGATTTTCTGAAGAGCCATAATCTGGTGACAGTCGACCAACTGGTCACGGTGACCAGCGCGTCGCCAGCAACCATTCGCCGCGATCTGATTAAACTCGATGAGGAAGGGGTGATCAGCCGCACACATGGCGGCGTGACGCTTAACCGGTTTATACCTTCCCAGCCGACGACGCAGGAGAAATCTCAGCGCAGTCGGCAGGAGAAACACGCCATCGCCAGCCTGGCGGCGACATTAGTCAACCCCGGAGACGCGATTGTGTTGGATGCCGGCACGACGATGATCGAACTGGCGCGGCAAATTACCCATCTGCCGTTGAGGGTTATCACCAGCGATCTGCATATTGCGCTGTTTCTCTCGGAATTCAGGCAAATTGAAGTCACCATTATTGGCGGGCGCATTGATGATAGCAGCCAATCCTGCATCGGCGATCACGGTCGTCGGCTGTTGCAAAATATCTGGCCCGATCTGGCATTTGTAAGCTGTAACGGCTGGGATCTGGAGAAGGGCGTGACCTCGCCAACGGAAGAAAAGGCGGCACTGAAGCGCGATTTAATCGCTAATGCCCGGCGGCGGATATTGCTGGCGGACAGCTCTAAATACGGGGCCTGGTCGCTGTTTAACATTACGCACCTGGACTCACTAACCGACATTATCACCGATAATCATCTGCCGGAAGAGACGCGCGACGCCCTGGCGCATATTCATCCCCGGCTGCTCATTGCCGATTAGCCGGGAAGACGATTTACGGCAGACGGGCGATATTGGCCTTAATAACATCAATTGAGTGGCGGAATTTCTCCGCTTCATCATCGGCTAACTGCAGCTCAATAATCTGCTGCACGCCGCTTTGTGTCAGTACCGCCGGGACGCCTGCCGCCGCGCCGCTCACGCCATATTCCCCTTCGAGAATGCACGATACGGCCAGCGCACGATGGCTACCGGTGAAAATATTACGACAAATCTCGGCGATGGTGCCGGCGACGCCATACTCGGTACAGCCTTTTCCTGAGTAAATCTCAAACCCCAGTTTGCGCACCTTTTCGGCAATTAACTCCCGGTCGAGGATTTTGCCGGTATGTTTTTGATAGACGTCGCCAATGGCGGAGCCGTAAACCGCCGAATGCGACCAGACCGGAAACTGGGTGTCGCCATGTTCGCCGAGAATAAAAGCATCGATACTTTGCGCGCCGATATTCAGCGCCTGCGCCAGTATCCGCCGTAAACGCGTGGTGTCGAGCCAGACGCCGGTGCCCAGCACCTGACTGCGCGGCAGACCTGAAAGCTGCCACACCTGCCAGGTGATAATGTCGCAGGGGTTGGTGGCGATCAAAAAGATGCCGTTGAAGCCATTCGCCATCATCTGCGGAACGAGGCTTTGGACAATTTTTGCCGTGTTAGTCAGCTCGTCCAGACGGGTTTGCCCTGGCTTCAGCGCGCCACCGGAAACGGTGATCACCGCGATATCGACATCCGCGCAGTCGCTGGCTTCCCGCGTGGAAATGGTCATCATCCCCGGCATATAGGCCGCCGCATCGCTCAGATCCTGTGCATGGGCGTCGGCGCGGGCTTTGTTCAGATCAACGAGGATCAGCTCCTCGCAAATATTTTGATTTAACAAAGCGTAGGCTGCGGAAGCGCCTACGTTGCCGACCCCGATAATCATCACTTTGCGCGCTTTGGTATTCATCGCATTCTCCTGATAACAGATGTCGTGTCGCAAAATTACTGCGTCTCAAGGTGATGGCGCAAGCGAGGAGGGGATCTATAAGTTAATGCTATGGCAGTGAAGTGTATGCCCTGCGCTACAGTGCGCTGAAAAAAGGAGCGTATTTATGTACACCATCGCCGCGATCCCGCCAGACCATCCGGATCTGAATGCCTTAATTGCCCAACTGGATGCTTACCAGCAGGCGCTTTACCCGGCCGAAAGCAATCATTTGATCGACCTTAGCGCCCTGCCGCCGGCGTCTGTGATTGCACTGCTGATCCGTGATACCGCGTTACGACCGGTCGGCTGTGGGGCGATTGTGCTCGGTGAAGAGGGATTTGGCGAGATGAAACGCGTATTTATCGATCCAAATCATCGCGGTCAGCAACTGGGAGAAAAACTGCTGGCGGCCCTGGAGAAAGAAGCGCTACGTCGGGAATGCCATACCGTGCGTCTGGAAACCGGTATTCATCAGCATGCCGCCATCACCTTATATACCCGCAATGGCTACCAGACTCGTTGCGCCTTTGCGCCGTATCAGCCCGATCCGCTGAGCGTCTTTATGGAGAAACTGCTGCTTGCCGATCTTCGTTCAGCAGCGCTATAAACGCGTCAAGCTGGCGGGTTTTTGCCCCGCGCCGCCATATTAGCCAGGTGGTCAGCCAGCGCCACTCTTCGGCCAGCGGCCAGGCGGAAACCTGCTGGTGGCCAGGCATACTCTCCAGCATACTGCGCGGGATCAGCGCCAGTCCTGCGCCTGCAATCACGCAGGCCAGCATTCCGTGATAAGACTCCATCTCATGGATCCGTCCCGGCGTCGCACGGTCAGCATGAAACCAGTTTTCAAAATGGCGGCGGTAGGAGCAGTTGGCGCGAAACGCGTAGACACTGGCGCCGTTAACCTCGCTGGCCCGTGAGATGGGCGAGTGACCAAAGGGGGCGACGATCATCATCTCTTCCGGGAATACCGGGAGCCCTTCCAGCCCCGGATGGACCAGCGGTCCGTCAACAAAGGCCGCGCTGAGTTTCCCTTCCAGCACCCCGTCGATCATCGCCCCGGAAGGGCCGGTTGAAAGGGCCAGATGAATCTTTGGGTAGCGCTGGTTATAGTGCGCCAGGGTGGGAGAGATCCGCACCGCGGCGGTGCTTTCCAGCGATCCGAGTGAAAATAACCCCTGTGGTTCATCGCCGGCAACGACCATGCGAGCTTCCTCAACCAGGGCCAGGATCTGCTGGCTATAGCGTAAAAAGCTGTGGCCGGCGGGCGACAGACGCAGGCGTTGGTTTTCACGAATGAACAATTCGACGCCGAGGTCCGCCTCCAGTTGACGAATGCGCGTGGTCAGGTTCGAGGGCACGCGGTGTACCTTCTGTGCGGCCTGGGTGATGCTGCCAGTGCTGGCGACGGCGTTAAACATCTCGAGCTGGCTCAGGTCCATAGTATTCTTCTTTAGTGAATGGGTTGCTTAATATTATTCAATTTTAATGAATAGAAGGGTAAGCCAGAATAAGGTGACTTCGCAATCAACACAGAGAGAAAAACGATGAATTTATCTGCGACTCATGCGGTTTCCGTGAGCCCGGCCACCGGAGAGACGGTGTCATCTCTGCCCTGGGCGACTGAACAACAGGTCGATTCCGCTATTGTCCTTGCGGAACAGGCTTATCGCCAGTGGCGTAACGTCAGCCTGGCAGAGCGGGCGGCGGCATTGCGTAAAGTCGGCAGCGTGATGCGCGCCCGTAGCGAGGCGCTGGCGCAGATGATTAGCCGCGAAATGGGTAAACCGATAGCCCAGGCGCGTGGTGAAGTTGCTAAATCGGCTAACCTTTGCGACTGGTATGCTGAACACGGCCCGGCGATGCTGAATACCGAAGCGACCCTCGTGGAAGAGAATAAAGCCGTCATAGAGTACCGCCCGATGGGCGCTATCCTCGCCGTCATGCCGTGGAACTTCCCGGTGTGGCAAGTGCTGCGCGGCGCGGTGCCGATTCTGCTGGCGGGCAACAGCTATCTGCTGAAGCATGCGCCGAACGTGCTGGGCAGCGCGGAGATGATCGGCGAAATTTTCACTGCGGCGGGCGTGCCGGATGGCGTGTTTGGCTGGGTGAATGCCACTAACGAGGGTGTTTCGCAAATAATTAACGATTCACGTATTGCGGCGGTCACCGTGACCGGCAGCGTGCGGGCCGGGAAGGCCATCGGCGCTCAGGCCGGCGCGGCATTGAAAAAATGCGTATTAGAACTGGGCGGTTCCGATCCGTTTATCGTGCTTAACGATGCCGACCTTGATGAGGCCGTGACGGCAGCGGTGATTGGTCGCTACCAGAATACCGGGCAGGTCTGTGCCGCCGCGAAACGTTTTATTGTCGAAGCAGGGATTGCCGATGCCTTTACGCAGAAATTTGTTGCCGCCGTTGCCGCGCTAAAAATGGGCGATCCGCGCGATGAGCAAAACTATCTCGGGCCGATGGCGCGTTTTGATCTGCGCGACGAGCTGCATGAGCAGGTGCTGGCGACCCTAAGCGAAGGGGCGACCCTGCTGCTTGGCGGGGAGAAAATCGAAGGCGCGGGCAACTATTACGCCCCGACGGTGCTTGGCAGCGTCACCGCGGAGATGACCGGTTTTCGCCAGGAGCTCTTTGGCCCGGTGGCGACCATCACCGAAGCCCGTGACGCAGACCATGCGCTGGCGCTGGCAAACGACAGCGAGTTTGGTCTGTCGGCAACAGTCTACACCACCAGCGAAGAGCAGGCGCAGCGTTTCGCCAGGGATCTGGAATGTGGTGGCGTGTTTATCAATGGCTACTGCGCCAGCGATGCCCGTGTGGCGTTTGGCGGCGTGAAGAAAAGCGGATTTGGTCGCGAGCTATCCCACTTCGGCCTCCATGAATTCTGCAATGTGCAGACCGTCTGGAAAGATCGCAGCTAAGCCCTGACTGTTCCTCCGGTTGCGCAGTGGCGTGCCGCGCAATCGGGGAATTGCATCAGTTTTCTGCTTGCGCACGTTATTCCGTTTATCCCTGACAGGAAAGCAAATAAGAAACAGGCTGTTTCTCGGTGCGTTGTGCGCCTATAATTAGCGCCCGAATTTTGTTGTTGGCAAGGAGCCTCGCGTGGCGATGGTAATAAATAACGCAATGCTCGATGCCATTTTGGCTGAAGTCAGGCCGCTGATTGGGCGCGGTAAAGTCGCGGATTACATTCCGGCACTGTCACGCGTCAGCGGCGATAAGCTCGGTGTCGCTATCTGCACGGTGGACGGGCAGCATTACAGCGCGGGTGACGCGCATGAGCGTTTCTCCATTCAATCTATCTCGAAGGTCCTGAGCCTTGTGGTGGCGATGAATCACTATCAGGAGGATGAGATCTGGCGGCGAGTCGGCAAAGATCCTTCCGGTCAACCCTTTAATTCCCTTTTGCAGCTGGAAATTGAACAGGGCAAACCGCGCAATCCCTTTATTAACGCCGGGGCGCTGGTCGTCTGCGATATGCTGCAGAGTCGCCTTAGCGCGCCGCGTCAGCGAATGCTGGAAATCGTCCGTCGTCTGAGTGGCGTGGGCGATATCGCTTATGATCCGGTGGTTGCCCGTTCTGAATTTGAACACTCGGCGCGTAATGCTGCGATTGCGTGGTTGATGAAATCCTTCGGCAACTTTGATAATGATGTCGCCACGGTGCTGCAAAACTATTTCCACTATTGTTCGCTGGAAATGAGCTGTGCCGAACTGGCGCGTACCTTCCTGTTTCTGGCTGACGGCGGCATTGCGGCACACCTTGAAACGCCGGTTATCGCGCCGATTCAGTCGCGGCAGGTCAATGCGCTGATGATGACCAGCGGCATGTACCAGAATGCCGGTGAATTTGCGTGGCGCGTTGGTTTACCCGCGAAATCCGGCGTCGGCGGCGGGATTGTGGCTATCGTGCCGCAAGAGATGGTGATTGCGGTCTGGAGTCCGGCGCTTGATGACGCCGGGAACTCGTTGGCCGGGATCGCGTTACTGGAAAAGCTTACCCGGAGACTGGGAAGGTCGGTATTCTGATGGCGTCAATCGAAAATCTGTTTACCCGTTTACAACGTTCGTCTTTTCGCGCTCGCTTTCGGCTCGGCGCTAAGGAACGGCAATATTGCCTGGCTAAGGGGCCCGACGTTATTGATCAGCATGCAGCTGATTTTATCGCCAGACGGCTGGCGCCGGCGGTAATTCCTAACGACGGTAAGCAGACGCCAATGCGCGGCCATCCGGTATTTATCGCGCAACATGCGACGGCGACCTGTTGTCGCGGTTGTCTGGAAAAGTGGCACGCTATCCCGCGCGGTCGGGCGCTCAGCGAAGGCGAGCAGCGTTATGTCGTGCAGGTGATTCATCACTGGCTGGTGATCCAGATGAATACTGACGCATAATTCATCCGGCGCCGGTGGATGCCGGATAATTATTCTCATGATACAATAAATCGCTAACTGATTATTAACACAATAAGTGTCTGAAACAATTAGACGGATCATCATGAATGTCTTCACTGTCAATTCGGTCATTCTCGCTGTTTCGTGAGGATCATCGCCTGCGCGACGCGCTGGTGTTGTTCACGTTAACAGTACTTCTGCACTTACTTGGCGGAATGCTGCGCCTTGTACAGGAACTGTCATTCTTCTGGCCGCTCAATGCCGTGATGGCAGGGATTTTTGCGCGTTATGTCTGGCTAAATCGCAGTTATTTTTACGCCGTCTGTTTTGCCGCCATGCTTATCTGTGACGGTTTAACCTCTCGTTGGGGAATGGGATTCGCCTCTGTCCTGATTAATTTCTCCAATATTGTCTTTATTGTCACGCTGGCGCAGCTCATCTTATGGGATAAGCGGCGGACAGATTCGATGCCGGGGCCGATTAACGCGCTGAGTTTATTTTGCTACTGCCTGTTCGCCGCGCTGCTCTGTGCCGCCATCGGGGCGCTGGGGTCGGTGGATGTTGAACGCGCCACCTTCATTCCCCAACTGGCGGACTGGTTTAGCGAACAATTCTCGACCGCTGTGCTAATCCTGCCGTTTATTTTGACCCTCACGCTGCCTTCTGCGTCAGGCGCTTTTCGTCTGCGTCAATTGTTGCCGGTGATTGCGCTGGTGTTGTCGATCGGGCTCGGCGTTGCTGTGGGCGGGGCCGGAAGCATTACTTTCCCTTTACCCGCGCTGATCTGGTGTGCGATTCGCTATCCCTTACCGCTGACCTGCCTGTTAACCTTTATAACCGGGATTGGTGAAATTCTGCTGGTCGCTAATTCGCTTATCCATTTCTCTGCCGATGCCCGGATGCAGCCGTGGCAACTGTTTTCGACGCGTCTGGGGATCGCGGCCATGTTAATTAGCCCGGTTATTGTCGCCTCCAGCGTCGAAGCGATTAATAACCTGGTTAAACAGCTGGCGTTGCGCGCTGATTTTGATTTTCAGACAAGGGTCTATTCCCGCTCGGGGTTATGTGAGGCGCTGAAACATCAGCCTCTGCCATCTGACAGGTTATTAACGATCATGGTGCTGGATATTGATGGCTTCAAGCAGATCAATGAACAATGGGGATATGAGTGCGGAGACTGCGTGCTGGCTCAGTTTGCCCAACAGGTGCGGTTGCTGGTGGGGGAAAAGGGGATGGTGGCGCGTATTGGCGGGGAAGAGTTTGTCGTCGCAGCGCAGACCTCATCAGCGCAAGAGGGGCAAATGCTGGCGGAGACCATTCGCCAGGGCATTGCGTCGCATTCCTTTATCTGGGGGCAAAACAAAATCCAGTTAACGCTCAGTATTGGGCTGGAGAGTCAGAATCCGGGAACCTTAAGGGTGAGCGAACTGTTCAATCAGCTACTAAGGGAAGCCGACGATAATATGATTCAGGCAAAAAAATCCGGCTGCAATCGTATTTACACCGAAAAACTGGCGGAAAGTTCGCCATAAGAAAAGCCGATGATACTGGTGCTTGTGTTAAATATGGATTAAAAACATAGTGATGTGGTCAATTTCGGGGAGTGACCTATGACCACATCTTTCTCTCTACGCACGCTGTCGCGTGACGATATTCTTGAATTCCTTCCTCAGCTTACGGATGTCCTCGTCAGTTGCGTTAACGGCGGCGCGTCGGTGAGCTTTATGCTTCCTTTCGCCCCGGAAACCGCAACGGCATTCTGGCTAAAAATAGCGCAGAGCGTGGCTAACGGTGAACGCATTGTCATCGCGGCGGTAGATGCTCGGCAGCAACTCGTTGGTACGGTACAACTGGTTATCGACCAGGCGGAAAACCAGCCGCACCGTGCCGATGTTGCTAAACTTCTGGTTCACCAAAATGCACGTCGCCAGGGGCTGGCAAATGCGTTGATGATCAGACTGGAAGAAATAGCCCGGGAATACGGAAAGAGCGTGCTGGTGCTGGATACGGCCACCGGTAGCGGGGCGGAAAGCTTTTACGTTCAGTGCGGCTGGGAAAAAGCTGGCGAAATACCGCGCTATGCGTTGATGCCGGATGGAGAGCTGAGCGCGACATCGCTGTTCTATAAATTCCTCTGATCGCGCTGATATTGCATACAGCTTTGATCAAAACAGGGTTTCATTGATATAAAAACCTGATAACTTATTAGACCAATTTATCAGGTTGTATGACTACTCTGTGAGGAAACTGATTGTGAAAACATTAAACCGCCGTGATTTTCCGGGCGCGCAGTACCCTGAACGCATCATTCAGTTTGGTGAAGGCAACTTTTTGCGGGCGTTTATTGACTGGCAGATCGATCTGTTAAACGAACATACCGATCTGGGTTCCGGGGTCGTTATCGTGCGTCCGATTGACAGCGCATTCCCACCGTCGCTCAGCACCCAGGATGGCCTTTACACCACCATCATTCGCGGTCTGAATGAGAAGGGCGAAGCGGTCAGCGACGCGCGTCTGATTCGTTCGGTAAACCGGGAAATCAGCGCCTATGCGGATTACGATGAACTGTTGCGTCTGGCGCATAACCCGGATATGCGGTTTGTGTTTTCCAATACCACTGAAGCCGGGATTGCCTACCATGCCGGCGACCATGTTGATGATACGCCGCCGGTGAGCTATCCGGCGAAGCTCACCCGCCTGCTGTTTGAGCGCTATAGCCATTTCTCAGGCGCGGCGGATAAAGGCTGGGTCATCATCCCTTGCGAACTGATTGATTATAACGGTGAAGCCCTGCGCGAACTGGTACTGCGCTATGCGCAGGAGTGGGGGCTGCCGGACGCGTTTGTGACCTGGCTGGATGACGCCAACGCGTTTTGCTCAACGCTGGTGGACCGCATCGTGACCGGTTATCCGCGCGATGAAGCCGCGCAGATCGAACAGCAGTTGGGCTATAAGGATGCCTTCCTCGATACGGCAGAGCATTTCTATCTGTTCGTGATCCAGGGGCCGAAATGGCTGGCTGCAGAGCTTCGCCTTGATAAATTGCCGCTTAATGTGCTGATTGTTGATGATATTAAGCCCTATAAAGAACGTAAAGTGGCGATTCTCAACGGGGCACATACCGCGCTGGTTCCGGTAGCCTTCCTGGCGGGGCTGGATACCGTTGGCGAAGCGATGAATGACGCGGAAATCTGCTCTTTTGTTGAGCAAGCGATTTACCAGGACATTATCCCGGTTCTCGATCTGCCGCGCGATGAGCTGGAATCGTTTGCCAGGGCGGTTACCGGGCGTTTCCGTAACCCGTACATCAAACACCAGCTGCTCTCGATCGCCCTTAACGGGATGACTAAATATCGTACCCGTATTCTGCCGCAGTTGCTGGCCGGGCAGAAGAAGACGGGCAAGCTCCCGGCGCGGCTGACCTTTGCACTGGCGGCGCTGATCGCGTTTTATCGCGGCGAGCGTGATGGCGAGAGTTATCCGGTGCAAGACGACGCCGAGTGGGTAGCACGCTATCAGGCGCTATGGGCTGACCATCGTGACGCGCAGATCAGTACCAGAAAACTGGTACACACGGTGCTGGCTGTGGAATCCCACTGGCAGCAGGATCTGACAAAAGTCCCTGGGCTGGTTGAGCAGGTGACGCGGGATCTGGATACCATTCTGCGCGATGGCATGCGTGCGGCTGTTAAACCGTTGTGTTGATTACAGATTAGCTTTCCCGGGGTTAAATGCCACTCGCAGAGTATCCCGCAGGCGCAATATAGCCCGTCATCTGTGTGTTCAGTTTCGCTCTGGTGTCATCGAGGGAGTGGGCTGGGCTCACTCTCATCCGTTGGCCGCCGTTCTGGTGGCCAGTTGGCGGTTGTGATGCGGATCAGAACGGACAACGATTTTCTTTGAAAGGCATAACTGAACGGACGGTGCCCCGACATCGTTGGGTTTTCATTTTTCATTAGTTACAACATACTATTAATTTACCCCCATAGCGCAAATTTTAAGACCGTGCCAACCCCGTCTGGCAGCAAAACGGGAAATTAAGCGAAAAGATGAATTGTGTGCCGATGCTTGAAGAAATGATCCGACAGGAAAATAATGGATTATCCGTATGAGGAGACAGATCGATGGCCATTGAGGTTCGTGAAGTGGGTCAGCAGGACAAAGCACAGTGGTTGCTGCTTTGGGAAGGCTATACTGGGTTTTATGGTAACCCACAGCGAGAAGAGGTCACGGAGTATACCTGGCAGCGTATGCTTGATCCCGGTTCATCGGTTTTAGGTCGTGTGGCGGTAGTGGATAACCGGGTGGTGGGGTTTGCGGTATGTGTGCTGCATGAAGGAACATGGGTGACAACGCCCATTTGCTATCTGGAAGATCTGTTTGTTGACCCGCAGGTGCGCGGCCGCGGTATCGCCAGAACATTGATGCAGGCGCTGCATAAGGAAGGAAAAGAGAAAGGGTGGTCGCGACTCTACTGGCATACCCGAACCGATAACCCGGCCCGGCATCTGTATGATGAATTTACGCCAGCGGATGACTATGTTCGTTATCGTGTGACGCTCTGAAAGTCGGAAATTAAGAAGTTATTAAGATTTTCCCTGTAAAACAGGGGAAACGACTCAGGAGAAACAAAATGGAAAAACGCATAGAGGCGGTTGTCAATTTAATTATGTTTCTTTCATTGCTGGCTACGGCGTGGGATCTCTCCCTGGTGCATCATCTTTCCTGGTAAGCCGGACGATACGGCACCGCCGGTGCCGTGATTTTATCCTTCTGCTGCCGACGACCGACAGGCGACGATAAACAGGCGAGGAAACAGCAGTAATACTTTTCCGTTACACTGTAACTTATAGTGCTGCTTAAGCAGTTCCAGATAACGCTTAAGAAATCTCTCCCGTTGCTGATCATCCAGCGGTTGTAAAAATGGCCGAAGGCCTGTCGACTGTAGCCAGTCAATAATAGCCTGATGCGAATCGAGGGGATGATAGTAAGTTGTACGCCAGATATCCACCTCGCAGCCGCATGCGGTCAGAATATCGTAATACGCCTGTACACCGGGTAACGGAAGGCGACCCCCTTGCGGAAAATCCAACTCTTCCGCTACCTGCCGCATCAGGGTATGTGAGGGTTCCTGCCAGTTATCAGGCATTTGTACCGCCAGCACACCGTTTTTCGCAAGATTATTCACCAGATGAGGAAGGAGCCGCTGGTGATCCGTCAGCCACTGCAATGAAGCATTAGCGTAAATCACGTCAGCCGGGCGTGCAGGATGAAAGGTGGTGATATCCGCATTGATAAACTGGCAGTCGGGTAGCGTTTGCGCGGCCTCTTGCAGCATCGCCGGTGAATTATCGACGCCGACAATCGTCGCTTCTGGCCAGGCATCGCGTAACAGTGCGGTGCTGTTGCCCGGCCCGCAGCCCAAATCTACCGCCAGTCTGACGGGATGATGGGCGATGCGGGCGAGGAGTTCAGCGGCGGGGCGCGTGCGTTCCGCGCCAAATTTCAAATACAGAGAAGGATTCCAGTCTGCCATAGGGGGCTCCGGTTGAGGGATAATCCACCACCAGCATATACTGCAATGCTTATCTGGCAAAGCGTCGGCAACATCATCATAACAATCTCGGCCATACTGCAATTTACAGGCGAGTCCTCACCCTGTCCGCACAGGGAAGTCTGGTTACCAGGATTCGTGTCTGCCAAATTTGTCGCTCTCTGGCTGCATTGTTCGCTCCGCGGTGGTCAACGTATGAGCGGTTTAAATTAGTTGTGGTATATACCCGTCATACTTCAAGTTGCATGTGCGTTGGCTTTCCTCGTTCACCCCAGTCACGTACTGGAGTACGCTCCCGGGGATTCACTGCCTCGCCGCCTTCCTGCAACTCGAATAATTTAGGGTATATCTCTTATTTAAAATCACAAATAAATAACATCTGTGTTATTTATTGAATACAATTACTGATGGCCAACATGGCAGCAAAATGCCAGACATTTAAAATGCAATGGCCATATATCTTCACCACAACGAAAGGTCAAATTGTTTTTTGCCATGCTGTGTAAATAATTATAGAGAAACTTCATTTATATATTTAGCTGAAAAATCGCGTTTAATTATTCTGATGAGTGTGATTTAATTCATCGGTCGTTTTATTGTGAATATCATTATGATCCAGTCCATACAGGTATTATTCAAACAAGCAACCCGGCGCAGGCTTCGTATACGCGCAGGGCTTGTTATGGCCTGTTGGCTACTACTTAATCTTCAGTTAGCTGTCGCAGCGCATCATAGCGGGCAGCAGCAACCAGTCACGACGCAGCTTCAGGTTCATCATGTTGTCGATGGCAGGGTGATTATGCCGGGTATGGAAAACGCAGGCCAGAAAGTGATCTGCGATAAACACTGCGGCCCGGATAGCGCACAGCCTAACGCTTCCACCTCGCTACAACTGAATGCATTGACTGGCGACACCGCCTTAGTTGTTGTTTCTCCACAACAGGAGATTTGCGCTGAACGTATAGACTGGCATACGCCGCCCGTCACTGGCCCACCGGCTGAAATACGCTTCTGCCGCTTCAGAGAATAAATCACCGTTAAAAAACATCCATCAGATCGGCCCGGTTTGCGGGCGACTTACTGTTTTTTTTCGGAGATTTTATTATGCGTTCGACCTCTATTTTTCTGGTTATCACCAGCGTTCTGACCCTTTCCACCGCTTCATTTATCGCCAGCGCTGAAGAGAGCGCCATGCATCACCATAATATGTCTGCAATGGCAGATATGCCGGGTATGAATTCGCAGGATAATAGCGCACCGATTTATTCCGCCAGCGGCGTAATAAAAGCCTGGCGTGACAATGCTGTCGCGATCGCCCATGGTCCGGTGACACAACTGAACTGGCCCGCGATGACCATGAGTTTTGCACTTGATGATTATCAGGGGGAAAAACTCATGGCAGGACAGCGGGTCGATTTTACCTTCCGTCAGACTGATTCCGGCTACGCGCTCGTTTCCATTACCGCGCTATAACCTCGGAGTCATTATGCACATCTTAAATAAGGCGGCCCTGGGGCTGCCACTTCTGCTGTTGCTGATATCAACCGGCGGGCAAGCGACGACGCTGACAGAAGCCTTATCGGCGGCGGAAAGTTATTCCGCCGAACTTTCCGCCAACGATTATCAGGTTAACGCATTAAAAAACAGGGCGGATTCCGCTCTGCAACTGCCCGATCCGAAGCTGAAACTGGGGATTGAGAATGTCCCGATCGGCGGAAACAACGGTCGTCGTCTGACCCGCGAGGGCATGACCATGGAAAAGGTCGGCATAATGCAAGAATACATCAGCAGCACCAAGCGCGAGCGTAAAGCCGACTCGATAACCGCCGAGGCGCGGCGAGCTGCCGCCAATGCGGATGTTATTCGCGCGAGACTTCAGCGGGAAACCGCTCAGGCGTGGCTGGATCTGGCGGTGGCGCAGAAGTCGCTGCGTTCGGTTCAGGCACTGATTAGCGAGACGTCCCGACAAATCGGGGTGCAAAAAGCGGGCGTCAGCAGCGACAGCGTCACGCCCGGTAGCGTGCTGGACGTTCAACTGGCGCTGAACGCCATGAGAAATGAGCAGGATAACGTCCGTCGCGACGTGCAGATTGCTCAGGCGCGGTTAATGCAGCTTACCGGCAAGGATGTCCGCGATATCTCCGGCCCGCTACCGCGTATCGAGCGATTGCCTGCCGATGAGGCCACCTTGCTTGAAGGCGTTAAGCTCCATCCGGAAGTGATTCAGGCGGCGCGAGAAGCCGATCTGGCAAAAGCGAAGTCGGGGCAGTCCGCCGTGGCGGCGATCCCCGATGTCGGGGTCGAGGTCTATTACGCCAGGCGCGGGGACGATTACGACGATATGGTCGGTGTGATGTTTACCGTCGACCTGCCTGTTTTTCAGGGTAAACGCCAGGACAAAGATCACGCCGCCGATGTCTCCCGCACCTATGAAGCCAATGATCGGTTGACCCTGCTGGTGCGCGAACACCAGGCGCAGCAGTATCAGTTGATCTCGCAATACCATGCCGCGAAAGCCATTTATGACCGCCAGCAAAACGACATTTTGCCGCTGCTGCGCAAAAAAGTGAGCCTCGTCAACGCCCGCTATCGGGCTGGCGGCGGTGGGCTGATGGAACTGCTCTCGGCCCGGCGTGATCTGCTTAACGGCGAGATCGCCAGTAATAATGCTGAGAAAGCGCTCGCTAATGCGTGGGCCGCCATTCGCTACCTTATTCCGCAGGATGTTAAATAATGAAGCTTAAATCTGTTCTTTTTTTTGTGGCGCTGGCCGTCATTCTTGCCATAACGGGTGGATACTGGCTGGGCTCGCGTAACGTGTCGATGTCATCCGTTGAGAAGCCGCACAACCCGGCGGAACGTAAAGTGCTGTACTGGTACGATCCGATGAGCCCCGGCACGCGGTTTGATAAACCGGGAAAATCACCGTTTATGGATATGGATCTGGTCCCGCGCTATGCCGATGAAGGCGAGGGGGATGACGCCGGTGGGGTGCGAATCAGCGCCCGTGTGCAGCAAAATCTTGGGGTGCGCACGGCTAACGTTTCCCGCCAGCCGCTGGCGCCGAAGCTAAATGCCTTCGGGACGGTCGCCATTGATGAGCGCAGCGTTGAGACGGTTCCGGCGTTGGCCACAGGCCTGATTGAGAAACTCCACGTCAACGCCTCTCAGCAGTTTGTTAAAAAGAACGAGGCGCTGGCGGAACTGTGGATTCCCCAGTGGGCGGCAGCCCAGCAGGAGTATCTGGCGGTGAGACAGCTTGGCGATCGCGGGCTGACTGCCGCCGCACGCGGCCGCCTGCAACTGCAGTTTATGCCGGAAGCGATTATCCGCAGCGTCGAGCGCAGCGGCAAGCCGCAAACCCGCATGACCGTTCGTGCGCCGCATGAGGGGTATATCAGCAAGCTTGATGTCCGTACTGGCGCGCAGGTGACGGCAACGCAGCCGCTGTTCGAGCTGGCCAGCCTCGATCCGGTATGGATAGTGATTGATTATCCAGAAAACCAGGCCAGCTTGCTGCACGTTGGAAGTCAGGTGACGGCGACCACCCGCAGCTGGCCTGGCACCACCTTTCAGGGAACGGTGAGTGAACTGCTTCCTGACCTTGAGACCAGCACCCGCACGCTGAAAGCCCGCGTGGTCCTCACTAATCCGCAGCATCGGCTCAAACCGGGAATGTATGTAAACATCCAGTTGGTTGATGAGACTCAGGGGAGTGCGGTTCTGACTATTCCTGAAGAGGCGCTGATCGTTACGGGTGCCAGCAATCGGGTGCTGATCGCCGACGGCGAGGGGCATTTCCGACCGGTGGAAGTGATCGCCGGGCGTACGCAGAATGGTCTGGTTGAGATTAAATCCGGTCTTGCAGAGGGACAGAAAGTGGTCACCTCCGGTCAGTTCCTGATTGACTCCGAAGCCAGTCTGCGCAGCGCGTTGCCACAGCTTTCCGGGCAGAGCGAAGAGAGAAAAAACTACTCAACGCATGGCGTTATCAAAGCGCTGAACGGTGAGACGGTGACCATTGAGCATCAGCCGGTCGCCGAACTGAAATGGCCGGCAATGACCATGGATTTCGCTATTACGCCGCAGCAGCGCCAACAAATCCGCCCCGGCGAGTCGGTTATGTTTAGCTTTGCCCTTACCGATGACGGGGCGCGAATCACGACAATAATGCCGATGAGCGGCGCTAAGGAGTCGCTATGATTGCCGCCGTTATCCGTTGGTCATTGCGCAATCGCCTGCTGGTACTGTTGGCGGCGTTTATTATGGCTGCCTGGGGCGTCTGGTCGGTGCAGCGAGCACCGCTGGATGCGTTGCCGGACCTCTCCGATACCCAGGTGATCATTCGCGTGAGTTATCCCGGTAAAGCGCCGCAAATTGTGGAAGACCAGGTAACCTATCCGCTCACCACCACGATGCTGTCGGTGCCGGGAGCGAAAACCGTGCGCGGTTTTTCCATGTTTGGCGATTCTTACGTTTACATACTGTTCGATGACGGGACCGACCCGTACTGGGCGCGCTCCCGGGTACTGGAATATTTAAGCCAAATCCAGAGCAGTCTGCCGCCGGAAGCGAAAGCATCGCTGGGGCCGGACGCCACCGGTGTAGGTTGGGTGTTTGAATATGTGCTCACCGATAAAAGCGGTCAGCATAGTCTGGGCGATTTGCGGGCAATTCAGGACTGGATCATTAAATATGAACTGAAAACTGTGCCGGATGTTTCGGAAGTTGCCAGTGTTGGCGGGATGGTGAAAGCGTATCAGGTGATCCTCAATCCCGATCGGCTGCGGGCGCTGAATGTCACCCATGAACAGGTCATTAGCGCGATCCAGAGCGCCAACCAGGAAGGAGGCGGTTCAGTGCTGGAAATGGGCGAAGCGGAATATATGGTGCGCACCACCGGCTACCTGAAGTCTATTGATGATTTCAATCAGGTGGTAATCGCTTCGCGCAACGGCGTGCCGGTGCTGCTTTCCGACGTCGCCAGCGTGCGCCGCGGCCCGGCGATACGTCGCGGGGTCGCCGAGCTGAATGGCGAAGGCGAAGTGGCGGGCGGGATTATCATTATGCGCTCGGGCAAAAACGCCCTGACCACCATTAATGCGGTGAAGGCCAAACTGGCGGAGGTGAAAAAAAGCCTGCCCGCAGGAGTAGAGATTGTCCCGGTCTATGACCGATCGCAGCTGATTAAAAATTCGGTCGAAACCCTGACTCATAAGCTTATTGAAGAGTTTATCGTCGTTGCGCTGGTTTGCTCGCTATTTTTGTTCCACTTCCGCAGCGCGCTGGTGGCGATGATCACGCTGCCGCTGGGGATCCTCGGCGCGTTTATTGTCATGCACTATCAGGGCGTCAGCGCCAATATGATGTCGCTTGGCGGCATTGCGATAGCCATCGGGGCGATGGTCGATGCGGCAATCGTGATGATTGAAAATATGCATAAGGTACTGGAGCAGTGGCGGCACGATCATGCCGAACGCCAGCCATCTTCCGCCGATTACTGGCAGATAGCTCAGCGCGCGGCATCGGAAGTGGGGCCTGCGTTGTTTTGCAGTCTGTTGATTATCACCCTGTCGTTTATTCCGGTATTCACCCTTGAGGCGCAGGAAGGCAAGATGTTCGCACCGCTGGCGTTCACCAAAACCTGGTCGATGGCGGTGGCTGCAGGGCTGGGGATCACGCTGGTTCCGGTGCTGATGGGGTATTTCATTCGCGGCAAAATCCCTGATGAAACCGCCAATCCGCTTAACCGCTGGCTGATCCGCGCCTATGAGCCGCTGCTGGACAAGGTGTTGCAGTGGCCGAAAGTGACGCTGACGGTGGCCGGGCTGCTGCTGGTTGCCACGCTATGGCCGCTGTCCCGGCTTGGCAGCGAGTTTCTGCCGCAAATTGATGAGGGCGATCTGTTATATATGCCCTCGACGCTGCCGGGGATCTCCAGCCGTGAAGCCGGACGCCTGCTGCAACAGACCGACCGTCTGATTAAGACCATTCCAGAAGTGCAAAGCGTGTTCGGCAAGGCCGGACGGGCGGATAGCGCCACCGATCCGGCGCCGCTGACCATGCTGGAAACCACCATCCGGTTAAGGCCCAAAAGTGAATGGCGGCCCGGCATGACCATGGATAAGCTTATCAGCGAGCTGGACAATACGGTGAAGGTTCCGGGAATCGCCAACGTCTGGGTTCCGCCGATTCGTAACCGCCTGGATATGCTGGCGACCGGCATTAAAAGCCCGGTAGGCATCAAAGTGAACGGCAATAATCTTGCGGAAATTGAAAAAACCGCCGAGGAAATCGAACGCATCGTGCGTAACGTGCCGGGGGTGACATCGGCGCTGGCCGAACGCCTCGACGGTGGTCGTTATATTGATATCAATATTGACCGGGTGAAGGCGGCACGTTATGGCGTATCGGTGAAGGAGCTACAGTCGGTGGTCGCCAGCGTCGTGGGCGGCGATAACATCGGTGAGACCATCGAGGGGCGCGAACGCTATCCAATAAGCGTCCGCTATCCGCGTGAAATCCGCGACTCGCTGCAAAAGCTGCGCGATTTGCCGGTGGTAACGCGTGGCGGGGCGCAGGTGGCGCTCTCTGAACTGGCGGATATCGCCATCACTGATGGACCGCCGATGCTGAAAAGCGAAAATGCCCGCCTGTCGGACTGGATCTACGTCGATATTCGCGGGCGCGATCTGAAATCCGCCGTTGACGAGATGCAGAGTAACGTCAGCAAGCAGCTCACGCTGCCCGAAGGCGTCTCGCTGACCTGGTCCGGGCAGTATGAGTATCTGGAGCGCGCCACGGCGAAGCTGAAAATCGTGCTGCCATTTACCCTGATGATTATTTTTATCCTGCTTTACGTCACCTTCAGTAAGGTTAAAGACGCGCTGTTGATCATGGGCACCTTGCCGTTTTCACTGATCGGCGGCGTCTGGCTGCTGTGGTTGCTGGGCTACAATCTGTCGGTAGCGGCAGCCGTCGGCTTTATTGCCCTTGCGGGCGTGGCGGCGGAGTTCGGGGTGATTATGGTGCTCTATTTAAATCAGGCAATCGCCAAACGACACGGCCAGCTTGATGACCAAAGCCTCAACGAAGCGATCCATGAAGGGGCGGTGCTGCGTGTCCGTCCGAAAGTGATGACCGTGGCGACAATTATGGCCGGACTGCTGCCGATTATGTGGGGAGGCGGTACCGGCTCAGAGGTGATGCAGCGTATTGCCGCGCCGATGATCGGCGGGATGATTACCGCGCCGTTACTGTCGATGCTGGTGATCCCGGCGGTTTACCGCCTGATGCACCGTAAAAAACGCTAATACCGGACATCCGGGTCAGACGGCCCGGGTGTAAATTATTCGGCGTTTTTAAGATCTTCCGCGCGTTTAGCGGTGGCGTAAACAAAATCCAGCATCGGCTCAAGGTCGGTATCATAGCCAGCCTGAATAATTTTGCCGCGTAACCATTCGATCTCACTGGTAATATCCGGGTGGAAGATATTGTTGTCCTGAGCTTTGCGCAGCCATTTCAGCAGGAAATTATTTTTCCCCCGGACGCCACCCGATTTTTTCGATTTTGTATATATTTTCAGTGCGACCAAAACGCAGTAATAAAAATGGACGCGCTGATTAAAACTTTGGTGCATGTTTTTATTTCCCGCCAGATCAGGTTGCGGACGGGCATGGACCTTAAATCATACGATCTCTGATATTCACCCGTACCACCATCGCGCCTCTTTGCCGGGCGCTGACGCGATGGTGGCATGGAAGCCGAATTGCAGTCAAATATTGATTAGTTTTTTGCCAACATTTGCGTCAGACATCGCTCGACGCATATTCCTCAGCGCCGCAATAAACCAGCACGTTATTGCAGGTAAATTCACGAACTCGATATAACACCAGCCGGTTAGCGCGATAATCAATACATCGATAAGTGGTGTAGCCGATTTAGAGTATCCAGCGTCTGTTTTGCAGCACCACGCGATAACCATCGTGATCGACAAAGGTTTTGCCGTTCACATTCCAGTACGGATTAAACGCGCTGACCAGTATGAAACCGGCGGTCAGCATTTTTCCGCACTGCTCCTGCCATGCTGCGGCTTGCGGGTAATAGAGCACCAGTAAATCCTCCGCGCCGGGTGAGGGCGTGAGCGGATGATGATGGCAGAGGGTGAACTCCAGATGCCAGCCAGTATCCCGGTGCCCGACCATCACACCGCTAAAGCCGTCATGATCGGAAAAACTCGCTATCTGCGCCAGGCCAAGGCCTTCGCAGTACATTTTACTACTCAGTGCAAGATCGGAGACCGGCCTGGCGATGCGCATATGGTTAAATGTCATAATAACCTGTATTGATAAAGGGTTGGTCAAATGACTGTATCTGTTTTTGCGGCAGTCATTTGTCGCGAAGAGCCTTTATTCTTGCCTGTTCTTTTGCCGCGCTTCTGCTGACGCTTACCCCAGGCCTTGATACTCATTAATTTTGCGCACATCCACCGCGGAAGGCGGAAAAAAGTCTTTCAGGCGGCACTGGGGATTGATACAGGGTGTTTTATCTGGGGGCGGCGGTCGCTTTTGGTCTCGGGGCGTTGCTGGCGGCATCGGAGCTGGCGTATGACTTGCTGAAGTGCTGCGGAGCCGTCTACTTATGCTGGCTGGGTAGTCAATTAATACTCAGACCCCGTCGTAATGCCGTTCACTTAAGCAAATCATCGGAGTTGTCTTTTGTTTTATTTTCCTGTGGCAATCGCATTATCGGTGGTTTAAACGAAAATCTGATTCAGTTGATTCGCTTACTGAGCTGATACGGGCTGAAATATAAAGGATATAACTTTTTTATGATTTTCAGCCTCTGAAAAGCCCCTGACGAATAACGGACTCACCGCATGGGGGTTGGGCGCATCAAGGAAACCTGGCGGGAACGCAGGCGCGCATCCAGGACTGGTCGCCAGGACGGCGGCCAGAGGGCGGGTCGAGACAGGGACGTCGAGTCCCGCCCGGTCCGCCAGATGAAGCCGGAGTGGAGCGGACCGCGGAGCGGCAGGTTTTCAGCGCAATGCCGGGGGTGCAGGGGGACGGGCGAAACGTCCCCCTGCCCGTTCACACGCTGTGGATATAACGAATATCCGCGAGTTTATAGTGAACGGAACAGACCACGGAATCTGAATGGGTGAAATTGAAAACACCGACCTTCGTTCAATGGATGGATCGCGCGACCGGCGGTCTCTTTATGCTGTTTGCCGCCAGACTGGCTTTCAGCCACCGATAAAATATCCCGGACATGAATGTCCAGGACTCAGCAGTACCCCGCGTCATATTCACTGTTCAGCTAAGCATCTGGTATCGTTCAATCCCGCGTTAATCGTGGTGTCGATCATGCTGCTGGTTCTGGCACCCGGTAACGCATCATGATCGGACGCTGATTCAAGGAGCTGGCGCATTTGATTCAGAGCCGGAGAGGAATAGTCTTTACGCCAGATAAGTTGCGTGATCGCCTGTCCAACCGGCTGCACCTGGTTTCCCGGAGGCAGATACAGAGTGTCGAGTACGCTTTGAGGCAGCAGGCAGGCGTAGCCACCGGAGGCGACGCAGGCCAGCGCGGCAAGCATTCAGGGGGATTACCAGTATGGCGCTCACTGGGCAGGACAGGGAGTTAATCTTATTCGCGAGCTTCCTGCGGCTGAGCTGATACGAACTTTGATTAAAGAATGCGGGTTTATAGAGTAACGTGACGTTCTTTTCTTTTATAGCCTTGAACGACTGCTTTTTGCGAATTTTGAATAAGGGAATCACCGGCGGATAATGGGTGGGGAAAGGGCAGGAAAAACAGGCGCCAACGGATATTTCCGCTCGCGCCATGTACTGTCTTACTGAAGATTATTTGCCGTCAGACTCTCTTTATCAAAAGCATGGCTGACATCAATATGATTTTGATGCACCGAGGTATCAATATTTGCCCCCGCTTCTGGTTGAGTAAAACTATGTTCTGCGGCCACCACACCGGACGAAAGCGAAGCAGCCAAAAGCAGTGCGGTGATCATCACGCTGATATTTTTCATGTTTTGTTCCTTCTCTCATCGTGCTGTCGTTGTCGACTGTCTCTTTTGGCGGCCCGGCGATGTGTTAATTTTATTTAGTCAGTTCAGCGGTCATATGCACGCGGTTATTGAACTGAGCGCTGGTAATTTTGTAGGACGAATCTTGTTTGGCTGCCTGGGCGGCAATTTTCGCTTCTGCGCGGTCCAGTGTTGCAGCGCTGGCGCTGATGCTTTGGGCAAAAGAACCGAAGGAGATCATTGAGAGAGCGGCAACTGAAACGAAAATTTTGATGGATTTCATGGTCGTATTCCTTAAGCATTTTGTGTGTAGAGGAGCGTTTTTGCCCCGATGTGATAAATAATATGCCGACCATTCGCTGATTAAAATCGAAACAATTTGCGGATATTGTTCATAAAATTTGAATAAATTATGCAGGCAGAAAATGATTGTTATACACCGGACTCATCGCGTAGCGGAACAGAAGGGCGACGGAGGTAAGTGCCCGGATTTCGCCATCACCTTAGTGAAATATTATCGTCATATTTAATTCATCCGTTCCCTTTATCGTTTTGGTTTTCAATTTCTTATAACAATAGAGCGATAATACAATGCATCTGGTAAAAACTATCCTTACCGCAGGGCTTCTGCTTTCCGCAGCCGCCCAGGCACAGAACGTACTGGACTTCCCGCAGCCGAAAAACAATCCGGAAGAGTTTTACGCCGTGACTGAAATCCCGGCGGGCGGCATTATCAAATATGAAACCGACGCCAAAACCGGCTTTCTGATTGCCGATCGCTTTCAGTCGATGCCGGTGGCCTATCCGGCTAACTACGGTTCACTGACTCAATCTCTGGCTGGCGATGGCGATCCGCTGGATGTGGTGTTTTATACCCGTGCGCCAATGGCCCCAGGGACGCTAATCAAACTGCGCGCCATTGGCGTACTAAAGATGATTGACGGCGGCGAGAAGGACGACAAAATCATTGCCGTTCCGGCAAGTAAAATTGACCCGACCTACGACGACATCAAAAATATCAGCGATCTGCCGAAGATTGAGCAGGAGCGTCTGCAGGCCTTCTTCCGCGTTTATAAACAGCTGCCGGATGGCCGTAAAAAAGTTGAGCTGGACGGTTTCAACGATGCCGCCACGGCGAAGCAGGAAATTAAAGCGGCATGGGATGCCTGGAAAGAGAAAAATCCGCAATAGATTAAAAAAACAGGCCCACGACCGGGGCGAATGCGTTCCCGGCGCGGATATCCCCGCCGGGAACGACATTTAACTTAACAGCGCGTTGATGGCTGCAATCTCTTCACGCCACTGCGCCTGTCGCTGCGGTTTTTGATGCTTTAGCTTGCGGGCGAGATCGTCGGCCAGCAGTTGCTCAAGCGTCAGCAACCGCTCCAGCAGCGCATCATGATTCATGACCGGCTCACTGGTGATTACCGGCCAGGGTTGCCTCGCCGGAAGAGAATTGCGGTTTCGCAAAACATCGTAGACCTCCTCGGCGCTATGCCATTCGTTCAGCCCGTGCTCATCAATCAACCAGAAGCGATTGCAGCTCATGTCGATCAGTTCGCGATCGTGACTCACCAGCAGCAGGCCGCCGGGGTAATCACGCAGCGTGGCCGCCAGCGCCGCTTTGCCATCCATATCCAAATGGTTGGTGGGCTCATCCAGTAGCAGCAGGCTATAGCGGGCCAGCGACAGACCGACGAATAGCAGACGCGAACGTTCGCCGCCGCTTAAGGTGCCGACTTTTTGCCCGTGACGCGACCAGGTAAACCCGGCGGCGATCAGCGCCCGCTTGCGCGTTTCCGCTGCCGGTTCAAAGGATTCCAGCGCGTCGAGAAGTGTGTCGCCATCCGCCAGTTGGCGCAGGGTCTGGTCGTAATAACCCGCCTTCAGTCGCGGGTGCAGACGCAACCCGTTATCCGCCTTCTCCTGTTGCATTTGCCGCCACAGCAAACGCAGTAGCGAGGATTTACCGCAACCGTTACGGCCCATAACCGCCACCCGATCGCCGCTTTTCAGGCGCATCAGACTAGCGGTGAACAGGGCGGGCAGACCCGGCGCCGATGGCACGGCGAGCTGCTCCATCTCCAGCAAGCTGTCCGCCCGCAGCGCGTCGCCGTGCAGCGCCAGCCGCCATGGCGTTCCGACGGTGAGATCGGTCTGGCTCTCCTTCAGGCGTTGTACCTGCTTTTCCATTTGCCGGGCCTTGCGCGAGAGATCTTCGTTATCATACGTCCGCCCCCAGATAGCCAGCCGTTTGGCGCTGGCGGTAACACGGTCGATCTCTTTTTGCTCCGCTTTATGGCGCAGCGCGTCGCTGGCGTCCTGTGCTTCCAGCGCCCGGCGGGCGGCGCTGCAGGGCAGGGAGAAGGCGTGCAGGGTTCTGTCACGCAGGATCCAACTGCAGTTAGTTACCGCATCCAGTAATGTATTATCATGCGATACCAGAACGAAACTCCCCTGCCAGGTTTGCAGGAAGCTCTCCAGCCACAACAGGGTCGGCAGGTCGAGGTGATTTCCCGGTTCATCGAGCAGCAGGAGATCCGGTTGCTGGATCAGCGCTCTGGCAAGCAGCAGTCGGGTATGCTGACCACCGCTCAGGGTTGACGTTTGCTGCACAATCTCCGCTGACGTAAACCCCGTCTCCGCCAGTAATCTCTCTGCCTGCCAGCGCTGGTGCTCTCGGTCAATGGCGGGAAGTTTTGCCAGCACCGCCTGAAGCAGAGGCTGCGCTAACAGCGTATCCGGCAGATGCTGCTCAACCCGCGCCATCAGGCAGTGGTTTGCCAGTGACACGCAGCCGGAAGTGGGAACGATAGTGCCGTCCAGCACCTGTAATAGCGTGCTTTTGCCGCAGCCGTTATAGCCGATAAGGCCAATGCGGTCGCCTTTTTTCAGGGTAAAAGAGAGATCGGTGAACAGCGGGCCAAACGCCGTATCAGCATGGAGAGATTGCGCAGTTAGTAATGTGCTCATTGTGAACTTACTCAAGAGTTACAGGCGTAAAAACGCCTCGTCAAACATCGCTGACGATAACCCGGTAAGCCCGAGGGAAGGGATTCAGACGTTGGTTTCTTCGCTCAAGCCGAAGTTATCGCAGCACGATACCGATAACGCTTGAGCAGGTGCGATCGCCAAATGTATGTGAAAAATTAAACATTTCACAGTACGGCATGGGATCCTCCTTTTCTATTCAGTTGGTTGATGGGTGTCTGCAGTGTAGAGGGCAAAAGGCGTTTTGGCTAGCGCTGAACGAAACGGAGACAACTGAGGAAAAGTAACAAGCCGGACCTGAACCTCAGGCCCGGCCGTGCTGCCGCTTAAATTGATGTCCGGCGGTAGTTTCGATACTCAGGCTGCCAGAAGTTATCCGCAATTGCCTGCAACAGCGCTTCGGCGGAGGTTTTCACCGCCACGCCTTGTTCCTGCGCAACTTTGCCGACAGCAAACGCAATAGCGCGGGAAACGGTCTGTATATCCTTGAGCTCAGGCAGGACCGGCCCTTCACCGTTATTAACCAGCGGCGAATGTTTTGCCAGGGTTTCGCTGGCGACCATCAGCATCTCGTCGGTCACGCGGGATGCGCCGGAGGCGATAACGCCGAGCCCAATCCCCGGGAAGATATAGGAGTTATTGCACTGAGCAATGCGATACTGTTTGCCTTTAAGCGTGACCGGCGCGAACGGACTGCCGGTGGCGACCAGCGCTTCGCCGTCGGTCCAACTGAGAATATTCTGCGGCGTCGCTTCCACGCGGGAGGTCGGGTTGGACAGGGGCATCACAATCGGACGCGGGCAGTGTTTATGCATTTCGCGGATAATCTCTTCGGTAAACAGCCCCGGCTGACCGGAAACGCCGATGAGAATATTCGGTTTCACATTACGCACGACGTCGAGTAACGACAGGACATCATTGGTGGTGTCCCAGTCTTGCAGATGTTCCCGTTTTTGCACCAGTTTGCTCTGGAACGACAGCAGGTTCGGCATCGCATCGGTCAGCAGACCAAAGCGGTCAACCATAAACACGCGTTTGCGGGCCTCTTCTTCGCTTAAACCTTCACGCTGGATCTGGGCGATGATTTGCTCGGCGATCCCGCAGCCCGCGGAACCGGCGCCGAGGAAGACAATTTTCTGCTCGCTTAGCTGGCTGCCCGCGCCGCGGCTGGCGGCAATCAGCGTACCGACGGTTACTGAAGCGGTGCCCTGAATATCATCGTTAAATGAGCAAATTTCATGGCGATAGCGGTTAAGCAGCGGCATGGCGTTTTTTTGCGCGAAGTCTTCGAACTGCAGCAGAACGTCCGGCCAGCGGGCCTTAATCGCCTGGATAACGTCATCAACAAACTGGTAATACTCGTCGTCGGTGATGCGCGGATGACGCCAGCCCATATACAGCGGGTCATCCAGCAGTTGCTGATTATTGGTGCCGACATCCAGCACAATCGGCAACGTGTAGGCCGGGCTGATGCCGCCGCAGGTGGTATAGAGCGACAATTTACCGATAGGAATGCCCATCCCGCCAATACCCTGATCGCCGAGGCCAAGAATTCGTTCGCCGTCGGTCATCACGATCACCTTGACGTTATGGTTTGGCACGTTTTGCAGGATATCGTCGAGGTTGTTACGGTTCTGCCAGGAGATAAATACGCCACGGGCGCGACGATAGATCTCAGAGAAGCGTTCGCAGGCGGCACCGACGGTGGGGGTGTAAATCACCGGCATCATTTCGTCGAGATGATTGCCGACCAGGCGATAAAACAGGGTTTCGTTGGTATCCTGGATGTTGCGCAGGTAAATGTGTTTATCGATCTCGGTCTTAAAGCCCTGATACTGGATCCAGGCGCGCTCAGCCTGTTCTTCGATGGTTTCCACCACTTCCGGCAGCAGGCCCAGCAGATTAAAACTGCTACGCTCTTCCATACTGAAGGCGCTGCCTTTGTTGAGAAGAGGAAACTCAAGCAGAACGGGACCTGCATATGGGATATAAAGAGAGCGGTTTTTCTTATGAGTAAATTGCATCGCACTAACTCCTTGATGATCGCTTCAGCCCATGCGCGGCGACAGGCGAGGGGCTGGCAGGAAATTGCAGCGGCCAGAGTATAGAGCAGATGACATCAAAGAAGGGTAAATATCCGGGCGATAGTATTAAAAAACACCATCCGCAGGAAGGGACGGTGTTTTTATCATCATTCAGCTGAAAATTTATCCACCGCGGCGTTTGCGCCCGGTGGCGTGGACGTGGTTAACCGTAGTTTCTTCATCGCCCTCCAGCAGCACTTTTTTCTGCCGGGAAAGTTTGTAGTTCAGACCGAGAAGATGACGTGCCTGATGGTTCGATTTCATTCTTACTCCTTTATCCTGTTGCGGTTTCAAGGACAAGCCCGACCTGCGCCGGACGAAATTTAACCCTAAGTACACCGCCCGTTTTGGGGCAGTGATAATTATCGTGGTCCAGTTTGCCTGGATTGGCAATGCTGAAAGCACAGATTAACAACGCCCGCTCGACGGGAGTAACGGACGAACCGTCCGTATTGCCCGGAAGGCTGACGCCTTACGGGGCTGCGGGATAAATTCGGGCCAGGCTGGATCTGGCGTTAGCCGCCGTCCGGCAGGAATCGTGAGCCCGTGGTTATCCATTGTTGCTGGTTAACGGGGGATTACCACTTCATTTCGCCGGTATTCACTTTTGCGCTCAGCGCCAGCGAACTCTCTTCCGCGAGCCCCGGCCAGCGCTGTTTCATCACCTTAATGACGTCTGCGGAATCTTTATGCTCTTTGAGCGTCTGCTCAAATTGGATCAGATAATCGCGGGTAAAGACAATCGCGCGATCGCCTGCTGGCAGCGTGCCGAGATAATGACCGGGGATCACCCGTTGCGGATGCAGAGCAGCCATCTCGTCAAGGGTATTGATCCACTGCTGACGGCTGGCGACGCTTTGGGTATCCGCTGTCCAGACGTGCATCCCCCACGCGACGCCGGTACCGCCAAGAATCGCTTTGTTCCCCGGTATCCAGACAAAGGCGGCATAATTCTGTGGCTGGCGGATCTCGACTTTTTCGCCATCGATAGTGAAGCTGTTAGCGGCAATCACCTGTGGAACGTAAATCTGTTGCGGCGCGCCGTCTTTCATCTGCGGGCCCCAGTACGCCAGTTTGGCCGCTTTGGTGGCATTGATATGTTTCACGACCTCAGCGGTGGCTACCACGTTTGCATCCGGGAAGGCTTTAACCAGCGGCTGCAGGCCAAAGTAGAAATCAGGATCGCCGGACGTGATGACGATGCGGGTGAGCTTTTTACCGCTTTTTTTAATCATATCAACCAGTTTGTCACCATCTTTACTGCTGAACTGGGCATTAAATAACACGGCTTCATGGGGGCCGGAGACGAGAGTGGAGTTGACGGCGAAAATACCGTTCTCCTGCGGATTGTAGGTTTGCAGCGTTAAAGGGGCGGCCAGTAGTGTGGTGCTGAACAGCGTGGTGGCGATAGCAAGGGCAGATAATTTCATATTGGTTTCTCTCCGTCAGATGAATAGACGCTATTGTACGGATTTCTGGATTTGCGAAAATTCCTGAAAAAAGAGATGCTGAGTTTCATAAAACGTGCAGATGGAAACGGAAAATGGATCGGGTGATCGCCGCGCAGGTGTATATGCGTATTTGTGAACTGGGGAGTTTAAGCGCCGCCGCGCGCGCGCTGGGGATGTCGCGACCGATGGTTAGCCGCTATCTGGAACAGATGGAGCAGTGGGCAGGAACCCGGCTGATCCATCGTTCAACCCGTAAGCTGACCTTAACGCCCGCCGGGGAAAAGGTGCTGCAAAAGACGCGAACGCTGACGCAACTCGCGGATGAAATCGCCGGGCAATCCGAACGGGCGATCCCCAGCGGTACGCTGCGGGTTGCCTGCGCCCATTTCACCGCCATGCAGCTTATCTCACCGCTCTTACCGGATTTTCTTGCCCGCTATCCGCAGCTGCGTCTTGAACTGGATATCAACAACCATCCAGTGAGCCTGATTGGCGAGCGGATCGACGTAGCGATTCGTATTACCGATAAGCCGGAGCCGGGCGCTATCGCCCGCCGCCTTGGCGTCTGCCGTTCCGTGCTGTGCGCCTCGCCGCGCTGGTTACAGCACCACGGACCGCTGCGAACGCCGGAGGATTTGGCGCATCACAATTGCCTGCACTATAGCCATTTCGCCAGCCAGAGCTGGCAGTTTACCGATCCTGCTGGCGACAAGATCGCGGTGGCGGTGTCCGGTAATCTTAGCGCCGGGATCTCTTCGCTGCTGCTGGAGGCTGCGGTTGCCGGTTGCGGCATCGCCATGCTGCCGGAACTGGAGGCGCAAAGGGCGCTGAACAGCGGCGCGCTGAAACGGGTGTTACCGGCCTGGCAGCCGAAAGCGCTGGGCGTGTATGGCGTTTATCTCTCACGTGATTATCCCCCGAGCGCATTGCCGCTATTTCTCGAAGCGATTCAGCAGACGCTGACTCAAACTACCGGAAGACAAGGAACCGCCAATGATTTTGTTTCGCCCGATGCGTAATGACGAGTACCCGGCTTATCTCGACTATTTTCTCCCCGATTATGCCGCAGAAATTGCGGCCAACTATGGCCTTTCATCGTCGGCCGCGCTGGCTCAGGCGCAACAGGAAATCGCGGAGGCTTTACCCGCTGGCGTCAATACCCGCGGCCAGGTTCTGCTCTGTTTACTCAATGATGTTGAGGGGAGAGAAACGCCGATTGGCTATCTCTGGTACAAGCCAGATGAGCCAACGCGCTCTGCGTTTATCTGCGATTTTTATATTTTTCCGACCGTTCAGGGCCAGGGGTTGGGTAAACAGACTATGGTTGCCTTTGAGAATGAACTGAAAAACAGAGGTATCAGGCAAATTAAATTGCGGGTTGCCGGGGATAATCAACGCGCTCGTCATCTCTATGAAGCCACCGGATTCCGCGTCACCGGCGTCAATATGAGCAAAAATATCACAGCGGATTGAACTGACGAAAAAAGCGTGCGCCGTCCAAAGGGGTAAAGGGCTTCTATACTTAGAGCCTATCCCACCAGGCGTTATTGGCGCAGACAGTTTGAACACGGCCAGCGCGGAAGAACCGGAGCGTACACGTAGTACGTGAGGATTCTGAGCACTGCCCAGGTTCAAAATGACAAGCAAAATAGCCCTAATGGGATAGGCTCTTAACCCTTTAATGTCAAAAAGGAGCGAATAATGGCAATTCATAAGAAAGGTCAGGCGCATTGGGAAGGGGATCTGAAAAGTGGTAAGGGAACCGTCTCTACCGAGAGCGGCGCGCTCAATCAACAGCCTTATGGTTTCAACACGCGCTTTGAAGGCGTAAAGGGGACCAATCCGGAAGAGCTTATCGGCGCCGCCCATGCCGCCTGTTTCTCTATGGCGCTCTCGCTGATGCTCAGTGAAGAGGGCTATACCGCCACTTCTATTGATACCGTGGCGGTGGTGACGCTGGATAAATCCGGCGGCGGCTTTGCGATCACCAACATTGCGCTACAGAGCAAAATCGTTCTGCCGGGCGTTGATGCCGACGTCTTTGACGGCATTATTCAGAAAGCGAAGGCTGGCTGCCCGGTATCACAGGTGCTGAATGCTGAGATAAGCCTCGACTATCAGCTTAACCCTTAACCTCTCTGGTGCCCGCTACCGGCGGGCATTTCCTGGGTTAACGCCACCGTTGGCGAATGCCTCCCGCAGCGAATAATGCTATCTTTGCCGCTCAACGAAACGAGCAGGTAAAGTCATGATCGGCATACGCGGAATGATCGAATCCCAGGTTCTGGGCTTAACCGGCATGGCGCTGAAAGAGATAGATTTTGAACATCCCAAAGGCGAACCGGGGCTGTTTGGCCCGCAGTCGGCTATCTGGCAGGTTCACGGGGATTTTACCGCCATGCTGTGCGGCGGCATCAGCGCGCTGCTGTTACAGATGCTGCACCCGCTGGCGCTGGCGGGCGTCTGGGATCACTCCCGTTTCCGGGACGATATTTTTGGCCGTCTGCGCCGAACCAGCCAGTTTATTTCCGCCACGACTTTTGGCACCGTCGTTGATGCCGAACGGCTGATCGCAAAAGTGAAGGCGATCCATCTGCGGGTGAGCGGCGAGGACAAAGATGGCACGCCGTATCGGGCCAGCGATCCGGATTTGCTCACCTGGGTCCATGTTGCCGAGTGCAGCAGCTTTATGGCCTCGCATCTGCGCTATAAACGCACTGTGGTCAGCACCGCCCGTCAGCAGCAGTATTATCAGGAAGCCGCGGAGATCGCCCGCCGTCTTGGGGCGCGTGATATCCCGGTCACTCCCCGTCAGGTTGCCGACTACCTGCAGGATATGCGCCCGCAGTTACGCTGTGATGAACGAACCCGCGAAGTGGCTGACCTGCTGCTGTCGACGCGCTTGCCAGGCCGGTTAAGCCAGCCGGTTGGGCGGATCATGATGTGTGCCGGTATTGACCTGTTACCGTCCTGGGCGCAGGAGATGCTTCATTTGCCGATGCGCCCGGCGCGGCGGCATGGTGCGCGGATTGCGGTACATGGCATTGCGCGCATATTGCGCGCGTCGGTACGTAACGGCGCGTATCACTGTGCAATGCGCCGGATGAGTGCCGGTTAGCCATCCTGTAATGTGAATTATTCAGGGGATGCATTGTCGTTGAACTCGGTCATGCGCTCGGTGGGTGCGAGCGACTGGTCGGCGCGCCGGTGCAATACTATTGAGCGCAATCTGCTGGATATGACAGACCAGTCCCCCTTACCGGAGCAACTTAAGCCGGATCGCTACTTCAATCTGACCTGATGTCATTAGCCATTGTGTATGTTTATTATTCGTTAAATAAGTTAAATCTAATGCATGATAGACAACATTGATTATACAGAGACGGCCCTGATTGTTATGCTTTCGTTAATAAAAAGCCCGTTATCGCCCCTGAATCATTTAAGTTGCAGGACAAAACGCTGTGGCTGTTTTTAAACAGCGCTTGCGTTGCCCAGAAGTGGTGAGTCCAGATTATTGCCCACGCCCATGCAACCTGAAGTATGACGGGATGATATGCCGATCGCGGGCGATAAGAGAGAGTACGGCGGATCGCCTGCAATTCGCTGCTGAAAGCACATCAGGAGTTAACATGAGTAGTAAAAAACGCGTCGTTCCAGGGGTCCATCCTTATGATGGTCCGGCAGGGGGCTGGGGCGCATTAAAAGCCACCGCTATTGCCGTGCGTACGCAAATGGATGTACTCGATGCACCGTCCACGCTACTTCGTACTAACCAGCCGGATGGATTTGACTGCCCCGGTTGCGCCTGGCCGGATAAAGAGCATAAATCGACGTTTCAGTTCTGTGAAAACGGCGCCAAAGCCGTGACCTGGGAAGCCACCAGTAAACGCGTCACCGCGGAATTTCTGGCTGCCAATACGGTCACCTCACTGCTGGAAAAGAGCGACTTCGAACTGGAAGGTTATGGTCGATTAACCCGGCCTTTAGCCTACGATAAAAAGAGCGATACCCTGCGTCCGGTTGCCTGGGAAGAGGCATTCACCCGTATCGGCGAAATCCTCCGTTCTCTGCAGCCCGATGAGGTTGAGTTTTACACCTCCGGGCGGGCCTCCAATGAAGTGGCTTACTTATTTCAGCTTTTTGCCCGTGAACTGGGTACCAACAACTTCCCGGACTGCTCCAACATGTGCCATGAGTCGACCAGCGTCGGCCTGCCGCAGTCCATCGGTATCGGCAAAGGCACGGTCTCGCTGGATGACTTTGACAAGACCGAACTGGTGATTTCCATCGGGCACAACCCTGGCACCAACCACCCGCGAATGATGGGGACGCTGCATGAGCTGGCGCGCCGCGGTGTACCGATCATCGTTTTCAATCCGCTAAAAGAGCGTGCGCTGGAGCGTTTCGCCGACCCGCAGAATGTCATCGAGATGGCGACATACCGTTCAACCAACATTGCCTCCACCTATTTTCAGGTGAAAGCCGGCGGCGACGCGGCGGCATTAAAGGGGATCGCGAAAGCGTTGCTGCGGATGGAAAAAGAGCAGGGCGGGGTGCTGGATCGGGCGTTTATCGACGAACATACGCTGGGCTTTGCTGATTTCGCCCAGGATCTTGCAATTACCCACTGGCACGATATTGAACGTGAGTCTGGCCTGACGCGCGACGATCTTGAGCGGGTGGCGGCGGCATACGCCAAATCGAATGCCACCATTATTACCTACGGTATGGGTATCACCCAGCACAACAAAGGCACGTCAAACGTGCGCCTGATTGCCGATCTGCTGCTGATGCGCGGAAATATTGGTAAGCCCGGCGCCGGGATCTGCCCGTTGCGCGGCCACTCCAACGTGCAGGGTAACCGTACCGTGGGCATCACTGAAAAACCGGGCGCCCCGTTTCTGGCCAACCTTCGCCGGGTGTTCGGTTTTGAACCGCCGCAGGCGCACGGTCACGATGCGGTGAAAGCGCTACAGGCGATGATCGACGGCGAATCCAAAGCCCTGCTGTGTCTTGGTGGTAACTTTGCGGTGGCGATGCCGGATCACCAACGGGCCTTTCCGGCAATGCGGGGGCTGGATCTGAGCGTACATATTGGCACCAAGCTTAACCGTTCGCATTTGCTGGTCGCCAAAGAGACCTTTATTCTGCCCTGTCTGGGCCGCACCGAGCTGGATATCCAGGAGACGGGGCGTCAGTCGATTACCGTCGAGGATTCGATGTCGATGGTTCACGCTTCATCAGGCAAACTGAAACCCGCTTCCCCGCATCTGCGCTCGGAGCCCGCGATTGTCGCCGGAATGGCAATGGCGACGCTGCCTGAGAGTAAAATTGACTGGCTGGCGCTGGTCGCGGATTACGACAGGATCCGCGATTTGATCGAGCAAACGATTCCCGGCTTTGACAATTACAACCAGCGTATACGCCATCCCGGGGGCTTTCGTATGCCGCTGCCGCCAACTGAACGTATCTGGCCGACGCCGACCGGTAAGGCGATGTTTTCGGTTTTCCACGGCATCCATGAAAACCAGCAGGTTGAGGGGGAAAATGTGATGCGCCTGGTGACACTGCGCAGTCACGATCAATATAACACCACCATCTACGCTATGGATGACCGCTACCGTGGCGTTTTTGGTCGTCGTGATGTGCTGTTTATGAATGAGCAGGATATGGCAGAGCAGGGGTTAGAGCATGGCGATCGGGTGGATATTAGCTCCGCGCTGCCGGGTCATCACCAGCGGCTGGAGGATATCACCGTGGTGGCTTATAGCATCGCACCGGGCACTGTTGCCGCCTATTACCCCGAAGCGAACGTGCTGGTGCCGCTGGATTATCTTGATAAAGAGAGCGGCACGCCCTCCTATAAATCGGCCCCTGTCCGTCTGACTCTGCGCTCGAAAGAGATCCGCGCGCTGGCGGGGCTTCGTTAAGCCGTTATTCCGCGTATGTCGCCTGCCATTGCGGGCTCTGTGTCAGAGCCCGCCCAACAAAATCCGCCCCCTGTAGCTGTAGGCCGATACACGCGCCACCGTTGATGGCGCTTGAATTTCATCAAGGCTGAACATAACATTTAGCTAACATTTTTCCTGTTGTGCTGACAGCAGCGGCGGAAAGCGCCGGCGCAATGCGCAATAACTGGATTATTGATGGATATTAAACAGCTTAAATATCTGATTGCGCTCGACAGAACGCGTCATTTTGGCCAGGCCGCGGCGGCCTGTCACATCACCCAGCCCACGCTCTCCATGCGCATCCGTAATCTGGAAGACGAGTTGAACCTGACGCTGATTCAGCGAGGACAACGCTTTGAAGGATTTACGCCGGAAGGCGAGCGTATTCTGGCCTGGGCGCGCGCGCTTTTAGCGGCCCACGATGGACTGGAAGCGGAAGCGGCGATTTGTCGTGGGCATATGGTCGGCCAGCTAAGAGTGGGAATGGTGCCGTTAGCCAGCCTGAATCCGATGCAACTGATTAAGCCGCTGGCCGATAAATACCCGGAACTGCAGTTCAGTCTGTTATCAATGACGTCAGAGCAGATTATTGATGGTGTCAGCCGTAATCAGTTGGATCTTGGGATCTGCTATCTGCACCACGTTGATAGTCCGTTATTTCACGCGGTCTGGTTGCCCAGGACCCGGATGGGGTTGTTACATGATAAGCGTTATTTTCAGTTTGGCGATGCGATCCCTGAGTGGGACGCGCTGGCCGCGCTGCCTCTTGGCTTTCTGACTAAGGGCATGTATTACCGTGAATCGATTGAAATGAGCTTCAAGTCAAAGGGGCTGACGCCGAAGTACGTTTTTGAAAGTGACTCCACTTTTCAAATTATCCAGGCGGTACAGGCCGGGATCTGCTGCGCGATTATGCCGCTGAATAATGGCCTCGAAGCGTTAAGCGATAATCTGGAAATCCGCCCCATTGCGGAAACGGAGGTCGACTCAACGCTGGCGTTGATCATGCGCAACAAGGAGCCGGTGTCGTCGCTGGCGGAAAAATGTTTTGCCGATGCGCAGGTGATTTTTACCGAACGCCAGTAGGTTAGCGATGTTTGACGGCCTGAGATCGGCTTTATAGGTCGGCCTTAAGGTTCGCCGACCGACTTAGCGATGACAAACGATTGCAGGCAAGCGCCGCCCGCGAATCCTGGCGGCGCTTGCCATCAGATATTCTCCAGGCTGATTCCCCGGGTTTTCGGCCCGAAGATACCCACAGACAACATCACCATCAGCATGCTGGCGACGATAAAACTAATCACCCCTGGCGCACCGGCATATTGCAGGATAATGCCAATCAGAATACTGGTAATTGCCGTTGAGAGCCGACTAAAGGAGTAGCAGAAGCCCACTGCCCGGGCGCGAATGTGCGTTGGAAAGACTTCCGCCTGATAGGCGTGATAGCTGATGGTCAGCCAGGCGTTCGACCAGGTGATCATAAATCCGCACACCACCAGCAATAGTGGGCTGTTCTCCAGCGCAAACAGGGTGCCGAAAATCACCGTCATCAATGCAGAGAGAACAATTTGCCATTTGTTTTCAAAGTGATGGACAAAGCGGGTGCAAAACAGACAGCCAAGCGGATAGGCAAGGGTAATAAAAAATGCATATAACAGGCTGTGGGTGATGCTGGCTCCCTGGCCGGAAAGCAGCGCTGGCAGCCAGTTACCAAAACCAAAAAAGCCGATGGACTGGAAGAAATTCATTACCATCAGCATGATCGTGCGTTTGCGGTACTGCGGCGTCCAGATCTCTTTAAACGCGCCCAGTTTCAGCGGGTTATTTTGCTTCTCAATATGATGACGCGGCGATGGAGAAACGCCGCAGCGTTGTTCCATTTCGCACATTACCTTGTGGGCGTCCTCGTGACGGCCTTTTTCATCCAGCCAGCGTGCCGACTCCGGCAAATTCTTGCGAATAATCCAAATTACCAGCGAACAGAGTGCGCCGAAAATAATGACCCAGCGCCAGCCGGTGAGACCGAAAAGGGTGGTGGGCACCAGTAACCAGGACATCAGCGCCACGGCGGGAACCGACAGGAACTGAATAAAGAAAGCGAAAGCGAAGGCTTTGTTGCGCAGATGCGTAGGCACCCATTCACTTAAGTAAGTATCAATGGTAACGAGCTCAATGCCGAGGCCGACCCCAACCAGGAAACGGCAGAAGATCACCCCTTCGGCGCTGTTCTGCAGCGCCATAATCAGGGAGAAAACGCCGTACCATGCGAGGGCGAACATAAATGTCAGGCGACGTCCCAGTTTATCCGCCAGAGGCGCCAGCAGGCTGGCGCCGATGAACAGTCCCATAAAGGTTGACGAGGCAAATGCCGCCTGGTCGGAGATGCCGAAAATGCCGTTTTCACCGGTATGAAAGATATTTTCTGCCAGTAGTCCTGTACTGATATAACCGGTCTGAAAAAGATCGTATAGCTCGAAGAAACCGCCCAGCGCCAGTAGCGTGATAAATGTCCACAGGCCAACTGATGCGGGGAGCGCATCAATGCGCGCGGTTAAGCTGGAGTGGGGCTCTCCTGGGGCGCTGAACGGTACGTCGCCCAGAACCTGGGGGGTAGACATATTATTATTTCCTTAAGGTAAAATGTTTGCCTGCTAATGTTAATTGATTGTTAGTGGTTTTAAATTTTTAATCATGCGCCATACGGACGATGAGCAGCAAAAAATGCTGATAAAATGCCATATTATTGGTAATTAAACTGCTTTCTGTTCACCCCGACGGTGATATTTGAAGTTAACCACCAGATGGGATAAAGATTGCCGGTTATCGGCGTTGAATGGCGATACAACATGAATCTTTCCCTGCGACTGATAACACCCCCATAGGGGAAGTGCGTGCTGGGCTGTTCGTCAGAGTGGGGTTAACGCCTTACCGGGCCTGGCGGATCAGCCATATTATCCAGTTATGCAGTCAGCAGTCCGGATTTGTAGCATCAGATAATCCTAAACAAATCGTCACTAACGGAAGATTTTAACTTTACTCATATAAACGGATGACTATAATAGGCGCAAATTCAAACAGGAGAAATATGTTGGACAGTCACCCTAACAAAAACAAAAAGGCAAGCTGACGCTATTTTCCCTGCGCTGCTTGCCAGACCGGCGGGCAGCAATCTCCTCATTTGACGATTGCCACCCATAATACACAATGCAGCATGGCTGCGAGGATAATCGTCATGTTCATGTTTAAAAATACATTATTCCCTCCACCGTCAACACGACGTTAATCGCCTTAATGGCGACAATTTGTCGTGTGCTTAATAAAGCACGTCATTAATTCTTCCAGAAAAAATGGAGGAAGCTGTGTTGATGTTTCCTTATATCGCAAATTTACTCGCAGCGATGCTATTAGGCGCGCTAATTGGCGCTGAAAGACAATGGCGGCAGCGAATGGCAGGCCTGCGTACGAATGCGCTGGTGGCTACCGGCGCGGCGGTTTTTATTCTTAGTTCAATTTCAACATCGCCGGATAGTCCGGGACGTATTGCGGCGCAGGTGGTTTCCGGAATTGGCTTCCTCGGCGCTGGCGTCATCATGCGTGAAGGCATGAACGTGCGGGGGCTGAATACTGCCGCGACGCTGTGGTGTTCTGCGGCGATTGGCGTGCTGTGCGGGCTGGGGCAGTTCTGGCAAGCGGCGGCGGCGACGCTGATAATCCTCTGTGCCAATATTTTATTACGTGAAGCGGCCCAGCGTATTAATCGCTTCCCCGGGGCGACAGAGGAAGAGAAATGCTACGTCCTGAATATTATCTGTAATAGCGAACATGAAAAGGCGATTCGCCAGCTATTACTCAATCTCAGTAAAGAGATAGCGCTCAGCCTGCAGGGAATGGTTTCAATTTCAGCGCAAGAACAGGGGCATAAAGAAATCCGCCTTGAACTGGTCGGTCATACCGATTATCGCAAGGCAGGGGATATTATTATGTCAAGAATTGGCGGGCATGAAAATATTACCTCTGTCCGCTGGTGCGTCGAGGGGAGTTAATCTCGCTGATATTCCACAATGACGGTGGTTCACCTAAGGAGGGAATGATGGATGTTCCCTGGCAATTAAAATAATAGGCGCGTAAGCGCGTAAAAAATAAATTATGCATAAACATTTTATGCAGAGTTAACGACGTCTTAAATTTGAGGGTTAATCATGACTGACATGAAAATAGAACGCCGGAAAATAAACCGGAATACGTCAGCAAATGATAAGCAGCATAAAAAAAGCTTTGCCATTGAAACCGAGGCATTTAACAGCCCGGACCATACCCTGGCACGGCTTAACAGCAGCCGTCTGGGGCTGACAACGGAGGATGCGCTTGAACGGCTGGATGAATATGGCCGTAACGAAGTGGCCCATGAGCAGGCACCGCCTGCGCTGATCCAACTTCTGCAGGCATTCAATAACCCGTTTATTTACGTGCTAATGGCGCTGGCTGCCGTAAGCTTCGTCACCGATTATTGGCTGCCGAGGCTTCACGGTGAAGAGACCGATCTGACCGGGATCATTATCATTGTGACGATGGTCAGCCTGAGCGGTTTATTGCGTTTCTGGCAGGAGTTTCGTACTAACAAAGCGGCGCAGGCGCTGAAATCAATGGTTCGCACCACGGCGACGGTGCTGCGTCGCGGACCGGGCAATATCGGCCCGGTGCAGGAAGAGGTTGCGATTGCAGAGCTGGTGCCGGGAGATGTGATCTTCCTCGCCGCCGGAGACCTTGTCCCGGCAGATGTTCGTCTGCTGGAGTCACGGGATCTGTTTGTCAGCCAGTCGATTCTCAGCGGCGAGTCGCTGCCGGTTGAAAAGTATGATGTGATGGGCAGCGTTTCCGGTAAAGGCAGTGAACAGCTGTCCGGATCGAACAAGGGCAAAAGTCTGCTTGAAATGGGCAATATCTGCCTGATGGGCACCAATGTCACCAGCGGCAGAGCGCAGGCGGTGGTGGTGGCCACCGGAAATCGCACCTGGTTTGGCTCGCTGGCGAAGTCCATCGTCGGTACGCGCACTCAGACGGCGTTCGATCGCGGGGTGAACAGTGTGAGCTGGCTGCTGATCCGCTTTATGCTGGTGATGGTGCCGATCGTGCTGTTGATTAACGGTTTCAGCAAAGGTGATTGGGTGGAGGCATCGCTGTTTGCTCTTGCGGTAGCGGTCGGCCTGACGCCGGAAATGCTGCCGATGATCGTCAGCTCTAACCTGGCGAAGGGCGCTATCGCCATGTCGCGGCGTAAAGTGATCGTTAAGCGGCTCAACGCCATTCAGAATTTTGGCGCGATGGACGTGTTGTGCACCGATAAAACCGGTACGCTGACCCAGGACAACATCATTCTTGAACATCATCTTGATGCCAGCGGCGCAGAGAGTGACCGGGTACTCACGCTGGCATGGCTCAACAGCAGCAGCCAGAGCGGGGCGCGTAACCTGATGGATCGGGCGGTATTGCGCTTCGGCGAAGAACGGATTACGCCATCGACAAAAGAGCGTTTTGTGAAGCTTGATGAACTGCCGTTCGATTTTGTCCGCCGCCGCGTGTCGGTCTCCGTGGACGATGTGCGCCACGGCGACAAAAGTCTGATCTGCAAAGGCGCCGTCGAAGAGATGCTGATGGTCGCTACACATCTGCGCGAAGGTGACAGCGTGGTCGCGCTGGATGATGCCCGCCGTGCGCAGCTGTTAGCAAAAACCGAAGATTACAACGCTCAGGGCTTCCGCGTACTGCTGGTGGCAACTCGCAAACTGGATGACTCCGCGCTGACAACGCCGCTAAGCACGGCAGATGAGCAGGGATTAACGGTTGAAGGAATGCTGACGTTTCTCGATCCGCCGAAAGATAGCGCGGGAAAAGCGATTACCGCGCTGCGCGATAACGGCGTGGGGGTGAAAGTGCTGACTGGCGATAACCCGGTCGTTACGGCGCGTATTTGCCGGGAAGTGGGGATTGATGCGGATGACATCCTCACCGGTGCGCAGATTGACGCGATGTCAGATAACGAACTGGCGCGGGAAGTGGAAACGCGTTCGGTGTTTGCGAAGCTGACGCCGCTACAGAAGTCACGCATTCTCAAAACATTACAGCAAAACGGCCATACCGTCGGTTTTCTTGGTGATGGTATTAATGATGCCCCGGCGCTGCGCGATGCGGATGTGGGGATTTCGGTTGACAGCGCCATGGATATTGCGAAAGAAGCGTCCGATATCATCTTGCTGGAAAAAGATCTGATGGTACTGGAAGAAGGCGTGATCAAAGGACGTGAGACCTTCGGCAATATCATTAAGTACCTGAACATGACCGCCAGTTCTAATTTCGGCAACGTGTTTTCGGTACTGGTGGCCAGCGCGTTTATCCCGTTCCTGCCGATGCTGGCGATTCATTTGCTGATCCAGAACCTGATGTACGATATTTCCCAGCTGTCGCTGCCGTGGGACAAGATGGACAAAGAGTTTCTGCGCAAGCCGCGCAAGTGGGATGCAAAGAACATTGGCCGCTTTATGCTATGGATTGGTCCGACATCGTCTATTTTTGACATCTCCACTTTCGCGCTGATGTGGTATGTGTTCGCGGCCAATAACGTTGAAGCGCAGGCGTTATTCCAGTCCGGCTGGTTTATAGAGGGCCTGCTGTCGCAGACGCTGGTGGTGCATATGCTGAGAACGCAGAAAATCCCGTTTATCCAGAGCCGTGCGACGCTGCCGGTTTTGCTCACCACTGCCCTGATTATGGCGATTGGGATCTATATCCCGTTCTCGCCGTTGGGGACGATGGTCGGCCTGGAGCCGCTGCCAATGAGCTACTTCCCGTGGCTGGTCGCCACGTTGCTCAGCTACTGTCTGGTGGCGCAGGGCATGAAGCGGTTGTATATCAAACGGTTCGGTCAGTGGTTCTGATATTAAGGAGGCACCGGGATGCATCGTTCTCCGGAGACGATTATCGCGCTGATATTTTTCCTCATGGGTCTGCTGGTACTGCTGCTGGCTATCTGGCAAATCCTGTTCTGATAATAAGGCGGGGCCAATGCGCAAAGGATCGCTGGATAAAGTCTTTATTCAGGTGGTGATTATCGCAGTCATTATTATTCTGCTGACCATCTGGATAAGGTAAGAGAAGCCCCGGCGGGCGTAAAGCCTGCCGGGGAAAGTTATTACAGATCGAAGCGGTCCAGATTCATTACTTTGGTCCATGCCGCCACAAAATCGGTAACGAACTTCTGCCGCGCGTCGCTGCAGGCATAGACTTCTGCCAGGGCGCGAAGTACAGAGTTGGAACCAAACACCAGATCAACACGGGTAGCGGTGTATTTCTCTTCACCGCTCTTACGATCGCGGCCGATAAACAGCTCAGACTGCTCGTCAGCGGCTTTCCAGACGGTACCCATATCAAGCAGATTGACGAAGAAATCGTTGCTCAACACGCCTGGCCGGTCGGTAAATACACCATGCTGGCTGCCGTCGAAGTTGGCGCCCAGAACGCGAAGACCGCCGACCAGTACCGTCATTTCCGGTGCCGTCAGCGTTAACTGCTGGGCTTTATCGATCAGCAGCGTTTCGGTGGACACGCCGCCTCCCACGCGACGATAGTTGCGGAAACCATCAGCCAGCGGTTGCAGCAGATCCATCGCGTCGACATCGGTCTGATCCTGTCGCGCATCGACGCGGCCCGGCGCAAAGGGAACGCTGACCGGAACACCCGCCGCGGCGGCCGCCTGTTCAATGCCAACGACACCCGCCAGGACGATAATATCGGCCAGCGATGCCTTACCTGACGCGTTGTGGATCGCCTGCAGCGTCGGTAATACGCGGGCGGCAATCGCGTTGACCGGCCAGGATTTTTGCGGCTCCAGCGCCAGACGCGCGCCGTTGGCACCGCCGCGTTTATCGCCGCCGCGGAAGGTGGATGCCGAAGCCCAGGCAACGGAAACCAGTTCGCTTACCGACAGCCCCGCATCGGCAATAGCGGTTTTCAGGGCCGCGATATCGTCTGCGGTCGGGGCGTGAATGGCTGCCGGTAACGGGTCCTGCCAGATCAGATCTTCTTTCGGGACTTCCGGCCCCATGTAGCGGGATTTTGGCCCCATATCACGGTGGATCAGCTTGAACCACGCGCGGGCAAAGGCTTCGTTAAAGGCCTGCGGGTCGTTGAGAAAACGGCGTGAAATTTTATCGAATTCCGGATCGAAACGCAGCGTCAGGTCAGTGACCAGCATCGTCGGCTTGCGTTTTTTCTCCGGATTGAATGGATCAGGAATAATTTCCGGCGCGTCTTTCGCTTCGAACTGAATTGCGCCAGCCGGGCTGCGCGTTTGTACCCATTCATATTTATACAGGTTTTCGAAGAAGTAGTTGCTCCACTGGGTAGGGGTTTGCGTCCAGACCACTTCCAGACCGGATGTTATCGCATCCGCACCCGCGCCGCTGCCATAGCTGTTAGCCCAGCCCAGACCCTGGGCTTCAATCGGCGCGGCTTCCGGTTCTGCGCCAACATGGCTGGCGACGGCGGCACCGTGCGTTTTACCCAGCGTGTGTCCCCCGGCGATCAGCGCGACGATCTCTTCATCGTTCATCGCCATATTGCCAAAGGTCGCGCGAATCGCGGCGGCGGCGGAAAGCGGGTCGCCGCTGGCGCCGGGCCCTTCCGGGTTAACGTAGATCAGCCCCATCTCGGTTGCGCCGATGGCCTGCTTATTCAGGCTTTCCGGATGGCGATGCGCCAGCCATTCCGTTTCATTACCCCAGTCAACGTCCAGATCCGGTTCCCACACGTCCTCACGACCGGCGCCAAAACCAAAGGTGCGGAAACCGGCGTTTTCCAGCGCGACGTTGCCTGCCAGCATATAAAGGTCGGCCCAGGAGATTTTCTGACCATATTTTTGTTTCACCGGCCACAGCAGGCGGCGGGCTTTGTCGAGGCTGACGTTATCCGGCCAGGAGTTCAGCGGGGCGAAGCGCTGCTGACCGCGTCCTGCGCCGCCGCGGCCATCCACGGTACGATAGGTACCGGCACCGTGCCAGGCCATACGAATAAACAGCCCGATATAGCTCCCCCAGTCCGCTGGCCACCACTCCTGCGAGTCGGTGAGCAGGGCGCGCAGATCGGCTTTCAGCGCCGAATAGTCGAGCTTCTTAAACTCTTCCCGATAATTAAAGTTTTCACCCAGCGGGTTTGAACGATGAGAGTGCTGATTCAGCAGATCCACGCGTAGTTGATTTGGCCACCAGTCGCGGTTAGTGGTGCCACTCCCGGCGCTCTGCGTCGGCGCTTCAGTGTGGAAAGGGCATTTTCCTGCTGCGGCGTTATTTGAAGGGTCGTTTGACGTGCTCATATCAGGCTCCGTTTGCTTTTGTGAATGCCATAACGATATACACTGCTTCCAATAAGTGATACTTGAATAAGTCTACGGATTTAATAGTTATTTCCGTTCAATTGTCGGGATGAGAAACGCGTATTGATTGTTGTATACCCGACATAATTCGCGCCGCAGTGAGGGACAAACGAAACCGATCCCCGGACGGGCGCATCCCGTACATCGCCGAAGTAAGCGCAGGCGGCCAATAAAGCGGCAGCGTGAACTATGACGGGTATATAAAGCTGGCTATCGCAACCATCTTAATAACCATAGTCGTAACAGGGGAGTAACGGAAACGCTAAAGTGCTTTCACTGCTACCGAATGCTAATTGTTTGAGTTATGACAAGTTTCCGTTCGTCATCGCCTGCAGAAAGGTTTTGCCATCGTGGCTTTTTATACGTTCTCGGTTGGGGGGGGTGATTGCTTGTTTTTTCGCCTTTCGCGTCAGTTCCGCCACAATCGCCGATCCACGCACCAAATCCATGCAATGCTCCATTATTACACCCCATTTTAGGGAGAAAGGACGCGGCTTATCTCTATCATGTTGATTTTATTTGCCCTTAATTTCTGGCGCAGGGATTGCTTTTCACCATAAGAAGGCAGCGCAACAGACAATCTGGATAACATAATAGCTGGCTAGGGTTCCGGTTCACGCAGGTGAACGTCTGGTCCGAGAGCTGGCGACCTCTGCGAGGTTACACGGCGGGATAAAAGCCCGGGAGACAGCAGCACCGTTGGGTGTCGCGCTGCCCCCGTTTCTCGTGCCAACCAGAGGTTTATCATGAAGACATCATCAATATTCCGCTCTTTCGTTTTGTCAATGGCGTTACTGGTCAGCGTGCCATCCTTTGCCGCCGTAAAAAAAGAGTTCAATATCTGTTGGACTATTTACGCCGGATGGATGCCCTGGGGCGCCATCAGTAACGAAAAAATTATTGATAAATGAGCCAGTAAATACGGCATCAAAATCAATATCGTTCAGCTCAACGACTATATCGAATCCATCAACCAGTACACCGCGGGCCAGTTTGACGGCTGCACCATGACGAATATGGATGCGCTGACCATTCCGGCGGCAGGTGGCGTTGATACCACGGCGCTGATTACCGGTAGCTATTCCGACGGTAACGATGGCGTGGTACTGAAAGGCACAGGGAAAAAACTCAGCGACCTGAAAGGGATGTCGGTCTACCTCCCGGAACTCTCGGTCTCACACTATCTGCTGGTGCGCGGTCTGGAAAAGGCCGGACTGCAGGAAAAAGATGTCAAAATCGTCAATACCTCGGATGCTGATATTGTCTCCGCCTTTGGCACGAGCAGCGTGCGCGCGGCGGTGGCCTGGAATCCGCAACTCTCCGCGATCAAAAAAACGCCGCAAACCACTGAAGTGTTTAGCTCCTCGCAGGTGCCCGGTGAGCTAATCGACATGATGGTGGTGAATACCCAAACCCTGAAAGATAACCCGGCACTGGGCAAAGCCCTGACCGGCGCCTGGTTTGAAATGATGGCCAAAATGAAGGCTGGCGATACGCAGGCGCTGAAAGCGATGGCCGCCGATTCCGGGACCGACCTGGCGGGTTACCAGGCGCAGCTTAAAACAACCCATCTGTTCTGGACGCCCGCAGACACGCTGGCATTCATCTCTTCCCCTGAACTGGCAAAAACGATGCAGCGGGTGGCTAAGTTCTCCTTTGACAAGGGGCTGCTCGGAGAAGGCGCACAAAGCGCTGACTTTATCGGTATGACGTTTCCCGGCAACATCACCGTCGGTGATAGCGCAAACAGCAAACTGCGCTTTGACGATCGCTACCTGAAGATGGCCATTGCCGGCCAGCTGTAATTACTGATCCTGGGAGTCCACGCCATGCGCCACATTAACCGCCATCCTCGACAGGGTATGCGCCTGACGCTGATGCTATTGCCTTTCGTGCTGCTGATTGCCGCCTGGTTTATCGGGTCAGCGGTGCGTCTGGAAGCCAATCCGCAGGACAAGCTGTTGCCCGGCCTGTCGCAGATGCTCGCGGCCATTGACCGGATGGCATTCACCCCGGATAAGCGCAGCGGCGAGTATCTGCTGTGGGTCGACACGCTGGTTAGCCTGAGCCGTCTGTTGACGGGACTGGCGCTCTCTTCGCTGATCGGCCTGTGCATCGGTATTGCCGCAGGCGTATTCCCGATGTGTCGCGCCGCGCTATCGCCGTTGATGACCGTGGTGTCCATGATCCCGCCGCTGGCGATTCTGCCGATACTGTTTATCGTCTTCGGGCTGGATGAGCTATCAAAAGTGATGCTCATTGTTATCGGCATCACGCCGATGCTGGCCCGTGACCTTGAACAACGGGCGCAGGAGATCCCGACGGAGCTGTTTATTAAAGCCCAAACCCTCGGCGCCAATAGCTGGACGGTGGTGCTGCGGGTGGTGCTACCCCAGCTTTTATCACGGCTGATTACCTCACTGCGACTGCTGCTTGGATCGGCATGGTTATTTTTGATCTCTGCCGAGGCCATTTCCGCTACCGCCGGGCTGGGGTATCGCATCTTCCTGGTCCGTCGTTATATGGCGATGGATGTGATTATTCCTTATGTCCTCTGGATAACGTTGCTGGCATGGCTGATGGATCTGGCGCTGCGTCGGCTGCATAACGTTTGTTTTCCGTGGGCGGAAGGAGGCCGGATATGAGTTTTATCAACATCAACAATATCTGGCAGGAGTACGGCGACCATGTCGTGCTGGAACGCATCAACTTGCAGGTTAAACAGGGAGAGTTCTGCTCGATGGTTGGTGCATCCGGCTGTGGGAAGTCGACGTTTTTACGTCTGTTGCTCGGCCAGGAGCAACCCACGCGAGGAACCATCACGCTTGAAGGTCAGCCGCTGGTGGCGGAACCGGATCGCAGCCGCGGCGTGGTATTCCAGCGCTATTCCGTATTCCCGCATCTCAACGTGCTGGATAACGTCGTTATCGGGCTCGAACTGCCGGTTTCGCCGCTGTTTGGTCGCTTGTACGGTCGCCGGAAACGCGATGCTCGCCAGCAGGCGCAGCAGATGCTGGAGCGAGTCGGGCTGGGCCATGCGCTGGAAAAATATCCGGCGCAACTGTCGGGCGGCATGCAGCAGCGGCTGGCGATTGCTCAGGCGTTTGTGATGCAGCCGCGCGTGCTGCTGCTTGATGAACCCTTCGGCGCGCTGGACCCCGGTATTCGCAAGGATATGCATACCCTGTTGCTCCAGCTATGGCGCGAAACCGGTATGACGGTGTTTATGGTTACGCACGACCTCGCGGAAGGCTTCAACCTTGGCACCCGGTTGCTGGTTTTTGACAAAGTGCGCATCGACCCACAGGCGCCAGAAGCCTGGGGCGCGCGCATTACCTACGATATACCGCTTAATGAAACGCGGATGTCGCAGTTGACAACCGATAGCGACAATAACGTTTACGCATTAAGGAGATAGTCTGATGACCGTACTTTTTCACTCATCCCCCAGCCTGCGCGAAGAGCGACTTCCCGGCGGGGCGCATACCTCGTTGATTTTGCGTAAGGGACAGATCCTGCGCCTGACCGATATCGAAGGCGGGGCTAACGTCAGCATGATGATGCTCAATCCTCACGAGAAAAGTGAACGTCTGAACCTGCCGGATACCCTGAAGGGGCAGCACACCGCCCGCCTGACCGCCGGTCACTGTTTCTACTCCGATATGGGCCGGGTGCTCGCCGGGATCGTGGCAGATAGCTGCGGCTGGCACGATCCGTTCGGCGGCGTACTCAATGCGGATGAAACGCGCGACAAATACGGCGCAGGACGCTACCAGGAACTGCGCAACGGCTTTTATCGCAACGGCGTCGATAACCTGTTGGTGGAGATGGGGAAATGGGGGCTTGGCCTTGAAGATTTGCTGATGGTAGTCAACTTCTTCAGCAAGGTCACCGTCGATGACGACGGCAGCTTCCGGTTTATCACCGGCCACAGCCGCCCCGGCGATTACGTTGAACTGTTTGCGCCGATGGATGTGTTGCTGGTACTGACCGCATTGCCGCATCCGCAGGACCCTGCCGTTGAATACGCCCCGCGTCCGGTACAACTGAGCTGGTATCGGGCCGACGATGAGCACGCCGCCGTAGACGCGCTATTCACCCGCGACGAAAACCGGCGCGCGTTCCTCAATACCCAACTTTTTGCCCTGTAAGGAGGCTGCGATGACGCTTATTACCAGTAACTTTCGTCCCGAAGATGCCGTATACCGCCACGTGATCCCGGCGGGAGAACCCTGGCTTTTTGAGGTGAAAAAAGGGCAAACCCTGCGGCTGCTCGACCTCGAAGGCAATCAGGCGATTGATACGCTGTTCTACAATGCCGATAACCCCCGCGAGCGTTACGATCCCCAGCGTACGCTGCGCCGTCAGGGCAAGGCTTATCTGACCACCGGCAGCGTACTGTATTCCAATCTTGGTAACCCGCTGCTCACCATCGTCGCCGATACCTGTGGCCGCCACGATACCCTCGGCGGCGCCTGCGCTCAGGAGAGTAATACCGTGCGCTACGCCATGGATAAACGCTATATGCACAGCTGCCGGGATAACTTTCTCTGCGCCTGCCTGCACGATGGTCGTCTGCGCAAGCGCGATATCGGCGCCAATATTAATTTCTTTATGAATGTCCCGGTGACCCCTGAAGGCGGCCTGACCTTTGAAGACGGTATTTCGGCGGCGGGAAAATACGTTGAGCTGCGCGCCGAATGCAACGCCGTGGTGCTGATTTCCAACTGTCCGCAGTTGAACAACCCCTGCAACGGCTGGAACCCAACGCCTGCTGAAGTTCTGGTGTGGAATTGACCGGGTTATGCCTATCGGCTGAATAGTCTACCGACGCACAAATCTTAAGCGCCGGTTGGCCCCGGGGACGACCCCAGGGGAAACGCGATTTTTGCGGGACGACCCGCGTTCCTGTGAGTTCCGCTTATGTTTGATACCTTACTGATTGCCAATCGGGGTGCTATCGCTTGTCGCATCCTGCGTACACTGCGCGCCATGCAAGTCAAGGGCGTGGCCGTGTACTCTGAAGCCGATTTGAGCAGTTTACATATACGTGACGCAGATGAAGCGTTAAGCCTCGGCGACGGCCCGGCGGCGCAAACTTATCTGGCGAGTGAAAAAATTATTGCCGCTGCGCGGCAGAGCGGCGCCAAAGCGATTCACCCCGGCTACGGTTTCCTCTCGGAAAATGCCGCGTTCGCCGAGGCGTGCGAAGCGGCGGGGCTGGTTTTCGTTGGCCCGACGCCGCAGCAGTTGCGCATTTTTGGTCTGAAGCATACCGCTCGCGCCTTAGCCAAAGCCGAGGGAGTACCGCTGCTGGAAGGCAGTGAGCTGCTGGCCGATAGCGCTGAAGCACAGCGTGCGGCGGAGACGGTTGGCTATCCGGTGATGCTCAAAAGTACCGCTGGCGGCGGTGGAATCGGTATGCGCGTCTGCCGCGATGCCAGTGAGCTGTCAGCGGCATTCGAGGCCGTACAGCGACTGGGGCAAAACAACTTCAGTGACGCTGGGGTATTTCTCGAAAAATATATTGAACGCGCCCGTCACCTGGAGGTGCAGATCTTCGGCGATGGATGCGGAGATGTCATCGCCCTCGGCGTACGGGACTGCTCGGTACAGCGACGTAATCAAAAGGTGATTGAAGAGACGCCAGCGCCAAACCTGCCCGAAGGGATGGCCCAGGCCCTGTGTTCGGCAGCCATCGCCCTTGGTAAGGCGGTGAATTACCGCAGCGCCGGTACCGTTGAATTTGTGTATGACAGCGCGGCGCGGCAGTTTTACTTTCTCGAAGTGAATACCCGGCTTCAGGTGGAACACGGCGTGACGGAGCAGGTCTGGGGCGTGGATCTGGTGCGCTGGATGATTGAATTAGCGGCAGGCGATCTTCCGCCGCTGAGTCAACTGGCTGCCGGGCTACGGCCACAGGGGCATGCTATTCAGGCGCGCATTTACGCGGAAGATCCGGGGCAGCAGTTTCAGCCTTCTCCGGGGTTGTTGACGGAAGCGGCGTTTCCGGCGGCGGATGGCAGAAGTCTGCGTATTGATCGCTGGGTGGAAGCAGGCTGCGACGTGCCGCCATTTTTCGATCCCATGCTGGCGAAAATCATCGTATGGCGCCCTGGCCGTGAGGACGCGATCGCCGGTCTGCTCCAGGCGCTGACGGAGACCCGTCTGTACGGCGTGGAAACCAATCTTTTGTATCTGCAGCACATTCTTGCTTTTGCACCGTTTACCGAGGGCCACCCCTGGACCCGTTGCCTGGAGCAATTGCGCTATCAGGCGGCAACGGTTGAGGTTTTGAGCGCCGGTACCCAGACGACGATTCAGGATTATCCGGGGCGCCTGGGGTACTGGGCGGTGGGGGTACCGCCATCGGGGCCGATGGATGACCGCGCCCTGCGTTTTGGTAACCGCCTGTTGGGCAACGCTGAAGGCGATGCCGCGCTGGAGATCACCCTTAACGGGCCAGCGTTGAAATTTAATACCGCTGTTCAGGCGGTGATTTGCGGCGCATCGCTGCCCGCCACGCTGGATGGCGTCCCCCAGCCAATGGACCGCGTTTTTACTGTCCCTGCAGGGGCGACGCTGAAACTGGGCGCCATCAGCGGCGCGGGCGTCAGAAGCTATCTCTGCCTCAGCGGTGGCATTCAGGTGCCGGACTATTTAGGGAGTAAAAGTACCTTTACTCTCGGCCAATTTGGCGGCCACGGCGGGCGGGCTTTACGTGGCGGCGACGTATTGCATCTGGCGCCGCGGCCCACTGCCGCGCATGACAGTAAACTGCCCGACGCCCTGCGCACGGGGCTGGCGGATGTGCGTACGCTGCGGGTCATTTATGGCCCTCACGGCGCGCCGGAGTTCTTTACGCCTGACTACATTGAGACATTCTTTGCAACCGAATGGGAAGTGCATTTTAACTCCAGCCGTACCGGCGTGCGTCTGATTGGGCCGAAACCGCTCTGGAGCCGGGATAGCGGGGGCGAGGCGGGGCTGCATCCCTCGAACATTCATGACAACCCTTACGCCGTTGGCGCAGTGGATTTTACCGGCGATATGCCGGTGATCCTGGGGCCTGATGGCCCGAGCCTCGGCGGTTTTGTTTGTCCGGTGACGGTGATTGAAGCCGATCTCTGGCAAACAGGACAGCTTAAAGCCGGGGATAAAGTGCGTTTTGTGCCGGTGGATCTTCTCACCGCCAGACGGCTGGCCGCCGGGCGACGCGCCGAACTGGCGACGCTCCAGCCACAGGAGACGGTCTGGCAACCTGCGCCGCTGACTTCGCCGATGGTCATGACCTGCGGCGAGGGGGATAAACGTCTGGTGGCGCGTCTCTCCGGCGATACGCATCTGCTGCTGGAAGCGGGAGAGGCGGAACTGGATCTGGTGCTGCGTTTTCGCATTCACGCGCTGATGCAGGCGCTGGAAGCGCAATCCCGACAAGGGGTGATTGATATCACGCCGGGGATCCGTTCGCTGCAAATCCATTTCCAGCCAGAAACCCTGCTCCTGGAACAACTGCTGGCGTGGGTACGCGCTGAATGGGCGACGGTCTGCGTCAGCGATGATCTGCAGGTCCCCACGCGGGTGGTGCACCTGCCGCTCTCCTGGGATGATCCGGCCTGTCGTAAAGCGATCGACAAATATATGACCACCGTGCGCCATGACGCCCCCTGGTGCCCGAGTAACCTGGAATTTATCCGTCGGATTAATAACCTGCCTGATGAACAGGCGGTGTGGAATACGGTGTTTGACGCCCGCTATTTGGTGATGGGGCTGGGCGATGTTTATCTCGGCGCGCCGGTTGCGACCCCGCTCGATCCCCGTCACCGACTGGTGACGACCAAGTACAACCCGGCGCGAACCTGGACGGCGGAAAACTCCGTCGGTATCGGCGGCGCCTATCTGTGCGTCTATGGCATGGAAGGACCTGGCGGCTATCAGTTTGTCGGCCGCACGCTGCAAATGTGGAACCGCTATCATGATGTCGCTGATTTTGCTGGTAAACCCTGGCTGCTGCGCTTTTTTGACCAGTTGCGGTTTTACCCGGTTTCGGCTGAGGAACTGCTGCGGATCCGTCGCGATTTTCCACTTGGGCGCTATCCCCTGCGTATTGAACATAGCACGCTGCGGCTGGCGGAATATCAGCAGTTTCTCGCGCGTGAAGCGCAGAGTATCGCCGCGTTTCGCGACCATCAGCAGCAGGCGTTTAATGCCGAACGTGAGCGCTGGATTGCCAACGGCCAGGCGGATTTTACCACTCAGGAGAACGTAACCGAAGAGGGCGGCGATATGCCGTTGCAGCAGGGTGAGCAGGGGGTGGAAAGTCCGATTTCCGGTAACTTATGGCAGGTGCAGGTCGCAGTGGGGAGTCGGGTGCGCGAGGGAGAGGTGCTGGTTGTGCTCGAATCCATGAAGATGGAGATCCCATTACTGGCGCCGTGTGACGGCATTATTCAGCAGATTAGCGTTCAGCCGGGTAGCGCGGTTCATGCCGGGCAACGGGTGGCGGTGATTATTGAGGAGAATGTGTAAATGCAGCAAACGTTTGATTTACGCCTGGCAACCCTGGCGGCGGATTATCGCAGCGGTAGCATCACCCCACGTGCGTTGCTGGCGAAAATACGCCAGCGGGCGCAGGCGTTGAATCCGGAGTTTCGGCTTTTTATTCATATACTGAGCGAAGAGGAGCAGGCGCCTTTTCTGGCGCGGCTGGACGCATGTACGCCAGAATCGTTGCCGTTATACGGCGTGCCGTTCGCCATTAAAGACAATATTGACCTGGCGGAGAGTGTGACGACCGCAGCCTGTCCGGCCTTTGCCTACCGGGCGGAGCAGAGCGCCACCGTTGTCGAACAGTTAATTGCGCTGGGGGCGGTGCCGGTAGGTAAAACCAATCTCGATCAGTTTGCCACAGGCCTCAATGGGACCCGATCGCCATATGGACGCTGTCGCAACAGCTATCACCCGGATTACCCCGCCGGCGGGTCCAGCGCCGGTTCCGCGCTGGCGGTGGCGTTAGGCGTCGCCAGCTTTTCGCTGGGGACCGACACCGCCGGTAGCGGACGGGTGCCCGCCGGGCTGAATAATCTGGTGGGACTGAAAGCGAGCAAAGGGCTGATCTCCACCGCAGGGGTGGTGCCCGCCTGCCGTACGCTGGACTGCGTAACCTTTTTCAGCGCTACCGCCGATGAGGCCAGTCAGTTGCTGGATCTTGTCGCGCGCGACGATCCGCGGGACGCATACAGTCGCCACAATCCGCAGTGGAACCGTCGTCAGGCGTTCGGTACGCCGTCGGCGGGTTTTCGTTTTGGCATACCGCGCGAGCTTAATTTTCTCGGCTGCGAAGCGAGCGCACATCTGTTTACCCGCGCCTGCGAGCGAATGACGGCACTTGGCGGCATCCCCGTCGAAATAGACTTCACCCCGTTTCTCGCGGCGGCCCGTTTGTTGTATGAAGGGCCGTGGGTTGCTGAACGCTATGCGGTGGTTGGCCCGTTGATTGAACAAAACCCGGATGCGGTGCTGCCGGTGATTCGCGACGTGCTGGCGAAAGCGCCGGGGACGGATGCGACGACGACCTTTAAAGCGATGTATCAACTGCAGCATTACAAGGCGCAGTGCGACGCGATTCTGGCAACGCTGGACTGCGTTCTGACGCCAACCTATCCGCGTCCGGTTACGCTTGACGAACTGGAAGCCGAGCCGATCAAGCGTAATGCCGATTTGGGGTATTACACCAACTTTATGAACCTGCTGGATTATGCCGCCGTCAGCGTGCCGGCTGGATTTATGCCTGACGGGCTGCCATCCGGCGTGACCCTGTTTGGCCGGGTCTTTACCGATCAATATCTGCTGAGCCTCGCCGATGCGTTTCAGCGTTGTGAACCGCTGGCGCTGCCCGGCGGGACGTTGCCGGACAGAACGCCACCTGCACATGCCGCCAGCCATGACCGAATGGCGCTGGTTGTTTGCGGCGCGCATCTTGATGGCCTGCCGCTTAACGGCCAGCTACGGGCGCGAGGCGGACGATTGCTACAGGCGACCCAAAGCGCGCCTTATTATCGTTTATACGCGCTTGCTGATGGTAAACGTCCGGCGATGGTGCGTGATAATTGCGGCGGGAGAGCGATTGCGGTCGAAGTGTGGGAATTACCTTCCGCAGAGGTCGGTTCATTGTTAGCCGGTATCGCTGCGCCGCTGGGTTTAGGGCAAGTCGAACTCGCCGACGGACGCAGATTAACGGGGTTTATCTGCGAGGCTGAAGGGTTACAGGGGGCCACGGAAATCACCGCGTACGGCGGCTGGCGCGCCTGGCTGTCACGCTAGTCGGTCTGGACCTTTGTCGCGTGCGGCAAAGGTCTTTTATGTGACGGTGTCACTTATTTTTCTAACATACTGATACATTTCTGCCAGGTCATTAGCAACCTTTCGGTAGGGCTCGCGCCCTGAGAACGTTATTCTTCCCCGCTTTTCCATTTTCAGGCCCTTTGTAACCCAGGTAAACGACCGCTAATGTCCCTAATGAGAGATGAAATTCGCGACCACTCAGCGGAAAAGATGCTGTTTATCCGCCGTGCCGTAATTGCTTTTCTGGTGGTGGTGGTCTGCTTTGTTATTCTGATTGTCAATCTCTATCACCTCCAGATAGATCAGTACGACTTTTACCAGACCCGCTCAAACCAGAATGACATCAAGATGCTGCCCATCGCGCCAAGCCGGGGGCTGATTTTCGATCGTAACGGTATTCCGCTGGTGCAAAATGTTACATTGTATCGTTTACAGGTGATCCCGAGCAAAATCGCCGATATGAAGGCGCTCCTGCGGCAGTTAACGCCGATTATCGATCTCACCCCACAAGATATCGCCGATTTCCGCGACGACATGCAGCACAACAGCCGCTATAAAGAGGTGACCTTAAAATCCGATCTCAGCGATGTTGAAGTGGCGCGTTTTGCCGTCAATGAGTTTCGTTTCCCCGGCGTGACCATTGAAAGTTACCAGCAGCGCCGGTATCCCTATGGCGCGGAACTGGCGCACGTGGTCGGCTATGTATCGAAAATCAACGACAGCGATCTGCAAAAGCTGGCGAAAGCGGGCGAAGCGGAGAACTATGCCGCCGACCACAATATCGGCAAGCAGGGCATTGAAGGCTACTACGAGAAAGCGCTGCACGGCACCACCGGCTATCAGGAAGTTGAGGTGGATAACCATGGTCGGGTGGTACGCCTGCTGAAAGAGGTCCCGCCGGTGGCCGGAAAGAACATCTACCTGACGCTGGATCTGCATTTACAGCAGTATATCGAATCGGTGCTGAAGGGGCAGCGTGCGGCGGTCGTCGTCGTCGATCCGCGCGATGGCGGAGTGCTGGCGATGGTTTCCAGCCCCAGCTATGATCCAAACCCGTTCGTCAGGGGGATTGGCTATCAGGCTTATCGCGCGCTACTGGATAATCCGGATCGCCCGCTGATTAATCGCGTGACCCAGGGGCTGTATCCACCCGCATCAACGGTGAAACCCTATATGGCGCTGTCGGCGTTGTCCGCGGGCGTCATCACCCCTACCACGACGTTTTTTGGCGGGCCGACCTGGACACTGCCGGGCACGCAGCGCCGCTATCGCGACTGGCTGAAGAGCGGTCACGGTATTCTAAATGTTACCAAAGCGATTGAAGAGTCGGCGGATACGTTTTTCTATCAGGTGGCGTATGAAATGGGGATCGACCGTATCCATGAGTGGTTAAGTAAGTTTGGCTACGGACAGTCAACGGGGATCGATCTGAATGAAGAGTATACCGGGGTGCTGCCGAGCCGGGAGTGGAAGCTGAGGGTACATAAAAAACCGTGGTATCAGGGAGACACGATCTCCGTCGGCATCGGCCAGGGCTACTGGATTGCGACGCCAATTCAGATGGTGAAGGCCCTGACTACCCTGATTAACAACGGTAAGGTGAAAAACCCGCATCTGCTCTATTCCATGAAGCAAGGCAATATGATTGAACGCTACCAGCAACCGCAGAATCTTCCACAGATTGGCGATCCGCATTCACCTTACTGGGGGATTGTGCGTAACGGAATGTACGGCATGGCGAATCTGCCGAACGGTACCGGATATAAGCTGTTTCACACTGCGCCGTACCAGATTGCGGCAAAATCCGGTACTTCCCAGGTCTTCAGCCTCAAGGAGAACCAGACCTATAACGCGAAAATGATCCCGGTGCGTCTGCGCGACCATATTTTCTATACGTTGTTTGCGCCGTATCAGCATCCGAAGGTGGCGATGGCGTTGATTCTGGAAAACGGCGGCGGCGATGGTGTGGTGGCCGGGCCGACTGCACGTAAGATTCTCGACCATATCTTTGATCCGGCCAGTGCATCACAGGACGGTGGCGCGGGAGCGAACGTGCCGCAGGTGGAGAGCGCCGATGCGCGGTAGGCCGTTATTCACTCTGGTCATAAGCGATGACGGATTGGTTATTTGCCGCCGTCTGCGCTTTTGCTCATAGTAGGGTTCTGGATGATTCTGAAAAAGGCGCTCTGATGTCGTTAAGCCGAAAAACATTGCTTCTTGTGCAAACTGGTACTCCGCCGGTTGAAATCATTTCCGACCATGGCGATCTTCCTGTCTGGTTTAGCCATTTACTTGCGCCCTGGCGCAATAAAATCCGCGTCGCGCGGGTGTTTGCCGGGGAACCGCTTCCCGCGCCCGATAAGGATACGGTGGCGGTGATCACCGGCTCCTGGGACATGGTAACTGAGCGTCTGCCGTGGAGTGAAATGACCGCCGAATGGATCCGTGAAGCGATGACGATGGCGATGCCGCTGTTTGGCGTTTGCTATGGGCATCAACTCATGGCACACGCGCTGGGCGGTGAGGTGGATTATCACCCGGCAGGGCGCGAGGCGGGAAGCAAAACTATTTCACTGTCTGAGCGTGGGATTAAGGATAGCCTGCTGGCGAAGCAACCGGCCTCTTTCAGCGCACATCTTACCCATATGCAGACGGTGATCAGGCTACCGCAAGGGGCGACGGTGCTGGCTTCTTCCCGGCACGATCCGCACCAGATTGTCCGTTATGGCGAACATGCCGTGTCCACTCAGTTCCACCCGGAAATTACCCCGGCGATTGCCCGCTCGCTGATTGCCTGGCGCCAGACGGCGCTGCGCAATGAGGGGATTGATCCAGAAAAGCTGAGTCGCGAAGTGGTGGAGAGCCCTGAGGCATCTGCTGTTTTGACCCGTTTTATCGCTCACTATCTGACGCCGGATCTGAAAACGGCTTAACGAGGGGCGTCGGAGGGAAGCAGGGGAATAAAAAGCCGATAAGGTGAGTTATCGGCATACGATTGCTGACATCGCGCATTTTTCCGCAACCGCCCGGCGGCGCTTCGCTTGCACGGGCCTGTGGGAAATACGTACCACAATGATACTATTGGTGTTGTAGGCCGGGTAAGGCGTCAGCCGCCACCCGGCAGAAAGGTGTATAGCAGTGTCCGGAAAATAAGGTTATTGCGCCAGCAACTCCTCAGTGGTACGTTCCACCAGGCTCAGCAGAACCTTTATGTCATCTAACGTGACGAGGGGGTTCAGCAGCGTCAGTTTCAGGCAGGTCACGCCTTTGTGCTCGGTCACGCCAACGTTGGCGCGACCAGTCGCCAGCAGCGCATCGCCAACACGCTGGTTGAGCAGGCCGATGGTCATATCATCGCTGCCCGCCATCTGGTGAGGGCGAGAACGGAACAGCACGCTCGCCAGCTGCGGCTGCATCACCAGTTCCAGCGACGGCTGAGTTTCGACATATTCCGCCACGTTCAGCGCCATGGTCACGCCGTGATCGATGATCTCCGCGTACTGCTTCCGGCCCAGTGCTTCCAGGCCCATCCATAGCTTCAGCGCATCGAAGCGACGGGTGGTTTGCAGCGATTTAGACACCAGGTTCGGTACGCCGTGCTCTTCATCGAATTCGGAGTTCAGATACGCGGCCTGATAGCGCATCAGCTCGTAGTGACGGGCTTCTTTTAACAGAAACGCGCCACAGCTGATGGTCTGGAAGAACTGTTTGTGGAAATCCAGGGTGATGGAATCCACTAACTCAATACCGTCCAGGCGGTCGCGATACTTTTCAGACATCAGCAGCGCGCCGCCCCAGGCAGCATCAACATGCAGCCAGATCTGGTGTTCGGCGGCGATTGCAGCAATGGCCCGCAGCGGGTCAATTGCCCCCGCATCGGTGGTGCCTGCGGTGGCGACAATCGCCATGATCTGTTCGCCGTTGGCCTGCGCCTGCGCGATCTTCGCTTGCAGGTCCGCTATGTCCATCCGGGCGAACTCATCGGTTTTCACCAGCGTCACGGAACGGTAGCCGAGGCCCATCAACGCCATATTTTTCTGCACCGAGAAGTGGGCGTTTTCTGAACACAGCACTTTGTACTGACGGATATCGCCCGGCAGCCCCTCCTGCTGGATCGAATGACCCTGGCGGGCGAAGAAGGCATCACGCGCCAGCATCAGCCCCATCATATTGCTCTGAGTGCCGCCGCTGGTGAACACGCCCGCATCGCCAGCGCCGTAGCCGACCTGGGTGCGTAGCCACTCAATCAGCTTAATTTCGATAAGGGTCGCTGACGGACTTTGATCCCAGGAGTCCATGCTCTGGTTGGTGGCGTTAATCAGCACTTCCGCCGCCTGGCTAATCACCAGGCTCGGGCAGTGAAGATGCGCCACGCAATGCGGGTGATGTACCGACAGGCTGTCTTTGAGGAAAAACTCGATCGCCCGGTCAATTGCCGCCTGGTTGCCGAGCCCTTGTTCATTGAAATCAAGGTGGATGCGCTGACGTAATTCGTCAACGCTTTTCCCCTGATACATCTCAGGCTGCTGCAGCCACTGCGCTACCGCCTGGCTGCTCTGGGCGATCGCCTGCTGGTAGGCGTCAATGCTCTGCGTGGTACCGGCGAGAACTGGATTCAATTTTGACATTGCGGTCATTCGCTCCACTCAGACCGGTTTTACGCCGGCGCCCAGCAGGGCCTGTTCAAATTTATCGAAGAAGATCTCCAGCTCCGCGTTACTGATCAGCAGGGATGGCAGCAGACGCAGTACGCAGCCGTTACGACCGCCGCGCTCAAGGATCAGACCCGCTTCAAAGCACTTCTTCTGCAACAGCGCAGAGAGTTCGCCATCCGCCGGGTAGCTACCCAGATGGTCCGGCGCTTCGTTCGGTTTAACGATTTCAATACCGATCATCAGACCCAGACCGCGCACGTGACCGATAACCGGGTAACGTTTCTGCATTTCCGCCAGTTTGCCTTTCAGCCACTCGCCCTGGGCGGCGACTTTATCGGCGATATGGTTGTCTTTCAGATAGCGCAGGGTGGTCAGGCCGGTCGCCATCGCCAGCTGGTTGCCGCGGAAAGTCCCAGTGTGGTGACCCGGTTCCCAGGCATCGAACGGCTTTTTAATACCGAGAACGGCCAGCGGCAGACCGCCGCCAACGGCTTTTGACATCACGATGATGTCCGGCTCAATGCCTGCATGTTCAAAGGCGAAGAATTTACCGGTACGGGCAAAGCCTGCCTGAACTTCATCGATGATCAACAGAATGCCGTGTTCCTGAGTCACTTTACGGATGCGCTGCAGCCACTCGACCGGCGCCGGGTTCACGCCGCCTTCCCCCTGAACGGCTTCCAGGATCACCGCCGCCGGTTTACGCACGCCGCTTTCCACGTCGTTGATCAGGTTTTCGAAGTAGTAGGCCAGTGCTTTTACGCCCGCATCGCCGCCGATACCCAGCGGGCAGCGATACTGATGCGGATAAGGCATAAACTGCACTTCCGGCATCATGCCGTTCACCGCCGCTTTCGGCGACAGATTACCGGTGACGGACAGCGCGCCGTGGGTCATCCCATGGTAGCCGCCGGAGAAGCTGATTACGGAAGAACGACCGGTGTATTTTTTCGCCAGTTTCAGCGCCGCTTCCACGGCGTCAGCGCCGGACGGGCCAGTGAACTGCAGGCAGTATTCTTTGCCTTCGCCCGGTAACAGAGAGAGCAGGTATTCAGAGAAGCGATCTTTTAACGGTGTTGTCAGATCGAGGGTATGTAACGGCAAGCCGCTGGTAATGACACTTTGGATGCTTTGTAACACATCAGGATGGTTGTGGCCGAGAGCCAGAGTACCGGCGCCGGCAAGGCAATCCAGATACTGCTTGTTATCCGCATCGGTCAGCCAGACGCCTTCCGCTTTAGTAATCGCCAACGGCAGTTTGCGCGGGTAGCTCCTGACATTCGACTCGAATTCAGCCTGACGGGCCAAAAAGGTATCGTTGTTTGCATCTAATAAATCTGCGCCTAAAGTATCAATACGGACTTTATCCGTCATCATATCACTCCCACAACCCGTGTTTCGCTTGAACGCGGGTTGAATAAAATGGTGTAAAAAATTGAATTGCCATGCATAAGGCGCGCACAATATATGGCTTTTTAAATTTGCATTCAACGTTTTATTTATTAAGGTATTTTTTCATTATTCTTACTTTAACGGATAGACCTTTAATTTATTGATATTGTTATTAATTATTAAATAGCCCAAGGCCTTTTAAATTGTCATTTTTAGTTAAAAATAACGTACTTTTATTACCGCGATGCTGCCCTTGCCGGTGGAACGATTCCGCCAGCAAGGCCATGACTCAATGCAGTTCAACCGCATAATTTGTCAGCGGGGTAATTTTTTTAACTAACTTGTTGGTGTATAAAAACTGTTCATAGGCTTCATAGCGCGGTTTATTCAGCGCCGCCGGATTGACGGCAAACAGGGGGAGGGTTTTCAGCCAGGCCTGCTTGTTCAGTTCGGTGTTAAGTTCAGGATGCGCGTCGGCAAAGGCCAGCCAGGTCTGCTGAGGATGGGCGCGCAGATAAGTGACCCCTTTTTGCAATGCGGCAAGGAATTTCTTGATTTTCGGGGCGTTGACCTCGTCACGGTTGGCGACGATCACCAGTTCATCGTAGGCCGGTACGCCATAATCCTCGACGTTCATCACAACGGGATCTTTCCCCTGCAGCTTCAGCTCCAGCGCTTCTATATTACGATAGCCGCCAATGACCGCATCGACCTGGCCGGCTAGCAGGGCGCTGGTTAACTGGAAGTTAACATTGACCAGTTTGATACTTTTGGGGTCGATATGCGCATACTGCGCCATGGTTGCCAGCGTCGCCTGTTCAATACCGCTAACCGAATAGCCAACTTTCTTGCCTTGCAGGTCGGCCGGGGTTTTGATGTCTTTATCCAGGGTAATTACCGTGTTTAACGGTGAATTAATCAGCGTACCGACGCGCACCAGAGGCAGCCCTTCATCAGCAAAAAAATGCACCTGCGGCTGATAGGTGATCGCCAGATCGGCCTGATGAGCGGCCACCAGTCGCGGCGGTAACGCCGGGTCCGATGGCGGCACAATGGTGACGTCCAGTCCGGCTTCTTTAAAGGCGCCAATCTGTTCGGCCACCATGATCGGCGCGTGATCCGGGTTGATATACCAGTCCAGCACCAGGGTGAGTTTCTCGTTGGCCAGCGCCTGGCCGCAGAGCAGCGCGGTGAGGGTTATTGCGGCGGGTACAGATTTACGCATGGTTACTCCTTATATAAAAGCGTCATTATTCCGGCGCCCAGTTAATCAGCCGGTGTAGAAAAGCATCCACTGTCAGCCATAACAGGACCGTCAGCAGCACTAAAATAAACAGCGCCGCAAAACAGATATCCGTCTGCAGACGCGCGTTGGCATTGAGCATCACGTAGCCCAGGCCTTCGGCTGAGCCGACCCATTCGCCGATAATCGCCCCGATGGGGGCGACGGCCGCGGCCATTCTCAGGCCGGAGGCAAGAGCCGGAAGGGCCGCCATCATGCGCACATGGCGCAACTGCGCGCCAAAAGATGCCCCCATGGTGCGCGCCAGATCGAGATAGTCGTGGTTGACCCGCCGCAGCCCGTCAAAAAATGCCGAGGTCACGGGGAAGAAAATCACCAGCACCGCCATCATCACTTTGGCGCTTATGCCGAAGCCAAACCACAGTACGAGTAGCGGGGCGAGGGCAAAGACCGGGATCGCCTGACTGGTCAGCACCAGCGGCATTAGCCAGCGTTGAATACGCGGCGAGACGATCATACATAGCGCCAGCGCGACGCCGAGCAGCACGCCAGCCGTGAGGCCGCAGAGGATCTCGCTCAGGGTGATCAGCGTATGCCAGCCCAGGTAACCCCGGTTGAACCACAACGCGCTGGCCACCGCTGATGGTGAAGGAAGCAAAAAGGCCGGAATTCCGCTACGGCTCGCCAGCCACCAGAGCAGCAGCAGGCCGCAGAACACCACGCCGCCGCGCAACAGTTTAGCGTTCATCCGTTGGCCCTTATTAGCTGTTGCAGCAGCTCCGCCTGGCTGGTTAATACCTGCGGATCGTCACAGGCTCGGGGCGGCATGCCGGATAAGCGGTGCGTATCGTCAATTCCTCCGGCAGCGGGCGAGAGTACCAGCAGGCGATGGCTGAGTCGGCAGGCTTCCATCGGATCGTGGGTGATAAGCATCACGGTACGGTTCACTAACAATTCGGCGGCCAGGGTTTGAATTCGCGTGCGGGTAAGGGTATCGAGCGCTGAAAAGGGCTCGTCCATCAATACAATGGGGCGATCTTCATAAAGGGTGCGCGCCAGGGCCGCCCGCTGGCGCATTCCCCCCGACAGAGAGGATGGCCGGTCGCTGGCGCAGTGTTCGAGACCCACCCGCCTTAACAGCGTGGTGACGCGCGTGTCATCAATGGGTTCGCCGCGAAGACGCGCGCCGAGGGAGACATTGTCACGCACGCTTAGCCAGGGATAGAGCAGATCCTTTTGCCCCATCCAGGCCAGACGTTTTGCCATCGGCTGGCCATCGCTGGCGCGAACATGACCCGCCGTCGCCTGCTCCAGTCCGGCGATAATGCGCAGCAGGCTGGTTTTCCCCACGCCGCTGGCCCCCAGCAGAGACACCCACTGACCGCCAGGAATATCAAATGAGAGGTTGTCGAAGATCTGCCGGGCGTGAAAACGTAAGCTGAGGTTGCGCACCTCGATACCCGGCGCTATCACGTTGCGCACTCCGTGACGGCATTGAGTCCCATTTGCCAGAAGCTGGCCTCCAGCCGCGTGGCGGTGGTGAAGATGCGGCTGAGTTCAGCAAATCGGGCTTCGCCGCCACGTTGTTGCCACACGGTTTCCAGCAGATTAATAGCCGAATTAACCCCGCGCAGATAGCCCTCATCGCCATAGTTACGGATCCAGGACGCATAGGGGTTGGTGGTGAGTTTCGTGGCGGGATCGTGCAGTAAGCCGAGGCCGATTTCGGCGTATCCGGCAACGCAAGGCATCAGCGCCGTCAACAGATCCAGCGTATCGCCGGCGTGACCGATATCCAGTACGTAACGGGTGTAGTTGACGGTTTCCACGGCTTCAGGTGTGGCCGCCATTGTCGCCTCATCCAGACCCCATCCTGTGCAGTAGTCTACATGTAGCGGGAGCTCGTCAAGAATGGCGTTCATCGACGCGGCGGCGGCGCGCATTTCTGGCAACGTCTGCAGTTTACTCACCAGCAGCGCATAGCTCCGGGCAAAGTGGATCAGAAACAGATAATCCTGAGTCAGGTAACGGCGAAAAGCGATTTCGGGCAGGGTGCCTGCAGCGAGTTGCCGGAGAAAGGGGTGAGCGACATAGTGCTGCCAGTCAGCGTTGGCCTGCTGACGCAGACGACCATAAATACCCTGGGTGAACGCGGGAAGAATCACTGGACCTCCTGATAACGGGGAGATCCGGGCGTGCTGTCAGAAGTGTGAACAGGCAGTGGCGCAAAACTGGCGAAAATGCCGACCCGTCCCTTCGCTGGCATGACCCAGATCAGGTTCAAAGGGTTCGGCTCGCGCCATCTCAGTCCTTACAGGACACCCCTCGGTTGGCCCTTGTTATACGATATTCGCTTTTTGATTACAATCCTGTGATGTGACAAGATTAGGTGACGTTGTCACCTTTTTTCAGGCCCGGTAAAGCCCGTGAATGAACCGGCTGCGCCAGGCCCGGTCAGCACAGTGCTGCCGGGCGAGCACGCACAGGGGGATCATTAGCGAAATTCAACCCAGCGGGCGCCGTCATCCGCTGAACGTACGCAGTTTTCCACCCAATGCACGCCGAGCGCACCGGCTTTGGCGTCCGGATACCAGAAATTATCCAACAGGGCGCGGTCATTACGATCGGTGGCGTCCATCGCGATGGCGAAACGGCGGTACAAATTCGACCATGCTTCAAATAAGCCTTCGGGGTGACCGCCGCCAATGCGATCGTCCTGTAAAGCCAACGGGTCGAGATAGGACATCCCGCGTTCGAGAATACGCACCGGCTCGCCCTGAATTTCATAACGCAGCTGATTGGGTTGCTCATCCCACCACTCCAGGCTCGCTTTCTCACCGACGATACGCACTTTCTGGCCGTGCATCGAGCCGCAGTTTACCGCTGAACACCACATTGAACCGATAGCGCCGTTGTCGTACTCCATCAGCACATAGGCGTTATCCTCCAGCGGCGCACGGGTTTTGACAAAGCTCTGGCGAGAGCACATCAGACGCGTGATGGCGAGTTTTGGCGCCATGGTTTCCGCCAGAAACAGCGGGTGAGTGGCTAAGTCACCTAATACATAGCTGGGCCCGACAAATTTCGGATCCACCCGCCAGCGCGTGCTCGGGTTTTCCAGCTCTACCGGCTGCGCGTGGAAACCATGTGCGAACTGCATATTGATGATGCGGATCTCGCCCAGCAATCCCTGCTCAATCATTTGTCGCGCCTGCAAAATCATCTGATGACCGGCGTAGCCGTAAGTCACGCCAATGATTTTGCGTTGTTTTTCGCTAAGCGCTACCAGCGCATCCGCTTCTTCGGCGGTAAAGCACAGCGGTTTTTCACAAACCACATGCAATCCGGCCTCCAGCGCCGCACGGCAAATGGCGTAGTGGGTGTTGTTCGGCGTGGCGATGGAGACCGCTTCGATACCGTCTTCCCGCGTCGCTTCTTCACGAAACAGGGTTTCGTAATCGGCATAGCAGCGTCCGGCTTCCACGCCCAGTTGCTGACCGAATTCACGCCCACGCTCGGCATCAATATCAAATGCGCCCGCTAACAGAGTAAAAGCGCCGTCGCGCAGCGCCGCAGAACGGTGAATATAGCCGATCTGGCTGCTTCCACCGCCGCCAACCATGCCCCAGCGTAACGATCTGCCTACGGGTTTTGTTCCATTAATCATTCTCTTCTCTCCAGATTAAAAGCCAACGGAACGCAGGTAGCGCAGGCTTTCCGTGACGGCCTGTAAGCTGCCTTCAACATTGCGCGGATCGCGCTCTTGCTCAATGGTTATCCAGCCCTGATAGCCGCGTTTTTCCAGAAACGCCCGTACCGCCGGATAATCAATTGCGCCGCTGCCAAGCGGACACATCACCCCTTCAGCGCAGGCGGAGAAGAAGTCGATGCCACGGGAAATCACGCTTTCAAACACGTTCGGATCAACATCTTTGAAGTGCAGGTAGTCAAGGCGGTCAAAATGACGATCCAGCCAGCTGACGGGATCCATTCCAGAGTAATAAAGATGGCCGGTATCGAGACACAGACCGGCGATGTCGTGGGGGATTTGCGTCGCCAGCAGGTCAATCTCATCGGCAAATTCGATACAGCCGCCCGCATGGGGATGAATGACCGGACGGACGCCGTACTCCTGCCATGCCAGTTTGCTGATGATGACAATATGGTTAATCATCTGCTGCCAGTCGGCAGGAGACAGTCGCGGCGCCAGCTCGCTACGCCCGGCATATTGCGCTCGCTGGGGATTACCGAAATCAATGATCACCAGGTAAGGAGGCTGGAAAGGATTACCCGCTGTTTTTTCCGCAACGGGGACCTGCGATAAATTACGGCAAATGTTATGCGTCAGTTCGACGATATTCGGGAAGTTCTCTTCGCTGACCAGATCATCAAAGATCGTCCCGGCAACCAGAGATAACCCTTGTTTATTCAGCGCTGCGCTGAGTTCACTGGCCTGGGTTGGCAGATAGCTCCAGGGCCCTAATTCAATACTTTTATAGCCCGCGGTGGCGGCTTCCTGCAGCACTTTCTTGAAAGGCGGCAGATAAGGATTTTTGGGATCATCGACGCCCCAGCTACACGGCGCGTTGGCAATATGTATGGTCATGACGGATTCCTTTTCAGTGTGCGATGAAAGCGGCATCAGTATTGAATGAATATTTCAAATTCAACAACATCGAATTTTTATTTTTTTGATGTTATTCAAGGTTTATTTTGATGTTCTATTTGATGGTTTTTTATCAAAATGAGGCGGGAGAAGGCGCGCCGAGGAAATGCCCGCGCCATGGCGATCAGAGATTTTCTTTGGTGAGGAGGTCGAACGGCTGCAGGGCGTTGATAAAGGTTGCCTGTGACTGACCGCTGGCCTGGAGAAATGCGTTTATGGTTGCGTCTGCGAGTGCGGGCAGGCGGTGCGTGATCATCAGATCGATAGTGCCATCAATTAACGCCAGTTCGCCATTTTCCACCGGGCCGTGACAAATCAGCATCACCTGATGCTGGCGCTGATGCGCCTGTAGCGCGTCAATAATCCCCTCAACGCCGCCGCAAGGGGCGTAAATCGCCGTCAGGGAAGGGTAATCTCGCAACATGGCATCCGTTACCTGCCGGGCTATATCCGCACGTTCATAGCTGCGTACCGGTTCCAGCACCCGCTCGCCTTTTCCGTGTTCGCGCAGATATGAACGAAAGCTAATTTCGCAACTCTCCTGACAGATAAACCGATTATCACCGATGATGATGCCAATTTCTCCTTCATGGCGACAAAGCCTGTCGATCGCCCAACCGGCGGTGCGGCCCGCTTTTTGATTATCCAGACCGATATAGCCAGTGCGTTGCGCCACAGCCATGTCAGAGAGCAGGGTAAAAACGCGAACGCCTTTATCAATGGCCTGGGTAATCGCGTGGCGGATCAGCGGGTTGTCCAGCGCGACAATGCCGATCACATCCACTTCATCGCTCAGACGGTCGATGGCGGCCACCATGTCATCGATGGCGTTAATATCGTAATGCAGAAAAACGGGAGGCTGCGTCGGGTTATGCCAGGGCATGGCCGCCTGCTCAAGCATCTGCGCCAGTTGATGATAAAATGAGTGTGATTGCTGAAGCAGAATAAACCCCATTCGCAGCGTTACCGCTGACTGACCGCCAGCCTGCCGATAGCGCGATTGTTCCAGCGCGAATCCTAGCCGACGGGCGGCTTCAAGCACTTTACGTTCGGTACTTGCTTTGACGGGGGTACGTTTATTGAGCACCCGGTCAACGGTGGCAATGCCGACTTTGGCATCCCTGGCTATATCTGTCATGGTGACTTTTTTCGCTGACATTGATATTCCCCTCAGAAAATAATGATAAAAATCTATCATTATTTCTTTCGGTAAAAAAGCCCGCAGTCCTGGGTTTAAACAACGCCATCGGACAGTACATCAGACTATGCATATTAGGGGCGTCATTTATCCGGCAACGTTGTTTGTAACCGCTGAGAACAAAAGGTAAACCACCAGTGGTTGCGGCGTTGTTCCTGACTTTTCATCTGTACGGGCATATTTCGCCATGTCTGTCATCGTGATTTCACGGTTCGATATCTTGTCGGTACAGATGGCCTTTCCCGGTTCTGGCTCGCAACCATAGCTCTTCATCAGTCAACGATGTCTGAATCAGTTCAATGGGCACGCCGGCATCATTAATTATTGCGACAAAATAATCATCGATGGGTTCATAAGGCCCAAGCAGTATCTCCTCATCTTTTAGGGCATCGGCAAGACAATCTACTTTAAATGCAACGTGTGGGACCGTTTTGATTAAAGGATGTAACGGAGAGTCGTCCGTAAAACGGTGCCATTGCACCCGGAAGCGCCCGGGATTATCCGTGGTGTACATGCCTGCTTTTTCGCTGAAAATACCCTCTTCCTTACCATCCTGCACGGGAATGCCGAAGTGGTGAAACTCGTATTTCACATTCGCTTTCATCTGTTTTGATTGCCTTATTTAATTGCTTGTCCCTTCGGGGGGCTAAATGGCAAGTGATGCGACCCAGGTTGAACAGGCTCAAAGTATAGCGTCAGGCCAGCTATCTTAAAGACGATGTCTGAGGATGGCAATCTGCCCGCTGTACCCGTCATACCCGGTTCCAATGTACGTCAACAACAATTCGGCTCCATACGGGGCCGCATTTTCGCTACAGATGGCATTGCGCAGTCTGCCTGTATGTGACCATTAATGTTTTTGATCAAAACGGTAAACGAGGGCTAAAGCGAGTAACAAGATAAATATGGGAGGCGCGAGAACCACTGCAGGGACATTAAGGGAAAAAAGCAGCCCCAGGTTGAGCACGATCTGATAGGTAATATAGGTGAGCAGGCCCACGATCGCGCCAATAGCTAATCGACTGCCCAGTCCGGGCGCGCGCGGAATGGTAAAAGTAAACGGAATGGCCAACAGAATCATGGACAGAACCAAAATGGGCTGCCCCAGTTTTTTCCATAGCGCGAGACGATATTCGGTGCTCGGCTGCCCTGAATCGTGCAGATAATCAATATAGTGATCCAGTTGCCGGATGGAAAAACTGCCGGGCGGCAGAATGAGCTCATTCAGACGAGCGCCGGAAAAGAGTGAATGCCAGAGCAGGCTGTCGCGCCTTTGAACGGTCTCTCTGTTATCTTGCCAGTTTTTTTGCATCACGTTGTGCAGCAGCCAGATGCCATTGGCCGCGGTGCTGGCCTTTTCCGCGTAAATATAGGACTCAAGCGAGCGATCGGCTTGATAATGAAAGATTTCAATACCCACCGGTTGGCCATTTTTATCAAGGGACTTCACGGTCACAAATTCGTTACCTCGTCGTGCCCATAGCGCGTTGACGGAAGCGTCGTCATCATTCGATTGTGCCAGAGTGCTGTTTTTCATCTGCAGGGCTCGTTGTTGTAGCGGCGATGCCACCCATTCATCGACAGCGCCTAACGAGACATTTATCAACAGCCCGGCGGAGAGCATCACCAGCGCAATGTTGAAGATCGACATACCGGCAGCGCGGATCGCCGTCAATTCCAGACTTTTGGCAAGCTGCCCCAGCCCGACGATCCCCCCGAGCAGCGCGATAAAGGGCCCCAAATCCACAAGAGTGCGGGGCAGCGTCATGACGGTCACATACAGCGCCTGGGTCCAGCGATAACCGTCAGGCGTGACGTCCTCAAGTTCATTGATCAACGTAAAGGTGGTAAACAGCGGGAGAAGCAGGCCAGCTGCGGCGGCGAACCCGATGAACACGTTACTGATCAGATAGCGGCTAAAAATCGTCATCGGGATATTTTCCACGGCAGGGATACATCGCGCGCGAGCAGCGCGCCCATACCGAGCGCCATCACCAGCGGAACCAGCCAGATGCCGGGGACCACCGGCAGGCTACCGTTAGCCACCAGTGTGCGACAAATGTTCCCGCCGTAGAAAATCACGGTAAACATGAGGGTGAGGGGAAGCAGCGTGGCGTAGCGGCCTTGTCGTGGTCTGGTGCGGCTCAAAGGGATCGCCAGCAGTACCATCAGCACTGTTATCAGCCCGCGGCTCTCCCGCCATTGCAGTTCCGCCGTGTCGGCCGGATCGACGGAGTGCGCCAATGCGATCAGGGAGGCAGATTTATGCCTGAACTCAGGATCGGGGATGAGCGGCTTCAGCGCAATATCGTAGCTGACGTAATTCTGCGCATTGTCATCGCGCCCCTGGCGATCCAGTACATAGGCGGAGCCCGTTTTCAGCCGAACGACGGGGTTACCGGGGGAGGCGTCGATCACCTCAACCGAGTGCGCACGGTACAGGTGCGTATGACTGGCGGAGCGCAGGTATATCAGGGCTTCAGTCAGACGGCTGGCTGTTTTGTCAATCTCGCTGGCGAGGATCATGCGGCCATTGCCGCTAACGTTGAATTTGTTAGCCTGCAAATGGCTGACATCCAGCATCGATTGTGACTCTTGCTGCAGCTGATAAATATTGGCGTAAGCCCAGGGGCGACCATACATTGAGAGCAGCGTGACCCCTGTCGCCAGCGGAATGGCAAGTATCAGAACCGCTTTGTACAGCCGTAGCGGACTGGCGCCTGACGCCTGCATGGCGGTAATTTCCGCATCGCTGTAGAGCTGGCTCAGCGCGACCGCCACGGAGACGTACAGGGCCACGGGCAGTATCATCTCTAATGCAATCAATGTCTTATAAAAAACCACATCGGCGACGACCCGCAGCGCCAGGGTACCATTGGCGGCATCGGTAAGATAGCGCTGGGCGGAGTAACTGGCAAACATGAAGATGAGAAAACCGGCGATCATTATCACCAGTCGACGAATCTCAACCATGATGTAACGTTCAATCAGCGACATGCGTCACGGGCTCCCGGCGATTGTCTCATGTGGCTTATCACGGTCAATCAGCCTGCGCAGCAGGGCGATGACCTGATCAACTTCATCCGGCGTCAGCGCGCCGTCTTTCGCCCACTGCACGCGACCGGCCTTATCCAGGACGATGATGGTGGAGCTCTCCTCCGGGAGTTGCCAGGCCTTGCGCCCAAGACCATCGCTATCGACGATAAATTGTGCCCACGGGTAATGCCGTTTATTTTTCTCGATTTTTCCTCGAACAAAAAAGCCGGAACCCGGTATGGCATCGTCGGTGTTGACGATAGTGGTAGGCTGGAAGCGGTCGTCGGGAAGATTCGCTTCCTTGATGGCGGCGATCAGCAGCGAATTTTTCTTTTTGGCGGACGTGCGGCCCGCGATGTACTGGATGACGCGCACCTTGCCCGCCAATTGCGCGCTTCGCCACGGCCTGTAGCTGAAATGGCCCTGACTCAGCAGAAGCTCACCGCGATCGTCAATCGCGATCGGCGCGACCGGTTCGCCATGAATGAAATTATGCGCTGATGCCATCAGCGGAGACAGTAGCAGAACAATGGTCAGCACTCTACGTAACGTCATCATGCCTCCGGGGAATAGCCATTGTTATCTGTCCGCGATTATCGCGGGCGCCGAAAGTGACAGGGGAAACCGGTCAAGAAGTTGTTCCAGCCGCTGGCGGATATCGATATCCAACAGCGCGGGTTGGTCGTAACCATTCCCGCCGGCCAGCTTATCCGCCACCATCACATCATGGCGATCGCCCATTAACCCGTTAATTGCGGCCAGAAAACGCGAGATCTGTCGGGCCTCCCGATTATCCGGGTCGATTGAACGCAGCGTGTCGTAAAAAGAGACTTGTCGACTGATGATTTTTCGCACGTCATGAAACTGCTTGCCGGTGAGTTTCTGGCTGGCGATTAACAACCGTAGCAGCCGCATCTGTTGCAGACGGTAGGCGATAAACCCATTCTCGGTTTCCAGCCGCGTATGGCGCAGTCTGTAACGCACGCACGACCAGACCGGTTTGCTGAGAAGCAGCCGCAACTGATTGCCATAAAACCGCATGTTTTTCCGGTTGCCGTTACGAAACGCATCCTGAAAATGGCCGAGCACCACCGTCGTGCTGTGAAACAGACGGTTGGCACGATGCTGTACACTGTAAAGCTGCAGGGCAAAACGTAAATGCTTATAGCGTGCGCGAATATATTTGTAGCGCATACGGGTTGCCTCCGATTGCGGAGCTTTCAGGAAGCTATTCACCAGTTGCAACAGTTCCTGACGGGAAAACCCGTCCTCCCAGAACTGCAGGCACAGCGCGTAGTTGTCACGAATGCTCTCAGGGGAACATTGCAGCTCAATATGTTGCGGCAGGCTGATTTGAGCCTCAACCAGATCGTCTTCTTCCACTGCGACAAATAGCGCCTGCGTGGTTTCAGCGGAGAATTTTTTCCAGGTATTATTCGCGGTCATGACTTTACTCTCTGGGCACATTCAGCCCTAACATATAGCGATTGCGATAGGCACTGATCGTCGGTATCAGGGATAACAGAACGTCTAAACATTGCCCTAGTAAATAAGCGAAGGCGGAGCCCTGCACGCCGAAGGCGTACGACATTGTCAGGAGTAGCGTAATGTAGGACGCCGCGGAAATAGCCTGCACGATGAGGAAAGCGCGCTGCTTGCCTGCCATGAACAGTAAAGATTCTTGCGGGAAGCCGATCATTGAAACGATGATCGCCCCCAACATGATTTCAATAAGATCATAGGCTTCCAGATACTGATGACCGAAAACCGCGGCGATTAGCGGCTGACCCACCAGGATGACCAGCAGTGCGACGGCGATGCCAATACCGCCAGCCAGCAGCGCGGAGCGCAGTCCCAGCAGCCACGGTCTGGTTGTGCGGGGATCAAGGCGCATGATTTCCGGGTAGAAACTTTTCTCCAGAAGTTTCGCCGGAGTACCTGTCGCATCGAAGAAGGTCATCGCAATTTTAAACAGCCCGGCGGCGGCGGGCCCCAGCACCACACCAACCAGCACGGTGGTACATGAGTTCCGCGCAGCCCAAATGGTATGGGCAATATTGGTCGTCCAGACAAAATTCCACGCGCCATGAATGCGACGCGCGGTATTGAACAGGCGCGGTTTCAGCGCGCCGTGGATCTGCCGACGGCGCAGCTCACGCGCGGTGAACCACCAGAATAACGTGCCGCCGACGAGATTAGAGGCGTACCAGGTGATGATGAACCCAGGAAACCCCAGATCCAGGTAATATGAAATGACGCTCCCAACGGCCTGCAGGAAAGGCTTAATGGCCTGCTGCACGGCGATTAAATCGAAGCGATTAAAGGCGCGCAGCACTCCTGTTGGGGTCGATGATGTCATTGAGGGAATGAGGGTACAGTACAGCATGGCGAGCCAGAAACTTTGCGTATTCAGCCCGAGGGAGTGGGCCAAAAAAGGCAGCAGCAGCATCCCGCCCAGTATGGCGACGGCGCCGCTCGCAATATCCAGACCGAATGAAAAGGCGATGACGTCGCGGAAGCGTCGGGTGTTTTGCTGCTCCAGAGCCGGCGTGCCGAATTGAACGACAAATTGCCATGTCTGAAATTTGATAAAGTCACTCACCGCTTTTGTATAAGCCTGAATCACGACCAGCACGCCGAACATGTCGGGCGACATGCCTTTACCGGCGCACGACAGCGCCAGTAACCCGAGCAGCGCGCTGGCCACACTACCGGAACCTAAATATGCGGCGTTACGTAGAATGGAGCGAAAAGCGCCGTCGGAAAACCACCGTTTCATGACAAAAACCAGCCGTTAGGGTTATTTTCTCGTCTCTTGCGCTGCCTGATCATAATATTTCTCTGCATCTGTTTAACCACCAGAATCGGCGTTTCCCCGGCCATCGACTTTTCTACCGTTGCACGACATCGCTACTGATAAGCGCGGCTCATTCGCGGGGTGGGAAATGCGATAGCGGATATGGCATTGAGCGCGTTGTTCAGCACGTCATCGTAGGGTGCTCTGGCGTCCAGTTCGATAATGCGTGAACCGTTGTATTGCAGGCGCACCATGGTGGCAATTTTGTCTTTCAGCTCTTCATAACTGTGATCCGGCTTGCGTGCAAAAGCCGTATCGACGTCAATATTAAGACGAATGATCAGTTCTGGCCGGTACTGGGCCATACGTTGATATAAACGGCGTTCGCGTGCCGCCAGCCGCGTCAGCAGCCAGCCTTTTGCACGCTCCACGCCAATGCCGGGCCCATCGTAATAAAAGCCGGAAATTTCTGCTTGCGGGTAGCGATCGCTGATCACCAGCACGCCGCTCTGCGCCAGCCGGCATACTTTCCGCAGATTAGATGCGCGCCACAGTGAAAATCCGTACATGATCAACGCAGCCCAGAGCGCGGGCGGCTTATTACTCATCCGTTGGGTTTTATCGGATTTAGCCGCCAGGCGCCGCTCCAGCCAGACGCCGATGAAAGGCAGACGCTTGATTTTGTCGCCATCCTCGCCGGATATCAGCCCTAAATAACGCCGCTCTGTTGTGCAATATTGTCGCAGGCTATTGACCAGATCGGCGGTCAGCGTGGACTTTCCTGTACCATCGCTGCCCACCACGGCAATAAGCCCGGTGATACAGGCGGAAGACGAATCCGGGGGAAAGGGGCGTTTATTTTTTTTCATCTGTTTCAGTACGAAAAAGTTATTTGTCAGCTACACACTGGCGGCCATCAATGAAATTTGAATTGCACGCAGTGCTTCATTAAAAATTTTATTCGCTGGTTCACGACCGTCTAAATCCAGTATTTTTGCGCCATTAAAAGTCAGGTGCGGGATAACGGCGATCTTTTCACGCAAGGCTGACAGTGGATGGTCGGGTTTGCGTGAATACGCCGTTTGTTCATCGATATCCAGACGAATTAATAATAAAGGCAAGTGAGAGGCCATCCACTGGTACAGGCGTCGCTCGCGCTTTCTTAACCAGCTAACCCAGCGGTTACCGCCGACCGTTTTTGCCAGTTGCGGGCCATCGAACCGAAACCCGGCAACTTCCGCCTGCGGATAACGGTCGGTGATCAGCAATATACCTCGGCGACTTTTTGTTAACATGCGGCGAAATTTATAAACGCGCCAATATGAGAGTAAAAAAATCACCAGCGCCGTTGCGTTGTCCGGCGGTGTGGAAGGACATTCATGCACGCGTCTGGATTTCGCCAACAAATAACGGGAGAACGGCGCACCAATAATGTGCAGGGAAGCGATCCATTCGGCAATACGCCCGGACGACTGACCAAGATAAAGTTGTTCCGTCGGTCTTTGTGCCGATAAAGCGCGGGTCAGACTGGCGGCTAAGGTTGATTTTCCTGAGCCGTCACAGCCCGTTATCGCAATTACGCGCAAGGGCGTATGATGAGATCCCGATCTTATTTGCTGACTCACAATAATTGATCCAATGCGAAAAAAACCATTGTATTCCAATCCACATTGGGTTCAAGATATTTATTGTTGTCTGCCACGATAATAATACGCCTTTTATTTCCTCTCGTTATTCCCGGTTGATATCTGGAGTAAGCTTTCTTGTTATTTTGTGCTAATTATTTGCGAAGAGGGGGATTTCGCTTTTTATGTTAATTATCGGCGTACCAGATGGGTGACGAAAGCAGATATTTTCAATAATAGTTTAATTTTTTGTGCTATTTGGTGCGACGTCGTAATGTTGCCCCGCGCACCAAATCTCTGGCGACGTAAGCGTTGTTTCGCATCAACAGTGGCACACCGTTTTCGTTTATTTGGCATAGGATCATATTATGAGTACAAAATTTCCGCCGCTGATCGCGGTAATTGGCTGTGACGGTTCGGGTAAGTCCACCGTGTGTGAACATGTGATCGGCTATATGAGAAGATATGGGCCGGCGGTCAGGGTTCATCTGGGAAAACAGGCGGGGAATGTCGGGCGTGCGGCATCCCGGCTTCCTCTGTTGGGAAGTCTGGTTGGCAAGGAGATCGCGCGCAATAGTAAAAAAGTCAAAATGGCAAAATCGAATCCTGGTTTGCTGCCGTCGCTGGTGATTAGCATTTTCGTGGTGCGCCGGTTGCTGCGCTTTCGTCGGATGCTGGCGTTTCGTCGGCAAGGATTTATTGTGTTGACCGACCGTTTTCCGCAGGCGCAGATCCCCGGCGCCTACGACGGCACGGTATTCCCGTTAAACGTTGAAGGGAGCCGCCTTGTCAGATGGCTGGCAGACCGCGAACGGGCGGCGTTTCAGTGGATGGCGGGGCATCATCCGGATTTAGTCATTAAGCTGAATGTTGACCTGGAAGTGGCCTGCGCACGTAAGCCCGATCATCGTAAAGCGTCGCTGGAGAAAAAAATCGCCGTCACGCCGCTGTTGACTTTTGACGGTGCAGATATCGTAAATATCGATGCTAATCAGCCGATTGAACAGGTGATCGCGATGACGGAAAAAGCCATCGCCGAATTTATGGCGACGCAAGGGTATGGTTATTCGGCTGATGAGACATCTGCCGTTATGCATTAATGGTTTTACTCAAGGGCGGCGATGGCATTTCAGGCATCGCCGCCGGGGTAGCGGAGGGGATTACTGTTTCAGTACCGCAAAGGCATGGATGATCGCGTCGATATCTTCATCGCTGTGTGCGGCATTGACGCTGCAGCGCAGCAGGGTCATCTCCGCCGGGGCAGCAGGCGGTAAAACCAGATTGACATACACGCCCCTGTCAATCAGATCGCGCCAGAAGCGCAGACCCTCTTCTTTAGAACCGATTATCACCGGAACGACCGGGCTGATGCGCGGCCCCAGCGTATATCCCAGCGCGACGAGCCCCCGGTACAGGCGCTGCGCGTTGCTCCACAGTTTTTCCCGCAATTCGGGATGATGCGCAATTTTTCGCAGCGTCGAACGTACCGATGCGATGCTGGAGGGCGACGGCGAGGCGGTAAAAATATACGGGCGACTGCTGTAGCGCAACACCTCCATCTCCTTGCCGCCGACGGCGAAACCGCCGATAGAAGCCAGGCTTTTGCTGAACGTCCCGACAATAATGTCAACATCCTGTTCAACGCCCAGCGCTTCAGCCAGGCCGCGGCCGTTAGCCCCCATCACGCCAAATGAGTGCGCCTCATCTACCAGCAGATAACCGCCTAAGCGTCGCTTAATTTCGACAATTTCTACCAGCGGCGCGACATCGCCCAGCATACTGTAGATGCCTTCAACAATAATGAGCGCCTCGCGGGCGCGTTCGCCCAGGCGCAGCATGCGGCGGCCCAGATCCTCGGCGTCATTGTGGCGGAAGCGAATAATCTCCGCGCCCCCGAGTGCGCAGGCGTCGTAAATGCTGGCGTGGCTGTCCGCATCGATCAGCACCACCGAACCCGGTCCCGCCAGCGTGCTGATGACGCCGAGATTTGCGGTATAGCCGGTGGAAAAGACGATCGCGCAGGGGCGATCGAAGAAATCAGCCAGTTCCTGCTCTAACATCAGGTGCGAACCGTAGCTGCCGTTCGCCATGCGGGAGCCGGTGGTGCCGGTGCCCAGTGCGGCCATTGCCGCCTGGCCTTCGGCGATGGCCTGGGCGTCGAAGGTCAGGCCGAGGTAGTTATTGGTGCCTGCGAGGATAATCTGACGATCGCCGATGCGTCCGCGGGTCGCCGAATAGACTTCATCAATGCAGGTGCCGAACGGATTGAGGCCGGAAGTTTGAAACTGTACACGATCGTTGGCGAGTCGTGAAAATTTGTCATAAAGTCCCATGGCTTTTCTCCAGATAAGGGCGCAGCGCGTCAAGCAATTGCTCTGGCGTTCTGACATCAAGCAATATATTGATAGGAATGGAGATATCTAATTTATCTTCCAGCATCATCAGCAGATTCAATACTCTGATGGATTCCAGTCCAAGATCATTGACGAGATCGCTATCAGGTTTTATTTCCAATCCGCCTTCGACGATACTTTGTAAACACGTCAGGATATAATCCATCACAGCATCGCGATTTAGCATAAGAATGTTGACACACCTCTGTTGGGAATCATTAAAACAGTCCTTCGCGCAGCGCGCGCGCCAGGCTCACCTGTGGGTACCAGCTAATATGTTGTGACAGACGTTGGTTGCTGGCGGACCAGTCGCGATGGGTTAATTCATGTATTTTGCTGTGCGTCAGCATCGGCTCCTGTTTTGTCATCCGGCACCACAGCAGACTGATTTCCGCTATGCACGTCAGCAGCGGCAGCGGAATGGGCAGCAGATGCACTGGGCCCTGACGCACCGCGGCGCCAATATCCCGCAGACGCCGCCAGGTATAGCCTTCGGCAGCGCCGTCACACAGTTCGTAAATATTCGGCTGCGCCGGACTGACCAACAACCATTGACTGACCGCTGTCGCTAAATCGCTGACGTGCAGAAAGGAGAGTTTCGCCTCCGGCGCCCCCAGACGAGGAAGTACGCCGCGCAAAAGCGCGTTGAACAGCGGTTTAAGCTCTTTATCGCCCGGCCCGTAAACCGCGGTCGGGCGGAAAATTCCCAACGTCACCCCTGACGCGGCGGCCGTTAATTGCTGTTCGGCAATATATTTGGAATGCGCGTACCAGGAGAGCGCCGGGTAGCGGGCGGCCAGAGAGGAGATGAACAAGAAACGTCTGCAACGGCTGCTTTGCCGGACAGCCTGCATCAGGCACAGGCTGCCGGTGACGTTGCAGCGTGTGAATACCGCTTCTGCGTGTCCGCGTACCTGACCGGCACAGTGAACCACGGCATCCGCGCCGTAAACCAGTTCGGCAAGGGATGGTTGATCTTCCAGCGCGCCGGGCACCCAGGTCAGATTGTCGACGGCAACGTTTCCTGCGCGCCGGGTCAGGGCGCGCACGGTAAACCCTTGCGCCAGCAGTGCGTGGACGATATGGCGGCCGATAAAACCGGTCGCCCCCGTGACGGCGACGGTTCCTGTCATTGGGCGAAACCCGCCAGGTGCTGCCGTTGCGGATAGAGCGAAGCGCTTAGCCAGCGTTTTTTCGCTTCGGCACGGGCCGGTTTTCCCGATGAGGTGCGCGGAATACTGTGCGGCGGCAGCAACTCGATATTTACCGTAATACCGAACTCGCTCTGAATACGCGCGCTCAGCGAGTGGATGATTTGCGCCCGGCGCGTTTCCTCGCTGATTCGGCACTGGATTTGCAAAATCACCCGTGCCGCTTCACCGTGCTCTTCAGTGACGAAGGCGATCGCGTCTCCGGGACGGATTTCCGGTTCCGACTCCGCAACGTATTCAATGTCCTGCGGCCAGATATTTCGCCCGCGAATGATGATCAGATCCTTTTTGCGCCCGGTGACATACAGATAACCATCCAGCAAGTAACCGAGGTCGCCGGTATCCATCCAGCCGGTGACCTGAATCTGCTGCTGGGATTCATCATCGCAGAAATAGCCGTTCATCAGGCTGGGACCGGAAATGTAGATATGGCCGACATGGCGTTCAGGCAACAGTTGCCCGCTTTCACTGCGGATCTCAATACGATGACCGGGCAGCGCTTTGCCGCAGTTGACGAACGTTGAGATTGCGCGCGTTTTTTTACCGGGCGCGAGCGCTTTGCCCTCATATTCCAGAATATCGCGGTCGACGGTATTGGTTTGCGGGCCGGCCGATTTATCGGAAAAGCTGACCGCGAGCGTATTCTCCGCCAGACCATAGCAGGGCATGAATGCCTTGCTGTCGAAGCGAAAGTGACGGAAGTGCTCGCCAAACTGGCTCAGCAATTCGGCCGGAATCGGCTCGGCGCCTACGCCCGCGACGCGCCAGCTGGAAAGATCCAGATCGGCAAGTTCTTTGGCGTTGCTGCGGCGCAAGCACAAATCGTAGCCGAACGGCGGCGCGACACTCACGGTGCCGCGATTTTTGGCGATCAGTTTTAACCATTGCATCGGGCGCATAGCAAAATCTTGCGTGCGCAGATAGTCGACGGACAACTGAGTCGCAACCGGCGTCAGCAGGAAACCCACCAGCCCCATATCGTGATAGAAAGGGAGCCAGGAAACACAGCGATCCCCCGCACGCAGCTTGATGCCGTGGCGGCTGATCGCCCCCAGATTCGCCATCACCGCCCGCTGGGTAATGATGACGCCGCGCGGAAAGCGGGTGCTGCCTGAGGTGTACTGCAGATAAGCGATATCGTCAGGCGAGGCTGCCGGTAGTGCGATGGCCGGTTCGGGCAGCGTATTGAAATCGGCGTAGCTGAGAATATGCGCAGAGGAGCTTTCCGCCGCGGCGGAGGCGATCAGCGGCTTCCACTCCTCGCTGCTGATAATCGCAGAGGGGTTGCAGCTGGCGATCAGTTCCTGCAGCCTGGCGGTGTAGGAATCGCGCTGACCAAGCCCCATGGGGATCGCCAGCGGTACCGCCACGAACCCCGCATACTGGCATGCAAAGAAGGCTTCTACGAATCCCGCGCTGGTTTCCGCGAGCAGCGCAATGCGATCGCCTTTCTTAAGGTTCAGTGAGAGTAAACGCCGCGCGCCCGATATTGCGCGTTGTTTCAACGTACTGTATTCAAGAACGGCCACCAGTTGATTACGACGGTCATAAAAATTCATTCCCGTTTTGCCGCGCGCCGCATAATCTAACGCATCCACTAAAGTAGGAAAATCCGCATAACGCATGGGAAGAGAATGAACGGAACTTGTTTCAGACATAGACAAACATCGCCATAGAGTAAGATCGCCAAAAGAGCCAACACGACGCCTGGCGAGGGATTTGATATTTTTACTATGAACAGGTATTGAATAATTTTGTTATTCAACCATCTTCATTCCACAAACAACGTATATTGGCGTGCATAATTCGCCCGCCGGTTATTCTCCGGAGAAAACCGGCGACAACCGCGTTATTAACCTTAGGTGGCGCCTTAAAATATGCAGAGCGCATTGTAATAACCGAATATCGCCGTTCCTTAGGTCTGTATCTGTAGGGCAGGAAATAACGACTAACTCATATAGTCTGACCTCGTGCATAACAATCTGTACCCGGCATTTTTCAGGCTGCAGATGCACCGGTGTACGTCTTCGTGGAGCTGGCGCAGCGCGAAACGGTTAACCGTCTTGCCTTGTAGCGTGAATAATATGGGGTAAAAAAACGTAAACAAACCATAAACAGTATGCCGTTAGAAATTCAAAAGTGAATGACTCATTTAACCTGAGCATTAAAAAAAGCATTAAGTGGTAAAAAATACAATGCTGCTCGTTATTAAAGTCGATAACCAGAAAAGGTAATTTTTTTATAAAAAAGCACGAAATAATAAAAAAAGCTCAAAATGGTAAAAAAGGCACTAAATAACAAAAATAGCGCTAAATAATAAACCATCACCTTCATTGCAAGCGGTTTTGAATGCGCCAACGCAATCGGGCCGTCATTTTGTTCGGGAGGTCATACATCATCAAATAAATAAAGAGTGCGTAAAAATGCTAACGGTGCTGTCGGGCCATTATTTAATTATGTTATTAAAAATCTAAGGCTATTTATGATCCGTGTTGAGAAAATTTCGCATAAGCGCAATCTTAAAGAATTTATTGCTTTCCCTTCGTTACTGTTCCGTGATGATCCAAACTGGATCGCACCGCTGTATCTGGAGCGTGAAGAGCATTTGTCCACAAAGAATCCCGGCACCGAACATATAGAATGGCAGGCGTGGGTCGCTAAAAAACAGGGGAACGTGGTCGGTCGCATTACCGCACAAATTGATACGCTGCACCGCGCGATTCACGGAAACGATACTGGCCACTTTGGCATGATTGACGCCGTTGATGATGCCGCCGTTTTTAGTTCGCTCTTTACGGCGGCGGAAGCGTGGCTGAGATCGAAAGGCGCGCATAACATCACCGGCCCATTCAGCCTTAATATCAATCAGGAGAGCGGCCTGCTGGTTGAGGGGTTTGATACTCCGCCATCGGCCCTGATGACCTACGCTAAACCCTATTATGCCGACAGGATAGCGCAGCAGGGGTATACGAAAGGAATCGATTTACTGGCCTATTGGATGGAGCGAACCGACCTGCATTTTTCACCTTCGTTAACCCGGATGATGGAGCAGGTACGCAAAAAAGTGACCATTCGTCATCTTAATCGCAAGCGCTTTCGCGAGGAGATGCAGGTGCTACGGGAGATATTTAATTCCGGCTGGCAACATAACTGGGGGTTTGTCCCGTTTACTGAGCACGAATTTGCCACGATGGGCGATCAACTTAAGTATCTGGTTTCTGAAGATATGATCCACATCGCCGAAGTGGAGGGGGAGCCCTGCGCTTTTATCGTGGGGCTGCCGAATATTAATGAAGCCATCGCCGATCTGCAGGGACGTTTAATGCCGTTTGGCTGGGCTAAATTATTGTGGCGTCTGAAAGTCAGCGGCGTGCGCACAGCAAGAGTGCCTTTGATGGGCGTTCGTCAGGAATATCAGTTCAGTCGGATCGGGCCGGTGATCGCGCTGTTGCTGATTGAGAGGCTGCGCGATCCCTTTGCCAGGCATCATATTGATGCGCTGGAAATGTCGTGGATATTAGAGTCCAATACCGGCATGCGAACCATTTTAGAGCGAATCGGCGCGGTCCCGTATAAACGCTACCGCTTATACGAAAAAACAATTTAATTTGCGGATGAAGGCATCTGTGTGTTTTCCGGTCCTGTACGCGGAGGACCGGATGTTATCGGCTTTATCCTCGTCAGCGGAAAAACGAATCGACGCTAACCCAACGTTTACCGACAAGGACCGTCAGCGCGATTATTGCAACCACGGCAGCCAGATGGGTAACAAAGTCCAGCGAATCCAGATGTACCGGATGACAAAAGGCCAGCAGGCTTACCGCCAGGCTGGCAATCCCCAGCCCGGCCATCGCCAGGTTGCGAACCGGGTGCAGCGTGCGGGTACGTCGCAGACTGGCAATCATCAGCGCCATCATCGGCGTGCTGACGGCCAACAGAAAGGTAAAGCAGTGGATGCTATCGTCATCATGGATTGGCGATGCGTCGCCGTGCATCGCGCGCAGGCTTAATCCAAACCACATCAGCCCGATGGGGAGCAGCGCTTTCCCGCTGAGCGTTCGCCGCCCGGCAATGCTCATCGCGAAGGCGTTGCGAATCGCCAGCGTGCCAAGCAAAAATGCCAGCAGGAGCTGGGCGATGGCCCAGGCGGCACCGGGTTGTGACCAGTCGGTCAGATCGCGCGGCAGCAGGCAACTCACGACGATAGCGCAGGGAAGGGCAACGCCCATCCAGCTCACTACCCGCCAGCCGGTCGGCTGCGGGCGTCTGACTGGCTGTATGTCGCGGCTAAGTTTTTCAATCAACAGATTATGATCGGTCATGATGGGCTCCAGAACGGCGCAGATTCTTCAGCGCCCGATGCAATAGCGACTTTACCGCCGCAACGCTCAGATTGTTATGCGCGGCGGCCTCGGTCAGGCTCATTTCATGCAGGTGAACATGCTCCACGATCTCACGCTGGCGTGCCGGGAGTTGACGTAAATAGCCTGCCAGCTCTTCCTCGCGGTCCAGATGCTGGGCTGCGTGCGCAGAAGAAGGGACGTCAGGCAGTATTTCGTCGTTGGTTTCCCAGCGCTGACGACGACCGCGCCGACGCAGGGTATCGATGGTGCGCGCCGAGATAATGGCCATCAGCCAGGGCAGAAATGGAAATGCCGGATCGTAGGTATGGCGAACCCGATGTACCGTCAGCAGCACATCCTGAATGACATCTTCAACTAATGCTTCATCGCTGATGTGTTTACGTACCTGCGCGCGGATCACGGATACTAGCGCTTTTAATAAACGGGTATAGGCGAGGCGATCGCCAGCCTGTGCCTGCGCCATGAGCACAGGCCAGTTTTCGCGTGCGTTGTCGTTTGTTTGCATAATCCGCCTTGTGCTATGACGCTTTTTTACGCGCGGCCTGGTGCAGCGCGTTGATCACGATGCCGGGCGTCAGCACCTGCGGCAGGACCTGCGGTTGGCCGCCATCGGCGGGATAAACCACGTACAGCGGCAGACCGCCCTGGCCGAAGTGATTAAGCGCATCATCGACATCCGGGTTAAATTTTGTGGAGTCGGCGACCATATACAGCGTACCGGTTTTCGCCAGCGCCGCTTTTACCGCCTGAGTGGAAAGCGAGGTTTTCTCGTTGACCTGGCAGGTGATGCACCAGGAGGCCGTGAAGTTGACAAAAATCGCTTTGCCATGCCCGCGCTGTTCGGCAACGGACTGCGGCGTCCACTTCTGCGCCGTCACTTCAGCGACTTGCCTCTCACCGGAGGATTTCATCACCCCCGGCAGCGGTGCGATAACGGCGGCCACCAGCGCCGCCGTCACAACGAAAAGCGCTTTATGCCCTTTGCCCTGAAAACGGCGCTGCTGGGCTATGCCATACAGCCAGGCGGCAAAACTTAGCACCACGCAGGCGGCGAGCAATGCGCCCAGCGCGGTGGTTCCGGCCTGTTGCGCCAGCACCCACACCAGCCAGGCATAAGCGCCGAACATTGGAAACGCCAGAATACGTTTAAGAATATCCATCCAGGCGCCGGGCCGCGGCAGCAGCTTTGTCAGCGGCGGGAACAGGGAGATCAGTGTAAAAGGAGCCGCAAAGCCCAGCGCCAGGAAAATGAAGACGATCAGCGCCACCTCTCGCGGCTGTACCAAAGCATAACCTATCGCGCTGGCCATAAACGGGGCGGCGCACGGCGTGGCGACCACAATCGCCAGCGCCCCGGTTAGCGCGGAGCGAGTAAATGCCCCGCGGCCTATCTCCAGCGCGCCGACACGCTGCGCTGCTAACCCGACCTCAAACACGCCCAGCAGGTTAAGCGCCGCGGCGAGAATAATCAACGCAAGCAGGCTGATCACCAGCGGCGACTGTAGCTGAAAGCCCCAGCCAACCGCCGTGCCCCCTGCGCGTACCGCCAGCAAAATGGCGGCCAGCGCCACCATAGTGATTACGACGCCCAACAAAAATCCCAATCCCTCGCGGCGGGCATGGGCGGCGTTATCCGAATGGCGCAACAGACCAAGCGCTTTCAGTGAAATCACCGGAAAAACGCAGGGCATAAAGTTAAGGATGATGCCGCCGATAAAGGCGGCCAGCATGGCAGTTAACATCGCTGGCCTCTTTGTTTAGTGGGATTGCGGATGAGACGCGTCGTACTGCTTAACCGCCGCGAGCGTTTTTTCAATGTGCGTTTCCGGATTTCTGTCAGTGTAGCTCAGCAGGATGTCGCCATCAGGCGCAATAACATAAGAGGTACGGTCAGAAAGCGTTTTGCCTTTCATTTCTATCAGTGTCTGATACCGGGCTGCGACTTTGGCGCCTGGATCTGCCGCCACGGCGAATTTGTCGCGGCACTCCAGTCTGGAGAAATCACTCACCTGCGCGGTGTTGCCTGCGGTGACGCCCACCACCGTGGCACCCATTTTATTGAAATCATCGGTGGCTTCGGCAAAGTCATGCGCCTCAATGGTACAACCCGCGCTGAAGGCGGCCGGGAAGAAGTAAAGCACGACCGGCCCTTTTTGCAGTGCCTTTTTGAGCGAGAAGGTCAGGGGTTTACCAGCAAGGGCGCCCTGTAGCTCGAAGTCAGGGGCTTTGGCCCCCACCGGTAACGCAGCGTGGGCGCTGAACGCAGGTAGCGCGATAACAGCGGCGAGGGTCAGGGTGGAAACGAGAGTGTGTAACGATTTCATTATCAGCTCCTGCGAGGTATGAACGCTCTGGTTCGGGTAGACTCAGTTATTCAGTTCGCAGGAGCAGGGAGAAAAGTTGCGCGCGGGTGAAAATTTTTTAACACGGCATGAACCTAACCGTGTTCAGTGTTCGATGATTGTACGCGGCCCGGCTGACTCGTGTTCTGTTACGACACAATATTGTACGTCACGATCGCCAGAATCGGGTTGCGGCAATGTTTATCAGGCTACGGGTCTCAGGGGCGTGAATTACTCTCCCCAGCGGGACTTCAGATAGTTAACGGCCTGCTGGGTTTGCGGCTGATTAAGATAATTTTCTCTGAACAAAATAGTGCCCTGAATTTGCGGTATCGACGCGTTTAAATCAAGCTGCTTTTTCAGTTCCGGCACGCCGCCGTTCACCATCCAGTCCGGCTCATTTTTCGACGGTTCGCCAACTTTATACAGCGCCACGCCAATATAGAGGCGGGTATGCGTTGGTTTCACCACATCCGCCCACCACTTTGCCAGCACATCGTAACGGGCGGCGCTGCGGGAAAAAGGCCAGTACAACTGCGGCGCGATATAGTCCAGCAATCCCAGTTGCACCCAGCGGCGGGTGTCGGCATAAGACTCGTCGTAGGCCGCCGCGCCGCGAGTGTCGGAACCGGCGGCGTCGTGCGAGCGATTGCGCCAGACACCCGCCGGGCTGACGCCGAATTCGACATCGGGATTGATTTGCTTGATGGTGCGCGAAACCTGCTCAATCAGCAGCTGCGTGTTGTGTCGCCGCCAGTCCGCTTTTGTGGCAAAACCCTGACCATATTGCTGAAATGTCCGGTTGTCGTTCAGGGGCGATCCCGGCGTTTCGCTATAGAAATAGTCATCGAACTGGACGCCATCCACCGGATAGTGCTGTACCACTTCCGCCACAATGCTGGTGATCCAGTCACGCACCTGCGGAATACCGGGATCGAGAACGAAGCGATCCCCGGCGGTGCGGATCCATTCCGGATGCAGGACATAGACGCTGGCGGGAACCTGTGCCAGCGTCGCTTTCAGCGCTTCTACGGTTTTCGGGCGAGTATTGGTCGAAACGCGATAGGGGTTAAACCACGCATGAACGCGTATCCCGCGTTTGTGCGCTTCGTCCAGCATAAAACGCAGCGGATCGTAGCCCGGATCCTGACCAATTTTCCCGGTCAGCATATCGGACCACGGCAGAATTTTTGACGGCCAGAGGGCGGTCGCGTCGGGTTTTACCTGAAAGAACACGGTATTAATACCGAGACTTTTTAATTTATCCAGCTTGGCGATCAGGGATTGCTGCTGCATGGCGATACGGCGGCTGGCATCGATATTGCCATTAACCGATGCCAGCGGCGGCCAGTCGAGCCGCGATACGGTCGTCAACCAGACGCCGCGTACCGGCTCATGGCTTTTCGGCAAAATGGACGGTTTGCTGGCTGGCGGGAGCGGGGTGACAAGGGATGCGGGGGGGTTACTGCGGCAACTGGCCAGTAACAGCCCCGCAGCAATTGCAATGACGGATATATTTATTTTATTCAACAGAAAGCTATGACCGCGGATCATCATATATGCCGACTTTTTCTGGTCGTGACGTAGGGGGCTATTTTCGTATTATGCGGCGTTAAGTCAACCGCTTAGATGACCGGCGCGGCAGTTTACGCCGTGAAGCCTTAACCCCGTCAGCCCGGCAGTCCATGGATCTTGCCGCGTTCCCGGGTCAGCCTGGTTATCTGGGCCGGGAACGCGGCTTCCCCGGCCCGATTTTTTTACTGTTCCGCTTTTTGCTGCCAGCCGCCGCCAAGCGCGGCAATCAGCTCAACGCTGGCGACCCACTGCGTGCTTTGCAGTGACAGCAGACTTTGCTGTTCGCTCAGACTGCTGTTTTCGGTTGTGGCAACGTCAAGATAGTCAATCATTCCCGCCTCATACTGATTACGGGTGACTCTCGCTGATTCCTGCGCCGCCACGGTGGCCCGCTGCCGGGAAAGGATCTCGCCTTGCAGAACGCGTAGCTCAACCAGATAGTCCTCCACCTCCTGCAGCGCTTGCAGAACCGTTTGCCGGTAGCTGGCGACTTTCGCGTCATAGTTGGCGCGGGCCTGAGCGACTTCCGCCGATGTCGCGCCGAAGTCCAGCAGCGTACCGCTTAATGCCGGGCCGAGCGACCAGATACGGTTTGGCAGCGATAGCAGATTGTGTATCGCTGAGGAACTGACGCCGCCGCTGGCGCTTAAGGTCAGGTCCGGGTAATAACCGGCGATGGCGACGCCCACCGCCGCGTTCGCCGCCGCCACATCACGTTCTGCTTCGGCAATGTCCGGACGGCGCTGTAGTAATTGCGCGGGCAGCGTTTGCGGAATGGCCGGAAGCGTGGCCTGCATGTTACTGACCGGCAGGCTGAAATCCGCCGGCGCTTTCCCGATCAGCAGGGCAATGGCGTGTTCCAGCTGCGCGCGCTGCCACTGATAATCCTGGGCGGAGGCGCGAGCGCTCTCTAACTGCATCTGCGCCTGCGCCAGGGTGGCCCGCGATTCGCTGCCCACCTGATATTTGTTGTTTATCACCGTCAGATAGCGTTCATATGCGTCGATACTGCGCTGATACAGAGCGATTTTTTCGTCCATTACTCGCAACTGGAAATAGTCCTGCGCCAGCTCGGATTGCGCGCTGAGGGTGATATTGGCCAGTTCCGCGGCACTGGCTTCGGCGCTGGCTCGGTTTTCCTCGACCGTGCGGCGTAGTTTGCCCCACAGATCCAGTTCCCAACTGGCGCTAAGCTCGGCGGTGTGCGAATTACCGGTGGTGCGTTGCCCGCTACTGTGGCTACTGCTGCGCGTCGAACTGGCGTCATAACTGAGGGACGGGAAGAGTTCGGCCCGCGACTGGGCCACCAGGGCCTGCGCTTCTCTGTACTGCGCGGCATAGCTGGCGATATTCTGGTTAGAAAGACTCACCTGACGCAACAGGCTGTCAAGCTGCGGATCGTGGTAGACGGCCCACCACTCTCCCTTTTTGACATCATCCTGCGGCACCGCCTGCTGCCATCCTTTGGCTTCTTTATAGTGTAAAGGCAGGGGCATTTTCGGCCGCTGATAGTCCGGGCCGACGGTACAGCCAGTGAGGAGTAATACACAGATGACGGAAGTCATCGATAATGACATTTTCATTAATCAGGATCCTGCATGACGAACGCGATGCCAGTGATGTCGGACCGCGCGACTAAGCTTATCTAGCCAGAGATACACTACCGGCGTGGTGAAAAGGGTCAGTAGCTGGCTCAGAGCCAGTCCACCGGCAATCGCCAGGCCCAAAGGACTGCGTAAATCAGCATCGCCACCGCTGCCTAACGCCAAAGGCAGGGCGCCGAAGAAGGCGGCAAGGGTGGTCATCATAATCGGGCGGAAGCGCATCAGGCAGGCCTGAACAATCGCCTGCTGCGGCGACATGCCCAGCCGCCTTTCGGCATCAAGAGCGAAGTCGATCATCATAATAGCGTTCTTTTTCACAATCCCGATCAGCAAAATAATGCCAATGAGCGCGATAACCGTCAGTTGAGTATTGGTTAACAGCAACAGCAGCAGAGCCCCGACCCCCGCCGATGGCAGAGTGGAGAGAATGGTCAGCGGATGGATGTAGCTTTCGTACAACACGCCCAGCACGATATAGATGGCGATCAGTGCCGCGACAATGAGCCACGGCATGGTTGTCACCAGGTCGGCATAGGCTTTAGCGGTGCCCTGAAAGCCGGCCTGCACGCTTGAGGGCAGGCCGATTTTCGCCATCGCGTTATTGATCAGAACCTGCGCCTGCTCCAGCGAAACGCCGTCGTTAAGATTAAAGGCGATAGTGCTGGTTGCGGACTGGGACTGGTGCGCAACCGACAGCGGGGCATTGCTGCCGACAAACCGGGCAAAGGCGGAAATCGGTATCCGGTCGCCGTCATCATTGATCACATATAACTCGCTCAGTATCGCAGGATCGCGTGTGTACTTATCGGACAACGTCATGACCACATGGTACTGGTTCAGAGTGTGATACAGGGTGGCGATTTGCCGCTGGCTGAAGGCGTTATTCAACATCTCATCAAGCATTTTGACGTTAACGCCGAGCCGTGTGGCGCGGTCGCGATCGATCTGGATAACCATCTCCTGCCCCCCGGTTTCAGAGTCCGAATCCACGCTGTTGAACTGCGGAATAGCCGCCAGCGCCGCCTGTACCTTCGGCGTCCATTCGCGTAGCAGATCGAGATCGTCGGCCTGCAGGCTGTATTGATAGCTGGCGTTGGCGCTGCGCCCGCCGATGTGTAAATCCTGAGCGGCCATCAGGAACATTTGCGCGCCGGGAACATGATTGGTTTTCATACTCAGGCGGTTGGCCACTTCGGTGGCCGTTGCGTCGCGCTGATTAAAATCCTTCAGCCGGACAAAGAAGTTAGCGGTATTGCGCGAGCCGAACATGCCGCTGCCCATTGATGACATCACGCTGTCAACGGCCGGATCGGCCTCAATCATTTTGGTGAACATCTGCACTTTCGGCTCCATCGCCTGGAAGGAGATATTCTGATCGGCGCGTACCGCCCCCATCAGCAGGCCGGTGTCCTGGTTGGGAAAGAAGCCTTTCTGTACCACGCTATAAAGAAAAATATTCAGCATCACCGTCAGCAGCAGGCTAAACATCACCAGCTTCTGGTGCGCCATTACCCAGTGCAATCCCCGTGAGTAGGCAGCCAGCAGGCGGTTAAGTTGATTCTCGATCCATTGATAAAGTGGGTGAGGCCGTCGGGTGACCGCCGGTTTTGCTTTCAGAAGCCGTGAACAGAGCATCGGGGTCAGGCTGAGGGAGACAAACATCGAGATCAGCAGCGCGACGCTAAGCGTGACTGCGAATTCGCGAAACAGTCGTCCGACAATACTGCCCATCAGCAGAATCGGGATAAATACCGCCAGCAGCGAGACGGTCATCGACAAAACGGTGAAACTGACTTCACGGGAACCACGCAGCGCCGCGCGCAGCGGACTGAGGCCCTCTTCAATATGGCGGGCGATATTCTCCAGCACCACAATCGCGTCATCGACCACAAAACCGGTGGAGATGATCAGCGCCATCAGGGACAGATTATCGAGACTGTAACCGAGCAAATACATGACCGCGCAGGTGCCGATCAGCGACACCGGCAGCGCCAGCGCCGGGATCACCACCGCCTGTAGATTGCGCAGAAAAACGAACACCACCGCGATAACCAGCAGCACGGCGATCAGCAATGTTTCCTCTGTCTCATACAGCGACTCACGCACGGTGGTGGAGCGATCGACCACCACTTTTAGTCGGGTATCGGCAGGCAGGTTTTTTTCCAGCGCGGGCAGTTGCGCCTTAATCGCATCAATCGTCTGCAGCATATTTGCGCCGGCCTGGCGCATAATGCCGATCATGACCGCCGGACTGCCGTTAAGAAAACCGGCCTGATATTTATCTTCGACGGAGTCGTACACGCGGGCGACATCGCTCAGGCGTAATGTTTTGCCGTTGCGATAAGCAATAACCAGATCGCGGTATTGCGCCGCTTTATCGAGCTGACCATTGCTGTCCACCACCCAGGACTGATTGTTACCCTGTAACATTCCTTTCGGCAGATTGGTTGTGCTGTCGGCAATGGCGCTGCGTACGGTATCCAGTGAAATACCGTATTGGCTGAGTTTATTCGGCTGCAGATCGATACGCACAGCAGGCAGCGCGCTGCCCATTAATGAGACTTCGCCGACGCCTTTTACCTGTCCAACGGCTTGCTCTATTTGGCTTTCCGCCAGATCGTACAACTCCCCTGGGGAGCGTGAGGAAGAGGTCAGCGCCAGCATCACAATAGGGGCATCGGACGGGTTGGCTTTACGGTAGGTCGGCAGTGACTCCATACTGCTGGGCAGCAGGCTGCGGGCGGCATTGATCGCCGCCTGGACGTCGCGCGCCGCGCCGTTAATGTCGCGGTCGAGATCAAACTGTAAAATAATGCTCGACGAGCCCTGCGAACTGGTCGAAGTCATTTCGCTGATTCCGGCAATTTGTCCAAGGGCGCGTTCCAGCGGTGTGGCAACGGTCGCCGCCATGGTTTCCGGGCTGGCGCCAGAGAGGCTGGCGCTGACCATAATGGTCGGGAAATCCACCTGCGGCAGAGGCGCGACCGGCAACAGCCGATAACCTAATCCCCCTAACAGCAGGATCCCCAGCGTGATCAGCAGTGTGGCAACCGGGCGAAAAATAAATAACCGGGTCAGATTCATTGTTTCTCTTGCGCCTGCTGTTTACGTTTTACCCAGCGTCTGCCGTGTGCGGCGAGACCATCAAACCACAGGTAAATAACCGGCGTGGTAAACAGGGTGAGTATCTGGCTGACCACCAGGCCGCCGACAATCACCAGGCCCAACGGCTGGCGCAGCTCGGCGCCAGAGCCGGAGGCCAGCATCAGCGGTAACGCGCCCAGCAGTGCCGCCATGGTGGTCATCATGATCGGGCGAAAGCGCAGCAGACAGGCCTGATGTATGGCTTCCCGCGGACTGAGGTGCTGCTTGTATTCCGCCTCCAGCGCAAAGTCGATCATCATGATGGCGTTTTTTTTCACAATGCCAATCAGCAAAATGACGCCAATCAGGGCTATCAGGCTGAAATCGGAACCTGCAAGCATCAGCGACAGCAGCCCGCCGACCGCCGCCGAAGGCAGCGTGGACAGGATCGTTACCGGATGAATAAAGCTCTCATACAAAATACCCAGTACCACATACATGGTGAGCAACGCGGCGAGGATCAGCCACAAGGTGTTGGCGGTAGCGCTCTGGAACGCCGCGGTTTCGCCCTGGTAGCGCAGGGTGATACTGGAGGGTAAGCGCAGTTGTTCGACCGTCTCAGCGATCGCTTTTTGCCCGTCCCCCAGGGAGTAGCCATGATTGAGGTTAAAGGAGATCATCACCGCCGGGAACTGATTCAGACGCATATGCATCAGCGAACCGGTACGCTGGTGGATGGTGGCGATCGAGGTCAGTCTGACCAACCCGGTGCTGCTGCTCTCTGTAGAGGCGTCGGATGATGATGTGGTTGACGATGTTGACGATGTTGATGATGTCGATGTGCTATCACTGTCGCTACTGCTGTCGCTGCTACTGGTTGATGACGGCTGTAGCCAGATATCGTCAAAAGAAGCCGGAGACTGCTGATACTTCGGCGCGACTTCCAGCACGACGCGGTACTGATTGGACTGAGTAAAGATGGTGGAAACCAGCCGCTGGCCGAAGGCGTTATACAGCGCGGTGTCGACATCGGATGCGGTAATGCCGAAGCGGGCGGCTTTATCGCGATCCAGAGTGACATAGGCCACCTGGCCCTGGGACTGCAGATTACTCACCACGTTGTTGAATTCGGGGCGTTTTTGCAGTGCGGCGACCAGTTGCGGCGTCCAGGTGATGAGATTCTCGCTGTCAGTATCATCCAGGGTGAACTGGTACTGACTTGGCGTCACCTGGTCATTGACGGTTAAATCCTGCGCTGGCTGCATGTACAAACGGATCCCGACCACCGATTGCGCCGCCTGCTCCAGTTGGCGGATAATCGCTGCGGCTTTTTCATCACGCTGATCAAAAGCGCGCAGATTGATCTGAATTCGACCGCTGTTGAGGCTGGTATTGCTGCCGTCGATACCAATGGTCGAGGAGACGCTCTGCACAGCCGGATTCTGAAGAATGACTTTCGCCAGCGCCTGCTGCCGTCTGGCCATCTCGTTAAATGAGACATCCTGAGAAGCGATCGTCACTCCCTGAATCAGGCCGGTATCCTGCACCGGGAAGAAACTTTTGGGGATAATGATATAGAGCAGGGCCGTTATGGCAAAGGTCGCCAGTGCCGCCAGCAGCGTCAGTTTACGATGGTTAAGCACTACGATAAGCAGCCGATCGTAATAGTGGATCACCGCGTCGAATACTGCGCCGCCTTTGCGCGCAAAGCGCGACTGTTTTTCTGGTGGAATATAGCGCAGCAGATACGCGCACAGCATGGGCGTCAGCGTCAGCGAGACCACCATCGACACCAGAATCGATACCGCGAGGGTAATGGCGAACTCGCGAAACAGGCGTCCAACCACATCGCCCATAAACAGTAGCGGGATCAGGACCGCAATTAGCGAAAAGGTCAATGAGATAATGGTAAAGCCGATCTGTCGCGACCCCTCCAGCGCCGCTTGCATCGGAGGGGCGCCTTCTTCCAGACGGCGGGAAATATTCTCCACCACCACGATGGCATCATCGATGACAAAACCGGTGGCGATAGTCAGCGCCATCAGCGACAGGTTATTGAGGCTGAAACCAGCAAGATACATGACGCCAAACGTGCCGACCAGCGACAGCGGTACGGCAATGCTGGGGATCAGCGTTGCCGCCACGTTGCGCAGAAACAGGAACGTCACCATCACCACGAGGGCGATAGAGAGCATCAGTTCAAACTGTACATCATGGATCGAGTCGCGGATTGTCTGGGTACGATCGGAAAGAATGGTCATCTTAACGCCGTCCGGCAGCGCCGCCTGCAATTGCGGCAGTTTCGCTTTAATATCATCCACAACCTGAATCACGTTGGCGCCGGGCTGGCGCTGAACGCTAATGATAATCGCCGGACTGTTATTGGCCCAGGCTGACTGGAAGCTGTTTTCCGGCCCCTGTTCAATATGGGCGATATCCTTCAGGCGCAACGCCGCGCCGTTCTGGTAAGTCAGGATCAGGTTGCCATATTCCTGCGCGGTATGAAGCTGATCGTTGGCATCAATAGTGACCGAATGGTACTGGCCATCAAAACCGCCTTTCGAACCATTAACGTTGCTGTTGTTGATCAGGGTGTTGACGTCTTCCAGCGTCAGCCCGTGGGCCGCCAGCGCGTTGGGGTCCATTTGTACGCGAATTGCCGGTTGATGACCCCCCGCCAGCGTCACCATCCCGACGCCGGAAATTTGTGACAACTTCAGCGCAACCCGGGTATTGACCAGATCCTGAATACGGAGCAAGGAGAGGGTATCGGAACTTGCCGCCAGGGTGATCACCGCGTTATCCGCCGGATTCACTTTTTTATAGGTCGGCGGATTTGGCAGGTCATCCGGCAACAGGTTATTGGCGGCGTTAATGGCTGCCTGCACTTCCTGCTCGGCGACATCCAGCGATAGATCGAGCGAGAATTTCAGGGTGATGATCGATGAACCGCTGGAACTGGTGGAGGTCATCTGGCTCAGACCGGACATCTGCCCTAACTGGCGCTCCAGCGGTGATGTTACCGCTGACGCCATTACATCAGGGCTGGCGCCGGGGTAAAGGGTGGTAACCTGGATGGTTGGATAGTCAACCTGCGGCAGGGCCGAGGTTGACAGAAAGCGGTAGGCGAAAATTCCGCTAATCAGCACCCCCAGCATCAGCAGGATAGTGGCGACCGGACGTTGAATAAAGAGACGAGATGGGTTCATTTGGCGCCAGCCGTCGCAGATGTGGGTTGCTGAGTGTCGCCCACAATTGAGACTTTACTGCCGTTGCTCAGTCGGTCAATACCTTCCGTCACCACGCGCTCGCCGGGCGCGATCCCCGTCAGGATCACCTGCTGATTATTCTGCCACGTCGGGCCCAGGGTGACGGTCCGGCGGGTGACGGTATTGTCTTTGTTAATCACATAGACAAAATTGCCATCACTACTGAGCTGTAGTGCCTGAGTGGAGACGACCGTCGCCTTTGGCAACATACGGGTCTGTAAACGCAGATTAACGAACTGGTTAGCGTATAACGCTTCATCATCGTTAGGAAATTCCGCTTTAAGGGTCACGGTGCCGGTACTGGTATCGATCTGGTTGCTGATAAATTTCACTGCGCCTTCGGCCAGCACGCGGTTGCCGTCCTGATCTAAGGCGGCGGCGGGTAACGTCTGACCACGGTGCAACACGTTGGCCAGCGTGGGAATATAGCTTTGCGGGACGCTAAAGGTAACCGCTGCAGGCTGCATTTGGGTGATGGTGACCAGCCCAGTGGAGCTGGAACTGAATATCATATTGCCGGGATCGACCAACCGCAGACCGACGCGTCCGCTGACCGGCGCGGTGATGCGGGAGTATTCGATATTTAACTGCGCGCTGGCGATCTGCGCCTCATCGGCTGCGACGGCGCCGCGATACTGGCCGACCGTGGCAATTTGTGAATCCAGATCCTGGCGGGCCAGTGAGTCCTGGGCATACAATTTTCTATAGCGCGCCAGCGTCAGTTCGGCGCTTTGCAGCAGCGCTTTGTTTTCGCTCAGTTCGCCCTGATACTGCTTCAGCGTTGCCTGGTAGGAACGCGGGTCGATTTGCGCCAGTAGCTGGCCCGCCTGGACCTTCTGCCCCTCAGTAAAGTAGACCTTTTCCAGTTGACCATCGACCCGGCTGGTGACGGTCACCGTGGCATTGGGAATGACCGTGCCAAGTGCATTGAGGTAAACCGGAACATCTGCCGTTGTTGCCGTCGCGCTATGGACCAGCGTCGTACCGCCGCCCATTTTGCCCATCGGCCCGCCAGGCGGAAAGTCGCCGCCGCCCATTTTTTTCCCCATGGGCAATAAGCGCCATATCACACCGGCGATAATTAACAGCACACACAATATCAATAACCATCTAAACCAATGGCGGCTTCGGAACAGCGGAATGTTCTTTTTCATTACGGTCTTCAAATGTCAGATGAATAAATAGCAACCACTTATATGCACAATTCAGTGAAGGGAAAGCGAAGTAGCATGAAATTTTGTGAACACGTTACCTGTAAATAATGGAAAAAATATGGATATATTAATAAGATCGCATTGGCTGACTGTCCAGTATCCGGTGCGATTCAGTTAAGATCGTCAGCGGCTTTTTATGCTGTTTTGCGTGCCCGCGAGAATCGCGTTTTTCAGCGGGTTGTACGGAATGGCGCATTTTTTTCCCGTGCTGAGTTCGCGGCCTGTTCCGTTCACTTGACACCACGAGAATGCGCCGCATTCCCCGCCATTACGCCGAAAACCTGCCGCGTCGCGCCGTCCTCAGCGACATGAGTCAGGACAGGCGCAGGCATTAATTCCGTGGCGCTTTTACGTTGCTACAGACGCCGGCGAACCACTGGCAAAAGGCCTGGGTGGAATGGTTACACTCCTGATCTGAGAGCAGGTAATAACCTTCATCGTCCAGCGTCGAGATATCGGACAGTATCACCAGGTCGCCGCTTGCCAGTTCCCGGCGAAAGACCTCCGTAGGGCACAGCGCGACGCCGTGTCCGGCAATCACCGCCGTGGCAAGCAGATTAAAGTCCTGATAAACCGGGCCATGCGTCAGGTTTTCTGGGCGGTATCCCGCTCTGATGAACCACTCTTCCCACGCGGAGATCACTTCATCATGCAGCAACATGGCGTTATTTAATTGGGCATCACAACGGCTGGTCTCCAGATAGCGGGGGCTGGCGACGGGTTTATTTATCCGGGAAAACAGCTTATGGGAGGCAATCCCCTCTGCATTGCTGTTTTTATGGGTGATCAGGACATCATGCTTCTCCGGATCAAAGGCTTCATGGGCCCGCGAATAGGCGACCTCGATGGTGATCTGCGGGTGGAGTTCAGTGAACTCAGGCAACGCTGGAATTAACCACCGGGTGGCGATAGAGGGAATGCAGGCGACGGAGATCGCATTGCGGTCTTTGCGGATCCGCAACGACTGGGAAGCCACCGAGATAATGCTCAGCGCCTGCTGTATGGACTGATAATACTGTTGCCCGGCGGGCGTCAGCACTACGCCGCGTCCCGAACGCTCAAACAGGCGTCTGCCGAGCCAGGACTCAAGCTTCTTGATCTGCCCACTGACCGCCGCATGCGTTACGCACAGCTCTTCACCGGCTTTAGAGATACTGAGCAGCCTGGCGGTAGCCTCGAACGCACGGGCCGCATTGAGCGGGGGGAGCATCATAGAAATACCACCGTCATTAACTGAAAGTGGCAGCATAGCGTTTTTAAATGCGTAAAGTCCAGGTCCTGAGAATGAGGCGGCTCCAGCGGCGGAGCCACCGTCGCGTTTATTCGGCCCCCAGATATGACCGGGCGACGCGCTCGAAAATTCGCGTCGCGCACTCAAGTTTCGCCACCTGGACATACTCATCTATCGCGCCGCTCATTCCCACTTCGCCCGGGCCGATAATGACCATAGGCAGATTCAGAGGCGGTGCGATAATTGCGGCATCTGAATAATAGGCAACCCCAGCAGGCCCCGGATCGTCCACGCCTTCGGCCTGGCAGGCGTTGAGGCAGTGTGTGACAAAGGGGTGGTCGTCAGGCGTATCCACCGGCAATTTGAGATCCAGCAGTTCAAGCGTAATGTGCGGCCCGGCGATGGCCTGAAACGCGTCCATTACCGACTCAGCGCTCTGGCCCGGAACCAGCCTGACGTCAATGTCGGCAGAGGCGGTATCCGGGATCAGTGGGAACGAAAGTCCGCCGCGGATCATGCCGATATTGATTGTCGGAGGGCGAATGTGGCGATGCGCTGGGGCATCCAGTTGCAGGTCGTGGGCTTTGTCCAGATATCGGGCAAGCCGTACGATAGCGTTGCCGCGATCGCCTTTACGGCTTTCTGAAAATGCGTTATGGCCATATTCACCGCTGGCGGTGGCGCGTAGCCAGAGGGCGCCTTTCTCTGCGACAAACGCGCGATTACCGGTTGGCTCCGAAACCAGCAGAGCGCCGACACCGTCAAAGTGTCCGTCTTCAAGCAGTCGACGCGCGCCCAGACAGTTTGAATTTTCGGCGGCGGAAAAAGTCAACAACAGGTCGCCCTTCAGGGGCGTACCCGACCGTACAAGATTAATTGCGGCAACGGTCATCGCCGCCATCCCCCCTTTCATATCTGTCGCGCCGCGTCCGTACAAGCGACCCTCACGAACCTCTCCGGCAAAGGGATCCACCTGCCACTTTTCTGGCTCAACGCCGATCGTGTCAAAATGCGCGGAAAAAGCGAGGGCGGGGCGCTCCCCGCTGCCTTTGATGCGCGCCACCAGATTCGTCCGTCCGGGGGCGATCTCATAGACCAGCGGCTCAATGCCTTCTTTACGCAATGTCTGGGCGATAACCATTGCCGCCAGCCGCTCATTACCTGGCGGATCGATGGTATTCTGGGCAATTAATGCCTGCGTCAGTGCGAGAGTTTCACTCATTTTCGTCCCCCAGGGAGTTCAGTAACCGTCCGTAACCCGGAATGTTTTGTCGCCAGCCGGACAGTTTCAGCGCATGCCAGAATGCCGCCTGGTTACTGACCACGACCGGTAAGCCGGTTTTTTCTTCAATCCGCTCAATAACGTTGAGCGCTTTGGTGCCGGTGCAGGAAATAAAGATGGCGTCGACGTCGGACAGGTCAGAAGCCAGCACCGCATCAACAAAAAAATCGGCCGGAATACTGCCGATAGCGTGATCGGTATCGTAACCCGCGACGCGGACAGAGCTGAATGTGATGCCTTCCTGTTGCAAAAATGCCATCACATTTTCCGTCATCTGCGGCGTATAGGGGGTGACGAGGGCAATGCGGCGGGCGTTAAAATAGCGCAGCGCCGCCAGCGCGGCGGTCGCCGGGTTGGTCACCGCCACGCCTGGGCGTCCCTGCTGAATATTCGCCTGGATCGTCTCCGGGCCAATGAGCGTGGATGCGGAAGTACAGCCAAAAACAACCGCGTCCAGCCGGGAATCCGGCAACAATAATGCCGCCGCCGGGGCCAGTTCCTCTTTCAGCGCCAGAAAGGTTTTGTCGCTGTTCGGCGTTTCCAGATAAATACGCGTGGAAAAGACGCCCAGGCTGTCGTCTGGCACCATGTGATGAAAATCCCGCTCAATCACAGGATCGGTGGAGAGTACAATAAGGCCAATTCTGGCCGTGTGCCCGTAAGGTTCTTCCAGACCGGCGGTGGTCGGGTGGACAACGGGGATAACCGAAGATGTCTGCGTTATCATGACTGCGTTCCTGATCTCAGAAAAATGTTCTCACCGCACCGGTGACGCGATACTGCTCATCAACCCTGAGCAGGCAACGCCATTTGTCGAAGGTGGTGCAGGCGTGAGAAATACCAAATCCGATAAGATCGCCTATCTGCAGCGGCGTGTTTTCCGGCAGATGAAGGTAGGCGTGCTGATCGTTTAATTTTGTTACCGTGTGGCCCGCAGGCAGCGGTTGCGGGCGCGCCATAACGCCGGGTCTGTACCACAAGCAGGGCACGGGCAGCTCCCAGTCATGGGAGATGTCCCGTTTACCAAGCGTGGCGAAGCCCAGACCAGGTTCAGGCATGGACTGCAGCGCGGCCCAGACTTCCAGCGCCCCCTCCGGAGGCGGGGCGTCGATCTCCCGGGTCAGCGGGGTACGTTGCGTAATACGCTGAAATGCACGTTTATAGGCGATGCTGTCGCTGGTGATATAGCAGCCTGAACGGATAACCACCCGGTGAGGAAGGCGGCCGCTAAACTGTTGCAACGGGCTGCATAAATCAAAAAACTCGGTTCCACCGGCGGTGAGCAGGATCTCATCACTTTCCCATAACGCTTCGTCGTCGCAGCGCCGGGCGCATTCACTCATCGCCGCAACCATTTGTCGCACGGCGTCTTCGCGGGCCTTTTGGTCCGCTCCGCCGACAATACCTTCATATCCCTCAATCCCTGCCAGTTGCATATGCGGCTGCTGGCGGATATAGCGGGCCAGCGTCATCGCGTCCGCCAGCGTCCGTACGCCGGTGCGCCCCTCCTGTACACCCATTTCGACCAGCACGCGGAAAGTCACCGGCTGGCCATACTCCGTTGCCGCCTGGACGAGCTGATCGATATTTTGTCGGCTATCGGCAATCAGCCAGAGCTGTAGCGTCGGATAACGATGCAGCGTGTTGAGGAGGGTATGGATATTGCCGTTCCCTACCAGTTGATTGGCCAGAATAACTCGTCTTAATCCCAGTCGGGCGAAGAAGGCGACCTGTTGGGCGGTGGCGGCGGTAATTCCCCAGACGCCGTCTTCCAGCTGCATGTGAAACAGTTCTGGTGCGAGGGTCGTTTTGCCATGAGGCGCAAGGCTGACACCGCTTTTTGCAAGATATTCCGTCATCCAGCGACGATTTTGCTGCATCACGGCATCGCGTAAAAAGGCGACGGGAAGCGGCAGGCGAGGATCGCCCAGCGCATAGCCCCGATTGCCAATCTCGGCAAAGTTGCCCTGGTGATCCACCGGGACGCCTTTGTGGATAAGGCCCGGGGATTCGTCCCCCAGTGCCGCGAGATTTTTCGCGAGTTGCTGCCGATCGCATGCCATCGGGTCGGGAAAAGGTTTCATGACTGGCTCCTTTGACCACTGAATATGTGGCTCTGTGCGGGCAAAGTGTAATGAGCCTCCGCCTTTCTCTTCCAGCAGCTTTTTCTATGTGAATTATTAGTTTTTTTAACACCAGAAATTGTGATTTTTATTAATTCATTGATTTTATTGTTTTTTAAATAAGTATAACAAAAACATGTTAGATTTATTAACGTGTTTGCGAGAATTTATGGTTTGTTTCCGGCTAAACAGTCATCAATAGTAAGTGTGGAAGGAAGAGGGGAGAGGGGCGTTCAGGTATATCGGCCTCATCACGCATCGCAAGGAGCGCCGTCATTAATCTCTGAACTGTTGGCTGTCCTTCGCGGGAGAGTAAGCAAAATGCAGAACAAAAATGAGGTAACGCAGCAATGAAGACGTTTTTGAAAAGTGCAGTAACTTCTCTGTTATTTATCGGTTGCATCGCTCAGGCTCAGGATGAACATACATTAAGGGTTGGCAGCGATATCACTTCACCGCCCTATATTTACTATGATGCCAATAAAAAACCGGCGGGATTTGATGCCGAATTTATGCAGGCGCTGGCGACTGCCGGTAAATTTAAGCTGCAGTTTAATGATACGCGTTTCGAAAACCTGATCCTCGGCCTCAACGCCGGTAAATTTGACGTGATTGCCTCATCAATGTTTATCAAACCAGAGCGGGCAAAGGTCATTGATTTTATCCCTTATGCCAATGCCGGGCTCGGTTTTCTGGTGAAAAGCACCAGCGCGTTTAAACCGCAGCAACCGCTTGAACTGTGCGGTAAACGAGTCGGGATTATTAAAGGTGCGGCTTACATTTCTACCCTTAATAAAGTCTGCGCCGATGCCGGGAAAACGATTGATATAAGAGAGTATCCAACATCCGCTGAGGCCAGTCAGGCAGTGATATCCGGTAATGTAGACGCTCAGGCTGATGATGTGGCCGTGCTGAAGGTGGCGGTCGATAAAACGCAAGGAAAACTGGCTATCAGTTCGAAAGAGGTTTTATTTCCGGTGGTGCTCGGGATCGGTGTGGCGAAAAATCATCCGGAAATTAAGAAGGAACTGGAGTCGGCCTTTACCATTATTAAAAATAACGGCGTGTATCAGTCTCTGCTGAATAAATATAACCTTGTAAGCCCAACGCCGGAACAATTCCGGATAGCGACTGGCGCATAACCTCTGGTGGTTTCTGCATTAAAAAGTGTATGCGAAACCGGGCATGGCATGCACTTATTTTCCCACTCACTGGTATGAGAAAAGGTAATGACTGATTTTGACTGGCATTATGTAATTAATTTGTTTGCTGATGCCGATTTCTGGAAGGCCAGCGTCACGGTTGTGGTGCTCTCTGTTCTGACCTGGGTGACGGGCCTGGTTTTAGGGCTAGGGATAGCCCTGTGCAAAGAATCGTCTAAAGGTTATCTGCGCCATACGGCGGTTGGATATATCTGGTTATTTCGCAGTTTGCCGCTGCTGGTGTTACTTATTTTTGTTTATAACTTGCCGCAGTTATTTCCCTCGACAAACAGCTTTTTATCTAATCCCTTTATTGCCGGGCTAGTGGCGCTTATTGCCAGTGAGTCTGCCTATATTGCCGAGATCCATCGCGGAGGCTTACTCGGCGTGCCGCGCGGTCAGCATGAAGCAGGTAAGGCGCTGGGTTTCAGCTTTTGGGGGCGTCTTCGCCTGATCGTGGTGCCGCAGGCATTTCGCATCGCTTTACCCAGTTTATCCAATGAGTTTATTACCATTGTAAAATTAACATCTCTGGTGTCAGTTATTTCCCTGAATGAAATTCTGCTCGTGGGACAACGACTTTATACCCAGAATTTTAAAGTCATCGATACCCTGATCGTGGTGGCGGTTTTCTATGTCATGATTGTCAGTGTTTTTACGCTCTTAGTTAATCAACTGGAACGCTGGCTGGATGTGACCAGAATCCGTTCCGTTTCCAGCGAGCATAGCGTGGCCGATGGAGACAGCCTCCCCGCTATTTCTGGGCGAACTCGCCAGCCGCCTTCGGATAAAAATCCGGTGGTCATCGCGATTGAAAAAATAAGTAAAAGCTTTACCGGGAAGACGGTATTAAAAGCGGTGAGCTTTCGTATTCGTCAGGGGGAGGTGCTGTCAATTATTGGCCCGTCCGGTTCAGGTAAAACAACCTTAATTCGGACCATTAATGCACTACAGGATATTGATGATGGCGTCATTCTTTTTGATAACCGGGAATGGATTGGCGCACATAATAACCATTATCGTCTGGCGCCGGATTTTGAGAAAAGAATTACGGATATCGGCATGGTATTCCAGAGTTTTAACCTGTTTCCCCATATGAGCGTGCTGAAAAACGTCACCCTCGCCCTGAGCTATCACGGTAAAGCCAGCGGTAAACAGGCAAAGGCGCGGGCAATGAAGGCATTGCAAAAAGTCGGGATGCAGCAGCACGCGCATAAATATCCCCATCAGCTTTCAGGTGGACAACAGCAGCGGGTGGCCATTGCCCGGGCGGTCGTCATGGAACCCCGGGTCATGCTGTTTGATGAGCCAACTTCAGCGCTCGATCCTGAGATGGTTAACGAGGTGCTGCGCACCATTGAAGAGCTGGCGGGAGAAGGGATGACAATGATCATCGTCACGCACGAAATGCGTTTTGCTCGCCGAATCTCTGACCGGATTATTTTTATGGAGGAGGGCAGCATTGTCGCCGATGCGCCGCCTGAAACGCTGTTCAATAACACCAATCCGCGAATTACGGGCTTTCTGCGTCAGTCGGCTGAGTAGTTTTATCCGTTAAATTCCGCGACCGGAGAAAAAAGTTATGCAACCTACGGTGATTCCCACCCAACAGATTATCGATGCCGTCAGCTTTGATGACAGCGCTATCGACGCGATTGCGCACGCGTTTGCGTCGCTTTCCGGCGCCAGCGCTGTGGTTATGCCGCCGGTTATGCAAATTAACGTCGATGCGTTTCATGGGCAGACCTGCGTCAAATCAGCCTATGTGGCTGGTTCAGCTTACTTTGTGGTAAAGCTGGCCAGTACATGGCACGACAATCATTTGTCTGGTTTGCCGAACAGCAGCGGCTTGATGCTGGTATGCCGCAGTGAGACGGGATTTGTCGATGCCATACTGCTGGATAACGGGTATCTGACAGCCTTACGGACACAGGCGGCTGGCGCGGTGGCGGCGCGAACGCTTTCACGGCCAGAGAGTCGCCGTGCGGCAATTATTGGCGCGGGCCGGCAGGCCGGATTACAGCTCGCGGCATTGCTGGCCGTACGGCCTATCGACAACGCGCGGGTATGGTCTCCGGACCTGCAGCAAACGACAGCCTTTTGCCAGAAAATGTCACAACAGCTACACATTGATGTACAGCCGGTCAGCGCTCCTGAACAGGCCGTGTATGGTGCAGACATTATTGTGACCGCAACACCGGCCCGGACGCCCATTATTCGCGCGGAATGGTTAAGCCCGGGCCAGCATATCACCGCTATGGGCGCTGATGCGCCGGGTAAATCAGAGCTCCATCCCGACGTTCTGCTGCGCGCGACCCGCTATGTTGCCGACAGCGCCCGGCAGTGCCGCGCACTCTCGGAATTACACATGGCGCTGCGCGCGGGCGTGGTAACGGAAGATTATACGGTCGTTGAGCTTGGCGATGTCATTACCGGGCGTCAGCAAGGACGGGTAAGCGCAGAGGATATCACCATCGCCGATCTGACGGGACTCGGGGTTCAGGATACAGCTATTGCCTTGCTTGCCATGGAACGAACAGGTAAATGATAGCGCCCAGGCAGGCTGGCGCGCATATGGCGTCAGATCGGCTGGTGTAAGCTGTGGGGGCGTGAGCCCCTGCCGCTTAATCTTTGCTGTCTTCTTTGCCGTAAAAAAGCTTACCGATCTTAATGAGCGGTCTTCCCTTTGATTTTCGATGCATGTTTGTATCGCGTAATGAGTATACGCAACCACAGTATTCCTGTTGGTAAAATTGTTCCCGTTTACTAATTTCAATCATGCGCGCAGAACCGCCCTGTTTACGCCAGTTATAGTCCCAGTAAACGATGCCGGGGTAAGATGCGGCTGCGCGCTGGCCGCAATCATTAATCTGCTGCATATTTTTCCAGCGGGAAATACCCAGTGAGCTGCTTATTACGCTGAAGCCATGCTCAGCCGCATACAGAGCCGTTCGCTCGAAGCGCATATCGAAGCACATTGTGCAGCGAATACCGCGCTCAGGCTCCCATTCCATGCCTTTTGCACGCTCAAACCAGTTGTCCGTGTCATAATCGGCATCGACAAACGGCACGCCATGTTTTTCCGCGAAACGAATATTTTCCTCTTTGCGGATGAGATACTCTTTTTGTGGATGAATATTCGGATTGTAGAAAAAAATCGTGTAATTGATACCCGATGCCTGTATGGCTTCCATTACTTCACCGGAGCAGGGCGCACAGCAGGAGTGCAGCAGTAATTTATCTGCGCCGTCAGGGAGTTCAAGTTTGGGTCGTTTAAATTCGGTGAAAGTCATCTGTCTTTTTCAGGAATAGTGCTATTTGCGGAAATTATAGCATTGAAAACGTCCGATATTGAAAAATCAAAAATCATCACTCCTTGTCAGGCTATAAATCGTCAGTTTTTACTTACTGGCTACCGGCGCTGTTAATCTGACTGATGCGGCAGAGCAACGTGCCGTAACCGCGAGGCACATTCTGGCGCGGTCACGGAGAAGAGCCTCTCGCCAGGATGACGGGTGAGCAAAAAACTGATAGATTATCTATTCATAAAGCTATTCATCTATCTATTCATTAAGTGATTCACCCTATGAAAAACCGGTTTGACACGATACGCCAGACGCTACGTCATGGGCCAACAACAGTAAGACAAATTATTGATATAATGGATATTAGTCAGCCAACCATTTCCAGAACTTTAAAGGCGCTTGGTGATGAGGTTGTCAGGATTGGCTCTGGGCCATCTATTCAATATGCTTTGCGCGATACTTTTCGCGGGTTTCATTCCGCCCCCATTTACCGCATAACCGAAGAGGGGAAAGTAAAACCACTGGGTAAACTTATCCCCGTTCATCCAGACGGTTTTGTCATTGAGCAGACGGATGACGTGTGCCTCCATAGTGACGGGCTGCCATGGTGGTTATTTGACATGCGACCACAGGGATATCTGGGGCGCGCCTACGCATCAACATATTCAACCAGGCTTGGCCTGTCTCCTGATCCCGAAGACTGGACAGACACTGATGTTATCCGGGCGTTGTTAGCACACGGTCATGACGCGGTGGGGAATCTCTTAATAGGGGAACAGGCACGAAACCAATTCCTGGAGATGCCGTTGCCCACTGCCGTTGATCGCGCGACAACATTCCCCGCGCTAGCGTTAGCAGTCAGCGCCGGGGCAGTGCCGGGTTCCTCTGCTGGCGGTGAGCAACCCAAATTTTGTACTTATACCGAACGTGGCCATGTGCTGGTGAAATTTACGGCACTGGATGATAACCCTGTCAGTGAACGTTGGCGCGATCTGTTACAGGCTGAACATCTTGCATTAAAGGTACTTGGCGTCGAGACCGAGGTGTTTGATTTTGCCGGGCAGCGTTTCCTTGAGATCCCCCGATTCGACCGCGTAGGCCCGCTAGGCCGGATAGGTCTTTTTTCTCTACGGGCGCTGGAGGCGGAGTTTGTCGGTCGGGCCAGGGCCCCGTGGCCCATTCTGGTTAATGAACTGATCAGACAGGGGCATGTTCATCCTGATGCCGCCAGCGGCACGGCGCGGCTGTGGGCGTTTGGGATGCTGATCGGCAATACCGATATGCACCACGGTAATCTGTCGTTTATTAGTAGTCATGGTCGTCCATACCACCTTGCGCCAGCTTATGACATTCTGCCAATGGGGTTTGCCCCTAAGTCCGGCGGCGAAATAGTGAATGTGCTTCGGCCAGCGACACTCCTTGAGACGATCGGCGAGGAAATCTGGCAGGAAGCGCTGGCGCTGGCGGAAGACTTTTTTGCTTTAGCCAGTGGTTGCCGTCGCTTTTCCACCCATTTTGACCCATGCCTTGCGGCGTTACGTAACCACCTTGACGAGGCCCGATCGCGTATAGCGCGTCTGGGATAATGCGCTGTCATTGCGAAGCAGGTCCAGGGAGAGCCGTATTAGATTGAGATTTATATTTTGATGATCTAGGGGTTCTTCGCCGGAACCGCCGAAATTTCTGGCCAAGTGATTAGTCAAAAAGCAGTTTTGTCAGTTTATACATTTTTCCCTTACTCTCAGTGACCTAAACCATGCTATGACTGCAAATTCCCATCGGATCAACCACCAATATTCAAAACGACGCAAATGCTGGTTCATTGCTCTAAGTGCTTCAAGTATTTTGTCATGGCAATCATCAGACGACTGCTGTTTTCCATTAACTTGTTACGATTTGGGAAAATATTCACCCAGGCTAGCCTGTCAGGTAAGATAACGCTGTCATTTGATGAAGAGAAAGAGTTATTTCTCTGGTTTATTGAGCGCTTAATGTATGAGGGGAAAGTAAAGCTTGGAAACGGTGGCGAGTTCTGGACGGGAACAATAAAAGAACAGGTCTCTAAGTTTAGAGAAAGTTTCCCCAATTCTCCTGAAGAGATGGAGTGTGGCGCTTTTAATGGGTATTGGTTTTTATCTGATACTTGTCCTGCTGGGCTTGTCTGGATTCACGAAAATGGCTATCAGGATTGGACTTAGGTAATGATGTTTTAACATCCGCCCCGTCATTTATGATGGGGCGGATGTCATGATATACAATTACATCTAGGCTGTGTACCAAAGTATTCAATGATATCAACAAAGAGTTAAAAGAGAGTTATGTAATCAGCGATCCTGTCGCGATTACTGGAACGACTGGAAGCAGAAGGCAACGACAAGGGCATTGAGGCTTTGACTAAAACTTCACGATGCGGAGTAGGGGGCTTTTCTTTCATTAATTCCCGGAATTATCCACTCGTTCACGTAAACACTGCGCCAACTGGTCGACCGATTTTTCACCGGTAGCCGCTTCGACCGTCAGATTTTCCAGCGAGTTATCAACGTCAAGGATACGGATGCCATTGCGCCAGAGAAAGGTCATGGTAACGAAAAATGCAGTGCGTTTATTGCCATCATGAAAGATATGGCCGCGGGCGATGGCAACCCAGTAGGTAGCCGCCAGTTCAAACAGATCAGTAACACCTTCGTAGTGAACACGATTCTGCACCCGATAAATCAACGCCTGTGCTCTGCCGGGGTCAGTGATGCCAGTTACACCGGAAAAGTGTTGCAAAATGCGGTCGTGAAAGGCAATGACTTCCTGTGCACTGACCCAAATCATCGGTCAGTCAGCGCTTTGATAGTGTGTTCATGCCGTTGCATGATGGCATCAAATTCCGCGTCCAGTTTGGCATTTTGATAGGCTTCGAAGGCTGCTTTGCTGATAAGCACGGCAGCGCTGCCGTCGCGACGGGTGATTTCAACCGGCTCACCATTTAACGCGGTATCCAGTACAGTAGAAATATTGGCTCTGGCCTGTGTGGAGGTGTAGGTTTGCATAGCTCTCTCCTGAGATGTACATCTAAATTGTACATTATCCTGGTGCTAATGTGTATGTCCATTTCACTGACATATAAAACCACAATCACCTACGTAACACCAGGCAAGGTCTGACGGGGTTTGCGGTTGATGTATTGCTGTTTTTCTTTTGGTCGCAGATTTAATAGGCCAGGTTGCTGATCAGCATAGGCAGCAATCAGGCGTTTGCTGTCAAGACTACTCAGCGTGTTAAACCACCGTTAATGACCTTTGTCTTGAGCCAGCTATGCACTGAGGGATCCCCACAAACTCAGCGCTAATAAACCAACACCATACTTCGGTAGGTTTTGGCGAGATGATTAAGAAGGGTGCTCAGCACCATTCGTCTTAAAATTAGCGGGGAGTGTCGCAGGACATTCTCCGCTAATGTCAAATATGAGATAACCCGCCGCGATTTAATACTGTTGGCCTGGTATCTCAGATGTAATCCTTTATTTTCAGCATGATAACCAATAAGCCACAGGACTATTATACTCAGTGTTGCCAGCAGACTCAGCGCAAGAAGACGTCCTGCTGAACGACTGTAACTGGCACGCAAACCGAACCCAAAACGCTCACTTTTCTCATCCCGGAAGTTTTGCTCTATCTGCATACGGCGACTGTATAACTTCATGATTTCCCGTGGCTTAAAGTCACCTGTGCTACTGAATATAAGCCAGGGTTCTTTTGCCGCTTTGCGGGCATCCCGGACCTGCGATTTACGATGAATTCGACACCGGGAATGTTTGTGCTTACGCCCACGAGTTTGTTTTTTGTGAAGATAAAAGTGTCCGTCACAGCGTGCATATTCTGCCCGTCCCAGAGTTCCAGACCCGAGATGTACCGGTCGTATGCCTGCCTTAATTTGTGAATGTTTTTCAGCTTTGATATCAGAGACATCGTGCCAGCATCCACCTGTTTTTTGTAACCTGAACTTTACCTTACCCCGGATACGACCAATGAAATCCCAGCCCAGCGATTTTATATGATTGAACCATGCATTCTGGAAGCCAGCATCAGTGACGATAAGTACCCTGGACTTCGGGTTTACCGCTCCGGCAAGCGCATCAAGGAACGCTTTTTGGATCTTTGCGTTCTGCTGTTTTTCTGAGGGAACGATCCAGCTCAATAACGGGAGCGAACGCCCGTCGCAAATCAGGCTGGCGCGGAGGACATGATATTCCTGAGACGGGTAGCCACTCCAGTCAACAGCAATGACGCACAAGGATAACTGGCGCGTCAGCATCGAAATAATATTATTGAAAATCAAAGGAATATCACGATGAAGTGATTCATTGCCGAGCAGACGATCAACGCGTTTGATTTTATTTTTAACCTGAGCAGGTCCGGGTAAATAACGACCAATACTGGTCAGCGTCAGCGATGCGCCATTAATGAGTGCAACAGTGGCATCCAGCAGGGCATTTTGCCGGTATTTGTGAAACGGAGCTAAGGCATCCTGGAAGAAATTCTGACATACTCGATAAGCAGGCATAGAGGTGATCTCATTGAATTGGTTGCACAATCAGTAGATCACAAAACTCTATGCCTGTCTTTTTTCACCCGCACATTACTGGGGATTCCTCAGAGCTATGCAGGGCTTTGGCAGTAATAGGGGACTTGTCAAAGCCTTCAACCAGCATCAGTTATCAGTGTGTCCAGTTTCTTGACGCGCATCAGTCGTTCTCCTACATCAATTGTTGGTATTCGAGGGCAAAAGTCAGGGGCAGTGTACGGATTTTGCCCTCGGTGATTACTTCACCAGACAACACATTCTCTGTAGCTTGCTGTCGTATGCTATTTAACATAATATACATTATGCGCACCAATGGTGATCGATGCAGAAAAACACTTTTTCTGCTTACCCGATGGACTCTATAATGGATTCGTGAACGATTATGCTGAGCGGTTACGAACTGCAACGACATAGAACGAGGAATTTTTGCGGTAGCGCGACGGCTCATAACCTGATTGCGGCAAACTACCGCAAAATGAATTCGTTTTCCTGAGCCCGTCTAACTCAGGGTCGTTCACCCAATCAGGCAATTTTGCCTGATTGAATCCACGCTCCCAAAAGTGTTTTTGTGCAATACTGACACAAATCCAGCCTCAGATACTCTCCGTCACCGAAAACCGATCCATAACCTGCAACGCGGTCTACAGACAGAAACTCCTGAAATTCAGAGGTTGCCAGTTCAGCCCGACGCCCGCAACGATCGCAGATTTTGGCGGATAGAGACAAAACCTCAAATTTTGAAAACTGCTGCATGGCATAGTACCCTCATAAAAATGTTTTGCCAGCGCTACGCTCGGCCAACCCCGGACAGCACCAGAATGAATTCTGGCACTGACCGGCGTTTTATATATAATGATCCGGCTTAGACATACAGACAATAAAAAGAGCCGTAAAAGCAGTCTGTTCTCCAAATCCGGTGACGCGCCCTCCTCGCCCGCGCTGCGGTGAGCGCGTCACCGGATTTTTCGTACCTGTAAAATAATAACGATATCAGTTCTTGTTGAATCGCCACCCCTGCTGGTCAGAAACGGAAACAACGAAAATCCCGTTTCAGTATCAGTATTTTTGTTATCAGCGAGACCACCAATCAGAATAATATCCCCATTTTTCAATGAGATATCAGTAGAAATTGCCCGTTTAATCAGTGTTGGAGACTCGTTAACACCATTATCAGTAGTGGTGAAATTGGATAATTCCTGAGACAGATTCAGGTCGATAACACTAGATCTGACCTGCGGTAGAATTTTAAAAATAATCCCAGAGTCTTTATAGTTCACAGACTGAACAGCCGATTGCCCCTGATAACTAACAGTTCCCAGCGTAGGAGTTGAACTGCCAACCGAAAATTCTGCCTGCGAACCTGAACGCGCCCGCAATGTCGGGGCAGAAACAGCAGTAAACCGCGAATCTGTGTTAAACAGTTCAACCAGCGCACTGAGGGAGCCGGTGCTAATTTTCAGAAAATTGTCATACCCTCTCGCTGAACTGCCACCAATCTGTAAATTCAGTTTTGAATTCAACAAATTAACAGCCAGTTGCAGACCTGAACCCGTTTTCGACGTGCTCTGTACCTCATACACATAACCGGATACCAGAACCTCATCAGCCGGAATATCTACCAATGGCAACGCCTCAGAAACACGTCTAATCTCAGATTTTGTACCGTAAAAAACCAACACGTCAGCAGCCGTTTTCTCACCACCTCCAGAGAACTGACCACCGTCACTGGCTAATGATCTCATCTGTGATGACAGGTAATCGACAGACCGGTACAGTGGTTTATAGGTGTAACTGAATTTCGGCAAAACTGTTTTTTCTGCTGATTGAGAGGGCACATAATAGAAATCGACACCATTTTTTGTTTTAGATTTAACGCCGATATCAGCCATGTAATCAATAAAAAATTTTCTAGCGTCCTGCTCCGGCATCAGGTGAAAAGAAACATTTTTGTTAGTCATTGCAACAACATCGGGAGACAAACGAAAAGGCATTTTCAGAATTTGAGTATAAAATACGCTCAGAGCATCAGGCACTGGTGTCGATTTGAGTTCAAAATCCACCCCTGAACCAGTTGCATTAGCAAAAAATGGAAACAGCAGCATTGACGAAAGCAAAATACTTTTTTTCATTTTTGCACCCCTGAACCTGACCATGACGTAACAACCTCCCCATCTAAAACACCACTGATTACAGCACCGTTGATAACAAACCCTGACGCTGGCTCGACACGCTGACGCCCATCAGCACCAGATAGAACAACAAAACGCCCCGCCTTATCCCTGATAACACCGATAACTCGCCACTGTCTGGAAACCACTGGCCTCGACACAGATACCTGAACAGAATTCGAATTCGTTTTAGCCTGAACAGCACTATGAGCTGTCAATTCTGAATCCGTTTTGTCATCAACATTTTTCCCCAACCCGTCACCATGAAAAAAACCCCATAAAAACCAAACTCCCGAGATACCAACAACCGTAAAAAAAATAATGCCTAACCAGAGCAGGCCGGAGGAAAAAATACTCTGCCTCTTATCAACTGTTTTTTCCTGACCGTTACCATCATAGGACTGATAAAGAGGAAATATTTTTTTATCAAAATTGTAATTACGTTTGCTGGTTAACTCAGATTTAATCAGTTTTGCACCTGAATAAATTTCAACGCGATAACTGGAGTTAAGGCCCAGCATTTTCAATTTAGTCATTTTGAATGTTGTTTCTATTCTGTCTCGAATAAACCGAGGGAGATTAGTAATTGACTGATTCGCAACAACTAAATCGCAGGTCACACCAGTTTCAGGGTGAACAAAATGGCGATGTTCTGCCAAAAATGATCTATGGTTTTTAGGCATTTTAGAGTCCGAGGCCCAGATACGCCATGCCTCATCGACACAAATCAAATCCCCCGGCTGGCAATAGGTTTTCACCCCGTCTGAATCTGAATTTTTATAGGGGAAAAAATTTTCGTCCTGAACCTGCTCATTTGTAACAAGCAAAACCTCGCCAATCTCAGCATTTTTATAATTATCACGAACATAACTATAAATTTTTTCAGCATTCAGGCCATAGATATTAGATACAACCCTACGCCCCTGAGCAACAGCGGGAATTATTACACTGCGGACAACCTCAAAACTTTTACCACTCCCCGGAACGCCAACATATGCAGAAATCGCCATAACCGCCCCGCTATCCAATAACCGGAATTCGACGAATTATGAATCTGGTAATAATTGCAGCCACCATCATCGAAATACCCGCAGGAACCTGAAAAAGATTCAGCCAAAACCAGACAGAATCAGGTAATTGCGCGAACAACTCAGCCACAGGTAACGGACTGACATCAATTAAATCGATCAATACAGGTGTGAATTCCTGAACGATATAAAAAAGTCCAAACAAAAAAACAAATTTTATAACCACGGAACGGAGCAAAAAACCCAGCGCGGCATAGATTGCACCCAACATATCAATCAACCCCCATCATGCAGACATCACCCGACGAAATGCAGAAAAGGCCCAGACAATCAGAAAAATTATTTTTATCAGTTCGCGATTCTGTTCAATCAACCCGCAATGAGAATCGATAACAAAATTTTTATCCCATATTTCGAACTCAGCGACAGGACATGCCGCATCACGTGAACCAATCGAAAAATTACCCCAATCGGCTGGGAATATATTTAGCAGAGGCGACAAAATAGTTTTTCCGTCAGGAGGACTATCGAGCGTTGGTTCAGTAGCCGTCTCACTGCCTGACCCCGAATCAGTCCCTCCCCCTGTTCCTGTATCTGTACCAGTGCCTGTATCGCTGGTCGTTTCCAGATCCTCCCATGGAGTAGTCCACTCGGCGTTAGTGGGCTCTGTTCGCCCTACAGCAGTCAGTGCATCAGTGAAATCCTGCGCTGTTACGAGCGGATTAGAACTGGAGATTGGAATACCCGCATAATCGGACTGACTAGCGGCGTCCAATAGCAGCGCATTGGCCACATCGGCCAGCCGTTGAGGATTCAGCGGGGTGTTTTTGGCCGTCTCCTCCTGCTCAGCCGTAATATCAGCTGATTGCGGCGTGATAGACGAATCGTAACTAGCGTTAGGTAGCACTGTGTAGCTCGCCGTTCGGTCTACCGTGACTATAGAACCCGAGCTGGTCGAATAAGAATTCTGATATTGAATCTGATAAGTCGTGGAGCCGCTCGAACCAGTGCTGGAACTAAGAATAGAAAAACTGGCCGAATATGAGCAGCCACTGGCGCTGTTACAGGGCAGGAGACCGTTGGAGGACTGATAACGATACGCTGAATAAATCAGACTTTCTGGGTAATCGCCTGAAAAATAAGGCTTTGTTCCGCCTGAGCCGGCACCAACATAAAATTTTCGACCGTTATCAGCAGAATCCCCGGAGGAAACACCCGCACTCTGGTCAACACCAAAAATTTCATCGCCCAGATCGAGCAGAGCAGAACCGAGGCCTGCCCAGGTTATTGCACCAGTGGCGAGCTGGAATTTTGTAGGGTTTGGCGACATAGCAATCAACCGCTTAACTGACTGATTTAATGCGGTTTTTGTTGCATTCTCCAAAACCTGCCTCTCAGCAGCACTAACTGCGAGCTGGGCCGCGCCCCGAGAAATTGCAGTACGTAAAGCAGCAGCACCGGCAAAATCTGCGCCTGCGATTAGCAATGGCAAAAATGCATAACTAATTGTTGGCAGGAATATAAAAAAAACAGCCAAACCCAAAACAATTTTTTTCATAATCCTCTCAGTCCAACGATTATCGCCCACGCCGAAACCAGACCCCAGATAAAAAAAATCATTTCCCAGCCCATAATGACCTCAATAAGGAGGGGATACCCCCTCCTGAAATTTTTTTTATTTTTAGCCGCCACGAACCAGCGCCAAAATAATTTTGGCACCGCGCATGGCGGCGTATAGGCCGAGAAGCACCGCTGCAATAGCCAGCACCCCCGTAATCACTGGCCCGACAGAGAATGAATCTGTCAGGGTGGAGAGATCGAGACCCCCCTCGGCGGCAAAACTCGCAGCCGGGGCCAGAATAGCGGTAGACAGAACAGATAGTGAAAAAATTTTTTTCATTGGTGAACTCCACAGATATTAAAACACGATTCGGTTTTTAGCCGAATCTCGCGAGGCGCAGAATCACGCCGATTGAATGCGCCGCCAGCCACAATCCCAAAACGCTGGACAGCGCAAAAAAATAGAATGGTAGAAATTCAGAGTAATCAATCATTTTTTAGCTCTGCGATTTAGAGTGAGTGGGTTATAACCAGACAGGAATAAATTCACCCCAGTAATTAGAGCTGCACAGAACATTAATAGCAAAAATAACGGCAGATCAGAAGATTCAATAGGAGCCCTATAAATCATATACAGTGTAATTGCTAGGCACATCAGCGCATTCAACGCAATAATATTATTGATTCTCACTCAACCAAACTCCGTGCCATCGGCATTTCTAACCTGAACAACGCCCAAAAAATTACATTCAGGGCAACCCTCACAATCACAGTTGTCACAACGATCAAAAAATGACAGTAATTGCCGAGCAATTTCTATCACCTCTAATGAACGCAGATCCATCTCATCAAAAATAATTTTCATGAAATCACCGGCAACAGATAATATTTTATTACCGCGGCCACAGCAAACACAGCCAGAAAAAGTTTGCACAGAAATGATATTGCTGGATCCATGATCATAGTCCTATTTAATTTCTGTAATTTGATCGCTCTCCAAAAAATATTTTATCGCCGCGCCATTTTTACCGACATAGGCATCAGCCCAAATTGGGATCTCCACGTTTTTTCCCTGTAATGAGGCAATCCTATTGAGAATCCCAGAATCAACCAGCTTTTTTGGTACTTGGATAACTGTCTGAACTGACTGTGAGCCGCCCCACCCGTCAGGGCGGGAGTTTTCAACCCCGATCTCATAGAACGAGAAACTGCCCTGCGAATTAGTGAATTCGCGATTGCGAGCACCGAGAAATTTTCCACGAATTAAAATAGACATTTTTTTTCTTACCTCATTTAGTTAATCATTTGCAACGCCGTTCGATAGGTAGAAATTTCCCCCGGCGTCAGGTGCAGGCGACCACGTTCCCCGGCAGTTAGTAGCGCCAGAGCCGTGGGCGCGTCAAACAAATCAATTAGAGAGCGCAGAGTTCTACCAATCAGGCGGCGCCCCCAACGGATCTGAGAATCCAGAGTTGACGCAGCCTTTTCAATTTTTGTGCGGACACGAACAGGCTCAGAATTAGCCAGTGTGCGAGCAAAATCATTGCAACCGGCATAAGCCGCCGGAACATCCAACAATAAATCAACGGAAACTTTTTTCAGCTCTGCCTCGTGTCGCCACCACGGCGTTACGGGGTTAACTATCCCCCGCTCAGCATTTTTGTCGTAGGATCGCCAGTAAACCTGAGACTGACGCGAACCAACGTAAATCGTTGACCCTAAGTCGTTTTTCCCTGATCGCGTTCGAATAGTGGTGATCTGAGGCCTCGGGCCTTTTCCGCAATAAAACGCGTCGCGGTCATATGCAGCAATAACCGAGTCAAAACCGGTTACACCAGAATAATCATCGTAGGCGAGATCGAGTCGGTTCAGTCGAGAGACACCCAGAATCTCAGTCAAAAAATGATGCAACTCAACTGGTTGTTTTCTCTCAAAAAATTCTTTGCATGCGTGCCCATTCAGATAACAGTGAACCGTGTCCCGATTGCCACCAAACGCCAGATACCCGAATTCCACAGTCCCGGAGAGGTCAGTGATACGACAGTGATCGTAATACCCTAGCCGCCCCCTACCAGTAGCAGGCGATAACGTCATCCCGAAAAAATCGCTGAACAAAAACCGAGCACGATCCTCCAGAGCAGCGCAACACAAATCCTGAAACTGATTTGTATCTCCAGATTCTGGCAGAACCGGCCACGGGCCGAATCCAACGGGCCGAGGATAATAATAATCAGCCAAATCCCTGAGCGCGGACATTTGGAACGTAAAAGAAACGGTATCAACGATAACAGTCATTATTACCACCACCAAAAAAGTCGATACAAATAGCAATCAGATCACGCGAATTTTTTGCGCAATAATAGGAGTCACCGATACGCAGATGAAATCCAGAACTATCAAAACCCTCAATGACCAGTTCTACTGGCTCGGCAGAAAATGCAAAATCTGCGTCATCTGGTACTACCCCCGTAGTTACTACCCCCGTAGTTACTACCCCCGTAGTTACTACCCCCGTAGTTACTACCCCCGTAGTTACTATAACGGGGGTTTCGGTGTCATATTCCTGCATCTGAATAGCCTCCAGAAATCAATGATTGGAGTAGATCAAAAAGTAACAGCCAGTTCAACAAATAAAAAACAAGGTAATGTATTGACAAAATAAAAAAAGACAAAACAAATATAAATCAATAAGTTATATAAAATATGACTGGCGGCAGAATCAATTACCATGAATAAGGCGGGATTTTGATGTGCTGTAGCGGGGAACTAATGTGCTGTAGTGGGGAAATAGTGAATAAATGACCACAGAATTGAGGATAAAAAATAAAAAATGATGTGCTGTAGTGGGAAGAAAAGCACTTTTTGCTAAATTGATAATAATGTAAAAGTGTTTTTTCAGGGTTGGCAATTCGTGCTATATATTTTTTCTACCACGATCTGTCCTCAAAAAAAATTGACCGAGGAAAAATATTCTCAGGATAATGGTGTTGCGCATAATGGGGATTATGATAAAGATTGCCCTGCGGGTTTTATGTTCGCAGGGCAATTTTTACCATAATCCCTGATCACATTATGCGCACTAATGGTAAGGATGGCAGAATCTGATGTTCTGCGGCCGTACTTTGGTTTGGTCATATCTTTACCGTTATGATCCCCATCATTAACTCAAATCCTCGTAGTAATAAATTTTTCCACTCGGACCAACATGCGGCAAAAAAACGGCATCACCTAGCAACTGAATCCGTTCCCAGTCAGGACGAATTTTACCTCGCCGTTTCAGCCGACGCGTATTACTGGACTCAGCACTATCAACAGAAAAATTAACAACTGAACTCAGTGGCAAATCCCATTGCACGGCCTGCCGCAGCAATCGAGTCAAAAACCTTTAATAGCCAGAACACCGATAGTCACTGACGAGACAGAAAAAGAGTCAGATAGAAAACCTGCTGGTCGCCTTAAGTGACCAGCATTAGGCGAAACCCATTCCTTCTTTGATTTTTTCTACGTTAGCTCTGGACGTCAGTTTTTCTATTAAAGTAAATGCGACATTAATAGCTGTCGCAGGACTTTGCGATGTAATGATATTTCCATCCACTACAATTGGGCGTTGAATAACATTGACACCCATTTCTGATAACTGCGTTTGACGTTTACTGCTCAGATGATACGTCGTACCCATTCTATCTTGAAGAGCACCGCTTTTTGCTACAGCTAAAGCGCCAACACAGACAGAAGCGATAAATTTGTCTTGGTTATTAAATTTTCGAATAAGGCTGACCAGTCGATCATCAAATGCATCCTCGTAAAAACCAGCCCGACTCATCCCCCCTGGAATGGCAATGGCATCAAAGCTATCAGCATCAATTTCATCCAGTTGATATTCTGGTTCGATGGTGAAATTCCAGGCGCATTTAACTTTTTTTCGTAGACCAACTGTTACCAATTCTACGGGTTCTAATCCGTATGTTGTTGTCCAGCCAATAGCACCAGTAAATGCACTGGCTTCATACTCTTCTAATCCCTGACAAAGGAATAAAATAACCTTCTTCATTTCATAATACCCACAACAAGGGAATGGAGTCCTGTGCTACCATTTGTTGCCACCCGCAGTCAATGAATTCATCCTCGCCGTAGCTACATCGAACAATATTTAAACTCTTCTCTAAGTAAGCCAAAAACCCAATCATCTCGCCAACAATCATGCAGGAAATAGTTTTGTCTCAGCGTGCCTTCTTGTTGAAAGCCGATTTTTAGCAAGGTTCTACGCGAGGCCTCGTTTCCTGAAGTCACCGTGGCGGTTAACTTGCGATACTGATGAGTATCAAAGGCGAATCGGGCAATATCTCTCAGCGATTCACTGCCAAAACCCTTACCATGAAATTCAGCGGCGAGGATGAAACCGACTTCTGCTATGCCATCACCACGCTCAATAAAACCAGTGACACCAATGGGTACCTCTGAGCCCTTTTGACTGATAATCATGCATAGCCAGTGTTCGCTACCTTTATGCCAGGCTTGCAGGCGTTGCTCGAAAGACTGAACTCTGATTTCGTCTTCCGTCCGTGAATCGCTAATAAACTGCATCACATCACGGTCCTGGTTTAATGCCAGGAAAAATGGCCAGTCCGTGGGTTCAAGGCAACGATAATCAAGCGTTGAAGAAGAAATTTCATGCATCAACCATTTCCTTTTAGAAGATAAATGTTTTCGTCAGATTCACTTCTTCTGTGCTTCAGACAATTGCCGGCTTATCGCTTCACGCCGCGGATCATCCGGCGGCAACAATACCAGCATACGTTGCAATGTTTCCACGACCTGCGGATAGTCTTCATTGCGCAGCGCGCATAGAGCCAGAAGTTCCAGAATGGACAGGTTCTTTGGCTGACGCTGGAGTAAATCGCGTAATAAAAACGCCGCCATTTGAGCCTGTCCCTTATCGCCTGCCCTCACCAGCGCGTTGGCATAGTCAAAGGTGACCGAGGGATCATTTGCCGCCAACTGGTGAGCGCGAGCGAAAGCACCTATTGCCGTTTCGCCATCATCCAGCACCATACCGATGCGGCCCAGCATCTGCCAGCCCGCCAAATCGTCTGGTTGTTTCTGCAATTGACTGCGCAGTCCAAGACGGAGTTCGGCTATTTCGTCCATTCGCAGCGGACGAGCGCCAGGATCTTTTGCCCGTTGCAACAATTGCGGAAACTGATGTTCCGCCTGCTGCCATAGCAAAACCTGACCAATATCACTGGTCTTCAGATAGATCCCCACACTCAGCAATACCAGCGCCAGCGCGCCGGGCAGCAACACCCAACGGCTGACTGGCTGCCGGGTTGTCTCCGGTGCTGAACCTGGAATATCCGCCAGCAGCGTACGTTGCAGTTCAACAACCATTTCCCCTCTGGTATCCGGGTTTTCCTGTTCCAGCTCCTGCAGACGTGCCTGGTAAAACGTGCGATTCAGCGTGTCGCGATTGCTTCCGCCGCTCACCTTCCACGGGAAATACAACAGCGCCAGACCTCCTGACAACAAGAGTATCAGCGCGATAAGAAACACACTCATGCATCATTTCCTTTTTTCAATAACGCCGTCAGGCGCTCACGCTCTTCTGTACTCAGCGTTTCTCCGCCCGTAGCACGACGTCGCGCACGCACAACCACCATACCGCACCCGGCGATCACAAAAATCCCGGGGAACAACCAAAGCAAAAGAGTGCCGGGCGTCACCGGCGGTTCATAACTGACAAAACTGCCATAACGCGCCACCATATAATCGATAATCTGCTTTTTACTCTGACCCTGCTGCATCAATTGATAGACCTTAAGTCGCATATCGGCGGCAATCATCGCATTGGAATCAGCAATACTGTTGTTCTGGCATTTTGGGCAGCGTAACTGTGATGTTATCTCGCGAAATGCCTGCTCCTGCGCTTCGTCTTTAAACTGCCAGGTATCAATTACCGCCAGCGCACTGTGCGTCAACAACAGCATAAATAGCCCCATGACCCAGCGTTTCACGATGTCGACTCCCGGCTGTATTTTTCCCACAGCGGCTGTAGCTGCTCACGCCAGACCTGTTCATTGAGATCGCCAGCATGGCGCCAGCGGATAATGCCGCGCCCGTCAATCAGAAAAGTTTCCGGCGCGCCGTAAACACCCAGATCCAGCCCCAGCATGCCGTTACCGTCAAACAGGCTAAGGGAATAAGGATTACCGAGACGATTAAGCCAGTCCACCGCCTTCTGCCGCTCATCCTTATAGTTCATGCCGACAACGCGAACCCCCTGCTTTGCCAGCGTATTCAGAAACTGATGCTCCGCACGGCAGGTCGGGCACCAGGTCGCCCAGACATTTAGCAGCAGCGGTTTACCGCTAATGAGCACTGAGCGATCGTACAATTTCCCCGGGTTATCTAACGCTTCAAGACGGAATGCCGGCACCGGTTTGCCAATCAGCGCGGATTCAAGCGTCGTCGGATCGTCGCCGTCGGCATTGCGCATGAGTTGCCAGAACAATGCCACCGCCAGGGCGAGAAACAGCGCCAGCGGAATAAAAAGTAATCTGCGGTTCATCACGTCTCCTGCAACTTCTTACGCATTCTGTAACGCGGGTCGAGCATGCAACAGAGGCCGCCCAACGCCATCAGTACGCCACCGTACCAAATCCAGCGAACAAACGGTTTGTAGTACAGGCGCACCGCCCAACTGCCATCGCTCAGTTGCTCGCCCAGCGCGGCATACAAATCGCGAGTCAGTCCGCCGCTAATCGCCGCTTCGGTCATCATGACCCGGCTGACGTTATAGAACCGTTTTTCCGCATACAATGTGGCTTCCGGCTGCCCGTTACGGGAGACCTCGATAACCCCCGCGCCCCCGCGCCAGTTGGGACCAGCGATGTCGCGCACGCCGCGGAACACAAAGTGATAGTGATGGATATCAATACTGTCGCCAGCTTTCATGCGCACATCGCGTTCAATGCTGTAATTCTGGCTAAAAGCAATACCGATGATGGTCACCGCCACCCCGACATGACCCAGCACCATTCCCCACTGGCTACGCGATAAGGTCCGCAACCCGCGCCAGAAACTCTGCCGATGTGTCGCCCGTTCATGGACCTCAATAAGGGCGAAAATAAGAACCCAGATCGCCATCATCAGGCCGATAACGGCCATCGCCTCAATGCTATCCTGCAGCAGCCACGGTAATGCCAGAGAAAGTGACAGTGTCACCAATAGTGAAGTGACGAGCCGTTTAAGTTGCTTCCCTGCCTTATCACGCCGCCAGCGTATCAGAGGCCCAATCCCCAGGAGCAAAGCAAACGGTGCCATCAACGCGCTAAACATAGTGTTGAAAAACGGCTCGCCGACAGAAATACTGCCGAGTCCCAGTTCTTTATGTACCAGCGGCAACAACGTACCAAGCAGCACCACCAACATGGCGGCGACCAGTAAAATGTTATTGCCAAGCAAAAATGATTCCCGCGACCATAATGCATAGTCGACGCGCGCCCGCACGCCGCCACCTTTTATCGCGTAGAGCAGCAATGACCCCCCGATAAGGATCACCAGTAGCGCGAGGATAAACATCCCGCGCGAGGGATCCGAAGCAAATGAGTGGACCGAAACCAGCACCCCGGAACGCACCAGAAAGGTGCCTAGCAGGCAAAGAGAAAACGCGGTAATCGCCAGCAGTACCGTCCAGGCACGGAAGCTGCCGCGTTTTTCTGTCACCGCCAGCGAATGCAGCAATGCGGTGCCGACCAGCCACGGCATAAAAGAGGCGTTTTCCACCGGGTCCCAGAACCACCAACCGCCCCAGCCCAGCACGTAATAGGACCATGCCGATCCCAGTACGATGCCGAGAGTAAGAAAAACCCACGCCGCCTGGGTCCAGGGACGCGACCAGCGCGCCCAGGCCGTATCCAGCCTCCCGGCAAGCAACGAGGCAATGGCGAAGGCAAACGCAACCGAAAACCCGACATACCCCATATAGAGAATCGGGGGATGAAAAATCATGCCGGTGTCCTGCAGCAGTGGATTGAGATCCCGTCCGTCAACAGGATAAAGAGGTAACGTCCGCGTGAAGGGATTTGACGTAAACAGGATAAAAAGCAGAAAGCCAAAAGCTATCATCCCCATCACGGCCAGCACTCTGGCTACCGCATCCAGCGGCATCTGGCGACTGAACAGCGCGACGGCGAAGGTCCAGAGACTCAGCAGAAGTATCCACAGCAGCAGAGAGCCTTCATGGGCGCCCCAGGTCGCGGCAACCCGATACCAGACCGGCAGCATGCTGTTAGAGTTTTCCGCCACATAGCGCACGGTAAAATCATTTACCACAAAGGCATGAACCAGCAGCAGAAAAGCGCCGGCAATGCAGAAAAATAACGCGCAAGCCAGCGGGCGGGCCAGCGCCATCAGGCGCGAGTCCTGCCGCGCGGCTCCCCACAGCGGATAAATACTCAGCAAAAGCGCAATCCCTGTAGCCAGGCAAAGCAGATAATTACCCAGTTCCGGCATCATGGCTGCGTTCCTTTATCAACAGGTTTCATTGCGTCTTTCACTTCCGGTGGCGTGTAATTTTCATCATGTTTGGCTAACACCTGCTGCGCGGTGATATGTCGGCTGGCATCAAGGACGCCCTGAGCGACCACGCCCTGCCCTTCACGGAACAAGTCTGGCAGGATTCCCTTGTAGCTAACGTCAACCACGCCGCGAGCATCATACAGTTTGAATGTGACAGCCAGCGTCTGCGCATCGCGTTTCACACTGCCGGGCTGCACATAACCGCCGACACGCAGGCGCTGGCCGATATGGGGTTTCTCGTGATTTTCTGTTTTGCCGTAAATAATTTCTCCGGGGGTATAGAACAGATCGATGTTCGCTCCCAGGGCATACAGCGTCAGGCTAACAGTCAGCCCCAGTCCGGCCAGCAGGGCCAGTATCATATAGAGTCGGGTCTTACGACGCGTTTGCATCTGCGCCCTCCGCTTTACTACTCCGCGCGGCACGCATACGCCGTTTGCGGGCCAACTGGCGACGGACTTCACGGAATAGAGCCCGACGCTGTAACACCGTGTGTAGCGTCAGAAAAGCAAAAGCGGCCAGCGTTGCCGCCACCGCCAGCCACACGTAAAACGCATATCCCCCCATCGCCAGAAAGGCGGTGACAGAAGAAAAAGCGGGCGTCATTTCACGGCTCCTTTAGTCACCAGCGCGACAACCCACGGACGGCGGCGCTCTTGTTGTAAAATCAGGTTACGCAGGCGCATCAACGTCAACGTTGCCGCCAGGCTGAAAAAAGCGAAAATACAAATCCGCAGCGGCATACGCATGGCCGGCGCGATCGTCTGCTGCATATTGGTTGACCCCTGGTGCAAAGTATTCCACCAGTACACCGAATAATGGATAATTGGCAGGTTTACCACCCCAACCAGCACCAGTATTCCGGCAGCTCTGCCCGCCAGACGGCGGTCATCGAATGCGTGCCACAGGGCGATAATCCCGGCATAGAGAAACAAAAGCACCAGTTCTGACGTCAGTCGCGCATCCCAGACCCACCAGGTTCCCCACATGGGTTTACCCCATGCGGAGCCGCTTACCAGCGCGACAAACGTACAAACCGCACCAACCGGCGCCAGCGCCGCGACTGACAAATCCGCCATTTTTACCTGCCAGACAGCCCCGGTAAACGCGGCGATAGCCATCGCCAGATAAATCCCCATAGATCCTATTGCCGTGGGAACGTGTAGATACATAATTCGGTAACTTTCCCCTTGCTGATAATCCGCCGGAGCGTAAACAAAGCCCCAAATCAGACCGATCGTCAGCAACAGCGCGCTTAACGTCGCCAGCCAGGGGATCCAGCGCCCGCACAGGCCATAGAGCCGCTCGGGCATCGCCAGTTGATGCAATGCTTTCCACATAAATTTACTCACACTACTCTTTCATGGACTGCGCCAGTCTGGCCGCAGCAGATTATTGCACGGTCAACCGCAATGCGGCAGCGGTGGCGAACGGACACAACGTGGCGCTGCCGGTTAAAAACGCCGCCAGAATCGCCAGAAATCCCTCGACGGGCAGCCCGGCGACTGCTGCCTGGGTCGCCGCGGTGGCGAAAATTAATAAAGGTACCGATAACGGCAGCACCAGAAGGCTGAGCAGCACGCCGCCGCGCTTCAGCCCGACCGTCAGGCCAACGCCGACTGCGCCTAAAAAACTGAGCGTCGGCGTACCTAACAGCAATGTCAACGCCAGCACGCCAGCGGCATGCGGCGTCATCCCCAGCAGCAACATCGCCAGTGGCGACACCATTAATAGCGGCAGACCCGTCATTATCCAATGGGCGAACACCTTCACCAGCACAACCGCGACCAGTGGCGTCGGCAACAGTAAGAGCTGTTCCAGCGCGCCATCCTGCCAGTCATCGCGAAACAGGCGGTCCATTACCAGTAACGACGCCAGCAATGCCGCCACCCAGACGATACCCGGCGCGATTTGCGCCAGCAACTGAGGTTCAGCGCCAACGCCGAAAGGAAATAAGGTAATCACAATCAGGAAAAACCACAGCGGGTTGAGGATCTCGGCGCCATTACGCCAGGCAAGGCGTATTTCGCGGTGCAACAGGGTCAGCATCATACACAAACCTCCCGTTCCCCCGTCAGACGTAGCGTATTCAACGGACAAGCCAGCACCCGTAATGGTTGATGGGTTGTCAGTATCGCGATGCCTCCCGCCAGCACATGCTGTTCCAGGCGTCGGGTCAGTGTTTCTATAGCCGTAATATCCAGGGCGGTGAACGGTTCATCAAGGATCAACAACCGGGCCGATGTTAGCCACAAGCGTGCTAACGCTACGCGCCGTTGCTGCCCCGCAGAGAGCTGACCGGATGGCACATCTTCGTACCCCGCAAGCCCGATAGCGGCCAGCGCCGCTTCACGCGCCTGCAAGGTTGAGTGAGGAAAACAGAAATACAGATTTTCATCTGCGGTAAGCGCCGCTTTGACACCCGCCTTATGACCCTGCCAGAGTAATTGTTGATGGAATTGTTCGCGTGATTTCGCCAGCGGATCACCCTGCCAGTATACCGCGCCGCTTTCCGGACGGCTTAACCCGCACAGCATCCGCAGCAACGATGTTTTGCCCGTGCCATTATCGCCGGCGATTTGCAACACTTCACCGGGATTAGCCGTCAGGGACAGCCCCTGAAACAGCACTCTGTCATCGTAGATACACGTCAGCTGATCTGCATGTAACATCGAAAATTCCATATGAAACCAGTCGGTAAAAAATTCAAAATCGCTGCATTCCTCATCAATAGCGCCGCTCGCGCGTCATCCACACCGGGTTATGAAGCGAACTCATACCATGATGTGCAGGCCTCCAGACATGAAATACGCTGGCGCCAGCGACGAACCTTGACCGACAATCGAACGGCATGCCGCGCCTGATTCAGACGCGGCTATACCGTCAGTAAAGCGATTATTTTTGACGTTTACGACGGCGAACGAGAACCACAATGACGATCAGCACAATAGCAGCGACGGCCACGCCCGCGGCGAAAAACGCTTTAGCATAACGGATCATGAACGGCACATCACCCGTACCGCGTTCTATCGCTTCAACGTCTGACGCCGTCAGCCCCGCATTGCCATAGCCAAAGTGCTCGGTCACATAATTTGTTACCGCGGCAATTTGCGCAGTGGACAACCAGGAGTGGATCATCTGGTCTTTCTCGCCAAAGGCCGGCATTACCGCCTCGCCGTCTGCCCCTTTGCGATGAATACCGTCAACGATAGCCATCACCAGGTTAGACGGATCTTTCGCTCCGACGGCGGTATTGTGCGTCAGAGACGGGAAGTAATGATCATCCGAGCCCTCACCGTTGATACCATGACAGGCCGCGCAGTTATTGCTGTAAAGAAGCGCGCCATCCGTGGTTGTGGAATCACGATAACCCGGTTGATTATTTTTGCTTCCGCCGGTCTCAAAGCTATCCCAGGCGACAGGTTTCGACTGCGTCGCCCCCCAGGATGGTTGCGCATCGCTCTGATTCCCCACCGGCGGCACGGTTCTGAGATAGGCGACGATCGCGTTGATATCATCCTGAGTCAGGTAGCGGAAACTGTGCTCAATCGCATCCGCCATCGGGCCGCCCGCCTGCGCTTTTCCTTCCGCATGCCCGTTTCTCAGGTAAGAGACCAGCTCCTGATTGCTCCAGCCACCGATACCGTCATTTTTATCGGCGGTGATATTCGGCGCTAACCAGCCGTCAACATGCGCGCCGCTCAAATACCGCGTCATATCCTCAGCCATAAACTGGTTACGCGGTGTATGACAGGTTGAGCAGTGAGTCAGTCCTTCGACCAGGTATTTGCCCCGGTTTTCTTCGGCCGTTAATGTCGGATTCGGAGTGAAAGCGGCGCTACTGGCGAACAGCGTTTTCCATACCCACATCAGACCCGGCAGATTAAACGGGAAATCCAGCGTGGTTTTTTGCGCCGGGGCCGCGTCCACGGCGGGGATGCTCTGGAAATAGGCATACAGCGCTTTCATATCATCATCGGTGATGTTGCCATAAGCGGTATAAGGCATCGCCGGATACAACACTGAGCCGTCTGGTCTCACCCCTTCACGCACCGCGCGCGCGAACTGCTGTTCAGTCCAGTCGCCAATGCCAAACTGCTTAGACGGGGTAATATTAGACGAGATGATGGTTCCCATTGGCATGCTAAATGCGTAGCCGCCGGCAAACGGTTTTTGCCCTGGGGCCGTATGACACGCCGTGCAGTCGCCAGCACGCGCCAGATATTCGCCTTTTGCGATAAGATCCTGATTATCCTGAGCGAAACTGCCCATGGGGGCCGCCAGTGCCATCAACGCAGGCAAGGACATGATGATTTTTTTCATCTTTATAGCTCCTTCGCGATAACGTCAGCCGAACGGATTGCCAGCGCAATGGCAGTCAGCGTAGGGTTAATGACCCCCGCGGCAGGGATCACGCCGACGGATGCAATAAACAGGTTCTCATGATCGTAACTACGGCACTCATGGTTCACCACGGAGTCTTTCGGGTTATCCCCCATGATCATGGTGCCCATCAGGTGGTCATGGTTTTCGAATTCTTTATTGATATCAATGATCTGACCATTCATCAGCCGGGCAATTTCTTTGTACTGGTCAATCATATGCGCCGCACCAATTTTGGTGTAATCGTCCACTTTGAAATGCACTTTAATCCCCGGAAGCCCGATGCTGTCTTTCCAGTCCGGGTTCGGAATAATGCGGTTTTGCGGGTCCGGCAAAGGCTCAAGGAAGCTGTAAATAAACAGCCAGCGCGAGGACCAGTCCATAATCCGCTCATCCAGCTCTTTACCCATTAACCCTTCTTTGATTGCGCGGTTAGCGATATCTATCTGCGGGTTATTGTTGGCCAGCGCATGCTTATTGGCGGAGTATTGCGAACGGAATGGACCATCACGCCAGGTCATAATCGTCGCCTGCTGTACCGGCCCACGTCCCGTCCACATTGGCTCATCCGCAAGGAACGAGAAACTGAGGCCGATGTGGTCCATCAGGTTACGCCCCACCATATCTGAGGAGTTGCCGATATCATTCATCAGCATCAGTTTGGCTGTCTCAAAACTGTGTGCCGCCAGCACAAAATAACGGGCAGTCAGCGTATGTTCTGTGCCATCCGGGGTCAGGTAGGCAATCGACTCAATTTTGCCATCCGTACCTTTGGTGATCTTATGTACCACCGCTTCGCTGATGAGTTTTGCGCCATTACGAACCGCGCGATCGGCATGAATTGAACCGTTATACAATGTGCCTATCGGGCAAACCTGGTCGCAGTTGTTGTTGCCCTGGCAGCCAGGACGGCCATCGTAAGGTTTGTGAATTCGCACTGTCGGTTCATGAACCACGCTATGCCCATGAGGAATGAGCGCGTCTTTTAACTTCGTGGAGCTATAAACCGGCGCTTCAGCGGTAATGGGGTACGGTTTCGAACGCGGAGGATAAGCCATTCCCGGGTGTTGACCCGACTGATCTTCGGTATCAGAGCCTGCAACACCAATCGCGTATTCCGCACGGACATAATAGGGTTCAAGATCCGAATAGCCGATCGGCCAGTCACGCCCGACACCATACAGCGACTTCATTTTAAAATCGTTAGGAATGTAGCGCCATGTGGCCCCACCCCAGTGCCAGGTTGTGCCACCCACCAGCTTCAGCATCCCGGGTTGCTCACGGAAATCGCCGGTATTCTGAATATATCCCGGCAGGTTACTGGTCGGCGCCCACGGATTGTTAGGATAGGCGTTATTACGGTCATAATGACGACCAGAATTACGGAAATTCTCAACAATCTTCCAGCGCGGTACGTTAGGCCCTGCTTCCAGAAGGATCACGGACTTACCTTTCAACGCCAGTTCATTCGCCACATTTGAACCACAGGCGCCAGAACCTACGACGATGACATCTGCATCATATTGCTTAGCCAAAATGTTTTCCTTTTAAACAACTTATTCTTTTTCGTTCGACATTACGCATGTGTAACGGCTTTTTCTGGCAAGTATTGCCAGTATCCGCTGCCCCAACGGGAATAGCTCGGTACCGGCGTATAACCCGTTGTTAACTGGTAAGTTAATGCCCCGGTATAGGTGACGAACTGCACATTGTCTTCCGATGAAAGCATGACCGGCTCCCCGACATACCCTAAATACAATCCGGAGATAATGGCCTGCGCCGTCGCTTTCAGTTCGCCTTCAAACCCGGCGGTCACTTTCAGCGTTTCAATATCGGTAACCTGCTTATTGGCGATAAACGCGCTGAGCCGCGCCAGTTTCTGCGGGAAATCGGCATCAATCGTGGTCAACGCTTCCGCCACGCGCTGTGCAAGAGAAGGAGCAATCGTTTTACCCGTTACCAGTTGGGCGATGTGATGGATATCGGAACCGCCTGTCGCCTCCCCCGTTTTAGCCCATGCCAGGCCCGGGGTTGATAACACGCTAAAGCTACCCAACACTGCCGCCGATGCGAACAAGAAGTCTCGTCTGGAAAACCCTTTCTGAGAGAAATCAGGAAGAGACTCATGTTTTTTTCTGTTGTTTTTCAAATTATTACCTCCAAAACGCCAAGCCATAGAACGTAAAATTCACTCAATTCACTGCATTTTTGGGCATCATCGCCTGTCTGCACGACCGACCCGTTATCATTTGTTTTTCCACACAAACGACACTCTGCCGCTTATTTAAAAGCAGCACAGGCTAAAGGGGTTGTTTGAATAGACTGAAAGAAAAGGCTACCGTCGACAGCAGTCCTTTAGTGAGATGTCATTTATTGATGTTAATGAATGATTTTGCACTAAATGGGAGATTACATTGCTCAACATGTTCTCATTCCTGTCCAGTAAAATGACGCTCTCGTCGGTTATTTGTCAGTCGTTGCTGACAGGCAACCGGCCGTACAACCCGCCAGTCTTCGCGGAAACACAGGTACCGAGGTTTTAAATAAATCACCCGTAATCGGGTGTATGTAGGGGTATCATTCTTATATTCGTTGAACTTCGCACACCGTGAAGAGGGAGTATAATGGCCTCACTTCCGGTTCATACGGCCGATTATACCGCAACCCGGCGACAGAAACTCGAACGAAATCTGGACGATGGCATTCTTCTCAAACTGTAAAGACGCTCATGTATCACAAATGTTATTTTTTTGTTTATGTTACATAGATGATTTGCCTGGTGCAAATGTTACATACCGGAATCATTACCCGTTCTTACCCGCCAGGCATGGGGGCCGCGGCCCCCGGAGAGTCTCCCCAGGCGGTAAATGGCTAGAGCACGTGCTGTAATATTGCGACTAATTCCGCCAGACTCCCTGCCTGCATCTTCTCCATTACCCTTGCCCGATGAACTTCCACAGTACGTACCGCAATGTTCATCACACCGGCAATCTCCCGGTTCATCAACCCCTTCACTACCAGCATCGCCAGTTCACGCTCTTTCGGCGTGAGCTGCTGATAACAGGCCACCATTTTTTGCCGGGAAAACGCTGCGCCGGAGACCACCAGCGCGTGCTCCAGTGCGGTTTGTAACGGCTTAACTGAAACCGGTTTTTGCAGGAAATCCACCGCGCCACGCTTCATTTGTTCAACAGCCATCGGCACATCGCCATGGCCGGTGAGAAACACCACCGCCAGGGTACTGTCGCGCCGACGCAGCGCGTCATGCACGCCCTGACCATCCAGCACCGGCATTCGCATATCCAGCAGCACCACGCCAATCTGATAAAGATCGGCATGCGCGAGAAATTTCTCCCCAGCCTCCCAGCACATCACCTCATAGCCCAGACTCTCCAGCAAAAAGGCGCATGACCGGGTGACCGCCACATCATCATCCAGCAGATGAATTATCGCCATTACCGCATTGTTCCTCTTGTTGCGTAAATGCCAGTACCACCGCGACCCCGTTTTGTCCATCGGGGGCGGGTTGATTGGTTAGACTTATTGTTCCCCGCCCATAACGCACCAGCCGCTGACAGATGACCAGACCCAGTCCCATCCCCGCTTTTCGACTGGTCTTAAATGGCTGAAAGACCTGGGATAACAAGGTATCATCCATGCCGCCGCCGTTATCCTGCAGCGTAATGCGTATGCATCCGGCCTCACGGATAGCGCTAATCCATAACATTTTCGCCCCCGCCTGAGCCGCATTGAGGATCAGATTAGCCAGCACCTGCTCAAGCAGAACCGGCGGTAATATCAGCGTTAACGCGCGATCGACATCGCTGTTCAGCAGTAACGCCGGAAATTGCTGCGGTACCCGTAGCCACTGCCAGACATGATGAATAGCCTGGCGAACGCTGATGTTTTCCCATTGCACCGCCTGGCCCGGTTGACCATGCGCCTGGCTGACCCAATGGCGCAGATTACGCAGCGTTGCTGCACCGCGCTGCGCCTGATGGTCAATTTGCTCGAGCGCTGGCAGTAAAGGATGCAGCCGATCCTGCTTTTGCAAACGAATCGTACATCCTTGCGCATAATGGCGGATAGCGGACAACGGCTGATTCAACTCGTGGGCGAAACCGGAGGTCATTTCCCCCAGTACGCTCATCTGCCTTGCCGTTTCCAGCGCCTGTTCCTGTTCGCGCAGTTGCACGGCGTTACGTTCAAGTAGCCTGCCGCGTCGTCGCACCAGCAACATGACCCAGATATAATTAAGCATCAGCAGTAGCAATACCACCGCGACCCCGCCCATCACCATCCGATGCTGGATAAGCCAGCTTTTCACCTCCAGCCACAATTGCCGCTGCGGGTGATGCTGCTGGACTTCGCGCAGCAACGCCGCCACCTGACGGGTGGAGGCCGGTGCTCCCCAGTGAAACGCGGCCTTGTCTGGGGCATTATACAAGGCGCGGGTAACCCGGTCGGCCAGTGCGTCACTTACGGCCGGTAGCGCGGCGAACGACCAGTCCGGATAAAGCGGCGTACTGGTTAAACACGGAATAGCCGCCGGGTGTGTCATCACCGCCACAAAATCAGTTTTACTCACCAGGCCTTCGTCTGCCATTTTCTCAAGCAGGCAGACCGGGACTATCGCCGCCTGCACGGCCTGTGCACGTAGCAGATAAATCAGCGCATCGGCGGGAAACCCCGTAAAGCGCAGACGGAGATCGCGTTCCGGTCGCAGCCCGGCGTCACTCAGCGCTTTATATCCCAGCAGATAGCCGCCAAAAGCCTGAGGATCGATGGCTCCGACCGTTTTTCCCATCAGATCGGATGCCGAGGTAATTCCGCTGTCGCGACGAGTCAGAATAACGCTGCCTATCACGTTGCTCGTGCCGAGCGAAGAGCGCAACGAGGCCAGCCAGCGCAACGACGCGTGATTGTTCAGTTGCACAAACTGGGCCGGATTGGTCACCACAAACTGTACGGAACCCTTATTGACCGCTTCCCCCATCTGGTGCAGATCCAGCGGCTGAATATGAAACTGCTGGTCTGGCAGTTGTTGGTTGAGCATCGTTTCCAGAGGCTGCCAGTGACGGCGGGTTAACACCTCTCCGCGCATCGCCAGAACGCCAATGTTCCACGAACCAGCCCATGCGAAGCCGTTCAGCAGTAATACTGATGCCAGCAGTGCCAGACGTCCCACCGTTTTCACTCTCACCCGATTATCCCTGTTGATTATGTTGTTTTAGATCAACAACCCGCCCGGTATGTGGTTAACCACAATAGAGCTGCCCCGGCGGTGATTTTTACACTGTAAATCATCGACATTCTTTATTCATCACATGCAAATCAACGACGTGACAAATGTGTTGTTGTTGCCTCGTGAGGGAGAAAATTATGGATAGCAGTAAACGACAGTTTCTGGCGCAACTGGGCGTTATCACCGCGGGTGCGTCTCTGGTTCCACTGGCGCAGGCAAAATTTCCTTTCTCGCCTGCGCGACGAGAAGGTTCTCCGCGTCATCGCTATGCGATGCTGGTCGATCTACGTCGCTGTATCGGCTGCCAGGCCTGTACCGTCAGTTGTGCGATAGAAAATCAGACGCCGCAGGGGGCATTTCGCACTTACGTCAATCAATATCAGGTTCAACTGGATAACGCGGTGACTAACGTCCTGTTACCGCGCCTGTGCAACCATTGTGATAATCCACCCTGCGTGCCGGTCTGCCCGGTACAGGCAACCTTTCAGCGTGAAGACGGTATTGTGGTGGTGGATAACACCCGCTGTGTGGGGTGCGCCTATTGCGTACAGGCCTGTCCCTACGATGCGCGCTTTATCAACCATGAAACGCAAACCGCCGATAAGTGCACCTTTTGCGTTCACCGGCTGGAGGTCGGGCTGCTCCCCGCCTGCGTTGAATCCTGCGTCGGCGGCGCGCGAATTATCGGCGATATCAACGATCAACAAAGCCGCATCTCGCAAATGCTCTCTTTGCATCATGACACCATTAAGGTATTGAAGCCGGAAAACGGCACCTTACCCCACGTTTTTTATCTCGGGCTGGATGACGCCTTTGTCACTCCGTTGATGGGGCGCGCGCAACCCGCTCTCTGGCAGGAGGTCTGAATGAGCCATACAGTGATCATTGAAGAAGTGCTGGCCCATCCACAGGATGTGAGCTGGCTACCGTGGGCGGTGCAATACTTCTTTTTCATCGGGATTGCCGCCTGCGCAACGCTATTTGCCTGTGCGCTGCACTGGCGTAAAAGACATGACGAAAAGCTGGAGGCGCTGACGCTGCTGATTGCCCTGACCTGCGCGATTACCGCTCCACTGGCGCTGACGGCAGATCTGCACCAGACCGCCCGGGTCTGGCATTTCTACGCCTATCCCACACCCTGGTCCTGGATGCCCTGGGGCGCCGTGTTTCTACCGCTGTTCACGCTATTTCTGGGGCTCTGGTTTCTGGCACAAGCGATGAAACGACTTTTCAATAAGACGTACACTGCCACTAAATGGTTTGCGCTTGCCAGCGCGATATGCGCCATTGGCCTGCTGACCTATACCGGGCGCGAAGTTTCCGTGGTTCTGGCGCGCCCAGTCTGGTTCAGCTACGCCTTTCCACTGGCGATGTTTTTTAGTGCGCTGCAAACCTTTTTTGCGCTGATAATGGTGGGCACGGGCGACGATTTCCCCCTGCAACGCCGACTGGCGCTGTGGCAATTCTCAGCGTTGGTTCTTCTGGCGGCCGTAGTGACAATATGGATCAGCGGCGACACGCTATCCGGTACGGCGATCAGACAATGGCTGGCGATATCACCTTCCGCCCGCCATTATGCCCTCGGCTGGCTGGTATTCTGGCTCATTACGTTGGGCTGTTCCGCTTACGTACTACGCCACCCGGCGGGGCGATCTCTTCGCGTCCTGCTAGCCTGTAGTGCGATGGCGCTGTGCTGGCTGATCCGCTGGACGCTGCTAATTCAGGTGCAAACCCTCCCGAAATTCAACGCGCAATTAAACCCGTATACCCTGCCTGTCGGCACCGACGGTTTACTCGCTATTCTCGGTACTTTCGGCTTCTGGGTGGCGCTGCTCATTATTGTTCGCGAAACAGTGAACGGACTCGCAAGGAGAATGCAACATGGCTAATTTACCTCGTCGTCAGTGGCTTAAAATCGGCCTCGCCGTGGGCGGAATGGCAACCTTCGCCCTGAGCTATCGGGAGGTGGCGAAACGCGCTATTGACGGCCTGCTCAATGGCACCTCCGGTAAAATTACCCGCGATCGTATCTTCGGCAATGCGTTGATTCCGGAAGGCAATGCCCGTCCACACTGGCAGCAAAATCCGCAGCAGGTGATTTCGCTGACCCAATGCTTCGGCTGCTGGACGCAATGCGGCGTGCGGGTGAGGGTTGATAGTCAAAAAGGCAACGTCCTGCGTATTGCGGGCAACCCTTACCATCCTCTGTCGCATGAGCATCACATCGATTCTTCCGTCCCCTTTTCAACCGCCATGGAACAGTTGGCGGGCGACAATGGACTGGATGCCCGATCCACCGCCTGCGCGCGTGGCGCAACGCTTCTGGAAGGGCTATACAGCCCGCTGCGCATTCGTGAACCCATGAAACGTGCGGGTAAACGCGGAGCTGGTCAATGGCAGCGCATCAGTTTTGAACAACTGATTAAAGAGGTGGTGGAAGGCGGCGATCTGTTTGGCGAGGGGCATGTTGACGGTCTGCGCGCGATCCATGCCCCGACAACGCTCCTTGATCCAGGTCATCCCGAATTCGGCCCGAAATCCAACCAATTGCTGGTGACCAATACCAGCGACGACGGGCGGGATAGTTTTCTGCGCCGCTTCGCGCTAAACAGCTTCGGCAGTAAAAATTTCGGCGCCCATGGTTCTTACTGCGGACTGGCCTATCGCGCAGGTTCCGGCGCGTTAATGGGCGATCTGGATAAAAACCCGCACGTAAAACCTGACTGGGATAACGTGGAGTTTGCCTTGTTTATGGGCACCTCGCCTGCTCAGTCTGGCAATCCGTTCAAGCGCCAGGCGAGGCAGCTCGCCAGCGCCCGCCTGCGTGATAATTTTCAGTATGTGGTTGTCGCTCCTGCATTACCGCTGACCACGGTCATGGCCGACGATCGAGGACACTGGCTGCCAGTGCTGCCCGGTAGCGATTCGGCGCTGGCGATGGCCATGATCCGCTGGATTATCGAAAACCAACGCTATAACGCTGACTATCTGACCATTCCGGCTGAACAGGCGATGCGGCAAGCGGGTGAAAAAAGCTGGACCAATGCCACTCACCTGGTGATAACCGATGAACTGCCAGAACTGGCCGGACAGCACCTGACCCTTGCCTTGCTGAATACGGATGGCACAGACGAACCGGTAGTGGTGAATGCGCGTGGCGAACTTGTCGCCGCCCGTCTCTGTTCCCGGGCGACACTCTTTGTCACTCGGCAGTTGACACTGGCTGACGAGCGTACGGTAACGGTTAAAAGTGGTTTCCAGTTGCTGAAAGAGTCTGCCGGGAAACTGACCATGACGCAGTACAGCCAACATTGCGGTGTCCCGGAGGATAAAATCGTGGCGCTGGCAACGGCTTTAACCCGCCACGGGCGTAAGTCGGCGGTTATTTCCCACGGTGGAATGATGGCCGGAAACGGTTTTTATAACGCCTGGGCCGTGATGATGCTCAACGCGCTGACCGGTAATTTGAGTCTGGAGGGCGGCGTGTTTGTTGGCGGCGGCAAGTTTAACGGTGTGAGCGACGGCCCGCGTTACAACATGGACGGTTTCCCGGGCAAAGTGAAACCAAAAGGACTGAGTATCGCCCGCAGTAAAACGGCGTATGAGTCTTCCGCAGAGTATCGCAGTAAAATCGCGGCAGGGTTATCCCCCTACCCGGCCAAAGCGCCGTGGTATCCGTTCGTCGCCGGGCAGTTAACCGAGCTGCTCGCCTCCGCGCTGGACGGCTACCCCTATCCGCTGAAGGCCTGGATTTCCAACATGAGTAACCCGTTGTACGGGGTGCCGGGATTACGCGCCGTGGCGGAAACGAAACTGAAGGATCCGCAGCGGCTGCCGCTGTTTATCGCCATTGACGCCTTTATGAATGAAACGACCGCGCTGGCCGATTACATCGTTCCTGACACCCATAATTTCGAGAGCTGGGGATTTAGCGCGCCCTGGGCAGGCGTCGCCAGTAAGGCCACCACTGCCCGCTGGCCAATAGTACCGCCAGCCACAGCCAAAACCGTTGATGGTCAGCCGGTATCAATGGAATCATTCTGTATCGCGGTGGCGAAACGCCTGAATTTACCGGGATTTGGTGAAAATGCCATTACGGATACACAGGGTAATCATTATCCGTTAAACCGGGTGGAAGACTATTACTTGCGTATTGCCGCCAATATCGCGTTTATGGGCAAAGCGCCGGTCGCTGAAGCGATTGCGGAGGATCTTACGCTCACTGGTGTAAAACGTATTCTGCCCGCGATCAACCAGACGCTGAAAGCGGATGAGGTCAGTCGTGTGGCGTTTATTTATTCTCGCGGCGGGCGATTCGCCCCGGACAAAAGCGGGCGTGAAGATAACCACGTCGGTAATTTATGGCCAAAACCGCTACAGATCTGGAATGCTGAGGTTGCCGCCCATCGCCACGCCGTCACCGGCGAGCGGTATAGCGGCTGCCCGGCGTGGTACCCGGCCAGATTATCGGACGGGCGCGCTGTCGAAGAACTTTTCCCGGCTCAGCAGTGGCCGTTTAAGCTGATCTCTTTTAAGTCCAACACCATGGCCAGCGCCTCGACGGTGATCCCGCGTTTGCATCATCTTAAACCAGCAAACCTGGTGGCGCTGAATCCGCAGGATGGCAATCGTTATGGCCTGGCGCATGGGGACAGAGTGCGTATTGCAACGCCCGGCGGTCAGCTCGAAGCCGAAATCAGCCTGCTAAACGGCGTGATGCCAGGCGTTATAGCCATTGAACACGGCTATGGACATCGGGAAATGGGGGCCGTGCCGCACACGCTTGATGGGGAGCCGATGCCGTTTAATGCGCAGATTAAATCGGGTATCAACCTTAACGATCTCGGGTTTGCCGATCCGACGCGTCAGATAAGCAATACCTGGCTGGACTGGGTCTCCGGCGCGGCGGTGCGTCAGGGGTTACCCGCGAAGATTGAGCGGCTATAGTATGACCACAGCAAAACCAGCGCCAGGAAACAGGATATCAATGGCAGACCGGCGCAAACAGGTATCAGTCCGCACGCAGGAATGATACCTGCGCGCGGGTCAGACCGGGATAACTTCACTCTGACGCAGCGTCAGTACCTCATATCCTTGCGCGGTGACGGCTATAGTATGCTCCCACTGCGCGGATAATTTTTTATCGCGAGTGACCACTGTCCAGCCGTCTTTTTTGGTTTTTATCCGGCTATCGCCCTGATTAACCATTGGTTCAATCGTAAACACCATTCCTTCCTTGAGGACAGCGCCTGTGCCCGGTTTCCCGTAGTGCAGCACCTGCGGATCTTCATGCATTTCGCTACCAATACCATGCCCGCAGTACTCTCTGACCACGCTGTAACCATTGCTTTCAACGTAAGATTGAATCGCATGACCGATATCGCCCAGGGTAGCGCCTGGTCTGACAGCCTTAATGCCCTTCCACATCGCCTCATAGGTTTTCTTCACCAGTCGACGGGCCAGCGGCGACACATCCCCGATCAGATACATCTTGCTGGAATCGGCAATGAGCCCCTCTTTTTCCAGCGTAATATCGACATTGACGATCATGCCGGATTTCAGATGTTCAGTTTCTTTTGGCATGCCATGACACACCACATCATTGATTGACGTATTCAGCACATAGGGAAAATCGTACTGACCTTTGCTGGCCGGGCGTGAATGCAGCGTGTTGACGATATAATCCTCGACCCGATTGTTGATGGCCATGGTGGAGACCCCTGGCTGAATAAAGGTATCCAGCATATCGAAAACAGAGGCCAGCAGTTCGCCTGCGTGACGCTGTCTGGCAAGCTCGTCCGCGGTTTTAATGGGAATGGATAGCATTGATCACCTCCAGTAAACGATCGGAGCCGGACTTCAGCATCATGAGCTTGATTTGCTGATGATTAAGCTCAGGATACAGCTCGCTCATCATACCCAGGCGGATCCAGTACTCCGCCTGCGCGTTAACCGAACGCGACATCGCCTTGCTGGCATCACGGATATCGTCGTGCAGCAGATCTGAAATTTTTACAATTCCCATTTATACATACCGTAATGATTTATATATAGATTGTATATTACGCCTCAGCCGTCAGGCAGACAACGTCGGCGGTCAGAAAACTTTCATAATGGAAACAAAAGAACGGCACGGTTTCTCTCCATGCAGGTCACGGATGTTGATGAATCACCTTATCAATTGCATCTCGAAGGGTGACGGGTATAGATGGCCGTATCGTTAATTACCGATATAATGCAAGTGGCAGGAAAACGGCGAATCTTTCCATGACGCGACGGTCCGCAAGTGCGAGTGAGTCATTCCGCAGTTAACGTCGCTGCCGTTTGAAAGACGACGACTAGAGAAGGATCGTGAATGGATCATCGCTTATCTCGAGGCACCGTAAAGCCGCTCATCACCGAACATAAAATTAAGGCCGCATCCTTACAGGGTACGCTGCATGGAACCTTACTATCAGTAGAAAGCGAAAGTGCGCCGGTCGTACTTATTATCCCCGGTTCAGGGCCGATTGATCGGGATGGTAACGCCCAACCGGATTTAGGCGCATCCCCTCTCCGGCTTGTAGCCGAGGGTTTGGCGGCTAAAAACATCTCATCGATTCGCATAGACAAACGCGGAATGTATGAAAGTGCAGGTGCGGCCGAACATGGCGACAAAGTTACTGTTGACGATTATGCCGTTGATGCGCGTTCCTGGGTGGAGACGCTTAAGCGCCGGTCAGATGATTCCCGTGTCTGGATTTTAGGACACAGCGAAGGTGGGCTGGTGGCGCTGACAGCGGCCCTGTCATGTGACGATATTTGTGGACTGGTGCTGGTCTCAACGCCGGGAAGGAAAATAAGCGAGGTATTACGGGAGCAGTTGCTCGCTAATCCGGCCAATAATCCTGTGCTGGCACAGGCGCTGAAGGCTCTTCAGGCGTTAGATGCAGGCAGATATGTGGATGACAGCCAATTACATCCGGCGCTATTACCGCTGTTTCGCGCCAGCATACAGGATTACCTGATCGACTTAATGAAAGTCGATCCAGTCGGACTGATTGCCGGTTATGACAAGCCGGTACTGGTAGTACAGGGAACCCGGGATTTACAGACAAGTATTGAGGATGCCGCATTACTGACCAGGGCTAATCCACTGGTGGTTCCGCAGATAATCTCCGGTATGAATCATGTTCTGAAACATATTGAATCTGACTCTGCTGAAGAAAACATCAGGGCATATGTCGATCCTGACTTACCATTAGCTGAGGGGCTTATCGACAGTATTTGTGCCTTCATACAGGAAAACAGCTGAAATACATAAACAAAGCAGTTCTCACCATGTTGATCTGTTGCGTTTAATTATTTCGGCCAGGCCTCCCTGCCCGGTTTTCTTATGTGTCTGACGAGTCTGAGGAATTTTTTCTCCCTCCCTGGCGAAAAACGGTGAGCGGGGTTTGCTTCTGGTCAGGCGCTTATCAGGCGGACATTTTTCGACACTCTTCTGCACACCGATGACAGGTGTCAGCACACTTTTTACAATGTTCATGATTATGTTTTGAACATTCATCTCCGCATTTCTGACAGATTTCGGCACAGAGTTGACAGAGTGCGCCACAAAATTCACTCTCAAGGGACATGAACTGAGCAGCCAGACGACAGATGGCCGCGCACTGCGCATCCAGACGGATACATTCACGCATCATTCCAACATCCGCCTCTTTCAGGCACGATGTTGCACAGTAATCACAGGTTGCGGCACAGAGATAACATGATTCAATACAAGAATGATATGCTTCTGACATAAATACCTTCCTTTTCCTGAAAGTTAATAGTGAATAACAATCCTGGAACAAAATATCGAGCATAGCCAAGCGGGACTGATTGATTTTTACAACGTCATCCTGGTTCACTGACAGGCTAAGTGAAAATTAAGTACACGGCGCAGATTTCAAATTCCAGCAAACTCAAAGGTGAAAAGCGATCGCAACAACCTCGCCAGCATGTAATCGCGGGATGAAAAGGAAAATACTGTTCAGCGATTTTTGCCTGTCGACCTGTCCCTCTTCTTTTTAACATTATCACTACTGTGGTTATTTTTGTAAATTATGTGACATTGTCACATACACCAAATCGACATGAATGCCGTCACTGATGGAAAAACAATTCCGAACGGAGAAAAATGCATATTTTTTGTTATAAAACAATACAATAATCCTCATACTTACTAAACAAAACCATGCTAATAATTGACTTTATCAATTAAAATGTTTAATTGAATTAATCGATAAAAGGAGTATTGTTAAAAATATTGATGAGCGGAGATAAGAAAATGTTGCGTGACTTTTTGGTGGTAGAAAAAGAAGATCGTCTGGTTGAACAACAATGCGCCGGCAGTGATAAGGTTAATTCACCGGATGTCACTGAATGGATTATTGTTAATAAAAACGGCGATAAAAAAGGGCGAGTGGCGTTATTGAATCAATTTACCACCCGCCGTTCATATTGTGTGAATTACCGCATCACGCAATTTGATAATAATGGTAACGTGGTCGTCGACCGTCTGGCTGAATTCATCTGAATACCGCAGAAAAGATAACATCGACGGGTTAAATATTATTATCATCGCGGCCCGGAACTCTGATACCAAACACGCGCTATTGCTGCCGATAAATTCAGCGGTAACGTTGCGCCCTGCCCGGCGCTGTGTCAGCCGGGCCCTTCACTGGCGGCGGCCAGCAGTGGCACAATCACATCGCTCAACGGTGTTGGAATCTCGTACTCCAGGCCATATCGCTGAATGACCCCGTTGCGAATATCCCATTCAAGCGGCATTCCCGCCTCACGATCCGTAAGTATGGAGGTGCTTAAATCCGGGGGCGCGCGATGGAAACCGGCGATAATCTCCTGCGGAACGCTATCCTCCAGGCTGGCCCCGGCGGCACGCGCAACCGTCAGACACTCCTGAAGATATGCTAAAGCAAGCGCGGTGATATCTTCGCGCGCAAACATCCCTGCCCGCCTCCCGGACAGCACCATCAGACCCGCGACTGCATTTTGCAACAATTTACGCCATGCGACAGAGGTAAAATCGGCGCGAATATCCACTTCGCAGCGGGTGCCCTGAAGCACGCGCTGCACCAACTCGGCCCCCTGACCGTCGGGTAGCGTCAGGCGCGCTTTCGCGCGCAGCCAGACTGAAGCTTCAGGCTCACGTTGTGCCGGGAACCAGACGACCGAAGGCAACACGTTTGCTTCCGGCGCATAAGGCGCGAATAGCGCTTTTTGTTCAACGCCGTTCTGTAGAACGCAAACGACAGTTTTCTCGTTACACAGCGCTTTTAACCACGCGGCAATGGCCGCAATTTGCGTCGCCTTTACAGCCACGAAAACCAGATCGTAAGGTGCCGTGACGGATGCAGGATCAGTCACAACCGGACCAGGCACGACAATCTTTCCGCCATCGAAACGCAGCGACAGCTGCGGGTACGCTCGGCGTCCGCAAACCAGTGGCGTACGGCCAACCTCGTGCAGCGCCGCTGCGATGGTGGTGCCGATTGCGCCAGGACCAATCAGTGCAATGGTGGGTTTCTCAACTGTCATCTACGCCTCCGGATCGCTTACGGTTCCTGAAATTTCATTGATAGATAACATAAACGCGACTGTGTTCGCATTACTATTTTATTCATATCGGTAACCTAACCGTGTGTGTCTGCGTACACACTTTTCTCCATACACAAGGAAGGTACATGTTTCCAGAATACAGAGAGTTGATTTCTCGATTGAAAACCACGCACCCACGCTTTCAGTCACTCTTCGCAAAGCATAACGCACTCGACCACGACATTTCCCGTATAGAAGGCGTCGATGGCAAAGGATATAGTCTCGAACTCGTACATATGAAGAAAGAAAAACTGTTGTTGAAAGATGAAATGCTCAAAATCCTTCAGCAAGATAGCCAGAATCAGGGCTGACTCGTTGTTTAAGGTCGCCAGACGCCGGCCTTGAGGCTGATGACAAACCTGATTTAGATATTGTGCTCGCATTTCTGCCGGGTGGCGGCTATCGTCTTACCTGGCATGTAAAACCAATAATATCATCATGTTATGGGTTTTTCGTAGGCCCGCGCAAGCGAAGCGCCGTCGGGCAATTCCGGAAAAACGCACTTTGTCTGCAATCTGAAGGCCGCCAGACGGCGGCCTTTTTACCCCCTTCATAACCCGATGTTCTCTTGCTATTAACAATGCCAGGAGATAGGTTTACGTCCGGTTTCTGGCAAGCAGAATAATAATAAACAAACCGCCGATTGCCGCCGTAATGATGCCGATAGGCAGTTCCTGCGGAGCCAGCAATGTTCTGCTGACAATATCACCACCGCACAAAAGCACCGCGCCCCACAGGCCGCATAGCGGAAGTAACAGCAGATGCTTAACGCCGGAAAAGTACCGGCACATATGCGGAATCATCAGTCCGACAAAGCCAATCACCCCGGTTAAAGCCACCAGAAGCGAGGTTGCCAGCGCGCAGCAGAAAAAAACCTCCATCCGCAGACGACCAACGTTAATGCCCAATGACTGCGCCGTCTGTTCACCGGCCAGTAAACCATCCAGCGAACGCCAGCGTAATAATATGAACGTGCAGAGAAATAGCAGACTCAACACGGCATAGGGTAAATTATCCCAACGCGCCAGACCGAGTCCTCCCAGCGACCAGAACAACACCGAGCTGGCAGCCCGCTGGTCGCCGGAAAAAATCAGATAGCTGGTCAGCGCGCCAAATAAAAAGGAGATTGCCAGCCCGCAAATAACTAAATGTTCGGCACTGCGCTGCTTCTTAAAATGAAACAGCAGCATCACCGCCACCGCCGAGCAGATACCGCCGACAAATACCGAAGCCGGTAGCGTCAACGCCCCGAGTCGTTCACCGAAGCGGGTCATCACCAGTACAGCCCCCGCGGATGCACCGGAGGAAAGCCCGAATAAAAACGGATCGGCCAGATCGTTTCGCGTTGTTGTCTGCAAAAGCCCACCGACGATGGCCAGTATCGCTCCGGCCAGTACTGACAGTAGAGTTCTGGGCACGCGCAAATCAATAACGATACGGCTGACCATCTCCGGCACCGGCACATCAACAAGCCTCAAGGCCCCCAACACCTGCACTAACGATAACGGCACGCTGCCTTTGGCAACGCTGAGCAGCATCAATCCGGCTAACACGGGCAACGCGCCCCATATTGCCCAGTAATAGCGATATTTAGTACAACTCATTGGGTTGTTGTCGGATACATGGCGTGAGCCAGTTTTTCGACTGCGTTAATATTGGCCGGCCCCGGCGTTAATTCCGCGTATTGTAGCTTCAGATAACGATGATGCTTCACTGCCGGCGTCTCTTTCATTAAGGGGTGATTTTCGAGGAAACGGCGCAACGCATCCGCACCGCTGCCGGTCTGGTAATCGAGAAGAATAATAAAGTCAGGCTCCGCCGTTGCGACGCTTTCCCAGGAAGTGGTTCCCCAACTGATGTCCAGATTGTCCATCACGTTTTTCCCTCCAGCCGCTTCAATAATGGCTGTCGGCATGGCGTATCGACCGCTGGTAAAGGGTTTATCTTCACCGGAATCGTAGACGAACACTTTCAGGGGTTTAACGCCTTTCGGCGGCTTAGGCAGCGCATTCAACGCTTTTTTCCAGCTATCGACCAGCGCCTGGGCTTCATGCTGCTTGCCGAAAATCTTGCCCAGCGTCAGCTCATCGTTATACAACAGGTTCATTGTCGCTTTATGTTTCTTATCCGTGGTAAACACGCAACTTTCGCTCAAAACAAACGTCTTGATACCATATTTTGCAAGTACGGAAGGCGTGACTTCTCCCCCAACTTTCATCCCGTAATTCCAGCCCGCGAAAAAGAAATCAGGATTCGCTGCCAGCAGTGTTTCAAGCGAGGGATATTTCGGCGCCAGCTCAGGGATCGACCCCATCTCCTTTTTAAATTCCGGCGTCATTTTGTACCAGCCCGTGATACCGGTTAATCCCACGATACGATCCTGTAACCCGAGTGCAAAAGCCATTTCCGACATGTTAAGGTCGTGAATCACCGCCCTTTTCGGCGCCTGGGTGAACGTGACTGGCGTCCCGCAGCTTTCAATGGTAACGGGATACTCAGCCGCATTCACCGCTGAAACGGCCAGAACAGCCACCATGCCTGCAAACCATTTATTCATTATTATTTACCCTCATATCGTTATTGCGCATAACCTGGAACCTCAAAAATCCGCACCGCTTTCCCCGTCCCGGGATGCGGTACAGTAAAACTGGTCAATCCAAAGACTGGATAAAGCCACTCGGAGACAAGCACCCGTTCCGGTACATCCCAGGTCACAGCACGCCCATGCGATAAAAGCAAAACGCGATCGGCAAAGGACTCAATCAGCGAAAGATCGTGCAATACCGCCACAACCGTAATGCCCTGACGTTTCACTAATGAAAGCAGTTCAACCCGGCCATGGGGATCAAGATGGTTTGTAGGTTCATCCAGTAATACCAGTTTTGGCGACTGGGCCAGCACTCGCGCCAGGGCGGCCCGCTGCCGCTCACCGCCGGATAACGCAGCGAGCGAACGTTTGCGCAATTTTTGCAATCCCGTATCATTAATCGCCCGGGTGACAATGGCTTCATGTTCGTGGCGCGACACCTCTCTCGCATGGGGAATACGCCCGAGGGCGACATAGTCTTCGAGCGCTAACCGCATATCGGGGGTGTCGTTCTGTGCGAGTACCGCAATCTGCTGCGCGCGTTGCTGCTGCGTCAAGGCGCAAACGGAACGACCGAACAAGCGAATATCGCCATCCAGTGAGGTCAGTTCCTGAACGATCGCCCGCAATAACGAGGTTTTACCGCTGCCATTGGGCCCAATCACCGCCAGACACTCTCCCTCGGCGGCATTAAAATGAATATCGGCGAGCAGTTCGCCGCCGCCAGGACGCAGCAATGAAGCAATATTGACGCTGAGAACCGGTTCAATGGACGTACAACACGTTGTCAAACTTACCTCCATTCGCAGACTTTCGCCTCTTTCAGACGGGCTGCAACGCCCCTTTTTTTCTCATCTTTCTGCCGCATACCGAAAATATGATAATCACTATCATTTCAAAAGAAAGGCAAAAGGCACACATTTTACACTGTTTTATTTGATATGTTATAATATAACATTCGACGGAGATTTAACACAACCGATCCCCGGATGCGTCAGCGGGTGATCGCCTTCATGAAGAATGACAAGGCATATTAATGGCCATGCCCCCTGCACCCGTCACACCCACTCAGCGCGCCTCGTAGAAAACGCCTGATTTCTTTGCCTCAAATTCATCTCCTCAATACGCTCCGTGAGCGTAGCCAGCACCTTCAGCAGCCGGGAAATATCCCCTGCAGGCAAGAAAAGTGTTATAAAAACCGACTGCATTTGAACCGTATCGGGTTAATTATGGAGAAGAAAAGAGCCACACTGATTGGATTCGCCGCTATCATCCTGTGGAGTTCGATGGTCGGGCTGATTCGTGGCGTCAGCGAGGGAATGGGCCCGGTGGGCGGCGCGGCGATGATCTACACCCTGAGCGCTGTTTTGCTGATTTTTACCGTCGGGTTCCCGCAAATACGCCAGATCCCCCGACCCTATTTGCTGACGGGCAGCCTGCTGTTCGTCAGCTATGAAATTTGCCTGGCGCTCTCGCTGGGATTCGCCGCGACCCGTCAACAGGCAATAGAAGTGGGAATGGTGAATTATCTGTGGCCAAGCCTGACGGTGCTGTTCGCCATTCTATTTAACGGGCAAAAAAGCAGTTGGCTGACCATTCCGGGTTTATTACTGGCTTTATTTGGCGTCGCATGGGTATTAGGCGGCGAGCACGGCCTGAATACCCATGAAATAATCAGCAATGTGTTCTCCAGTCCGTTGAGCTATATCCTGGCTTTTGTCGGCGCTTTTATCTGGGCTGCTTACTGTACGGTTACCGCTAAATACGCCAAAGGCAAAAACGCGATTACCCTGTTTGTTCTGCTCACTGCCCTGACTTTATGGTTAAAATTCCTCTTCAGCCAGCAGCCGCCGATGGTTTTTAGCTGGCCGGTGATGATCAAACTGATCGCCGTGTCGGTTGCCCTGGGATTCGGGTACGCCGCGTGGAACGTTGGGATCCTGTATGGCAACGTCAGCCTGCTGGCTGCCGTCTCTTATTTTACCCCGGTGCTCTCTTCCGCGCTGGCGGCGGTTTTATTGAGCGCCGCGCTTTCGTGGTCATTCTGGCAGGGCGCCGGGATGGTGTGTATCGGCTCCCTGCTCTGTTGGCAGGCGACCCGGCGCTAACCGAGGTCGCCCCCGGCTACCGGCAACGTGACCCCGGTGATATAGCTGGCTTCATCGCTGGCGAGAAACAAAATAGCATTGGCCTGTTCCACCAGGGTGCCATAGCGATGCATCAGGCTGCTGGCCACCGTTTGCGTCACGACCTGTTGATACCACTGCTGCTCCTGCACCGATGGCTGCTCATCATTACGCGGCGTCAGACGCGCGGGCGCTTCGGTTCCCCCCGGCGCTACGGCGTTGATACGGATGCCGCTCTCGCTATATTCAAGCGCAAGGCAACGGGTCAACGCGTTGACGCCGCCTTTTGCGGCTGAATAGGGTATCCGGTTCACGCCTGCCGTCGCCACCGACGAGATATTGACGATACAGCCCTTATGCTGCGCCAGCATCCACGGCAGCGCGGCACGACAGCCCCACAGCGCAGGAAACAGTGAACGGCGAATCTCTTTTTCAATCTGCGCGGGCTGATATTCGACGAATGGCCGTGCCCAAATTGTGCCGCCGACGTTGTTAATCAACACATCAAGGCGGCCAAAATGGGCCACGCCTTCCGCAAACACCCGCTCGGTGCTTTCCCATTGCTCAAGATCGGCTTCCAGCGCCAGTACTTCGCTGCCGGAATCTGTCAGTGCCGTCGCCAGCGCATGCACATGGCTTGAACGATCAATTAACAACAAACGGGCCCCTTCGCGGGCCGCCTGCTCTGCCGTCTGTCGGCCAATACCCTGCGCAGCGCCCGTGATAGCCACGACTTTATCGATAAATCGCATATTTACTCCTTATGCCACGACACGCTGACTGGCGATAAACCTTTCATACCAGAACCCGTGAGGCGCGATCCCCCGCTCGCGCAACGCCGTAGATACCGCATTGACCATCTGCGGCGGCCCGCACAGATAGATATCGACGTCGCCATTATTAAGCATGGCATCATCAAGATGCGCAGTGACAAAACCACGCCGTGGACATGCGCTCTGCGCGTCGGCAACCACGGGCAGCCAGCGACAGCCTGGTAGCTGGCCGATACAGGCCTCCAGAACGTCGGTTTTCACCAGGTCGCAATCACGATTCACGCCATACAGCAACGTCACAGGCCGGGTGCTTCCCTGCGCAACCAGCGTTTGCAGCATTGATAACAGTGGAGCTAAGCCGGTTCCGCCCGCCAGCATAAGCAGCGGACGATCGCCGCCGCGCAAATAAAAACTGCCCATCGGGCCGCTCAGGGTCAGACGATCGCCAGGGCGCGCGCGCTGCGTCAGCCACTGGCTCATAAGCCCGCCTGGCACGTTGCGGATCAGAAAGCGGCCTTCCACTTCGCCCGGGCGTGAGCTGAATGAATAGGCGCGAACCTGCGAGGTCTCCGGAACCTGAATATGAACGTACTGTCCGGGCAGAAAAGCCAGGGCTTCGTCCAGTTTAACCACCAGCTCAATTGTCGTATCAGAGAGTAAACGAATCTGCCGGACTTCAGCGCCAACGGTGGTCAGCATGGTTTTGCACTGTGCCGCCGCCACCGGAACATCAATGACGCAATCACTGGTCGGCACCATCTGACAAGTCAGAACCTGACGCGCCGCCGCCTCCTCCGCACTGAGCGCGTCTTCAAGGTAATCCTCACCCATGCCATATTCACCGCTGACACAATGGCATTTACAGGTGCCGCAAACGCCATCCGAACAATCCATCGGCAGATTCACCTTCTGGCGATAGGCGGCGTCCAGTACTTTCTCTCCCGCGTGACACTGAATAAAACGGGTAATACCGTCCTCAAAATTGAGCGCTATATTGAAGGTCATAGGCACCTCTTAAATATGGTAAACATCAATCACCTGACGAATGTAATCGTTATTCAGACGCACGGTTTTACGGGTAATTAACGGTTTGCCGTCGCTTTCAGCCAGCGTGCACCAGGTGGAACCAAACCACGCATCGGTATGCTGGTATCGGTGACAATAGGTTACCCAGTTGTAGCGCACCTCAACGCCCTGCCCGCTGTGGCCAAGCAGTTCAATGTTGCTGATCATATGGGTGGTGCGCGGCTCGGGAGTACTGGCTCCGGAACGCTCGGTTTTAATCCGGTAAACCCGATCTTCAAGCCCCTCGCGGCTGGGGTAATAAATCAACGAAATTTCGCGCTGCGGATCGTCAGTCAGCTTGTCGTCATCGCCCCAGGCGGGCATCCAGTACACGACCCTGGGACTGTAGCAATTCAGCCATTCATCCCACTGCCGGTCATCCAGCAGTCGGGCTTCGTAATAAAGAAACTGGCGAACCTGTTCGATCGTCAACATCAGGCCACCTCCACGCGTTGAGTGATCGACTGCTCGTAACGCTGTTGCTCCTTTTCCACCGCCCTGAGCATCACGTTTTGCCAGTGATGGTGGTGCGCGATATACAGCGCCTCATCTTCCGATTTTACGCCGCTGAGCAGCGGACTGAATCCCGCCTGCCGCGCATGGTCGTCCGGCCCGTCGACCCAGTGCAGTGCGCCGCGACTGAGGTCGCTCCACGCCAGGTTTTCACCAAGGTAGCCGCGCTGGCAGGCGCTGAACTCTTCAAGATCGTCCGGCGTTCCCATGCCGCTGACGTTAAAAAAGTCTTCATACTGACGGATACGCAGCGCCCGTGCCTGGTCTGACTCGCCTTTCGGCGCAAAGCACCAGATAGTTACCTCGGTTTTATCCACTGCGATCGGGCGGATCACGCGTATCTGCGTCGAGAATTGATCCATCAGATAAACGTTGGGATAGAGGCATAAATTGCGCGTTTCGTTGACCATCTGGTCGGCGCGGGACTCACCGAATTCAGCCTGCAAACGGTCGCGCTGCGGATAGATCGGACGGACTTCCGGATTCAGCAGCCGGGTCCACAGCAACATATGACCGTTATCAAAACCGTAACCGCCGCCGACGCTCTTCGACCAACCGTTAGCATCAACGGCATGCGTTCCTTCTGCGGCGTAGTTACGGCGCGACATGGTTGAGGCGTAGTTCCAGTGCACCACGCTCACGTGATAGCCATCAGCACCGTTTTCGGCCCCCAGTTTCCAGTTGCCCTCATAGATATAGCTGGACGACCCGTTAAGTACCTCCAGCCCTTCCGCTGCCTGATCGACAATGAGGTCGATAATCTTGCACGTTTCGCCAAGGTACTCTTCGAGCGGCTGTACTTCTGCATTCAGGCTGCCGAACAGGAATCCACGATAGGATTGAAACCGCGGCAGTTGCTTTAAATCGTGGGAACCTTCATGTTTGAAGGTATTCGGATAGCCGCCGGTGCTTTCATCTTTGGCTTTTAATAGTTTGCCATTATTGCTGAATGTCCAGCCGTGGAACGGGCAGGTAAATGAGTTTTTATTACCGGTTTTGCGTCGACATAACATCGCTCCGCGATGGGCGCAGCTATTAATTAATGCATGAAGTTGATGTTTTTTGTCGCGGGTGATAATAACCGGCTGACGGCCAAGCGTCAGGGTATAATAATCACCCGGCTCTGCAATTTGACTCTCATGGGCGAGAAATACCCAATTCCCTTCGAAAATATACTTCATTTCCAGATCAAATAACTGCCGATCGGTAAATATTGAACGATGGCAACGATATATATGCTTTTCACGGTCAACCATTAGTGCATTGCTGATTTTATCTTTTAATGTTGTGAAGATATTTTGCATGAGCGAACCCTCCTGCGTAATCCAGGAATAAAACCGTTGTGAACCGGTAATTTCAGGAATTTCTCCGATCGCGACAGGATCGGAGAAAATAATTAGCGCCGCGCCTTACTCTTGCGCACGCTGGCGCGTTCCGCGCCGCTCTTCATCGGGGCTAAGCGCTTTGCACAGGGTAAAATCAAAGCGTACTTCGGTATGTTCCCCCTCCAGTCCGCGTTGCTGAATAAGCGCACGATCAGTCACCTTAACCGGATCGGCAATCAGACCATCACGGGTGGCGAAAGCGAAGTCATCCCACAGGTATTTATCGCCATTGAGATTTATCTGACTGGTCAGATGCTTATAGCCCGGCGCGGAAACGAAGAAGTGGATATGCGCCGGACGATTACCGTGGCGACCTAACCGATCCAGCAACGTTTGGGTCGGCCCATCCGGCGGGCAGCCATAGCCGGATGGCAGGATGCTACGTACGCTATAACGACCATCAGCCGTGGTACGAATACGGCGTCGCAGGTTGTATTCGCTCTGGCTTTGATCGAAGAAAGAATAGTTGCCGAGGGTATTGGCGTGCCAGATATCGACAATGGCATTGGCGACCGGCTGGCCCTGGGTATCTTTCACCTGACCGTACAGCCACATCACTTCCCCGGCATCTTTGCCATCATCCATGCGAGTATATCCCTCCGCCAGCGGCGCGTTAGCTACATACAGGGGCCCTTCAATCGTCCGTGGCGTCCCGGCTTCACGCTGCGCTGCGGCATCAATGGCATCCTGACGCAGATCGAGGAAGTGCTCCAGGCCAAGACCCGCGGCCAGCAGTGCCGCTTCCTGGCGGCCACCTAATTCATGCAGATAATTTACCGCGTGCCAGAACTCTTCCTCTGTCACGTTATACTCATCAATCAGCGTACAAATATTTTCCAGCAGTTGGTGAATAATGGATTTAAAACGCTCATCGCCGCCAGTGGTATTTAAACCCGCACTGTCACGTAATAATTTTTGCACGGCGTCTTGTTGGACAAATATATTATTCATAATCATGCTCACTTTTAATTGTAGGGTATGCGCCAGGTTTCCCTGGCACGAGGTCAGATAGTGTTTATTTTAGCGGTCGTCCTGGCGAATTGACGAGGGGTGACGGCAAAGCGCCTCGACGCGAATTTGCATAAAGGGATATAATGGTAAAGCCATTAAAATTTGATGCAGTTCATCCACATCCTGGACGTCAAAAATACTGACGTTGGCGTACAGACCGGCGACACGCCAGATATGTCGCCACTTGCCTTCCCGCTGTAATTGTTGTGAATAGTTTTTTTCCCGCAGTTTAATCTCCTCTATTTCATCGGCTGGTAATCCCGGCGGAATATTCACGGTCATCTCGACTTTAAATAACATGATGATCCTCCATTACACTTTGCGGCTATAAAAGCGCAATTTTTCTTCATCCAGCTCAACACCGAGCCCCGGCGTTTGCGGCAGAACGACCTGCCCTTCGGCAAACGTTAGCGGGACGCTGACCACGTCATCCTTGAGCAACAGAGGGCCAAACATCTCGGTACCCCACTGAAGCGGCAGTGTTGACCAGGCATGGAGCGACGCCACGGTGCCGACGGTCCCTTCGAGCATGGTACCGCCATACAACCCGATCCCGGCCGCCTGCGCCACTCTGGCTAACGCCAGTATGCTGTTTGGCCCGCCCGCTTTAGCAATCTTCAGCGCATATGCTCCGCAGAACCCTTGCTGAGCCAACCGATAGCCGTCGTAGTGAGTCGCGACGGCTTCATCGGCCAACATGGCGGTGTCGATGTGCTGACTGAGCCGCACCAGCGCGGCGCTATCCTGGGCGCTGACCGGCTGTTCAATCAGGTCTATCCCCATCGCCGCCAGTTCACGACACCCCTTTGCCGCCACGGTGGCATCCCATGCCTGATTGACGTCAACGCGAATACTGGCCCGATCGCCCAGCGCCTCAACAATTGCCCGGGTATGTCGCAGATCGGTCGTCAGCTCGCGAGCGCCAATTTTTAACTTAAATGCCTGATGGCGACCTTCCGCCAGCATTCTTTCGCCTTCCGCAATATCTTTCTCTGTATCGCCGCTTGCCAGCGTCCACAGTACCGGTAGCGTGGTTGTCAGCGCCCCGCCCAGCAGAGCCGAAACCGGCATATTCAGCGCCTTACCCTGCGCATCCAGCACCGCGGTTTCGATGGCTGATTTGGCGAACGTGTTGCCTTTAATGGCGCGGTTCATCCGCTCGGTCAGGGCATTGAGATTATCGGCTGGCTGGCCCTTCAGCAACGGCGTCAGATAATCGTTAATCGCCGACGCGATCCCTTCCGGGCTTTCAGCGCCGTAGCTCAGACCGCCGATGGTGGTGGCTTCGCCAATCCCGCAAATGCCATCCGAGCGCGTCATGCGGATTATCACCAGCGTCTGACAGCCCATTGTGGCCATGGAGAGTTTGTGCGGGCGAATCGTCGGAACATCTACCAGCCAGTGTTCAATTAGTTCAATGGTCGCGGTCATCTTGTTTACCTGCTCATAAAATACATAACTTTTCATGCCCCTGAACATAACGTGGGGTAACGGTGCTTTTGACAATAGGTCTGCATGATGGAGACGGTCAACGGCGATAATCGAAATGTTGTGCGATTATCGACGCATATGTTAAATCGAGGTTAATAGTGTGATCGTTGTGGTAAAACCAGCACAAGGAATCGCCGCGTTTTTTACCCGCGATATAGTGATGTTCCATGCGCGGTGTCTTCCATTATTAAAGAGGGGTTATATGCGAGAAAAAAATCCAGATGCTCTCATCGCCTGTCAGCTGGAGCACAACCCTAATTTTATGTTATCGCTGGCGCGGGGGCTTGAAGTCCTGAGCGCTTTCACCCCTCAGCGTCAGCGCCTGACCATCTCCCAGCTCAGCCAGAAAACGCAGATCTCCCGGGCCGCGGTGCGTCGCTGTCTTTATACCCTCGCCGCACTCGGTATGGTGCATAGCCCGGATGGACGCAGCTATGAACTGCTGCCGCGCGTACTGGCGGTTGGCCACGCCTACCTTGCCGGTACGCCGCTGGCAAAAGCGGCGCAGAGTACGCTGGATAATCTTGGTAAAACCCTCGGGGAAACCTGCTCTGCCGCCACTTTAGATGGCGATAACGTGTTGTATATTGCCCGCGCGGCGGTTAATAATCTGCTGAGCGTGGATATTGGGCGGGGGAGTCGTTTACCGGCATGGGCCACTTCAATGGGGCGCGTCCTTCTGAGTGCCCTGCCGGAAGCGCAGCTTGAGGTGACGCTGTCACGTGCGAACCTGATTCGCTATACTCCGCATACGCTTTGCGACGCCTCAGGATTACGCGAAGAGATCGCCAGAGTGCGCATGCAGGGCTATGCCCTCGCTGACCGACAAATCGAGGTGGGGCTATGTTCCCTGGCGGTACCGCTGCTCTCCCGTAGCGGCCAGGTCATGGCGGCGCTTAACGTGGGTGTTCCGGCGGGATGTACCAACGCCAGCGCACTGAAAGAAAAGGCCCTTGCACCGCTGCGACGGGCAGCGATGGAGCTCTCTCTTCAGCTCTGAAGGGGAAAATTCAACGTCAGCGTTTCTCCCCATGCGTCCGCTGAATTGCCTCGCAAAACGCGCGCCGCCATTACTTTCCCGCTTCGGGATGGGTATCAAACGCCGCCATCACCGCCGCCAGTTCTGCTTCGCTAAAACCATATTTAGCGTCATTCACGCCGAGATCAAAGTGACTGTGCAGGGCGTCATACAGCGCCGGGACATCCGGGAAATCCATCTTCTCAACCACATGGTTTTTATCCCAGCGGGTAAAGTGGAAATTGGTTAACGTCATTTTGCCACCGTCCGGCAAATGGCGGCACATCAGCAGATGGTGGCGGAAGTGCGATTGCGGCCAGTGCGCCGACCAGAAATTGCCCATCACATAGTCAGACGCATACTGGCGACCCAAATCAAAATGGTACATCGACTGCCAGTGACCATGATGACAAAACTGCAACGTCCACTCGTCCGCTTCATAAATCAGGCGATATTCGCCGTGCGGCGTGGCTTGTTCAATATCAGCCAGCAGTTTAATCGGCGCGGTCAGGGTCTGACCACCAAAACCGACATCGGCAATCCAGCGTTCGCCGTCAACCTCCACCAGCAGCAGGCGATGGGTGCGCGGCGGCATATGCGGTGGACTGGCCAGTACCACCCGCCCCAACAAACTGCGAACATGAAAACCCATCTCTCGCAGCGCTCTCTCGAATAGGCCGTTTTGCTCAAAGCAGTAGCCGCCACGTCGGGCATGAATCAGTTTCTCTTCCAGCGTCCGATCGTCGAGATGCATCTCTCTGGGCAGTAAAACATCCAGATTCTCAAAGGGGATGGCGCAATTATGGTGGAGATGCAATTCACGCAGAGTGTGAATGGACACATCCGGCCTCGCCATCCAGCCCAGCCGGGAAAAATACGCGCTTAAAAATGGACTCATCAATCTCTCCAGCAATCGGTGTCCGATATTTATAGCTTATTTTTCCACCCGACCGTGTTTTTTGTTCAACGGCTTCTACCCCCGGGCGCCTCGCTGCATCAATGCCAGCGCGCTGAGCATTAACCCAAGACCGGTAAACAGCGTCAGCGAGGCCATCGCCATTCCTTGCCCTACCGACCCCTGTTCAAACTGACGCCAGATAAATACCGCCACAGTTTGCGTTCCGGCCGGCGCCAGCAGCAGGGAGGTCACCAGCTCGCGGGAGGCGATGGCAAACACCATCAACATCGCCGCCAGTAGTGCCGGAAATACCAACGGCAGCACGATCAAACGCAGTGCCTGCAACGGCGAAGCGCCGTGCACCCGTGCCGCAGGTTCAAGATTATTGCCCAACTGGCGCAGCGCACTGCCGACATAACGCACGGGCCAGGGCAGCAACAGGCAACAATAGGAAAGCAGCAACATAAACCCGGTGTTATAAGGTGAAACCGGCCAGAATGGCTGATTCCACAGCAGAATAAGTCCGACGCCCACCACCACTCCGGGCAGCGCCGCGGGCAATAGTGATAATGCATCGATAATCGCGCTCCCTTTCATTTTTTGTACCTGCACCAGCCAGGCGGCCAGTAAGCCAATAAGGCCGACGATCAATGCTGAGGCCAGCGCCAGAGAGAGACTGGTTCCCAGCGCTGACAGCGCGTCGCCCTGCTGAGCAAACAACGCGTCGAAATGGCGAAAGGTAAAGTTGTCACGGTGCAGACCGCCAGATAACGTTCCCGTCAGGCTGGTCAGCAGCATGGAGGCCTCGGGCAGCGCGACCGCAAGGCCGCCAACGCAGGCCATCAGCAGCACTGCCGGCGTGACCAGCCAGCCCAGATCCGCGCCGCTATTTTCTCCGGGTTTGCCAATCACGCTGGTCACCTCTGTATCGCCAACCAGCCGCTTTTGCAGCCACCATGCCAGCAGCGCCACCGCAATCAGCAATAACGACAGCAGCGAGGCGCCGGGCAGATCGATGGGCCAGTCGGCGAGCTTTTTCTCTATCCCGACAGTAAGCATCACCAGCCCCGCCCGTGACCCAAGTGCCGCCGGAACGCCGTATTCTTCAATCGCCAGGGTAAAGGCCAGCAGCATCCCCGCCGCCAGCGCGGGGGAAAGCATCGGCAACGTAATGTGCCAGAACGCCCGCCATGCGCTGGCTCCGTGGACTCTGGCCACTATCGCCAGTCGTTGGCCGCTGACCAGCAGACTGCGGGAAACCGCAAAATAGATCACCGGGAAGATATTGAGGGTCATCACCAGTACGATCCCGTAGCGGCTGAAAAGCAGATCGTTGAGATCCCAGCCGGTCAATTGTTGCAGATAGCCATTGCTTTGCAGCATTAACGTCCATGACAACGCGGCAATATAGGGCGGCGTAAGAAACGGGATCAGAAACAATACATCCCACAGACGCGGGAGTGGCAGATTGAATAATCCGCGCAGCACGCCCAGCGGCAGGCCAATCAGCATGCTCATCAGCGCCACGCCACTGGCCACCCAAAGCGTACCGCCAAGCATCGTCGGCAGTTGCGGGTCGGCGAGCAGCGCTGATATGCCGCTCAACGCCCCAGTCAGTCTACCGGCGCTGAACTGGGGAAAAATCGCCTGAAGAAGAATAAAGAAAAGCGGTAACGCTACCAGCACCAGTAGCGCCGTCAACGTGATGCCGGAAATCAGTTTCTGTTTCACGGTATATTCCTGAAAATACGCGACGCCTCCGGCAACGCTGGCCCGGATAAAAATCCCGCTCTCGGTAGCGAAGACGTAAAATTTATTGTGCGAAAAGCGTATTAAAGCGAGCAAGCACAGCGCGGCGTTCGCTGTTGCCATCGCTGACGGTTGGCAGAATTTTCAGTTCATCAAGCGGTGGGCGTTTCGCCTGAATATCACTACGGGCGGGCATCAGCCAGGCGTCGGCAACCATCGTCTGCCCCTCCGGCGACAGGACATAATCGACAAAGGCTTTGGCATCGTCAGCATGCTGTGTGGTTTTGAGGATCATCATCGGACGCGGGGCCGTCACCGTACCGCTGGCCGGGAAAATCACCTTCAATGATTCCCCCTGATGGATATTGCCATAAGAGACATAGTCCACCGCGCCGAACACCGCCGCTTTTGCCCCCTGCATCACCGGCGTGACCGCCTGGGCATTTGGCCCGCTGATCACCATGCCGTTCTTCTTCAGGTCGGCAAACAGTGTCCAGGCCTTTTCGCCCAGGCCATTCTGTAAGCCGATCAGCAGATCCAGCGAGGCGCCGGAGAGTGCCGGATCGGGCGTCGTCACGTTGTCTTTGAAGGCGGGTTCGGTGAGATCCCGCCACTCCTTCGGCTCCGGGGTGCCGCTTTTGGTATTCCAGACGATCCCCAGCGCAGCAATACCTTGTGCGACATAATCGCTACTTTTTAGGTTTGCCGGAACCTTATCGGCATTGGCGCTCTCATATGGCAGCAGCCAGCCGCGGTTATGCAAATCCTCTGCGGTATCCCAGGAGGCGGAGATCAGCACATCCGCCTGTGGGTTAGCCTGTTCGGCTTCAAGTCGCGCCATCACCTTGCCGGTCGTAGCCTGAAAAATATTCACCTTCACGCCGGTTTTCTTCTCATAACCGCTGGCAAGTTTTTTCGCCAGGGAGCCCGGACCGGCGGTATATACGGTGAGCGCATGGGCGCTGGATATCATGGTGGCCGATAACATAATCGCGAACGCAACTCCTTTCTTAACGGTGATAACGGTTTTCATGCGAGTTCCCCTGAGGATGACGTAACGGTACGGACGGCGGCAATGCTGCCCGCAGAGAGATGAATAATCTTGTCGGCTAACAGTTCAGCTTCGCGTCGATCGTGGGTGACGTAAACGGCAGTGATGCCAAGCTGACGCAGCAGGCGACTCATTTCCACGCACAGCGACTCGCGCAGTTCGCTGTCGAGATTGGAAAGCGGCTCATCGAACAGCAGTACACGCGGTTCCGCAACGATGGCGCGAGCCAGAGCGATCCGCTGCTGCTGACCGCCGGAAAGCGCGGACGGTTTCCGATCCGCAAACCCGTTCAGCCCAACCATTGCCAGCGCCTCATCGACTCGCTTGTGTCGTTGGTGACTCGCAACGCCGCGCATACGCAGCGGAAAAGCCACATTCTGCGCGGCCGTCATATGCGGCCACAGGGCATAATCCTGAAAAACCATGCCGAGATCGCGCTTCTCCGGCGGCATTCCCCAGCCGCTTTTCGCCACCAGACGATCCCCGAAGTGAATCGTGCCGCTGGCCGGTACGATGAGCCCGGCTAACAGTCGCAGCAGCGTGCTTTTGCCGCAACCAGATGGCCCCAGCAACGCGACAATGCTGCCCGCATTGATATGCAGATCGAGCTGATTAAGAACGGTATTGGCGCCGAAGGCGAAAGAAATGCCGTCAAGTTTGATCGTGGTAAGCGTGCGCACAATCATCCTCCCCCCAGGAAAAATGATGTTCTACCCGCGGTCAACACCCGCAGGCCCACGCTCACCTGTGACAAATACAGGGGAGCTAACATATTGTTATCCTCTTTGGGACTTTGTGATGCCGACTATAGGGCGACTGTATGACGTATTGATTACATTTCCATTGCGGATTAACGTGTTGTCTGGCATCAGCCCAATTTATCAAGGAACGCATATGAGCCGTTTTCGCCACGTGGAACTCCAGTACGCCAGCCGACTGCTTAACCATGGTCCGACCATTCTGATCACCAGCTATGACACGCGTTCCCAGCGCCGCAATGTGATGGCCGCCGCGTGGTCGATGCCCGTGGAGTTTGCGCCTCCGAGACTGGCGATTGTGGTGGATAAAAGTGCCTGGACGCGAGAGATTATTGAGCGCAACGGCACCTTCGGCATCGTTGTTCCTGGGGTGGAGGCCGCCAGCTGGACGTATGCCGTCGGTAGCATCAGCGGGCGTGATGAAGATAAATTTAACGCTTACGGCATTCCGGTCGTGCAGGGCCCGGAACTGGGATTACCGCTGATTGAAGAGAAGTGTCTGGCGTGGATGGAGTGTCGGCTATTGCCGTCAACGGCGGCCATGGAGCAGTACGACACGTTGTTTGGCGAAGTGGTTTCCGCCGCCGCCGATGAACGCGCCTTTGTCACCGGACGCTGGCAGTTCGACGATGATAAAATCAATACATTGCATCATCTCGGTACCGGGAATTTTGTCGCCAGCGGCCGCCACGTGCGGGCCAATACCCCGGAAGCGTAGCCGCAAACAGGGCAAACGTTAACCCGGAGAGAGGCACGGCACTCTCCGCGGAACGGCTGTATAGCCAAATCATCAACTCAGAAAGGAACTCGCGATGAGCATACCGCAGACTCAGGCTCAGCTACTGGAAGCTATTGAGAAAAACTTTGCTAAATTAGCCGGTTATCTGGCGCATATCCCTGAAGATAAAACGGAGGAAAAGACCCTTCCCGGCCATGCGCAAGGTACCATGATGAGCGTTCGCGATCTGGTTTGTTACCTGCTGGGATGGAACGAACTGGTTCTCAAATGGCTGGCGCACGACGCTGCGCAACAGCCCATCGACTTCCCGGAGACCGACTTTAAATGGAACCAGCTCGGGCTGCTGGCGCAAAAGTTCTACCTCGATTACCCTTCGCTGGACTACCCTTCGCTGCTGACCGCCCTGCATCAGGCGAAACGGCAAATTATCGCCCACATTGCAGCACGTAACGACGACGCGCTCTACGCGCATCCCTGGTATGGCAAGTGGACGCTGGGGCGGATGATTTCACTGAATACCTCATCGCCTTATACCAACGCCTGCGCCCGATTGCGTCAGTGGGCAAAGGAACAACATGTATCCTTAAAATAATGCCGGTTTTTAACACGAACGCGGTAGACAATACGCCCATGTTGAGCGCCATAACCGGGAAGCCCGCGATTACATGCTGTAGCCGGGCTTCTTAATCAATTGCGCCATCTGTGGGGCGATGTCGCTGTCCCAGACCTGCTGCCAGTCGCTCGGTTCAATCTGTTTCAGGGCCACGCTCACCGAACTTTCTTTGCTGTTCAGATGGCGAATCAACACCTCGGTAATCTCGGCGGCCAGCGCCGTTTTTTGTTCATCATTCAGATCGCGGGGAAAACATTTAATATCCACATGCGGCATAGCAGGCTCCTTATTATCAGAATAATAAAACTATCATAGCAGGCAACGTTTGATTCTCTTTTTATATTTTAAATTCGTTCCGTGCGGCATTTCGTTGCCCCTGCCGGAGACGTTGATTATATGCTTTGCGTGGTAGATCCGTTGCTTCGCATCCAGCGCCTGCGAAGCAGCGAGCTTTTAGTAGGTGATCCCTGGTGGATTGACCTGCGACTGTGTCACCTCTTCGCCCTTCTCGCCCCAGCGGGCCAGTATCTTCTGGTACTCTCCACGAGCAATAGCGCCATTTAACGCCGCCTGAAGGGCATACACCAGCCCGTTTCCCTTTTTAGTGGTGGTCGCAACATAGGCTTTCTTCGGTCCCAGCCCAACGACTTTCGTTTTGCCGCTTAACGCGGTTTTATAAGCCGCCGTCGACTGAGGCCCAAAGAAAACATCAGCCCGCCCGGACTGAATATAGAGGTTGCCTGAAGCATCATCGGTTAAATAAACCGGTAGCGCAGGTTGACGCCCGGCGGCTTTGTTTTCGGCATTCCAGCCAAGCAAAATCCGCTCCTGATTCGTTCCTGAACCGACAATCACTTTTTTACCGGCGAGATCCGCCGGACCGCTGATGTGGCTAATATCGCTGGTTGATTTAACAGAAAAAGCCAATGAATCGACGCGATAAGTCGCAAAATCAAATTTCTCTTTGCGCTGCTCGGTCACGGCGATATTGACTAACGCCACGTCATAACGCCCGGCAGCGATCCCCAGCGGCCAGTCTTCCCAGGCGGTGGGCACCAGTTTCAGTTTGAGTCCAAGGCTCCCGGCCAGCAGCCGGGCAATATCGGGATCGCTGCCAATACGCGTGCGATTATCGCTGGCCAGAAGCGCCAGCGGCGGTGAATTAAGCGCCGAAATAGCCACCGTCAGCGTACCCGGCTCAACAAATTTATAGTTTGCCGGGATCTTCGCGATCGCCTGCTCATCGCGGATGACCGGTAGCGGCTGTTCATTGGCGTGCAGATCGATGGCTGCCTGCACGCCAGCAGACAGGGTGAAGAGCGCGAGCGCTAAAAGTCCTTTTTTCATGCCGGTAGCACCCTCGATAAAAATTGCCGTGTACGCTGCTGCTGAGGATGGTTCAGCACTTCATCGCTGCTGCCCTGCTCAACAATTTTTCCGTCAACCATAAACACCACCTGATCCGCCACCTCTTTAGCAAAACCAATTTCATGCGTCACCACGACAAGAGTAGTACCGGAGCGCGCCAGCTTTTTAATAACATCCAGCACTTCGCCCACCAGCTCTGGATCAAGCGCGGAAGTCGGTTCATCGAACAGAATAACCCGAGGGTTGAGCGCCAGCGCTCTGGCAATTGCGATACGCTGCTGCTGGCCGCCGGAAAGGTGCCGCGACCAGGCATCGGCTTTATCGCGCAACCCCACCACATCCAGCAGTTTATACGCCTGCTCGACCGCCTCTTTACGGGTCGCCTTTTTATGGGCGACAGGCGCTTCAATCAGGTTTTCCAGCACCGTCAGGTGCGGAAACAAATTGAAATTTTGAAACACATAGCCGACGTTGATCCTTTGCCGAAGAATATCTTTCTCCTTTAACTCATATAGCTTGTCGCCTTTACGTCGGTAGCCGATATAGTCGCCATCAATCTGGATAAAGCCTTCATCAACGCGCTCCAGATGATTAATCGTCCGTAGCAACGTCGATTTTCCCGAACCCGATGGTCCAAGGATCACCGTAACCGTGCCGGGTTTGATTTCCAACGACACATCGTCCAGCGCTTTATGGCGGCCAAAATATTTACTGACGCCGGTAATGGAGATATGACCATTAAGAGAGTTGGACATGAGCAGGCTCCTGCGGTTGTGAGCGACGAATGGATTCAATACGACGGCTACCACGGGCGCTATTGACAGCAGAACGACGCTCACTGCGCGCCAGACCGCGTTCGACCAGATACTGAATTAGCGACAGCACACTGGTGATAGCCAGATACCAGGCAGCACCGACCATCAGCAGCGGAATAACTTCCTGCGTGCGGTTGTAGATCATCTGGATGGTATAAAACAGTTCCGGCATCGCCAGCACGTAGACCATCGCCGTCCCTTTGGCGAGGCTGATAATTTCATTAAAACCCGCAGGTAAAATGGTGCGCAGCGCCTGCGGAAGGATGATGCGCAGAGTGCGGCGGCTGGCCGAAAGCCCCAGTGCCGCAGCGGCTTCATACTGGCCGTGATCGACGCCAAGGAAGCCCCCGCGAATAATTTCAGCGGTATAGGCGCTTTGCACCAGCGTTAGCCCAACAACGGCGGTAGAAAACTGCCCCAGCACGTTAATAGTGTCGTAGCTGGCCCAGCTTATACTGGTAAACGGGATGCCTATTGATAACTTGTCGTAAAGATAAGAGAAGTTGTAGAGAATAATCAGCACCACAATCAGTGGCAGTGAACGGAACAGCCAGATATAGCCCCAGGCGAGGCTGCTTAACAACCACGAACTGGAGAGACGGGCCAGCGCCAGCAGCCCGCCTAAAATTACGCTGAGTATCGTAGCCACAAGAGTCAGCAGTAGAGTCTGCCCCAGCCCCTCAAGGATCACCGGGTCAAAGAACCAGTGGGCGAAGACGCCCCACTCCCAGCGAGAGTTAAAGGCTACGGACTGAATCACGACCGCCAGCACCAGTAAAGCCAGCGCCGCTCCCACTGCCCGCAACGGATAGCGCGCGGGAACAACTTTAATTGTTTCATGAGTATACATATTGGCTCCTTAAGCGCTTTGGCTCAGTGCGCTGACCGCCAGCGCTTTAGTGAAGCGTAGTCGGCCATCGAACGGCGGCTGGCTGTACTCTTCCGGGTCCCGGCTGAGATCAAACTGCGCCTTATACCCCTGACTCAGATAGAGCCGTACCGCTTCCGGCTGACGAAAACCGGTTGTCAGGTAGATATGACTGTAGCCCGCAAGCTGTGCCCGACGCTCCAGTTCCTGCACGACTTTCGCCGCCAGCCCCTGCTGGCGCAGGCGACGATGAGTCCAGATCCGTTTGATTTCAGCCGTATGGTGGTCTTTCGGCTTATACGCGCCGGTCGCGATAATTTCTCCCTCCCGCTCCAGTACAATAAACAGCCCCTGCGGCGCCAGATACCATTCGGTTAGCTCGATTTCCGCATGACGGGAGAAATAGTCGCCGTAGCGTGATGCATACTCGGCAAACAGGCCCTCAATAATCGGCTGCAGTTCCGGCGCTTCCGGAGACACATCGCGGAAAATATCTGTCATACCGCCTCCCGTTAGTCGCCAAGACCGGCAGGGTTAATTTCCGAGTGCGGAATGCTTTCCACGCTTTCCCCCCAGCGATGCAGTACTTTCGCGTAGTCTCCGTTCTGGATCACACCATTCAGTGCGGTTTGCACCGGCTTAACCAGACCGTTGCCTTTTTTCAACACCACACCGATATGCGCCGCTTTAGGCCAGCCGCCATCAACGCTGCCGACCAGTTTGGTTTTCCCTGTCAGCGCTGCTTTCCACGCGCCAATCACATTGGGGCCAAAATAGGCGTCGGCCCGCCCGGACTGCAACGCCAGGGTTTGCGCAGCGTCATCTTTGGTATAAACCGGCGTAAAAGGCTTCAGTCCTTTCTTAATATTTTCGCTATTCCACGCCAGCAGGATTGCTTCCTGATTAGTGCCAGAGCCGACGATGATCCGCAGCCCGGCGATATCCTCCGCTTTATCTATTTTGTTCAACGGGCTGTTGCTCTTAACGTAAAAGCCCAGTGAATCTTTGCGGTAAGTGGCAAAATCAAATTTCTCCTTGCGCGCTTTAGTGACGGTAATATTGCTGATCGCTGCATCATATTTACCGGACGCCACGCCGAGCGGCCAGTCTTCCCACGAGGTGGGAACGACATTTAACTTCAGCCCAAGGCTGTCGGCCACCAGGCGGGCGATATCCACCTCGCTGCCAAGCAGGGTTTTGTTATCGTCTGAAAAGACGGTCAGAGGCGGCGAATTAAGCGCAGCCACCGCGACGGTCAACTCACCCGGCACTGCGAGATGCAATCCTTTCGGCAATTGAGCAATAGCCTGTGGGTTTTTCGCCGTATGAATCGGTGTTTTGTTGGCTTCCAGACTCACGCTGGTGCCGTTGATATCGACGCTCTGGGCCCATGATGAGGCGCTAGCGACCAGCGCAAATGCCAGTAACAATGATTTTTTCTGCATAGCGAGTGTTCTCTGTTATTGTTTTTCGAATTGATTGACGGGCTCAGCCAGCCCCAAACTGTCGCGTAACGTAGTGCCGGGATACGCCTCGCGGAATAATCCTCGCTGCTGAAGAATCGGCACCACCTGATCCACAAATCGCGGGAAAGTATCCGGTGTCCCGCCCTGGATAATGAATCCGTCCGCCGCGCGCTGTTCAAACCATAGCTGTAAACCGTCAGCGACCTCTTCGGCAGTACCGGCAAAGCGCGGGCGAGGGCTGGCGGCTTCCAGCGCCGCCTGGCGCAGCGTGAGCCCACGCTCGCGCGCATGGCGTTTAATCTCGTCGGTGGTGCTGCGGAAGCTGTTTTGTCCAAGATCGCCAATATCCGGGAAAGCTTCATCCAGCGGGTATTGGGAAAAATCATGATGCTCAAAATAACGGCCAAGATAATTCAGCGCGTCGTCAATTGACACCAGTGCGGCGGTTGTCTGATATTGCTGCTCCACATCCTCGGCGCTATCGCCAACGATTACGCTGACGCCCTGGAAAATATGCAGTTCATTTTCCCGACGACCATGTGCTGCAAGCTGGCTTTTGACATCACGATAAAAATCCTGCGCTTCCGCCAGCGATGCCTGATGCGTAAAAATAGCGTCGGCGTGACTGGCTGCCAGTTTTTTACCATCGCTGGAAGCGCCAGCCTGAAAAATAATGGGCCGTCCTTGCGGTGTGCGGGCAATATTTAGCGGACCCGCGACTTTAAAGAAATCGCCATGATGATTAAGCGTGTGTAGTTTATTTTTATCAAAAAACTGCCCGCTCTCTTTATTACGCACAAAAGCATCCTGCTCCCATGAATCCCATAGCCCTTTCACCACCTGCAAATATTCATCGGCGATCCGATAGCGCAACGCATGATCGGGATGCTGTGTGCGGGAAAAGTTTTTCGCCGAACCTTCCAGCGGCGATGTTACCACGTTCCAGCCAGCGCGACCGGCGCTCAGATGGTCGAGGCTGGCAAACTGTCGGGCGGTTGTAAAGGGTTCGCTGTAAGAGGTCGACAGGGTGCCGACCAGCCCTAAATGCGAGGTTACAGACGCCAGCGCGGATAATACGGTTAATGGTTCGAAGCGATTAAGGAAATGCGGAATTGATTTCTCATTAATATATAGACCGTCGGCAACAAAAATAAAATCAAACTTCCCCTCTTCCGCTTTTATCGCCGTCTGTTTAACAAAATCAAAATTAATGCTGGCATCCACCAGCGCGGCTGGATGACGCCAGGCTGACATATTTCCCGATGCGCCATGCAATATGGTGCCAAGACGCAGTTGCCGTTGTTCAGACATACTTATTCCTGCCTTTATTTAAAATTATAATTGTTGAAGCGCCTGTTCCGCCAGTTCAGCGAAATAATGCGCAGCGGGTGCAATTAAACGCTCATCCGGGTTAAATGCCGGATGGTGGAGACCAAATTCGCTGGCGCTACCGATACTGACGAACGCCCCGGGAATGTGCTGGAGATAAACGGCGAAATCTTCGCCGCCGAGATGTAAATCCGCCTGACGCGTGCGGTAATCGGACTTATCCGCCACTTCTCTGGCGAAAGTCGCCCAACGTTCGTCATTAACCAGCGCCGTCGGGCCGGCATACCAAAACACGTTGATCTGCGCCCCGAAGGCGCTGGCGAATCCTGCGGCAATTTCGCTGACCCGCGCCTTAACTCGTTGCTGTACTTCGCTATTGTGGGTACGTAGCGTCCCTTCCAGCTCAACGCTTTCTGGCAGTACGTTCCAGGTATTTCCCCCCTGGAACCGCGTTACGCTAAGCACCACCGAATCAAGCGTGTTCACTTCGCGGCTGGCGACGCTTTGCAGCAGCGTCACCAGTTGGCTTGCCAGCAGAATGGCATCTTTACCCTCATGTGGACGCGCGGCATGCGAGCCTTTGCCCGTCACTTTGAAAATAAAGCGATCGACGTTCGCGTAAAAAGGACCGCCGCGGGTGGCAAATTCGCCCACCGCCAGCTCCGGTTCATTATGCATGCCAAAAATAGCGGCAACATCCTCCAGCACCCCGGCACGAATCAGGATTTTCGCACCGCCAAAATTCTCTTCAGCAGGTTGAAATAAAATACGTACTCGTCCTGCAAGCTGTGATTCGCGCTGCTTTAGCAGCAAGGCGGCACCAAGAATCACGCTGGTATGAATATCATGCCCACAGGCGTGCATTACCCCGGTATTTTGCGAGCGGAACGGCACGCTGGTCGCCTCTTCAATAGGTAGTGCGTCAATATCGGCACGCAGGGCAATCACTTTATCGCCGGAGCCGACTTCCGCGACCACGCCGGTTTTCAGGTCGTACGGCAACAGGGTCAGCCCCCCGCTCTGTAGCCAGTCGCGAATACGCGCGGTGGTATCAACTTCCTGCAACGAGAGTTCCGGGTACTGGTGCAGTTCGCGCCGCCAGCGAATTAACTGTTCAGCAAAGCTCATTGCCGCACCTCCGTATTGAGGTGCGCCTGGGCCAGAAGACGTAAGGAATTCAGACGCGCGGTGCCTTCGGTAATGGGCGTGTCGATAATAAACTCGTCAATACGCAAGGCAGACTGTAATGCATCCAACTGCGCCTTAACCTCCTCAGCTGTACCGAACAGTACGGCCGATTTGCGACGGGCTATCCGTGTTGGCTTGCTGCCAGCCTGACGAGCAAACGCTGCGGCCTGGGCCTCGCTACTGACGGTAACACGCTGTCCATTTTCCAGTTCAACGCCCCACAGCTCCACGGCTTTCGCCAGCTCCGTCGCCGTAGCGGCATCTTCCGCCACGACCACCTGAACGGCAATAATCGCTGCGCGGTGGCTAAGCTCGCGCCAGCGAGTCAGCACCTGGTTCAGCAGTTTTTTATCGCCGTTGAGATGGGCTGCGAAGACAAAGTTCCAGTCAAGCTGCGCCGCCAGTTCTGCGCTCTCGATGCTGGATCCAAGAAGAAAACCTTCGGCGCGACACGGCGGGATCGGCGTTGCGCGCACGCTCTCATCGCTCTCGGCATAGGTTAGTGACAACCAGTTATCCAGTTGTGCCAGTTGGTCAGAGAACGTGCCCTTTTCCTGCGGGTTGAGCCCCTGCTGTAGCGCGCGGGTGGAGAGCGGCAGGCCGCCTGGCGCTTTGCCGACGCCAAGATCGACACGGCCCGGAGCCAGAGTGGAGAGCATATTGAAGTTTTCCGCAACCTTGTACGGGCTGTAGTGTTGCAGCATTACTCCGCCGGAGCCGACGCGAATTTTGCGAGTCTGCCCGAGTATCCAGGCGATTGCCAGTTCCGGCGACGGACTCGCGAGCTGGTCGGTATTGTGATGTTCGGCAATCCAGAAACGGTGATATCCCCAGGCTTCCGCTTGTTGCGCGAGCGTTAATGTACGCGCCAGCGCCTGGGCAGCCGTCTCCCCGGCCGCTAGCGGACTTTTATCCAGTATACTGATTCGATAAGACATTTTGCAGGCTCATATCAATTAACATGCCTGCATTATGAGAAGCGCACGGAGTCTGTGAGAAACAATTTATTTACATGTGCTCTGCTAAAAATTAGATATGCGAAATCCGCAGCGGTATCAAAGACTCGGGAGACGAGGGCGTTGGGCCTGTTCCGCGCTCAGCTCAGGTGCTGCAGCTCGCGCACCAACGCCTCGGCCTGCTGTTGGTTGCGTAAACGCACAAAGCGGATATGTTGATACTGCGGATCGAACATATCCGCCTGATAGCGCTGGCGATTCTTACGCCAGGTTTTCAGCGTCCAGAGAATAATGGATTCGCGACTAAAGAAAGAACGACGGAACGTTTCGCGATTGCCGGTACCTGGCCACAGTTCTTGCTGGTGAAAAGCACGGGAAACCGCTCGCGATACCGCCTGGCGGAGGGTGCGCCAGAAACCGTAATCCACCCACACAACGAGATCCACATCGCGCCATTTTACCGGACGACTGCGGTTGTAGTTGCCGTCAAGGACCCAGCCAGGTCCGGCGGTAGCCGCGGCGAGTTTAGCGAAAAACAGATCATCTGGCGTGCCTTGCCACTGAGGTAACCAGTAGAGTACATCCATTTCGATATAGGGTAATGACAGTTCCTGAGCCAGCCGACGCGCGAGAGTAGATTTGCCGACGCCGCTGGTCCCTACTACATTGATTTTCATCGTTGTCTCTCGGGCAAATGCGGGCCGAGCATCATAGCGTAATTACCACAAAACGATGAGCAAAATTTTTCCGGCGTCCTCCCGGCGCGCCTTCTGCGCTGAGCGATCCGATCTCCTTGATCTATAAGCAAGTGCTGTCTCGTCATGTTTTACGTGCGTCTGTTTTGCGATGCGTGTAGGATTCTCCGCCATGCTGGCTTATCTCATTCATCAGAATGATGAGAAAGCCGGCATCACAACCTACTTCATCGACACTGACAGGAAAATAGCGACACCAATGAAGACAAAACATTCTGGCGTGGCGGAGCAGCACGCCGCGAAACGCCACTGGCTAAACGCGCAGGATTCCGGCTATCACAAGGCGATGGGCAACCGTCAGGTACAGATGATCGCCATCGGCGGCGCTATCGGTACCGGCCTGTTTCTTGGCGCGGGCGCACGCTTACAGATGGCAGGTCCCGCCCTGGCGCTGGTCTATCTGGTTTGCGGTATCTTTTCGTTTTTTATTTTACGTGCATTGGGCGAACTGGTTCTTCATCGCCCTTCCAGCGGTAGCTTCGTCTCCTACGCCCGTGAGTTTCTCGGTGAGAAAGCGGCCTACGTCGCGGGCTGGATGTACTTTATTAACTGGGCGATGACCGGGATTGTCGATATCACCGCCGTCGCATTGTATATGCACTATTGGGGCGCATTCGGCGACGTTCCTCAGTGGGTTTTCGCCCTCGGCGCGCTGGCGATTGTCGGCACCATGAATATGATTGGCGTCAAATGGTTCGCTGAGATGGAGTTCTGGTTTGCGCTGGTGAAAGTGCTGGCGATTGTTATCTTTCTGGTGGTGGGGACTGTCTTTCTCGGCAGCGGTAAGCCGCTGGACGGCAATGCCACCGGTTTTCACCTGATCACCGATAACGGCGGCCTCTTTCCGCACGGCCTGCTGCCAGCGCTGGTGCTGGTACAGGGTGTGGTCTTCGCCTTCGCTTCCATTGAGCTGGTGGGCACCGCCGCAGGCGAGTGTAAAGATCCGCAGACCATGGTGCCGCGCGCCATTAATAGCGTGATCTGGCGTATCGGTCTGTTCTACGTTGGTTCGGTACTGCTGCTGGTGCTGCTCCTGCCGTGGAACGCCTACCAGGCCGGACAGAGTCCGTTTGTCACCTTCTTCTCAAAGCTCGGCGTACCCTATGTTGGCAGCATCATGAATATCGTGGTGTTAACCGCCGCCCTCTCCAGCCTTAACTCCGGCCTCTATTCCACCGGGCGTATCCTGCGATCCATGTCGATGGGGGGATCCGCACCGAAGTTTATGTCGAAAATGAGCCGTCATCACGTCCCCTATGCCGGCATTCTGGCGACGCTGGCGGTCTATGTGGTCGGGGTGTTCCTCAACTATCTGGTGCCTTCACAGGTATTTGAAATTGTCCTTAACGTCGCCTCGTTGGGCATTATCGCGTCGTGGGGATTTATTGTGATTTGCCAGATGCGTCTGCGTCAGGCCATAAAGGAAGGAAAAGCGGCGGATGTCAGCTTCAGGATGCCAGGAGCGCCTTTTACTTCCTGGCTGACTCTGTTGTTTTTACTTAGCGTACTGGTGCTGATGGCGTTCGATTACCCGAATGGCACTTATACTATTGGCTCAATTCCGCTGATTGCCGTATTGCTGGTGGCCGGGTGGTTTGGCGTGCGTAAACGCGTGCATGCTATTCACAGCACCGCGCCAGGTATTGAAAAGCAGTAATCAATCACGTTTACGGTTTGCCCCGGTGGGCAAACCGCTACTTCAGGACTTAATTATCTTCCACCAGTTGCGCAACGTCGCTGCTGTTAATCTGGCGTTTATTGCCTGATTCATCGGTATAGCTGGTCATGCCGGTATCTTTATCCAGCTTTGGTTTGCCTTGCGTTACAATCGTCTGTCCGCTTTTCGTCGTCATCACATAGTTTGAGCTACAGCCCGCCAGAAGAGCCAGCAGCGTGCCAGCGCAGACAACCATTAATGATTTTTTCATCTTTTCTCCAGAATGAATATCCCTTTCCCGCGAAGGCAGGAAAGTCTTAAGTGTATAACCATTATATTTACCCGGCTAATAAGTGTTTGTAACAGAAGGTGATTCAGGAAAAAAGCAAGGATGACCTCTTCGCGCAGCATAGTCGCAAGTGCTGTTTGCAGCAGTCACCCGGCGGCGCTTCGCTGACGGGAAATGATGGATTTTACAGGCCGGATAAGGCAAAACCGTCATCCGGCAAAAATGCGAGTACAACTCACAGGAGGGAATTTTCCCTCCTGTCCAGATCACAGTGCAATGCGGATAACATCATCCGGTTGGGTGGCTTCTTTCTGGCGCGTTGATTCCTGCTTCACGCTGACGTACAACGTTTTACCATCAGGTGAGAGCGTCAGGCTGTTCGGATGCGTCGGGGTTTTGAAGGTTTTAACCACTTTGTAAGTCTTACCATCAATCACGCTCACTTCACCGGCTTTGCGATGGGTCACGTAGGCCTCATTGCGGGCCGGGTTAAACAGCACCGCCAGCGATTCTGGCGCAGCGATTTTCTCCAGCACGTTACCATTGCGCGTATCGACCACCAGCACGTCAGGCTGCTTACTGTCGGTGATAAAGGCACGATGCCCGGCAGTATCCAGGCTCAGGTTCAGGTAGAAGTGCTCTTTCCCATCATCCAGCAGCTTCTTACGCGACAGGATCTTGTTGGTTGTGCTGTCGATTGTCACCAGTTCGCCATCGGCGTTCGTGGTGTAGATACGGTTCGCCTCCGGGTCCACCGCCAGGCCTGTCGCCATCGCGCCGGTATTGGCGATGGTATCTTTTAGCGTCAGCTTATCGCCATCAACCACCCAGATCACGCTCTCTTTGCCCAGACCGGTGATATAGATCGTGTTCGTTTTCTCATTAACCGCCAGTTCACGTGGAGCCAGAGGACGCACGGTTTCGCTACGCTCACGCGGATCCAGCACCAGACGCCCTTTCACTTTGCCGGTTTTGGCATCGATAGCTGTTACCGTGCTGTCAAGGGTATTGCCAAACCACAGCGTCTGGGTGGCGTTGTTGATGGTCGCGCCAAACGGTTTCAGATCGTTATGAATAATTTGCGTCACGTCGAGCGTCGTTGGATCGAGACGATAAACAATTCCGCCTTTATCCAACGAACGGCTTTGCGAAGTGGCGACCCACAACGCGTTCTCCTGCTGGCTATAGGCCATTTCGTATGCCCCCTTGCCGACGGCCTTACGCAGCATTTCTTCCGCCGCATGGGCGCTGAAGCTTCCTGCCAGCAGTAACGAAGTTAACAAGAGTGAACGGCGCAGACGTGGCGCGGACAGATGACGTAATGACATGAGAACTCCCTTTGATAAAACAAATATATGCCGGGTCGGTGGTGCTTCCGTGGCGCAAAATCATTGCCTTGCGCTACTCTTCGGAATGCGAATAGTAATCATTATTTATCTTAATGTGGAGCGTTAATTCTGTTTTATGCCCGGGATATCACCAACCCCTCGTCATTCGTTAACTTAAATGCCGCTAGTTCTTTTCAAAATATTTACAAACAAGTTAACATATAGCGTTATGTTCCGTTTGGTTCGTTTGCGAGTCACTTTAATGAAAATCCTTTCCGTGCGCGCCACCGCGCTGCCCTCTCTGCTTTTACCGTTTTTTGCCACGCAGCCAACGGCCAGCGCCGCTGAACAAACCCTGCTGGTCACCGCCACGCCGTCCACGGTTTCTGAACTCGATACCCCCGCCGCCGTTAGCGTGGTTAATGGCGATGAAATGCGCCAGGCCGCACCACGGGTAAACCTTTCTGAGTCGCTGGGCGCGGTTCCGGGGTTACAGATACAAAACCGACAAAACTATGCCCAGGATCTGCAGCTTTCTGTTCGCGGTTTTGGTTCCCGTTCGACCTACGGCGTACGCGGGCTGCGTATTTACGTCGATGGCATTCCGGCTACCATGCCTGATGGTCAGGGACAGACGTCAAATATTGATATTGCCAGTCTTGATTCAATTGAAATCCTGCGCGGGCCTTTTTCAGCATTATATGGCAACTCTTCCGGCGGGGTGATTAATGCCACCAGCCAGACCGGCAGTCAGCCGCCAACCATTGAGGCCAGCAGCTATTATGGCAGCTTCGGCACCTGGCATTACGGTCTGAAAGCGACCGGTGCGGTCGGCGATGGAAGCCATGCGGGGGATGTCGACTATGTCGTTTCCACCAACCGTTTCACCACCCACGGTTCCCGCGACCATAGCGGCGCGCGTAAAAATCTCGCGAACGCCAAACTGGGTGTGCGGATTGATGATGCCAGCAAACTGACGCTGCTGTTTAACAGCGTGGATATCAAAGCTAATGACGCAGGCGGCCTGAGCTATGACGAATGGCAGAACAATCCGCGCCAGTCTCCTCGTGGCGATCAGTACAACACCCGTAAAACCATCAAGCAGACCCAGGCAGGCCTGCGCTACGCGCGCCAGTTGAGCGAGCAGGATGACCTGAGCGTAATGATGTACGCCGGAGAGCGCGAAACCACGCAGTATCAGTCCATTCCCCGCGATCCACAGCTCAATGCCAGCCACGCTGGCGGCGTGATTGAACTGACGCGACACTATCAGGGAATTGATACCCGCTGGACCCACCGTGGCGAACTGCTGGTACCGGTCACCTTTACCACCGGCCTTGATTACGAAACCATGACTGAGCGGCGTAAAGGTTTCGAAAACTTCGTGATCAGCAACGGTGCAGTGCAGTACGGAGAAAAAGGCAATTTGCGCCGTAACGAACGTAACCTGATGTGGAATCTCGATCCTTACCTGCAAACCCGATGGCAGCTTAGCGAAAAACTTTCGCTGGATGCGGGCGTTCGTTACAGCTCGGTATGGTTCGATTCCAATGATGACTATATTACCTCCGGCAATGGCGATGACAGCGGCGACGCCAGTTATCATAAGTGGCTGCCAGCGGGATCGCTGAAATATGCCGTCACCGACGCGTGGAATCTGTATGTGTCCGCTGGTCGCGGCTTTGAAACCCCAACGATTAACGAACTTTCTTACCGTTCCGGCAACCAAAGCGGGCTTAATTTTGCCCTGAAACCGTCGACCAATAAAACCGTGGAAATTGGCAGCAAGACGCGTATCGGCAATGGTTTGTTAACGGCGGCGCTATTCCAGACCGATACCGATAATGAGATTGTTGTCGACGCCAGCAGCGGCGGGCGCACCAGCTACAAGAACGCGGGTAAGACTCGTCGACAAGGTATGGAACTGGGGCTGGATCAGCAGTTCGGCGACAGTTGGCGTTTAAAAGCGGCCTGGACCTGGCTGGATGCGACCTATCGCACAAATGTCTGCAACGATGCCAATTGCAAAGGCAATCGTATTCCGGGGATCGCCCGTAATATGGGCTATGCCTCCTTCGGCTATCAGCCCGAGCACGGCTGGTACGCGGGCAGCGATATTCGCTATTTGAGCGATATGATGGCCAATGACAAAAATACCGCGAAAGCGCCTTCATGGACGGTGGTCGGCCTGATGACCGGCTATAAATGGCACTACAGCAAGCTGGATATCGACCTGTTTGGCCGCGTCGATAACCTGTTCGACCGCCGCTATGCGGGCTCGGTTATCGTTAATGAATCCAACGGCCGCTACTTTGAACCAGCGCCGGGACGTAACTACGGTATCGGTTTGGATCTTGCATGGCGATTTGAGTAAGACGCCTTTAGCGCAGCCCTATTCCAGGGCTGCGCGCTTCATGCTTAATCCACTCTCCATCACGCTTCGCAACTCCGCCTATCGTCCACTTTCTTTCAAAGCGTGATCCTTGTCACAAAACAATGCCAATAAGGAACCACCATGACACTCCCCGTTATTATTGATTGCGATCCCGGTCATGATGACGCGATTGCCCTCGTTCTTGCCCTCGCGTCGCCTGAACTTGATGTGAAAGCCGTCACGTCATCTGCCGGAAACCAGACGCCGGACAAAACATTGCGCAATGTGCTGCGGATGCTGACTCTGCTTAAACGTCCGGATATTCCGGTTGCTGGTGGCGCGCTCAAGCCGTTGATGCGGGAATTGATTATCGCTGATAATGTGCATGGCGAAAGCGGGCTTGATGGCCCGGCGCTGCCGGAGCCAGGCTTTGCCCCACACGCCTGTACCGCCGTAGAGTTAATGGCCAAAACCCTGCGTGAAAGCATTGAGCCGGTAACTATCGTCGCCACCGGGCCGCAAACCAACGTCGCCCTCTTGCTCAACAGCTACCCTAACCTGCATGCCAAAATCGCCCGCATTGTGATTATGGGCGGCGCGATGGCGCTGGGTAACTGGCAACCTGCGGTCGAATTTAATATCTATGTCGACCCGGAAGCCGCCGAGATCGTTTTCCAGTCAGGAATTCCGGTGGTGATGGCCGGACTGGATGTGACCCACAAAGCGCAAATTCACGTTGATAGCCGTCAATACGGCGCTTACTTAACGCTTACACAATACCGATGAGTGCTGAATGATTAATTGGTAAAACAACAAAACCGCGTCAGTTCAGCATGCCATTTTGTGGTTAAGTTTTGTCCATTTTGGGGTTTTAAATCCTATCAATCAAGCGTCTGGCTCGCCGGACTATCTGTTTCTCACATTCTGTTGAACTGCATGAAAAACTCATCGGTTCCTTCATTGAGAAATACATGTTCTACTAATTGGAGGCATTACCCGCTGATGTTTCAATTCAGTAAAATATCCGTCAGCCAGAGACAGAACCCTGTCTGCAGAGGCAATGGTTCCGGGACGATGGGCAATCAGTAGGACAGGTAGTTCCAGTTCGCGCAGCGTCTGGCTTATCTGGATTTCACTCTCAACATCAAGGTGGCTGGTTGCTTCATCTAGTAACAAAAAACCCGGTTTTTTGTACAACGCTCTTGCCAGCAAAATACGTTGCTTTTGCCCTCCGGAAAGCCCACCACCGGTTTCACCGATTAATGTCTGATATCCCATCGGCATTGCCATGATGTCGATGTCAATGAGCGCCAGACGGGCACAATGGACCATTCTTTCCTGATTGCGGTCTTCACTGAAGAAAATGATGTTATCTGCAATAGATCCCCTGAAAAGGTGATCATCCTGCAGTACGGTACCAATCCGCTGGCGTACCTGAAAATAATCGGGGTTTGTTTGCGGTATGCCAAATGTTCTGACCGTTCCTTCATCAGGGACATGAATTCCAAGAATAAGTTTCACCAGCGTCGATTTTCCGCATCCTGATTTACCGGTAATGGCGACCACTTCACCTGGATGGAGTGTTAGCGACACCCCACGGAGTAACGGTTTATTCCCGCCCTTGTGACTGAAGGTAATGTGATCAAGGGATAAAGGGGGGTGGGCATCATCTGTCACATATCCCCGTAATGGGGACGGGAAGACAGAAGTATAATTGTCTTCCTGAGGTGGTTGTCGCTGATGGTCTTCTGTCGGAGTCAGCACAATATCAGCTAGGCGTTCGTTGTAGACATCAAGCATCCGCCAGGAAAAAAACTTATCGGTCAGGCTGCTGATACTGGATGAAAAACGCATCTGATAGGACAAATAAGCAACCAACATGCCGACAGTAAACGTACCATTCAATACTTCCCCGGCACCTTTCCATAAAATTACCGCCGATACTATGCTACCGGTCAGGGTATGCGCAATGTCATACCACATCAGCAGACGGCTCTGCCGCAGCTGTGTATTTCTGCGAACGACGTTAAGATTCAGCCAGGCGGCCTCACGATGCGCTGTCACACCATTAATTCTCAGGCTCAGAATACCATTGAGGGTTTCAAGAAAATACCCGGACTCCCTGGCTCCTGCGTCCCAGGCATCTTCTGCTGACTGTCGAAGGGACGGATACCATAGAGCTCTCAGCAAACCGTAGAGAATCGCGGCCAGTGCGGCTATCAACGTCATTTCCGGACTGTATAGCAGCATCATGCAGAGCGCAGTTATCACGAGCAATACATCCAAAATACCTTCCAGTACCTGCGTGGTCAGCGCCTGCTGGATGGTGTTCACTGCATCAAAACGGGCATTGATACTCCCCTTACTGCGCGCATCAAACCAGGCGAGTGGAAGACGCACCAGATGATGGAAAACCCGGGCTGTCCACTGCATGTTGAAATTGACGGACAGGGTAATACTGGCCCACTGAAGTGCCAGTGAGAGAAGCATCTGTGTCAGAGACAGCAGTAGCAACGCAATAATAATGACGGTCAACAGACTCCTGTCGGCAGCCACCAGTACTTCGTCAATTACTAACTGGTTGAGAAGCGGACTTGCGAGTGCCAGGATTTCCAGCGCCAGAGCAAAAACGATAATTCGTACCATTGATGGCAACAGGCCCGAAGTCTTACCTGACAGTTGGCGCAAATGGATTTTTTTTCTTTCATCACGTGCGGTAAAATCGCTGGCTGGTGTCAGTTCCAGCGCGACGCCGGTGAAATGTTTTCCTGCATCCTGTAGAAATAGAGCTACCTTTCCCTTGTCCGGATCATGAATGACCAGCCTGCTCCCACGAACTTTATAGAGCACAACGAAATGGTTCATGTTCCAGTGGAGAATACAGGGGAGAGAAAGGGACTTCAGGTCCTCCGGCTCCAGCCTTACGGCGCGGGAAGACAACCGGATACCGGCCGCACACTCAATCAGTCTTTGCAGGGTCATTCCCTGAGTGCTAATACTGAAACGTTCACGGAGTGTGGGTAGATCCGTCTGCAGACCATGCCAGCTGGCCACCATTGCCAGACATGCCAGACCACATTCCGCTGATTCTGTCTGACGGATGAGGGGAAGCTGTTTTCTCGCTGCCCATTTAAGTGTATTCATTACAGTTTTCCTTTCAGACTCCAGAGCGGTTCTGTCAGCCACTCCCACAAATGGCGGGTATCCAGACTGACATCACCCTCAAGGGCCATGCCGGGGCGCAGGGGTTCTTTTTTTCCATAAGCCAGAATAAAGGTATTCTCAGGTTCGACGATGACGCGATAGTGCCCTTCGTTCTCTTTCCAGGTTACGGGGGATACAGAGAGTAAATCTGAAGGAGTCAACGTTGTACGGCTTATCTCACGGATAGTCCCGTACTGAACGCCAAACTTTTGATAAGGGAAGGCGGCGAACCGAAGTGCTACACGCTGCCCCGGCTGGATGAACCCTGCATTCTGACTGGTGGCATAGAGCTCTATCTGCAGGCTGGCGTCATCCGGCACTACTGTCATCACTGGCTCCGACGCTCTGACGGATTGTCCCTGCCTGACCAGCACCGCCGCAACGGTACCGGATACCGGTGCCGTCAACGTAAAGTTCTCCTGTCCGGCCACTTCGTCCTGCTGTTGCCTGATCCCCTGTAACTGCCTGTCTATCTCAGCCTTACGGCTTTCTCCCTGAACGATAAGATGGTTAAGGTCATCTTCAGCAGCCGCCATTGCAGTACGTAGTTGCAGAAGCCCCTGGCGCTGATCCTCAATGTTTTGCTGTGCCGCAGAAACTTCAATTTGCTTCTGCTGATATTCGATATCTGATACGTAATGTGTACCAGAAAGTTTTTTATAACGCCCCATAATGGACACAGCCAGCACAGCCTGGTGCCCGGCAAGCGCCAGACGCTGCTCTGCACTTTTAACCTGTTGTTTCAGGGACGCTATTCGCTGATGCATGGCTTGCTGCTGTTGACTGTTGTCATGCAATTCCAGAGCCTGCTGAGAAGTCAGCATAGTATACTGAGTTCTCAGGGACATACTCATGGCAGCCAGCATACCTGTGCCCTGTCCGTTATAATGTTCGCCGCTGACATGGTAAACGGGTTCACCAGCGACGACATGATGGCCTTCTGAAACAGTCTGTCGGGTGACATATCCGGCGTATTTCGGTGTTATTTTCACCAGTCCTGATGAAGGCATAACGATACCGGTAAGATGAGCCTTGCGGGTATAACTTCCATACCAAATAAATAATGCAGCGCCCAGAGCCAGAAATATCGTAGCAATGGCGCACACAGACATTCCAAATGATACAGGTAAGATAATCTTTCCGTATTCGGCATCACTGTGATGCTTTAATGCTTCCTCCCTGAATATACTCATAATTATAATATATTTTGAATGTTTAACAAAATAACAAATAAGTTCATGCCTGAGTGTACAAGCATAGGATAAAAAAGTGATCTACTTTTTATTCTAACTAAAAATAATAGCATCGATATAATAAAAAGGATCATCTGATCTAATAAGTTATAATACTGCCCATGCATTAGACAAAAAAACACAGACGTTACCACACAAGGAATGAACAGATTCTTTCTGTAGATTGAACATATAACCCCGAAAGCACAACCTCTGTACACAATTTCTTCATAGTAAGGTACTACCAGTGTCATTACTAAAAATGTCATCCAGTTTATCTGCGTCGGTTCGTAATTATACAAATAGTCTCTATAGCAGTAAACAGCAAACTGTATAACAATGATTATAAGAAGCGAAGCGACTGAGTATTTAACTGAAACTAAGCTCGCCTGTATTTCTATACTGGATTCAAAAAGTTTTCTTAGATAAAACAAATAAACAAAAGTTGAAATCAAAATTTCTGTAACAAACACAATGTAAAAAGCAGTATCCAGTTCAACATAATGTAGCGTCACGGCTGGCGATAGCGTCACAATCGTAGATATAGCAACTACTATAAAAAAAATAATAGTATTGTGTTTGCTATATATAAATTGGCTCATACGATCATTCATTACCAGGCATCACTTTATGATTTTCCTCATTTTCGCTAAAACTATATCTGTAAATCTAGCGGTGGAAAATAAGGTGATCAATGTAATTACTATTTTTGAAAAGCTCTCAGGAAATGAAAACCAGGATAGGTTGATTATGGAGGAACCACTTAACAGCGCAAAACCCAGTAATAAACTTAATATAAAAGACAATATTTTAAAAACCACCATAGTATCCTCCATTGATACTTACTTATCGACTACAGGTACCACCGACGTTACTTCCTGAGCAATTACTGGAACCAGCTTTACTTCCGTTTCCGTTACCATTTCCCCCGCCGGAAAGACACTGACCGGTAATGGCTCCACCAATAGTTCCCCTGGCCATTCCAACAACACCACCTTTAATTGCGCCTCCGATCATCCCACCAAAGACAGCATCAGCGCATTTGACTGTACTCGGATCACTGTAAATATAAGTGGGTCCGTTGTATGGACGAGCCTGAATAAGAGAATTGCGAGCATTTCTTGCGTCCCGCTTGTCACGATTAACTTCCGATCCATGCCCTTCACCACCACTGACTATGGCTATTTCATCAAAACTCAACTCTCTGATATTTGTCATAAAAAACCTTAATATAAAGTGTTCTTTTAATATCACACAACCAAAATGTATGCATAAAGTGAATTTATGTAAGAAATTGTAAATTACATTCGATTCCGTTTTTTGGTAGAGCTGCAAGTCAAAAGTCTGTAGCGTTTGTGGCTTCAAAGCCACCGAACAGTGGGTGTCGCAGCAGAGTCAGGGATCTGACGCTCAACGGAAATAAAACTCACGCTAGGCGAGAAAAGTCGTCTGAAAAATCGATTAATGGACAGCGGTGTCCGTTAAGTGCCATTTACCGATTAAAAAGACACCGTTTTAGGCGCATTTTTCACTGTCCACAATGTTTTGATTTATCGGATTAAATAGGTTTAACGTGTGAAATCGTTCCATTGAGCGTCAAACCCCTAAGAATGCCGAGCAGCGCGCAGGCATTCCAGGAATGCGCCAAAGGCGCATAGAGGGGTCAGTTTGGATATCGAAAATTATAACCCGAAAATGGCGGTTCAGACAGTAAACTTAATGCCGAGCAAACGAGCTTTTTAATCAGCCAGTTGACCGATAATCTGTTTCACCATACCCATGAAGTTATCGAGTTTGTTGCCCGGACATGGAATATCGTTTTCAGCGTTCCGGGAATGAACAAGTGGCTGCATCGTAACGGCTTTACTTACAAAAAACCGTCAGGCGTCCCGCATAAATTCAGTGAAGAGAAACAAAAGCAATTCATTGAATATTATGAAGAACTCAAAGCCACCGCGGGTGATGAACCGGTTCTTTTTATTGATGCAGTCCATCCGACTCAGGCCACTAAAATCAGTTATGGCTGGATACGCAAAGGCCAGAGAAAAGCGGTAAAAACAACAGGCAGTCGTACACGGCTGAATATTATGGGGGCGCTGAATCTGAAGGCTCCGGGACACCCGATAATCTGCGAATATAAAACGATTAATGAATACAACGTATCTCGTTTTTTCAATGAGATACGTAAAATTTATCCGGATTATCACCAGAAAGTTCATGTTATTCTGGATGGTGCGGGTTATCACCGTTCACTTTTAGTGAAAGACTGGGCGGAAGTGGTAAATATAAAACTCCACTATCTCCCGCCGTACAGTCCAGACCTGAATCCGATAGAACGAATGTGGAAATTAATGAACGAACATGCCCGGAATAATCGCTACTTCGGTAGTAGCAGGGAGTTCAGGGATACAATATCTGAATTTTTCGATCATACGCTACCGGGAATAGCGGGTTCTCTGACGTCCAGAATTAACGATCACTTTCAGGTACTCAAACCCGCGTCTTGAAGTTTATTGGGTATACACAGTATTCCACAGCGAGATCGCAGCCGTCAGAAGCGTCAGACCACTGGCGCGATAGCTCTGATTTTCCGGCTTCCTGTCCCTGATTTCTCCCAGGCGGTGCATAAATACCGCCCGCGCCAGTGCGTTACGTGCCTCACCTTTATTCAGCCCCGCCTGTACCCGCCGACGCAGTGCAGGATCGCGGAACCAGTCGAGCATAAACAGCGTTCGCTCAATGCGGCCAATTTCTCTCAGTACTTTGGCAAGTCCGTTTTGCTTGGGGTAGCTGGCTAGCTTTTTCAGCATCAGAGATGCTGTCACGGTTCCCTGCTTTATCAAGGTCGCCAGACGCAGCACTTCACGCCAGTGAATTTCGATCTCTTTCAGATTCAGGCTGGTCGTTGATATAAGTGACTGAAGCGCCGGGTACTGGCCCGCTTTCCCTTTGATAAACAGCTTCTTGTCGTGGAGATCCCTGATTCGCGGACAGAACGCAAACCCCTGCAGATGCATCAGGGCAAAGACATGATCGGTGAAACCCGCGGTATCGGTGTAATGCTCCCTGATTTCCAGGTCACTTTCGCGGTACAGCAAGCCATCAGCACATGGGTTGAATCCCTGACTCGACTGATTATACAGGTGTAAAACGGGCTGTATTGATCCGATATATGGGTATAAAACTGTCGTCCGGGCTCCTGCCCATATTTCGGGTTAACCTGCCCTCCGTAGCGGCCTGAGCTGCCTGTTCTGAAATTCTGTCCATCTGATGATGACGTTGTCCCGTCTCCCCAGAATGCCGCCAGTGGTCTTTTCCCTTGTGCGTTTACCAGCTCTGCGAGGGCGGCTGACACGCAGGGAATGACGGTAGTCGATTTTTATAACCTGACCGGCAGGAAGCCGAAGACCAAAGTAATGCTGAATGTTGACCGCCAGGCGTTTGTTGACCTGCTGGCCGAACGGCTGAAGTTTTATGCATAATCTGTTGTTATTTCGCGATTATCCGGCGCACCGGCGGCCTGCGCCGCCGGGAAATGCGTTAATCATCAGGAGAAACGCGGATCACCACCTTACCGAAATTCTCGCCTCTCAGCAGACCAATCAGGGTTTGCGGCGCGTTCTCAAGCCCTTCGACCACCTGCTCGCGGTATTTGATTTTCCCTTCCTGCACCCAGCGCCCCATTTCCTGCTGGAATTCCTGAATGCGGTGGCCGTAGTCCTGGCCAATAATAAACCCTTGCATACGAATGCGTTTTTTCAGGATCGTCGCCATCAGCAACGGCAGACGATCCGGCCCATCGGGCAGCGCGGTGGCATTGTAGCCGCTGATCAGACCACACACCGGTACCCGGGCCGAGGTATTTAACAGCGGTAGCACTTCGTCGAACACTTTACCGCCGACGTTTTCATAATAAATATCGATCCCCTGCGGGCAGGCTTCGAGCAATTTAACCGCAAAATCAGGCGCACGATGGTCGATACATACGTCAAAACCAAGGGTTTCTACTGCATAGCGACACTTCTCACTTCCACCGGCAATTCCCACTGTGCGGCAACCTTTCAGCTTCGCGATCTGCCCGACGGTGGCGCCAACCGGGCCGGTGGCGGCTGCGACCACCAGCGTTTCGCCCGCCTTCGGCTGACCAATATCCAGCAATCCCATATAAGCGGTAAAACCAGGCATTCCAAGAATACCCAGCGCCCAGGAAGGATGTTCAGGGTTCTTGCCTAACTTCACCAGCCCGCTGCCATCGGAGAGTTGATAATCCTGCCAGCCGCTATAGGCCAGAACCCAGTCACCGGGGTGAAAATCAGCGTGATTTGATTCCACCACGCGACTCACGGTGCCGCCCACCATCACCTCGCCAATCGCCACCGGCGGCGAGTAGGACGGCGCGTCGCTCATTCGGCCACGCATATAGGGGTCTAATGATAAAAACACGCTACGCAGCAGCAGTTGTCCGGGCCCCGGAGAAGCGACGTCTCCCTCTTCCAGATGGAAGTTGTCTCTGGTTGGTTCGCCATGCGGACGAGAGGCCAGCAGCCAGCGGCGATGGCGTTGTGGATTGAAAGCCATAACAAACTCCTTTTTTGACATGCCTGTACTGAGGCTAGCCTCTTTTCGGGCATAGCGCATTGACATTATGAGGCAGATTGGTTCAGGCGAACCACCAGGTAGGTGCAGGGCTGCGTGGATTCATTAATAAAGCGACAATCAGCAGGCGGGCCCAACTCCAGACAATCTCCCGCCAGCATCTCGTGGCGGGGGTTGCCTTCGATAAAGACCAGTTCACCCTGCTGTAACCAGATTAGCTGCCGGGCCTGCGCATAAGAGGCCGCGGGCATCGGAATATCGCTGCCGGGCGGTAGCGCCACCTGCACCAGATCAATCGGCAAATCGCTGCGCGGCGAAACGTGACGGCGCAGATAGTGGCTCTGGGGATCGTGCCACACTGGTTGGTTAGCAAAACGCAGGAGTTTGCCTTCAGGCATCTCTGCCCTGGCAATTAGCGTCGACATGCTCATGCCGAAAGCGCCGGAAAGTCGCCCAAGCATCGACGCAGTGGGGCTGCTTTCGCCGCGTTCGATCTTGTGGATCATCGCCCGCGAAGCCCCCGCTCGCTCCGCCAGCTCGCTCAGCGACCAGCCCCGGGACTCCCGCTCGATTCGGATTCGTGCGCTGATGCGCTGGTTAAGGTTATCTTCTAAGATAGTCATATTGTGACAATATAGTGTATGAAATTATCGGCAACAAGCCGATAGCGACAGGCATCTCAGCCCTTATTCCTGAACATTATCAAATAAAATGGCCGAAACGGATGACAACGTTAATTCCATTATTGTAATAATATCGTACTACTATAGTGTACAACCATTGAGGTTCGCCATGACCATTCGCCATGCCAGCAGAGATGATTGCGCGGCAATCGCTGAAATCTACAACCATGCGGTGATGCATACCGCCGCTATCTGGAATGATAAAACCGTGGATACCGATAACCGTATCGCCTGGTTTGAGGCCCGACAACTAGCCGGTTATCCGGTACTGGTCAGCGAACAAAACGGCATTATTACCGGATATGCCTCGTTTGGGGAGTGGCGTGCCTTTGACGGGTTTCGTCATACCGTTGAACACTCTGTTTATGTTCATCCGGAACACCAGGGAAAAGGCGTAGGCCGCAGTCTGCTGGTTGCCTTAATTAGCGAAGCGAGGCGCCAGAACAAACACGTGATGGTCGCGGGCATTGAAGCGCAGAATCAGGCTTCTTTGCATCTGCATAAGGCCCTCGGCTTTATCACGACCGGACAAATGCCGCAGGTAGGCACAAAATTTGGTCGCTGGCTGGATCTGACCTTTATGCAACTCCAGCTCGACGATCGCCGCGATCCGGACGGCAGCGCATGAATCAGTCGCTGACCCTGGCCTGCCTGATTGCCGCTGGCGTCGGGCTGGTCTTGCAGAATACGCTGATGGTGCGAATCACCCAGTCCGCTTCCACGATTTTGATTGCGATGCTGCTCAACTCGCTGGTGGGAATTGTGATATTCGTAACGATACTGGCGCTACGTCATGGCGTTGCCGGGTTTCAGGAACTGGCGTACAGCGTAAAGTGGTGGACGCTCATTCCTGGCCTGCTGGGATCGTTCTTTGTCTTTGCCAGCATCAGCGGCTACCAGCACGTCGGGGCGGCGACGACGATTGCGCTGTTGATTGCCAGCCAGTTGGTCGGCGGGTTGGTGATTGATCTGCTTCGTGCGCACAACGTCCCAATTCGCGCGCTCATCGGCCCGCTCTGTGGCGCGGTGATGCTGGTGGCTGGCGCCTGGCTGGTGGCCAGACGCCAGTTTTAGCGGCGGAATTTACGCCTGTAATCATCTCGCGATTAAAACAGGCAATGAGGCGTATTTAGTGAATCTCGCCGCCTCGGGTCAGGTGCTCCCGGCGCGCGTCCTGCGCCTCTTGCTGTTGGCGCCCATGTTGAGCAATAGCCGTACGTAAACGCTGCTGTTGGCTATACCGCTCTTCACGTCCCAGCCCGGCGTCATCGCTCAGGGCAATCAGCAGTTCATTCATATGGCTAATGACGCCTTCCGCAATTGCGGCATCCACGCGGGCGATGACCTCATCCAGATGCGACATGCATATCTCCTTGCAGCTTAATTAAGTTTTACTTTGGAAAAATCGCTGCCCATCAGGCTCACGCTATAGCCACTGACGTTACTGCGCGTGGCGTAGAAGGTTTTACCAGTTGCCAGCGTGATCCAGGGGGCCTGCTGGTAAAAAATGTCCTGCGCCTGACCATATAGTCTGGCGCGTTCCTGCGGGTCACTGACCAGGATAGCCTTTTTCACCAGCGCATCATATGACTTATCGCACCAGCGGGCGACGTTAGAGCCGGTCTTAATATTGTCGCAACTTAACAGCGTACCGGCGAAATTATCCGGATCGCCATTATCGGACATCCAGCCAAACAGCGCGCTGTCGTGCTCACCTTTACGCATCCCCGCAAGGTATTCACCCCATTCATAAGTGACGATTTTAGCTTTAACCCCTACCTTGCTCCAGTCGCTCTGGATCATCTCCGCGATACGCCGCGAATTTGGGTTATACGGGCGCTGCACCGGCATGGACCACAGGGTCACTTCAGCGCCGTTTTGCAGCCCGGCCTGCTTAAGCAGCGCTTTCGCTTTTTGCGGATCATAGCTGTAATCCGGCAGATCCTGCTTATAACCGAGCATATTGGCCGGGATCGGCGATTTCGCTACCCTGCCGGAATCCAGAAAGACCGCTTTTACGATCGCCTGTTTGTCAGTGGCGTAGTTAAGCGCCTGACGTACCAGCACATTATCAAACGGTTTTTTCTCGGTGTTAAACGCCAGATAGCCAACGTTCAGCGCTTCCACCGAATGGAGCGCCAGGTCTTTATTGCCTTTAATTAGCGGGAACTGTACCGGCGACGGTGCCGGAATAATCTGGCATTCGTTGGTTTGCAGCTTCGCCAGACGCGTCTCGACGTTTGGTGTGATCGAGAAAATCAGATGTTTGGTCGGGACGGGGCCTTCCCAGTAGTGCGGGTTGGCGATATAACGAATCAGTGAATCCGCTTTATATTGCTGCAGCGCGTAAGGGCCTGTGCCGACAGGCCAGGTATCAACATATTCCGGCGTGCCTTTTTTCAGCATCGCATCGGCATATTCGGCAGAAAGGATCGAGGCAAAATCCATCCCCCAGTCGGCAAGAAAGGCCGCGTTCGGCTCGTTGAGGACAAACTGCACGTGGTAATCATCGATCTTTTTGACCTCTTTAATCAGCTTATCCAGGCCGACATCGTGGAAATACTCATAATGCCCTTGCGAAACATTGTGGTACGGGTGTTTATCATCTTTCTGGCGCAGAACTGAGAACAGGACATCATCGGCGTTGAAATCACGGGTCGGCTTAAAATATTTATTACTGTTGAATTTCACGCCCTTACGCAAAGTGAAAGTCCAGGTTTTGCCGTCCGGAGAGACGGTCCATGCGGTTGCCAGCGAAGGTATTGGCGTATTCTTTACCGGGTCGAAGTTAATCAGGCGGTTATACAGCACCTGTGAACTGGCGACAAAAGAAGGCCCTGAGCTGGCAATTTGTGGGTTAAAAGATTCCGGCGACGCTTCGGAGCAATAGACCAACGTGTCATTCCCCGCCGCCAGCACGCTGGCCGTTGGCAATAGTGCGCTCAACGCCAGCGCAAGAACGGTTTTCCTTGTAGACATGGTTATAAGCCTTATCAATTTATTATAAGTGCTCTAATCACAGCACAAGTGAATTCAACCGGCAAATAATCAATCGGTATCAGGTTATGCTAAAAACTGCCAGGTTGCCGATTAATTCAACATCCGTCTGTTTTTTTACCTTTGCTTCACTAATAAATGTGATGTTTGCAGAAGGTTATTAAAAAAGGGGGCGATAACCGCCCCGTTAGCACTATGCCGCGTAGCAACCCGCTACACTCGGCAAAATCGCCACCTCAGGAGAGGCTAACAATGACAATAACCTGCAATCTGTACACCAACGGCCAGTGGCACGATGCCGACACTCACGCCACCTTTACCCGTCACAACCCATTAACGGCAGAGATTGCCTCTATTGCCAGCGCCGCTGGCCTGGAGGATGCCCGTCGCTGCGCTGATACCGCTGACGGCGCATTTTTGCGATGGCGCGACACACTGCCGGCTGAACGTCGCCGCCTTCTGCTGGAGGCCGCAGAGCAAATCCTGTTACGCGAGGCGCGTTTTATTGCCGCCATGGCGGCGGAAACCGGGGCAACGGCACACTGGGCCGCCTTTAATGTTCATCTGTCGGCTGATATTCTGCGCGAAGCCGCCGCGCTGACGACCCAGATTGAGGGCCAGGTCATCCCTTCAAATGTGCCGGGCAACCTGGCGATGGGCATCCGTCAGGGGGCGGGTGTAGTGCTCAGCATCGCGCCCTGGAATGCCCCGTTGATCCTCGCGACGCGTGCCATTGCCACACCGCTGGCCTGCGGCAATGCGGTTATTCTTAAAGGCGCAGAGTTGTCTCCTGCGACCCAGGGGCTGATTATTGATGCCCTTGCGGCCGCGGGTTTTCCCGGCGGCGTGGTCAACTATCTGACCTGCACCCCCGACGACGCGCCAGACCTGGTGGCATCATTGATCGCCCATCCTGCCGTGCGCCGTGTCACTTTTACCGGTTCCACTGCGGTGGGCAGGATAATCGCCCGCACCTGTGGCGAACACCTGAAGCCCGCAGTGCTCGAACTGGGTGGCAAAGCGCCGCTGCTGGTACTGGATGACGCCGACCTCGAACAGGCTGCGGCAGGCGCAATTTTTGGTGCATTCGCCAATGCCGGGCAAATTTGTATGTCGACAGAACGGATCATCGTTGATGAGGCCGTCGCAGAAGAGTTTGTAGCCCTGCTTGCCCACCGGGCTGCCGCCCTGCCCGCCAGCCTTCTCGGTCCGGTCGTTGATATGAAAACCGTGGCTCACTGCAACGCATTGATCGAAGATGCGCTGGCGAAAGGGGCACGCCTGTTAGCCGGGGGCACGGCCAGTTCGACGCAGATGCCCGCCACGTTGCTGGATGGCGTAACCCGGGAAATGCGCATCTGGCGTGAAGAGTCGTTTGGCCCCGTGAAATCCATTATTCGCGTACAAAATGAATCGGAAGCACTGGCCGTCGCCAACGACAGTGAATATGGCCTCTCGTCAGCGATCTACAGCGCAGACAGCGCCCGGGCCTGGAATCTGGCGCAAAATCTGCAAACCGGCATTTGTCATATTAATGGCCCCACCGTGCATGATGAGGCACAAATGCCGTTCGGCGGCTGTAAAGCCTCGGGCTATGGCCGCTTTGGCGGACGCGCAGGAATTGCGGAATTTACTGAGTTACGTTGGATCACGCTGCAAACTCGCCCGCGTGAACTGCCGTTTTAGGTTTCCTGGACGCCAGCGGTAATTAAATTCTTACAGGAGATTAAAAACGCTATCGGTAAGTTGACGTTCTGCAGAAGGCGCGTCGGGGGAACGGATGCACGGTGGCCCGTGACCGTTCCCCTGGATAAAGAAAGCGAAAAGAAAGCCTTCGTCGAATAACTGCCGTTAAACATGACTCTTTTTTACCCGACTATCCTGAGATTAACTGCCGGTCTCCATCAGAACAATGAGATCAGCAGCGCCATCGGAAAGCTAAACGGCCAGGTCGCGCCGATCAGCAACGCCGCCAGCAGGCGAACCCAGAGTTTATCCTTAGTTAAAAGCCAGCTGATTATGGCGCAAATACACCCCATAACAGCATAAAAAATTAGCATTTTCTGGTATAAAGTCATTTTTTCTTCCTTCCCTGACAAGTCATAGCGTGCTGCGCAATACCCTTTCACATCCCGGAATAGGTCAGAGCCTGCCACGTGATAAAGCGGGTGGCAGGTTTCACGCTAAAAGCGGTTTTATCCGCCAGTGTAATCTGTGAGCGGGTATTATACCTGTCGAGGAATATTTATATGGATGATGTTGCGAACGTCTTTAGCAAAAAATCATTCTGAGTATGCTGGCGCAACGCATGTGCTTATCAGCCGGATATTGTTAGTTTTAATTTCGTATATGCGCTCTCAAAAAAATAGCCATCAAAAGCTGCATGTTATGATTTGAAAGGACCGGCAGCGGACTCGTTCTTTTGTATGGCCAGCATCTTCAGGTTTTCAGGATCCCAGGCCGGTAACAGATCGACCTTCTCACTATCCCACTCCGCTGCAACACAGATAGATTCCGTAACACCCTGCTTTTCACATCCAATGATTCGCCTGGCTGGAAAATTTCCGTAGACAATCGCGGTGGCACAAGCGACAAAAAGAATACACGCTATTTTATTCAAAATAATATCAACGACCAAGTCACATATTGCGCCGAATGTTCGCATGAGCCGCGACAGGAAGTCAAACGCCCCGCCCCGTTAAATTATCATCTGGCTGATTCAGCGCACGGTAGGCCCAGCGTAGCTGCACCAATACCTCTGTTAGGCCATGCACTGAATAGGGCTGGCGCCGACGGATAATAACAGCATTATCATTATGGTTTATTTCCACTATCGATAGCTGCCGCTGAATAAAGAAGGTTACTTTTATTGCGAATGATAAGTTGAAAATAAGCGAACCATCCGCAATATTCATTAAATTTTATACATTTGCGTTCCCATGGCGATATCACGATCACCATTTTTGGCAGGGACCGGGCGATAGCCGTATGCGGGAAAACGCACAACCACCATAAAAAACGATAAATATCAATTAATTATAATTAAATTACTCTGTCTGCGTATAACGAATACAGGTTTAAATGATAAAAAATATCATTTGCAATATTTTGCACAAAATTATAAATTCATAAGCGAAAATTATACAAAGATCATTTTTTGCTCATTTGATTTTGAGGTGGTACATGACCGAAATCGCCGTGCTTATTGTGGCGTTAATTTTACTGGTGACTGCGATTTATAATCTTATTTCTTATCTTCGCGATCGCCGACAAACAAGTTTGCCGAGGAAAAAAACAAAACATTAGCCTGATAATCATTTTAATCAATAATAAATCCGTTGCTGCATAACGATTAATTGCAGGTATTCCGCCATCTTTTTTTGTCTCAACCTCCTGTACCCTGACTTCGCCATCCTGTGAACGACATCGCTGTTGAGGACCAGACTCACTGTTTCACTGAAGAATACCTGAAAGGCAGTCAGACTTTCACCTGAACACAGCCTTTGACTTTCGCATTATACCGCGTCATGTAATGACGCGGCCCAGCGTCCTCATGAAACAGGCGATACCCCTGATTATCCTACCCGTGCTTGATCATCACATGCCTGATGGTGGTGTAGTCTTCCAGACCGTACATCGACATATCCTTGCCGTAGCCGGAGCTTTTTTGTCCGCCATGCGGCATTTCACTGACCAGCATAAAATGCGTATTCACCCAGGTGCAGCCATACTGTAAACGCGCGCTCAGGCGATGCGCCCGGCCAACATCCCTGGTCCATACCGACGATGCCAGGCCATACTGTGAATCATTAGCCCAGTCGAGCACCTGCTCTTCATCGGCAAATGAAGTAACGCTGACTACCGGGCCAAATACCTCACGCTGTACGATGGCGTCCTCCTGTCTTGCCCCCGCCAGCAGCGTGGGCTGATAGTAGTAACCTTCTCCTGGCGCTTTGCTTCCCCCAGTAACGACCTGTATATGCGGCAACGCGCGAGCGGCATCCACAGCGGCACTGACTCTCTCCAGATGCGCAAGGGAACTGAGCGGCCCCAGTTCCGTCGTTTCATCGTCCGGTGACCCCATTTTCAGACTGGCGACCGCTGCGCCGAGTTTCTCCACCAGCTGTTGATAAATACCGGCCTGGGCATAAATACGGCACGCGGCGGTACAATCCTGACCGGCGTTATAAAAACCAAAGGTTCTTACACCCTCAACCACTGCGTCAATATCCGCATCGTCAAAGACAATCACCGGTGCTTTGCCGCCCAGTTCCATATGGGTACGTTTAATCGACGACGCCGTATGGCTGATAATATGCGCCCCGGTGGCAATCGAACCGGTCAATGACACCATTCTGACTTTTGCGTGTGCGGTCAGGGGATCACCCACGCTGGCCCCTCGGCCAGACAGCACGTTCAGCACCCCAGCGGGAAAAATATCTTTTGCCAGTTCAGCCAGTTTCAGCGCGGTTAATGGCGTAATTTCTGAAGGTTTGATCACCACACAGTTACCCGCCGCCAGTGCGGGGGCCAGCTTCCAGGCCGCCATCATCAGCGGATAGTTCCACGGCGCAATAGAGGCAACAACGCCAACCGGGTCACGGCGGATCATGGATGTATGTCCTTCGAGATACTCGCCTGCGGCCATACCGGGCAGACAGCGTGCTGCCCCGGCAAAAAAACGGAACACATCGGCTATCGCCGGTAGTTCATCATTGACCACACAGTGCAGCGGTTTACCGCAGTTGAGGGACTCCAGCTCGGCCAACGCCTGCGCATTTTCGGTAATCGCCTCCGCCAGCTTAAGCAGGCACTCCGCGCGGGTTTTCGGCGTAGTCTGGCTCCAGCTGGCAAACGCCCGATCGGCGGCCTCAACCGCCGCATCGACCTGTGCCGCACTGGCTTCCGCGATCGACAAAATCTCCTCACCGGTGGCAGGATTAAATACCGGCACCTTCTCGCCTTCTCCAGCCACTAACTTACCGTTAATCAAAAGGTTATTTTGCATAGCATGCATCCTGTATCGGTATATTATTTTCCGTTTTCAGCGCTGGTGTCGCCGTCACGGGTGAGCCACCAGGCCCCCAAAATTGGTATCATCGTCACCACCATCACCAGCAACGCGACCACGTTGGTGACTGGCACATCCCGCGGACGCCCCAGTTGGTTAAGCAGCCAGAGCGGCAGCGTACGTTCATGGCCAGCGGTAAATGTGGTCACGATAATTTCATCGAACGACAAGGCAAACGCCAGCATTCCCCCCGCCAGCAACGCCGACCCTAAATTGGGGAGCACCACGTAACGGAAGGTTTGCCAGGCCGTTGCACCTAAATCCATTGATGCTTCCACCAGGCTCCACGACGTCCGGCGAAAGCGGGCAATAACATTGTTAAACACCACCACCACGCAAAACGTCGCATGACCCACAACGATGGTCAGCAGCCCAGGCTCCAGATTCACTGCCTTAAAAGCCGTCAGCAGCGCGAGGCCGGTAATAATGCCCGGCAACGCAATCGGCAACAGCAGCAGCAGCGACACGGCGTTTTTGCCAAAAAAACGGCTGCGCCACAGAGCACTTGCAGCCAGCGTGCCAAGTATCAGCGCAATGGCTGTCGATAGCGTGGCCACTTTTAGTGACAACGTCACAGATTCAATGATATCGCTGCGCCCCGCCGCTTCATGAAACCAACGCAAAGTCAGGCCCTGGGGTGGGAAGCTGAAAGCAGCATCTTCGGTATTAAACGCATAGAGCGCGATAATCAGCAGCGGGAAATGCAGAAACAGTACGCCCCCCCAGGTTGCGGCTTTGAGTAACAGCGGTGCGCGTTCAGAGTGCATCGAATGCCCCCAGACGTTTCACCAACACCAGATAGAGAGCAATCAGGACAATGGGCACCAGGGTAAACGCTGCCGCCATCGGCATATTGCCGATGGCCCCCTGCTGGGAATAAACCATATTGCCAATGAAAAAACCCGGCGGCCCCACCAGTTGCGGGACGATAAAGTCGCCCAGCGTCAGGGAGAAGGTAAAAATCGACCCGGCGGCAATGCCGGGAATCGCCAGAGGCAGCACCACGTAGCGGAAGGTCTGGCGAGGATATGCGCCAAGATCGGCGGAGGCCTGGAGCAACGATGGCGGCAATCGTTCCAGCGCCGCCTGAACCGGCAGGATCATAAACGGCAGCCAGATATAGACAAACACCAGAAAACGTCCCAACCCGGAAGTCGACAGCGTACTGCCCCCCACCGCCGGAATAGTCAGCACCATGCTCAGCACGCTTTCCAGCCCGAGATGCCGCAAAAACCACTGCGTCACGCCATCTTTCGCCAGCAACAATGTCCAGGCATAGGCTTTAACGATATAGCTCGCCCACATCGGCAGCATCACCGCGATATAAAAAAACGCCTTCATTTTGCCGCGGGTGTAACGCGCCATATACCAGGCCATCGGCAACGCCAGAATGGCGCTGGCGAGAGTGACGGCAAGCGCCATCACCAGCGTGCGCACAATAATATCGTAATTTGCCGGGCTAAATAACGCCCACAGATTGGCCAGCGTCAGTTCGCTGGTGACCGACATGGTAAAATCATCGAAGGTGTAAAAGCTTTGCCATAAAAGGGTCAGGAGCGAGCCCAGATAGACAATGCCAAACCACATTAGCGGCCCCAACAGCAGTAAAAACAATGCCAGCGAAGGCCTGCGCCAGAAGAATCCGGACAGACGTCCACCGGAAGTCGACGGAATAGCCAGGGTCATCTCAGTCTCCACTCTCTAACGGCACCATTGATTCCCGCGACCATGAGGCCAGCACCGTTTGCCCTACCGGCGGCGCGTTCAACGCCGAGCCGCCATCACTATTCGCCTGACTCACCAGCAGCTTTTCGCCTCCCGGCAGTTTCAGTTCGACGCGTGTCGCAGCGCCCTGATATTGTACCGCCTGCACCACCCCCTCAATCTGAACCTCTCCGGCAACATTCAAACGAATGTGTTCCGGGCGCAGCGACCACATCCCCGGCATCGCGCACAATTTTTGTGAAAACGCAGGGTTAAAGACATTGGCGGTGCCGACAAATCCGGCAACGAACGCCGTTTTAGGCCGCAGGTAGAGTGTCTGAGGCGCATCAACCTGTTCAATGCGTCCATGATTAAACACCGCGACGCGATCGGACATCGAGAGCGCCTCGCCCTGATCGTGGGTAACAAAAATAAAGGTGATCCCCAGATCCTGTTGCAGTTTTTTCAGTTCAACCTGCATCTGCTCGCGCAGTTTTAAATCCAGCGCACCCAGCGGTTCATCCAGCAACAAAACGCGCGGCTGATTGACCAGTGCCCTGGCTATCGCGACCCGCTGACGCTGACCGCCGGAAAGGTGCGCGGGTTTGCGCGCGTGGACAAAACCGAGCGCGACCTTCTCCAGCGCTCCATGAGCGCGGGCATGGCGTTCTTTTTTACCGATTCCTTTGACCATCAGCCCATAGGCGACGTTATCAAGCACCGACATATGCGGAAACAGCGCGTAATCCTGAAAAACGGTATTCACATCGCGCTGCCAGGGGGACAGTTCGCTGGCCGATTGACCAAAGATACAAATCGTCCCACCGGAAAGTTGCTCAAACCCGGCAATCAGACGCAGACAGGTCGTTTTGCCGGAGCCTGACGGCCCCAGCATCGAGAAAAATTCACCGTCGCGAATGGCGATACTGACGCCATCCACGGCCCGCACATCGCCGTATTGCCGCGAAACGTTATCAAATTCAACCGCGTGCATTCTCTTCGCCCCTGGCTGCTCAACGACCGCCCATAATCGCGATGTAATCCTGAGTCCAGCGGCTGTAGGGAACAAATTTCCCGCCTTCAGACACCGGCGTTTTCCAGAACGCAATTTTCGAGAACGCATTGTAGCCATTGGTCTCGCAGCCTTTATCGCCCAGCAACGTGCTGGCTTTACAGCCCTGCGGGACCACCGGCAGCGAACCAAACCAGGCGGCGACGTCGCCCTGAACTTTCGGCGTCAGCGACCAGTTCATCCATTTATAGGCGCACACCGGATGTTTGGCGTCGCTATGCAGCATGGTGGTGTCCGCCCAGCCGGTTACCCCTTCTTTCGGGAAGACGGTGGCGATCGGTTGACCTTCTGCTTTCAGGGCGTTGGCCTGATACGGCCAGGCGCCGGATGCCACCACGCCTTCGTTTTTAAAATCGCTCATCTGTACGGTGGTATCGTGCCAATAGCGATGAATCAGCGGGTGCTGAGCGCGCAGCACTTTCAGTACCGCCTGGTACTGCGTCTCGGTAAGCTGGTAGGGATCGGTGATGCCCAGTTGCGGCTGCGTGGCTTTGACAAACAGCGCGGCGTCGGCAATATAAATCGGCCCGTCATAGGCCTGCACGCGGCCCTGATTGGTTTTGCCGTCCGGCAGCGTTTGTTTCACAAAGACCACGCTCCAGCTATCGGGCGGGGTCGGGAACGTTTTGCTGTTATACATCAGCAGGTTAGGCCCCCATTGATACGGCGTGCCGTAAACCTTACCGCCGACGTTAAACCATGCGCCGTTTGCGACACGCGGATCGAGGGTCTTCCAGTTGGCGATCAGCGCGGTGTTAATCGGCTGCACGCGCTTACCCATAATCAGGCGCAGAGACGCATCGCCGGATGCGGTCACCAGATCGTAGCCGCCTTTAGCCATCAGGCTGACCATTTCGTCAGACGTTGCGGCGGTTTTAACATTTACCTGGCAGCCGGACTCTTTTTCAAACTGGGTGACCCAGTCGTAGCTTTTATCCGTCTGTCCCCGTTCGATATATCCCGGCCAGGCGATAATATCGAGACGGCCTTCGCCTTTATCGAGAGACACCGGCGGCTCCGCGGCCTGCGCCGTCAGAAAAGCCATACCCAGCACACAAAGGCTACCACGGGCAATTTTTTTGCTCATCGGGTCTTACTCCTGTCACAAGAAAATTAGCGGCAGCCGTGCCGTAAAAATATCTCCCTTAATAACAGTAGACGGCACGTTATGGCCCCAGGAGAAATTTATTCAGGTTGTGACAAGGGGCGCATTACGCAAAAAACGAGATACTCTGGATAACTTTATGGATTATAGACAAGGAGTTAGCCGGAGAAAACGACTATGCATATTTCCTATGACTAATGGCGGAGCAATAATATCAAAAATGATAGCCGATATATTGATATCACTTTGATAGTCCTTTATGTCAATTTAGTAAAAAACACATTCACCATTAATTGCCCAATATGATTAAACATCAGGGAAATTACTATATTGGCGATTATCAATAAGCTTCTATCATAAAATTAAACGGTCATATTTACCCCCAAAATCATTCGAATGAGCAGAAAAAAGATGAACCGTTTTGAATCGTACTGGCCTCGTTGCGAAGCGGCAAAACCGGGGGGGCAGATAACGCAAAAAGTACGCCAGACACGGATTTCCACCCCGCAATACAGCAGCCTGCTGGCGGTTCTTATGGATGAGGCGAGTTATGCCGCAATCCATTCGCCGACAGACTGAAATAGATCGTCGATATAACCCCTATTAGTTTTGGTATGGAAAATGCTTTAAAAGAAAGGTCTGTTAATAAAGACCTGCAAGACGAGCATAGATGCCTTCAAATAGCAGTTTAAGGCCCAGACAGAATGGAGGATATATGAATAATGACACTCTGGATGTCGCACCACCGACACCAGCTAATAACGCACCGCCGCCATTTTTTTCAAAAGCACGTATTATCGCCAGGCCGGGATTTAACCGCTGGCTTGTCCCGCCTGCAGCATTAGCTATCCATTTATGTATTGGTATGGCCTATGGCTTCTCTGTTTTCTGGTTACCGCTTTCAAAAGCAATTGGTATTACGGCACCTGTAACCTGTCCAGCAAACATGCGTTTTTTTCAGCAGGTGATTTCAACCACCTGTGACTGGAAAATCTCTATGCTCGGCTGGACATATACGTTGTTTTTTATTTTTCTTGGTTGTTCTGCCGCAATCTGGGGCACCTGGCTGGAGAAGGCCGGGCCACGCAAAGTTGGATTGGTATCCACGCTATGCTGGTGCGGTGGCCTGCTCATCTCAACCGTTGGCGTCTATCTGCATCAGATATGGATGCTATGGCTCGGCTCTGGCGTTATCGGCGGGATAGGTCTGGGACTGGGATATATTTCGCCTGTTTCAACCCTGATTCGCTGGTTCCCCGACAAGCGTGGTATGGCAACAGGCATGGCAATTATGGGGTTTGGCGGGGGGGCGATGGTTGGCGCGCCTCTGGCGAATAAGCTGATGACCTATTTTGCCAGCGCGGATGGTTTAGGGGTGTGGCAGAGCTTCCTGGTCATGTCGGTTATCTACACCCTCTTTATGGTTTCAGGCGCTATTGCTTACCGTATTCCGCCAATTGGCTGGAAACCGGCTGGCTGGACGCCTCCGGAACCTAAGGCTAACAAGATGAAAATAACAGAACGGCATGTGCACGTCAGCGTGGCCTGTAAAACACCGCAGTTCTGGCTGTGCTGGGCCGTACTCTGCCTGAATGTTTCCGCTGGTATCGGTATTATCGGCATGGCTTCGCCGCTGCTGCAGGAAGTCTTTGCCGGCAAACTGCTGGGCAATACGCTCACCTACAATCAACTTAATGCTTCGCAGCTGACCAGTATCGCCGCTATTGCCGCAGGCTTTACCGGTTTGTTGAGCCTGTTCAATATTGGCGGTCGTTTTTTCTGGGCGTCCTGCTCTGACTGGTTTGGGCGCAAAACGACTTTTGCCCTGTTCTTCTCCATCGGTATTGCGCTGTACGCCTCCGTCCCCTGGCTGGGGCAAATGGGTAATGTGGTACTGTTTGTGATTGCATTCTGCATCATCATCTCAATGTACGGCGGCGGTTTCGCCACGATCCCCGCCTATCTGGCCGACCTGTTCGGGACGCAAATGGTGGGCGCAATTCATGGCCGGCTGTTAACCGCCTGGGCCGCAGCGGGTGTACTGGGGCCCGTGCTGGTGAACTACCTGCGCGAATATCAGCTAAACGCCGGTGTACCTCAGGCTGATGTATACAACATAACTCTCTATATTCTGGCCGCGATGCTGGGGCTGGGACTATTGTGTAACCTGATGATTCGCCCGGTCGCAGATAAATACTATATGACAGAGGCAGAGCTGGCGGCTGCTCGCTCAATGTATAACGTGAATCCCAATGCTGTACTCGAATGGAATGCGTCTCCTGGCAGTAAGCCTGTTGTAGCGTTGGCATGGCTGATTGTTGGCGTACCGTTGCTATGGGGGGTATGGGTCACGCTGCAACAGACGGCCGCATTGTTCCATTAGAGGCGTTTTTAACGAAAATGGCTCTGTTGCGGATACAGCGCCATTTTTATGTTTATCGTCAGATAAACGTCCGGGAAAAGACAACGCTACACCAGCATCTCGCGGATCAATTCACCCAATCGTTTCACTCCCTGCTCTTCTCTTTCACCCCAGCCCCATGCGGTATTAAAGCGGAAAAATGAGGTCCAGCTTGCGGTGGTGGAAAACATTTTACCCGGCGCGATGCTGATGTTATGAGTCAGTGCGCGGGCGCTAAGTTCTCCAGCATCGACGCCAGCCGGGAGCTCAAGCCAGAGGAAATAGCCGCTATCGCTATGATGAATTTTCACCTCCGCAGGGAGATGACGCAACAATGCCTGCCAGGCCTGCTGTTTGCGTTCGGCGAGCTGACGACGTAAACGCCGCAAATGCGCGTCGTAACGCTTGGTGGCAAGATAGTCCACCAGCGCCAGTTGCATTGGCGAACTGGTGGAAAGCGTGCTCATCAACTGTAGCTGCTGGATTCGCCGGGCGTGCCTGCCCGCCGCCACCCAGCCGATGCGAAACCCTGGCACCAGACACTTGGAGAAAGAGCTACAGTGTAGCGTCATGTCATCGCGATCCCAGAACTTCGCTGGTAACGGTTTTTCGCGGCCAAAATAGAGCTCGCTATAGACATCATCTTCAATCAGCATCACGTTGTAGCGTGCCAGCAGCGCCACCAGCCGGGATTTTTTCTCTGCGCTAAGGGTAAAGCCGAGCGGATTTTGCCCGTTGGTCATCAGCCAGCAGGCTTTGACCGGGTAGTTCTGTAACGCCTGTTCCAGCGCGGCAAGGTCGATCCCCTCTCTGACATCCGTCGCCACCGACAAGGCCTTGAGACGCAGCCTTTCCAGCGCCTGTAGCGCCCCGTAGAAGCAGGGATTTTCCACCACGACCCAGTCGCCGGGTTCAGTGACCGCCTGCAGGCTAAGGTTGAGCGCTTCCAGCGCTCCGGCGGTAATAACGATATCGTCCGGGGAGATATTCATCCCCTGAAGCGCATAGCGTCGGGCAATCGCATGCCGCAATTTATCGCTGCCCGGCGGCAGGTTTTCAATCACGCTCATGGCCGTCGCGGTTTTGCTCACCTGCGCCAGCGAGCGGTTGAGTTGCGGTAAGGGAAACAGACGCGGATCGGGGAAAGCGGAGGCAAACGGCAGCATCGACGCCTGACGGCTGGCCTGCAGCACCTCAAAAATGTAGGTATTAATGTCAACCGATTCATCGCGGGTCACCTGCGCGGGCGGCTCAGCCTGGCGCTGTTTGCTCGGTTGCGGCGCGACATAATAGCCCGACTGTGGACGCGCGATAACCCGTCCCTGACTTTCCAGCAGTTGATAGGCGTGGCTGACGGTCATAAAGCTCATCCCGCTGCTTACCACTTGTTCACGCAGTGAGGGTAGCCGATCCCCGGGTAGCCACACCCCAAGCGTAATCTGTTCGCTAATCTGCTGCGCCAACTGCTGATACTTTTTCATTACGCATTCCGCTTCGCCATTCTCAGGAACAATAATATATCAGATGAAAAATAATAGTCGGTTATAAAAACTGTTATAGGAAAAAAACCCTTTTCTGTTCCTGCAACGCATTTATAACCCGGCTTAGAATTGCGCTGAATCAATTTTATTGCGGAGTTCTGCATGTTCGATCTCGATGCATTCCACCTGGCGCGGATCCAGTTCGCCTTCACCGTGTCATTTCATATTATCTTCCCCGCCATCACCATCGGGTTAGCCAGCTACCTGGCCGTGCTGGAAGGCTTATGGTTAAAAACCCAAAATCCGACCTGGCGCTCGCTTTACCACTTCTGGTCGAAAATCTTCGCCGTCAACTTTGGTATGGGCGTGGTTTCCGGACTGGTGATGGCCTGGCAGTTCGGAACAAACTGGAGCAGATTCTCCGGGTTCGCCGGGAGCATTACCGGCCCTCTGCTGACCTATGAAGTCCTGAGCGCCTTCTTCCTTGAAGCCGGATTCCTCGGGGTGATGTTGTTTGGCTGGAATCGTGTCGGCCCCGGCCTTCACTTCTTTGCCACCTGTATGGTGGCGCTGGGGACGATTATCTCCACGTTCTGGATCCTCGCCTCCAATAGCTGGATGCAAACGCCGCAGGGGTTTGAGATCGTCAACGGCCAGGTGGTGCCGGTGGACTGGTTCGCGGTTATTTTTAATCCATCGTTCCCTTACCGTCTGCTGCATATGTCGCTGGCGGCCTTTCTCAGCAGCGCGCTATTCGTCGGCGCCTCAGCGGCATGGCACCTGTTGCGCGGCAACAATACCCCCGCCGTTCGCGCGATGTTCTCCATGGCGCTATGGATGACGCTGATTGTCGCCCCTATTCAGGCAACGATCGGCGATATGCACGGGCTGAATACGCTCAAGTACCAGCCCGCCAAGATCGCCGCCATTGAAGGCCACTGGGAGAATATCCCCGGAGAACCCACCCCGCTGCTGCTATTCGGCTGGCCGGATATGCAACGGGAACGTACTCGCTATGGTCTGGAAATTCCTGCCCTCGGTAGCCTGATTCTCACCCATAGTCTGGATAAACAGGTTCCCGCGCTGAAGGCGTTCGCCCCGCAAGATCGTCCTGATTCCACCATCGTTTTCTGGTCTTTCCGCCTGATGGCCGGGCTCGGCATGCTGATGCTCCTGCTCGGCGCGCTGGGCCTGTGGCTGCGTTATCGCGGTCGACTGTATCATTGCCGCCCCTTTTTACGCTTTGCGCTGTGGATGGGCCCCTCGGGGCTGATTGCCATCCTTGCGGGCTGGGTCACGACAGAAGTGGGTCGTCAGCCCTGGGTCGTTTACGGCGTACTGCGTACCGCTGATGCCGTTTCCGCGCACGGTACCCTGCATATGTCGATCAGTCTGTTGACCTTTATTGTGGTCTATAGCGCGGTATTCGGTATCGGCTATAGCTACATGCTACGTCTGATTCGTAAAGGACCACAGGAAGCGCAGCCAGCGACCTCAGGCACGCCAGCACGCCCACTCTCTGCCGCAATGGACGATTTTAAATCTAAGGAGTCTCGTTAAATGGGTATCGACTTATCCGTCATTTGGTTTGTCATTATCGTTTTCGCCATCCTGATGTATATCGTGATGGATGGCTTCGATCTGGGCATTGGCATGTTATTCAGCGTCACGCGGGATGTCGCCGATCGTGACGTCATGGTGAATAGCGTCGCCCCGGTCTGGGACGGCAACGAAACCTGGCTGGTGCTTGGCGGTGCTGGCCTGTTTGGCGCGTTTCCGTTGGCCTACGCGGTGATTATTGATGCCCTCACGATCCCACTCACTCTGATGCTGATCGGCCTTATTTTTCGCGGCGTCGCTTTTGAATTTCGTTTTAACGCTACCCCATCACACCGCCCGTTTTGGGATATCGCCTTTATGGGGGGCTCGATTCTCGCGACGTTCACCCAGGGAATGGTGGTTGGCGCGGTAATCAACGGCTTCGCGGTAAGCGACCGCCATTTTAGCGGCGAAATGTTTGACTGGCTCACGCCGTTTACTCTGTTCTGCGGTTTGGGGTTGTGTATTGCCTATGCACTGCTGGGCGCCAGTTGGCTGGTGATGAAAAGCGAAAATTCGCTACACAGAAATATGCGAGTCATCGCACGCGGTTTGCTGCTGGCTCTGCTGATCGTTATTGCCGGCATCAGCATCTGGACTCCGTTAACCCAACCGGCCATTGCCGAACGCTGGTTCAGTTTGCCTGACATCTTCTTCCTGCTACCGGTACCGTTGCTGGTCGCGTCCCTAAGCGCCTGGTTATGGCGCACGCTGCATAACAGCACCAGCCACCTGCTGCCTTTTGTCCTCACGCTGGGACTGATCTTTCTCGGTTTTGGCGGTCTGGGCATCAGTATATGGCCGCATATTATTCCACCGGGCATTACTCTCTGGCAGGCTGCCGCGCCCCCGCAAAGTCAGGGTTTTATGCTGGTCGGCGCGTTGCTTATTTTGCCGGTAATCCTCGGCTACACCTTCTGGAGTTACTACGTATTTCGCGGCAAAGTTCAACATGAAGAGGGATACCACTGATGCAACAATTATGGCTCAAGAGAATATTATGGATGCTCGCCCTGTGGGGAGCCAGCGTACTCGCGCTGGCGGCAATAAGTCTGGGATTCAGGCTATTAATGACCGCGGCAGGACTAAAGGCCTAAGACACCCTGCGGCAATGAAACTGATTGCCGTATCTCCATCTTGTCTCCATTTTTATTTGCTGAAATCGCTAAGCACATAAAAATAAAGGATGTCGTGATGAAAAAGATTTTTTTGTTATCCGCAGTGATGACGCTTGGGCTGTCGTCGTTCGTTTTTGCAGCAGATAACCCGCCCCCGCCGCCAGAAAAAACTTCCGCGACGCAGCACAATAACGATCGCCAGCAGAAAGCGCATCAGCACGACGGCAGGCAAGCGGCGAAAGGCAAGAAGCATGACGGTAAACACCAGCCGAAAGGTGTGCGCAAGGATGGCAAACAGCCGCCAAAAGGTGAGCATAAAGACGGTAAGCAGAACAATAAGCCGTTACCGCCGAAAAACTAAATTGCCCCTCCGCCCGATAGCGAACCTGTCGGGCTTTTTTTCGCCCTCTGTCAGGCGACGCTGACAAAGGATTTTCCCTTCTTTGATAACCGCAGAAATAAGCTCAACAAATCCCTGGCATAGTGAGCCACAGTTAGCGACAGAACGGAAAAAAGTATGTTTAAGAGATACATCGCGACGTTACTGCTAATGTGTGCGCTGTTTTCCGGGCACGTGCTGGCCCGCAAACAAGGGCACGATTTCTTCCCGATTCAAAGTCTCGAACAACAATTGCGACATGAAGCAGACAGCGATGAACTGCGCAGTCGGAGCGAGGAAGCCGCATCCGACCTGCGCGAACATCATCACTGGCAGAATGCACGGAAACCCAAAATGCATGACGACCGGTAGCAACTCTCGGCGCTCAGATGCCCTTACGTTTCGGCAGCGTTTTCAACAGATCATCCGGACTGACAGAAGCCACGATACTGCCAGGCAGCGGCATTTTCAGGATATGGTTTTTTATCTTGCCGATCACATGCATTTCGCAAGGACGGCAATCAAATTTCAGCGTGAGCACTTCATCGCCATGAATCAGCTGCATTGGCGTGGCTTTCCAGCTCTTAATAGAGCCTTTCGCCTGTTTTGGGCACAGATTAAAGGCAAAGCGCAGGCAGTGCTTAGTGATCATTACCGGCACGTCTCCCTTCTCTTCATGTGCTTCATAGGCGGCATCAATTAACTGCACGCCGTAACGCTGATAAAACTCGCGCGCCTTATGGTTATAAACGTTCGCCAGAAACGACAGATGGGTTTCCGGATAAACAGGCGGCGGTACGCAAACCGGTTTACGGCGGCCGCGCACTACTGCCCTGAGACGCGCATCGTCCAGTATTTCAGCCGTTTCACGGCGCAACTGGTTTAACAGGCTATTGGGTACGAACAGCGCCGGGAGCGTAATCTGTACATCACGCGCGTAGTAAATTGTCTGGCCTAACCTGGCCACGCCGTCACGTAAGCTGGCCCTCGCTTTCTCCGCCTGGGTCGCCTCGACAAACTCACCGTCCAGAGTATGCGTAACGCTCACCCCCTCTTCGCTGGTCATGGTCAGAACCAGTTGTTCCTGCCATCCGCTTAGTTCGATATCTACTGCGATTCGACGCTCGCTGGACGTTTTCAACAGCGCCTGCTGCCAGTTATGATCGAGGTTACGGTTTAACGGCTGATGCGGTCGCGCTTTATATAAATCGGCAGGCATTTCGTTTGGCCAGACGCGATAACGGTTTTCGCCGGTTTTTTCTACCGTGTTGGCGCGAAAGCCGACAATTTCACGTTTAATCATTACGTTAAGCCCGTCACCGTTGGCCAGCGCTTCGCTCACTTCAACATCAAGAAAATCTTTGCCGACTTTCAGAACCTCCCCCACCGGCAGGCCAATAAACTTCGGCGAGTCAAACGCGCCAATGTCGCCCTTGCGCGCATGAACAAAATAGTCGGTGCTGCCGCGATGAAAAGTTTTATCCGTGGATGGGACAAAGAAATGTTCGGTCCGGCCCGCAGAGGAACGGGCAAGGTCGCCGCGATCGTCGATGATCGCGTCGAGCATCTGGCGATAATGCGCGGTGATATTCTTCACGTAGCTCATATCCTTATACCGGCCTTCGATCTTAAACGAGCGTACGCCCGCATCAATCAGCGCGGCCAGGTTGGCGGTCTGATCGTTATCTTTCATCGACAGCAGGTGTTTTTCGTAGGCCACCACGCGCCCCTGTTCGTCTTTCAGGGTATAAGGGAGACGACAAGCCTGGGAGCAGTCGCCGCGATTGGCGCTGCGGCCGGTCTGCGCGTGAGAAATATTGCACTGCCCGGAATAGGCCACGCATAAAGCGCCATGAATAAAGAATTCAATGGTCGCATCGGTGTTATCGTAAATCGCTTTGATCTGCTGCAGATTCAGCTCACGCGCCAGAACGATCTGGCTGAAACCGACATCGGAGAGGAATTTTGCTTTCTCAACGCTGCGAATGTCGCACTGGGTGCTGGCATGCAGCTCAATTGGCGGAATGTCCAGCTCCATGACCCCCATATCCTGGACAATCAGCGCATCCACGCCGGTTTCATACAGGTCAGTAATCAGGCGCCGGGCGGGTTCCAGTTCATCATCATGCAGAATGGTATTCAGGGTCACAAACACTTTGGCGCCGTAGCGATGGGCAAACGGTACCAGATTTGCGATATCGCTCAGGCTGTTGCTGGCATTGTGGCGCGCGCCAAATCCCGGTCCGCCGATATAGACCGCGTCCGCGCCGTGCAAAATCGCTTCACGGGCAATCCCGGCATCGCGGGCAGGACTCAGTAGTTCAAGATGATGGTTTTGCAGGCGCATACGTTCGTCATTATCCATTATAGGGGGCGAAATGGCGGCTATTGTAGTCAGAACGCCACGCAGACCAAAATGTTTTCCGCTACCGCCGCAGCGGGAATTTTTACTTTTCAGCAACGCATTGAAGAAAAATGTGTTTCTCTGGAAAAATGTCCGCGGATACCGTTATCACGTATTGCGGATTTTCCACGTCATGGTGTGATTATTGTCTTAGTCATTTGCCTGGCCGCGGCTTTTGTTTTCTTTCGGATAATGAATCAGCGAATGGAAATGGGCTGTCTGCACGCCGTTATTGCGATAGGCATGGGCGACATCACCGGCGAAACGTCGCCCTTCGCCGGGCCGTAGCGACTGCCATTCCCCCTGCAAACAGAGTTCCAGTTCACCGCTAATCACCACCACATGCTCGATAACGCCTTTCTCATGGGGTGCGGATTCGCTCAGCGCGCCGGGAGCCAGCGTAACGGATAAATGATCGAATCGCAGCACCGGATCCCAGGGAAAAATGGGCGTCACCACCATGGCCTGCTGCTGGGGATCAAACACCGTCGGCCCGGCGGCGTTATCGGCAACGATAAAGGCAGAAAACGGCACGTTGAGGCCGGTGGCGATTTTCCACAGCGTGGCAACCGTCGGGCTGGATTCGTTACGTTCAATCTGGCCAAGCATCGCTTTCGATACGCTGGTTTCTTCCGCCAGTCGCGACAGGCTCCAGCCACGCTGTTGACGTAGTGTTTTTAACGTTGTCGACAGATGTTGCGCAATATTCATTCCACCTCCCGTTATATCTGAAGGAATTATACGCATATTCAATGGATTCCACAGAACGTTTAGCGTTAAACGCGATTGCGCACCGTGTCAGCCTGACGCAATAGCGCAGGAGCGGGCATCTATACATAAAATATTTTAGATATTATAAGGCGTTACAACAATTGCGCGTGATAACGCTATTTCATCCGTTGTTTCCGGCAAAAAGCCATGGAAACGCAGGATTGAGCTAAACGCTAAACGCGCGTCTTCATTCAGGTCATGATCGATCACCGCATCCAATTTTTCAGCCGCCAGCAGCCTACGGTTCTCCTCATCCAGATCGTGGCCAATAAAGACGTTTATGTCTCGTTTCATCGCTGAAAAAGCCTGCAAAATCGCGCTATTTCCCCCGCCCACGCTGTAAACAGACCGGATTGAATGGTCCTGTTCCAGCGCCTTGCACATCTGCGTAAAAGTCAGTGAATCTATACCATATCCTTCACTAACTGCGATGGTTTTCAAATACGGAGTCCGTTGATTTAGCGCCTCAACGAAGCCTGCCATACGCTGTTCTTCTCCGCGAAAATCAGTACTGCTGATCACGACCGCGACCGTCTGCTCCTCCTTCTGAAGCCACCGCGACAGGAGCCATGCAGCTGTTCGCCCCGCCCCGGCATTGTCCATACCCACATAGCGGATACGCCTGCTGTACGGCAGGTCAGTGACCAGCGTGACCACCGGCACCTTGAGCGCCGCCAGTTCCGCAATAGTGCCCTCAAGCAACGGATTGTCGCTGGCTTTTAACAATACGCCGTAACTGTCATTGCCGCAGCGACGCAGCTCGTGTTGCAACTCCTCAGGCGTGACCTCTTCAAAAATGTGGCAGCGTAGCGTCAGCCGGAAAGGCGCAAAGTTTTTAATTTGGCCGAGCAGCGCCGCCACCGTTAATGAGCTGAAGCGTTCCGGCGCATGCATTACCAGGTCGATCGGCAACGTGCGGCCGCTTGCAAGGCTGACGCGCTGTTGTAATTCCAAATCGCGGATGGCCTGAGCAACGCGACGAGCAGTACGCGGACTCACACTGCCGCGCTGGTGCAACGCTCTGTCTACCGTGGCTTTACTGACGCCAGACTGAGCCGCGATTTGTTTAATGGAGAATGACCTTGCCATAAATTGAGGTCTTTTTGAGGTTATGTAGACGTATTGTTAATCGAATGTAATTGCTAAGGTCAGAGTAAGCAAGCGGATAAACCTGACTCTACTCAATAAGAAAGGACAACATATGAATCTCAGTGAAAGCGGTAGTTTTAACAATAAAGTGTTCGTCGTTACCGGCGGAACCCAGGGATTAGGCGCAGCTGTTGCCCATCTGCTGGTAAAGCGTGGGGCGCGGGGTATTGTGATTTGCGGGCGTAACGCAAAAGCCGGCCGCGAACAGGCCAAAACCCTCAGCCACACCGGGTGTGAAGTGATATTTGTTGAAGCGGATATCAGTTCGCCAGAAGCCTGCGGAAAAGTGGTTGACGCAGCAGAATCGGCGTTTGGCACACTGCACGGACTGGTGAACTGTGCAGGTATGTCCGACCGCGGCACCATCCTTGACACTTCTCCGGAATTATTTGACGCAATTATGGCAGTCAACATTCGCGCGCCTTTTTTTCTGATGCAGGCGGCGATCAAACTGATGATTGCCAGAGGCGTAGAAGGCAGCATCGTCAATATCATCACCATGACTTCCCACGGCGGCCAGAGCTTTCTGAGCGCATACGCTGCATCAAAAGGCGCACTGGTCACGCTAACCAAAAACGTGGCCTTCAGCGCCATGCGCAATCGTATCAGGGTAAACGGCCTGAACATTGGCTGGATGGACACGCCGCATGAGCACGACATTCAACGGCAATATCATGGTGCTGAGGAAAACTGGCTGAGTAGCGCTGAGCAGGCACAACCTTTTGGCCGTCTGCTGAAGCCCGCGGAGGTTGCGCGTGGCGTCGCGTTTCTCCTGTCCGGGGAGTCGGGAATGATGACCGGTGCGGTGATCGATTTTGATCAAAGTGTGGTGGGTTGTGGGGACAATGGTGGCTTTCAGCCATCGCATGCTCTGACTCTGTGAGGTAAAAAATGAAGACTCTCTATATTGATGATAGCCATATTTCTCTCGATCAGTTCGCAACGCTATGCGCGCAAAGGTTGCGTAAAGAAGACTTCCCGCTGGCGCGTTCCGCCGATAAAAATGTCCTGTTCTATCATCATGATGATCTGATGGCAGCAGCCAAAACAGATCGTCAAACCCTGCTGGGTGAACTGCATCATGCATTGTCTGGCGGACCAGGCGTGTTCGTGGTTCAGGGCTTATACAGCGATGTCTCCGCCATAGATAGCAGCAATAAAGTGTTTGAGGATATTCTCGCCAGTGAAGCGGCAAACGGCTGCGGCGGCGACCATTTTGCCAAAGCTGGCAGCAATGGCCGTATCTGGAATGCGCTGCAAAAAGTCGCGGAGCGTGATGCCAGTGTCTTCGTCGAATACTACAGTAATCCTTTGCTGGCACTGATTTGCGAAGCGTGGGTCGGCCCCGGCTATGAAATTACGGCTCAGGTGAATCAGGTCCGTCCGGGCGGCAAAGCACAACAGCCGCATCGGGATTATCATCTTGGTTTTCAGCCTAATGAGGTCGTCGCCTGCTTCCCGCTGCCGCTGCAGATTCTGTCACAATACCTGACGCTTCAGGGGGCGGTCGCGCACAGCGATATGCCGATAGAATCAGGGCCGACGCAACTTTTACCGTGGTCGCAGCAATATGCAGCGGGATATCTGGCCTGGCGCGATTCGCGTTTTATAGAATTTTTCCAGCACCATGCCATTCAGTTGCCACTGAAAAAAGGCGACGGGCTGTTCTTCAATCCGGCGCTGTTTCATGCCGCGGGAAATAACGTCACACAGGATCATGTGCGCACGGCTAATTTGCTGCAGGTCTCATCCGCCTTTGGCAAAACAATGGAAAAAGTTAATCACGTCAAAGTAATGGAGGCGATTTACCCCACTCTGCTAAGTAAGCCATTGAGCGATGAGCAGTTACTGGCAATTGTGGCAGCAAGCGGTGAAGGCTATTCCTTCCCGACGAATCTTGATACCGATCCGCCGCTAAATGGACTTGTGCCAGAAACTCAACAGCATCTGTTGCTTGCGGCATTAAAACAGGGTTGTTCGCCTGAAGAGTTTATCCGGCTACTGGCAAATCACGAGAACAAGAGAAAAGCATAGCTATATGTATGTGAGCATGGCATAGCTCACTGACATGGAGGGTGTCATGCCGATGGAACCAGGCGTCGCTTTATTGCTTTAATGTCTGCTGTTCGCTCGGAGTAGATATTCGCAGCGGTCAGTTAAGTGCCAGGGACGGACGTTTCTAATGTCAATCCGTATTAATCAACGTTGGAGTGGCTGATAGTTGTTATGTAGTTCATTTTAATTATAGACATTCATGCCATATGCCTTAAAAATCGTAAACCTATAACCTGCAAACTCAGGCAGAAAATAAAAGATGAGAGAAAAACTGGACTTCATGCTGTTAGCGCTTGAATACTCACGTCAGGCATTGCCCGAATGCAAACCAAATCCACCGGTAGGATGCGTGATCGTCCATAAGGGTAATGTGGTTTCCAAAGGTTTCACACAATCTCCAGGCTATCACCACGCAGAGATTGACGCTATTTCAAAACTTGCGTTTCCTATTGGTGAATGTGAAATTTTTGTCACGCTTGAACCCTGTTCGTATCAAGGCAGAACTCCATCTTGTGCTTTAACACTTGCTGAATTGCAGCCGCGGCATATCTATGTAGCTATGGAAGACCCGCATCCTAGAAACAGGGGAGAAGGACTCAAAATTTTAAAAACTGCAGGAATCAGCTTAACCCTGGGGCTCGGAAGACAAGAAGTAGAAAATTTTCTGTCACCTTATTTAGTCAAGTAATCTTAGGCAGCGTAGGAAAAATGTCTTCCTGACCCGTAAGCGTATACTCTGGATCACCTAATAGCGTAATTTTCAGGGGATGAAAGTCTCTATCTCGCTTATAGCACCCTCCCTCTTCGGTCAGCCTCGTGCCATCAGGCGACGTTAATAAGTTTATTGTACGCTATAACGTACAATGTTAAAGTGCAACGACCGTTATAACGCACAAGGTGTTATCATGCGCGCTTTCTCTCTTCCTTTCCCGACGCTACTCGCCGGCTTTGTCGCCGTACTGGTAGGCTACGCCAGTTCCGCCGCCATTATCTGGCAGGCCGCCGCCGCTGCGGGCGCGGATGCTACGCAAATCGCCGGCTGGATGACGGCGTTAGGTCTCGGGATGGGCGTCAGCACGCTGGCGTTAACGTTATGGCGCAAGGCGCCTGTTCTCACCGCCTGGTCAACGCCAGGCGCTGCGCTACTGGTCAGCGGCCTGCAAGGTGTCACCCTGGCACAGGCGGTAGGTGTCTTTATTTTTGCCAACGTCTTAATCGTGCTTTGCGGTCTCACCGGTATATTCGCGCGGTTGATGAAAATCATTCCCCATTCGCTGGCGGCGGCTATGCTGGCAGGCATTCTGCTGCGTTTCGGTATGCAGGCTTTCGCCGCTCTGCAGAGCAATCTGCTGCTGTGCGGCAGTATGTTAGCCGCATGGCTGCTGTGTAAAGCCTGGTTTCCCCGCTTTGCCGTAGTGGCCGCCCTGCTGGTCGGCGGCATGGTTGCCGGATTAAACGGAGAGGTGACGGCGTCACAAATAGACTTTGATTTTGTCGCGCCTGCGTATATTGCCCCTGTTTTTTCCCCGACGCTGCTGCTCAGCGTCGGTTTGCCCTTTTTCCTTGTCACGATGGCTTCGCAAAACGCTCCCGGCTTCGCCACCCTTCAGGCCTCCGGCTACCGCGTTCCCGCCTCACCGTTAATCGTTGCGACCGGGGGGATGGCGCTGCTGCTGTCGCCGTTTGGCGTCTACTCCATCTGTATCGCGGCAATTACCGCCGCCATTTGCCAAAGCCCGGAAGCCCACCCGGAACCACAAAAGCGCTGGCTTGCGGCTGCGGCGGCTGGCGTTTTTTATCTTCTGGCGGGAATTTTCGGCGGTTCGATCACCGCTCTGATGTCGGCGTTACCCATCGCCTGGATACAGATGCTTGCCGGGCTGGCGCTCCTCAGTACCATTGGCGGCAGTCTGTTTCAGGCGCTGAATCATGAGAATGAGCGTGATGCGGCAGTAATCACGTTTCTGATCACCGCCAGCGGCGTCACGCTGGCAGGTATTGGTTCCGCATTCTGGGGGCTGGTGCTGGGCGGCGTCAGCTATACTCTGCTGTCAACGCTGCGCCGCGCGTAGCTGTGATGGCGTCAGACCCGTGGCGCTCTTGACCCGGTTGCTAAAGTGGCTGGCGGAACTAAAACCACAGGCGATGGCGATATCGGTTAACGGCAACGAGCTATGACAAATCAGCGCCTGCGCTTTAACCATCCGGCGCTGCATCACGTACTGATGTGGGGCCATTTTCATCGATTGACGAAACATGCGCGCGAAATGGTACTCGCTCAGCGCCGCTTCCTGGGCGAGGGAGGCCAGCGTTAGCGGCTGGTCCAGATTCTCTTCAATCAACGCCACAATATTACGCAATACGTGGGGCGCCAGCCCGCCGGTGACCGTCGGTAAACGCCACTGGACGTTCGCGTAATGCTGGATCAGGTGCGTCAGCAACAACGTGCTGGCAGAACTGAGCGTGAGCTGGTTCGCTTTCTGTTGCCAGTCGTTACTCAGGAGAAACTGGCGATAAACAGCAGTGATCCTGTCATCGCTGGCAAAGGTTTTCACCTGCAATGTCAACGATGCCGGGCTACGGTCCCAGATCTGTTCACCAATTCGACGCAAATGTTCATCGGTACAGTACAAATGCACAAACGACAGATCGCCGCGAATATCCCAGGTGCTCTCATCGCCTTTCGGCATCAGACAGAAACGATCCGGCCCGCCGCCGTTTTTCCAGCCGTGAGGTGTTTTTTGATAGCTTTCATAGCCATCGGCAATATACAAACTCAGCGTGTGATGACCGCTTTGTACCGTTATGGTATCGAGATTGTTATACCAGGCTGCCAGCTGAATACCTGAGTTAAGCTTCACCGTCTCCCGCAGTACGGCATTCTTTCGCCGCAATGTTTCGAAAGTCTCGTAAACCATAGCCTTCACATTGTCGATTTCGCAGATATCCAGTCTATGAAGAGCCGCCGACAGATACCAGTATTCACTGCCGGTAAAGCAAAATATGCGCAAGATTTTGCAAGTCGGCAACAAGCCGATGACAGCGCCCCTCTCTCCGCCAGCGCAAAATAGTCGCGACCACACTCACAGGAGAGACATTGTGAACGCTTTACTCTATGGCTTAGTTGTCGTCATCTGGGGGACGACCTGGATCGCGATTTTTTTACAGCAGGGCCCGGTTGCCGCGCCGGTGTCCATTTTCTGGCGTTTTGCCGTCGCCAGCGCCGCAATGTTGACCATTCTGCGGGTCACCCGTCGTCTGGGATCGTTGAGCAGACGCGACCATTTTTTCTGCCTGCTGCAGGGTTGTTGCGTGTTTTGCTTCAATTTCTGGTGCTTCTATACCGCGGCCGCGTATATCAATACCGGTCTGGAATCGGTGATCTTTTCCATGGCGGTGCTGTTTAACGCGATTAACAGCTTTCTTTTTTTCCGCCAGCCGCCTCCGGGTCGCTTCTGGCTGGCGGCCGCACTGGGCCTCGCGGGGATCGTCACGCTATTCTGGGATGATTTATGGGCCAGCGGCCTCAATGCATCGATCCTGTTGGGTATCGCCCTGAGCGCGGCAGGAACCTACGGGTTTTCTTTGGGAAATATGCTCAGTATTCGCCACCAGCGCCATGGCCTGGACACATTAAGTACCAATAGCTGGGCGATGCTCTATGGTACGCTGGTGATGGGGGCGATTGCCCTGGTGCGCGGCGATGATTTTTCGCCTCAGTGGACGCTGAGCTATATGGGCGCGCTGCTGTATCTGGCGTTGTTCGGTTCGGTTATCGCTTTCGCCGCCTACTTCACCTTGCTGGGGAGAATCGGGGCGAGCAAAGCCGCTTACAGTACCCTGCTGTTCCCGCTGGTAGCGCTGTCGATTTCCACAATTTATGAAGGATATGTCTGGCATCACAATGCCGTGATTGGGCTGGTGCTGATACTGGTCGGAAATCTGGTGATGTTCGCCCGTCCTGAACAGTGGCATTTGCGGCGTAAACCCGCCTGATTCACTTTCGCTGGATAACATACCAGAGAGAGTGTTCGGCATTGCTGCCGGGTGGCGGCTAACGCCTGACCCGGCCTGCAAATCCTGTGATATCAATATATTATTTGATATCCACCTGGTAAAAAATATGTTTGCCAAAAGGATCGATTTCGTAGCCGGAAACGTTTTTACGTACCGGTTCAAAAATCGTCGAATGGGCAATCATCACCGCCGGCATCTGGTCGTGCATCATCTGCTGGGCCTGAATATATAGCGCTTCACGTTTTTGGCGATCGGTTATCGATTTTGCCTCAGCGATGATCTTATCAAATGGCTGATAGCACCATTTTGCCGAGTTAGATCCCCCGTTTGCCGACTGACAGGTAAATAACGGACCGAAGAAGTTATCCGGATCGCCGGTGGCGGTGGTCCAGCCCATCAGCGCCGCCTGATGCTCGCCATCTTTTACCCGCTTCAGGTATTCCCCCCACTCATAGGTGGTGATTTTGGTCTGCACGCCAATTTTCGCCCAGTCGGCCTGTATCATCTCAGCCATACGTTTGGCATTTGGGTTATAGGGCCGCTGCACCGGCATCGCCCACAGGTCGATGGTAATCGGGCCGGTCACGCCTGATTCCTGCAGCAAAGCTTTGGCCTTCTGCGGATCGTAATCATAATCCTTCAGGGTACTGTCCGCGCTCCACACTCCCGGGGGCAGTAAATTTTTTGCCACCGTGCCCGTACCGTGGAATATGGCGTCGATAATGGCCGGTTTATTAATGGCCATCGCTAAGGCCTGGCGGACCTTAACGTTATCGAGCGGCGCTTTTTGGGTATTGAAGGCCAGGAAACCGGTATTGAGGCCCGCTTTGCTCATCAGATTAATGTCTTTATTCGCCTTCATTCGCGGCAAATCCGCCGGGTTCGGGAACGGCATCACCTGACACTCATTTTTTTCCAGTTTGGCATAGCGCACTGAAGCATCCGGGGTGATGCTGAAAATCAGACGGTCAATATGCGCTTTCCCCTGCCAGTATTCCGGGAACGCGGTGAAAAGAATGCGGGAGTCCTTTTGATATTGCGCGAGTTTAAAAGGCCCGGTACCAATCGGATCCATATCCACGCGTTCCGGCGTCCCGGCTTTGAGCATCGCATCCGCATATTCCGCCGATAAAATAGAGGCGAAATACCAGGCCAGGTCCGCCACAAACGGCGCTTCCGGATGCGCTAAAGTAAACCGCACCGTATATTCATCCGGTTTATCAATATGGGTAATAAGCTGCCCAAATTCGAGGCTTTCGAAATTAGAATAGTTCCCATTGGAAACATTATGATAGGGATTGTGCGGATCTTTTTGCCGCATAAATGAGAAGATAACATCATCAGCATTAAAATCACGGGTCGGTTTAAAATATTTATTACTCTGGAATTTCACCCCTTTGCGCAAATGGAAAGTATAGACTTTGCCATCGTCGCTGACCTCCCAGCTTTCCGCCAGGCTTGGCTGCAATTCAGTGGTCCCGGCTTTAAAATCGACCAGCCGGTTATAAACCGGCACCGCGCTGGCGTCTACGCTGGTCCCGGAGGTGTAGAGCTGTGGGTTAAAGTTTTCCGGCGATCCTTCGGAACAGTAGACCAGCGTTTTTGCGCTAACCGCAGAACTGGCAGTCAGAACCGCGAATGCCAGAGCAAGCCTGATAAATTTGCGTTGCATATGCTTTCCTTTTTAATTTGTCAGCGAATGAATCGCTTGTTGTTTTCCCTTCCATACATAACACTAAAGCATGATTGCAAACACCTAATAACACGAATAAAGAAGGAATCACTATGTCATCAGCGTTAGCCAGTCAATTAACCCGACGCTTCTTTCGCTACCTGGCAATCAGCAGTCAGAGCGATCCGCGCGCCACCACACTCCCGACCACGGACGGGCAGCACGCAATGGCGCAGGCCCTTGCCGATGAGTTGCGGCAACTGGGGCTGGATGAGATCGTAATTGACGAACACGCGACCGTTACAGCGGTAAAAAGAGGTAACGTTCCAGGCGCGCCGCGGATTGGCTTTATTACCCATATCGATACCGTGGACGTCGGCCTGTCAGCGGATATTCATCCACAAATTCTGCGTTTTACAGGAGACGATCTCTGTCTGAACGCTGACAAAGACATCTGGCTGCGGGTGGCTGAACACCCGGAAATCCTCGCGTATCGCGATGAAGAGATTATTTTTAGCGATGGCACCAGCGTGCTCGGCGCCGATAACAAATCTGCGGTGACGGTAGTGATGACGGTACTGGAAAACCTGACGGCGGAACATCGTCATGGCGATATCGTCGTCGCGTTTGTACCGGATGAAGAAGTTGGCCTGCGCGGCGCGAAAGCGCTGGATCTCTCGCGCTTTGCCGTCGATTTTGCCTGGACTATCGACTGCTGCGAGCTGGGTGAAATCGTCTATGAAAACTTTAATGCCGCGGCGGCAGAGATCCGCTTTACCGGCGTCACGGCGCACCCGATGTCGTCAAAAGGCGTGCTGGTCAACCCGCTGCTGATGGCCACTGACTACATAAGCCATTTTGATCGCCTGCAAACGCCGGAACATACCGCCGGTCGGGAAGGCTACGTCTGGTTTAACGGCGTCAAGGGAGACCAGAATAGCACCTTGCTGCAGGCCAGTATTCGCGATTTCGACCTCGAAGGCTTTCAGCGCCGTAAACAACAGATTGGCGAGGTGGCGCAAAAAATCGCTGCGCAGTATCCCACCGGTAAAGTCGAATTTCAGGTCAGCGATACCTATAGCAATATCAGCAATGCAATCGGCGAGGACCGGCGGGCCATTGATTTAATGTTCGAGGCGATGGAAAGCCTGGGAATTACGCCGAAACCCACGCCGATGCGCGGCGGCACCGATGGCGCAGCACTCTCGGCAAAGGGCGTGTTAACGCCAAACTTCTTTACCGGCGCACACAATTTCCACTCAAAATTTGAATTTTTGCCGCTGCGCGCCTTTGAAGCCTCTTATCAGACCGCGTTTCAGCTCTGCCTGTTGGCGGCCCGTTAAGCGGGTTTGCGCGCCAGCATGGTAGCGAAACGCAGTTTGATCCGGTTGCCGTTGGCGTCGGTGCGGTGCAGTTCACCGACGTCTTCGTTGTACTTGAGTCGTGCCCAGTCCGCATAGTAATGACGCAGTTCTTCCGGTTTAAAAGTGAACGGAAAGTCGACGGTACACGGATAATCCTCGCTATCCATCGCCGCTACAATCAGGTTATAGCCGCCAGGCCTGGTGCAGCGCTGCATATTGGCAATAAGGCCAGGGATAGTCTTCGCGTCAAGGAACATCATCACCACGGTGGAGAGAATAAAGTCATACTGGCCGTCAAAACTCAGCGTATTAAGGTCCTTAATCGACGTTTCCAGCCTTTCCAGTCCTTCCGCCTGACGAATGCTTTCAAGATTCCCGATACTCGCCGGGTTTTTATCCCACGCGGTTACCTCAAAACCGTTGGCCGCCAGATACAGACTATTGCGCCCGTTACCGCAGCCCAGATCCAGCGCCTTGCCTGGCGCAATCAGCGTCGCGGCATACACCACTTCTGAGTGCGTGCGTGTCAGCCCGTATTTATCGGTGAAGTAATTTTCATCACGAAGCGTCATGATTAATCCTTATTTTTGTGTGCAACATGAACCCACAGCGGGCAGAAGGCGCTGGCATAACGGTGAGCGTAATCACGCCCTGAACCAGCGCCAAATAACCTGGCGGTCACTCCCGTCTCGCGTCGGATTCTGGCTTTAAACTTAAGTTGCATTTTAAAAGAACCTTAAAAAACGCGCTACGGTGTTTTTTGCTATGTTTATGTTATGCGTAAGTAGTGAGATAGACAGATGCGTAAATATCGTCTCAGCGACAACGTTCGCCCGTTTCACTATCATATAGACGGGATCAAACATAGCGTGAATTTACGGCAAATTGTCGCCTTGCGTGATTTCGCCTACGTGAAAAGCGGGAGCGAAGGCGGCTGGCTGGACGATGAAGCCGCGCTGAGCCAGAACGGCGCGTGCTGGGTTTATGATACCAATAGCGCCATTTTCGCCGGCGCGAGGATTAAAGGCGATGCGCGCTTAACCGGCGAGTGCATAATCAGCCATGGCGCGATTATCAGCGATAGCGTTCACCTGGATAATGTCTGCGTCAGTCATCATGCGCAGATAAGTGACAACGTCACTGTTGCGTGTTCGCAGATCCGCGGTGCATGTCAGGTGGCGGACAATGCGCAGATCCTCCCCCATTCTCTGATTATCGCCGCCCAGGGGTTAACCGCGGATCATGATAAAATCCTGCGTATCCATCAACAGGCTATCGTGAGTGCATCGCAAATTGTTCATCAGGCGCAGATATACGGTAACGCCTTTGTGGAATACGCGTTTATTGAGCACCGGGCGGAAATCTTCGACCACGCACGCCTGGAAGGCAATGCAGAAAACACTATCTGGGTCTGTGATAACGCCAGAGTATACGGTAACGCGCGAATTATCGCCGGGCACGAAGAGGACGCCATTCCAACCCTGCGCTACAGTTCGCAGGTGGCAGAACACGCGATCGTGGAAGGAAACTGCCTGCTAAAGCATCGGGTGACGGTCGGTGGACATGCGCAGCTACGCGGCGGGCCGATTCTGCTTGACGACAACGTGCGGGTCGAAGGCCATGCGGTTATCTGTGGCGATGTGGTGATTGAGCATCAGGTGACCATCTGCGATGACGTGCGGATAACGGCGGCCCCCGGCGCTGCCATTCATCTTCGCGGCGCGAAAGTGATTAACGGCGACGAGCATGTTACCCGCACACCCATAGTGGGTTTCCTGTAGCCTCGGCGCCCACTGACGCGCCTGTCCAGCGGGCGCCTGAGCGCCCCTTTAGGTTATTGCCGCGAAAAATCAATAATTCGCCCGTAGATGTTCTGGTCATCATACGATCCATTAAGGAATTCAGCCTGCTTCAGACACCCTTCAAGGCTGAAACCGTTGCGTAGCGCCACCTGATTGCTCCTGAGGTTCGATACCCGGCATTTAATCACAAAGCGCCGGACCGTACCGTTACGGGCAAAATAGTCCATAAACGCCTGCAACGCCTGAGAAAGCAGCCCCTGCCCCTGGTGGCGTTCATCAATCCAGTACCCGATATATGCGGCCTTATTGATCGGTTCAATCTGGTTAAACGACAGCACGCCGATTATCTTCTCATCCAGAAAGAGTAAAAACATTTTGGCATAGCCACGCTGGTGCAGCATCATGTTGCTCTGCACATGGCGGCGGGTTTCGTCTTCGTGACTGACATCCGCGGGCCAGTTTAATGACTGCTGAAGCCAAACCCGGTTTTTAATCACCAGTTGGTGCAGTTCCGTCACGTAACGCTCATCAACCGCGCGCAGGAAAAGCGATTCAGTGACAGGAATTTGTTCTATCGCAGGGGTATTTTCATCAGGCATAGCACACTCCGGGCAAAAAAAGAAACGCCCACAAAGTCACCTCTGCGGGCAGAACAGCAATTACTTCATCACCCGGTCATCAACATAGTTGCGTTTATCCGGCGCTGGCGGGAAATACTGATACAGCCAGGTTTCGCTGATCGCATCCCCCTGGCAACGCAGGAACATACGCATCTCAACCGGGTCGGTCGAATCTGAGGTTGGATACCAGTCAAACTGGATGCGATAGCCATCGAATGGTTCAACATAGAGAATTTCTATTTGTTTTGCTTCGCCGCTGGACAAGGTAATCACCGGTTCAATCCCTTTAGGCGCGGCAGCTTTCAGATCGCCGCCGATAAAATCGATGGCAAAACGGCGCGCCCATTTATCCGGATAATGTTCACCCGGCGCCCAGCCTTCCGGGAAGCCGCCCATTCCGGTACGCGTCGCCATGACCCGCGCCAGCGGTGAGCGGACCGGCGGCTGCGCGCTCCAGTAAAGGCGATAGCGGAAATCCAGCGCATCCCCGGCTTTTACCGGTTTCGCTGGCTGCCAGAAGCAGACGATATTATCCAGCGTTTCACCGGTCGTCGGGATCTCCATCAGGCTGACCGCCCCTTTCCCCCACTGATTACGCGGTTCGACCCACAGGCTCGGACGCTTGTTATACCAGCCCATAACATCCTGATAGTGAGAGAAGTCGCGATCCATCTGCAACAGCCCAAAACCCCGCGGGTTCTTGTCCTGGAAAGCGTTAAACTGCAGTTTTTGTGGGTTATTGAGCGGGCGGCAAATCCATTCGCCGTTCCCCAGCCACATCGACAGCCGGTCGGAATCGTGGATCTGTGGATGAATAGTGTCGCACACCCGCCGCTCGTTGGTGCCACAGCTGAACATACTGGTCATCGGCGCAATACCCAGCTGTTTGATATCTTTGCGCGCATAGATATGGTTCTCCACATCCATGATCACCTGTGTTTCCTGGCAGTTGACAACAAATTTATAGGCGCCGGTCACGCTTGGGCTGTCGAGCAACGCATAGACGGTAAATACGGTTGCGCCCGGCTTAACGGTCTCGAACCAGAAGGAGGTGAAGTCCGGGAACTCTTCCGGCGTATCGCTGAAGGTATCGATAGCCAGACCGCGCGCAGAGAGCCCGTATTGATACGTACTGTCCACCGCGCGGAAGTAGCTGGCGCCAAGAAAGGAGACAATATCGCGACGCGCCAGCTCCGGCGCCTTAAAGACGCGGAATCCGGCAAAACCGAGATCGCTCTGGCCTTCCAGTTGGCGGGTATCAACACCGGCATCGTTGTATTTAAACAATTCAGGACGAAAGTGGATTTCCCGTGCCTGCTGCGTTTGCGCATCCAGGGAGAACATCCGTACCCGACGGCGAAAGCCCATACCCACATGGAAAAACTGGATGTCCAGCTTGCGTTCGTCAATGTTATTCCACAGGGAGTGCGCCGCGTCATACTGAATGCTGTTGTAGGCCTGCGGCGTCAGGTTTGCCAGCGTCGGCGGCAGCGCGCGAGGTGCGCCGCCCCAGGGTTGACGGGCAAGATCGTGGGCCATCGACTGTAGCACCGCGTAGTCAAAGCGACGCGTCTGTCCGTCGGCAATTGCCGAATCTTCGGCAAATGCGGCTTTCGTAAATAGAGAGGCTACTCCTGACGTTCCGCATACAGCGGCAACAGCCATGGAAGATTTGAGAAAACGTCTGCGGTTCATGCCTGAGAAAGCATCCTTCTTCATATGTGAATTGAGACGCGACGTAACAAACCCATGCGTCGTGAATGTCGCTCACTCTAGACAAAAACGGTTGATAATCCAATTGTCGACGACAGAAAACCTGTGAAAAAAATATGTCCACCAGACCAGACCGAATATCGCCGAGGCGACGCTGAATCCCTTTGGTGTACAGCGACAAAGGGATCTGCCCGCCAGGCATCCGCATGCAATCGCTCAGAAGACGTTAATCCAGCGTGACATGATGTTTCATCACCCGGCGAAACAGCGCCAGACGCGCGCGCATAAAACGGTTTTCCACTTTGAAACCGGCCTGCTTGCGCAAACCCATGCGTAACAGCCGGTCCCGCCCGCGCACGCAGGCTGGCCAGCGTAGCGGCCCGGCGAGTTCATGACAGTCGTTACCGGCTAAACGGGCGAAGTTAGCCCAATAGTCGGCGACCTGTGCGGCAAATGCCCGATCGTTATCATTCGCATAATGGCGTACCGGCTCGGCAAGGTCGAGATTATCAAAAACATATGCCACTTCATTACCGTGCCATGCCCCATGGGGATAGGTCTGGTGCTCCGCTTCAGCAACATAGTCAAACCAGTAGCGCCAGCACGGTTGCCCTACCCGCTGCTGCGCCTGCATCACGACGTAGCCCAGGGTGGTAAAGGCCATGTCGCGGCACACTTCACGCCCCAGCGCTTCATCACCCTTCACGCCAGGGTAAAGCAGCTTAATTAAGCCAAGCCCGAACCGGCGTTCCCGGCGCAGTTTCGCGATTTGTCCGGCGATATCGACGCCAAATACCGTCATAACGCTGGCCTCATCACTGTTAGAGCCAATCATGACCGGCAGCGGATGTTGACGCCCGCGAAAAAAAGTCTCCAGCATCGGCTGCGGCAGGACGACGTCGCCAACGATTGGCGCCGGGCCGAGCGTGAGCGGCGCGGTTAACGGCCAGAACGCCTCCGCCGGAATTGCTCGTAGTTGTTCGGCGCTGGCCTGCGGCAAGGCGAAGTGTTCTGCGATCAGTTGCCCCTTTGCCAGCGCTTTTTCCCGCGGCAGATCCGGCAAGGTATAGCCGCTCTGGATTATCGCCTTGTGGAATAGCCCCCTGGATTTTGGCGAGACCATTAACGACAGCACGCTGCGGGCGCCTGCGGACTCGCCAAACAGCGTTACATTGGCGGCATCGCCGCCAAACGCATGAATATTCTCCTGAACCCACTGCAGGGCGGCGATCTGGTCAAGCAGCGCAAAATTATATATGCGCTCGCCCTCTTCTTCCTCCAGCGCAGGATGGGCAAAAAAGCCCAGGTGTCCGAGACGGTAGTTGACCGTTACCAGCACGACATCACGGGAAGCCAGCGCTTTGCCATCATACGGCGGCAGGCTCCCGGCGCCGATGGTATAACCGCCGCCATGCAGCCAGACCATCACCGGCAGCGGCTGCGCGCGTGACGCGGGCGACCAGACGTTGAGATAAAGACAATCCTCAGAAAAGCGCCCCGGATCGCCACCGCCAAGTTCACGGCAATATTCAATATCCTGCCAGCTGGCGGCGGAAAAGGTATCCGCCCGACGCACGCCCTGCCAGCGTGCGGCAGGCTGCGGCGCGCGCCAGCGAAGATCGCCGACCGGCGGCGCCGCATAGGGAATGCCGCGCCAGATATGCATGTTATCTTCAGCGGTACCGGATAATATGCCCTGCCGGGTTTTCACCAGCGGAGTGGACGAATTTTGCATGACCTGCTTGCTTCCTTTAACAACTCATGCCAGCAGAGTACTGATTTTACAGCAGACCGCAACGTCGTTTGCTGCGTTCTTCCGCCTGTTGATACAGAACAAACTCGTCGTACACCTGGCAACCCAACGCCGCCTCAAAAGTCTCGCGACTGGCGTTACCGTGACTGCGGGGCTGGCTGTCGCTGCCGAGATTCGACTGAAAAATACCGGCGGCGCTCACGGGTAAAAAGTCTTCATAAATAATCGGTTGCGCAATAACCCAGCCGCGTTCGATCAACGGCTGCGGATCATCGCCCGGACGAAACGCCTGACGATGCGCTTCACCGATCGGGGTCAGGCGGTAGCGGAACCATGCCAGACCTTGCTGGCGCAGCAGAAATTCACTATCCGGGAATTGACTGAACGCTTCCTGCAGATGGCGCTGATGGTTTAGATTATCTTTACCCACCCCCGCCTCGCTAAGCAGCCGGTCATACAGCGCGCGCCCTTTTGGCGTCAGCGCAATACCGCGCTGCTCAATTTCGCCAAAGCGGGCGGTATGCGTACCGCTATGCTCTCCGGCAAACATTACCGGCTCATCAAGGGCTTTAAAACTGGTCTGGCGCAATAAAATCGGTACATCGCGGCGCGGCGGTCCTTCAATCAGCGCTTTCGGGGCGATGCCCCACTCAGGCATCAACGCCTGCACCCGGTCAATGTCCAGCGTGCGTGGCGTCAGATGATTAATGTGACAACCGGGGAAACAGACCACATCGGCAATCAGACGGTGCTCGGCGTGCAGGGCGCGATAGGTCTCTTCATCAACGGTGGCATGGCGATGCCAGCGAAAGGTTTCCAGCGCCTGTTCAACAAATTCATGCGCCTCCGCGACGCTGAACGCCCCCTTCTGCTCGTGAAGCGCGATCAGCTCACGACAACGAGGCGTAAAAATATCCCGACCTGCGAGGATTTGCGCCGCCCGGTTGCGCAGGGAGACGTTCGCGATTAACTCTAACCGCAGAAGCGAGGTAAAAAGGCGAAACGGATTGCGCACCAGCGCCTCATCGTCTATCGGACGGAACGCGGTGGCGTGAACCGGGACTCCCGCCTGTGACAGATCGTAATAGCTAACGGGATACATCCCCATAATGGCAAACATACGGCGCAAGGTCGCCAGTTCCGCTGCCGTACCGACGCGGATCGCGCCATGACGTTCAACATTAAGGCGCGCCAGTTCATCGGCATTCGCCAGTTGTTCATGCAGCTTCGGGTTATTTTCCAGTACCGCAAGATTCACATCGGCAACCAGCTCCACTAACGTCCCGTACTGAGGAACTTCCTGCTGATACATCGCCGACATCGCCCGTGAAAAGCACTCCCGAATCTCATCAGCCGTGATGGTGTTCGCCATGATGTTATACCTCCAGTGAATTCTCCCTGGAGTGTAGAAAAGGTCCCCGCAATGAGTGGGAAGAATTTACAAACTGTGATGTCGATAGCTGACGGCCACTGCTGATCGGAATAATTCATAACCACTGGTTATGTTAAACACCCATTAATTTCACTTTAAATTAACAATATATTTACACACACTGCGTGTGGCGATATGACAACAACATGCCTCTCTACCGATAAGACGGAGTACCCTATGAACGAGAAATGGTCACCGCGCGAGGTTGTACATCGCGACTATAGCAGCCATCCCCCGGCTTACGCGCCGGGCTACAAAACTAGCGTTCTGCGCTCACCGCGCAATGCGCTGATCTCACTACAAAACTCACTCTCAGAAATCACCGGGCCGGTATTCAGCAGCGACGATCTCGGCGCGCTGGATAACGACCTGATCCTTAACTACGCCAAAGATGGCCTGCCCATTGGCGAACGTATTATCGTACACGGATACGTACAGGATGGTTTTGGCCGCCCACTGAAGAACACGCTGGTTGAAGTCTGGCAGGCCAACGCGGGTGGACGCTATCGGCATAAAAAAGATCAGTATCTGGCGCCTATCGATCCTAACTTTGGCGGCTGTGGCCGGGTGCTGACCGATGAAAACGGCTACTACTGTTTTCGCACCATCAAGCCAGGCCCTTATCCCTGGCGTAATCAGGTGAGCGACTGGCGTCCGGCGCATATTCACTTCTCGCTTTCCGGGGACGCCTGGGCGCAGCGGTTAATTACCCAAATGTATTTCGAAGGCGATCCGCTGATTAAACAGTGCCCCATTGTCAAAACCATCAATAATGATGATGCCATTCGGACATTAATCGCCGCGCTGGACACCCATGCCGCCGTACCGCTGGATTGCCTGGCGTACCGTTTTGACCTCGTGCTGCGCGGTCATCGCGCGACGCTGTTTGAAAACCGCACTCAGGGGGCCGCCCGATGAAAAATTTTTTACCTGAAACCGCCTCGCAAACCGCAGGACCCTATGTACACATCGGTCTCGCACCGGAGGCCGCCGGGTTTCATATTTTTGAAAAGAACTTCGGCCCGATCCTCACCACGCCGGGGACCGAAGGCGAACATATTACCCTTGAAGGCCGGGTGATTGATGGCTCCGGGACGCCGGTGCGCGATGTGCTGCTGGAGATCTGGCAGGCCAACGCCGCCGGGCGCTATAACCATCCCGACGATCGCCAGCAGAGCAAGAAACTGGATACCGAATTCCGCGGCTGGGGACGCAGTTGTTCCGACTTCACCAGCGGTATCTGGCGCTTTGAAACCATTAAACCGGGCTCCGTTGTCGGGCGCGATGGTCGTCTCATGGCCCCGCACGTCAATCTATGGATAGTCGCACGGGGGATTAATATTGGTCTTAACACGCGGATGTACTTCTCCGACGAGGTCGATGCCAACCGGGCCGATCCGGTGCTGAATCTGATTGAATGGGAAGTGCGCCGTCAGACGTTAATCGCCCAGCGTGAGGTACGTGGCACTGAAATCGTTTATCGGTTCGATATTCATTTACAGGGGGAGAACGAAACCGTTTTCTTCGATATCTGAGTTTTCTCTTCCTTTGCCGCCCCTGCTGGCCGGGCGGCAATTTTACCCCGCTCAGCAAAATTCAGCTTGTAAAATAATAATATGAGATGTTAATAATACTTTGCTATTAAGTTAACAATTACAAACATTCGGACTTGCCACCGACACACCTCTGTTCTTAACATGAATTATGCAAAAAAATGGTCTTTTCAGTCAGCGCATTCGCTTGCGCCATTTACATACTTTCGTGGCCGTCGCTCAACAGGGAACCCTTGGGCGTGCGGCTGAAACCTTAAACCTTAGCCAACCGGCTTTATCCAAGACGTTGAATGAACTGGAGCAGTTGACCGGCACGCGTCTGTTTGAGCGCGGGCGGCTGGGCGCACAGCTCACGCTGGTTGGCGAACAGTTCCTCACCCATGCCGTTAAGGTGCTTGACGCCCTCAATAGCGCCGGGCAGGCGCTAAATCGTAAAGAAGGCCTTAATAGCGACATTGTGCGCATCGGCGCGCTCCCCACCGCCGCGCTGGGTATTTTGCCCTCGGTCATTGGCCAGTTTCATCGGCAGCAAAAAGATATCACGCTGCAGGTCGCGACCATGAACAACACCATGTTGCTGGCTGGGCTGAAATCGGGAGAAATCGATATTGGTATCGGACGGATGTCCGATCCGGAATTAATGAGTGGTTTGAACTACGAGCTGCTGTTTCTCGAATCACTGAAACTGGTAGTCCGCCCCGGACACCCACTACTGCAAGAAACCGTGACATTAAGCCGGGTCATGGAGTGGCCGGTAGTGGTATCGCCAAAAGGCACATTGCCTCGCCAGAACGCCGAAACGCTACTGCAAAGCCAGGGATGTAAAATCCCTGCTGGCTGTATCGAAACACTGTCAGCCTCCCTGTCGCGCCAGCTGACGGTCGACTATGATTACGTGTGGTTTGTCCCCTCTGGTGCGGTTAAGGACGATCTTCGCCGTGGCCTGTTGGCTGCGCTGCCGATCCCCACGCAGGGAACCGGCGAACCTATCGGTATTTTGACCCGCGTAGACGCGACACTTACCGCAGGCACTCAAACCTTACTTAGCGCCATTCGTAAATCAATGCCCGTCTGATGCGTCTTTTTCCGGTGCGCCAGATACACCTGGCGCGGCACACACCACACCAGGTTTTCAGCGCAATGCCAGAGAAACCGTCCTCTGGCCGTTCACTGGCGAGAAAAATGACAAATACCCTCGTCTGACGGTGAACAGAACGACCGCTGAATCACAGGGGTGAAAACAAATGATGCGCCATTTTCACGAAAACCCGCCCAAAAGCGAACAGACTCCCCTTACGTTTTGCCGCTTTTTTTATGGCCGCAGCCCATGCCATTTACCTCGATAATCAATTAGTGCGGAATAATTCATTAACAATTGCGTAAATTTATTTAACAGATCTATCATATTCTCGATTTCACCAAATGATTCATTTGAAATCAATAATAGCAAAAATACCTGCTTTTATGACGGTTATTATGCCTTCATTCAAAGATCTTACTTCAAAAATTGATCCATATGGTTCATGCCTGTTCCGGCATGGTTAAGGAGAAAAAATGGCAACTGACAATGCGCCACGTGGGCTCCCTCGGATCCTGCAGTGGATTCTTGCCGGGCTGATGCTCATCATTGGCCTGGCAATCGGTATTCTCGGCGCAAAACTCATCGCTGTCGGCGGCACTTTCTATTTCGCGATAATGGGCCTGGCGATGGTTATCGCCTCGGTACTCATTTTCCGTCACCGCCGCAGCGGTCTCATACTCTATGCAATTGCGTTTATTGCATCGATCATCTGGGCGATCGGTGACGCTGGCTGGACCTACTGGCCGCTGTTCTCGCGCCTGTTTACCTTTGGCGTACTGGCCTGTCTTTCAGCGCTGCTCTGGCCTTTCCTTTCAGCCACGCCAGCGAAAAAAGGTCCGGCATTTAGCCTCGCGGCGGTGATCGCTATTGTGCTGTTGGCCAGCTTCGGCTGGATGTTCAAATCCCAGCCGCTGGTCAGCGCCACTGAAGCGGTACCGGTAAAACCTGTCGCCGCTGGCGAAGAACAAAAAAACTGGGAGAACTGGGGCAACACCACCCACGGTGACCGTTTCGCCGCGCTTGACCAGATCAACAAACAGAACGTTAACCAGTTGAAGGTCGCGTGGATTGCCCATACCGGCGATATTCCACAGAGCAATGGCGCTGGGGCGGAGGATCAGAATACACCGCTACAGATTGGCGATACGCTTTACGTCTGCACCCCTTACAGTAAAGTACTGGCGCTGGACGTGGATAGCGGTAAAGAGAAATGGCGCTACGATTCAAAAGCCAGTTCTCCTAACTGGCAGCGCTGCCGTGGTTTAGGTTATTACGAAGATAGCCAGGCCCGGACGACGCCAGTCACCGACGCGCAACCTGCCGCCTGTACCCGTCGTCTGTTTCTGCCAACCATTGATGCCCGTCTGATCGCCATTAATGCCGACAATGGCCAACTATGCGACGACTTTGGCAACCACGGTACTGTCGATCTCAGCGTCGGTATGGGAGAAATCAAACCGGGTTACTATCAGCAAACCTCAACACCGCTGGTTGCAGGCCACTTAGTGGTGGTGGGCGGTCGCGTGGCGGATAACTTCTCCACCGGCGAGCCTCCGGGCGTCGTTCGCGCTTATGATGTACATACCGGTAAGCTGGCGTGGGCATGGGATCCGGGTAACCCGAATCTGACTGGCGAACCGCCAGCAGGCCAGACATATACTCGCGGGACACCTAACGTCTGGTCGGCGATGTCTTATGACGCGAAACTGAATCTGATTTATCTACCAACTGGTAACGCTACACCGGATTTCTTTGGCGGCGAACGTACCCCGCTCGACGATAAATACAGTTCATCTATCGTTGCCGTTGATGCGACCACTGGTCAGGTACGCTGGCATTACCAAACCACTCATCACGATCTGTGGGACTTCGACCTGCCGTCTCAACCTTTGCTGTACGATCTGCCTGACGGTAAAGGCGGCACGACGCCGGTGCTGGTTCAAACCAGCAAGCAGGGCATGATCTTTATGCTCAACCGGGTAACCGGTCAGCCCGTCGCGAAAGTGGAAGAACGCCCGGTTCCGGCTGGCAACATCAAAGGCGAACGCTACTCCCCGACCCAGCCCTACTCCGTCGGAATGCCAATGATCGGTAACGAAACGCTGACAGAATCGGATATGTGGGGCGCAACGCCAGTCGATCTGTTGCTGTGCCGTATTGAGTTTAAAGAGATGCGCCACCAGGGTATCTTTACGCCGCCGGGCGAAGATCGTTCTTTGCAGTATCCGGGCTCTTTAGGCGGCATGAACTGGGGAAGCGTGTCCGTTGACCCGAATAACAGCCTGATGTTCGTTAACGATATGCGCCTCGGTCTCGCCAACTATATGGTGCCACGCGCAAAAGTAGCGAAAAACGCCAGCGGTATTGAGATGGGTATTGTGCCAATGGACGGTACACCGTTCGGCGCGATGCGCCAGCGTTTCCTGTCGCCGTTGGGTATTCCTTGCCAGAAACCGCCCTTCGGCACCCTGTCGGCTGTCGATCTGAAAACCGGCAAACTGGTATGGCAGGTTCCGGTGGGCACCGTCGAAGACACTGGCCCGCTGGGGATCCGCATGCATATGCCCATCCCTATCGGTATGCCGACCCTGGGCGCGTCATTGGCAACCCAGTCCGGCCTGCTGTTCTTTGCTGGCACTCAGGATTTCTATCTGCGGGCATTTGATACCGCTAACGGGAAAGAGATCTGGAAAGCTCGTCTGCCGGTGGGAAGCCAGTCCGGGCCAATGACCTACGTATCGCCGAAAACCGGCAAGCAGTATATCGTCATCAACGCCGGCGGCGCTCGCCAGTCACCGGATCGTGGCGATTACATCATCGCCTACGCGCTGCCGGATCGGAAGTAATACGGTTGAATAACCCGGGTATGCCCGGGTTATTGTTAGCGTCAGAAAGATCAATTCTCGCCGAAATGAATAACGGTACGAATTGATTTCCCCTGATGCATCAGGTCGAAGGCCTCATTGATTTGGTCCAGCGGCATGCGGTGGGTAATAAACGGATCAAGACGAATTTTGCCCGCCATTGCCTCTTCCACCATCCCCGGTAACTGGGTACGCCCTTTAACGCCGCCGAACGCCGAACCACGCCAGACGCGCCCGGTCACCAGCTGAAACGGACGGGTTTTGATCTCCTGCCCGGCGCCAGCCACACCGATAATCACGCTTTCCCCCCAACCTTTATGGCAGCACTCAAGCGCCGCGCGCATCACGTTAACGTTGCCAATGCATTCAAAGCTGAAGTCCACGCCGCCATCGGTCAGTTCAACAATCACGTCCTGAACCGGCTTATCGTAGTCGTTGGGGTTGATAAAGTCGGTCGCCCCCATCTCTTTAGCGAGAGTGAATTTTTCCGGGTTGGTATCGATCGCCAGAATACGTCCGGCTTTCGCCTGCACCGCGCCCTGGATTACCGCGAGGCCGATCCCGCCGAGACCGAAGACCGCCACGGTGTCGCCCTCTTTCACTTTCGCCGTATTGTGTACCGCGCCGATACCGGTGGTCACGCCGCAGCCCAGCAGACACACTTTATCCAGCGGCGCCTGCGGGTTCACTTTCGCCAGGGAAATTTCCGCACAGACGGTATATTCACTAAAGGTGCTGGTGCCCATATAGTGATAAATCGGCTCGCCGTTATAAGAGAAACGGGTGGTGCCGTCCGGCATCAGGCCTTTACCCTGAGTGGCGCGAACCGCCTGACAGAGGTTGGTTTTACCTGATTTGCAGAACTTGCACTCGCGACATTCGGCGGTATACAAAGGAATAACGTGGTCGCCTGCTTTCAGGCTGGTCACGCCCTCACCGACTTCAACCACAATACCGCCGCCTTCATGGCCGAGAACCGCCGGGAAAACGCCTTCGGGATCGTCGCCTGAAAGGGTGAAGGCATCGGTATGACAAACGCCAGTGTGGGTGATTTTGACCAGCACTTCGCCTTTTTTCGGCGGCGCGACGTCAATCTCAACAATTTTCAGCGGCTGGCCCGGGCCAAACGCGACGGCTGCACGTGATTTCATATCTCTCTTCCTCATGGTGATTTTATTTTAAATAGGATCGTAGCAGATGGCCGACTTCCGCCATTCTGGCGGCCCGCTGATCGGGCGTTGTTTCACCGCTGACCAGTTCATCTTTCAGGTGAATTTCAACCATTTCTCCCATCAGACCGTTAGCCGCGCCGCGAATAGAGGCAATCTGTTGCAGAATGGTCATACAGGGTTCTCCGGACGCCAGCGCCCGTTCGAGCGCTTCGACCTGGCCGCGGATGCGCCGTACCCGGCTGAGGGCGCGCTTTTTATCTTCAGGTGAATGTGGCATGGTTACGCCCTCCATATTATATAGGGGGGTATACTATATTGATTCGTATAAAGAGGCAAATTAACTCGCCGTTTTAACCGTAGCATAGCGATGAGAATTTGCGTTTAACTGAGTTGAAGGATCATCGATTCGCAGCGTAAATCTGCTCAGCCAGACGAAACAAAATGTCCCGGAGCAATTTTGAACAGCGCTTGTGCTGGCCCTGGAAGGGCGAGTCCCTCACCACGAGTCGCGCCCGCTCCGCCAGATGACGCGGGAGTCGAGCGGACTGCGCAGCGGCAGGTTTTCAGCGCAATTAGCGTTTGCGGGGCATCATCCGCAGCAGCGTGTTGTCTTTCCATAAATAGTGGTGCATCAGCGCTGCCAGCGCATGCAGGCCAATAATAAAGTAACCTGTATTGGCCAGCAGCTCATGCCACCCTTTCAGCGTATCCACCAGCTCAAAGTCGCTTTCCGCCGCATGCGGCATAGTCAGACCAAAAGCAAACCAGGGATGACCGCGATAATACATCATCACCATGCCAATCACCGGCAGCCCAATGAACAGCAGATAGATAATCAGATGACCGAGGTGAGCAAAGCCCGTCATCATTGGTGACGGTTTGGGTACAATCGGCGGTGCTGGAAATTTCAGTCGCACTAACAAGCGCGCCACCATCAGAACAAAGATAGCGATCCCGCATGAGACATGAAGCATATTAATGGCTGGCCGTGCGCTACGTGGAAAAAAGCCCCGCAGTTCCATCGCGGCATAAGCAACGATCACGAATAGAAAGACCAGCCAGTGGATACCAATCTGTATGCCGGAGTATTTATCGCGCATGGAAAAACCCTTTAAAGACGCTGTGATGCCGTCAACATAGCCACCTTTTATTAAAAAATCATTAACGTTTACGTACTTATAAAAAACAATACCCCATAGACACCTCTGCCGGGGCGTACTGGCGTTATCGGCGAAAGCAATTAACCGTCCGACCACTCGCAGGTAAATCGTCCTTTACATACGACAAAAAAGTGTGATGTTGATCAAACACAAAAAAATAACCGACGCAGAGGAGTATTTGTATTACGTCCGTTACCGGGGTATGCCCTGAGTGTTATTGCGCGGATTTTTCGATACCAAAGCATTAAGAGGAGAAGTAACCATGGTCACTTACGATCGTAACCGCAATCCCATTACCAACGGAAGCCAGGTGATGATTAATGGGACAGGTAAGACAGGTAGAATTATTGCCATACATTCCAATGGGTTAACTCCAGCCCAATTACGTCGCAACAAAACTGTTGAAGTCGAAGGCAATGAAGGCAAGTTCGAACCTGTCGAACTGATCCGCCTGGGGTTCCACTAAGAACGTGAATATTGCTGCGGCGCCGACTGACAACACTCTGGAAAATCAGAGGTTCGGCAAACGGCGCCGGGAAGGCGTTCTCCTGTAACGAACAGGAGAATAATGCGCAAAAACGGGTCAATTTCAGCCAGTTGGCCCGATTATTTAGCCTGCAATTCTCTGCGGATAATTTCTGCGCCGGCCGTTAACGCATCGAGCTTACCTCTGGCGACCCGACGAGATAACGGAGCCATTCCGCAGTTAGTTGAAGGATAGAGCTTATCGGCATCAACAAACTGAAGTGCTTTACGTAACGTCGCGGCGACCTCTTCCGCTGTTTCTATGGTATTGGTTGCCACGTCAATGGCCCCAACCATCACTTTTTTGCCACGAATCAGTTCAAGCAGGTCCATTGGCACATGCGAGTTATGGCACTCCAGTGAAATGATATCGATCGCGGAGGTTTGCAGTTTAGGAAACGCTTCTTCATATTGTCGCCACTCCGATCCCAACGTTTTTTTCCAGTCGGTATTGGCCTTAATGCCATAGCCATAACAGATATGAACGGCGGTTTCGCATTTAAGCCCTTCGATGGCTTTTTCTAACGCGGCGATTCCCCACTCATTCACTTCATCAAAAAAAACATTAAAGGCAGGCTCATCAAACTGAATAATATCGACGCCGGCAGCTTCCAGTTCTTTCGCTTCCTGGTTGAGAATTTTTGCGAATTCCCAGGCCAGTTTTTCACGGCTTTTATAGTGGCTATCATAGAGCGTATCGACCATCGTCATTGGTCCCGGCAGCGCCCACTTAATCGGCTTTTTAGTGAGCTGCCGTAGAAACCTGGCGTCTTCAACAAAAACAGGTTTCTGGCGCTCAACGGCCCCCACCACCGTCGGTACGCTCGCATCATAGCGATCGCGAATTTTAACCACCTGACGTTTCTCAAAATCGACACCGCTGAGGTGCTCAATAAAGGTTGTGACAAAGTGCTGACGCGTTTGTTCACCGTCGCTGACGATATCAATACCGGCACGGAGTTGATCGTACAGGGCCAGACTCAGCGCATCTTTTTTCCCCTCAACTAACTCTTCGTTTTGTAATTTCCAGGGGGACCAGAGCGTCTCAGGTTGTGCAAGCCAGGAAGGCTTCGGTAAACTACCGGCAGTCGAAGTGGGTAACAACGTTTTCATCGTAAATCGCCTTATTTGTTCTGTTAATTAAAGAGCATAGTGAGCAAACCATTGCTCAAACATATTTTTATACGGCTTGATAAAGTGCTCTTCAGTAAACTTACCCTGTTCAATAGCTAACTGAGTACGCTCTTCCCGGTCATAAACAATTTTTGTTAATGAGTGATCCTGATGATTCAGATCAGGTTGATAGCATTGTCCCGCGGCAGAATTCGCATTATAAATTTCAGGCCGGTAGATTTTCTGGAATGTCTCCATCGTGCTGATAGTACTGATAAGTTCAAGATCAGTGTAATCAGTCAGTAAATCGGCATCAGCGGCAAAATAAAATGCCAGGGGCGCAACGCTGTTTTTGGGCATAAAATAACGCACCCGCAGACCCATTTTATTGAAGTACTGTTCGGTCAAAGACGAACCATCTGGCTGATATTCAATACCGAGCACAGGATGCTCATTCCCCGTCCGTTGATAAACATCTTTGCTTGATACGCTAAGGCAAATCACCGGCTGTTTTTTGAAGTTATCTTTGTACTCTTTCGAGTTAACAAAATGCTTGAAGATATTTCCGTGTACGTCGCCAAAGTTATCCGGGATGCTAAAGCTGGATTGGTTTTTATTATGCTGCAATAATAATACGCTAAAATCGTAATCCCGGACATACGAAGAGAAGTTATTCCCGACAATGCCTGCAATACGTTTATCGGTCTTGTGGTCAACAATAGCGGTTTCCAGTATTTCAATTACTGGAAAGGTATCACCGTTAGCTGCAATCTGCATATCAACAGAAATGATTTCCAGCGCGATGGAATAACGGTCGGCTTTGGGGTTATCCCAGTACGCCAGCGTATTGAAGCGATTGTTCATCATCACTAATGTGTTGCGCAGGTTCTGTTGACGATTGTCACCTCTGGCCAAATTCGCAAAGTTGGTCGTAATACGCGTATTCGCCGAAGGGTTATAGTTTTCATCGAAAAGTGTGCGCTTAACAGTAAATGTAAAATCTTGATTCATCGCGAACTTGCATCCTGAGTTCTGTTATGAAAACTGCGTTTTTTGTTGATTTCCCAGCACTAACTGGTTACGCATACCGCAGCTTTCATGTTGCCAGTAAGTTAATATTGCATATTTTATGCCAGAACCAGCGGCTGAGTGAAAGCGAGTTAATTTCATTACAACATGAGCCATATTCATGATCGAAGAGGCGGCCGGGTCATGCGCTATTGTCTCCCCTCTTGTTCATCCGGAACTGGGCGAAATCCCCGGATCTGCTGCGGGTCTGTCCGGAAGAGGACAGGAATATCATGATTACGTTACATGCGCACTACCGGGAAACGGGCAAAAAAAACCGCCATATATCTGGCGGTAAATGAATGCTTGCATGGATATACCCATCATACTTCAAGTTGCATGTGCGTTGGCTTTCCTCGTTCACCCCAGTCACGTACTGGAGTACGCTCCCGGGGATTCACTGCGTCGCCGCCTTCCTGCAACTCGAATAATTTAGGGTATAGATCGTATTATGCATTTTTATAGTCAGGGTGTAAGGCACCCTGCTTACGTCTCTTCGTCACGCTACCACAAACGACTTCAATGAAAGCTAAACAGCGCTGGTGCTCAAAGTTTCTCTGCCAGCGCTTTAAGCTGCGCAATTAACGCTTTTTTTTCCCCGTCGTCGCCTGACGTATGAGGCCAGGTTGACTGGCGGATAATCAAGCGCGCGGGCAGCAATTCACGAATTTTCATCTGCGGCGCGGCCATTAGCTGAATCAGTAACTCAACCGCCCGTTTACCCAACAGGTTAAAATCCTGAGCGACGGTGGTTAACGGCGGCTGGAAGTACAGGCTGTCGGCCGTATCGTCATAGCCAGTGACTGAAATCGCCTGGCTTCCGGTGCGATTAAGCTGCGCCAGGGCACTAAGTACACCGAGCGCCATCTGGTCATTAGCCACTACGATCGCCGTAATCCGCGGGTGCCGATGCAGCAGCTCAAAGGTCTTATTCCAGCCGCTGGCGGCGCTCCAGTCGCCAAATACCGTCACCGCATTGCTGACTCCCAGCCGGTGCAGCGCCTCGCGCCAGCTGCTTAAGCGCATACGCGCGGAGACGGAACTCTCCGGCCCTGCAAGCAGGCCGAACTCACGGTGCCCCGCGTCCCAAAGATGGCGCACGCAGGCGCCGCAACCGTCGCGGTGATCGAAACGTACACAGCACACATCAGTCTCCGGCGACACATCCAGAAACAGGCAGGCAATGTCGGGATTCTCCTCCACAAGTTGCTCCGCAAGCGTACTTTCTAATGGCAGACTGATAATCGCCCCGCGAATATTCTGGGCGCGAAACTCATTTAGCCTGGCCTGCAGGGAGGGAGCGTTGACCTGCGCTGGCATCGCGATAGAGACCTCCAGTTGGTGCACACCGGCATGACTTTTTACCGCCGCCGCAATTTGTGAAGGCGCATGCAGCGTTAGCGAGGCAGTAATCAGCCCAATTGATGACGCGGATTTGCCAGCCAGTAATTGTGCTGAACGGTTCGGCACATAGTGCAGCGCCTGCATGGCGCGCATCACTTTATCGCGAGTACGCTCGGAAACCACGTCCGGATTATTCAGTACCCGGGAAACCGTCTGCTGAGAAACACCGGCCTCGCGGGCCACATCTTCTAACCTTGCCAAACGCCGCGGCATCATACGCTCCTTCTGTCAGAAAACCTCAATGTCTTACGCTAACATTTTATGTTTAGAAAACGACAAAAATCCGCCATTTTACTCACGTTTCGTGATCGAAAGTGGGTTTCATTTTCACCAATATTGCGGGAAAAAGGAAAATACCTGATAACCGGATCATCATTGTCTAGCGAACGACATTTTTATCAAAAATTCGTCAGGTATACGTATGCAACAACTCGATTCCATCTCCGCTACGAGCGCAAAGTTTCATCAAGTGCTCGCCCGGGAAGACTGGCAAAACCAGACTATCACTCATCTTAATCGCCTGCCGGCCCACCCGACCTTTTCCAGCTGGCGCGATACCGGCGCGGCACGGGAAAACCAGCCTTCGCTCAATCGCCGCCAGCTTGATGGTCAGTGGCAGTTTTCTTACGCCCGCAGCCCGTTTGACGTCGATGCCTGCTGGCTGGACAGGGATTTGCCGGACAGCCGCAGTACGCCGGTCCCGTCTAACTGGCAAATGGAAGGCTATGACGCCCCTATCTATACCAATGTCCGTTACCCTATCGACACAACGCCGCCGCGCGTGCCAGAGGAGAACCCGACCGGCTGCTATTCGCTGATATTTCGCGTCGACGAAGGCTGGCGGACCGACGGCCAGACGCAAATTATCTTCGACGGCGTCAACTCCGCGTTCCACCTGTGGTGTAACGGCGAATGGGTCGGTTACTCGCAGGACAGTCGTCTGCCTGCGGCCTTCGATCTCACGCCATACCTTCAGGCAGGCGATAACCGCCTTTGTGTGATGGTGATGCGCTGGAGCGCGGGAAGCTGGCTGGAAGATCAGGATATGTGGCGTATGAGCGGGATCTTCCGGTCGGTCTGGCTGTTGAATAAACCGTCGTTACATCTCAGCGATGTGCAGCTCACGCCACGCCTGGATGCACTCTATCGCGATGCCGATCTGCTGGTGAATGTAAGCGTCGCCGCACCGGCATCGCAACTGGACGAACTGACGGTGAAAGTAGAGCTCTGGGATAACGCGCACCGTGTCGCCAGTCACCAGCAGACACCAGGATCGCCGATAATTGATGAGCGTGGAAACTATGCTGAACGCGCGACGATTCACCTGCCGGTAGAACGCCCGGCGCTGTGGAGCGCGGAAACGCCGAACTGCTACCGCGCGGTTGTGTCCCTGTGGCGTGGAGATCATCTGCTTGAAGCCGAAGCCTGGGATATCGGTTTTCGCCGGGTGGAAATCAAAGACGGCCTGCTGCTGCTGAACGGTAAACCGCTGCTGATCCGCGGCGTCAACCGCCACGAACATCACCACCAGCGCGGGCAAGTGGTGAATGAAGAGGATATGGTGCAGGACATTCTGCTGATGAAGCAGAACAACTTCAATGCGGTGCGCTGCTCCCACTACCCTAACGCCTCGCGCTGGTACGAACTGTGCGACCATTACGGGCTGTATGTCGTTGACGAGGCCAATATTGAAACCCACGGCATGGTGCCAATGAATCGTCTTTCCGACGATCCAGCCTGGCTACCGGCCTTCAGCGCGCGCGTCAGCCGGATGCTGCAAAGCAACCGCAACCATCCGTCGATTATTATCTGGTCGCTGGGAAATGAGTCCGGTGGCGGAGGCAACCATGAAGCGATGTATCACTGGCTGAAGCGCAACGATCCCTCCCGTCCGGTGCAGTATGAAGGCGGCGGCGCCGACAGCACGACAACCGATATTATCTGCCCAATGTACGCCCGCGTCGAACGCGACCAGCGCATTCCCGAAGTGCCGAAATGGGGGATCAAGAAGTGGATCGGTTTGCCAGGCGAGCAGCGCCCGCTGATCCTCTGCGAATATGCCCATGCGATGGGGAACAGCCTGGGCAACTTTGCAGATTACTGGCAGGCGTTTCGCGACTATCCGCGCCTGCAGGGCGGTTTTATCTGGGACTGGGCCGATCAGGCCATCAGTAAAACGTTTGATGACGGCCGCGTTGGCTGGGCCTACGGCGGTGATTTTGGCGATAAACCCAACGATCGCCAGTTCTGCATGAACGGGCTGGTTTTCCCCGATCGCCGCCCGCACCCATCATTAATTGAAGCCAAACACGCACAGCAGTTTTTCCAGTTCTCCCTGCTGGCGCAAAGTCCACTGCGTATCAGCATCTGCAGCGAATATCTGTTCCGCGCCACCGATAACGAACTGCTGCGCTGGCAGGTGCAAGCAGCGGGCGAAACCTTTGCGCAGGGGAGCGTCAGGCTTGCGCTTGCGCCGGAAGGACGCAACGAACTGACGCTGTGCGAGAATTTGCCGCTACCCGCCGGTGCTGAACAGGTGTGGCTGACGCTGGAAGTTATCCAGCCGCAGGCCACCGCCTGGTCCGCTGCCGGGCATCGCGTCGCCTGGCAGCAATTTCCGCTCGCCGCTCCGTTAGTTGTTCACGCACCGGCTCCCGCCGGTACTGCGCCCGCGCTGGAATGTAGCGATAACGCCTGGACCGTACGCTGCGGCGCGCAGCACTGGGTTATCGACAAACAAAGCGGTTTGTTAACCCACTGGCGGGTGGACGGTGTGCAACAACTGCTGACGCCATTGCGCGACCAGTTTGTGCGCGCGCCGCTGGATAATGATATTGGCGTCAGCGAAGTGGAACGTATCGATCCTGATGCCTGGGTGGAACGCTGGAAAAGCGCGGATCTCTACAACCTTAGCCCGCGCTGCGTGCAGTGTGAGGCTCAGCGCCTGAACCATGAGGTGGTGATTGATTGCCGCTGGCACTATCTACGCGGCGACGAGGTGGCGATCGTCAGCCACTGGCGGATGACGTTTGATGCCGCGGGTAAGCTGCACCTGGCGATCGAGGGCGAACGCGCCGGAACCCTGCCGCCGCTGCCGCGCATCGGACTCAATTTCCAGGTTCCTGATCAGCGTAAACCGGTCTCCTGGCTTGGCTACGGCCCGCACGAAAACTACCCGGACCGCCGCAGCAGCGCCTGTTTCTCCCGCTGGGAGTTGCCGCTGGAGGAGATGACCACGCCCTATATTTTCCCGACGGAAAATGGCCTGCGCTGTGACAACAAAGCGCTGGACTGGGGACACTGGCACGTGGCGGGTAATTTCCACTTCTCTGTACAACCCTACAGCACCTGGCAGCTAATGGACACTGACCACTGGCACTGGATGAAACCGGAAAACGGCGTCTGGATCACTCTTGATGGCCAGCATATGGGTATCGGCGGCGATGACTCCTGGACTCCCAGCGTACTCCCGCAATGGCTGCTGCTGGAGACGCACTGGCACTATCAGCTAACGATTTATTTCCAATAATAAGCGGGGAATATAACAGCCTATCCCACCAGGCGTTATTGGCGCAGACAGTTTGAACACGGCCAGCGCGGATGAACCGGAGCGTACACGCAGTACGTGAGGATTCTGAGCACTGCCCAGGTTCAAAATGACAAGCAAAATAGCCTTAATGGGATAGGCTATAAATCCCTATAATAAACAGATACATAATGTCACTCGGCTCTCATCGCGGCCGCAGGCGAATCAAAAGACGCCGTTTACAACGGTGCCGTAGGGATAAGGTCCAGGGATGGGCCGGTAATTGGCGTAGCCAATGAAGAGACAACCTGAATGACAACGTATCATAATATGGACTATTCACAATGAAACTCTCTGAACTCGCACCACGGGAACGGCATAACTTTATCTATTTTATGCTGTTCTTTTTCTTCTACTATTTCATTATGTCGGCCTACTTCCCCTTCTTTCCGGTGTGGCTGGCGGAAGTGAACCACTTAACCAAAACTGAAACGGGGATTGTTTTTTCCTCTATTTCGTTATTCGCTATCATCTTCCAGCCTATTTTTGGTCTGGTTTCCGATAAGCTTGGGCTGCGCAAGCATCTGTTGTGGACTATCACCATTTTATTAATGCTGTTTGCCCCTTTCTTTATTTTTGTCTTCTCGCCGCTATTGCAGATCAATATTATTGCAGGTGCCCTGGTGGGCGGGATCTATCTGGGAATTGTCTTCTCCAGCGGTTCCGGGGCTGTAGAAGCCTATATCGAACGCGTCAGTCGCGCTAACCGCTTTGAATATGGCAAAGTCCGTGTCTCCGGCTGTGTCGGCTGGGCCCTGTGCGCCTCGATCACCGGTATTCTGTTTGGGATTGACCCCAATATCACCTTCTGGATCGCCTCCGGTTTTGCCCTGATCCTCGGCGTACTGCTGTGGGTATCGAAGCCGGAGAGCAGCAATAGCGCTGAAGTTATCGATGCGCTTGGCGCTAACCGCAAGGCTTTTTCGATGCGCACCGCCGCTGAACTGCTGCGCATGCCGCGTTTCTGGGGCTTTATCATTTACGTGGTCGGCGTTGCCAGCGTGTATGACGTTTTCGACCAGCAGTTCGCTAATTTTTTCAAAGGATTCTTTTCCAGCCCGCAACGTGGAACCGAAGTTTTTGGCTTCGTCACCACTGGCGGAGAATTGCTCAATGCGCTGATTATGTTCTGCGCCCCGGCTATCGTTAACCGAATCGGCGCCAAGAACGCCCTGCTGACCGCAGGATTAATTATGTCCGTGCGTATTCTGGGGTCGTCTTTTGCCAGCTCGGCGGTGGAAGTGGTTATCCTGAAAATGCTGCATATGTTTGAAGTACCGTTCCTGCTGGTCGGCACCTTTAAGTATATCGCCTCTGCGTTTAATCCAAAGCTTTCGGCGACGCTATTCCTGATTGGTTTTAATTTGTCGAAACAGCTTTCGGGGGTTGTGCTCTCGGCATGGGTTGGACGGATGTATGATACCGTCGGTTTCCATCAGGCTTATCTGATTCTGGGCTGTATTACGCTGAGCTTTACCATTATTTCACTGTTTACCCTAAAAGGGAGCAAAACGCTGCTTCCGGCAACAGCGTAAAATAATACCGCCGCGGGCAGTTGCCTGCGGCTTTTCACATTTGCAGGCTGACAAAGATGATAAGGTGTGCAGGCATGCAGCGCCGATCCAGCCTGAAGAATATCGGGCCATCTGTTTTTTATGATCTTTTCTGCCAGATATTTCGCTAATACGGCTTAACAGAAGAATTTTTTCATGCCACGAGTCAATGCCACTCTTTTCAGCTTATCCGTGTTCTCATGACTCTCGTTGAAAACGCCAAAGAAATAGCGTTCATTGTCAATGGTTTGCGACACGATCCTGTAGTTTAGCGGCTGACCGGACTTCGCGCCGTATTGCGCGGGGGTAACGGAAACCTCTGTCGCGTTATCGGCAACGCTGACCATCAGACCGTCGCCTTTTCCACCTACCAGCATCACCTTAATTAGCGAGTGCACCATGTCCCTCCCGGGTTGAGGTCAATGATTAATTTTTGATGGCCGCAGGCTGGCAGTTGACTGTTGCGCCACCGTAGCCGGACGTGTCATGCGCAGGGAGCCGATGGGTGCTTTCGCCTTCCACTATCGGCGGTAGTGGAACACCGTCTTTATCCACTACAGGCGACGCTTTCTGACAGGTCGACGTTTTCGTTACCTCTGCGGCCCTGGCTGAGGTTTGCAGAATCAGGAGCGCCACGGGAGCAAACAGAAACGCAGTCTTCAGTACATTCTTATAGTTCATACCGGCCTTGAGTAAAAAAATTTAATTCTTATGCTGAGCGACACGTTGATTATTAGGCATAAAATCTGGCAAATGATGAAGGAAAAATGAGAAATTGTGAATCTCATTACCCCTTATTTACCTGTTATGGCCGTTAATCCGCACACAGGCGCAGAATTCTATAACCCGGAATTATCTTAATCAATTGAAATCACCGCGCCACGACAGCTCGCTGGATAAACCATCAACCCGCGCGACATCATCAGCAAACACATCGCTGATATTCGCAATAACAAATACAGGCTATTCACCAGACGCATGGCATCACTCTGGTCGCGGGGGTCTGGCCGCATAAACGAGCCGCCTGCCCCCTCTGGATTAATCCTGGAGTGTCTCACACATTTGAACTTCTCTTGTCAGCCACTAGACTTAAACAAGTCAACCAAAAGGAGAGTCCTATGTCATCGCAAGATTATGAAAACGACGCGCAAGATCTGGTGGACAAAGTCGACAATAAAGTCAATGAATTTGCCGGGGAAGCCCAACAACAATTTGGTCATGTCGTAGATTCGCCCAGGCATCAGCTCAAAGGCGCGGCCCGTAAATACGCCGCCCAGGCTTCGGATGCGGTTTCAGAAGTCTCAGAACGCGTAAAGGAAAATCCGCTGACCGGGCTACTGGCAGCCGGTGCCATCGGACTGGTGATTGGTTTACTGGTCGGTCGGAAATAATCTCAGGCCGCCGGGCCAATGCCGTTCACTTAAGCAAATCATCGGTGTTGTCTTTTGTTTTATTTGCCTGTGGCAATCGCATTATCGGTGGTTTAAACGAAAATCTGATTCTGTTGATTCACTAACTGAGCTGATACAGGCTGAAATATAAAGGATATAACTTTTTTTATGACTTTCAGCCTCTGAAAAGCCCCTGACGAATAACGGACTCACCGCATGGGGGTTGGGCGCATCAAGGAAACCTGGCGGGAACGCAGGCGCACATCCAGGACTG